>NZ_JBIVLK010000011.1:0-256152 GCF_044751215.1 Streptomyces sp. NPDC088730
GCAACGGAGCGATCAACGCCCACGACTCATCCGTCAGTTCATGTCGACGCACCACGAACGGAGTAACGAGCCGCCGACTTTACGGACACGGCCTAGGGCCTGGCGGGACCTTCACCGTACGGTTCAGGACCGGCCGGCCCTGATCCTGCGGAGGTGTCCGTGCTGTCCGTGCTCCGGGCGGAGCGTGCGCGGGCTCCTGATGACCACCCGCGACGGTACGGGGACGTCCGGCACGGCCGCGGCGACGGGCACCGGCCCGGCCTGTGCGCGGCTCAGCAGGAACACTCCGCGTGCCGCGGCGGCCGAGCCCAGCAGCGCGGCGATCAGGCTGATCGTCCCGCCCTGGAGGTGCTCCCCCAGCAGCGCGAGGCCGATGGCCGCCGCGGCGACGGGGTTGGCCAGGGTGACCACGGCGAGCGGTGCGCCGAGGCCGCCCCGGTAGGCCGTCTGGGAGAGCAGCAGCCCGCCCATCGCGAACGCCGAGACGAGCAGCGCGACGACCACCAGGCGCCAGCTGAACAGCGGGCCCGTGGTGTGGTCGGTGACGGCGACCGTGAGCGTCTGGGTGAGCGCGGAGGCGACCCCGGAGGTGATGCCGGAGGCCGCCGCGTGCCGCAGCCCCGGGCGGGTACCCGGACGGCTGAGGCCCGCCACGACCGCCATGGTTGCGGCGCCCACGGCCAGCGCCTCGACCAGGCTGAGGGTCTGGTGCGGGGCGGAGCCGCCCGCGGTCGTCAGCAGGGCCCCGAGGCCGAGCAGGGTGAGCAGGGTGCCGCGCCACTCGGTCGTGGAGACGCGGCGTCCGGCCGCGCGGGCGCCCAGCGGGACGGCGGCGACCAGGGTGAGGGCGCCGAGCGGCTGGACCAGGGTGAGCGGGCCGTACTTCAGCGCGGCCACGTGCAGCAGTGCGCCGCCCGCGTTCAGCCCGACGGCCGACCACCACGCCCCGCGCCCGAGCAGCCGGAGCGTCCCGGTCCCGGCGGCGGTTCGCCCGGCGAGCCGTGCCTGGGCGACCGCGGCCGACGCGTACGCGGCAGCGGAGACCAGGGACAGCGCGACGGCGATCAGGGTGGCGTTCATCGTCCGGCTCCGGACGCGGCGTAGGACGGGGAGCGGTCGCCGGACTGTGCGGGGAGAGCAGCGGGGACGGCGTAGGGGCCGGCCGCGGCGGCCGGCCAGGGGATGTGCCCGACCGGTTCCGTGCGCGGCAGGCGCAGGGCCGCGAGGGCCACCGAGAGCAGGGCGGCCACCACGATCGAGTCGAGCCAGTAGTGGTTGGCGGTGCCGACTATGACGAACAGGGTGATCGCCGGGTGCAGCAGCCACAGCCAGCGCCACCGGGAGCGGGTCGCGACGACGAGGCCGACACCGACCATGACCGCCCAGCCGAAGTGCAGTGAGGGCATCGCGGCGAACTGGTTCGCCATCGAGTCGGTGGCGGGCGTCCCCCCGTAGACCGTCGGCCCGTACACCTGCCCGGTGTCGACGAGGCCGGTGGCGGCCAGGAGCCGGGGCGGGGCGAGCGGGAAGAGCAGGTGCAGGGCGAGTGCGGCGCCGGTGAGGGCGGCGAGGACGCGCCGCGACCAGACGTAGTGGCGGGGGCGGCGCCAGTACAGCCAGCCGAGGAAGAGCAGGGTGGCCGGGAAGTGCACGGTGGCGTAGTAGGTGTTCGCCAGGTGGACCAGCGTCTCGTTGTGGAGCAGCAGCCCCTGCACTGTTCCCTCGCCGGGCAGGTGCACGGCGCGCTCGAAGTCCCAGACGTGTCCGGCGTTGCGGAACGCCTCATCGACGTGACCGTTGGCGGCCTGGCGGCCGAACTTGTAGATCGCGAAGAGCCCCGCGACGAGAAGAAGCTCGCGGACGAGGGGCGGTCGGGCAGCGCTGTCCGGCTCCTGATCTGCGGGCCTGCTGCCGGCGAACATCACCCGGTGCCCCTTTGCTGACGAAGCGGTGGTACGGCGGCATGGATCAGCCCATGCCGTATCGATACGCCAGTGTACCGATACGCGGGCGTATCGGAACACTCACGTATCGGTACACTGGCGTATCGATGGACCTCGTCGCAGAGTCGCAGAGAGGGAACGCGCATGTCGTCGCAGGAAACCGGGCAGGAGACGGCGCCCGCGCCGCGCCGCTCGAAGATCACGCCGGAGCGGGCCCAGGAGCTCTACACGGCCGTCCTCGACATGCTCAGGGAAAGTGGCTACGAGTCACTCACCATGGAGGGCGTCGCCTCCCGGTCCCGCTGCGGCAAGTCCACGCTCTACCGGCAGTGGGGCTCCAAACCGGAGCTGGTCGTCGCCGCCCTGCACGGCACCCGGCGCGGACTGCTGCCGAGGATCGACACGGGCACCCTGGCGGGAGACCTGCGCGAGGCGGCGAAGGCCATCGGTGAGGGTTCGGGCCGCGACACCCCCCTGATGCTGGCGCTGAGCCACGCCGCGCTCCAGAGCCCCGAACTGCTGTGCGCACTGCGCGAGTCGCTGGTCCTGCCGGAGCTGGCGGCGCTCGACGCCATGGTCAGGCGCGGCGTGGAACGCGGAGAGGTGGCGGCGGACAACCCCGCCGTGGAGTTCGTCTCCGCACAGCTGCTGGGCGTGATGCGCGCCCAGCCCCTGCTGGAGGGGCCCTGCGCGGACGAGGACTTCCTGGTCCGCTTCGTGGAGGGCGCCGTCCTTCCCGCACTCGGCCTGGGCGCTCCCGCGTCCGGGTCCTGAAAGACGTGGGCCGCCGTCCCAGCGGATGACGACGGCCCGCCCGCGCCGCACCGTGGGGACGGGGGCGGCGCACTGTCCGGGCGGCCGGTGACCTCTTCGGAGGTCACCGGCCGCCCGCTTTCGTACCCGCCCGCACCGCCATCCCTTCTCGTCCTCTTGACGATATGACGTGACGCCCGTTATCGTCTCCATGACGAAAACAAGGGGGTCCCACCATGGCCGACATCACCAGGCGCTTCGGCTGGCGCCATCTGCGCTCCGCGCCCACGGCCCACATCCGCCACCACAAGCGCGGCGTCCTCGCCCACGACGGGGCGGGGCTGAGCTTCTGGTACCGGTCGCTCAGCGCCGCGCTCTCCGAGGTGCCGGTCAACGACCGCGAGCTGGCCATGGCCTTCCACGCGCGCACCGCCGACTTCCAGGACGTCACCGTGCAGGCCACCGTGACGTACCGGATCAGCGATCCGGCCGAGGCCGCCGCGCGCCTGGACTTCTCCGTCGACCCGGACTCCGGCGTCTGGCGCGGCGCACCGCTGGAGCAGATCGCGACGCTGCTCACCGAGACGGCCCAGCAGCACACGCTGGACGTACTGGCCCGCACCCCGCTGGCCGGCGCGCTGGTCGACGGCGTCGCCGCCGTACGCGAACGCGTCGCCGCAGGGCTGGCCGACGAGCCCCGGCTGCCGGCCACCGGGATCGAGGTGGTGGCCGTGCGCGTCGTCGCCATCCGGCCGGAGGCCGAGGTGGAGCGGGCCCTGCGCACCCCCGCCCGCGAGCAGATCCAGCAGGAGGCCGACCGCGCCACGTACGAACGGCGCGCCGTGGCCGTCGAGCGCGAGCGGACCATCGCGGAGAACGAGCTGGCCAGCCAGATCGAGCTGGCCCGCCGCGAGGAGCAGCTGGTCGAGCAGCGCGGCACCAACACCCGGCGCGAGGCGGAGGAGAACGCCGCGGCCGACGGTGTGCGCGCGGAGGCCGAGGCGGCGCGCAAGGTGCGCCTCGCCCGCGCGGAGGCGGAGTCGGCGCGTGAGGTCGGGGCGGCCCGTGCCGAGTCCCAGGCGGCCTGGCTGCGGGTGCACGGAGAGGTGGAGGCCGCGACCCTGCACGCGCTGGCCGCCACCCGGCTCGCGGAGAACCTGCCGCGCATCGACAGCCTCACCCTCTCGCCCGACGTCCTCACCGGCCTGCTCACCAAGCTCGGCCGGCCCGCCCCCGAGAGCCGGGCATGAGCCTGGCGCCGAGAGCGGTGCTGGTCCATCGCACCACCGAGTACGAGGAGTTGCTCGCCCGGCACGGCACCCACGGTCAGGCGGCGTTCTTCCTGACGAGCCGGGGCCGGTCCATCGAGGAGGTCGCCCGGCGGCACGAGCGGACCCGGCAGGCGCTCAGCGAGGTGGCGGCGGCCGTTCCGTTGCAGTGGCGGCAGTCCCGGGTGGAGCGCCAGGATCTGGACCGGTTCCTGTTCGCGCCCGAGGACGTGGTGGTCGTGGTCGGCCAGGACGGGCTGGTCGCCAACGCCGCCAAGTACCTCTCCGGACAGCCGGTCGTCGGCATCGACACCGATCCCGGACGCAATCCCGGGATCCTGGTCCGCCACCGGCCCGCCGACGCGGCGGCGCTGCTGCGGGCGGCCGTGGCGCCGGGCGGCAGGGCGGACGAGCTGACGATGGTCGAGGCGGTGGCCGACGACACCCAGCGGCTGCTGGCGCTCAACGAGATCTATCTCGGTCCGCCGGGGCACCAGACGGCTCGCTACCGGATCGACCCCGACACGACGGACTCCCCCGCGGAACCGCAGGCGTCCTCCGGCGTACTGGTCGGCACCGGCACCGGCGCCACCGGCTGGCTGCGCTCCCTGTGGCAGGAACGCCACAGCCGGCTCACGCTGCCGGCGCCCACCGACCCCCGGCTGCTCTGGTTCGTCCGGGAGGCCTGGCCGTCGCCCGTCACCGGCACCTCGCTGGTCTCGGGCGAGCTGGGGCACGGGCAGGGGCTGCGGCTGACCGTGGAGTCCGACCGGGTGGTGGTCTTCGGTGACGGCATGGAGGCGGACGCGCTGGAGCTGACTTGGGGGCAGACGGTGCGGCTCGGCATCGCGCCGACTTCGCTGCGGCTGGCCGGGTGAGCGCCCGCGCCCCCGTCGCCCGCCCTTAGGCTCGACGCCTCTGGCGGTGACCGGCCGCCGATCAGCTGGAGGAGCAGCATGGACAGCGAAGCGGCGCGGATCCCCGACCGCAACTCCCGGCCGCCACAGGCACAGGCCGCACTGGGGGTGGGCGTGATCGTGCGTGATCCCCAGGGCCGCATCCTGCTCGGCCGGCACCACAGCGGCAGCTGGGAGCTGCCCGGCGGGAAGGTCGATCCGACGCACGAGTCCATCGCGGCGGCGGCGGTGCGGGAGCTGCGCGAGGAGACCGGCCTGGAGGTCCCCGAGCACTCCATGGGCGTCTTCGCGATGCTGCACGACGTGGCCGGCGGCATCAACCGGGTGACGATGGCCGCCCTGGTCACGGTGGAGTCGGGCACCCCGCGGGTGACCGAACCCCATCTGATCAGCGCCTGGCAGTGGACCCGGCCAGAGGCCCTGCCGACGCCGCTGTTCGACCCCTCTGCGCAGATCCTCGCGGCCTGGCGCCCCGATCTCGGCATCGAGCACCCGCCCGCCCACCGGCTGAGCGTCCTGCCCGAGGGTGCACAGGTGAACCCCTAAGTCATTTAATCATTTGCCTAGGGGTCGTAGGCAGAGTTAGCGTCGATGTCATGAAGGCCGTGACCGAGCAGGACATCCGCACATCGTTCGTCAACTGCTCCAAGGGGGAAGCCAAGCGTCTGCCGCTCCCCCGCGATTTCGAGGAGCTGCCGTGGGAGGATCTGGACTTCCTCGGCTGGCGTGACCTGTCCGCCCCCGGGCGCAGCTACATCGTCACCGAGTACGACGGCCGGCCGGCCGGCATCACCCTCCGCTTCCCCTCACAGCAGCGCGGCTTCCTGCACCGGAGCATGTGCTCGCTCTGCCTGACCACGCACCCCGGCAGCGGGGTCTCCCTGATGACCGCCCGCAAGACCGGACAGGCGGGGCGCGAGGGCAATTCGGTCGGCCTGTACATGTGCACCGACCTGGCCTGTTCGCTCTACGTCCGGGGCAAGAAGGCCGTGCCCTCGGGCGCCCGGTTCAAGGAGTCGCTGACGGTGGAGGAGCAGATCGCCCGCACCTCGGCCAACCTCTCCGCGTTCGTGGCCAAGCTCTTCAGCTGAACCGGGACGCGGTGCACCGGCGGACGGACGGCGAGGCCCGTCCCGGCTTCCGGATGCCGGGACGGGCCGTGCCGGACCTCGCCGGGCCTTGCCTCGTCTCGCCGGTCAGCGGATTTCGGCCTCCACCGGGGAGGGGACCAGCCGGGTCCCGTCGGCCAGCCGGAACTCCAGCGTGATCCGGTGCGCGCCGGCCGCCGCGTCCGCGGCGGCCCGTACGGCGACCCGCGCGGTGGCGCCCCGGGTGCCGCGCACCCTCAGCGTGCCGCCCGGCGGCTCCAGGGTGACGCCGTCGGGGGCGGTGGCCGTCCAGTGGACGGTGTGGCCCGCGAAGTCGACGTCCTGCGCCTCCACGTCGAGCGGCACCGGGTCACCGCCCCGGCTCAGCACCAGGAACCCCGGATCGCCGAACCCGGCGGCGGGGCTCGCGTAGGTGTCGACGACGTCCTGGCGGATGCGGGCGTCGTCGTACGGCGACTGCCCGTCCGGACCGTTCCAGCGGCCCCACGCCTGCATGTTGGGCAGGCAGACGCCGTTGAACCGGTTGCGGTGCACGAGCGCCCGGTACTCCCGGCGGGCGGCGTCCAGTTCGGCGCTGCCGGCCGGTGCCAGTCCGATCCTCATGTCGGCCAGCGCGATGTCGAGGTTGCGGGTCAGCCGGTCGAGCAGGGTGCGCGGCGCGGGGTCCCTCGTGCGGCCGGCCGCCTCCTGGAGGGCGGCCCGCGCCTGCCCGTAGTTGGTGGTGAGCACGCCGGGCCCGTGGGTGTCGGGGTCCAGGGCGGTCAGCTGGTAGTAACGGCCCGTCGCGGTGGCCGCGGCCGCGCCGAAGCGGGCCTCCAGGTAGCCGTCCAGGTAGCCGGCCGCGTCCAGTGAGCTGTCCCAGGCCAGCGCGGCGACCAGACTCTGGACGGGCTCGTAGGTGATCCAGTCGGCCGGCTCGCTGTACATCCCGATGCCGTTGAGACCGAGCCCCGACTCGAAGACGGCGTCGCCAGCGATGGTGGTGAGCGGGTGCACCGGAAGGCTGCGCCAGCGGTATCGCCGGTAGTACTCGTACATGGCGAGCGGGCCCCGGTGGGTGGAGCGCCAGGCCCGCAGCGCGTTCGCCAGGCCGGTGTTGGCGCCCACCGCGGGATCGCCCAGGTGACCGTCGTAGTTCCGGCCGTACGGGGCGAAGTCCACCACCACCTCGGGGTCGCAGGGGTACTGCGGGCCGGGCGGCTGGACGGTGGACGCGTACGCGATCCGTTCGACCCGGACGCCGGGCAGCTCCTCGCGCAGGACCCGGGCGAGTTCGTTGACCACCACCGACTCCGCGTTGGACGCGGTGCCGTACCGGTCGAGGACGGGCTTCTGGAACGCGCCGACGTCCGGTGGCCAGCAGTCGAAGAGCGTGATCTCGGGGCGTTCCCGCAGGAAGGCGACGACCTCGGCCACGTACGCGTCCAGGGCCTCGGGGTTGTAGATGTCGAAGACCGGCCCGCCCGACTCGTAGAACTGCGGGTAGTCGGCCCTGGGCAGGAAACTGTCGTAGCCGTGGCCGCCGGTCTCGACGCGGATGGAGCGCTTGGCGGCCTCACGGACCAGGACATCGCGCACCCCGTCGTAGGTGGTGACGCCGAGGCCCAGGTAGTCGGTCGGGTAGACGAAGGTGTTCAGCCGGTTCTTGGCCATCCAGTCGAGCAGCGGGGGCAGGCTCGCCGCGGTGTGGCTGAACCCCTCCTCCGCGTACTGGCGCCGCAGGTCGGAGCCCGGCCGCTCGGTGAGGCGCACCGCCGGGAGTTCGAGGAGACGGGTATCCGGTATCCGCTCGTGGTGGCCCTCGTACGCGGGGAAGCCCGGCGCGAAGAAGCGCACGCCGGTGCGCTCCAGGAGGGCGTACACGGCGTACAGCGGAGCGCGGTCGCCGCGCCCGGTCAGCAGGAGGAGGGTGTCGTCGCCGAGCAGGGTGAAGGAGTCCTCCGGCGCACCGTCGAGCTCCCGTCCGGCGTCCGCCAGCCGCCCGGCGGCGACCGGGCCCGCGCCGCCGGTTCCCGCGCGCAGTGCCACCAGGCCGGTGACGCCCTCGGGCACGGAGGAGCCGGGGTCCGGGGCGGCGCACAGGGGCAGCCGCACCCCGGTGATCCTCCGGAGGTAGTCGCGCAGTTCGGTGGCGGCGAACTCGGCGCTGCCCGCGCCCCACCAGAGCACGGTGGCCCGTGCCCGGCCGCCGGAGACCACCCGGAGCGGATCGCCGGACGCCGCGCCGCTCGCCCCGGTGTCCGCCGCGGCCGGACCGGCGGCGGCCGCGGGCAGCAGGGCCGCACCGGCCAGGCCGGCCGCCCCCGCGAGAAATCCGCGGCGCCTCATGGCGCCGGACGCGGTGCTGCCGTCGGAGTGTGTGGAGTCGTTCATGAACGGTCCGCCTTTCCGGCTTCGGCGTACAGGTCACCGAGGTAGTAGTCCTCGGCCTTGCCCGGCTCGGGCAGCTTCCCCATCCGGCCGAACACCGCGGCGAGTTCGTCGAACCAGCCGTCGACCGTGCCGTCCTTGCTGAGCTTCGTCAGCTCGGCGGAGGGAAGGATCTTCACGTACTGGGTGGAGCCCTTGAGCTGCCCGGCCGGCAGCTTCAGGAAGTCGGCGGTGACGGTCTCCGACTCCTCGGGGTGCGCGGCGGTCCAGTCGCCGGCCTCCTTCAGCACCCCGGTCACCTTCTTGACGAGTTCCGGGTTCCCGGAGGCCAGCTTCGGCTGGGTCACGAAGACATTCGGGAAGGTCAGCTTCGGGTAGTAGTCCTGGGTGCGGCTGATCTCCTTGAGGCCGGGGACCTTCTTCCTCATCGTGTCGATCAGCGGGTACCAGGTGGCCGCCGCGTCGACCTGGCCGGAGGAGAACGCCGTGACGACGGTCGAGGCGTCCATGACGACCTTCTTGACGTCGTCCTGCTTCAGACCGGCCTCGCTCAGCGCCAGGTCGAGGATCATGTCGCCGGACGTGCCTTCCGCGACGGCCACCTTCTTGCCCTTGAGGTCGGCGGGCTTCTCGATCCCGGACCCGGGCCGGGCGATGACCCGGTCGGCCAGGCCCAGCATGTTGACGGAGACGATGGACGCGCGGCCCGAGGCGGGCAGCCACAGTGCGCCGGGGCCGAGATAGCCGAAGTCCAGGTCGCCGGAGCCGAGTGCCTGGACCTGGAGCGGTCCGTTGGTGAAGACCTTCAGCTCCGGGGTGATGCCCGCCTTCTTCCACAGTCCCCGCTTCTGGGCGACGGCGAGCGCGACCGAACCGCTGTAGTCGGCGATGTAGCCGAACCTCACCTTCCGCGGTCCGCCGTCCGCGCCGTCCGGGGAGGAGTCGCCCCCGCAGCCGGTGGCGACGGACACGAGTGCCAGGGCGAGGAGCAGGCCGGCCGTACGGCGGCCGACGGCACGGATCGACTTCATGACGCGATTCCTTCGAGCGGGGCGGGCTGATGGTGGACGGCGTGCCACACCTGGGCACGCAGCGCGGCGAACTCGGGGGACAGCCGCTGTTCCTCGGTACGGGGGTAGGGCAGCGTGACGGGGATGACGGTGTGGACGCGGCCGGGGCGGGCCGCCATCACGACGACGCGGTTGGCGAGGAAGACCGCCTCGTCCACGTCGTGGGTGATGAACATGACGGTGCGCCGGTCACGGCCCCAGGTCTCCAGGAGCGACTCCTGCATCCGCACCCGGGTGAGGGAGTCGAGGGCGCCGAAGGGCTCGTCCATCAGGAGGACCTTCGGGTCGACCGCGTAGGCGCGGGCGATGGCGCAGCGCTGTTTCATGCCGCCGGAGAGGGTCTTGGGCAGCGAGTCCGCGAAGTCGGTGAGGCCGACGAGTTCGATGACCTCGCGGGCCCGGCGCCGGCGATCCGCCTTCCCGACGCCCGCGACCTTGAGCCCGTACTCGACGTTGGCCGTGACGGTCATCCAGGGGAAGAGCGCGTACTGCTGGAAGATGACGCCCCGCTCCGGGGCCGGACCTCGGACCGGGACGCCGTCGACGGTGACCTCGCCGCCGGTCGCGTCGAGGAGTCCGGCGGCGATGTTCATCAGGGTGCTCTTGCCGCAGCCTGAGGGGCCGACGACGGTGACGAACTCCCCGTCCTCGATGTCGAGGCAGACCCGGTCGAGCGCCAGGAAGCCGCCGTCCTTGACCGCGAAGTCGCGGCTCACGTCACGGAAGTTGATGGTGGGCATGGTTTACCGCCGTTCCTGCCAGTGGGTGAGCCGGCGCTCGGCGAGGAGCAGCAGCCGGTCCATGGCGAGGCCGATCGCGCCGATCGCGATGAGCTGGACGAAGATGGTCGGCAGGTCGTAGTAGAGCTGGGCCTGCTGCATCCGGAAGCCCAGTCCGCCCTGGGCCGCGATGAGTTCGGCCGCGACGACGGTCGCCCAGGAGGCGCCGAGCCCGATCCGCATGCCGACCAGGATGAACGGGGTGGAGGCGGGCACGACGACGCCGATGAAGACCTGCGGGTCACGGGCGCCGAGCACCCGGGCGGCGTTGACGAGGGTGACGTCGACGGCGACGACGCCCTGGAAGGTGGAGACGACGGACGACAGGAACGAGGCCAGGAAGATCACGAAGATCTTCGGGGTCTCGTCGATGCCCATGAGGACGATGGCGAGCGGGATGATCGCGAGCGGCGGGACCATCCGGAAGAACTGCAGCCAGGGCTCGATCAGCCCGCGGACGACCGGGTACCAGCCCATCAGGAAGCCGACCGGGACCGCGAGGACGACACCGAGCACGTAGCCGATGAGGACGCGCTTGAGGCTGGCGCCCGCGTCGGTGAACAGGGTCCCGTCCGCGATGAGTCGGCCCGCGCGGCGGGCCACCACGACCGGTCCGGGGAAGCCGTCGATACCGCTGTTCGCGAGGGCGGTCCAGGCGAGCAGGCCGAGCGCGGCGGAGGCGAGGGCGAGCAGCACGCTGGCGGGGCGGCCGGTGCCGCGCGGCCTCTTCACGGCGCTCCCCGCGCGCTTGGAGCTCTTCGCGCCTTCAGGGGCCGCGCGCTCTCCCCGGTCTTCCACGGGGGCCTCGGCCGGGGTCTTCATGCCACTTCCTCCGCGACGCCGTCGACGTCCGCCGCCCGGTCGCCGCCGATGTCGGCCATGTAGCTCATCCAGGAGTACGCGGGGTCGCCGCGGCGCAGCAGCTCGCGGTAGAGCCGCACGGTGAGGTCGCGCCGGACCCGCGCGTAGGCGGGCGCGTCGTACACGTTGTGGAGTTCGTGCGGGTCGGTCTCCAGGTCGTAGAGCTCGTGCACGCTCTCCGGGTTGTGGACCAGCTTGTGGCGCCGGTCGCGGAGCATGCGCTGCGAGTAGGGGAAGTGGTGGCCGTGGAATTCGGCGACGATCTCGTCGCGGGTCTCCCCCGCGTCGGCCCCGTGCAGGAGCGGCAGCAGGCTGGTGCCGTCGCACTGGTCCGGCACAGGTGCTCCGGCCAGTTCGAGAATGGTCGGGTTGAGGTCGATCAGGCTGGCGAAGTCGTCGCGGACCTGGGCCGGGGCGCCGGGAATCCGGGCGATGCCGGGGATCCTGTAGATGTCCTCGTACATCGCCGGGCCCTTGTCGTTGAGCCGGTGGGCGCCGGTGAACTCACCGTGGTCGGCGGTGAAGAAGACCGCCGTGTCGTCCCACAGGCCGTGTTCCTTGAGCGCCTCGATGAGCCGGCCGGCCTGGTGGTCGATCATCGTGACGTAGCCCCAGTAGACGGCGATCAGCTTGCGCCAGGCGGCGGCGTCGAATCCGTCCGAGGACCAGTACGCGCTGTACTGGCGCTGCACCTCGGGCTTCCCGGCGAAGGTCTCGGCCATCGAGGCGGGGAGCGGGACGTCGTCGGGGTCGTAGAGGTCGTAGTAGCTGTCGGGGATCAGGTACGGCAGATGCGGGCCGTACCAGTGGCAGGACAGCATGAACGGCTTGCCGCTCGACTTCCATTCGCCGGCGTAGCGGTCCAGCAGGCCGAGTGCGCGGTCGGTGAGGAAGGCCTCCATGGTGGCCTCCGCGGGCTGCTGGAGCCGGCCCGCGATGAGGTGTCCGCGCCCGGTGCCGTTGGCGGCGGTCCCGAAGACGGGTTCGCGTACCGCGAAGGGCGGGAATCCGTTGTCCTCCAGCCACTTCTCGTACGAGGGGTGGTGGACGGGGTTGAGGGCGCCGGGCAGGTGCTCGCCGTCCAGGCCGTAGGACTCGGGGCCCCGCTCGCGGCCGATGTGCCACTTGCCGACGTGGCCCACCGAGTAGCCAAGGTCCGTCAACTGGCCCCACAGCGTGGGGTCTTCGTCGGAGAGCTCGTCCTTGCTCCCGCCGTTGCGCTCGGGGTTGTTCAGCATCCCGTGGCGGAAGGGGTGGAGGCCGGTGGCCAGCGAGGCGCGGGCCGGGGTGCAGATCGCGGTCGGGGTGTAGAAGCGGTCGAAACGGGTTCCCGCGGCCGCCAGGGCGTCGAGGGCCGGGGTGTCGACGAGTGGGTTGCCGTAACAGCCCAGGGTGTCGGTCCGGTGCTGGTCGGTCATCAGGAACAGGACGTTGCGCGGAGCCACTCGGGCCGCCCTTTCGGTGGTCGCTCGGTGTGCTGCCGGGAACCGGCCGGTGCCGGTCCGGCGGTGCTCCGGCAGGTGCCGGTGCAGTCGGCTGACCGGAACTGTAGGGACGCCGACTTTTTTACGTCAACCCTCGGGAATAAACATTGTGTGAATTCGTCCGGCGCGTTGACAGAAAGCCCCGCCCCGATCGACCATGCGTCCATGACGGAACGCACCGATGCCCTGCAGCGCCTGCGCAGGGCCAATGAAGCCGCCGTACTCGGTGAACTGCGCAGGTCGGGCGCGCTGAGCCGCGGCGAGCTGAAGGAGCGGGTCGGGCTCTCCCGTACCACCCTGTTCGCGATCGTGTCCGATCTGCTGGAACGCAAGGCCGTCGTGGAACAGCCGGCGCCCGACCAGGGGCAGCCGCGCGGCCGCGGCCGGCCGGCCCTGGAGATCTCGCTCAACTCCCGCGGGGCGGAGCTGATCGGCATCGACCTCCAGCGCCAGCGCGTCCACGTCGTCGTGGCGAACTGCGCCCATGAGATCGTCGGCCGGTACAGCGCCCCCGTACCCGCGGACAGCGGCGCCGCCGAACGCGCCGCGCAGGCGATCCGCGGCGTCGAGGAGCTGGTGCGGCGCGAGAACATCAGCCTCGCCCCGGTCGAGGGCATCGGCCTCGGCCTCCCCGGCTTCGTGCAGAACCCGGCCTCCGGCGACCCCCGCACGATGACACCGTTCGCCGGGCAGGTCGCCGCAGAACTGGGCCGGCACTTCGACGCCCCCGTGCTCACGGACAACAACTCCCGGCTCGCCGCACTCGCCGAAGTGACCTGGGGCGCCGCCCGGGGCTTCGACAACGCTGTCTATCTGCGCTGGTCGGAGGGGGTCGGTGGCGGACTCGTCGTCAACGGCTCGCTGGTGCACGGCGCCCATGGCGCGGCCGGCGAGATCGGCCACACCAGCTGCGACCCCGAGGGAAAGCCCTGCCACTGCGGTGGCCGGGGCTGCCTGGAGGGGCTCATCTCCGTCCCCGCGCTGCTCGCCGCCTGCGCCGATCGCGGGGTCACCGCACGCGACGCCGCCGAGCTCGTCGCGCTCGCCGCGCAGGGCCAGCCGGACGCCGCGGACGTCGTGCGGACCGCGGCCCTCGTCGCGGGCCGGGTGCTCGCCGCCCTCGCCGCACAGGTGGACCCCGAGTGCATCGTCGTCTACGGCGAGCCGGCCGCCCTGGACGGCCTCGTCCTCACCCCCATCCGGCAACAACTGGCCGCACTCTCGCTGCCGTCCGCCCCCCGCACCATCGAAGTGCGCGGCTCCACCCTCGGCGGGGAGGCCGCCGCGCTCGGCGGGGTGGCACTGCTGCTGCGCACCACCGGCCAGGACCTGGAGGAGCTGCTCGACCGGCCGGCGCCCGGCACGCCCGACAGCGGGACCGCGCGGTGAGCGCCTGCTGCGGACCCGCCCGCGAGAACAGCCCCACGGCGCCCGCCGCTCCCCCGGCGGACTTCGCCGTCCCCGTGCGCGGCCGGGCCGACCTCCTGCGCGGCATGGTCGCCGTACCGGGCGGGCCGTTCCTGATGGGCGGCGAGGACGAGGACGCGTTCCCGGACGACGGCGAGGGACCGGTGCGGGAGGTCACGACCGGGCCGTTCCACATCGACGCGGCCTGCGTCAGCAATGCCCGGTTCGCGGTCTTCGTCAAGGCCACCGGCTATCGCACCGAGGCCGAACTCATCGGCTGGTCCTACGTGTTCGGCTCCTTCATCCCACAGCAGGCCCGGCATGCCGTACTGCCGGGCACCGTGCCCGGCGCCCCCTGGTGGCGGGCGGTGACCGGAGCCCACTGGCGGGCGCCCGAGGGGCCGGGCACCTCGGTCGGTGACCGCCGGGACCACCCGGTGGTCCACATGTCGTGGAACGACGCGACGGCCTACGCCCGGTGGGCCGGCAAGCGGCTGCCCACCGAGGCCGAATGGGAGAAGGCCGCCCGGGGCGGCCTCGTCCGGGCGCGGTTCCCCTGGGGCGACGAGCTGACCCCGAACGGCCGGCACCGCTGCAACATCTGGCAGGGCGACTTCCCGGTACGCGACACCCGCGAGGACGGCTACGCGGGCACGGCACCCGTCAAGGCCTACGCCCCCAACGGCTTCGGCCTGTACAACACCTCGGGCAACGTCTGGGAGTGGTGCGCCGACCGGTTCAGCGCGGACTGGCACAGCGCGGAGCGCCCCGCGACCCGGACCGACCCCACCGGGCCGCCGCACGGCGAGAACCGGGTGCTGCGCGGCGGCTCGCACCTGTGCCACCGCTCCTACTGCAACCGCTACCGGGTCGCCGCCCGCACCTCCAACACCCCCGACAGCACGACCGGCCACGGCGGCTTCCGCTGCGCGCTCACGGTCTGACCGCCGCCTTCACCCCCCTCGTCGCGCTCCGCGCACACCCGGCTATCCTGGCCGCCGCACCGGACACGGGGTGCCCCGCACAGGGGCTGAGAACACACCCGTCGAACCTGAACCAGTTAGCACTGGCGGAGGGATGTCTTCATGTCATTGCCGTATGCCCAGGACGAGCGCGCGGCCACGGCTCCGCGGCCCGCGTTCGACGGGCGGATGCCCACCGCCCCGGGTGATCTGCGCGTCGAGGCGCACGGGATAGCCCCCGTCCCCGAGGACCGCCGCTACGGCGGGCCCGGCCGGCTGTTCACCGTCTGGTTCGCCCCCAACCTGACCATGACCGGGGTGTTCACCGGCACCGTCGGCATCGCGCTCGGCCTGGACTTCGCCACGGCGCTCACCGCCGTCGTGCTCGGCACGCTCGTCGGCGCCGTGCCCACCGCGTACCTGGGCACCTGGGGCAGTCAGACAGGCGCCGGACAACTCCCCCTCGCCCGGCTGGCGTTCGGTCGCGGCGTGGTGCTGCCGGGCACGCTCCAGTGGCTGTCGTCCATCGCCTGGGACGCGCTGATCGGGCTGTTCGGCGGGGAGGCGCTGGCCCAGCTGTGCGGCTGGCCCTTCTGGCTGGGAGTGCTGGCCATGATGGCGGCCCAGGGCGCGCTCGGCGTCCTGGGGTACGAGGTGATCCACCGGCTCCAGACCGTGATGACCTTCGTCCTCGCCGCCGCCTTCGCGGTGCTCGCCACCAAGCTCCTGGACGGGGTACACCCCGCCGCGACCGGCACCGCGCACGGCGCGGACCGGGCGGGCGCGTCCGTCCTGACGTGCACCGTCGCCCTGAGCCTGGCGCTGTCCTGGGCGCCGTACGCCAGCGACTTCAGCCGCTACCTGCCGCGCACCACGTCACGGCCCCGGATGTTCTGGTGCACGCTGCTCGGCATCAGCGTCTCGTTCGTGGCGGTCCAGACGCTCGGCCTGTGGGGCGCGTCCGTCTTCACCGACCAGACCGCGCACGGCATCGACACCCTGCTGGGCGGGGGCGCGCTCGGGGCGTTCGGGCTGCTCGCCGTGGCACTCGCCGCGCTGTGCAGCAACGCCATGAACGACTACAGCGGCTCACTGGCGCTGCAGACCATGGGCGTCCGCCTGCCGCGCCCCGTCGCCGCCGCGCTCGCCGCCGTCCTCGGCTTCCCCCTCGTCCTGTGGATGCACGCGGCCGACACCACCGCCCGCTTCCAGAACGTGCTGCTGCTCGTCGGCTACTGGATCCCCGGGTTCGTCGCGATCGTGGCCGTCGACTGGATCGTCCGGGCGAGGGCGCGCGGCGGTTCCCCCGTCGACCTGGCCGCCGAGACCTCCCGCCCCCAGCCGTGGTGGCCCGCGCTCACCGCGTTCGCCGCCGCCTTCGCCACGGCGGTGCCGTTCATGAGCACCGGCCTGTACGTGGGCCCGGTGGCGCGGGCGCTGCACGGGGCGGACCTCGCCTACGGGGTGGCGTTCCTGGCGGCCCTCGCGGTGTACGCCCCGCTGCGGCTGCGCCGCCGCTGACGGTCCCGGCGGGCGCGGCGGACGGTGGGGCGCGGCGGACGTCACGCCTTCGCGGTCTCCGTCTCGCCGTGGATGTAGCGGCCGCCGCGGAGCAGCGAGACGACCGCGGCCACCAGGCACGCCGCGATGGCGAAGTCGAAGGCCACGGAGAGGCCCTGCTCGAACGGTCCGGAGATCAGCGTCGGGAAGAAGGCCCGCCCGGTGAGGTAGTCGGCGTGACTGGTGGGCAGCTGTGCCAGGGTCTCCGGGCCGAGCAGGCTGCGTACCGGGTTGTATCCCAGGAGCGCCGCGAAGAGCACGCCGACCGGCGGCAGCGACGCGACGCGCGCCGCGTCCGCGGACGGCACTCCCTGCTCGGTGAGTCCGTGGGCCAGCGTGTGGGGCAGCGAGCTCGCCAGCCCGGCGATCATCAGCGAGAAGAAGATGCCGATCGACAGCACCGTGGCCGAGTTCTGGAAGGTGGTGCTGATTCCCGCGCCCACTCCGCGCTGGTCCGGCGGCAGACTGTTCATGATCGCCGCCCGGTTGGGCGAGGCGAAGAGCCCCATGGCCAGCCCGTTGACGAGCAGGATCAGGGCGAAGAGCCAGTAGTCGAAGTCGACCGGCAGTTCCTTGAGCGCCACGAAGGTGGCGGCCGCCAGGAGCATGCCGCCGGTGGTGAAGAGCCGGGCGCCGTAGCGGTCGGAGGCCCACCCGGAGAACGGGCCGGCGATCAGGAACCCGATCGTCAGGGGCAGCATGTAGATACCGGCCCACAACGGGGTCTGCTCGAAGCCGTAGCCGTGCCGGGGCAGCCAGATCCCCTGGAGCCAGATGATCAGGATGAACATCAGTCCGCCGCGCCCGAGGGACGCCAGGAGACTGGCCACGTTCCCCGCCGTGAAGGCCCGGATGCGGAACAGCGCCAGATGGAACATCGGCTGGGCGGCCCGGGTCTCGATCAGGCAGAAGAGCCCCAGCACGGCCAGTCCGCCGGCGATCGCGGTGATCACCCACGGGTTGGTCCATCCCATGGTGTCGCCGCCGTAGGGCTGGATGCCGTACGTGATGCCGGAGAGTACGGCGATCAGGCCGGCCGCGAAGGTCAGGTTGCCCCATCGGTCGATCCGGGCCGGGGTGCGGACTCCGGTGTCGTGCAGCTTCAGGTAGGCCCAGACCGTGCCGAACAGCCCGATCGGGACGGAGACCAGGAACACCAGGTGCCAGTCGAAGGGACCGAGCAGCCCGCCGAGCACGAGTCCCATGAACGAGCCCGCGATGGCCGCGACCTGGTTGAGCCCGAGGGCGAGGCCCCGCTGCCGGGGCGGGAAGGCGTCGGTGAGGATGGCGTTCGAGTTCGCCATCAGCATCGCTCCGCCCACGCCCTGGAGCACCCGCATCCCGATCAGCCACAGGGCGCCGGCGGTGCCGTGCGTCCAGGTCACCGAGAGCAGTACGGAGAAGAGCGTGAAGACCGCGAACCCCAGGTTGTACATCCGGACCCGGCCGTACATGTCACCCAGCCGCCCGAAGCTCACCACCAGGACCGCGGTGACGACCATGTAGCTCATGATGAGCCAGAGCAGCAGGCTCGTGTTGCCCGGCTGAAGGGGGTCCACCCCGATGCCGCGGAAGATGTCCGGCAGCGCGATGAGGATGATCGACAGGTTGATCGTCGCGATCAGCACACCCAGCGTGGTGTTCGACAGCGCGATCCACTTGTAGCCCGGACCCAGTGGGTCCTCGGCGCCGCCGAGGCGTACGGCTGTGCTCTGCATCGGACCATCCCGCCCGTCGGAGGTACCTCGGCCGCCTACGGGAGCCAAGCTATTCCCGGGCCCCGGCGACGGCCAGTCCTGATGCTCCGGTGCAGCGGCCTCCTACGGACGAGGGGTGGCGGTCTCCTTGATGAAGAAGCCGGCGAATGCTCCGAGCACGAGCAGGATCGGCATCATGAGCAGTGCGTGGCCGTAGTCGGTGAGCGACGGAGAGCCGGGAAGGATCTTGCCGGGGATCGCCTGGAGTAGTCCGCCGATGACGAAGCAGACGCCGTTGACGATGGCCGCCGAGCTGCCGACGAGCCGTCCGGGGACGGATTCCCCGGCCACGGTGAAGCCGAGCATGTGGGCGCCCGCGAACAGGCCCACACAGAACATGGTGACCACGGAGACGCTGTTGGTCTCCTTGGGCAGGTAGATCAGCAGGCAGACGGCGGCCGCCTGCAACAGGACACCTACGACGGCCGGGACACGGCGGTTGTTCCAGTGGTCGGACATCAGGTTGAAAAGGGGCGCGCCGACGGCGAGGCCGAGCCAGGACATGGCGGTCAGGACGGCGGCGAGCGAGGTTCCGGCTCCGCGGGCTTCCATGACGCGGGGCCCCCACAGCACTCCCATGGCGAGCATTGAGCCGAAGGAGACACCGGCCAACAGCGAGGAGAGGACGACATTGCGGTTGCGGAAGCAGGCGCCGAGGTCGTGGAGGATGCTGGAGACGAGCGGTGGCCGGGCGGCCTGGGCGAGCTGTCCGGGGCCGGCGGAGGGGTTCCGTACCAGGAGCGCGAAGAGCACGATCAGTACGACGCCCGCCGCACCGAAGCCGTTGAGGAGCTGCTGCCAGCTGACGTGCTGGAGCTGCCAGGAGATCGCGGGCTGTCCGAAGGCGGAGCCGAGCGAGGCGAGTGACTGCACCAGGCCGAACATCAGGCCGTAGCGGGCGGCCGGGAACCACTGGCCGCCGATGTATCCGGCGCCGACGAATCCGAAGGAGGAGCCGACGGCGAGGACGATCTGCGCGGCGATCAGAGTGGCCATGCTGGTGGTCTGCGCGTACAGGAAGGCGCCCGCGGTGACGAAGGCGACGCCGATCGCGAGCAGCGGGCGGGAGCCGAAGCGGTCCAGCAGCGCGCCCGAGAAGAACTGGCACAGTGCGAAGGCCCAGGTGTAGATCGACCCGGCGAGGCCGATCTGGGCCACGGTGAGTGAGGCCGTCTTCTGGATCTCCGGGGAAACCACCGCATAGCCGGTCTGGATGGAGAACAGCCAGACCACGAAGACGGCGCACAGGCCCCAGATGAGCCAGGCTTCCACTCCGCCGATGGTCTTGTGCGGCCCGTGCAGGATGCGGGCACCCGGGTGCTTCCTGTACTCGGGTGCGTCACCGTTCGCGGGCGTGGGTGTGGAGGTGGTGTTCGCCATGACGTTCTCCTGTCGGCTGGCTCAGGCGGAGGCGTTGTCGCGGTCGTGGGCCAGGGCACTGTTGATGTACGTGGCACGCACGGTGCGGTCGTCGCCCATGACGGCGAGGACGAACAGCAGCTCGTCGATGTCGTTCACCCGGGAGGTGCGCTGCGCGAGCAGCGGGGTGGCCCGGGGGTCCAGGACGACGAAGTCGGCCTCGTGTCCCGGCGCCAGCGATCCGACCTTGTCGTCGATGCCCATGGCCTGGGCGCCGCCGAGGGTGGCGAGTTAGAACGCCTTGACCGAGTCGAGCGGGTAGTTGCTCAGTTCGGCGACCTTGTACGCCTCGTTCATCGTGGCGAGCAACGAGAAGGAGGTGCCCGCTCCGATGTCGGTGCCCAGCCCCACGTGCATGGGGCGTCTGGCGTCCTTGGCGTCGTGCACGTGAAACAGCCCGCTGCCCAGGAACAGGTTCGACGTGGGGCAGTGCGAGACGGCGGTGCCGGTCTCGGAGCAGCGGTCGCGTTCACGGCCGGTCAGATGCACTCCGTGTGCCAGCACAGCGCCGCGCCCGAGCAGTCCGAAGTGGTCGTAGACGTCGAGGTAGCCGTTCCGGTCGGGGAACAGGGAGCGCACCCAGGAGATCTCTCCAGTGTTCTCGGAGACGTGCGTGTGCATCAGCGCCTCCGGGTGCTCGCGCCACAGTGTCCCGGCCGCCTCCAGTTGCTCGGGGGTGCTCGTCGGGGCGAAGCGCGGCGTGATGGCGTAGAGGTTGCGGTCCTTGCCGTGCCAACGCTCCAGCAGGGCCTTGGAGTCCTCATAACCCGACCGGGCGGTGTCGAGCAGTGCCTCGGGAGCGTTACGGTCCATCAGGACCTTGCCCGCGGCCATCCGCATGCCACGCCGGGACGACTCCTGGAACAGCGCGTCCACCGACTCCGGGTATACCGCACAGAACGTCAGAGCTGTCGTGGTTCCGTTGCGCAACAGTTCGTCGCAGAAGGACGACGCGATCTGCCGGGCGTAGCCGGCGTCGGAGAAGCGCTGCTCCTCGACGAAGGTGTAGTGGTTGAGCCAGTCGATGAGCTGGGAGCCGAACGCGGCGATGATGCCGGTCTGCACGTAGTGGATGTGCGTGTCGATGAAACCGGCCGTGATCACGTGATCCGGATAGTGGTCCGGCTCGACGCCCGGCGGGAGCTGACCGCGCAGGCCGCTGTAGTCGCCTGCGGCGGTGATGACACCGCCCTCACAGATCAGCAGTCCGTCGCTCTCGTACACGAAGGCGTCGTCGCGGCCGGCCAGGAACGGATCGTCCCGGAACCAGATGAGCGGACCCCGGACGGCTGTGGTGTGCGCGGGCATGGAAACCTCCGAAGAGAAGCAAGCAGCTCCCCCTGTGCACACCCGCCCGAGTGATCCCCGCACGCGGTAGTAACCCGGACGGGTGATCCCGCACGTCTACCGCCTGCCGCAGGCCGACCGCAGCGCTCGTGCCGCGCGGCGGGGGTGGCGGTCGGGAGCGGCTTGTCCCCGCGCGGACCCTGCCGGGACCCGTACGAGATCCCGGTCGCCGGAACCGCGCCCACTGCACACCTCGATGCGTTGCGCGCCCCACGCGCCCCGCAGAGCCCGCACGTCCTCATCCGGTGACAACGGTCAGAAGCCGCCGGCCCCGCATGGCCCGAAAAACGATCAAAGGCCGGTTTCGGATCTCTCCGAAACCGGCCCTGACCTCGACTCTCCAGTCGGGACGACAGGATTTGAACCTGCGACCCCTTGACCCCCAGTCAAGTGCGCTACCAAGCTGCGCCACGTCCCGCTGCGATTCCTCCCGGTGTCCCGGGTGGCCGCGCAGGACAAACATTACCTCACTCGGTGGACCGCATTGACGCCCGTGCCTGCTGGGCGCGGGCCGCCAGCGATTCCGCGCCGCAGGCCGTCGCCAGCTTGTACGCCCGTGCGAGCTCCCCCGGGGAGCGGGCCGCGATGCCGTGCTCGACGAGGGCGAGTGCGAACTCGTAGCCGGACGGGGACGCCTCCAGGTGGCGGACCGCCTCGGCCAGCAGCTGTTCGGCCTCCGCCGGAGGGGCGAAGAGAGCCACGCAGCGCAGTGCCTCACCGATCGCGGTCTCCGTCCCGAAGCGCTCGGCGCGCACCCGGGCGGAGTTGGCGATCCGGGCGGCACGGCCCGGGTCCTCCTCCGCCAGCGCGCGTGCCAGGTCGCCGGCCCAGGGTCCCCAGATGCCGTTGAACCTGCCGCGCGGTTCGAGGGCCCGGCCCGCCGCCTCCAGCTCGGCGACCGCCTCTTTCGTACGCCCCTCGGCCAGCAGCAGGCGGCCCCGGACGCACGGTCCGTCGGGCAGCACCATGGCGCTGGGGTAGGGCGTACCGAAGTCGTACCGGTCCGCGATCTTGCGGGCCTCCGTGACCCGGCCGCGGGCCAGCAGCGTGTCGATGAGCAGGCAGGCGGCATCCCAGTGGACAGGCAGTCCGCTGCCGACCCGGTCGGCCAGCCGCAGGCCCTCGCGCAGGAAGCCCTCGGCCTCCGCGAGGCGCCCGCGACGGCGGTTGACCAGGCCGAGGAGGGTGTGGGCGAAGGCCAGGTGGGCGCCGCTCCAGCCGGAGATCTCGAAGGCGCGCACCGCCTCGCCGAAGAGCTCCTCCGCGCGGTCGAGCCGGTCGGTGAAGGCGTAGGTGATGCCGAGCAGGGTGGGGAGTTCGAAGCCCCATTCCGTATCGGTCCAGCCGAGGCCCCGGGCGGGGTGGCCGTTGACCAGGGCGCGTTCGCAGAAGTCGACGACCAGCTGGGAGTTCTCGCCGCGCAGCATGGCGTCGAAGGCCCGCAGGGTGAGCAGGGCCCGCTCCGCGTTGTCCCGGCCGGTGAGGTGGTCGGCGTTGGCGGCGAGCCGGCGGGAGCGGCCCGGACCGTCGTCCTCGGCCGCCTGCATCCCCTCCCAGAGGAAATGTGCCGCCTGGAGGCGCATCAGGCCGGGCCCCGGCGCGGTCCGCCCGGCCTCGGCCGCGAGGGCGAGCGCGGCCTCCTTCAGCTGGTTGTTGTGGGACAGCGCGGCGGCGAGCCGGAACGTGGCGTCGACCCGCAGATTGTCGGCGAGTCCCGGGAGGTCGAGCGCGGCACGCAGATGCCGCACCGTGGTGGGCGGCGAGCTGAGCAGCGTGGCGCAGCCCAGCTCGTAGAGCAGGGTGGCGTGCACGTCCTGGCGCGGTGGTTCCTCAAGGGCCCGTTCCAGGCAGCGGCGGGCCGCCTCTGGGGCTCCGACGGCGAGGTGCTGCGACGCGGCCGCGCGGAGTTGCTCGACGAGCTCGTGGTCGTCGTCCGGATGGACTTCGAGCAGATGCCGGGAGGCCGCGGCGGGGCCGAGACCGGCCCGGGTGATGGCCCAGGCCGCGCGGCCGTGCATGGCGGTGCGGGTGGCCGGCGGGATCGAGCGGTACACGGCGGTGGCGATCAGCGGGTGGACGAACTCCAGCGGGTCGAAGCCGCTGACGATGCGGGCCTCGCGCAGCCGGGCCGTGCAGTCCGCCGCCTCCGCGGGGCTCATTCCGGCCAGCGTCGCGGCGAGGTCCTGGGAGATGTCGGTGCCGAGCACCGCGGCGGCCCAGGCGAACCGGTTGGCGTTGGTGCCGAGCCGTTCGAGCCGGGCGACCAGTCCGCTGCCGCGGGCCGAGGCGCCGAGTTCGCGCAGCAGCCCGGCGGACTCCTCCAGCGGGGCCAGCTCGCGGTCCTGGACCTTGGCGACGAGTTCGACCGCCTCGTACGGGTTGCCGCCGGTGACGGCCCAGACCTCGCGGCAGAACGGGTCGTCGGCGTGTTCGCCGAGCCCCGCGCGGACCAGCTCCGCGGTGGCGTCCGGGGTGAGGGCCCGCAGGGCGACCCGTACCTGTGCCGGATGCCCGCCCGCCGCGGTGCGCGCGGGCTCCCGGGCGGCGAGCTCCTCGGGGCGGTGCGCCTGGACGACCAGGACCCGCAGTTCACCGAGCCTGGCGGTGAACGAGGCGAGCCAGGCGAGGGATTCGCCGTCGGCCCAGTGCGCGTCGTCGATGAGGAGCAGCAGTGGGCGGTGGCTCAGCCGGGAGGCGAGCCGTGAGACGACCCAGTCGAGTCCGTCGCGCACACCCTGCGGATCGGGCTGCGGGCCGGTCGGCTCGACGAGCCCGAGGGCGGGCGCGGCGATCTCGTACCAGGACCCGAAGAGGGCGCGTACGTCGTCGGCGGGGAGCTGTTCCAGTGCGGGCTGGAGCAGTTGGCGTACGACGTGGAACGGCACGGAGGTGACGGTCTCGCCGCCGCGTGCGGACCAGACGGTGCACCGGTCGGCCGCCATGGCCTGGATCTCGGCCAGCAGGGCTGTCTTGCCGATGCCGGCCTCACCGCTGAAGATCAGCAGTCCGCCGGACGCCTGCGCGCCGCAGAGTGCGTCGACGGCTTGTGCGGCAGCGGCGATCTCCGGTTCGCGCTCGTACAGCGGCCGGGACGGTTGCATGCCTACCCTCCCCCAAAGTGGTACGGACAACTGTCGAGAGTAGTCGTGCGCGGGTGCCCACCAACAGTGGTTCGGGGAGTTCGCCGCAGGTGCGGGGCACAATCGAGGGGTGGACGAGACACGCAGGGACCGCGACACCGAAGGCAGGGCGCACAACGCGCGCCCCCGCGACGGGCTGGGACGCCCCCTGCCGTACGGCTCACCGGGGGTGGAGCGGCAGCCGGAGGGGGTGGTCCGCTCCCCGCTGGAGACCGTGCGGGAGGCGCAGCGGCTGCTGGACGCCGGGATGCCGTTCCACGCCCATGAGGTTTTCGAGGACGCGTGGAAGTCGGGCCCCGTGGCCGAACGGGAGTTGTGGCGCGGGCTGGCCCAGCTGGCGGTCGGACTGACCCACGCCGCCCGGGGCAACGTGACGGGCGGGGCGCGGCTGCTGCGGCGGGGCGCGGCGGCCCTCACGGAGTTCGTGGACGGCTTGGACGCCGTGGGGTCCGGGCGGTCCGTGGCACCCGGGCGGTCCGTGGACTCGGCCGACGGTGGTGCTCCGGCGCACGGGATCGATGTCGGTGCGCTCACCGGCTGGGCGCGGGAGCTTGCCGGGCGGGTGGAGGGGCCGGGTGCGGAGCCGGTCGACGCCGCGGCCGAGGCGCCACGGCTGCGGGGCGGCAGCCGCTAGCCCGGACGTCGGCGGGCGCCGGGGCGCGCGTCCTTTTCCTCCCCTTGACCGAGAGCGGTGAACAGGGCCGCGCGAAGCTATTACCATCCCGCGTCATGAGCACTTCTGACCAGGACCAGGCCGTGGACACCCCGATAGCCGCACCCGACGCCGAGGAGCGTCGGCTGACACCACGTCAGGCGAGACGGCTGCGCATCGTCCTGTCCTCGGTCGGCATGGCCGCGATGGCGGTCGTCCTGGGGCTGCGGATCGCGAGCCGGTCCTCCGTCCTGGTGGTCGGGGTGTACGGGCTGGCGCTGATCCTGTGCGGGATCGTGATCGAGCTCAGCCGTAACGGCCGCACCCGGCTGGGTAGTTGGCTGTTGGGGATCGGGCTGGTCGCGGCGATCGGTTCGGACTGGCTGCTGATTCCCTGACCTCCGGCACGCCGCCCGGCCGGTCAGCGCACGCGGATCCGTACGGTGTCGCCGTGCGGGTCCGCCCGGTCCAGCCAGTCCGCGGAGAGGTGGAGCGGGACGCCGGGCCGGGCGGGAAGCAGCAGCCGTTGCCGGTGCAGCAGCCGCCCGCCCTGGCGGACCTCGAACAGCGGGGCGGCCCGGCGCCGCCCGGTGCGCAGGACAAAGCGGTTGTCCAGCGGCGGGTCCCCGCCGGGGCCGATGAGATTGGGCGCGATCCACGTCAGCGGGGCCTCGACCGCGAGCGCCGTACGTCCGGTGGGCCAGTATCCGGTGGCGAGGTGGCGCAGTACGGGGGCGGCGGCCGTCCGTCCCTCGGCAGCGGCGGTGCCCGCGCTCTCCACCGCGTGCAGCAGATTCCCGATGGCGAAGACTCCGGGTACGCCGGTCCGGTACGAGGCGTCGTGGGCGGGTCCGCGGGTGCCGGGGTCCAGTGCGATCGCGCCCCGCCGGGCCAGTTCGTGGTCGGGGATCCAGTCGCCCGTGAAGACCACGGTGTCACAGCGGAGCGTCGTGGTCCGGCCGTCGTCGTGCCGCACGGTGACTCCGGTGAGCCGGCCGCGCCCGGTCAGGCCGGTCACGGTGGTGCGGCTGAGCACCGGTGCGCCGGGGCCCCGGCGCAGCACGGCGAGGGGTTGTGGCGGACGACCGGTCACCAGGGCGGCGACCTCGACTCCGGCGGCGCGCAGGGTGTCGGCCGCCGCGTGGCCGACCGGTTCGTCGCCGACGACCACCGCGCGGGTGCCGATGTGCTGGTGGTGGAGGTGGACGGCCTGCTGGAGTTCTCCGGTGGTGTAGACGCCTGTGGGGCGGCTGCCGGGAACCAGCCGGGCGCTGCGGGGGCGTTCCCGGGCGCCGGTGGCGAGGAGGACGGCGCGGGCGGTGATCCGTTCCAGTCCGCCGGGTCCGGTGGCGTCGAGGGTGCGGGGCCCGGCCCAGCCGGTGACGGTGATGCCGGTGCGCAGGGCGGCGCCGGCCCGTTCGGCGGCGGCCGCGCACATCAGGGCGTACTGGGGACCGCTGAGGCCGCCGCCACTGGTGGTGGTCCGGCGGCCGCCGAAGCCGCCGTGGTGGCAGTGGCGTGGGATGCCGCCCGCGCTCTGCTCGCGCTCCAGGACCTCCACCGGTACCCCGGACGCGGCGAGTTCGGCCGCCGCGCCGAGTCCGGCCGGGCCCGCTCCGACGACCAGTACGTCGACCGTCCGCTCGCGGCGGTTCATGTCCGCGTCCCTCCGGTCAGTGCGCGGAGCCGGGCTCCGCAGTAGAAGCCCTGGCAGCGGCCGTTGCCGGCCCGCGTCCTGCGCGCGAGCCCCTCGACGGAGCGGGGCGGCAGTACGGAGTCCAGCGCGTCGCGGATCTCGCCCTCCGTGACGCGTTCGCAGTGGCAGACCACGGTGCCGTAGGCGGGGTCCGCCGCGATGAGACCGGCGTCCAGGTAGGGGCGCTCTGCCGCCTCTCCCAGGGGCGGCATGGTGACGGGCGGCAGTTCGACGGGGGCGCCCAGGTCGAGTCCGGTCCGGGCGAGGAGGCCGGTGACGTGTGCGGCGATGGCCATGGAGGCGGTCAGCCCGGTGGACCTGATGCCGCCCACGGCGACGTAGCGCAGCTCCGGGTACCCCTCGATCCGGTAGTCCTCGTGGCCGGTGGCCGCCCGCAGCCCCGCGTAGACGGCGGTGACCTCCTCCTCGATCAGCCGAGGCAGGATTCGGCGGCCCTTCTCCCGCAGCAGCGCGATCCCGTCCTCCGTCGACTCGGTGGCGGCCTTGTCGTCGAGTTCCTCCGCGGTGGGGCCGAGCAGCACGTTGCCGAAGACGGTCGGTGCCACCAGGACGCCCTTGCCGGCGGCGGTGGGGACGGGCAGCAGGATGTGGCGGACGAGATCGCGGGCGAGCTTGTCGTAGACGATGAGCTGTCCGCGGCGCGGTGTGACGGTGAAGGCGTCGTGCCCGAGGAGGCGGTCGATCTCGTCGGCGTGCAGTCCGGCGGCGTTGATCAGTGCCCGGGTGCGGAGCGGGCCGCGGGTGGTGGTCAGGAGGTGGGTTCCGGGGCCGGGCCCGGTACTGGGCTCGATGGCCGTGACGCGGCAGTCCAGGTGCAGGTGGACGCCGGCCAGGACCGCCTGGGTGGCGAAGGCGAGCGGGGTGGTCCACGGACAGATGACGGACTCGTCGGGAATCTCCAGCGCGCCGAGCGCGCCCGGCCCCAGGTGCGGTTCGAGTTCGGCGAGGCGGCGCGCGTCCAGCAGCCGTGCCGCGTGGTAGCCGTTGCTCCCGGCCTTCGCCAGAAGGCCGGGAAGCGCGTCGAGTTGCTCCTGGTCCCAGGCGACCAGGAGGGCGCCGACGCGTTCGACGGGGATGCCCGCCCCGGCCGCGTACGCGGAGAGCCGGCGCTGCCCTTCCCGGACCAGCCGGGCCTCCAGCGAACCGGGCACGGCGTCGAACCCGGTGTGCAGGATCGCGGTGTTGGCCTTGGACGTGCCGTTGCCGATGTCGTCCGAGGCCTCGACGAGGGCGGTGCGGACGCGGTGGCGGGCCAGTTCACGGGCGATGGCGGTGCCGACCACTCCGGCGCCGATGACCGTGACGTCGTAGTCCTCGCCCTCGGGGAGCGGCTGCCCGGCCCTCGTGACGGTCCGGTTCATCGGCCGGTCCGGGCAAGCGTCACAACCGCTCCAGCGGGGCGCGGGCGGCGGGCCCCGGCGCTGCTCACGAGCGCTCCAGAAGGGTGCCGACGGCCGCCCGGAATCCGGCGAGCCGCTCGGCGGCCTCTTCGGGGCCGATCCTCGGCTCGTACACCGCGGCCGGTTCCCAGGCCGGCACCGCCCGGCGCAGCGGGAGTCCCGGATCGAGGCCGATCCTGGCCACGGCGCCCACCCCGAGCGCGGTGACGTCGGGCAGCGCGGACACCTCGACGGGCCGTTGCAGCAGATCGGCCTGGGTCTGCATGAGCAGGGCGGAGCGGGTCAGCCCGCCGTCGACGCGCAGCACCCCCGGCCGCTCCCCCAGGTCGGCCGCCACCGCTTCGGCCAGCTCGACCACCTGTGCGGCGATGCCCTCGCACAGGGCCCGCACCAGGTGTCCAGCGGTGGTGTCCAGGCTCAGTCCGGTCACCGAACCCCGGAGGTCTCCGCGCCACCAGGGGGCGGCGAGTCCGGCGAGCGCCGGTACGAAGGTGACGCCTCCGGAGTCGGGAACGGAGCCGCCGACCGGGTCGAGGTCCGCGGCACCGGAGATCACCTTGAGCTCGGTGAGCCAGCGCACGGCGGAGGCGGCCGTGTAGACCTGCCCGTCCAGGCAGTAGCTGGTCCGCCCGCCGAGCCGCCAGGCCACACAGCTGACCAGTCCGGTGGAGCTGCGGCGCGGCACCGGGCCCGTCTGGGCCAGCAGGAACGCGCCGGTGCCGTAGGTGCACTTGGCGGCGCCCGGCTCCAGCGCGCTCTGGGCCAGCAGGGCGGCCTGCTGGTCGACGAGGAGGCCGGTCAGCGGCAGCTCGGGCCCGAACGCGGTCGTCGTCCCGAACGCTCCGGCGGCGTCGACCACCGACGGCAGGCGTTCGTCCCCGAGGCCGAAGATGTCCAGTGCGGCGGGTGACCAGCCGACCCGGTCGAGGTCCAGCAGCTGGGTGCGTCCGGCTGTCGCGGCGTCCGTGACGAACTCTCCGGTGAGCCGGTGGACGAGCCAGGAGTCGCTGGTGGTGACGACCCCCCGGCGGGTCAGTTCGCGGCGGATCCAGGCCATCTTCGGGGCGGCGAAATAGGGATCGAGGGGGAGCCCGGTGAGCTCTCTCAGCTCCTCCTCGTGCGCCGCCAGCCCGGCACAGAGACCGGCGGACCGCCGGTCCTGCCAGACGATCGCCTCGGTGAGCGGACCGCCGGTATCCGGATTCCAGGCGAGCACGGTCTCACCCTGATTGGCCAGGCCGACGGCGACGGCCGGCTCGCCCGCTTCGGCCAGGGCCCGCCGTCCGGCGTCGATGACCGAATCGAACAGCTCGGCCGGGTCCGCCTCGACCACTCCGCCGGAGCCGAACCGGGGGCGTACCGGAGCCGAAGCGGAACCGATCACACCCCGCTCCGGGCAGATCACCAGCGCCTTGGTGCCGGAGGTCCCCTGGTCCACGGCGAGTACCGGACCTGTCATCGGCTCTCCAGCGGTACGCAAGCTCCGGCGCTTGAACGGAATCGTGATCTTCGGTTGCGGGATCCCAGAGTGGTGCAGCCCGGCGATTGAGTCAAGCACCGGAAATGCGTATGCCCGGAACCCTCCTTGACGACCAACCTCCCGTTTGCCGAAGCGACTTGAATAAGATCCACGATTCATTCGGGAGTTCGGCGCAAGGGGCTCTACACTCACCGCCGAACAACAAGCGGACCCTTTAAGGCAGTTCATATTTCAACAGCTGTTTCACCCCCCACGTCCTTGAGGATCGATGAGCCCGACACCATGCCCAGAGCACGTCCATGGCCAACAGTGATTTCCGGCCGGTCTACCATCCGGCCGGCCACGACAACGAACTCCGCTCCGCATTACAGGACTTACGGACGGGACGCTGGCTCTCCATGCGCAATCTGCTGGAGAGCACCCCGGACTGGACCCTGTGGACCCAGCGCACCCAGGTGCTCGGAGCCGTCGCCGCGGGTTCGGACGCGGTACAGGCCTGGCTGACCGAGGAGCCCCGCAGCGTCGCGGCCGCCGTGATGCACGCCCGGGTCGTCGTGGAGCGGGCCGTCCGGGCCCACCGCGAGCGACACGGCCGCGCGCAGGAGCTGTGGCAGCAGGCCTGGGAGGCCTGCCGGTCGGCCGCCCACGCCTCGCCCGCCGACCCGGTGCCCTGGGTGTGCCTGCTGGCCCTCTCCCAGCTGGACGAGCGCCAGCGGCTGGAGGAGCACCGGCTGCACCCGCCGGGGCCCATGCTGTTCCCCGGTCCCTGGGGCCTGCTGGCGGAGGCGGACAAACGCGATCCGTACAACCGCGAGGCGTACCACCGGATGCTCCAGTTCGTGTACGCGCGCAAGGCCGGCGGCTCCCTCTCCGAAGCGGTCAACTTCGTTCAGTGGGCGGCCTCCTCCGCACCGGAGGGGTCCGCCCTCCATGTGCTCCCGCTGTATGTGCGGGTCGAGCGCTACCGGCGCGAACGCGGCCACGAGAAGGCCCTGGACCTGCACTGGGTGACCGAGGACGCGGAGCGCGACGCCGTCCGCGCTCTGGAGATCTGGTTCCTGCGCACGCCCGCGCCCAGCCATACGCTGCTCGACCTGAACCATCTGGCACACGCGCTGTGGGGAGCGCTCAAATTCGCCGACGCGGCACCGGTGTTCCGGGAACTCGGCCCCTATTTCACCTCACTGCCCTGGGCGTACCGCACCCGCGGCCCCAAGGACCCCGGCGGAGCGGAGGAAGTGTTCCTGCGCGCCCGCAGCCGCGCCCTGGCCGCCGTCCGCGACCCCGGCAGGGGACCGCACGGCTGAGCAGCCACCCGCACCGCCCCTTCCCCGCTCACTGTCCCCCGCACCATCACCGCTCACGGAGGTCCCCCATGTCCATATCCACCTCGCCCCAAAAGGGTTCCGGGGCCAACGCGCCGAAGGACGAGGAGCAGCGGCTGCGCGAGCTGGGCTACCAGCCGGTGCTCGCACGCCGGATGGGCGGCTTCGGCAACTTCGCCATCAGCTTCTCCGTCATCTCGATCCTGTCCGGCTGCATGACCCTGTACGGCTTCGGCATGTCGACGGGCGGGCCCGCGGTGATGCTGTGGGGCTGGGCGGGCGTCGGCCTGTTCGTGCTCTGCGTGGGCATGGCACTCGCGGAGGTCACCAGCGCCTACCCGACCTCCGGGGCGCTGTACTACATGGCGGACCGGCTCGGCGGCCGTAAGTGGGGCTGGTACACGGGCTGGCTGAATCTGCTCGGGCTGCTCGGCGCGATCGCCGGCATCGACTACGGCGCCGCGCTGTTCACCGGTGCGCTGATGAACCTGCAGTGGGGGTTCGCTCCCACGCCGGGCAGGACGATGGTCATCTTCCTCTGCATCCTGCTGCTGCACGCCGTGCTGAACCTCTTCGGGGTGCGGCTCGTCAGCGTGCTGAACTCGATCAGTGTGTGGTGGCACCTGGCGGGCGTCGCGGTGATCGTCTCGGTGCTGGCGATCGTGCCCTCGCACCACCAGTCGCCGTCGTTCGTCTTCACCGAGTTCGTCAACGACACCGGCTGGGAGAACCCGCTCTACGTCGCGGCGATCGGTCTGCTGCTCGCCCAGTACACCTTCTGCGGCTACGACGCCTCCGCCCACCTGTCGGAGGAGACCTCGAACGCCTCGGTCTCCGCGGCACGCGGCATCGTCCGCTCGATCTGGGTCTCCTGGGTGGCCGGCTTCGTCCTGCTCGCCGGGCTGACCTTCGCGATCCAGGACTACGCGGGCACCCAGGACAGCGCCACCGGAGTGCCGCCCGCCCAGATCCTGATCGACGCGCTGGGCACCTCCGGCGCCACGGCCATGCTGCTGATCGTGATCGCGGCGCAGCTGTTCTGCGGCAACGCCGAGGTCGCCGCCGCCAGCCGGATGGTGTTCGCCTTCAGCCGGGACAACGCACTGCCCGGCTCCGCGCTGTGGCGGAAGGTGAGCGCCCGCACCCAGACACCGGTCAACGCGGTGTGGCTGTCGGTCGTCGTCGCCGGGCTGCTCGCCGTCCCCTCGCTGTACTCCGCGACCGCCTACGGCGCCGTGACCGCGATCAACGTCATCGGCATCACGCCCGCCTACGCGATCCCGATCTTCCTGAAGCTGCGGGCCGGTGACCGCTTCGAGCGCGGGCCGTGGCACCTGGGGCGCTGGTCGAAGCCGGTCGGCTGGATCGCGGTGGTGTGGGTCTCGATCGTCACCGTGCTGTTCCTGCTGCCGCAGTCGTCCCCGGTGACGATCGACTCGATGAACTACGCCTCGATCGCACTGGTCGCCGTGCTGGTGCTGGCCACCGTGTGGTGGTTCGTCGCGCGGCGTTCGTACAGCACGCCCTCGGCGTACGGCAACGCCCGTGAGCAGGCGGAGATCGAGGAAGGCATCATCTGACGCCCCGGCCTTCGCCGCCCGCCGGCCCTCCGGGATCACCGCGATCCGGGAGGGCCGCCGTCGGTTCCGCGGCGGCCCCGTCAGTTCAGCAGCAGCTGGAGGCCGCCCAGCACGGTCGCCCCGATGACCAGGCGTTCGAAGAGCGTCTGGTTGATCCGGTCCACGCACCTGCGGCCGATCCAGGCGCCGGGGAGCACGAACAGCAGCATGCAGGCGTCGAGCAGCAGCGAGCGCCCGTCGATCAGTCCGAGGCCCACGCTGAACGGCACCTTGGACGTGTTGACGATCAGGAAGAACCACGCGGAGGTGCCGAGGAAGCCGAGCTTGCGGAATCCGGCGGAGAGCAGATAGAGCGACATGACCGGGCCGCCCGCGTTGGCGACCATGGTGGTGAAGCCGCCGAGCACCCCGTACGAGCGGGCCTTCAGCCGCGCCGCCGCGTCCGCCGGCACCGCGTCCGCCGAGGGCTCCCCGCTCCCGGCGGCGGTACGGCGGCGCCAGATCGTGACACCCGCCATGAAGAGCAGGATCGCGCCGATCGAGGTCCGTACGGCGGCGTCGCCCGCCCACATCATGAACAGCGTGCCCGCCACCACGCCGACGGCGACGGCCGGGAAGAGCCTCAGCAGCGTCGGCCAGTGTGCGTGGCGGCGGTAGGTGAGCACGGCGAGCACATCGCCGGCGATGAGGATCGGGAGCAGCACTCCGGTGGACTCGCGGGCGGGGAGCACCGCCGCGAAGACCGCGAGACTGATCGTGTTGGCACCGCTGACGGCCGTCTTGGAGAAGCCTACGAGCGCGGATGCCGCGGCCAGCGCCGCCAGTTGCCAGAGAGTGAGAGTGTCCATGCCGAAAACAGATCGTAATCTCCCCTGATTTTCGGCCTTTGCCCGGCGGGGGAAGCGGCATGGCTATGCTGCGCTCCAAGCGCTCGCTGGAAGCGCTCAAACGAACAACACGCAGCGGTACGGCAGGGGGCCAGCAGCATGCGGGAGCCGGTTGAGCTCAGGCGTCGGCGGATCATGGCGGTGGTGGATTCCCGGGGCGCGGTCAAGGTCAGCGTGCTCGCCGCCGAACTGGACGTCTCCGTGGTCACGGTGCGGCGCGATGTCGAGGAGCTGACCCGGGCCGGTCGGCTGCGGCGCGGTCACGGCGTGGCCAGACCGCTGCGGGAACCGGCGGGCGACGCGGCCGCGCCGGCCGTGCGGGGCGACGGACCGGCCGGTGAGGGCGGGGCGGTCGCGCTCGTCGTGCCGGAGCGGCATTCGTACCTGTACGAGACGCTGCACGGCGCCCGGAGCGTGCTGGAGGAGGCCGGGATCCGGATCGCGCTGCACATCGCACCGCAGGCGGCCGGTGCCGAACGCCCGCTGGTGGAGCGGGCACTGGCGGACGGGGCGCGCGGGCTGCTGATCGCCCCGCGCTGGCGCCACCCGCTCTCGGAGGAGCTGGACTACGGCTGGCTGGCGGACGTGGGGGTGCCGGCCGTGCTGATGGAGCGGCGGCCCCGGCCGGGCAGCGCGCTGCACGCCCTGGACTCCGTCTGCTCCGACCACTGGTACGGGGTGCACCTGGCCGTGGATCACCTGGTGGCGCTGGGCCACCGCCGGATCGTGCTGGCCGCCCGCGACGACAGCCCGACGGCCCGTACGGTGCGTGCCGCGTTCGCCGGGATCGCCGCCGAGCGCCCCGAGGTGGAGGACTGGACGGTGGTGCTGAGTTCACCGGACGCGGTGCCCGGTCCGGGTCCGGCCGTGGAGGGCCAGGCGCCCGCCGTCTCCCCCGGGGGCACCGGTCACGCGCCCGACCTGGCCGCCCTGCTGCGCGAGCGCGGGGCCACCGCGGCGGTGCTGCACGGCGACGTGGACGCGCTGATGCTGGTGCAGCGCCTGGCCGAGAACGGCGTGCAGGTGCCCGGGGACTGCTCGGTGGTGGCGTACGACGACGTGGTCGCGGCCCTCGGCAGCACGCCGCTGACCGCGGTGTCGCCGCCCAAGGCGGAGATCGGCAGGGCGGCCGCCGAGCTGCTGCTCCACCGGCTCTCCGGAGCGGCCGGGGCGGCCGGACCGGTGCGCCGGACGGAGCTGCTGCCGGAGTTGAAGGTCCGCGGATCGGCCCAGGCGGTCACTCTCACCACGAACTGACCGTTTGACCGCTTTGATTTTCTTCTGAGCGATCTATTGACCGATACCGATCAGGAGAACAGGATTCCCCGTGTCCTCAATCAGGAGCCGCGGGAGGCGCCCATGCCCGGTCGACAGAGCCGTCGATCCATGCTCGCCACGATGGCCGCAGTACCGCTGGCGGGCGCGCTGAGCGCCTGCAGCGGTGGCACGTCGGGGCCGAAGAGCACGAGCAGGACCAGCAGCACCGGCGGCACCGGCCGCAACGCCACACACATCACCTTCTGGTCCGCCCTGCGCGGCAGCAAGGAGGTGGTGGACGCGTTCAACCGGACGCACCGCACGATCCAGGTCGACTTCCAGCAGATCCCCTCCGGACCGCAGGGCGGTTACGCGAAGCTCAGCAACGCCTCCCGGGCCGGGAACGCCCCGGACGTCGCGACGATCGAGTACCCCCAGATCCCCGGTTTCGCCATCGACGGGGTCGCCCTGGAGATCACGGACATGCTGAGCGACGGGCTGCGGAAGAAGCTGCTGCCGCAGGCGCTGGGGCTCACCACGTTCGAGAAGCGCGTCTTCAGCCTGCCGCTCGACGTCGAACCGATGGTGATGCACTACCGCAGCGACCTGTTCGCGAAGTACGGCATCGAAGTCCCGCGCACCTGGGACGCGTTCGAGGAGGCGTCCCGCCTCGTGCAGGACAAGGCGCCCGGCCGGCGGCTCTCCGCGTTCGCCACCGACGGCGCCTTCCAGTTCGCCGCCTTCGCCTGGCAGGCCGGTGGCCAGTGGTTCGACACCCGCGGCGGCGCCTGGAACCTGTCGCTGGCCGACGCGCCGACCCGACGCGTGGCGGCCTACTGGCAGCGGATGATCGACGAGGACCTGGTCGTCATGAGCCCGGTGGACAGCAGGGCCTACGACGCCCTGCTCAGCTCCGGCGAGGTCCTCGTCCGGTTCAGCGGCGCCTGGGAGGCCGGGGCGCAGATGAACGCCCGGCCCGGCCAGAAGGGGCAGTGGGCCATCGCCCCGCTCCCCCAGTGGAGCGGGGCGGAGCCGGCGCTCGGCACCCACGGCGGATCGACGTTCGCGGTCACCAGCAGCAGCGACCACCCGGAAGCCGCGCTGGAGTTCATCGAGTGGCAGGTCGCGCACCCCGACGCGCTGCTGGCCCGGCTCTCCAGCGGAGCCAGCAGCCAGTACCCGGCCGCCCCCGGCCTCGTCGCCGTCGGCCGCAAGGCCTTCGACCGCGCCTACTACAGCGGCCAGGACATCTACACGCTCTTCGACCAGGAGGCCCGCAAGATCCGGGACGGCTGGACGTGGGGACCCCGGATGACCGCGACGCAGAAGGTCATGCAGGACGGCTTCGCCCGGCTGGGCGGCGGCCAGGGCTCGGTGATCGAGTCCGTGCGCGCGGCCCAGCGGGGCACGATGCCCGACCTCAGGGCGCTGGGCCTGTCCACCACAGAACACAGCAGCTGACCCGCGGCCCGTACCCGGCCGCCGGTCCGCGGCCCATACCTGTACCCGGCAGCAGCCCCGCGGCCCGTAGCCGTACCAGCGGCAGATCCGCGGCCCGTCCCCGATCCCAGCAGCAGAGAGGCAGGTGACACCGATGACCAGCCCGCTCACCACGCAGGCTTCCGCCCCCGTGAGCGCGACCGGTTCCGCCGCGTCGCCGAACCCCGCCACACCCCCGGACGCCCCCCGCAAGTCCGCCCGGCGCCGTGAACTCGGCGCGGCCGGCGCCCTGATGACCCCCTTCTTCATCCTCCTGGTGACGGTCTTCCTGATCCCGGTCGCCACCGCCGTCTGGCTCAGCTTCTTCGCCGACGACCAGCCCGGCCTCGGCTTCGGCCCCGAGCACAGGGTCTTCGTCGGGCTGCGCAGCTACACCGCCGTGCTGACCGATCCGACGTTCCTCAGCGGCCTGGGCACCGTCGTCCTGTACTGCCTCATCTACATCCCGGTCATGGTGATCGGCGCGCTCGCGCTGGCACTGCTGCTGGACTCCGGCGTGGTACGGCTGCGCTCCTGGGCACAGCTCGGACTCTTCCTGCCGCACGCCGTGCCCGGCATCATCGCCGCCGTCATCTGGCTCTACCTCTACACACCGGGGCTGAGCCCGGTGGTCGACCTGCTCGGCAAGGCCGACATCACGATCGACTTCCTCGGTGTGCACACGGTCGTCCCGTCGATCGTGAACATCGCCCTGTGGAGCAACCTCGGCTACAACATGGTGGTCTTCTACGCCGCGTTGCAGGCCGTGCCGCGCGAGGTCATCGAGGCGTCCGTCGTCGACGGGGCGGGGCCGGTGCGGACCGCGCTCCAGGTCAAGACGCCGCTGGTGCGCTCCTCGATCGTGATGGTCGCGATGTTCACCCTGATCTTCGCGCTCCAGCTCTTCACCGAGCCGATGCTGCTGAGCCAGTCGACGCCGATGATCAGCTCCCGGTTCTCGCCCAGCATGTACATCTACGACGCCGCGTTCACCCGTAACAACTACGGACTGGCCGCCGCGGCGTCGGTCGTCCTGCTGGTCCTCACGATCGCGCTCTCCTACGGCGTGACCCGCTGGACCAACCGCTCCAACGCCCCCGAGGAGGACGTCCGATGAGCGCGACGAGTCCCGCCCGCACCGCCGCCGCCCTGCGCCCCCGGCTGCTCGGCCGCTCCGTCGTCAACCTGGTCGTCGGCATCTCCGTGCTGTACACGCTGCTGCCGGTGCTGTGGCTGGTGCTCGCCTCGTCGAAGGACCGCGACGCCCTGTTCGGCAGCGATGTGCTCTCGCTCGACCACTTCTCCTTCGCGCGGAACCTCAAGGACCTGTTCGCGATGGACGGCGGTGTGTACGGCCGCTGGTACGGCAACAGCCTGCTGTACGCGGTCCTGGGCGCGGCCCTCGGCGCACTGATCAGCATCGCCTGCGGGTACGCCTTCGACAAGTACCGCTTCCCGCACAAGGAGAAGCTGTTCGGCCTGGTCCTCGCGGCGGTGATGGTGCCGCAGACCGTGCTGGCGCTGCCGCTGTACCTGATGGCGTCCGGCACCGGCCTGGTCAACACCTTCTGGTCGGTGTTCATCCCGGTGCTCTTCAACCCGTTCGGCGTGTACCTGGGGCGGATATTCAGCCAGGGCTACGTGCCCGACGAGGTGCTCGAAGCGGCCCGGGTGGACGGGGCCGGGGAACTCACCACGTATGTCCGGGTCGCGCTGCGGATGCTCGGTCCGGGGCTGGTCACGGTGTTCCTCTTCCAGCTCACCGCGATCTGGAACAACTTCTTCCTGCCCATGGTGATGCTCTCCGACCAGGACCTGTATCCCGTCAGCCTCGGTCTGTACACCTGGAACAGCTCCGCCACCGTCTCACCCGAGTACTACCCCGTGGTCATCATGGGTTCGCTGCTCGCGGTCCTGCCGTTGATCCTCGCCTTCGCGCTGCTCCAGCGCTTCTGGAAGTCGGGGCTCACCGCGGGCGCCGTCAAGTAGCCGCACCGGTCCGCACCCCGTCCCCGTACCAGGAGAAAGATGCCAAGCACCCCCGTCCCCACCCCCGCCGCACGGCGCAGGCCGCGCGCAGCCGTCGCGATGAAGCCGGACGCCGCGGCCGCCCTGCTGGATGCCCCGTCGCTGGACGCGCTCTCGCGGGTGTGCGACCTCGCGCCGCTGCCGGTACTCGACGACTTCACCACGGAGCGGGCCCGTGCCGTGCTCGCGGACACGGAACTGCTGGTCACCGGCTGGGGCTGTCCGCCGCTCGACGAGGCGGCGCTGGCCGCCGCGCCCCGGCTGCGCGCCGTCGCGCACACGGCCGGAAGCGTGCGCGGGCACATCACAGAGGCCTGCTGGGAGCGCGGCATCGAGGTGTCGTCGGCCGCCGCGGCGAACGCCCTGCCGGTCGCGGAGTACACCGTCGCGATGATCCTGCTCTCCGGCAAACAGGCGCTGGAACGGGCCCGCGACTACCGCGCCGAGCGCCACCGCGGCAACTGGCTGGCCACCCCCCGGCAGGTGGGCAACTACGGCCGGACCGTGGGCATCCTGTCCGCCTCGCTCATCGGCCGCCGGGTCATCGAGCTGCTGCGCCCCTACGACCTGCGGGTACTGCTGCACGATCCGTACGTCTCCGAGGAGGAGGCGGCCGCGCTCGGTGTCCGGCCGGTGGACCTCGGTGAACTGTTCGCGCGCAGCGACGTGGTGAGCGTCCACACCCCGCTGCTGCCCGCCACCCGCAAGCTCGTCAGCCGTGAACTGCTCATGTCCATGCGGCCGGACGCGGTGCTCGTCAACACGGCGCGCGGCGCCGTCGTCGACCAGGACGCGCTGACCGACGTCCTGCTGGAGCACCGCATCCGGGCGGTCCTCGACGTCACGGACCCCGACACGCTGCCCCCCGAACACCCCCTGTGGGACTGCGAGAACGCCCTGATCACCCCGCACCTCGCGGGTTCCCAGGGCAACGAGTGGCGGCGGCTGGTCGATCTGGCCGTCGGCGAGAGCGAACGCTGGGCCGCGGGCGACGGATTCGCCCATCCCGTACGACGCGAAAGGCTGGCCTTCCTCGCATGAACCGACCGCACCCCGACTCCCCGCTGGAGCTCCCCGCCGACGACCGGGCGAAGAGCCCGGTCACCGGATACACCCGCGCGCACTGGGAGGCCGCCGCGGACGGACTGCTCAAGGCCGCCTGGCAGTGGGCCACCCCCGGCGGGGCGATGCTCGACCTGCCGGGACGCCCGTCCGCGTCCGGGGTCCGCTCCGACGGCCTGGAGGGATACGCGCGCACGTTCCTCGCCGCCGCCTTCCGGGTCGCGGGCGCGGGCGGCGAGGACCCGCACGGCTGGCTGGAGCGGTACGCGGACGGGCTCGCGGCCGGGACCCGTACGCCGGGCCGGGACGACGCCGAGTCCTGGCCGCTGATCCGCGACCACACCGTCTTCGGCCAGCCCATGGTGGAGTCCGCCTCGGTCGCCATCGGACTGCGGCTCACCCGGCCCTGGCTCTGGGACCGGCTGGACCCGGCCGTGCGGGACCGGGCGGAGGAGTGGCTGCGCGGCGCCCTGCGGCACACCCCCGCGGCGAACAACTGGTACCTGTTCCCGTACTCGGTGGCCGGTTTCCTGGAGTCGGTGGGCCGGGGCGACGCGGAGACCGCGCGGGCCCGGGAGCGGGCCCGCGACCTGATGGAGGTCTGGTACCGGGGACAGGGCTGGTACGCGGACGGCGACGGCCGCGCCTTCGACCACTACAACGGCTGGGCGCTGCACCTCTACCCCGTGCTCGACGCCCACCTCTCCGGCGACGCGGAGTTCGCCGCGCACTACGGGGCGCGCCTGAGCGAACACCTGGAGAGCTTCGGGCTGCTGTTCGGCGGGGACGGGGCCCCGATCCACTTCGGCCGCTCGCTGACCTACCGTTTCGCGGCCGGTGCGGCGGTCGGGCTCGGTGCGCTGACCGGGCACACCCCGCTCACGCCGGGTACGTCGCGGCGGGTGATCAGCGGGGCACTGCGCTACTTCCTGGACCGGGGCGCGACCGGCACCGACGGGCTGCTGAGCCTGGGCTGGCACGGGCCGCACGAGGCGACGCTCCAGCCCTACTCGGGCCCGTCGTCCCCCTACTGGGCGTCCAAGGCCTTCGTGTCCCTGCTGGCTCCCGAGGACCATCCGCTGTGGACGGCGACCGAGGAGCCCGCGCCGAGCGAGGGGCCCGACCGGGTGCTCGCGCTGCCCGCGCCCGGCCTGCTCGTCCAGTCGACCCGGGCGGACGGGATCGTCCGGCTGCACAACCACGGCAGCGACCACGTCCGGCCGCACGAGGGTGAGTCGGCGGCGCAGGACGATCCGCTGTACAGCCGTCAGGCGTACTCGACGGTCACCGGGCCCACGGCGCGCGCCAACGCCGCGGACAACCACCTGGCCGTGGTCGTCGGCGCGGCCCGCAGCCGCCGCCGCGCCATCCGCCCGCTCGGCGCGGGCGGCGGCGACGGCTGGGGCTGGGCCGCCTCCTGGCACCGCCCGGTCTTCGCGAGCGGCGCCGCCACGGAGCCGGGACTGCGGGTGGAGAGCGTGACGGTGGTCCGCGGCCGCTACGAGCTCCGGGTGCACCGGGTGCTCGGCGCGCCTCCCGGCGCCCGGGTCGAGGAGACGGGCTGGGCGACCGGGCCCGGGTCCGAGGTCACGTCCGCGCTGCACGGCCTGCACGGCTGGGAGTCACGGGAGGAGGTACGCGCTCCGCAGGGCACCGCGTACACGCCCTGGGCGGTGCTGCCCCGGCTGGGCGCCGGGGCGGAGGGCACGGTGATGCTGGTCGCGCTCGCCTCGCTCACCGCGGAGCCCGGCGCGGCCGCGCTCGACGCGGTGGTGAGCGGGGTGAACGTGGACGGGGACACGGTCGAGGTGTGCTGGGCAGAGGACGCGGCGACGACCCGGGTGCGCTTCGGCCCGGTGACGGTCGAGCACGGATAGCCGGTGGGGGGAGGGACGCGCTCGGTGCGCCCCTCCCCCGTCACACGCCTGTCACGCGTCCGTGCGGATGACGACGGCCAGGGTGCGCGGGCCGTGTACGCCCTCCACCCGTTCGAGCTCGATGTCGGAGGTGGCCGACGGACCGCTGATGAGCGTCGTCGGCCGCTCGGGCACCAGCCGGGCCACCGCCTCCGGTACGCCCACCTCCACGGCCGACAGGTCGACGACGCAGACATGGAGGTCGGGCACCAGCGACAGCGCCCGCCGGCCCTGATCGGGTGAACCGTCCAGGAAGATCGTGCCGGTCTCGGCGCAGCCGACGGCGGACGCGGTGACGACGCCGTCGAGGGCGTCGAGCCGGGGTGCCGGAATGTCGGCCGAGTCCCGCTGGACCTGTCCGTCGTACGCGTCGAGCCACCGGGGGTCGAGACCGGCGGGCACCCCGATCCGGCCGGCTCCCCGCTCCCGCAGCACCTCGGCGACGACCTCGGCCGTTCGCTCCGCGGTGCAGGGGTGGACCTGGGCCTTGTAGTCGACGAGCCGGTCGGTGAACAGGGCCAGGCGCTCCGGGTCGGGGAGCGTGCGCCCGGTGCGGTAGTCGCGGCGGACCGGGGTGTCCGCGGCGGGTGCGAGGGCCAGGGCGTCCCGGACGCGGCCGAGCACCGTTTCGCGAGCGGTCGTCACTTCTCCTCCTCCTGCTGCTGGTTGCGCGTGTGTTCACCGGCGGCCGCCCGCATCGTCGCCGCGCCCTCGGCGGAGGCCAGCCAGGAGCGGAACGTCTGCCGGGGCGGGGCCGGGGTGTCCCGGCTGTCGCTCCAGCCGTTGAACGGCGGCGGCAGATGGGAGATCTTCTGGTCCCGTCCGGCGATGACGCGGCCGAGCCCGGACGCCTTCTGCGCGGTGGTGAACAGCTTCGGCCTGCCCATCACCGCGGCCGCCGCCTTCATGGCGAGCTGTTCGGGGGTGGTGCCGGCCTGCTCGGTGTGCTGGTGGCGCAGCTCGACCAGCAGCGAGGGGATGTCGATCTTGACCGGGCAGGCGTCGAAGCAGGCCCCGCAGAGGCTGGAGGCGTAGGGCAGCGAGCTGTTGGGGTCGTCCTTCGCGGCGTGCATGCCGGCGAGCTGCGGGGTGAGTACGGCCCCGATCGGTCCGGGGTACGTCGATCCGTAGGCGTGGCCGCCGGCCCGTTCGTACACCGGGCAGACGTTGAGACAGGCCGAGCAGCGGATGCAGTTGAGCGCCTCGCGGCCGATCCGGTCCGCGAGCGCCGCGGTGCGTCCGTTGTCGAGGAGCACCAGGTGGAAGGTCTGCGGCCCGTCGCCCGGGGTGACTCCGGTCCACATCGAGGTGTACGGGTTCATCCGCTCGCCGGTGGAGGAGCGCGGCAGCAGCTGGAGGAAGACCTCCAGGTCCTGGTAGCGCGGCAGCACCTTCTCGATGCCCATGACGGTGATCAGGGTGTCGGGCAGGGTCAGGCACATGCGGCCGTTGCCCTCCGACTCGACGACCGACAGGGTGCCGGTCTCCGCGATGCCGAAGTTGGCCCCGGAGACGGCGACCCTCGTCGTCATGAACTTCTCGCGCAGATAGGCGCGGGCCGCGGCGGCGAGGTGCGCGGGGACGTTGTCCAGCGAGGGGTCGACGCCCGGGATCTCCTTGAGGAAGATCTCCCGGATCTCGTCGCGGTTGCGGTGGATCGCCGGCACCAGGATGTGCGAGGGCTTGTCGTGCGCGAGCTGCACGATCAGTTCGGCCAGGTCGGTCTCGTACGGGGTGATGCCGATGGATTCGAGGTGCTCGTTGAGGCCGATCTCCTGGGTGGCCATCGACTTGACCTTGATGACCTCCTTGCTCCCGGTCTCCCGGACCAGCCGCGCGACGATCTCGTTGGCCTCGCCGCCGTCCCGGGCCCAGTGGACGGTGCCGCCGCGTTCGGTGACCTTGCGCTCCAGCTCCTCCAGCAGTTCGGGGAGCCGGTTCATGGTGTCGGTCTTGATGGCCGCGCCCGCGTCGCGCAGCTCCTCCCAGTCGGGCAGTTCGCCGGTGACGTTGAGACGTTTGGCGCGGATGGTGTGGGTGGCCTTGCCGAGGTTGCGGCGCAGCTGTCCGTTGCCCAGGTCGTCATGGGCCGCCGCGGGGAACTTCCGGTCGCCGCGCAGATTGCCCGTCCCGTAGGGGGAGCGGGGCGGCGTCGCGGGCATGCCGAGAAAGGTGCTGCTCATCGGGCGGCCTCCGTCGGGACGTACGGCGAGGTGCGGGTGGCGGAGAGGATCTGGGCCAGGTGCAGGGTGCGGGTGCCGGAGCTGATCCGGGAGAGCCCGCCGCCGATGTGCATCAGACAGGACGAGTCGCCGGCGGTGCACACCTCGGCCCCGGTGGTGGCGATGTGGCGCATCTTGTCCTGGAGCATCGCGGTCGACGTGTCGGCGTTCTTCAGCGCGAAGGTGCCGCCGAACCCGCAGCAGGCGTCGGCCTCCGGCAGCTCGACGAGATCGATCGAGTCGACGGCCCGCAGCAGCCGCAACGGCTTCTCCCCGACCCTCAACATGCGCAGGGAGTGACAGGTGGGGTGGTACGTGACCCGGTGCGGGAAGTACGCGCCGACGTCGGTGGCGTCCAGCACGTCCACGAGGAACTCCGACAGCTCGTACGTCTTCGCCTTGACCGTGGCCACACCCGCGCGCAGCGCCGCGTCGCCGTACCGTTCCGCGACGATCTCGTGCTGGTGGCGGACGGAGCCGGCGCACGATCCGGAGGGCATGACGACGGCCTCGATGGAGGCGTCACCGAACTGCTCGGCGAAGTTGCGCACCAGCGGGACGGGCTCGCGCTGGTAGCCGGTGTTGACGTGCATCTGGCCGCAGCAGGTCTGCCCCGGCGGGAACACCACGTCGTGACCCAGGCGGGCGAGCAGCACCGCGGTGGATTTCACCGCCTCCGGGAAGAGCGTGTCTCCCAGACAGGTGGCGAAGAGTCCGATGCGCATGGGTCTCCCCGATCGTTTCTCTGCACGTGATCGTCATGATCCTTTTCATGATCCCGAACGGAGTCATGAACCATTGTATGGTCGGACCATAGTACGCGCGCTCGGCCCGCGGAAGGGTGCGGGGCGCGCCCGGGTCAGCACCCGGCCGGGAAAGCCCCGGTCGGGACGGTTCCACTCAGGACGGTTCCGCTCAGGACACGGGCTTCTCGTCGACGAGCGTTCCGTGCAGCCCCCGGATGTGCGCCTCCACCAGATCGGCGGCCCGCGCCCCTTCTCCCGCGCGCACCAGGCGCAGCAGCTCGGTGTGGTCGGCGTTGAGCGCGGCGGCGGTGGCCCGCCAGTCCGCCGCGGTCTCCAGGGCGCGCAGGATGAGCGGCCGGACGGACTCCCGGACGGCGGAGGTGAGCGTGGAGGTCAGTTCGTTGCCGGAACTGCGGGCGATCTGTACGTGGAACCTGGTGTCCAGGTCGTTGAATTCGGGCACGCCGACGTCCGGCGCCCCCATCCGCACGAGCAGCGCCGCGGCCTCGTCCAGGTCCTCGGCGGAGGCGTGGCGCGCGGCGGCCTCGAAGCTGGAGCGCTCCAGCACGACACGCGCCTCCAGCACGTCCTCCAGGCTGTAGCTGCCGAGGGCGAAGTGGAGCCGGAGCAGGCGCCCGAGCGCGTCGTCGGGGTGGCGCACGATCCGCGCCCCGGCGTCCGGTCCCCGGCCCGGCTGCGCCACCAGGACGCCGATGGTCTCCAGCACCCGCAGGGCCTCGCGCAGGGCGGACCGGCTGACGCCGAGGACCGGGGCCAGCTCCCGTTCGGGCGGCAGCCGGTCGCCGGCCTTGAGCTCACCGGCGAACACCCGCTGCTCGATGCTCTGGAGCACCAGCTCATGGGTGCGCGACTGCCGTACGGGCTGCCATTCGACGGGCATCCGCCACTCCCTTGCCCCGGCCGGAGCCGTTCCGCCGCTGACCGGTCCGGTCCTCATTTTTTCCCACTATGTCACACACCACATGTGGTCGGACCATACCTGACCGGCCCCGGACCCCGCCCCCCGTCCGGCACATCGCGTGCGGCTACGCGGACTCCATCAGCTCTCGGAGCCGGTTCAGATCGGCGGCCACCGTGCCGGCGTCGCGCTCGAAGTCCGCGTCGCTCAGATGGGGCTGCCGCCGAAGGGTGAAAATCACCTCGCTTCCCTGGCCGTCGCTGATCACCCGGACCGGGTTGTAGACGGTTTCGCCCGAGGGCAGCGTGACGTCGTGGTCGAGCACACCCAGGCCGTTACGTGCCACGAAGGTCACCACGACCCTGCCCATGGGGGAGGATTCCGCGACCCATCGGCCATCGATCCTCTTGATCGAGCCTCCCAGTCCACGTGCCCACGCGGGCAGGTTCAGCGGGTCCGAGGCATAGGCGTAGACGTCGTCGGCCGTACGGTCGATGTGGACGCCGAGGTGGCGTGATTCTCTGTCGGTGCTGTTCATGGCAGTGACGGTAGAGGATCACCACCGCCGCCCTCTTGAACGGATCGGACACGCCCGGTCCGAAGCGGGGCCGCGCCGTCCGGCGTCCTGACGGGCTCGGCTCAGTACGTCACCACGATGCGCCGGGCGACTCCGTCCACCCGCACCCGGCCGCCGTACGGGATGACCACCTGCGGGTCCGTGTGGCCGAGATCGACGTCGAAGACGGCCATGGTGTCGGGGGCGTACTCGCTCAGGGCACGCAGCACCGCCTCGCGCTGCTGCTCGCGGTACCGCTGTCCGGCCCCGGGGTCGAGGGGCTGTTCGAAGGACCAGTGCTTGGCGCGCCCCATCAGCAGCGCGGGGAACCGGCGCAGCAGTCCGCGCTCCCCCATATTCCGCAGGATCCGGTACACCTGCCCGGCGCCGGGCATCTCCTCCGACGTTTCGAGGAACAGCACCCGGCCCGCGTACTCGGCCGCCGGCCGTATCCCCCGGTCCGCCATCAGCAGCCAGGACAGGATCTCCAGCTCGCCGCCCCAGCTCGCGCCCTCGACCACCCGGCCGGCGTTGTGCCAGGTCCAGCCGTCGACCGGCTGCATGGCGGGCTCGTCGTCGAAGGTCCGCGGGTCCTCCCAGCGGCCGTTCACGCGGCCGCTCTCCTTCGCCGGGACGAGCTCATGGGCATCGTGGGTGAACAGCGCCGCCCGCAACGATTCGGCGGTCAGCGGGTGCATCGCCCCCGGGCGTCCCAGCTCGACCATCACCGATCCGCCGTGGTAACCGACGATGCCCAGGTCTTCCAGGAACACCAGGAGGTTGGTGTTGTCGCTGTAGCCGAAGAACGGCTTGGGGTTGGCCCGCAGCAGCTCCCGGTCGAGGTGCGGCAGCACGGTGATCTGGTCGTCCCCGCCGATGCTGGCGATGACGGCCTTGACCGTGGGGTCGGAGAAGGCCGCGTGGAGGTCGGCGGCGCGTTCCTGGGGCGTCGAGCCCATCTTCCGGGTGCTCGGGTACTCGACGGGCTCCAGCCCGAACTCCTCCCGGAGCCTGCGCAGCCCCAGCTCGTACGGGAGCGGGAGGATGCCGGGGAGCCCGGACCCGGGGGACACCACGGCGACGCGGTCACCGGGGCGGGGCTTGGCGGGATAGCTGGCGTTCGTCATTCCGGGAGCTTAGAGGGGACCCGGCTCGCCGTCCTGCGAATTCCGGTCGCCCTAGGAGGCGTTGGCCGGTGTGCCCTGGTGGAAGTAGAGCCGCCAGCGCGAATCCGTGCGGCGCCAGATCGAACTGCGCCGCACCCCGCACCCGTCCCGCTCCGTCATGAACGTCAGGTGGACGAGGCCCGGGGCCAGCAGCCTGCCGGACATGCCGGTGACGGTGGGCGCGACGGGCGTCCCCTCGGCGTCGGCGGAGGTGACGGCGAGGATCGAGGTCCTGTCGTACCGCCGCCCGGACGCACCGAACTCGGTGAACTCCGGGTCGAGGAGTTCGGTCACCGCGTCGGGCAGGGCCCGGACCGCCGGATCCAGCAGCCGCAGCTCGCCCTCGACGGCGGCCCGCACGGACCGCTCCTCCTCATCGCTTCCACTCATCCGGGCAGCCTAGTGCGCGCGCTCAGGCCAGGACCAGCAGATCCATCCAGCTGACGGCCGGCCGGTCCGGCTCCTGCTCCGCGGCCCGCCTCAACCGCCGCATCCCGGACGCGAACTCCTCGTCCGTGAGGGACCGGAGCTTCGCGTCGGTGTCCCGCCGGATCCGGTCGGCGAATCCGGACAGGCTCGGGGCGCTCTCCTGCGGCACGGCGTGCAGCGCGACCCGGGCGAAGCCCGCGGCGGCGAACGCCGCGCAGGTCTGCTCTACGGTCGGGTACGAGTCGATGATGCGCGCGGTCCCGGGGAAGAACCGCACCCGCAGGTCCCGCGTGCACCGGCCGGGGAAGGAGTTGCGGATCAGCGCCGGTGCCCCCGGCTTCAGCGCCCTGCGGATCTCCCGTGCCGCGGCGGCCAGATCCCCGATGTGGTGGACGACCGAGCCGAGCCAGGCCGCGTCCGCGCACCCGTCCGGCACCGGCAGCGCCTCGGCCCGGCCGTCCAGCACCTCGATGTCCGCGGTACGGGGGATCAGCGCGCGCATGGCGGCGGCCGGTTCCACCGCCAGCACCCGCGCCCCGAACCAGTCCGCGAACGCGGCCGCGAAGGCCCCGGTCCCGGCGCCGACGTCCAGCACGACCGCCCCCGGCGCCAACGGCACCTCGGCCGCGACGGCCGCGCGCCAGGCGGTGAGTCCGTCGCGCGGAATCTCCCGGGCGATCCGGTAGTCCTCTGCGAACCGACGGTCCGGAGCGGTCGCTTCCATGTGCCCTCTCTCCTGCCGTGGCCGACGGACCGGGCGAACCGCTGCCGCCGGGCCGCCGCGCTCCGTCGCGGATGCTAGCGAGCGGGCTCATCAATTGTCTAGACCATAATCGGCTTCCGGACGGGCCGAACCGGACGGGGACCGATCGCCCCATTCATCTGGTCCATCTGATTCATAGGATTCTCACGCAACCCGGCTACGGTGGCTGCCGTGACGCAGACGAGCCCGCCCGGCTGGCATCCAGACCCCGGGTACACAGGATTTGGCCCCATCCAGGAACGCTGGTGGGACGGCAGTCAGTGGACCGATCACCTCCGCGTGCCACCGGCGGCCGTCCGCAGCCGCCGGATACGCATCGGCGCCGGCATAACCGCCGGTGTGGTGGTGCTTGCCGCCATCGGCGGTGGTGTGTACCTGCTGACCGACGACTCCGGCAAGAAGTCGGAGAGCACGGCCACCGCACCGTCCGACCCGCCCTCCCAGGCACCCAGCCGCCGGCCCGGCGCACCGGGCGGCAGCGGTGGCACCGACGGCGGTGGCGGGAACCAGAGCCCGGAGCAGCAGCTGCCGCAGACCGAGGACGGTTACGCGACGGACCTGGCGAGCGGAATCAGCATCCCCGTCCCGGACGGCTGGAAGGGCAAGTCGGGCATGGGGGCGGGGGTGACCACGGGTTCGTACGCCTGCCCCGGGGAGCCCAAGGAGGAGTGCGTGCGCGGCGGGGTGTTCTCCGTACCGGCCGAGGCGCTGAAGCTGAGCACCAAGACCGCGAAGGCCACCGCCGAGAAGGACATCGCCACCAACGCGAAGGACTCGTACGGCGAGAAGATCTACGGCGGCATCACCTCGCACCAGGAGCTGAAGTCCGAGGCGGTCACGGTGGCCGGCCAGCAGGGCTACCGGGTGCGCTGGAAGGTCGTGACGAAGAACGGCGATGACGGGTACGTCGAGTCGCTGGCCTTCCCCTCCCCCCGGGCCGAGGACATGCTGATCGTCGTCCGTTCGGGCTTCGACATCAACAGCAAGGCACCCGCCCTGTCCGTCCTTGAGGACATCACGAAGGGCATCAAGGCCGCCTCGGGCGCGGGTTCCGGCCCCGGCACCACCGCGTAGCCACTCCCCCGAGGGGCGCCGGGCGGCCCGGCTGAGTACCCGAGCCGCCCGGACTGAGTACGCCGGCCGATCCCGCACCGGTCGCCCGCTGCTCGAATGGGACCATGGCTCCCGAAGCACCGCGCCCCCGCATCCAGCACGTCGCCCGTGCCGGCACCACGCTGGCCGTCACCCTGGCCCCGCTGGTGATCGGCGTCCTGCTGGCCCGGACGATGGCCCTGGACCCGCACAGCCCGGTGAACGCGCTGATCACCCGGGGCGGCCGGGGAGCGGGCGTCTCCCCGGCCGAATGGCGCGGCTGCGGCCGCGGGGCGCTGCGGCGGTGCCGCAGGGCGTGCCGGCCCCGCGGCCGGTTCGCCGGGCGCGGTTCCCTTCCGATGTGACACGGCCCCTGTGACACGGTCCCGTCCCCGGACGGCCACGGCCGGCCGAACAGCGCGGGGCCAGCCGGAAAACCGGTTCCCCCGCCGTCTCCAACTGCCTAGACTCACAACGGAATCGCGCGCCGCGCTCAGTCGCGGCGCGCACCGTGACCAGTGAGGGGAGACCTGCCGTGCGCTACCGCACCGCTGTCGTCGTTCCCCTGTCGCGGTACGAGGTGATCCTGGTGTCTACCTCCGCCCGGCGCCGGCTGCGCGGCCGGCCCCGGACACCCGAGACGAACGCCTGAACCCCGCACTGTCATCGACGGGCCGTCATAGCGGTCGCGCGCTGCGCGGCGCAGCGCGGCCAGGGGTTCCGCGGGCCTGACCACAGGCCTCCTCGTCCGGGGATCGCGCCCTCTTCTTCCGGATCACCCCGAAGGGCCACGGACCGTGCGTACCGAACTGAACCGCCGACTCACCAACTCGCTCGAAGACGTGCGCAATCTGGGCATCCTCGCCCACGTCGACGCGGGCAAGACCACCGTCACCGAACGGATCCTCTACGCCACCGGCACCACCCACAGACGCGGCGAGGTCCATGACGGAACGACCATCACCGACTTCGACCCGCAGGAACGCGACCGGGGCATCACCATCTTCGCCGCCGCGGTGAGCTGTACGTGGGCGGGCCACCGGATCAACCTGATCGACACCCCGGGGCACGTCGACTTCGCCGACGAGGTCGAGCGTTCGCTGCGGGTGCTCGACGGTGCGATCGCCGTGTTCGACGCGGTCGCGGGTGTGGAGCCGCAGAGCGAGTCGGTGTGGCGGCAGGCGAACCGGCATGGTGTGCCGCGCATCGCCTTCGTCAACAAGCTCGACCGGGCCGGGGCCCGCCTCGACGCCGCGGTCGCGTCGATCCGGGAGCGGCTGCACCCGGTCCCCCTGGTGGTCCAGCTGCCGATCGGCGAAGAGGAGCGGTTCACCGGAGTGGTGGACCTGCTGCGCATGCGGGCACTGGTCTGGGCCGACGGCTCGGACACCTACGAGGAAGGGGAGGTGCCCGATGAGCTGAGGGAGGAGGCGTCGCGGCGCCGGCGGCTGCTGGAGGAGACGGTGGCGGAGCTCCACCCGGTCGCCCTGGAGGAGTTCTGCGCGCGGTCCACGCTCTCCGCGCAGACACTGGCCGAGGCGTTGCGCGAACTGACCCGTACCGGTGAGGGCGTCGTGGTGCTGTGCGGTTCGGCCTACCGGAACCGGGGCGTCGAGCCGCTCCTGGAAGCCGTCGTGGCCTATCTGCCCTCCCCGCTGGACGTGCCGCCCGTGCGCGGCACGCTCGGCGGCGAGGTGCGGGAGCGGGCCGCGGACCCGGCGGCTCCGCTGGCCGCGCTGGCGTTCAAGGTGGCCGCGACCCCGACGGGCCGGCTGACGTATCTGCGGCTGTACTCGGGCACGCTCAGGAAGGGGGACACGGTGCTGGACGCGGGTGCGCGGCGCGGCGAGCGGGTCGGCCGGATCCTGCGGGTCCGGGCGGACCGCCATGTCGATGTGGACGAGGCGGTGGCCGGGGACATCGTCGCGGTGATCGGTCTCAAGGCAGCCCGTGCCGGCGCCACCCTGTGCGCGCCGGGCGCCCCGCTGGTCCTCGAACCGCCCACCGTGGCCGATCCGGTCGTGTCGGTGGCGGTCGAGGCGGGCCGGAACACCGACACGGAGCGGCTGATGTCCGCCCTGGCGCGGCTGGTGGAGGAGGACCCCTCGCTGGCGGTGCGGACGGACCCCGAGACGGGGCAGACGGTGCTCTCGGGCATGGGCGAACTCCATCTGGAGGTGGCGGCCGAGAAGATCCGCCGGGCCCATGGACTTGAGGTCCGGGTCGGCCGGCCGCAGGTCGCCCTCCGGGAGACGGTCGTGCGCGGGGTGGCGGGTCTGGTGTACCGGCACGTCAAGCAGGACGGCGGGGCCGGGCAGTTCGCCCATGTCGTGCTCACCGTCGAGCCGTTGGAGGTGGCCGAGGGTCATGACGGCGAGGGCGGGACGGAGTTCGAGTTCCGTTCGTCCGTCGTCGGCGGCCGGGTTCCGCAGGAGTACGTCCGGGCGGTGGCGGCCGGCTGCCGGGACGCCCTGGCCGAGGGCCCGCTCGGCGGGCATCCGGTGACCGGGGTACGGGTGACGCTGACCGATGGCGCCACGCATCCCAAGGACTCCTCGGAGATGGCGTTCCGCACGGCCGGGCGGTTCGCGCTCCGGGAGGCGCTGCGCGCCTGCGCGATGGTGCTCCTGGAGCCGGTGGCCGAGGTGACGGTCACCGTGCCCGACGAGGCCGTCGGCGGGGTGCTCGGCGACCTGGCGGCACGGCGTGGCCAGGTGTCCGGCTCGACCGCGCGGCCCGGTGCGGCGGTGGTCACGGCGACCGTGCCGCTGGCCGAGCTGTTCGGCTACGCGACCCGGCTGCGCAGCCGCACCCAGGGCCGGGGGACGTTCACCACCCGGGCCACGGGCTACGCTCCGGCGCCGGGCGCGGCGCCCGGCCGGTAGCACCCGGCCCCTCCCCGTGTGCGGGCAGCCCGCACACGGGGAGGGGCGCCGGCCTGTCGGTCCCGTGCTTCGCCGAGCGGTCTCCGGCGGCCCGGTCCGGGTGTGGGGTGGCTGCTCGTCGCGGTGGCCGCGTGGGGCTGCGGCCGCGTGGGGCTGCGGCCACGTGGGGCTGCGGCCACGTGGGGCTGCGGCTGCGTGGGGGCTGCGGCTGCGTGGGGGCTGCGCGGATATCCGGGACGCCTCACCCGCGACGAGTCGGGCCCGAAGCGCCCTGTCCGACCCTGCTGACCGGCACTCAGCGGGCGTCGGGGGCGACGGTGTGCTGTTCGAGGCCGCCGAGGATGAGCGCGAGGCCCGCCTCGAACGCCGCTTCGTGACCGAGCGCGGGGACGTCGTCCGGCAGGTCCGCCGCGTCCGGCGTGTCCACGTCCGCCTGCTCCTCCAGTACGCAGCCGACGGTGAAGCGGCCGGCGGCCAGCATGGCCGTCTGCGCCTGCAGCTCGGGCACGCCGGAGGCAACCAGGAAGGCCATCTTGCGGCGGATCCGGTCCAGATCGCCGGTCGGGGTGCTGCCCGCGTGCAGGCGGGCGCCGTCGCGGCGCATCAGCAGCGTGCGGCGGAAACTACGGGAGTTGTCCAGGAACCAGTTCCGCCAGTCGTCCTCGGGTTCCGGCAGGGGGGCGTGGGCGTGCGGGGCCATGGCCGCCTCCGCCATCGCGGCCAGCAGGTCCTTCTTGGTCCTGAAGTGGTAGTAGAGCGACGGCTGCTCCACCCCCAGGCGCCTGGCCAGCCGCCTGGTGCTGACATCTTCCAGGCCCACGTCGTCCAGCAGTTCCAGCGCCTCGCTGACGACGGTCGCACGGTTCATCTTGGTCACGTTGACAATCTATCGCTGATAGAAGAATCTGAAAAGGAATCAATCACCGATAGATTTTGAGGTGGGTCATGACGCACAAGACCGCGAGGCAATCGCTGCGGATCCTGGTGGCCGGCGGCGGTGTCGCGGGGCAGGCGCTGGCCTTCTGGCTCACGCGCGGCGGTCACGAGGTGACTGTCGTCGAGCGGTTCCCGGCGCTGCGGGCCTCGGGGGCGCAGGTGGATCTGCGCGGGCAGGGCATCGACGCGGTGGCCCGGATGGGGCTGCTGGAGGAGGTGCGCGGCCGACTGGTGGACGAGGCGGGCGTGGCCTTCGTCGACTCCCGCGGGAAGCCGAAGGCGACGATCATGGCGAACACCTCCGGCAAGGGCCGTCAGACCCTGACCTCGGAGTACGAGATCATGCGCGGCGACCTCGTGCGTATCCTGCACGAGGCGACGAAGGACGACGCCGAGTACGTCTTCGGCAAGAGCGTCGACGGCTTCGACCAGCACTCCGACAAGGTCACCGCGCACCTCTCGGACGGGACCTCGGGCGACTTCGACCTGCTGATCGGTGCGGACGGGCAGGGCTCGCGCACCCGCCGGGCGCTGCTGCCGGAGGGCTTCGACCCGTACTGGCGTGCAGGCATCCACATGGCCTACTGGTTCGTGCCGCGCATCGCCTCCGACACCCGCATCCGTGACACGTACATGGTTCCGGGCGGCCGGCAGAACATGCGGCGCAGCCACAACCCGACCGAGACGCAGGTGTACTTCGTGTTGCGCGAGGAGTCCGCGGAAGCCTCCGCGATCCACCGGGCTCCGGTCGAGGAGCAGCAGAGGTTCTGGGCCGGGCGGTTCAGCGATGCCGGCTGGCAGACCGAACGGTTCGTCCAGGGCATGAAGGACAGCCCGTTCTTCTACTCCCAGGAGGTCGCACAGGTGCGGAGCGGCAGCTGGTCCAAGGGCCGGGTGGTGCTGGCCGGTGACGCCGCGCACTGCGCCTCCCCCTACAGCGGCATGGGGATCTCCGGCGGTCTGGTCGGCGCCTACGTCCTGGCCGGTGAGATCAACCGGGCACCGGGCGACCTGCCGGCCGCGCTCGCGGACTACGAGCGCGTCCTGCGGCCCTTCGTCGACGAGATCCAGGGCCAGGTCAATCCGCGCGTCCTGCGCCTGGGCATGCCCCTGACCAGACATGCCATCAGCGCCTTCCAGAACGCCACCGCGCTGGCCTGCTTCCTCCACATCCCCGACCTGGTCGCGCGGCTGTCCAAGGAGGACCGCGGCGGCGGCTGGCGGCTTCCCGACTATGCCGCCGCCTGAGCGCCCGTCCCGGACCGCGGGGGCCAGGGGCGAGGTCGGCCCTCCGATCCCCCTGCCCGGCCGGCTTCCGCCCGCTCGCCGAAAGCCGCGCGTATCCGGCCGCGTCCCCGCCGGGCCGGAGGCGCTCAGCTACGACGGCACCACCGACACCGTCCGGCGCCCCACGCATTGACCCGCGCGCTCATTCCACGCTCGCCCCGAAAGAGCGAGGAGAATATAAGCAGCTCGGCATCGGCCGCGCTGTCCGCTCGCCCACCCTCTCGCGATTTCTGCATCGGCCCGCCCTCGGGTCAGCACAACACCTTCCGTGCGACTTCCTCGTCGCGGACGACACTCACGGCGGAATTCCCTGGCCGTGTAGGCATGAGCAAGCGAACCATGGGGACCGGGATAGTAGCGGTCGATTCCCGACCGGTGGGCGCAAAGGTGGCGCCGCGCAGTCCCGACGCATCCCGGTGGGATCGCAGGGCCGGCCCCGGGACCGAGGGCACGCTCCGCACACTCCCTGCGCGCTTACCGGCATTCGCGAAGAATCGAAAGCCCTGGCGACCCGCGGCCTCCCGTCGAGATCCTGGGGGCAGCGCACCGGCCTGAAGGGCCGGTCAGCCGGTCCGGACCCGCACGCGCCGGCCCGCACCCTCTCGAACCCGACACACCGGCTCACCGCGGCCGCTCATTTCGCGTTTGATGCGAGAATTTCGTGAGCCCGCGTACGCCGGTGGTAAATAACCGGTTCTTTCGCCGTATTGTTATGTACTTTCGAGCGTGCACGCCCAAGAGTGAAGTTAATCGAATTTTTGGCGATCGGCTTGCCAAACGGGTGAATCAATTCACGCCGGATCCCGGGCGATGACTCCCGTGCACTTATTCATCAACTCACCTTCCACCGTGCGGAATTGACGTGGAAATCAACGCGTTTCGCGAAAGAAATTCCAGTGGCCCCTTACACCCTCGGATCCGGCGCGGTCGAGCACGCAAAGCAGTGATTGCCTCACACAACAACATCTCCATAGCGTGGCTGCGGTGACGTTTCACGATTCGGACGGAAATGCGCCTGCGCACCCCCGGACATCGACGGGGCCGACGGACGCAGCAAGCCATCCGAGCTGTCTCAGGGAAACGCACAACCACGAAGCCGCGGTCCCGCCACGAGCCTGACCGCCTGCCTCCTTCAGGAGCGGCACACCATGACCGATACCACCAACACCCTGACCGGCTGGTCTCCCGAAGCCGTCGTCTTCGACTGCGACGGCACCTTGATGGACACCGAAAGCCACTGGCAGGACGCACGCAACCAGGTCTTCCGGGACTTCGGTATCCACCCCGCGCCGGGCTTCGCAGAACGGGCCAAGGGCGTCCATTACATCGACTGCGGCCGGCTGATGGCCCAGGAGGCGGACAAGCCCAAGCTGGCGGCGGAAATGACCGGCTCGCTGCTGCGCCACTTCATGGTGCAGGTCGCCAAGGACCCGGTCACGATGCCCGGAGCCGCCGACTTCGTGCGCCGGCTCTCCGGCCGCCTGCCACTCGCCGTGGCGAGCAACTGCCCTTTGCAGGTAGTGGAGTCGAGCCTCGACCGGGCCGGCCTGCTCAGCCACTTCGAGCACGTCGTGGTCCCGAGCGAGGACAACTCCGGAGGGGGGAACGGAGAGCCCCTGCGCCCGAAGCCCTGGCCGGACGTCTACGCGACGGCCGCCCGCCTCTGCGGTGCCGCACCGCAACAGGCCCTCGCCGTCGAGGACTCGATGACGGGAATCGAGTCGGCCCTGCGGGCCGGGCTGCGCGTGGTCGGAGTGGGCCCGCGCCCGCAGCCCGAGGACGCGGCCCGGGCCGACCTGTGGGTGCCGGTACTGAACGCTCCGGATCTGTCGGCCTGGGTGGATTCCTGGCCGGCTCTCGGGGCGCGGGAGTAGGCCGGCACCCCTTCAGCCCAGCCGCGTGCTGAGATCTTCCACGACTGCTCGGGCGGAGGCGAAGAGCAGCCCGATCCCCACCGCGCCGGGATCGGGAACGCCTTCGGCACGCTCGCCGAGGTAGCTGGAGCGCCCCATCCGCGCACGCAGGCGCGCGGTCTCGGACACGCCGGCCCAGGCCGCGTCGGCGGCCCGGGCCAGGGCTTCCGCCGGCGGAGTGTCCGCCGGGGCGGTCCGGAGGGCCTGGGCCGCCGGACCCAGTGCGTCGACGAGGGTCTTGTCGCCTGGCGCCGCGTCCCCCACCCGGCGGATGGCCGCCAGCCCCTCCGCCGCTCCGGCCGCGAGAGCCGGCGTGGTGGCGGCCGCTGCGCCGGCCACCGCGACGGCCAGTGACTGGAACAGCAGGCCGAACAGCGGCCCGCTGGTGCCGCCGACCTCGTCCAGGAAGGCGGTGGCCGCGGCGTGGAGAGGTGCGGCGGGGTCGCTGCGGGACGCGGGGTCCGCGTCGAGGCGCCGGAGGGTCGAGTGCGCTCCGGTGCTGAGGTTGATGCCGAAGTCGCCGTCGCCCACCTCTTGGTCCAATGAGGTGAGGCGGTCCTTCGTGGTCTGGACGGTCTCCACGAACCGGCGCATCCAGGCGTCGGTGGAGAACGCGTCGGGGGACGTGCTGGTCGTCATGGGGTGCCTCCCGTGCTCGGGGGAACTCTGTCGGAGGACGGCCGTGTGCCGCCGCCGCCTCACCAGTGCAGGGCGGCGGTCCGCACGGGCGCGTCGTACAGGCGCAGGATCTGGTGGTCGGCGGCGAGCAGGGTGATGGAGAAGCCGCGCATGTCCAGGGAAGTGATGTACTCGCCGACGAGGGAACGGGCAAGTTCGATACCGCGGTCGTCGAGCACGCCGCCGAGCTCGGCGTGGACCGCGTACAGCTCCAGCGGGGTGACGGCCCCGAGACCGTTGACCAGGGCGATGACCGAGGAATCCCGGGCCGGGGAGAGCGCGTCCAGGAGCGCCAGGGCCATGCGCTGGACCAGAGGGCCGAGGGGCCCGCGGGGGATGGTCTTCCGGGCGCGCTCGCCGTGGATGCCGACGCCGTACTCCAGTTCCTCCGGATCGAGGTGGAAGGCGGGCCTGCCGGTCGTGGGCGCGGTGTGGGCGGCTGAGGCCACGGCCAGGGTGCGGCAGCTCGCTGCGAGGCGGGTGCCGAGCTCCTGGAGTTCGTGGAGGCCGAGGCCGGTGTCGGCCGCCGCCCCGAGCACCTTCTCGATCAGGACGGTGCCACCCGTGCCCCGGCGGCCCGCGGCGATGTCCTCGGAGTCGGTGGCGAGGTCGTCGTCCACCAGGACGCGGGCGCAGGGCACGCCGCGGTGGGCGAGCCTTTCGGCGGCGATGCCGAAGTTGATCCGGTCTCCGGTGTAGTTCTTCACGATGTGCAGCACGCCCTGGGACCGGGCGGCGGCGAGGGACCCTTCGTACACCTGCCGGTTGTGCGGTGAGGCGAAGACGAGCCCCGGGCAGGCGACGTCCAGCATGCCCCGTCCGACGTATCCGGCGTGCAGGGGTTCGTGCCCCGACCCTCCTCCCGAGAGGAGGCCGACCCTCCGCGCGGGTGCCGGGTCGCGGGCCACGAGGAAACCGTGGGCGGGGTCGAGCGTGAGCAGGTCCGCGTGGGCGCGGGCGAAGCCCCGCAGGGCGTCCGGCACCAGGGTGTCGTCACCGTTCTCGAAATACGATGCCATCCAGGTCCTCCGTCGTCGAGGGCCACGAGCGGCTGGGCCGGGCCCCTCCCGCCGAGGTGAATTACATGGTGCGTCCCAGGCCACCACAGGGCAATTCGTAGGACAGTCGGTCATTCATTCGTATGCACCTCACATGATCATGGTCGCGGGCGGCATGATCACTGATCGCGAGTGATTGGCGCACACCGGCGTCCGTCCGCGGCCCCGTCGTCCTCGCCCGCGCGCCGCGTCCCGGGTGCGTCGTCGACGGTCCGTGGCTCAGGGCACGCGCGTCCCCTCCTGGCCGGCCTCCGGGACCTCCGGCGGCCGGCCGCCCTCTGCCGGACTGGCCGGGAGGCGGCCAGGTCCGCCGCCGGAAGTCTTCACGGAGCCGCGGAGCCCGCAGCCGGGGTCAGAGCACGGGGACGGGGAAGGTCGGGTACTCCACCCCGGAGACGTGCTGGACGACCCGGACGACCTGGCAGGAGTAGCCGAACTCGTTGTCGTACCAGAGGTAGAGGATCGCGTTGTCGCCGTCGACCTGGGTGGGACCCGCGTCCACGATGGAGGCGTGGCGCGAGCCGATGAAGTCGCTGGAGACCGCGTCCGGGGCGGTGGTGAAGTCGATCTGGCGCTTGAGCGGCGAGGTCAGCGACACCTCGCGGAGATGGTCGAGGACCTCCGCGCGGGTGGTCTCCCGGCCGAGCTTCAGGCTGAGGATCGCGATCGAGACGTCCGGCACCGGGACCCGGATCGAGCTTCCGGTGATCGTCGCGTCGAGGTCCGGCAGCGCCTTGGCGACGGCGGACGCGGCACCGGTCTCGGTGATGACCATGTTGAGCGGCGCCGAGCGGCCGCGCCGGTCGGAGCTGTGGTAGTTGTCCAGCAGGTTCTGGTCGTTGGTGAACGAGTGGATCGTCTCCACGTGCCCGCGCAGAACGCCGTACTCGTCGGCCATCGCCTTGAGCGGCGGGACGATCGCGTTGGTGGTGCAGGAGGCGCAGGAGATGATCCGCTCGTCCGGCTTGATCATGTCGTGGTTGACGCCGTGGACGACATTGGGGACGTCCCCCTTGCCCGGTGCGGTGAGGACGACCTTGGCGATGCCGGGGCGCAGGTGCTGGGACAGCCCCTCGCGGTCGCGCCACCTGCCGGTGTTGTCGATGAGAACGGCGTCCTTGATCCCGTACGCCGTGTAGTCCACCGTCGTCGGGTCGTCGGAGTAGATCACCTTGATCTCGTTGCCGTTGGCGATGATCTTGTTGTTCGCCTCGTCGACGGTGATCGTGCCCTGGAACTGGCCGTGGATCGAGTCGCGGCGCAGCAGCGAGGCACGCTTGACGATGTCCTGGCCGGCGGCCTTGCGGACGACGACGGCACGCAGCCGGAGCCCGTTGCCGGAGCCCGCCTTCTCGATGAGCAGCCGGGCAAGGAGGCGGCCGATGCGGCCGAATCCGTAGAGGACGACATCGCGCGGCTCGCGGCGCTCGATCTTCTCGGCCCCGGTGGCACCGGCGACGGCCCCGGCGGTGAACTCCGCCTCCGAGAGGCCGCGTCCGTCGGTCCGGTACGTCGCGGCGAGCATGCCGATGTCGATCTGGGAAGGGCCGAGATCGAGGGTGGTGAGCGCCTTCAGGAACGGCAGCGTCTCGGTGACCGAGAGCTCCTCACCGGCGATCTGCCGGGCGAACCGGTGGGTCTTGAGGATGCTGACCACCGACTTGTTCACCAGGGAGCGGCTGTGCAGCAGGACGGTGACGTCCCGCTCCCGGTGCAGCTTCCCGATGATCGGGATCATCGACTCCGCGATCTCCTCGCGGTTCTTCCAGTTGGTGAACGAGTCGTCATTGACAGTCACAGGTTTATCTTTCGAGCTAGGGGGCGCTCATATGGTAACCCGCTGTTGTTCTGATCCTTCAGACGGTTCCCCCGCAGCCGCGTCCAGGCCTCGTCCGCGTACACACGGCGGACACGAAGTCGTCATGAACGAAGCGGAATGCGTGCCCAACTCGCCTGGTTCTGAACTGACATGACTGTTGGAGTAGCCATCGGTGCGACCGGCACCGGCAACCAGATCGACGCCAGCGTGCGCCTTGCCGCGGAGGCCGCGGCCGCGGGGCTGCGGTCCGCCTGGTTCGGGCAGACCTTCGGGGCCGACTCGCCCCAGCTGGCGGCGATCGCCGGACGGGAGGTGCCCGGCATCGACGTGGGCACCTCCGCGATCCCCGTCTTCGGCCGCCACCCGCTGACCGTGTCGAGCCAGGCCCTGACCGCGCAGGCGGCCACGCACGGCCGCTACCACCTGGGGCTGGCACTCGGCACCCGACTGCTGACCGAGGGGGGCTTCGGCATCCCCTTTGAGCGGCCCATCGCCCGTCTGCGGGAGTTCCTGACCGCGCTGCGGCAGCTCACCGAGACCGGCACCGCCGACTTCGACGGCGAACTGCTCACCGCGAGGACGCCGGTCCCCGCGCGTGTGCCCGGGGCGGAGGCGGGCGTGCCGCTGCTCGTCGCCGCGATGGGCCCGCAGGCGCTGCGCGTCAGCGGCGAGCTGGCGGACGGGATCCTGCCCTATCTCGCCGGGCCCCGGGCCCTGGCCGAGCACATCGTGCCGGCCGTCACCGCGGCGGCGCGGAACGCGGGCCGTCCGGCGCCCCGGATCGTGGCCCTCGTGCACGGCGTGGTCACGAGCGACCCCGATGCCGCGCGCGCGACGGCCACCGAGCAGCTCGCCTTCTACGAGCAGATCCCCTCCTACGCACGGGTCGTGGAACTGTCCGGCGGGAAACGAGCCGCCGACGTGGCGGTGATCGGAGACGAGCGGACGGTCGCGGCCGAGGTCCAGCGCTACCGGGACGCCGGGGCCACCGAGGTGGTGTTCTCCGGTACGGACCTGGCCGGGGAGGCCGACCGGCGCCGGACGTGGGCGCTGCTGGGAGAGCTGGCCGGCTGAGCCACCCGTACCCCCGCACCCCGCGGGATCCCGTGCCACCGCGGGCCGCGTCCGCCCCCTCCCCTCTCCCCCGCACCCGTCGGGCACCGGTTCGGGGAGGGGGCGGGCCGTACTTTCAGGACAGCATTTGTTCTGACATATATACGTACAGAGCTAGAGTCGAACGTGCGGCATACTGAGTTCGTGGCAGAACGTTCTGAGGAGCCCGACATGGAGTCGATCACCAGGCTGATCACCATCGACCGGAGCAGCCCGGTGCCGCTGTACTTCCAGATCGCACAGCAGCTTCAACAGCTCATCGAGACGGGCACGTTGGCACCCGGCACGCGGCTGGAGAACGAGATCTCGCTGGCCGACCAGTTCGGGCTCTCCCGGCCGACCATGCGCCAGGCCATGCAGCACCTGGTGGACAAGGGACTGCTCGCCCGCAAGCGGGGGGTCGGCACCCAGGTCGTCAACAACCGGGTACGCAGGCAGATCGAGCTCACCAGCCTGTTCGATGACCTCAGGCGCGACGGGCGGCGGCCGCGCACCGAGCTGCTGTCGATGCTGACCGTGCCCGCCTCCGACAGGATCGCCGCCGCCCTCAAGATCGAACCCGGCGCCGCCACCGTGGCCCTGCGCCGGCTGCGGTACGCGGACGACGAGCCCATAGCCGTCATGGAGAACCAGCTGCCGGCGGACCTCCTGGGCCTGACCGAGGAGGAACTCACCGGACACGGCCTCTACGAGCTGCTCAGGCGGGCCGGTATCGCGCTGCGCACCGCGGAGCAGACCATCGGGGCACGCCGGGCCACCGCACCGGAGGCCCGGCTGCTGGGCGAACCCCGCGGCGGCACCCTGCTCACCATGGAGCGCACGGTCCTGGGGGACGCGGGGCGCCCGGTGGAGTTCGGCTCCCACCTGTACCGGGCGTCCCGGTACTCCTTCGAAATGACCCTGACCGCGCAGTGAACTGCTCGTTCGAGATCCCCGACCGCGCGGCGAACTAGTCGTTCGAGATGCCCCCGACCGCGCGGTGAACTGCTCGTTGGACGTGGCCCCGGCCGCGCGGTGCACCGCGCGCCCCGGTTCCGGAGGGCGCGGTGCACCGGACGTCAGCCGGAGTGCGCGGAGTTGAGCCGGGCGGCCTGGCGCATCAGGTGGTCGCGCTCCGCCAGGTCGGGCGCCTTCAGGGCCGCCTCGGCGTACAGCCGTGCCGCCCTCGCGTGGTCGCCGTCGCGCTCGTGGAGGTACGCGGCCGCCGCGGTGTACCGGGGCAGCGACTCGTCCAGCTGCGCGAGCGCCGCCAGTCCGGCCCTCGGCCCGTCGGCCTGGCCCACGGCCACCGCCCGGTTGAGCCGGACGACCGGGTTGTCGGTCAGGCGCGCGAGCTCGTCGTACCACTCGACGATCTGCACCCAGTCGGTCTCCTGCGCGGTACGGGCGTCGGCGTGGAGCGCCGCGACCGCCGCCTGGGCCTGGAACTCGCCCAGCCGGTCACGGGCGAGGGCCGTCTGCAGGATCCCGACCCCCTCGGCGATCGACGCGGTGTCCCAGAGACCGCGGTCCTGCTCGGCCAGCGGCACCAGGCTGCCGTCGGACGCGGTCCGGGCGGCGCGCCGGGCGTGGTGGAGCAGCATCAGGGCGAGCAGCCCCGCCACCTCTGGGTGGTCGATCCCGGCCGCGAGCTGCCGGGTGAGCCGGATGGCCTCGGCGGCCAGGTCGACGTCGCCGGAGTACCCCTCGTTGAACACCAGGTAGAGGACGCGCAGCACGGTGGCGACATCTCCCGGCCGGTCGAACCTCCGGCCGGAGACGGTGCGTTTGGCCCGGCTGATGCGCTGGGCCATGGTCGCCTCCGGCACCAGGTAGGCCCGGGCGATCTGGCGGGTGGTCAGTCCGCCGACGGCGCGCAGGGTGAGCGCGACGGCGGACGAAGGCGTCAGGGACGGGTGGGCGCACAGGAAGTAGAGCTGGAGCGTGTCGTCCACCGCGCTCGCGGGTCCGGGCGCCGGCTGCTCCTCGACGAGGTCCTCGCGCCGCCTGCGGGCGGCGTCCGCCCGGGTGGCGTCGAGGAACCGCCGCCAGGCGACGGTGACCAGCCACCCCTTCGGGTCCTTCGGCCGGTCGGCCGGCCAGACCCGGACCGCCTCCGCCAGCGCGTCCTGGACGGCGTCCTCGGCCGCCGCGAAGCCGGCTCCGCGGCGGACGAGGATCCCGAGCACGCCCGGCGTGAGGCTCCGGAGCATGACGTCATCCATCGACGGGGTCACTCCGTGATGGTGGGCGGCTCGGCCAGGAACGGGCGCAGCTCCAGCCACTCGTGGATCGGGTTGCCGCCCGCCCCGGGCGCGGCCGACAGTTCCCCGGCCAGCTCGACGGCGCGCTCGTAGCTGTCGACGTCGATCACCATCCAGCCGGCGATGAGGTCCTTGGTCTCCGCGAACGGGCCGTCGGTGACCGGCGGGCGGCCCTCGCCGTCGTACCGGACGAACGTTCCCTCCGGGGCGAGGGCCTGGCCGTCGACGAACTCGCCGGTCCCCTCCAGCCGGGCCGCGAAGTCGTGCATGTACTTCATGTGGGCCGAGATCTCCTCGGGCGTCCACTGGTCCATGGAGACATCGTTGACGGCGGCCGGAGCGCCCCGGTAGTGCTTGAGAAGCAGGTACTTCGCCATGGTGTTCTCCTCGACGCTGGTGCGAACCTTCGTGGTCGCGTTCACTACGGGGACGGAGCCGGTCCCGGGTTCTCGACATCATCGGCATCATCTGCCAGAAGAATTTTCCCACCGCTCGGTCCTGTGATCATCCCGAACCTCGTCGTGGCCCCGCCGGGGATTCATCGGGGCCCGCGGGACCGCCCCCCTCGCGCTGTCCGGCACCGGGCCCCGGCGCCCGCTGGTAAAATGGGCCGACGCTTGCGATATCGCCGGGGCCCGTGCCGAGGAGCACGGGCCCCGGCGCGTTACGGAGGCCCCCACCTGAGGAAGGTTCCCCATGAACGCGAAGCCGCCCGCCTCCGGACACTCCGGCGGCCGCACGAACCGGCGGGCCGAACCGGCCCGGGAGGCACTCGGCTCGCCCTCGCCGGCGAGCGCGAGCCCGGGGCTGCCGCCCGCCGGATCCTTCGCGGAGCTGGGGCTGCCCGACGCCCTGCTGACGGCGATGAACGGTCTCAAGGTCACCGAGCCCTTCCCCATCCAGGCGGCGACCCTGCCCGACGCACTGGCCGGCCGGGACGTGCTGGGGCGGGCGCGGACCGGTTCCGGCAAGACGCTGGCCTTCGGGCTGGCCCTGCTGGTCCGTACCGCCGGGCGGCGCGCGGAGGCCAAGCGGCCTCTCGCCCTGGTGCTCGTCCCGACGCGCGAGCTCGCCCAGCAGGTGGGTGACGCGCTGGAGCCGTACGCCCGGGTGCTCGGGCTGGGGATGACGACGGTGGTCGGCGGGCTGTCGATGAACCGGCAGGCGGCCGCGCTGAAGGCGGGCACGGAGGTGGTCATCGCGACCCCGGGCCGCCTCTGCGACCTGGTCTCGCGGCGCCACCTCCACCTGGACCGGGTCGGGATCGCCGTGCTCGACGAGGCGGACCAGATGTGTGACATGGGCTTCCTGCCGCAGGTCTCGGAGATCCTGGACCAGGTTCGCCCCGACGGGCAGCGGCTCCTCTTCTCGGCCACGCTCGACCGGAACGTCGACCAGCTGGTGGAGCGCTACCTCCACGAGCCGGTGCTCGTCTCGGTCGACCCGGCCCGCGCCTCTGTCACCACGATGGAGCACCACGTCCTCAACGTGCACGCCGCCGACAAGTACGCGGCCGCGACCGAGATCGCCGCCCGCGAGGGGCGGGTGCTGATGTTCCTGGACACCAAGGCGGGCGTGGACGCCTTCACCCGCCATCTGAAGAGCAGCGGAATCCCGGCGGCCGCCCTGCACAGCGGGAAGTCGCAGCCGCAGCGCACCCACACGCTGGACCAGTTCCGGAGCGGCGCCGTCACCGCGCTGGTGGCCACGAACGTGGCGGCCCGCGGCATCCACATCGACGAGCTGGACCTGGTGGTGAACGTGGACGCGCCCACGGACGCCAAGGACTATCTGCACCGCAGCGGCCGCACCGCGCGGGCCGGCCAGTCGGGCAAGGCCGTCACCCTCGTCACACCGGGCCAGCGGCGGGACGTGAGCAAGCTGATGTCGGAGGCCGGGATCCGGCCGACGGTCACCCAGGTGCGCTCCGGCGAGGCCGAGTTGACGCGCATCACCGGCGCCAAGCGGCCGCCGGCGACCAAACCCGTCCAGACCGGCAGGCGGCCGTTCCGGGGAATGGGGGCCCAGGCCCCGAAGGAGAGCCGCCGCGCCGCGCAGTCCCGCCAGGAAGCGGAGGCCCGCAGGGCGTCCCAGGTGCGCAAGGGCCGCTGACCGGCGCGAGCCCGGCCCGTCGCCGCCCCGGCCGGGCCGGGCTCCCCCGGCCCTCCAGCGCTCCCGCGGCCATCGCCCGGGCGGCAACAGACGCCATCCGCAGGACGCGCTGAGAGGCCGCCAGCGCCTCGATCTCAGCAAGCCGTGGAAGACCGTGCCTGCCGACGCATCATCGCTGATCCCGCCTGCTCTTGACCAGCTCCGTGAGCATCCCGAGGTCGTATCCGGGGAGGTCCCAGGCCTTCTGAAGCGGTTGGCTGAAGTACTGGATCCGCGTGATCCACGCGGGGTGCGCCACCGCTTGGCCGTCGTCCTCGCACTCACCCGTGTGCGGTGCCGGCCGGGGCGACCTCGCTCCTGGCGGTCGGCGAGTGGATCGCCGACGCTCCGGCGCACGTGCTGGAACAGGTCGGCGCCCGCCCCGATCCGCTGCTGCCCAGGCGGCTTTCGCCCGCCGAGACAACGGTCCGCCGGCTGATGGTCCGCCTCGACGGCGACGCGCTGGACCGAGCGGTCGGCGGTGGGCTCGCGGACCGCAGGCCGAAGGCAACCAGGACCGCCGGCCTCCGCGGCCTGGCCGTGGACGGCCAGAGCCTGCGTGTCGCGGCCAAGGCGAAGGGCCGGAAGATCCACCTGCTCGCCGCTCTGGAACACACCACCGGCCGGGTCCCTCGCGTCCCTCGCCCAGCTGGACGTCGGCGAGAAGACGCACGAGATCACCTGCTTCCAGCCGCTACTGAACACTGTGGCCGGACTGGCCGACGTCGTAGTCACCAGCGACGCGACGCACACACAGCGCGAGCACGCCGACTGCCTCCTGGCCCGCGGTGCCCACTACATGGTGATCGTCAAGGACAGCCGGAAGAAGCTGCGCAGGCAGCTCAAGCCCCTTCCTTGGAAGGACATCCCGCTTCAGAGCCGCACCAAGGGCGTCGGCCACGGCCGCTCGGAGATCCACCGGATCAAGGTCGCCACCGTGAACAACATCTCCTTCCCCGGCGCCCACCAGGCCGTCCAGATCAAGCGCCGCCGTACCGACCGCATGACCGGCAGAACCACGATCACGACCGTCTACGCAGTCACCAGCCTGACCGCCGGGCAGGCCACCCAGGCGGCCCAGCTCGCCCGACTCGTCCGCGACCACTGGACGATCGAGGCCCTCCACCACGTCCGCGGCACCACCTTCGCCGAGGACGCCTCACAGCTGCGGACCGGCAGCGCACCCGCGCGATGGCCACCTGGCGCAACCTCGCCATCGGAGCCCTCCGGACAGCTGGAGTGAAGAACATCGCAGCCGGCCTCCGTCACAACGCCCGCGACCCCGTCGCCCCCTCGGCCCCGGATGAGCACAAACCCGGCAGCACACGACTACGCCGAAGCCCTGCCGGAGCAGCGACAGGAGGTGATGGAGGAATGGACAAGGCACCTTCCTCCGGGGCCCATCACCAAAACCGACAAATCAAGTCGGGGCGACCCAGGCACTCGCCGGGCCCCTGGCCTCAACCCGCGACAGTCGAAGGCCAGTTAAGCGATCCCGGGAACTCGCGCAAGCCCTGCCGTGCCGGGCGGCCACGGACCATATCTCCGCTGTACTGCATGTAATTATTTTCAGACTCATTTCAGCGCGCAACAGAGCAGTTGATCCTAGAAATCTGCACGTCAGGCGGCCCTTCGGCGTGGCGGTTTCTCAACCGTGCCGTGCCACCCGCGTCTACCCATCGTGTATCCAATGACATATTGAGTATCGAATATGTTGCCCACCTGAGGCCCTCACCTGGTGCATCGAAGCTAATACGGTCAGCCACGACCCTTTGCTGGAAGTTCGAGAAATGACGGATCCACCAAAAACGAAAGGTTCAGATGCAAGTACTTGTTGTCAGCCCTCCGAACTCAAACACCGTGATCGACGGCTCCTCGTGCACGGTCACGAATCCCGAGGAACACACCGACTGGTCCGACTTCCCAAACCTGGGCATCCTGACGCTGGTCTCGGCTCTACGCGACGTTCCCGGCGTCGAACCGATCTACATCGACGGCACTGTGGTTCCGTGGCCGGATGTCTTGAAGTATGTCGAGGACAACGCTTCCGACATCCTGGCGTTATGCGTCAGCGCCCTGACCGCGACGTATGAGGCAGGCCTCGGTCTCTGCTCGGCAGCAAAGAGCATGAATGGCAGAATAGTCACGATCTTTGGGAATGATCACGTCACGGCGCTCACCCGCGAGTGCCTGAGCTCGCAGAGCAGAGTGATCGACTATGCGTTCGTGGGTAACGAAGTTATAGGGAGCTTCGTCAACCTGATCACCGCTCTCAGTGTCGGCGTGGACATCAACACGCAGTCGCTGCCCGGACTGAGCTGGAACGACGGGCCTCGCGTGGTTACTACTCCACAGCAGCCGGAGCCCCTGTACACGCAGGTTGACTACACCCTGATTGACAGTGTCTTCAAGCACTCCAGTCTGTACCAGAAGAACTTCAACCGGCGGATCGTGCCCACCTTCGCCCGGGAGACCGGGCGGCAGGTCCACTGCGGCATGCCCATCGAAATCGGGCGAGGCTGCATCAAATTCGCCCATAATGATGCATGCTCCTTCTGTTCCATACAATTCGGTGGCATGTGGCGCAATGCCGTACCCTCGGCGGAAGCGGCATGGGAAGTGATACATGCCGCGCACCAAGGCGGCTACGACTACCTCTACTTGACCGCGGACGAACTGCCGTTGACGTTCGGTCGGCTTCTGCGGGACATGGGGGCAGCACCGCCCGCCTGGTGGCGGTCCCTGTCGGAAGATGACCGTCCGGTCATGGTCGGCTACGCAAGAGCCGACGGCCTGTCCAACGAGCGGCACGCAGCCATGCTGCGCTCCCTTGGTGTACGGCAGTTGATGGTCGGCCTGGACGCCGGAACGGCCACCTCACTGCACGCCATGAAGAAGCCGCTCGCCTCCATGCGGGACGTGAAGTCCGCCTTCCGAGCCGACCGCATGTTCGAGCACAACGTCCAAGCGATGCGCGCGGCGAAGAACACGGGTCTCCTCCTCAAGGTGGGCTTCGTCATCGGTCACCTGGGCATGGACGGGATCCTGCTGCGTGAAAACGTTGACTCGATGAAGACGCTGCTCGAGGCAGGAGCCGACAGCATCGCCTCGCTGGATGTCGAGGTGCTGTCGCCCGAACCGGGCTCACTCGACTTCAACATGCTCCTGGACCCCGGCCTGGCACGTGCGCGAGCCGTGGAATTGGCTCTCAGCCTTCCCGATCGCCGTGTGCATGAGCAGCGCGCCGTCAAGTGGCGGGACAAGGACATCATCGATCGGGAGCAGGCCATGGCCGATTACGTCGAATCAGTCATGCCTGGGCTCACCCTCGCCGATCTGGCGGAGGCCCGCGCGGAGGTACGCGCCCACGGTGCGAGGATGGGGATCACGATCGGAGGATGAACGGTGACCGCCTCGACACTCCTAGCCTTCGCGGGCTTGTGCCTGCTCCTTTCGATAACGCCAGGCCCAGACACATTCCTCGTGCTCAGGTACAGCCTGTCCGGTAGTCGATCCGGGATTGCGGTGGCCGTCGGCTCCGGCTTGGGCTCGATCCTGTGGGCACTGGCCGTCGCACTGGGCATCAGCGCCTTGCTGCATGACGCCGGCATGGCATTCCTGCTGGTCAAGATCGCGGGCGGTCTTTACCTCCTCTACCTGGGGCTGCAGGGCTTGCGTCGAACCAGCGACACCACGCTGGACGCTCGGCACGAAACTCCCGGAATGAGGGCAGGCCTTTGGGCCGGACTGGTGTCTTGTCTGCTCAACCCGAAGGTCGGACTCTTCTTCCTGGCAGTCGTCCCTCAGTTCCTCAGGGCGGACGCAGCCGGCTTCGTCTCGGTCATGGCTCTTGGTGCGATCGACGCAGTGGTCGCAGTCATCTGGCTCGCGGCCGTCGCCGTCGGTGCCGCCCGCGCTATGGCGTGGCTCAAGCGCCCTCGCGTGGCACGCGCTCTGGAAGTCGTCAGTTCCTCATTCCTCGCGCTCGTTGGGGTCGGCACTCTGGCCACGGCTGCCCGTGAGGGCGCGTAGCCCAACAGGTGCGCCGACGCTCCTGATCGTGAGTGGCTTGCGTGGCGGTCGTCGTAGGCCAGGGCTCGGCGCGTGCCTGGATCGCCCCAACTTGAGTCGTTGGTTCTGGTGATGAGCCCCGGAGGAAGGTGCCGTGTTCTTTCCTCCACCATCTCCTGCCGCTGCTCCCGCTCGCGCAGTGCCTCGTCCGGAATCTCTCGGTGAGGGGTAGTCAGAAGTAAAGTCTGCTGCCTGGTAGTCGAGTTCAAGTCCAGCACTGAACCAGGAGGGGCCTGCGGGGTGCGGGATCGGCTCTGCTCGCTGCTAGCCCTGGTGGTCTGCGCGATGCCCCTGTCCGGCCACAACTCGATCACCGCGGCGGCGGAGTGGTGCCGACGTGCGACGCCAGAGGAGCTGGCCGCCTTCGGCCTGCCCTACCACGCACTCCTTGGCCGTTACCGGGTCGTCCGGGCTGATGGACGCACTCGTGATGCCCGGGGCGCACGCCTGGAGTCGCTGCAACAGATGGCTCGACCAGCGGTCAGTGGCACTCATGACCATCGCGTCTGTGTCCTGGTGCGCGGCGGCGTACGCGGACTGCGCCTCGGCCTTTTCCTCTTCCATGCCAGGAAGAGCCTCCTGCATGACGGTCAGCTCCGCGAGTTCCGAAGATGCTCGGCGTTTCGCTCCAGGCGCGCCGCTAGCTCGCGCACAGCGGCCTCTGGATTGGTGACCTGGCGCTGCTGGGGAGAGATCATGTCTTCCGCAAAGGCACGTACGGCCACAGCGGCATTGATGATCCGCGCAGTCCGCATCGGCTGCCGGCACTCTTGCGTCCTCGGCGGCTCGCGCGGCGCGTCGGGCGAGACGTATCGGCTCGGTCGACACCCTCCTGCGCATTCGCGATCCGTTGTCCGTTCGCTCTTTGGTGGTGCTGGGGCGAGGTCGTCCTCTTCGCCGCCTGCACCGCCGCCCGCATCGGCGAGGTCGCCGGCTGCCGCGTCGGGGACATCGACACCACCCAGCGCTTACCTGCACCCCGACATCCACAGAGTCACCGCCGCCGGAACCGCGCTCTCCGCACACCTCACCGCCATCCCGCGCCCCACACCCGCTCCCCCCCCATCGCCATGACCCGCTGAAACGCCGGTCAAGCGAGCCCTGGTCCCCAACCGGTCCCCAAGAACGCCTCAGGGCCGGTATCGAATACCTCCGATACCGGCCCTGATCTGCGACTGTCTCCAGTCGGGACGACAGGATTTGAACCTGCGACCCCTTGACCCCCAGTCAAGTGCGCTACCAAGCTGCGCCACGTCCCGATACCCGCCTGACCTGGGGTTTCCCCCTGGCCGAACGCGCATGAGAACAATACCGCACTTCAACGGGTGGTTACGAACACCTTTGGGCGCTTGACCTCAACCATGCTTGATGTTGAACGCTGTGGCACATGACGCACACAACCACCGGCCCCGCTGCCGCCTACCGCGATCTGCACCGGCTGATGAGCCTGATGACCGGCGACGAGAAGCACGACACCGCCGCCACCTCGACGCTCGACACCCTGTGGGTGCTCTACGACCGGGTGCTACGGGTATCACCGGAAACCGTGGACGCCCCCGACCGCGACCGATTCCTGCTGTCGAAGGGGCACGGGCCGATGGCGTACTACGCCGTCCTCGCCGCGCACGGCTTCTTCAGCGAGGAGCTGCTGGCGGGCTTCGGCTCGTACGGATCGCCGCTCGGCCACCATCCGGACCGGCTGCTGGTGCCCGGCGCCGAGATCGGCAGCGGTTCGCTGGGGCACGGGCTGCCGCTGGCCGTGGGCACCGCGCTGGGGCTGCGGGCCCAGGGGCTGACCGGCCCTCGCGTGTGGGTGCTGACCGGGGACGCAGAGCTGGACGAGGGCAGCAATCACGAGGCGATCGCCTACGCGGCCCCGGCGGGCCTCGACCGGCTGCACACCGTGGTGATCGACAACGCCTCGGCGACGTACGGGCGCCCCGGCGGCATCGCCGGCCGGTTCGCGACCGCGGGCTGGTCGGTGGCCTCCGTGGACGGACGGGACCACGAGGAGCTGTACGCCGCCTTCACCGCGCCGCACCCCGGACAGCCGCGTGCCGTGGTCGCCCGGGTCGCCCCCAAGCGCTGAGCTCCCGCGTCAGCCATCCACCGGACCGACGGACAGAAAGAAGAGGAAGACCTCCCATGGACACGATGCGGGACCGTTTCATCTCGACCACCTCGCGCCTGCTCGACGAGGACCCGCGGCTGGCGCTCGTGCTGGCCGAGATCAGCCGGGACGGCTTCAGCCGGGCCGAGCGCACCCATCCGCACCGCGTCGTCAACGTCGGCATCCGGGAACAGCTGCTCATCGGCGCCGGGGCCGGAATGGCGCTCACCGGGATGCGGCCGATCGTGCACACCTTCGCCAGCTTCCTGGTGGAGCGCCCCTTCGAACAGGTGAAGCTGGACTTCGGCCACCAGGGCGTGGGCGGGGTACTGGTCAGCGCCGGAGCCTCCTACGACTGGCCGGCCGGCGGTTTCACCCACATGGCCCCCGGCGACGTCGCCCTCCTGGACACCCTCGACGGCTGGACGGTGCACGTCCCCGGGCACCCCGACGAGGCCGAGACACTGCTGCGGGAAGCCGTCGCCGGGGACGACCGGGTCTATGTGCGGCTGTCGATGCAGTCCAACGAGCGGGCGCGCCCGGTCGGCGGGGCGGGCGGGTTCACCACGGTGCGCGAGGGGACGGACGGCGTGGTGATCGCCGTCGGCCCCATGCTCGACAACGTCCTCGCGGCCACCGAGGGGCTCGACGCGACCGTGCTCTACGCGACGACGGTGCGGCCGTTCGACGGGGACGGCCTGCGCCGGGCGGTGGGCGAGCGGCCGGCCGCCGACGTGGTCATCGTCGAGCCGTACCTCGCGGGCACGTCCACCGCGGCGGCCAATGACGCGCTCGCCGCCCGCCCGCACCGGGTCCTGGGCCTCGGCGTCGCCCGCGAGGAGCTTCGCCGGTACGGGCAGATGGACGAGCACCTCGCCGCTCACGGCCTGGACCCGCGAGGCCTGCGGCAGCGGATCGGCGCGTTCCTCGGCCGGTGAGCAGCCCGGCCGGGACGGCCGCGGCGGCCGGACGCGCTCAGTGTGCCGCCAGCAGTTCCCCGTACCAGGCGAGCGTGGCGTCGACTGTGGCGGAGATCGGGTTCGGCACCAGGCCGAACGCCCGCTCGATGGCGGAGGAGTCGACGATCTGCGCCTCCGTGTGCTGGTAGAACATCTCGGCGTACGCCGTCATGAACTGCTCGTCGAACGGCCCGAACGGCCGGGGTTCCGAGACGACGGTCAGGGTCAGCGGACGGCCCACGCGCTCCTCGATCATCTCCAGGATCCGGCGCGTGGTGAGCGCCGGGGCGGTGGGCAGGTGCCAGACCCGGCCGTCGCCGTCCGGGTTCTCCCCCAGGGTCGCCAGGCCTGCGGCGACGTCCCCGATGTACGTGTAGCTGTGCGGCAGGTCGATGTCGCCGAACGCCGGGACCTCTCCCCCGGTCAGCGCGGCGGGGAACACCGCGCCGCCCAGCGTGGAGTTGAGGACCCCGGGCCCCACGAAGTCGGCCGAGCGGCCCAGTACGACCCGCAGCCGGCCCTCGGCGTGCGCGGCGAGGTAGCGGGCGTCGAGCTCGGCGCGCATCACGCCCTTGTCGGTCGTGGCGTTCCACGGGGTGTCCTCCGTCATGACCGCGCCGTGCGTCTCGCCGTACGGGTAGAGCGTGTCGAGCACCACGAGGCGGGCGTCCTCGGCCTCGACCGCCGCGAGTACGGCCCGCTGGATGCGGGGCATGGCCTCGACCTGGAGGTGGTAGGCCACGTTCACGCAGTGGTAGACGACGGCCGCGCCCTCGACCGCCGCACGGGCGCCCTCCACGGTGGCGACATCGGCGGCGAACCGGTCGACGCCCTCGAACGCCGGGCCGGCGGCCGCCCGGTCGACGAGCCGGACCGGGTGGCCGCGGCGGACGAGTTCGACGGCGAGTGCGGTGCCGGCGGGGCCCGCGCCGAGGACTACCTGAAGATCACGTGCTGCGGTCATGACGTACTCCCTGTGATGCGGATGTCGCCCGGGTTCGCTGCCGCGACTCCGGTCGCTATGGATTATCACTTCTGTTAGACACAGTAACTCTCGCGACGATGCCTCGCAAGACCGACTGTTAGACTCCATAACTGGAGTGAGCTTGCCTAGCGGAAGGGGCCGGGGATGGCCGAGGCGCACCAGGGGCCGCGGGCCCGGTACCGGGAGCAGACCCGGGCGGAGATCAAGGAAGCGGCCCTGCGACAGCTGGCCGACGGGGGTGTGGCGGCGCTGGCCCTCACCCGGATCGCCAAGGACATGGGCCTGTCCGGGCCCGCGCTCTACCGCTACTTCGCCAGCCGCGACGACCTGCTGCACGCGCTGATCAGGGACGCCTACGACGATGCCGCCGCGGCCATCGGCGCGGCAGCCGCCCGTTCTGCGGCTGAGGCGCGGAGTCCGCGCGAGCGGCTGCACGCGCTGGCGGTGGCGTACCGGGCCTGGGCGGTCGGGGAGCCGCACCGGTATCTCCTGATTCAGGGCGCGCCGGTACCGGGGTATGTCGCGCCCGCTGACACGCTGGACCGGGCCCGCGCGGCGCTGGGACCGTTCCTTCCGGTGTTCGCCGGCGGGACGCCCGGGGCGGGTGTGGCCCCGGTGGTGGCGCAGATGGCCGCCTGGCTGGACGGGGATCCGGCCGTGGGCGGCTGGGTGGCCGAGTACGCGGCGGACGCCGCCGCCGGCCCGGCGGGCGCAGCCGGGGCTCTGGCCGGTGCGCTCCTCGCCTGGGCGCAGCTGCACGGATCGGTGGGCCTGGAGGCGGCGGGCCAGTTCGAGGGGATGGGGCACAGCGGGGGCACCCTGCTGGACGCGCAGGTCGGAATGCTGGCGGACACCTTCGGCCTGGAGTGAGCGCACCGCTCCCCCGGGCGCACGACGCGGATCGCCGGACGGGCCCAGGGGCCGGTCCGGCGATCGGTGTGTGCGGTGGCGGGTGTCAGGGGTGGATGAGCACCTGGGCCAGGGCGACCCGGCCGGTGCCGGACGTCACGATCCTCACCGTGCGGGTCCGGCTGTCCAGGTTCACCAGCGTCGGACGCAGCGCCTTCCCGCTGACGTGCACCGTGCCGTCGTCGGTGACGACGTCGAAGTCGGCCGTCGTGGTGGAGGCGTCGTTCCAGATCTCGACCTGCCGGACGTGCCGGACAGCGCCGAGGTCCGCCTGCCACCAGGCTCCCGCCTCGGAGAGCGTGCGGGTGTCGGTGTTGGTGTCGGCGTCCAGGGCGAGCGCCGCCGTCGCCGCTCCGTCGGTCGAGGACTGGGTGGCCGTGCCGGTGCGGGCCAGGTCGGTGCGGAGCTGCTCGACCTGACCGCCGTGTGCGCCCGCCCGTGCGGCGACGGCGAGCGCCTGGGCGGGCAGCCGGTCGAGGCCGGTCAGGTTGTCCGTCATGACGGAGCCGGTTCCGCCGAGGGCGGGGGCGGCGGTGTCGGTCCAGTTGCCGCGTGCGGTGTTCCGGATTCCGTAGTCCGCCCAGTTCGAGACCCACTTGTAGCCGATGCGGGTGATGACGTTGCGCTCGACGGTGATGTGCGAGGACTGCTCGTCGAGGTAGATGCCGTTCCCGTCGCGCTCGGTGTTGCCGTACGCGGAGCGGTTGATGTAGTTGCCGCTGAGGACGGTGCCCGGCTGCGCGCCCTGGGTGTAGATCGCGCCGCCGTCGTGCTGCTGCTGTGCGACCTCCATGACGTCGGTGATGCGGTTGCCCGTCACCTTGTTGTCACGCAGGACGGACTTCTGGGCCTCGGGCTGGTTCCAGCCCCAGCCGACCGAGATCGCGGAGTACGGGAGGTGGTCCAGGCTGTTGTGGTCGACGCTCAGCCCCGCCTCGTAACCCGCCCAGATGCCCACCGAGTCGGTGTACTCGACGCCGGAGCGGCTGATGGTGTTGTACGCGACGGTGTTCCGCTCCCCCGCCAGTGACGCCGCGGGCATCGGTTCGGTGTCTCCGACGTAGACGGCGCCCGAGGACAGGTCGGTGAAGGACGAGCGGGTCAGCGCGCTGTCCTTGGTGCCGGCCTCCAGGATCGCCCCGGCCCCGCCGAGATGGCTGAACCGGCTGCTGTCGACGCGTACCTTCCGGCCGCCGCGGACGGTGACCGCGGCGGACGGCTTGGTGTAGTAGCGGCCCGCGTGGTCGACGGGGCCGGTGGCTCCGGTCAGGGTGAGACCGGCCTGCATTCCCGCGTAGCCCTCGTCGGTGCCGGGCTGCCGGTACGCCGCGTACGCGAAGCCGATCCCGCTGACGGTGACGTCATGGGCGCCGTCGACGACGAGCAGCTGTTCGGTGTGCGGGGTGACGGTCCGCGCGCGGCGCATGTCCTCGCCCTCGCGCGGCAGGTAGGTGACGGTGCGGCCCTTCGAGTCCCAGACGAACTCGCCCGGCTGGTCCAGGAGTTCGGGGGCGTTCTCGAAGAAGGCGACACCGCTGTAGCGGGTGGAGTCGACGGCGGTGGAGTCCCAGGCGGGGCCGGTGCGGTCCGTGCCGCTCGCCGAGTTGGTCCAGCAGGGCTGGGCGAAGGTCATGGTGTCGCCGCTGACGCCCGCGATCCGGCAGTGGTAGTTCCGCCAGCGGACCCGGATCACCGCTTCGGCGTCGGTGGGGCGCTGCCAGTGGTCGATCCCGGTCGCGGTGGCGCCGGTCATGCCGGTGGCGGTGGCGTCGCAGGTGCTCGCCGCGCAGGCCTCGCCGCGGGCGCGGGTGGCGCGCTTGCCGTCGACGAAGAGCTGGCGCGGGGTGACCCCGGCGGGGACGGCGGCCCTCCAGGTGCCGTCGGCGTTGCGGTGCCAGCCGGTGATGTCCTGTCCGCCGGAGAGGACGGGGCGGGCGCCGGGGGCGGCGGCCCAGGTGGTGCCGGAGTCGTCCGGGCCGAGCTTGAGGGGCGCGTCGAGCCGGTACGTACCGTTCTTGAGGAGGACGCGCACCTCGCGCGCCTTCTCGGTGCGGGCCCGGTCGCGGGCGCCCTGCGGGGTACAGGGCCGGCTGACGGTGCAGGAGGTGCCGCGGCCGTCGGGGGCCGCGTACAGGGTGCGGGTGCCGGGTGCGGCCTGGGCGGCCGGGGCGGTGAGCAGCGCGGCAAGGAACGCCGCGGTGGCGGCGGCGGCGGTTCCTCGTACGGCGTTCAGGGTGCGGTTCACGCGGTGGCCTTCCAGTCGGGGTGGCCGGGCATGGGCGGGTTGACGGCCCCGAAGAGCCAGTCGCGCAGGAACGGGTCCAGGCTCCGGTCACCGGTGACGTCGACGGTGTGCCGGATGAACTGTTCTGTGGTGTAGGTGGAGTCCTTGAAACGCTTGACCCACTCGCGCATCACCGTGTCGAACTTCCGCCGGCCGGCCCGCAGGCTCAGGGCGTACAGCACGAGTGCGCCGCCGTCGTAGATGTTGGTGCCGCCGAGCGCCTTGGGCAGTCCGGGCGGGCCGTCGGCCGCGCGGACGGCGTCGAGCTTCTCGTACGTCGTCCGCATCTTGTCCTCGAAGACCGACCAGCCGCGCTCCTCGCCGTACAGACCGGCGTAGTACACGGCGGGGCCCTCGTTGAGCCAGGCCTGCTGCCAGTCGTCCGGGGTGACGGAGTCGCCGAACCACTGGTGGACGAGCTCGTGGACCATGGTGGTCTCGTAGCCGGGCTGTCCGTCGGCGTTGGGCTTGAACCAGTTGGTGGAGAACAGCGACAGGGTCTGGTTCTCCAGGGCGTCGGTGTAGCCGTCGTAGATGTGGACGCCGTAGACGGAGAACGGGTAGCGGCCGAACTTCGCCTCCAGCCAGGCGAGGTGGTCCGGGGTGCGGGCCACGATCGGGCCGTACTTCTCCTCCTGTCCCTGGGGCACGATGTGCCGCAGCGGGAGGCCCCGGTGGCTGGTGCCGTACAGGTAGGTGCCCTTGACGACGGCGATGCCGATGAGTTCGGTCGCCATCCGCTCGCGCAGGGCGAAGTGCCAGACCGCGGAGCCGTCCGGGCGCCGGGACTTGTGGGTGAGCTCGCCGTTGGCGGTGGCGACGAAGCCCTTGGGGGCGCTGATGTGGAAGGTCCAGGTCGCCTTGTCGGACGGGGTGTCGTTGCACGGCAGGAAGGTGTCGGCGCGCGAGGACTGGGCGGCCGAGGCGAATCCGCCGTCGGTGCCGAAGTTCCAGCCGGTGAGGCCGAGCCGGGGCGCCTTGCCGTTGCCCCGGTAGCCGATCTCGACGGTGAACGCCTGTCCGTCGCGGAGCGGGCGCGCCGGGGTCACCGTGAGCTCCTGGCCGCTCCGGCCGGGCGTGAGCTGCCGGCCGGCGGGGCGGCCGGAGACGGTCACCGTGTCGATGGTGTGGCCGTCGGTGTCGAGGTTGAACGCGGAGAGGTCCTGGGTGGCCCTGGCGTTGATCTTCACGGTGCCGGTGAAGTCGTACGTGACCGGGGTGAAGTCGAAGGTCAGGTCGTAGTGGAGGACCTGGTAGCCGCCGTTGCCGAGGGTCGGGAAGAGCGGGTCCCCGACTCCGTCGGCGCCGGGCTTCGGGTCGAAGCGGTGCGGTCGCGCCGCGGCGGGTGAGCCGAGGGCCGGTACGGCGACGGCCGCGGCGGCTGCCGCGCCGCCGAGTCTGAGGGCCGTACGCCTGCTGGTGGGAGCGGTCATCACTTCCTGCCCTTCTGGAAGGCGTCCTCGAACTCTCCCCGGGCCTGCTCGGCGCCCTTGGCCAGGTAGTCCTTGACCAGCTGGTCGTAGGCGGACATCGGCTTGCGGCCGGAGATGATGTCCTTGAGGGCGTCGCCCTTCAGCGTGTTGAGACTTCCGGTGCCCTTGGAGTCCCAGGTGGGCGAGGAGTACTGGAGCGTCGGATCCTGTTCCATGATCGGGATCATCTTGGTGAACGTGTCGTGGACGTGGCGGACGCCCGGCTCCGAGTCGGCGCTGAAGATCGCGGGAACGGCGGAGGCCACGAACTTCCAGGGCACGGTGACGTCCTGGGTGCCCTGCTTGGTCAGCGCCGGGTTGCCCTGCGCGTCACGGGTGAAGTCCTTGCCCTCGACCCCGTAGTTGATGAGGGTGTACTCCAGGCTGCCGAACGGCGAGGCCGCGAAGTCCGCGAACGCCAGGATCTCCTTGACGCGGTCACCGGACGCCTGCTTGACGTGGGTGTTCTGGAGCTCCACGTTGTCCATCCACGCGATGGCGTCCTTGCCGACCGGGACGAACGGGCGCGGGTCGTACTTCTTGTCGACCGCCTTCATCGCGGCGACGTAGCCGACACCGGGTGCCAGGTAGGTGGGCATGCCGTCGTAGACGTAGGCGCCCTTGCCGTTCTTGAACATGTCCGTGTACTGGGCCTTCTGCGCTCCGGACATCTGGAGCGTGCCCGGGTAGAAGCAGCCCGCCTTGTACAGCAGCCGGGCGGTCTCCACCGCCTTGCGGAACTCCGGAGTCTCCAGATCGGTGGTGAACTTGCCGGTCGTCTCGTCCAGCCGCCAGTAGTACGGCGCACCGGCGGACATGGCGAGCATGCTGGTGGCGCCCGCGATGATGGCGTACTGGTCCTTCTTGGGGCGGGTGAGCTCCTTGCAGAGCTCGACGAACCGGTCGAGGTCGGTGATCTGGTCGAGGCTCGTGACGCCGGCCTCCTCGAACAGGTCGTGGCGGTAGACACCGGCGCCGCCCGTGCCGGTGCGCGCGATCGGGATGCCGTAGAGCTTTCCGCCGAAGATGGCCGACTGCCAGGCGCCCTTCGGGATCGCGGCCAGGTTGGGGTAGTCCTCGGCCTTGTCCCCGGCGAGGTACGGGGTCAGGTCGGCGCACTTGGCCTGGAGGAACGCGGACTTGTTGTCGACCCCACCGGTCTCCGGGTACATGAACAGGTCCGGCAGGCTGTCGCTGGCGACCATGGTGGAGAACTTGGTGCCGTAGTCGTCGGCGGGGACGGCGGTGATGTCCACCTGGCCGCCGAGGAGCTTCTCGATCTCCTGCCAGGCGGCGTTCCGGCCGCGCGAGGGCGGCGGCGGCGAGAAGGTCTCCATCGTCGCGCTGATCGGCTTCGCCCCCTTGAGCGGGGTGCCCTTGGTGGCCCGCAGCGGCTTGGCCGGGTAACTGAAGAAGCCCTGCGGGACACCGGCCGCGGTGCCGGCCAGATCGGGCTTGAGCCCGATGTTGCGGATCGCCGTGTCGGGCAGCAGCGAGGCGCTCTTGGCCTCGGCCTTGGCGGTCGTGCCGCCGTCGCCGCAGGCGGCGAGCAGCGGGGCGGCGGCCAGTCCCAGACCGATGCCCGCACCCATGCGGAACAGCGCTCTGCGGTTGACGGGAGTGGAGCTCGACACCTGAATCTCCTTGTGAGAGGGGGAGGAAGGAGTGGGGGGCGGGGGCTGCGCTCAGCCCTTGACGGCGCCGGTGAGCACGCCCTTGGTGAAGTAGCGCTGGAGGAACGGGTAGACGCAGAGGATCGGTACGACGGCGATCACCAGGACCGCCATCTGGACGGCCTGCTGCGGGGCGAGCACCTCGCCGGCCGAGGCCGAGTTGAGGCTCTGGCCCTGGAGGACGTAGGTCCGCAGCACCATCGGCAGCGGCCATTTGTCGGAGTCGTTGAGGTACAGGAGCGAGTTGAAGAAGGCGTTCCAGTACGTCACCGCGTAGAAGAGGCTGATCACCGCGAGGACCGCTTTGGAGAGCGGGAGGACGATCCGCACCAGGATGCGGATGTCGCCGGCTCCGTCGACCTTCGCCGCGTCGTACAGCTCGTCCGGCAGGCTCATGAAGAAGGACCGCAGGACCACCAGGTTGAAGGCGCTGACCAGCGTGGGCATGACGAGCGCCGCGTAGGTGTCGTACAGCCCGAGCCCCTTGACCAGCAGGAAGTTCGGGATGATGCCCGCGTTGAACAGCATGGTGAACAGGGCGATCATCAGGATCGGGCGGGAGCCGGTGACCTCGCGGCGGGAGAGTCCGTACGCCATGCCGACCGTGACGAGCAGGCTGGCCAGGGTGCCGAACACGGTGATGCCCACGGAGACGAGCAGCGCCCGGGTGACGACGCCGCCGGTGAAGATCGTGCGGTAGGCGTCCAGGCTGGGGTGGTCGGGCCACAGCACGAGGCCGGAGGCCTTGATGATGTCGGTCTGCGAGGCGAAGCTCGTTCCGATCACGCCGACCAGCGGGTAGGCGACGGCGAGGACGACCACGACGACGGCCACCGCCTTGGCGGTCTGTCCCAACCGGGTCGGGCGTTCCATCCACGGCGGTCTGCCGTCGGTCCTGGTCTTCCGGGCCGGCCGGGGCGCGGGCGCCGTGGTCGCGGACGTGGCGCGGCTCTTCTCAGCGGTCAGCACCGCGGTACACCCCTTCGTGGCCGAGTCGGTGGGCGAACTTGTTCGCGCCCAGCACGAGGACGGTGCCGATGACGGCCTTGACGAGTCCGACGGCGGCGGCGACGCCCCAGTCGTTGTCCTTGATGCCGTGGTAGTAGACGTAGGTGTCGAGGACCTCACCGGCGTCCGGGCCGACCGCGTCGCGCTGGAGCAGGATCTGCTCGAAGCCGACGGAGAGGATCTGCCCGAGGTTGAGGATCAGCAGCAGGATGAGTACGGGGGCGATGCCCGGCAGGGTCACGTGCCAGAGCCGGCGCCGGGGGCCCGCGCCGTCGATCGCGGCGGCCTCGTAGCTCTGCCGGTCGATGTTCAGGAGCGCGGCCAGGATGATGATCGTGCCCCAGCCGGCGTCCTTCCAGGCCACCTGGAGGGTCAGCAGCCAGGGGAAGGCGTCGGGGTCGCTCATCATGTCGTAGCGGGGCAGCCCCAGACCGCCCAGCACATCGGGCAGCAGCCCGGCGCCGCCCAGGATCTGCTGGAAGATCGAGACGATGATGACCCAGCCGATGAAGTGCGGCAGGTAGACGACGCTCTGCACGAAGCGCCTGATGCGGTCGCTCGCGATGCTGTTGAGCAGCAGGGCCAGGGCGACCGGGACCGGGAAGAAGAACACCAGCTGGATGAGGGCGATCTCCAGGGTGTTGAACGTCGCGCTCCAGAAGGCGGGTTCGCCGAACGCCGAGGAGAAGTTCGCGAAGCCCACCCAGACGCTGTGCATGTAGCCGAGGTACGGCTGGTAGTCCTGGAACGCCACCACGTATCCGAGCAGCGGTACGTAGTGGAAGACGACGAAGTAAAGCAGTCCGGGCAGGGTGAGCAGCAGCATCACCCGGTCACGCTTGATCCGCTGCCCGAGCGTCAGCCGGTGTGGCGCGGCAGCGGTCCGGGCTTCGGGCGGGGCGGGTTCATCGGCCCGCTGCCGCCGTTTTTCCCGCGGCAGCGGGGGTGCTGTGTCAGCCATGGTGCGTCCTGTTCGGCCGGGTGGCGCGTGGTGAGCCTTCTGCGGCCGCAAGTTAGTAAGCGGTTAACCCAAGCGTCAAGAGATCCGAGCGAACGTCTTTGTTTCGCAGTGCTCTCCGAAGGAAATCCGGGCCCGAAAATCGTCGTATACCGGCTTAATCGGGTCAGTTGCAGGCGGCGAGAGCTTGACGGTCGGGCGTCACGCTCCCTAGCGTGCCGGTCATTCCATAGAACGCGATTACTGTCCGGAGGCAGGGTGCGAACCACCGAAGAGGCACCGGCTCAATCCGGTACCGATGCCGCGACCCCGCTCGGAAGGCGGCCGCGCACGGTTCTGGTCATGAGCCCCGGACTGCTGGACGAGGTCTTCCCGCCTCCCGTCCGGGCCCGGCTGGAGGAGACGGCCGACCTCCTCGAACCGTCCGTGATCAGCGAGTTCGACTCCCCCGCCGCCACCGCGGCGCTGTCCGCCGCCGAGGTGCTGCTGACCGGCTGGGGCTGCCCGCCCATGGACGCCGCACTCCTGGAGAGGGCGCCCGCGCTGCGGGCCGTGATCCACGCGGCCGGCACGGTGAAGACGTTCCTGTCCCCGGACGCCTTCGACCGGGGGATCGTCGTCTCCTCCGCCGCCTCCGCCAACGCCGTGCCGGTGGCGGAGTTCACCCTGGCCGCGATCATCATGGGCGCGAAACGGGTGTTCCCGCTGGCGGGGCTCTACCGGGAGCGGCGCACCCACCGCACCGGCGCCGACCTCGACCGGCAGCACTGGCTCGGCACGCACGGGCTCAGGGTCGGTGTGGTCGGCGCGTCCAGGATCGGCCGCCGGGTCATCGAGCTGCTGCGGGTCCTGGACGCGGAGGTGCTGCTGTACGACCCGTACGTGGGCGCCGCGGAGGCCGCACTCCTCGGTGTCACCCCGGCCGATCTGGACACCCTGGTCGCGACCAGTGACGTGGTGACCGTGCACGCCCCTGACACGCCCGAGACCCGGGGGATCATCGACGCCCGCCGGATCGGCCTGATGCGCCCCGGCACCCTGCTCGTCAACACCGCCCGGGGCCCGCTGGTGGACACAGAGGCGCTGACCGGGCACCTGGTCAGCGGGCGGCTCGACGCGATCCTGGACGTGACCTCACCAGAACCGCTGCCGGCCGGCCACCCGCTGTGGGACCTGCCCAACGTCTTCCTGACCCCGCACCTCGCGGGCGCCCAGGGCAACGAGGTGGGCCGCCTGGGCGCACTCGCCGTCGACGAGCTGGCCCGGTACGCGCGGGACGAGCCCTTCGGCCACCCGGTGCACCGGGCGGACCTGGGGAGGATCGCATGAACCCCGTCCCGCCGCAGGCTCTAGGCTCGGCGTCACACAACAGCCACCAGGGGGTGAGCCGGATGCGCCGGCAGAGCACGGCCGCGGACGGACAGCGGCGGGCGACGGTCACCGACGTCGCACGGCGCGCAGGGGTCTCGACGGCCACCGTCTCACGCGTCCTGAACCGCAACTACCCCGTCGCGGAGGCGACCCGGGAACGCGTCGAGTCGGCCATGCGCGAGCTCGGTTACGTGGTCAACGCGCACGCCCGCGCACTGGCCGGGGTCTCCAACCGCACCGTCGGCATCATCGTCAACGAGGTCATCGACCCCTTCTACGCCTACATCGCGCGGGGCGTGGAGCGCGAGGCCGCGCTCGGCGGCCGGCTCTGCCTGGTGTGCTGCACCCAGGGCGACCCGCAGCGCGAGCTGGCCTTCATCGACCTGATGCACGAGCGCAGGGCCGACGCGGTGGTGGTGGTCGGCGGCTCCATCGCCGATCGCGGCTACACCTCCGAGCTGGCCCGCCGGGCGCGCGAGCTGGACGCGGGCGGCTCCAAGCTGGTGCTGTGCGGCAGGCCGCCGCTGGGCGAGGCGGCGCCGACCGCCTCGGTCGAGTACGACAACGAGGGCGGCGCCTTCGCGATCACCGACCATCTGCTGATGCAGGGCCACGAGCGCATCCTCTACCTCGGCGGCCCGCCCAAGCTCTCCACCACCCGCGACCGGCTGGCCGGGCACCGGCGGGCCCTGGAGCTGCGCGGGCTGCCCGCCGATCCCGACCTGGTCCAGTCGGGCGCCTTCAGCCGCAACTTCGGCTACCGGCGGATGGCCGAACTGATCCGCGACGGGCTGGAGTTCACGGCCGTCTTCGCGGCGAACGACGTGGTCGCCGCAGGTGCGGCGCAGGCGCTCGAAGAGGCCGGGCTGCGGGTGCCGAAGGACATCTCGCTGGTGGGCTACGACGACATCCCGGTCGCCCAGGAACTGCGCCCCCGGCTGACCACGGTCCATGTGCCGCTGGAGGAGATGGGGCGCCAGGCCGTGCGGCTGGCCGTCTCCGGCGGGGACGAGGACGACTGGCGGGAGCCGACCACCGGCGCGCTGCGGCTCGGCACCCACATCGTGGTACGCGATTCCGTCGGCCCCAGGGCCGGCCGGCCCACGCGCGGTTGACCGGTTACCTCCTGCCTGTCCGCAGTTGGCCATAGAAAATGACAGTAACTTCCCGACTCCCCTTGCGGCTCGACAGCAACCGCTTACATGCTGACGGCAGTCCCACCCCGTTCCGCACGCTTCCGCCCCTCGTTCGTTTCTGCAGGGAGAGTTCCGCATGCGTCAGCACACCCCCTCCGCCCCGTCCGCCGCCTCGGTCGGCCGACGCTCCGTACTCGCCGCCGCGGCCGGCGCCGGGGCGGTGGCCGCACTCGGCGCCGCCGTTCCCGCCGCGCAGGCCGCCCCCCGCCGGCCGGCCGGCCGCCCCGTCGCCCTGACCGTCACCGCACGCCCCGCCGCGGAGGCCGAACGGCTGCGGCTCGCCCAGGCGCTGCGCGGCTCGGAGTTCCAGCCGACCGGACTGCACGTTCCCGCCGGCACCCCGCTCTCGCTGACCGTCCGGCCGCACGACGGTCTGCTGCCCACGCTCTGGATCGGCGCCTGGGACTACTACGGCGAGATCACCGAACCGCGCTCCTATCCGCTGGCTCCCGGCGACAACACCGTGACGGACCCGCACGGCGGCCCGGTCTATCTGACGCTCACCGGACACGGCGAACGGGCCTCCGTGCTCATCCGCTCCGGAGCCGTCCCCATGCCGGTCTTCACGCTGGGGCGCACCACGGAGGCCGGCTACCAGCGACAGCTGGACACCCTCACAGACTCACCCTGGGTCGAACTCCACGGCCCGGACACGATCATGACGCTGACCCGGGACGGCGCGCTGCAGTACCGGGACGAGGACCACGCCGCACTGCTCAGGCTGGTCGGGACGATCATCGACTCGCACGCCCGGATCAGCGGCCTCGACGGCTCGCGCCCGGTGCACCGGCGCAAGGCCGGCCCGTACCACTTCACCGAGGTCAGCAAGGTGCCGACCGGTGTCGGCGCGTACGCCACGCACGGCTACAACGGCTTCCCGCGCGCCTACCTCGACCGGGCCACCACCGTCGAGGGGCTGCGCACGCGCGGCTGGGGGCTGTACCACGAACTGGGCCACCTCCATCAGCAGATGGCCTACAAGCCGGGCGGCCTCACCGAAGTGACGGTGAACATCTACTCGCTGGCCGCGCAGCGCACCCTGGACCAGCCGTCCAACCTGCTCACGGTCGACCCGGCGACCGGGCTGACCGCCTTCCAGACCGCACGGGCCAAGTTCGGCACCGCCGGACTGACGTACGAGAAGTCGTTCGGCGCCTACGAGAAGCTCGTACCGCTGCGTCAGCTGGAGCTGGCCTTCGGCGACGACTTCTGGCCCCGGCTGCACAAGCTGGTGCGCGAGGAGAACCCGAAGTCCGACTCCACCGAGAACGACAAGCGCTACCGGGCACTGGCCACCTACTCCAGCCGTATCGCGGGCCGCGACCTCACGGACTTCTTCGTCAGCACCTGGGCCTTCCCCATCGACGCCGTCGGCAGGGCGGAACTCGCCGCCCTGAACCTGCCCCGGCCGGACGTCGACCCGAGCACGCTCTCCGACTGAGCGGCACGGGACATGGACGACGGAACCGGACAGGACAGGGAGTCATCGTGCGACTGAGCAGAAGGACCCTTCTCGCCGCGGGCGGAGCCGCGGCCGTCGGTGCGACGCTCGCCCCGGCAGCAGGTACCGCGCAGGCCGCGGGCAGCACGCCGGAGAACGCGACCGGCGCGGACCAGGACTTCGACGGGCTCCTCCTCCGGGCGGAGACCCTGATCACCGGAGGCGGCTCCGACCCGTCGGACCCCGACTCCGCCGCCGCCCTCGCGGCCCTGGACAGCACGGCGGGGGAACTGTGGGAGAGCCTGGACCGCAGCGCCGGACGCACCGCGCTGTGGGCCGACCTCTCCCCCCTGACGGAGCCGGGCAACTTCGGGCAGAGCTACACCCGGCTGCGCACCCTCGCCACCGCGTGGGCCACGCCCGGCGCCGCCCTGTCCGGCGACGCGGCGACGGCCGAGGCCCTGCTCGGCGCGCTGCGCTTCACGTACGACACCGCCTACCATCCGCAGGCGAAGGAGAGCGGCAACTGGTGGTTCTGGGAGATCGGCGCTCCCCGCGCGCTGATGGACTGCTGTGTCCTGCTGCGCGGTCAGCTGCCCGGGGGTGACCTGACGGACTATCTGGCCGTCGTCGACCGGTTCTGCCCCGACGCGGACCGCCGGACCAACTCCCCCGCGCTGTCCGAGACCGGCGCCAACCGCACCGACAAGGCGGTGACCGTGGCGCTGCGCGGGCTGCTCGGCAAGGACCCGGACAAGCTGGCGTCGGCCCGGGACGCCCTCTCCGACGTGCGCGACTCGGGCCGCAACAGCCTGTTCCGGTACGTGAGTTCCGGTGACGGTTTCTACCAGGACGGCTCGTTCGTCCAGCACGAGGTGGTCGCGTACACCGGCTCCTACGGCACCGTGCTGCTCGGCGGCGCGGCCTGGCTGATCGCCCTCCTCGCGGACTCGGCGTGGGCGGTCGTGGACCCGGAGGTCTCCGTGATGTACGAGGCCGTGGAGCGCAGCTTCGCTCCGGTGGTCTTCGACGGGCTGATGATGGACTCGGTGCGCGGGCGGGCCGTCTCACGGGAGCGCGCGGGCGACCACCGGGACGGCGCCTCGGCCGTCGCGGCGATCCTCCTCCTCGCGTCGGGCGCACCCGCTACCTACGCCGAGCGCTGGCGGTCGCTGGCCAAGGGCTGGCTGACCCGCAACCGCACCACCCCGTTCGCGGCGCTCGCCACCCTCCCCCAACTGGCCCTGGCCAAGGCCGTGCTCGACGACCGCTCCATCCGCGCGGGGGCGCGCACGACGGGCAGCTTCGTCCTCGCGGACATGGACCGGGTGGTGCACCGCCGCCCGGGCTGGGCCTGCGCCCTGTCGCTGTCGTCGAAGCGGATCTCGGCGTACGAGGCGGGCAACGGCGAGAACCTGCACGGCTGGTACACCGGCGACGGCATGACGTACCTGTACGACGGCGACGACCTCGGGCAGTACAACGACGGCTTCTGGCCGACCGTCGACCCGTACCGGCTCCCCGGCACCACGGTCGACACCCGCCGCCGCGACGATCTCGGCACCGGTGCGGGCACCTCCACCTACCTGCCGTCGAACAGCGTCGCGGGCGGGGCCGTACTGGACGGCCGGTACACGGTGGCCGCGATGGAGGTGACCGGCGCGAGCGGCAGCACGCTGCGGACCAGGAAGGCGTGGTTCCTGCTGGACAACGCGGTCGTCGCGCTCGGCGCGGGCATCAGCGCGAGCGACGGCCCGGCGGTCGAGACGATCGTCGAGAACCGCAACCTCGGCGCGCGGGGCCGCAACCGGCTCCTGGTCGACGGGCTCCCGCTCCCCGTGGAGCAGGGCCGGGCCGACGCGTTCCGCCGGGCCCGGTGGGCGCATCTCGACGGGGTCGGCGGCTACGTCTTCCCCGAGGGGGCCGCGCTGCACACCCTGCGCGAGGAGCGCACCGGAACGTGGCGGGCCGTCAACACGGGCGCCGACACCGGAGGCAGCACCGATCCCGTCACCCGCCGCTACCTCACCCTCTGGGTGGACCACGGCACCTCGCCCGCCGACGCCGGCTACGCCTATGTGCTGCTGCCCGGCGCGTCGGCCGCCGCCACCGCGGTCTGGTCGCACTCCCGGCCGGTCCGGATCGTCGCCAACGACGCCGTCGCCCAGGCCGTGGAGGACCGGCGGGCCGGACTGACCGCCGCGCACTTCTGGGACGCCGGGTCCGCGGCGGGGATCACCTCGTCGGGGCCGGCCTCTGTGCTCGTGCGGCGAAGGGGCGCGCGGGTGTCGGTCGCGGTGGCGGACCCGGGCCGCTCCCAGGCCTCGCTCACGGTCGAACTGCCCTTCCGGGTGCGGTCGGTGGCGCGGACCGATGCCACCGTGAGCGTCGTCCCCGGCCGCAGGACCGTCCTCACCGTCGCGGCCGGCGGTTCGCGCGGCCACACGCACAGTGCCGAACTCATCCAGTGAACAAACCATTTGAGCTTCGATTCCGAGGAGCAGCGCCACCATGTCCGTCGCCCCGCATCTGCAACTGCCGCCGACCGACCGGGTCCTGTCGTCACGTACCGGCTGGACCCGGGCGCACTGGGAGGCGACCGCCGACCGAATGCTGGACGCGCTGACGCCGTACGCCACACCCGGCTTCGCCCAGTACCGGCTGCCCGGCCGGGGCAGCTGGTCCGGGGTCGTCCTGGACGGTCTTGAGGGGTTCGCCCGGTCGTTCCTGCTCGCCGCCTGCCGGATCGCGGGCGCGGGCGGGGCGGTCGGCCCCGCGCTGACCGAGCGCTACGCGGCCGGTCTCGCGGCGGGCACCGATCCGGGCAGCGGTGAGGCCTGGCCGCGCCTGACGGACTGTTCGCAGCAGATGGTGGAGGCGGCGTCCATCGCGGTCGCGCTGCACGAGACCCGGCCGTGGATCTGGGACCGGCTCGACGCCGGGGTCCAGGAGCGGGTCGTCGACTGGTTCTCCGGGTTCGTCGGCGGCCGCACCTGGGACAACAACTGGCGGCTGTTCCAGGTGGTGTCCGAACAGTTCCTCGCCTCGGTGGGCGCCCCCCACAGCCGGTCCGACATCGAGGGCGGGCTCGACAGGATCGAGGACTGGTACGTCGGTGACGGCTGGTACACCGACGGGGACGGCCGCAACTTCGACTACTACATCGGCTGGGCGATGCATCTGTACCCGCTGCTGTGGGCGCGGATCGCCGGGCCGGACGACGACGGCGGCCGGGCCGCGGTGTACCGGGAGCGGCTCAGCCGGTTCCTGGAGGACTACCCGCACTTCTTCGGGGCCGACGGCGCCCCGGTCCACCAGGGGCGTTCGCTCGCGTACCGCTTCGCCTCGCTGGCTCCGGTGTGGATGGGCGCGCTCGCGGACTGCACGCCGCTGGCGCCCGGACTCACCCGCCGGCTCGCCTCCGGCACGCTGCGGCACTTCGCGGAGCGCGGGGTGCCGGACGAGCGGGGGCTGCTGACGCTCGGCTGGTACGACACCTTCCTGCCGTCCACCCAGCCGTACTCGGGTCCGGCCTCGCCCTACTGGGCGAGCAAGGGGTTCCTCGGGCTGCTGCTCCCGGCGGACCACCCGGTGTGGACGGCGCGGGAGCTCCCGCTGCCCGTCGAGGAGTCCGACACGTACGCCGCGCTGCCCGCACCGGGCTGGCTGCTGCACGGCACCCGGCACGACGGGATCGTCCGGCTGGTGAACCACGGCAGCGACCACAACCCGCCCGCGCCCGGCGCCGATTCGCCCGACGCCGATCCGGACCGGGGCGCGGGCGAGGACGACCCGCACTACGCGAAGCTCGCGTACTCGACGGCGACCGCGCCGGAATCCGCGCCGCACGCCCTGGCCCGCAACATCGACAACCAGCTGGCTCTGATCGCCCCGGACGGCACCCCGTCCCGGCGCCGCCGGATCCATCCCGTGAGCTGTGAGGGCCGCGTCGCCTCCTCCTGGTCGGCGGCGCGGCTGCCGGGCGACGAGCGCGGGTACCGGATCGGGACGACGAGCGTGCTGCACGGACCGTGGGAGATCCGGGTGCACCGGGTCGACTCGCCCGAGGGTGCGGTGGTCCGGGAGGGCGGCCACGCGGTCGCCGGTCCGACGAGCCCGTTCGCCTCTTCGGGTCCGGACTGGGCGCTCGCCCGCACGGCCGACGGGCTGACCAGCGCGGTGGTCGCGCTGTACGGCTGGGACGGCGGCGCCGACGGGGCGGCGGTGGCGCGCGACGTCGAGTCCAACGCGTACGGGCCGCACTCGGCGGTCCCGTATCTGCGCAGCGCGCCCCGTCCGGGCGGCCGGAGCGTGCAGGTGTCGCTCGTCGTGCTCTCCCGCGACAGTGTCCATCCGGAGGTGCTGCGGACAGCGGTGCGGGTCCGGGTGGACGGCGACGCGGTGGTCCTGACCTTCCTGGACGGGAGCCGGGTCGAGGTCTGACCTTCCTGGACGGGAGCCGGGTGGAGGTCCGGCTCCATGACGGAAGCCGGTCGGGGTCTGACCGGCCCCGGCCGGCCGAGGCGCTCGGCCGACGGGGGCGGGTCAGATCCCGATGCTGTTGTCCTCCCGGCTGTGGATGTGCCCGATCAGCTCCTGCGCGAGGGACTTGATCGTGTCGAGCCCGGCCCGCCCCCACGGGCGGGGCACGGTGTCCACCGCGCAGACGGCGCCCAGGGCGATCCCCGTGCGGTCGATGAGCGGCGCCCCGAGGTAGGAGCGGATGCCTATGTCGTCGACGACCGGGTTCCCGGCGAACCGCGGATAGTCGCAGACGTCCTCCAGCACCAGCGCTCTTCGCCGGACCACGACGTGCGGGCAGTAGCCGTGGTCGAGGGCGACATAGCGGCCGCCGCGGCCGCTGCCCGCAGCCGTGGCGCCCAGGTCCGCGCCCTTGTGAGTGCCCGCGGGGGTGTGCAGTCCGGCGTAGAACTGCCGGTTTCCGTCGATGAAGTTGACCATCGAGAAGGGCACTTCGGTCACTTCGGCCACCCGGTCCGCGAAGGCGTCGAAGTTGTCGAACGAGGCGTCGTTCCGCTCCCCCAGGCCGAGGCTGCGCAGCCGCTGGGTCCGGACGGGGGCGTCGCTGTCGACGGGGGTCAGCAGCATCCGTCCGATGGCGTGCGGGATCACGTATGGACTCCGAAACTGCCGTGGCCGGAGAGCGGGGCCGGCTCGGCGGTGGCGTTGATGAGGTGCTGGACGAGGGTGACCAGCGCGCCGGTTCCCGAGCTGGCGATCCGGGCGTCGCAGAGGACGACGGGCACCGCGGGTGCCAGGTCGAGCGCGGCCCGCACCTCCTCGGGGCCGTAGCGGAAGGCGCCGTCGAACTCGTTGACCGCGACGATGAACCCGATGCCGCGCCGCTCGAAGAAGTCGACGGCCGCGAAGCACTCCTCCAGTCTGCGGGTGTCCGCGATGACCACGGCTCCGAGCGCGCCCTGGGAGAGCTCGTCCCACATGAACCAGAACCGTTCCTGGCCGGGTGTGCCGAACAGGTAGAGCACGTGCTGCTCGTCCAGAGTGATGCGGCCGAAGTCCATGGCGACCGTGGTCGAGGTCTTCGACTCGATGCCTTCGAGACTGTCGGTCGCCGCGCTGACCTGGGTCAGCAGCTCCTCCGTGCTCAGCGGCGCGATTTCGCTGACCGCGCCGACGAACGTCGTCTTGCCGACACCGAAACCACCCGCGACCAGCACCTTGAGCGCGACGGGAAAACCCTCCGGGCTGCTGGGCTCCTGCGCGTAGCCGACGCTTCCGGGGCTCCCGGTCCCCGGGTACGGGGCGGAGCCGTCGAAACCGTCAGAGCTGTCGTCGTAAGCCATCGAGCACTGCCTCCAGCAGGGATCGGTCGGTGGGCATGTCATGGAAGGCGGGCGGGTGCGCGGTGACCGCTCCGCAGTCGACCAGGTCGGAGAGGAGCACCTTGGTGACGACCGCGGGCAGCCGCAGGTGGGCGGCGATCTCGGCCACGGAGGTGGGCCCGCCGCACAGTCCCAGCGCCACCGAGTGCTCGGGGCCGAGGTGGACCTGCGGGACGGTTCCGGTGGCCATCACCAGGGAGAGCAGGTCGAGCACGGTGGTGGGCCGGGTGCGGCCGCCGCTCACCGTGTAGGGGCGGATGAGGCGGCCCGCCGCGTCGTCGAGCAACGGCGCGTCCTGGGTGGCCGACACGCTCACAGCCCCGTGGCGCCCGGCACCCCGGCCGCTTGTCTGGTAGGCGTCATCAGATAGGGCCGGACGCTCTTGACCAGCATGGCCATCTCGTAGCCCAGCACGGCGGCGTCGGCGCTCCGCCCGGCGAGCACGGCCAGACAGGTGCCGGAACCGGCGGTGGCGACGAAGAGCAGGGTCGAGTCGAGCTCCACCACCACCTGGCGGACCTCCCCGTTGTCCCCGAACCGCGCCCCGGCGCTGCGGCCGAGGGAGTAGAGCCCGGCCGCCAGCGCCGCCATGTGGTCGGCACTGTCGGCATCCATGCCGTGGAGGGATTTCACCAGCCCGTCGGCGGAGAGCAGGACCGCGCTGCGGGTGTACGGCACGCGCTGGACCAGCCCGCTCAGCAGCCAGTCGAGGTCCGAGACCTGACCGGACGACATATCGGTCGCCATGGTGCATCTACTCCTTGGAGGTGTTCGCGTCGAGTGGGTCGTGATCGATGTGGTACGAGCCGGTGCGCAGGAGCTGCCCCGGCGCCGGGGCGCCCCGGACCGGAAGCGGGTCCAGCGGTGTCCCGGCGGCCGGTACCGCCGCCGGACGCGTCCCGGAGCCGGACTCGGGTACGGACTCGGCCCCCGGCTCCGACTCCGCTCGGGCCTCTCCGAGGTCGATGCCGCGCCGGAAGGCCGCCACCAGCCCCGGGTCGTGCAGGGTGGGCTCCTCCTCGGTGCGCGGCGCCGGTGCTTCCCTGAGCTGGGGGACCAGATGCTCCTGGTTCGCGCGGCGGGGCAGCTGCGGGCGGTCCATCGTGCCGCGTACGGCTTCGGTCTCCGGAGGCAGCGCCGGGACCGCGTCTTCGGCCGGCCGGATGCCGGGGCGGGCCTCGGGGGGTGCGGGCCGGTCGAGGCGTTCGGCGCGCAGCGGGAGCGGCGGGCCCTCGCCCTGACGCCCGGTCTGCTGCGGCTGGTGCATCCGCGGTTGCTGCTGCTGCGGCACGTAGGGCCGGCGCTCCGGCTCGGGGGCGGGCGTCGGGGCGGGGCCGAGGTCGCGGGGGGCGGTGGGCCCGTCCAGCGGTGGCGGGCGGTGCACGGGGCCGGGGGGCGGCGCGGGTGTCTCGCCGGCCGCGGTGCCGTCCTCCGCCCCGAGCAGGGACTGCGGAAGCACCAGTACGGCCTGCGTGCCGCCGTAGATATTGCTCTGCAGCCGTACGGCGATGCCGTGCCGGCGGGCCAGCGAGGCCACCACGAACAGGCCGATCCGGCCGTCCTGGAGCAGTCGGGCGACGTTGACCTGGTCGGGGTCGGCGAGCAGGGCGTTCATCCGCTTCTGCTCGTTGCCCGGCATGCCGAGCCCCCGGTCCTCCACCTCCAGGGCGAGGCCCGCGGTGACGTGCTGGGCGCGCAGCAGCACCTGGGTCTGGGGGGCGGAGAACACCGTGGCGTTCTCGACCAGTTCGGCCAGGAGGTGGATCACGTCGGCCACGGCGTGCCCGCGCAGGGTGCCGTCGATCGGGGGCACGAGCTTGACCCGCGGATACTGTTCGACCTCGGCGATCGCGGAGCGCAGCACCTCGGTCATGGTGACCGGATTGCTCCACTGCCGCCTGGAGACGGCGCCGCCGAGGACCGCGAGGTTCTCGGCGTGCCGGCGGATCCGGGTGGCCAGGTGGTCGACCTGGAAGAGGCCCTTGAGGAGATCGGGGTCCTCGACCTCGTGCTCCAGCTCGTCGAGCAGCTGGATCTCACGGTGCACGAGTGACTGGAGCCGGCGGGCGAGGTTCACGAAGACCTCGACCTTCTGGTCCTCGCCGGTGTGCTCCGAGAGCCGCGAGGCCTGTACGACGGCGGCCACGGCCGCTTCCTGCTGCCGGCCGAGCTCCTGCGCCAGCAGTTCGAAGGCGTCGCTGCCGGGGGTGGTGGGCTGCGGGACCCGGCGGGTGGGTACGGGTTCGCCGTTGCGGAGCTGTTCCACCACCTGCTGCAGTTCTGCCTGGCCCTGCGCGCTGGCCCGGCGCAGGGCGAAGCACCGGCCGAGGACGGTGGTGGCGACGCGGTTGGCGGCGAGGAAGGCCGCGGCCACGGCGGCGACCGCCAGCGCCGCGGCCGCGCCGAGCGCGGTCCACAGCTCGGTGGACGGCGCGGCGCCGGTGGAGCGGACCGTGAGGATGACGGCCGCGGCGCCGGTCAGCATGACGGCGATGGCCGGCAGCACGGCGGTGCGCAGGAGTTGGGGGCGTATGCGCGCCTCGGGGGACGGCTGGGCAGCGCGCGGTCTGGCCGCGGCCGAGTGGGAACGAGCGCCCGGTCGGCCGTGCCGCCCGCCCTCTCGGCGTTCCGGTCGCGCGTCGGGTGCGCGAAGTTGAGACATCAGCGTCCTCGGTACGTGGGGCCCCAGGAATCGGTTTCCATGTGGTGGCACCTACGGTGGTCGGTCGTTCTTGGATCATCGGCCGGACGGACCCCGGGATATGAGCCCACCGTTGATCACCGGACACACACGGTAGTCGTCCTTGACGAGGCAGCGGCGGGCAGTTGCGGAACTTGCCCGCCATCCGTCCCGCTCTGGTATGACCTCTCGTACGAGCGACCGATTAAGCGCGTGCGCTGATGCGGCGGTTACCGGCCATGCCCCGGCCCCACGCCGAGAAGCCCCCTGGAACCCAAGGGGTCCAGGGGGCTTCTCGGCGTAACCGCTCAGGCCTTGCGGAGCCGGGCGACGATGCCGTCGAGGTCGCGGCGGACCAGGGCGGCGCGGATCATGTGTCCGCCCGGCTCCTCGTACCATTCGTGCGGGATGCCGGCGGCGCCGAGGAGGGTCCGGAACTCCCGCTGCCCGGCCAGCACCTGGGTCTCGTTGGCCGTGTCGAACCAGTTGACCGGATCGGGGCTGGTGCCGGCCACCAGGAAGACCCGTTTGTTCCGGTAGCTCTCGATCCGCTCGACCGGGTTGTCGGCGCTGACCCTGGCCTCGTCCCACAGCGGTACGCCGTAGACCGTGCCGCCCCCCAGGTCCAGCGCGGCCGAGGACACGTTGGCCCAGTGGGTGACCAGTCCGGCGTCCCGGCGCAGGCTGGCGGGCCCCGAGTGGGCGCTCACCGAGGCGAAGTGGCCGTAGTACTTGGCCGCGTACTTGAGGGCGCCGAAGCCGCCCATCGAGAATCCGGCGACGGCACGGCCGTCGTACTCGGCGTAGGTACGGAAGTTCGCGTCGATCCAGGGAAGCAGCTGGCCGATGTGGAAGGTCTCCCAGTTCCGGGGGCCGGTGTTGGAGCTGACCGGGTTGGAGTACCAGCCCGCGTGCCCGCCGTCGGGCATGACGACGATGAGGGGTTTCCCGGCCGTCCAGTCCCGGATGCCCGCACGGTCGAAGGTGATGAAGTCCTGGTCCGTACCGCCCCCGTGGAAGAGGTAGAGGACCGGGTAGGTGCGTGCGCCGGTGTGGTAGTCGTCGGGGAGCAGGACGTTGACGCCCGGACTCCAGCCGATCGCGTCGGTCGCGAACCGGTAGTACCACATGCGCGGATCGGCCTCGTCGCGCTCCACGATGCGCAGTCCGAAGCCGTCGCCCGCGGCACCGGCCGGGGACGCGGCCGCGAGGATGCCCCCGGTGCCCAGCGCCATCGCGGCGGAGATCCCGCCGGCGGCCCTGATCACGCTTCTGCGGGTGGGACGGTAGCTGCTCAACACGGCCTCCTGGTGCAAAGGGAACGGGTCACGCCGAGTAGCCCTTCGGCGGGATCAGGGTGGCGAGCTGGTCGAAGGAGATCCAGTAGATCTGGTTGCCGCCGAAGGAGGCGGGGTCGGCTATGAGGACGGTGCGGTCCACGTCGTCGTAGCCGAACACGGTGAAGTAGTGGTAGATCGTCTGGTCCGACGGGTAGCCGGGCGGCTGGTTGCCGGGCGGGGCCACGATGTTGGCGACCAGCGGGTAGTTGCGGTCGATGTCGAAGACGATGTCGTTCCACAGCAGGTCCCGCTGGGCCTGGGTGGGCGGGTCGTTCGGCATCTCCTTGGTCTCGTACCAGCCGCCGCCGAGGTTCGCGTTGAGTACGCCGGTGACCTGGCCGATGTGGTCGGTGCCGGCCTCGGTGGTGCCGAGCTGCCCGGCCAGGACGCCCTGGCTGGGCGGGGCGGTGCGGGCCGAGAGAGCGATGCGGGTGGCGGCCGGGCCGCACCAGTAGCCGGTCTCCTGGACCTGGTAGTCGATCTCCAGCCAGTGCCCGCTGCTGGTACTTCCGGCTTCGACCTTCAGCCGGGTGCCGGGCTCGTTCCGCCCGCTGACGACGGCCGTACCGGCCTTCGTCCCGTGGACGAGCACGGATACCGGCGGGGCGTGCGGTGCGGGCGATGCCTGGGCCAGGCCGGGGTGGAGGAGAGCACCGACGGCGGCGACGGCGATCGCGGAGGATACGAGTCTCCTGCGCATGAAGGCTCCTGAGGGTGGGGGGACGGGCCTTGCGGGAGGAACGCCTGCCGGGAAGGCACTCGGCCGGGTGAACGCCGCGGCTGCGCGCGGCGCGGCCGGGTCCGGCAGCAGGGGCCAGCGTCGTGCCCGGCCGGCGGGCGGTGCAAGGAACGAAAGTTCAGGCTTACGGGCCCCGTCCCGCCGCCGGCTACCGCTTCGCCCGTCCGGCGGCGGCCAGCAGGGCCCGCCCTTCCGCCGTCGCGACGTGGATGGACCGGCCGGCCTCGCGCACGGTGGCGACCAGCCCCGCCGCGCGCAGCACGTTGAGGTGCTGGCTGACGGCGGGATGGGTCACGTCCAGCAGCCGGGCGGCCTCGACGGTGGAGCAACCGGTACAGGTCGCGCGCAGGAGGCGCGCCCTGGTGCGGCCGAGCAGCGGGCCCAGCGGTCCGGCGTCCCCGGCGGGCCGGGCGGGGGCGGGACCGGCCCAGTCGTCGGCGTGGTGGATGGGGTAGACGAGAACGGGCGGCAGGTCCCCGTCGGCCAGGGTGATCGGCGTGGGCCAGCAGAAGAACGAGGGCTGCAGCACAAGCCCCCTGCCGCGTAACCGGAGTTGCTGGTCGACGGGGTACGCCGCCTCCAGTACGGGCGGGCGCCAGCGGAACTGCGGCCCGAGCCCGGCCAGCAGCCCCTCGGTGCCGCCGTCGAGGAGGCTGCGCAGACGCAGGGCGCGGTCGGCGTCTATGTGCGCGTGGACGCGCTGCCAGTACGGGGCAAGCGCCTCCTGCTGGTAGGTGCGCAGCGCCTCACCGAGCTGCCGGAGGGCGTCGGCGTCCCCGCCGGCCAGGGAGCTGACCCAGCCGGGGAGTTGGAGCGTGGCCGCCAGGTGCGCCAGATCGGTGCGCAGCCGTGGGCGCGGAGTGCTCATCAGGGTGTCGAGGGCCGCCTGCAAGGTCGCGCGGTCGCCGGTGGTGGGGGTGAGGAAGTCCGGCGAGTAACCGCGCGGCGGCAGCAGCGGGGAGAGCAGCCGGGGGCTCGCGGAGAGCCGTGGGCGGACCCAGCGGCGCCAGCTGCCGAACACCCTTTCGCCGTCGCGGCGTTGCAGGGTCTGCACGCTGTTGCTGATCTCCCAGAGGAAGTCCGGTCCGGGTGCCACCCGGATCCGCCCCAGGTCCTCGGGGGTGAAGTGCACCCGCAGCATGGCCGCTCCCTCGAAGGTGCAGGCGCACCGACGCCGTACCCGCTTCCCGACGGCAGCGTACCGCCGTTCGGCCCGTGCCCGGCCGCGCGGGCGCCGATGCCCGACGGGCGGTCAGGGGCGGCGGCCCACCCAGGTGGTCCGGGTGGTCCGGACCGTGAGGTCGCCGCGCCGCAGGACGCTGTGCGGGCCCTCGTCGTCGGTGACGGCGTCGAGGGCGGCGAGGTCGTCCGCGGGGAGCTGCCCGTCGAGGTGGGAGCGCAGCTTCCGCAGGCATGCCTGGGCGTAGCGGGCGGTGGCGCCGGGCAGCGGGGCGGGCAGGTCGATCACGAAGGGGCGTTCGGCCTCCGGCGCGAAGCCGGCGCGGACCAGGTGGTCCGTCCAGCCGGGGGCGGGCGCCCCCTTCAGGGCGTCGTGGAGTCGGGCCTCCAGGCCCGGCCGGCCCACCCCGGCGTCCTCGGGCAGGAAGCGCGGGAAGAAGTCCATCTCGGTGACGGCCAGGAGGCCGCCCGGCCGCAGGGCGTCGAACACGTGGGACAGCACCCGGCCGGGATCGGCGAGGTGGTGGAGTGCGGCGGCCGCCCAGACGAGGTCGCTGACGCCGAGGTCCGGCCAGCCCTGGTCCAGATCGGCCTGTACGCCGCGGACCCGGTCCGCGAGTCCCAGCCCGGACGCCTTCGCCGACAGGCGGTGGAGCATCTGCGGGGAGACGTCCACCGCCGAGACCCCGGCTCGGGGGAAGCGCCGCGCCAGGGCGATCGCGCCGGTCCCGGTTCCGCTGCCCAGGTCGACGATGCGGACCGGTTCCCGGTCGGACAGTTCACCCAGCCAGGTGGTCAGCTCCGACAGGTACGCCTCCAGGACCTCCGCGTCGAGCTCAAGGATTTCGGCCATGGCGGCCTCGGTGGCGGCGGCTGTTTCCGGGGCCGCCGTACGCGTGGCGGCTGTACGTGCGGCGGCTGTGGGCGTGGCGGGGCTGTTCATATCCCGACGATAACGCCGCCTTGCGCATGACGCCTATGCTCTTGCGCATGACGCAAGAAAGCGGTCTGGACAGTACGGTGCGCATGCGGATCAGGAGCCTGCGGCAGGCCCGCGGCTGGTCGCTCGACAACCTCGCGGAGCGCGCCTTCCTGAGCCCCTCCACCCTGAGCCGCATCGAGACCGGTCACCGGCGCATCGGCCTCGACCAGCTCACGGCGCTGGCCCGCGCCCTGGGAATCTCGCTCGACCAGCTGGTGGAGAGCGCCGACGACGAGGATGTCGTGATCAGGCCGCAGCGCGACGAACAGCGCGGGCTGACCACCTGGGTGCTGAACCGCGGCTCAGCCCCGGCCGGTGCCACCGTCGCCAAGATGCGCATCACGGACGAGGCCGGGGGCCCCGGGGCCGATCAGCTGGGAGTGCACCCGGGCAAGGACTGGTTCACGGTCCTGTCGGGGACGGTGACACTGATCCTCGGCGAGCGCGCCATCCGGGTCGAAACGGGCCAGGCCGCCGAGTTCTCCACCATGATCCCGCACGCCGTGAAGGCGTACGGCGGTCCGGCCGAGATCCTGTGCATCCTCGACCACGACGGGCAGCGCACGCACCTCCGCCCCCAGGGATGAATCCAGCCTGCCTGGAGGCCCGTCCGGTCACCCGGCACGTCGAGGTGTCCGCGGCACGCGCGGCGTCACACCGCGGACACCTCACCGCTCAGGCCGGGGCCGCCGGGTCGCGGTCACGGTCGGGTGTCACGGCTCCGCCGGGCAGCGGTACGTGGACCGGGGGCCAGTTGCCCCAGCCCGCCGCGGGTTCCGCCGCCACACCGCGCCACCAGGGTTCGACGGCCGGCGGATCGGCGGGCTCGAACGGCCGGCCCGGGTGCGGAGCCACCATCGTGACTCCCGCGGCCTGGGTGGCACGCATCGACCATTCGGCGGGCTCGGCCCACGGATGCAGCGCGAGGTTGAACGTCCCCCAGTGGATCGGCAGCATGACGCCGGCCGCCGGGTCGTTGCCCTGAAGGTCCAGATGGGCCTGGACCCCCTCGTCGGGGCTCATGTGGATGTCCGGCCAGGCACCGGGCTCCGGCTTGCCGTCCGTGTGGTCCTTGGGCCAGTACTGGCTGTACGCACCGATCTGGATCATGGTGGCGTCGAACGGCCCGTGTTCCGCGCCGATCTCCTTGAAGCCGGGGAAATAGCCGGTGTCCCCGCTGTGGTAGATCCGGTGCTCCGGCCCCGCGACAGCCCACGAGGCCCACAGGGTGTGCTGCTGGTTGCGCAGGCCGCGGCCGCAGAAGTGCCTGGCCGGGGTGGCTGTCAGGCTGATCCCGGCGACCTTCGTGTCCTCGTTCCAGTCGAGCTCGCGGATGCGGTCGGGGGACACGCCCCAGCGCTCCAGGTGCGCCCCGACCCCGAGCGGCACCGCGAAGGCCGTGTCCGTACCGGCCAGCGCCCGGATCGTCGGCAGGTCGAGGTGGTCGTAGTGGTCGTGCGAGATCACCACGACGTCGACCGGGCCGAGTACGCCGAGCGGCAGCGGTGCGGGATGCAGGCGCTTGGGGCCGGCGAACGCGAAGGGGGAACAGCGGTCGCCCCAGACCGGGTCGAACAGCACCCGCCGGCCGTCGATCTCCGCGAGCACACTGGAATGCCCCATCCAGGTGAGCCGCAGCCCGGAGACGGGAGGCGTGGCGAGATCGGCCAGGGTGGTGGCATGGACCGGCACATCACCGGTCGGCGATCTGAGGACCCGCTCCTCCTTGCGGAAGTACGTCTTCGCGAACTCCAGTGCGGACCCCGACGGCCTGATCCGCGCCCCCACGGGGTTCTGGAAGGACCCGTCGACGAAATTCGGGGAACGACGGATGCGCTCCATGCGAGGGCCGTCCGGGTCGGCCCCGAAGTCTGCGGGCCGCAGCGCACGCAGCCGGGTACGGAGCGAGAACGTGGAGTCAGCGCCGGTCACAAGATCTCCTGAGGGAGTCGGTGTCATCTCATTATGGACAGGGGGTACGACAGTGCGAGAGCAGAACACCCAACAGGATGGTGGCCCGCGGGGCCCGCCTCAGCCACGCGGCTGCCCGTACGCGTGCTCTACGTGGAGACGCAGTACGACCCGCCGGTCCCTGACCATGGCCCGGCGGTAGTCGTCCCAGTCCGGATGCTCACCCTGGACGTCGCGGTAGAGCGCGATCAGCTCCGCCACGGTGGCGTCCTGCGGGTCCGCCGCCGGCGGGGTGAGATCCGCGGTGCCGTCCGCGACCGTCCAGGCCCAGCGGTCCTCGCTGGTGACGTGGTAGCTCGCCCTCGGGTCCCGGCGCAGGTTCCGGGTCTTGGCGCGGTCCTCTGTGACCGAGACCCGGACGATCCGCTCGTCGGGGTAGTAGAAGTGGTTGACATTGGACAGCTGGGGCCTGCCGTCCCGCTTCAGCGTGACCAGTACACCGCTGTTCCCTTCGGAGAACAGCCGAAGGAGCGCATCCTGCTGTGCGTCGATTCCCGTCATGCCGAATCCAACGTCCGGGCCCCGCGCAGGATTCCGCGTTGCGCCTCCGGCATACGTGCCGCAGCCCGCGCGACCGCATCCGGCCACCGGGACGCGGTTCGGCGACGGCCGCGTTGACAGCGGCGCCGAACCGTCTCGATACTGACTCGCGATTCAGTAAAGATCGCGGGCCCGACGGCACCCGGCCCGCACAGCCCGGGGCCCACCGCACCGTCCCCGGTCCCGTCCCGATCACAGTGACCGAGGAGAACTCCGATGACGACGCCCGCGGTGTCCCCGCCCGCCCCGCTGATCTCGCTGACCTGGACGGACCACGTCACCGGTCACCGGGGACACCTGGTCGTCGACCGGCTGGTACGCGGGGTGTCCAGCGGCGGGCTGCGGATGCGGGCGGGCTGCACGCTCGAAGAGGTGGCGGGACTGGCCCGCGGCATGACGATGAAGGAAGCCCTCCACTTCGACGCGGACCGCACCGGAGCCCGCTATGTGCCCCTCGGCGGCGCCAAGGGCGGCATCGACTGCGACCCCCGCGATCCGGCCGCCTACGGCGTCCTGGTCCGCTACCTGCGCGCCGTGCGCCCGTACGTCGAGACCATCTGGACGACCGGCGAGGACCTGGGGCTCAGCCAGGACCTGGTCGACCGGGCGGCCGCGGAGGCCGGACTCGTCTCCTCCATCGAAGCCGTCTATCCACTGCTCGACGACGAGGCGGCCGCCCGGCGGCGGCTGGCCGACGCCTTCGCCGTCGAGGTGGACGGCATCGGCCTCGACGAGCTGGTCGGCGGCTGCGGGGTCGCCGAGTCGGCGCTCGCCGCGCTGGACCGGGACGGGGTCGCGTACGGCGGGGCGCGGGTCGCCGTACAGGGCCTCGGCACCATGGGCGGCGCGACGGCCCGGTTCCTGTCGCGGGCCGGGCTCCGGGTGGTCGCCGTCGCCGACGTCCAGGGCACCATCGCCAACCCGGCCGGCCTGGACATCGAGGCCCTGCTGTCCGCCCGGGACCCCCACGGGACCGTCGACCGCGGCGCGCTGCGCGAGGCCGACCGCGAGCTGCCCGCCGGAGCCTGGCTGGAACAGGACGTGGACATACTCGTTCCCGCCGCCGTCTCCTACGCTATCGACGCCGCAAACCAGTCGCGAGTCAGGGCGCGTTGGGTGGTCGAGGCGGCCAATATGCCGGTGCTGCCGGAGGCCGAGGCGCTGCTCGCCGAGCGCGGGATCACGGTGCTGCCCGATGTCGTCGTCAACTCCGGCACCAACGCCTGGTGGTGGTGGACCCTGTTCGGTGACATCGGCGCCGGCGCCGACGAGGCCTTCGCGCACACCCGGAGCTCGATGCGCGCGCTCGTCGAGCTGGTGATGAGCCGGGCCGCCGCGGACGGCTGCACCCCGCGGGCGGCGGCCCACGCCGTCGTCGCGGACCGGCTGCCGGTGATGGCGGAACGCTTCGGCTGGTACCGCTGACCGGCGGCGACCGCCGCCCCTGCGGACACCGCACGGCCCCGCGGCCTCTCGGCGGATCGCGTCCTGGCCTTCCCCGGCAAGGCCGTTGTTAGGGTGGCTCGGTGGGCAGAGTCCGGTTGGGTGTGGCGGAGCGGCGCGAGGAACTGCTGCGCGCTGCCGTGGAACAGATCGAGGTGCGTGGTGTCGCGGCGGTGCGGATCGCCGATGTGGCCTCCGTCCTCGGCGTGAGCAACGCGCTCGTGCTCTACCACTTCTCCACCAAGGAGAAGCTGGTCGCCGCCGCCTTCGCGCACGCGGCCGAGGCCGATCTCGCCCATCTGCGCAAGCTGTTGACCCGCCGGACCACCGCGGTGCGCAGGCTGCGCGCCGCCGTCCGCTGGTACGCGCCGACGGGTCAGGCCAAGGGCTGGCGGCTGTGGATCGAGGGCTGGGCGGCATCGATCCGCGATCCCGCGCTGCGCGCGGTCGCGGGCGATCTCGACCAGCAGTGGAAGGCGGAGCTGGCCGAGGTCATCGACGAAGGCGCGGCCGCGGGCGAGTTCCACTGCGACGACCCGATGTCCGTGGCCTGGCGGCTCACCGCTCTGCTGGACGGCCTGGCGGTGCAGATGACCTCGTACGCGGGCCCGCTCTCCCGGGCCACCATGCTGGAGTGGACCGAACAGGCACTGGCCCGTGAACTCGGCATCGACCACGAGACGCTGACCGCCTGACCACCGGGCCCGGCCACCGGGCCGCGCCCTCGACCGGCGGCCGCCCCGCCGCTCGTCCGTCAGGTCTGCCGCAGGGGTGCGTAGGACTCGCCCGGCAGCCCGAACGTCCAGGCGACGCCGTCCTTCGCCGTCCGCACCGAGGGCGGCACCCGCAGCCAGTAGGTGCGGTGCGTGCCGTCCGGCTCCGGGGTGGAGTTGACCACCTCGACCATCACCACGTCCTCATCGCCGTCCAGCGCGATCCGCCAGAGGATGCCCGTCTCGTCCCGGTGGACCGGTTCGGCGCCCGACTCGGTGAGGTAGCGGTCGTACCCGTAGAACTCCAGCATCACGCGCCGCAGTTCCGCGTTCTCCTCGGCCCGGATCCGCTCGGGGGTGAGCGCGGCCAGCTCCGCCAGGAAGTCGGCGGGCACCGGCATGCCGCGCCAGGCGTACAGCCCGAACCCGTCCCGGTAGGAGAGCGCGGGGCCGTCGCCGCGGTCGAGCCTGCCCGCCTCGTCGCGGTACAGCTCCTCGGGACGCTCGCTGATCACCACCGTCCGCTCGTAGGGCCACCACCAGCCCGCGTTCCTGGCCACCGCCGCCAGTCCGTCGAGCCGGTCACCGCGGCCGTCGAACGCGGCGAGCCAGGCCGCGTCGTGCTGGCCCAGCACCGCGTCCAGGAGGAGCAGCCGCACATCCGGCTCGTCCTCCGGCCGCTCGGCCGCCTCGGTGACGACAGCGGCCCGTATCCGGTCGGCGAGCGCCGCCGTGGTCTCCCACAGCTGGGCGCCGGTGGCGGACCAGAGCGCGGACCAGCCGGCCGGGCCCAACTCGTCGTACATCCGGCGCCGTTCGTCCGCCCACGGCCGGGTCCTGACCTCCTCGCGGACCGAGCGGCCGGCGTCGGCCAGCTTCCGCACGAGCCCGACGGCCTCCCTGGGCGAATCGGCCCAGACGAACTCCTCCGGCTCGGCGAGACCCGCGCCGCGATAGGCGAGCCGCACCCCGTCCTCCGCCGCCGCCCGGTCCGCCGCGCCGGTCGCCGCCGCCACGGCCCGCCATGAGTCCACGTACTGCATGTTCTCCCCGTCCCCTGTCTTCTCTGTTCCGGTTCCCTGATTCGGGCGTTCTCCGGCCACTCCTCGGCGCCGGCTACCGCAGGGCAGGCCGGCGCGGCGGCTCAGTCCGCGACGATGCGGACCGCCCCCGGCGCGTACTCCCGCTGGCGCACGACGCGGAACCAGCCCTTCGGCAGCGGGATCACCGCGTGCTCCTCGTGCACCACCCGTCCCCCGTCCGGGAGGTGGAGCAGCATCGGGCCGAACACCCCGGCCTCCCGGATCAGCCGCCCCGGCCCCGGCACCGCGTGGGCGTGTCCGGTGACCTCACCGAGCGCGAGCACCAGCCGGCCCCGCCCGTCGCGCAGTTCGCCCGGCGCGTCCAGGAGGTTCGGCGGCACCTCGGACTCCTCCAGCGCCATGATCAGCACATCGCCCTGCCGGTACACAGACGTCTCCCCTCCGGACCGGCACCCGCTGTACCGGCCACGTGGAAAACGCTACGGCCGGGGTCTGACAATCGGCGGTGGAGCACCCGGCGGCGGGGCCGGTGCGCCCGTTGTCAGTGGCTGTTGATAGACCTTGCGGACATCAATCCGTCACCGTCACCAGGAGCCCAGGGCCATGTCCGATGTGGACCACCTGCACGAGCTGCTCGGCCTTCCGGCCGTCGACTTCCAGCACGACACGAGCGACGGGAGCCGGCCGGCCGCCGGTGCGGCGGCCTGGCACGTCTTTGTCGAGCCGTACGAGGACGACCGCACCTGGGAGCAGGAGTTCGCCTCGTTCCTGGCGGCCGTCGATCCGGCCGGGGTGCGGGCGCTGATCATCGGGCAGTGGGGCGAGTCCTACGAGGAGGACTCGTCCTATCCGATCGGTCTCGTGACGGCCGCCGCCGACCGGCTGACGTCGCTGGAGGCGGTGTTCGTAGGGGATCTGACGATGGAGGAGTCCGAGATCTCCTGGATCCAGCAGAGCGATGTGACCGCCCTGCTCGCCGCCTACCCCGCACTGGTGGAGTTCGGGGTGCGCGGCGGAACCGATCTCGTCTTCCCGCCCACCCGGCACGAGCGGCTTCGCTCGCTCACCATAGAGACGGGCGGGCTGCCGGTCGAGGTGGTCCGCGGGGTACTGGACAGCGAGTTGCCCGCGCTGGAGCGGCTCGATCTCTGGCTGGGTGTGTCCGCCTACGGCGGCGACGCGAATGTGGCGGATCTGGCGCCGCTGCTGTCCGGCACCCGGTTCCCGGCGCTGCGCCATCTCGGTCTGCGCAACAGCGAGGTGGAGAACGAGATCGCGGCGGCCGTCGCCTCGGCCCCGCTCGTGGCCCGGCTGCGCACACTCGACCTGTCGTGCGGCACCCTCGGGGACGAAGGCGCGGCCGCGCTGCTGGAGGGCCAGCCGCTGACCCACCTCGATGCGCTGGATCTGCACCACCACTTCCTCAGTGAGCAGATGGAGCGCCGGGTCACCGACGCCCTGCGACCGCACGGAGTGCGGGTCGATCTGTCGGACCGCTGCGAGCCGTGGGGCGACGGCGGGCCCGAAGGGCGCTACACCACGGTGTCGGAGTGATCCGGCCATGAACAGCATCGAACATCCCGAGGTGTTCCACGGCCTTCCCGTGCTGACCCTGCCCTGTGCGGACGACGCCGGCGCGCCGGCGCTGCCCTCGGCGGAGTCGGTGGCCTGGCGGCTGGACTGCGGACCGGACCAAGTGCCGTTCCCGGACCTCTGGCAGCACTTCCTCGACACGGTCGACCCGGCGCGGGTCCGGGCCCTGCTGATCGGGCCCTGGTGGGAGGACGACTACTCCGCTCTCGCTCCCGTCGTCGAGCTGCTCGTCGGCGCGGCGGGCCGGTTCACGGATCTGCGCGCGCTGTTCCTCGCCGATGTGGTCGGCGAGGAGTGCGAGGTGTCGTGGCTGGCCATGTGCGACGTCACTCCGGTCCTCGAAGCCTTCCCGCTCCTGGAGGAGCTGACCGTGCGCGGCGGTGGGGACAGCGTCCCCGAGGAGGCGAAGCTGGAGCTGCGTCCGGTGCGGCACGGGGCGCTGAGGTCGCTGCGGTTCGAGTCCGGCGGGCTGCCGGGCCATGTCGTGCGCGCGGTCGGGGCCTGCGAGCTGCCCGCGCTCGAAAGGCTGGAGCTCTGGTTCGGCGTCGGCTGGTACGGCGGTGACGCCACGGTGGAGGACTTGCGCCCGGTCCTCGCGGGCGACGGCTTTCCCCGGCTTCGCCATCTCGGCCTGCAGAACAGCGAGATCCAGGACGAGATCGCCGCGGCCGTCTCGCACGCCCCGGTCGTCGCCCGGCTGGAGTCACTCGCCCTCTCCATGGGGACCCTCACCGACGAGGGAGCAGAGGCCCTCCTCCACGGTCAGCCGCTCACCCACCTCACCTCGCTGGACCTGTACCACCACTACCTCACCGATCCGCTGACGGACCGGCTCCGGGAGCTGTTCGCCGGGGCGGGCACCCGCCTCGGTCTGGACGGGGCGGACTACTGGGACCCCGAGGGCGAAGAGCCCCGCTATGTCGCGGTCAGTGAATAGCGCGCCGCCCCGTTTCGCGGTCGTGGGCAATCCGGGCAACCGCCGCGTCGGCCTCTTCCAGCAGGCCGTGCGGGCCGCCGGGCTGCCCCCGGCCCGCGTCGTGTCCTGGCTCGACGTGCTGGACGGGGCCGCGGTGTTCCTGCCCGGGGAGACCGTGCGCGTCGACTCGCCCGGTGAGGACGCCGAGGTCGAGCGGGCGCTGCGGGGCGTCGAGGACCCGACCCGGGTGGAGGGCTCGTCCCGCTGGTACGCGCGGTTCACCTCCGCCGTACGGGAGGTGGCGCGGGCGGTGGCCGGCGCGGGTGCGGTGCTGCTGGACGGCCCCGAGGACCTCGCGGTGCTGTTCGACAAGCGCCTGTGTCACGGGGTGCTGGCCGCCGCGGGCGTGCCGGTGCCCGCCTCGCCCACCTCCGGCCCCGCCGCGGCGCCCGTGCGTGGCTGGGCGGATGTGCGCGGGCTGATGGCGGAGCGCGGGATGCCGAGGGTGTTCGTGAAGCTCGCGCACGGGTCCTCGGCCTCCGGAGTGCTGGCCGTGGAGACGGCCGGACCGGGCCGGGTGAGGGCGACCACCTCGGTCGAGCGGGACGGGTCCGGCCGGCTCCACAACTCGCTCCGGGTGCGGCGGCTCACGACGGAGGGCGAGGTGGCGGCGATCGTGGACGCGCTCGCACCGGACGGTCTGCACGTCGAACGCTGGCTGCCGAAGGCCTCGCAGCGCGGCCGGGCCGCGGATCTTCGGGTCGTGGTGGTGGACGGCCGCGCGACCCACGCCGTCGTGCGCACCAGCCGCTCCCCCATGACCAACCTCCACCTCGGCGGGGCTCGCGGCGATCTGGACGAGGCGCGGGCCGCCGTCGCGGCGGCGGGCGGCAGCTGGCGTGCGGCCCTCGCGGTGTGCGAGCGGGCGGGTGACGCCTTCCCGGACACGCTGTGCGTGGGCGTCGACCTGCTGCCCTCGACCGGCTGGCGGCGCTTCGCCGTCGGTGAGGTCAACGCCTTCGGCGATCTGCTGCCGCGCCTGACCGGTCTGCCCGGCAGCGGAGCCGAGGGCCTGGACACCTATGCGGCGCAGGTCGCCGCCGTACTGAACAGAGCAGGGAACCACCGTGTCGACGCAGCATCCTGAACCCCCGTCCGGCGTCATGGACGAACCCCCGTCCGGCGTCACGGACACCCCGGACCCGGACATGAGCGAGGTCGTCGGCCACGACGATCTGCTGCTCGTCACCCTGGACACCCTCCGGTACGACGTCGCGGCGGAGCTGGCCGCCGCCGGCCGTATCCCGAACCTCGCGCGGCACCTGCCGGCCGGAGGCTGGGAACGGCGGCACGCCCCGGGAAGCTTCACGTACGCCTCGCACCAGGCGATCTTCGCGGGGTTCCTGCCCACACCGGCCGCACCCGGCCCGCATCCCCGGCTGTTCGCCGCCCGGTTCGCCGGCAGCGAGACGACCGCGGAGCGCACCTTCGTCTTCGACACCCCCGACCTGGTCTCGGGCCTGGCCGGGGCGGGGTACCGCACGGTGTGCATCGGCGGGGTGGGGTTCTTCAACCAGCGGGCACCGCTCGGCTCGGTACTTCCCGGCATGTTCCAGGAAGCGCACTGGGAGCCGGAGTTCGGCGTCGCCTCGCCCAACTCGTTCGAGGCGCAGGTGACCCGTGCCGAGCGGGTCGTCGCCGGGCTGCCGCCCGGACAGCGGCTGTTCCTCTTCGTCAACGTGTCCGCGCTGCACCAGCCGAACTGGTTCCACCGGCCCGGCGCGACCCGCGACACGGGCGACAGCCGCGTCACGCACGCCGCCGCGCTGGAGTACGTCGACGCCCATATCGGCCGGCTCTTCGCCGCCGTGAGCAGCCGCCGCCGCGCCTTCGCCATCGTCTGCTCCGACCACGGCACGGCCTACGGCGACGACGGCTACACCGGTCACCGGCTCGCTCACGAGTCCGTCTGGACCGTTCCGTACGCCCATTTCTTCCTGGAACCGGGGACCGCACGATGACCAGTCCGCACACCGTCCGCCCGTACCAGAGCTATGTGTACGCCTATCCGCACAAGACCGCGTACGAGCCGCTCGGCCGGCTGCCCGGCGGGCGTCCGGCCCTGAAGGAGCTGTGGGCCGGGGAGAGCAAGGACGCGCTCTCGCTCTACCTCCACATACCGTTCTGCGAGGTCCGCTGCGGCTTCTGCAACCTCTTCACCCGCGTCGGCGCCCCCGGCGAGCTGACCACCCGCTACCTCGACGCGCTGGACCGGCAGGCGGCAGCCGTGCGGGACGCGCTCGGCGACGCGGAGCCGGTGCGTTTCGCCGCGGCGGCCTTCGGCGGCGGGACCCCGACCTTCCTGACGGCGGGCGAGCTGGAGCGCCTGTGCGACATAGCGGAGAAGCGGATGGGCGCGGGTCTCCGCTCGGTGCCCCTGTCGGTCGAGACGTCACCGTCGACCGCGACCGCGGACCGGCTGGCCGTCCTGGCGGAGCGGGGGGCGACCCGGATCAGCATCGGTGTGCAGAGCTTCGTCGAGGCCGAGGCACGCGCGGCGGTCCGTCCGCAGCGCCGGGCGGATGTGGAGGCGGCCCTGGGGCTGATCAGGGACGCCCGTATACCGGTCCTCAACATCGACCTGATCTACGGCATCGGCGGGCAGGACGAGGCGAGCTGGCGCACCTCGCTGGACGCGGCGCTCCAGTGGCGGCCGGAGGAGCTGTACCTCTACCCGCTGTACGTCCGCCCGCTGACCGGCCTCGGCCGGACCGGCGCCGCCGGGGCGGACGCGGAGTCCGCCTGGGACGAGCAGCGGCTGCGGCTCTACCGCGCGGGCCGCGACCACCTCCTGGCACACGGCTACGAGCAGGTGTCGATGCGGATGTTCCGGCGTGCGGACGCCCCGGCCGCCGAGGGCCCCGACGACTACGCGTGCCAGACCGACGGCATGGTCGGCCTGGGCTGCGGCGCCCGCTCGTACACCTCCCGGCTGCACTACTCGTTCGACTACGCGGTGGAGATGCGGGAGGTGCGGACGATCATCGACGGCTACACGGCGACCGAGGACTTCTCGCACGCCGAGGTGGGCCGGTACACCGACGGCGACGAGGCGCGCCGCCGCCACCTCCTCCAGTCGGTGCTGCAGGCCGGGGGTATGCGGCTGTCGGAGTACCGCGAGCGGTTCGGCAGCGGCCCGGAGGACGACTTCCGCGCGGAGCTGGCCCTGTTCGAGGAACGGGGCTGGCTCGATCCGGACGCACCGGCCGCCGGGCTGCTGCGCCTGTCGCCCGAGGGGCTCGCGCACTCCGACGCGCTGGGACCCGAGCTCTTCTCCCCCGCCGTGCGGGCCGCGATGGCCTCGTACGAGCTGAAGTGAGCCCCGGCATGGACCTGACGATTCTCTACCGCGGTCCGCTCGCGTCGTGCGATTACGACTGCCCGTACTGCCCGTTCGCCAAGCGCCGCGACAGCCGGGAGCAGCTGCGCGCCGACCGGGCCGCGCTGGAACGGTTCACGGCGTGGGCGGCGGCGCAGACGGACGACCGGATCTCGGTGCTGTTCACGCCGTGGGGCGAGGGGCTGGTCCGCTCCTGGTACCGGCGGGCGATGGTCGAGCTGGCCCGGCTGCCGCACATCCGCCGGGTGGCGATCCAGACGAACCTCGGCGGACGTACGCAGTGGCTGGCCCCGGCGGGCGCCGCCGGCCGGGACAAGATCGCGCTCTGGTGCACGTACCACCCGGGCCAGACGCCGTACGAGCGCTTCCTGGACCGGTGCGGGGAGCTGGCGTCCCTGGGTATCCGGCACAGCGTCGGCGTGGTCGGTCTGGATGATCATCTCGACGAGGCGCGACGGCTGCGGGCGGCCCTGCCCGAGGAGGTCTACCTCTGGGTCAACGCCGCCGAGGGGCACACCTACACGGACGAGGAGGCGGACCGGTGGACGGAGATCGATCCGCTGTTCCCGTACAGCCGCCATCCGCACCGTTCGGCCGGGCTGCCCTGCCGGACCGGTGAGTCGGTCATCTCGGTGGACGGGGAGGGCACGGTTCGCCGCTGCCACTTCGTCCGGGCCGAGCTCGGCAATCTCTACGACGGCAGCTACCGCGGGGCACTGGGCCCCCGGTCATGCCCGCTGGCGGTGTGCGACTGCCATATCGGCTACGTCCATCTGGAGACGCTGCCGTTGTACGACGTGTTCGCGGGCGGCGTGCTGGAACGCATCCCGGCCCGGCCGTTGTACGGCATCGGACGGGCCGGCTCGTGAACCGCTGGAAGGACCGCCGGGCTCCCGGCTCCCGGCCGGGAGCCGGCCGGCCTCAGAGCGGCAGCAGGTCCGGCCGCTTCGCCTCCACGTGGTCCCCCGACGACTCGCCGCGCAGCCGGCGCCCGATCCACGGGACCAGGTACTCGCGGGCCCAGTGGATGTCGTCGCGCCGGACTTCCAGCGCTCTCCGGTGCACCTGCGGCGGCCACTCCTGGTCCGGGTCGGCCGGCACGTCGAGGCCGAGGACCTGGGCGGCGCGCAGTGCGACACGGGTGTGTCCCTCGGGCGACAGGTGCAGCCGGTCGCCGTCCCAGGCGCGCCGGTCCTGCACGGAGCGCAGGGACCACAGGTCGAGCACCGGGCAGTCGTAGCGGTCCGCGATGGACCGCACGTGGGCGGTGTAGGTGGCGATCTTGCCGCGCAGATGGCGGAGCACCGGAACGCCGCGGGTGTCGAAGCCGGTGGTGACCATGACGGTGCCGACCGACCGGGTCAGCTCGGCGACCGCGCGCTCGAAGCGCTCGGCCACGTCGTCGGGGTCGGTGCCCGGCCGGATGATGTCGTTGCCGCCCGCGCAGAAGCTCACCAGGTCGGGGGCGAGCTGCTGGGCGCGCGGTACCTGCTCCGCGACTATCTGGTCGAGGAGGCGTCCTCGTACGGCGAGATTGGCGTACCGGAAGTGTCCGTGCGCGGCGGCTGTGCCGGCCTGCGCCGTTTCCGGGTCGGGGAGCTGGTCCGCGAGGATTACCGCGAACCGGTCGGCCCAGCCGACGAATGTCCCGTTCGGGCCCGGGTCACCGACTCCTTCGGTGAAACTGTCGCCAATCGCCGCGTACGACTCGATGGCGCCCTGCCGGTTGATGACGCCCTGTCGGATGTTTCTCGAATCGTCTGCCACAAGGGCATATCCTGCACCGCCGATTGTGACCTACGCGACCGTAATATGGGCTTGACGGGTGGTGAGATAGACCACCCGGTCAGGTTTTGGTAAAGGGGGAATAAGGACGGTCACCCCAATGCAGAGGGGCGGTGCGCCGCCGCGCACCGCCCCTCTGCATTGCTCAGGTCCGTCACCGGACCGCTGCCGCCCGGATCAGACGTTGATCCCGTGCGACGCCAGGTAGGCGATCGGGTCGATGTCAGAGCCGTACGCCGGGCCCGTGCGGACCTCGAAGTGGAGGTGCGGGCCGGTGGCGTTGCCGGTGGCGCCGGAGAGGCCGACCTGCTGGCCCGCGGTCACGGTCTGGCCCGCCGAGACGGAGAGCGAGGACATGTGGCCGTACTGCGAGTAGTGGCCGTCGGCGTGCTTGATGACGACCTCGTTGCCGTACGCGCCGCCCCAGCCCGCGGTGACGACGGTGCCGGAGGTGATCGCCTTCACGCTGGTGCCGGTGGAGACGGGGAAGTCGATACCGGTGTGGCTGCCGCTGGACCAGCTGGCGCCGGAGGCGCGGTAGGCGGTGGTGTGGTTGCCGGGGACCGGGTGGACGTAGCCGGACGCGCTGCCCTGCTCCGCCGACGTGTTGGACGCCTGGGTGCCGGAGGAGGACGCGGTGCCGGCGGCCGCGGGCGCCTTCGACCCGGTCTCGGCCGGAGCCTTCGAGGGGGCCTTCGACGGGGTGGTGGCACCCGCGGAGGTGTGCGAGCCGGTGGCCGGGGCGTGGCCCCAGGCCTTGCCGCCGAGGGTCAGCTTCATGCCCGGGAGGATCAGGCTCGGGTTGTCGCCGACGACCTTGCGGTTGTCCTGGTACAGCTTCTCCCAGCCGCCCTTGACCTTGTGCTCTGCGGCGATCTTCGACAGGTAGTCGCCGGAGACCACGGAGTACGTCGTGGTGCCGGACTGCTTGTCCGCGACCGGCTTGGCCGGGGTGGCGTGCGTGGCGGCGGCCGACTTCGCGGTGGCGGGAGCGGCCTGCTCCGCGGCGTTGGCACCGGTGGCGCCGAGCAGCGGAAGCGCGATGACGGCTCCGCCGGCGCTCGCGACGACGACGCCGCGGGCGATGGTGCTGGACTTGGGACGGCGGTGCTTACCCGGGATGGGCATGAAGAATTTCCTCTCCGGCGCCTACGAGGTGAGCTGTCGGGTTCGGGCTGGAGATGCCCGGCTGCGTCTGGCGCGACTTCACCCCGAGCCGGCCGGATCACTCCGGTCGGCGGCTTACCTGGGTCCCCCGCTCCTGCCACACGGTGAGTGGGTGCGGAATTCCGGACGGCGGCAGGATTAGGCGTTCCATCCGGATTGACATGGAACGTAAGCGAGCCAGGACGGCGGAAACAAGCCACGGGTTCCACGCCGGATTCCGCACCGGAAATTCGACGCGGAATTCCGGTCACACTCCGTGGATTATGGATCTTGGCATTCCGCTTGGCGCCCGGATTACCCAGCCGGAGCACCGCCACACACCGTCACGGATATGATCCCGCTCACGAGCGGGTGACCATCTCCCGCATAAGCAGGGCATGTTCGACTAAAAGCCCCAATACGGACATGTCGCGCTCATCGTTCGCGCCGGTGCCCCGCGGAGAGCCGTCGCGAGGGGCAGGACCAAGGTCGTCGCCGGGGTGATTGTCCGAGTATCCGATGTCGTATCGTCACGGGAGTGGACCCGTCGGCGACACGCGTCGGCGGCAGAGCCCCCAGGAGTGACCGTGACGCAGCAGCTGCCGCAGACCCCGTCGACGGAACCCGAGCTGGCGGGGGTCCGCAACTTCCGTGACGTGGGCGGACTGCCCACCTCCGACGGCCGCAGGGTGCGGTACGGGCGGCTCTTCCGCAGTGGTCACCTGGCAGACGCCACGCCCGAGGACACGGCGTTCCTCGGCGGCCTCGGCCTGCACACCGTCTTCGACTTCCGCAACGCCGCCGACCTCAAGCTGGACGGACCGGATGTCGAGCTGCCCGGCGTACGCAATGTGAACATCCCGCTCACCGACCCGGCGGACGGCAGCGAGTTCTGGCGGATGGTGCGCGACGGCGACATGGACGAGCTGCGCGGAATCCTCGGCGGCGGCAAGGGGACCGACCGCATGGTCGCCTCCTACCGCTCGATCATCCTGGACCGCACCGCGGAGCACAGCCAGGTGCTGCACGCCCTGGCCGAGGACAGCGTCCCGGCCCTGATGCACTGCGCGGCGGGCAAGGACCGGGCCGGGCTCTCCATCGCGATCTCGCTGCTCGCGGTGGGCGTCGGGCGCGAGACGATCGAGGCCGACTACCTCAAGTCCAACGACACCCACCGCCGCTACCGGGTGCGCCGCAGCGACACCTCCGCGGCCGGAATGTCGCCCGAGGTGATGGAGCTCCTCAGCCCGCTCTTCGGAGCCCACAGCGAATACCTCGCGGCGGCCTTCGCCACCATCGACGAGACCTGGGGCGACACGGACCGCTACCTCTCCGAGGGGCTGAAGATCACGCCCAGTACGCGGGAGCGGCTGCGCGAGCGGCTCCTCGAAGACTCCTGACGGACCCCGGAGGGGGCGCCGCCGGCTACTGGTTGTGCATACCCACCGCGAACAGCAGGTAGAGGAAGCCCGCGACGACGTGCCCGGCCACCAGGTAGGCGAACAGCCTGATGACGAGCCCGCGCGGCATCTTGCGCTCCTGGGAGTCGGGCTCCTTGCGCCTGGCCGGGGTCAGCGGGTCGTAGTTCTCGGAATCGGACATGACGGTCCTCTCTGGTGACCGGTCGGGCCGGCGGGACGGCGTCTCAGCGACGGTGGATCCCGCTGCCGAGGCACAGCTCGGCGGCGGGGCTCTGCAGCAGGGTGTGAACGAAGAGCAGCTCGGCGCCCTCGCGCTCCGGCGCCGCGATCCGGTGCGGGGTGAGCGAGTCGAAGTGCGCGCTGTCGCCGGGGCCGAGGTCGTGCACGGTGTCCCCGAGGGTCACCCGGAGATTCCCGGCCAGGACGTAGAGCCATTCCTCACCGGGGTGGACGCGCACCAGGTCGCCCTGCGCGCCGTACGGCACCCGGACGCGCAGCGCCTGCATCGCCCGGCCGGACCCGCCGGCCCGCTGGTACATCCAGCCGTCGGCCTCCGCCCCCTCGAACTTCCGGGCACGGACGATCGCGTCACGTTCCGGGGGAATCTCGCCGAGCAGCTCGGAGACCGTCGTACCGTAGATCCTGGCGAGTCCGAGCAGCATCGGCAGCGAGGGCTGGCGGCGGCCCGTTTCGAGCCGGGACAGATGGGCGGGCGAGAGCCCGGCGCGCTGGGCGGCGGTCTCCAGGGTGAGCCCGCGGCCGCGGCGCAGGTCGCGCAGGCGTGGCGCGACACCGGGCAGCTCGTCGGCCGCCCCTGCTTCTGCAGGATTCATATGTCCATTGGGCCAGGATCTTTCCTGGGAGGCAAATTTCTTGCCTCCCAGGCAAAAGGTCTCCTGGTCAGCGGTTGGCCACGGCCTGCTTCACCAGGGTCCGGCCGAAGTCCCACATCAGCCCGCCGTCGTGCGCGTCGTCCATCACCGCTGTGAACGCGGCCACGAACCGGTCCACGTCCGCCTCGTCGATGACGAGCGGCGGAATCAGCTTGATCACTTCGAGGTGGTCGCCGGACACCTGCGTGAGGATCCGGTGCTTCTGGAGCAGCGGCACGACCACCATCTGCGCGAAGAGCCCCTTGCGGGCCGCCTGGAGCATGGTCCAGCCGCTGCGCAGCTTCAGCGAGGACGGCCGGCCGAACTCGATGCCGATCATCAGCCCGCGTCCGCGCACCTCGTGCAGCAGCTCGTAGCGGTCGACCAGCGCGGCCAGCCTCTCGCGCAGCAGATCACCGGTGCGGCGGGCGTTGGCCACGGTCCCCTCGTCCTCCATCACCGCGAGGACCGCGAGTCCGGCGGCCATGGCCTGGGCGTTGGAGCCGAAGCTGGCCGAGTGCACCAGCACCCGGTCCATCGAGGAGTAGACGCGCTTGAAGATCCAGTCCTTGCCGAGCGTGGCCCCGACCGGCACATAGCCGCCGGAGAGCGCCTTCGCGACGCAGACCAGATCGGGTTCGACGCCTTCCTCGTGCTGGTACGCGTAGAAGTCTCCGGTCCGGCCCAGACCGGTCTGCACCTCGTCGGCGATGAGCAGGGCCTTGTGCTTGCGCAGCAGCTCCTGGGCGGCGCGCAGGAAGCCGGGCGGCGAGGCGTGCACGCCCTTGCCCTGGATCGGCTCGACGACCAGTCCGGCCACGTCGCCGCGCTTCAGCTCGCGCCGCAGCGCGTCCAGGTCACCGAGCCCGATGGCGGTGTCGGGCAGCAGGGGGGCGAAGCCGTCCCGGAAGCCGTCCTCGCCGTTGACCGAGAGCGATCCGGTGGTCAGTCCGTGGAAGGCGTGCGCGCAGTACAGGATCCTCGGCTTCCCGGTCGCGTACCGGGCGAACTTGAGTGCCGTCTCGACGGCCTCAGTACCGCTGTTGCCGAAGAACACCCGGTCCAGGTGCGGGCTGTGCGTGAGCAGCTTCTCCGCCAGCAGACCGGGCAGTGGCTGGCAGTCGAAGCGGGTGAGGTCGGCGAGCGAGGCGTCCAGGACGTCGTGCACCGCCTTGCGGACGACCGGGTGGTGCCGGCCGAGCCCCATCACGCCGAATCCGGCCAGCATGTCCAGGTAGTCGTTGCCCTCCGCGTCCCAGAAGTGCGCGCCCTCGGCCCGTTCGTAGACCTTGTCGAAGCCGATGGTGCGCAGCATGCGCGGGAGCTGGTGGTTGAGGTACTTCGTGTGCAGCTCGTAGCGCTCGGCGCCGCGCTCCGCGAGGAGCCGCGCCAGATCGAAGCCCTTGGGCCCGTCGTCCTTCATGCCCCGCTCTCCTTGTGCCCGTTGTCCAGGGCGTCGCGCTCGTGGTGACCGTCGTCGACGGCCTTCGGCCGCACGGCCAGGGTCGCGCTGATCCGGCCGGCGATCTCGACCGGTGTGAGTCCGATGTCGGCCAGCACCTCGGCGCGCTTGCCGTGGGCGAGGAACTGCTCGGGAATGCCGAACGTGCGCAGCGGTACGTCGACGCCGGCGTCCCGCAGGGCCTGCCCGACCGCCGAGCCGACGCCGCCGGCCCGGCTGTTGTCCTCGACGACGGCGACCAGCCGGTGCTGTGCGGCGAGCGGGGCCAGCTGCCCGTCGACCGGCTTGACCCAGCGGGGGTCGATCACGGTGCAGCGGATGCCGGCGCCCGCGAGCAGGTCGGCGGCCCGCAGGCAGACGGGGGCCATGACGCCGACCGCTACCAGCAGCACGTCCGCGTCCTCGTCGCGGTGCAGTACGTCCATGGCGCCGGTCCGGCCGATGGCGGGGACCGGCTCCCCCACCGACTCCTTGGGGAACCGGATCACGGTCGGGGCGTCATCGACGTCGACGGCCTCGCGCAGCTGGGCCCGCAGCTGGCCGGCGTCGCGCGGTGCCGCGATCCGCAGTCCCGGTACGACCTGGAGCATCGACATGTCCCACATGCCGTTGTGGGAGGCGCCGTCGGGCCCGGTGACACCGGCCCGGTCCAGGACGAAGGTCACCCCGCACCTGTGCAGCGCGACGTCCATCAGCAGCTGGTCGAAGGCGCGGTTGAGGAAGGTGGCGTAGACGGCGACGACGGGGTGCAGGCCGCCGGTGGCCAGTCCCGCCGCGGAGACCGCCGCGTGCTGTTCCGCGATGCCCACGTCCCAGACCCGGCCGGGGAAGGCCTCTGCGAACTTCGTCAGCCCCACCGGGTCCAGCATCGCGGCCGTGATGGCGACGACGTCGGGCCGCTCCACCCCGATCGCGGCGATCTCGTCCCCGAACACCGAGGTCCAGGACGGGCCGGCCGCCGGGGTGAGCGGGGCGCAGGTCAGCGGGTCCATCGCGCCGACGGTGTGGAAGCGGTCGGCCTCGTCCCGGAGGGCGGGCTGATAGCCGCGGCCCTTCTCGGTGAGGCAGTGCACGAGTACCGGGCCGTGGAACCGTTTCGCCCGTTGCAGGGCGGACTCGACGGCGGCGGTGTCGTGGCCGTCGATGGGTCCGACGTACTTGAGGCCGAGGTCCTCGAACATGCCCTGCGGGGCGAAGGCGTCCTTGAACCCCTTCTTGGCACCGTGCAGCGACTCGTAGAGCGGCTGTCCGATGACGGGGGTCTGCTGGAGGACGCCCTTGCCCCAGGAGAGGAAGCGTTCGTAGCCGTCGGTGGTGCGCAGGGTCGCCAGGTGGTTGGCGAGGCCGCCGATCGTCGGGGCGTAGGAGCGCTCGTTGTCGTTGACGACGATGATCAGTGGCCGGTCCCTGGCGGCGGCGATGTTGTTCAGCGCCTCCCAGGCCATGCCGCCGGTGAGCGCCCCGTCACCGATGACCGCGACGACGTGGTCGGGGCGGCCCAGTACCTGGTTGGCCTTGGCGAGGCCGTCGGCCCAGCCGAGCACCGTGGAGGCGTGGCTGTTCTCGATGACGTCGTGCTCGGACTCCTCGCGGGAGGGATAGCCGGAGAGGCCGCCCTTGCCGCGCAGCTTGGAGAAGTCCTGCCGCCCGGTGAGGAGTTTGTGTACGTAGCTCTGGTGGCCGGTGTCCCACAGAACGCGGTCCGCGGGTGAGTCGAACACCCGGTGCAGGGCGATGGACAGCTCCACGACGCCGAGGTTGGGCCCCAGGTGTCCGCCGGTCCTGGCCACCGCCTCGATCAGGAACTTCCTGATGTCCTCGGCCAGTTCACCGAGCTGTGGTTCGTTGAGCGTCTTGAGATCGTGCGGCCCCCGGATGCTCCGCAGAAGCGTCATGCCGGGCCCCCTCTCTAATCCTGTCTCAGCTCACGGTGACGGCGGGGACCCCCGGTCGTGGCGTCCCGGTCCTCGTCATCGGCTGGACCGGGACCGGTACGTCCCGGCCGGACGCCGCCGGCCCGGCCTGGACGCGCCACGCACGGCGGCGCGTCGCGAGCGGCCGGGCCGGCGGCTCGCGGAGAGCCAGTACCACTGGTTCTCCGATGGCCCTCACCTCACCGGTTGCCGCCGATGGTCTCCCGCGCGGCACGCAGGGATTCCTTCAGCGATCCCATGGTGGCCAGTACGGCGGTCGGCTCGTAGCCGCAGTGCGCCATGCAGTTGGCGCAGCGCGGGTCCTTGCCCCGGCCGTACTTGTCCCAGTCGGTCTCCTCGATGAGTTCCCGGTACGTCGGCACATAGCCGTCGCTCATCAGGTAGCAGGGCCGCTGCCAGCCGAAGAGCGAGTAGTTGGGAATGGCCCAGGCCGTGCACGCGAAGTCGGCCTTGCCCTCCAGGAAGTCCAGGAAGAGCGGCGAGTGGTTCAGCCGCCACCTGGCCCGGTTGCCGCCCGCGAAGGACTTCTTGAACAGCTCGCGGGTCTGCTCGACTCCCAGGAAGTGTTCCTGGTCGGGCGCCTTCTCGTATGCGTAGGCGGGCGAGATCATCATCTCGTCGACCTTCAGCTCGTCATTGAGGTAATTCAGGACCTCGATGACGGTCTGCGGGGTGTCGGTGTTGAAGAAGGTGGAATTGGTGGTGACCCGGAAACCTCGGCGCTTGGCCTCCTTGATCGCGGCCACCGCCTCGTCGAAGACTCCTTCCTTGGCAACCGATTCGTCGTGCCGTTCCCGCAGCCCGTCGATGTGCACGGCGAACGCGAAGTAGGGCGACGGCGTGAACTTCTCCATCTTCTTCCGCATCAACATCGCGTTGGTGCAGAGGAAGACGTATTTTTTCTTCGCCACCAGCTGCCGGACGATTTCGTCGATCTGCGGATGCATCAGCGGCTCACCGCCCGCGATGGAGACCATCGGGGCGCCGGATTCGAGCACCGCGCCGACGGCCTGGGCCACCGGCATCCGCTGCTTGAGAACTCCGGCCGGATGCTGAATCTTCCCGCAGCCTTCGCAGGCGAGATTGCAGGCGAACAGTGGCTCCAGCTCGACAATCAGCGGGAACTTCTCCCGCTTGCGAAGCTTCTGTTCAGCAAGGTACGTCGCAATCTTGATGGTCTGACGGAGTGGCATGGCCATCTAGCTCACCTCCTGGGGAGCAGCAAAGATCGGTGCCATTCATAGAAAGCCGGTAGGACGGCACGGAGAACGCGGAATGCCGATATTCCACCGCGGACCGTGCCGATGCGGACGAGCTCATGCTGTGGAGCGTCCACGACCACCCGTACGGCCGCAACCGGGCGTGGCCCGGCGCGCAGGGCGGTGCGCAGAGTGGCGGCGGACTCCATGTCCACCGCGATCGCTCCGGTGGTCCGCAGCTCGGCCCGCTCATGCCCGCGTACGACATGGTCGGAGCCGGTCAGCGGACCGGTGTGGACGGTGCGTCCCGGTACTGCTCTGGCCAGTGCCTCGGCAAGCAGCTCGGTGCCGGTGCAGGCGGCCGACTCCCCGGCGAGCCGGGTCTCGTCGGCCACCACCAGGTCTCCGGGGTGCATGCCGGGCGTCAGCCCGGCACAGAACCCCGAGGCGATGACCGCGGCGCCGAACGCCCGGCTCTCGCCGAGCGCCCGCGCCACGGCGGATTCGGCCGCCTCGGGTCCCATGCCCGTACGGATCACGGTCACGGGTCCCGGCGCCCTGTCCGCCCTGCTCCTGCCGGTGCGCAGGGCGAGGTGTTCGATGCCGAGCGCACAGGCGATCAGCAGCGGGGCGGCGGGGCCGGGCGGCCCCGCGGGTTCACCCATCAGACCCCCTCACGGAGGGCCGTGCGGCCGGCGAAGGGGTCGCCGTGCACGTACCGCCCGAGTGCGGTCAGCGGGAACACCTGCCGGTAGAGGTGGTAGTTGATGGAGAAGTCCCAGGGGAAGCCGGTACCGGTGAAGTACGGCTCGTCCCAGGATCCGTCGGCCTGCTGGGTCTCGGTGAGCCAGGCGACGCCGCGGGCCACTGCCGCGGTGTCCCGCCGCTCCGCGGCCAGGAGCGCGAGCAGCGCCCAGGCGGTCTGGGACGCGGTCGAGGCGCCGTGGCCGATCCACTTGTCCTCCTTGTAGGAGCGCAGGTCCTCGCCCCAGCCGCCGTCGTCGTTCTGGACGGACTCCAGCCAGTCGGCCGCGCGCCGGATCGAGGGATGCGCGGCAGGCAGTCCGGCGGCGACCAGGGCGGGCACCACGGACCCTGTTCCGTATACGTAGTTGACCCCCCATCGGCCGAACCAGCCTCCGGCGGCCTCCTGTTCGGAGAGCAGCCACTCGATTCCGCGCCGGGTGACGGGGTGCGCGGCGTGGCCCTCGATGGCGAGCATCTCCACCACGTGGCCGGTGACGTCCGCGGACGGCGGGTCGATGACCTCGCCGAAGTCGCAGAACGGCAGCCGGTTGGGGAACGGGCTGGTGTTGTCGGCGTCGAACGCTCCCCAGGCGCCGTTGCGGGACTGCATGCCGACGTTCCAGCGCACCCCCCTGGCGATGGCCGCCTCGACCCGTGCCGGATCCGGGTGCCGGACCCGGCGCAGCGCGAGCACCACTTCCGCGGTGTCGTCGATATCCGGGTAGTTGTCGTTGTGGAACTCGAAAGCCCAGCCTCCCGGCGGGAGTTGGGGCCTGCGCACCGACCAGTCGCCCGGCCGGTCGATCTCCTCGTCGAGCATCCAGTCGGCCGCCTTCACGAGCGCCGGATGGTCGGGGCGCAGGCCCGCGTCGGCGAGCGCGATGGTGGCGAGGCAGGTGTCCCAGACCGGGGACTGGCAGGCTTCGATCATGCGGGCGCCGTCCTCGCGCCAGACCGCGAACCGGTCGAGCGAGGCGAGTCCGGCCCGCATCACCGGGTGGTCGAGGTCGTAGCCCAGCAGGTGCAGCGCGATGACGGAGTAGACGGCGGGCGGCTGGATACCGCCCCAGCAGCCGTCGTTCTCCTGGCGTTCGATGATCCAGCGGGCGGCCGCGTTCATCGCGAGGCGGCGCACCCGGCGCGGGGCGATCCGGTGATAGAGGTGCAGCGCCTTGTCGAGGCGCTGGAAGACACCGTCCCAACTGGCCGCCGGTGCGGGGCGCCTGGGTGGGTTCGGTTCGCCGGGGTCGGTGTGCAGCTCGTCCAGGGCGAAGGGGGCGGGCCGGACCGGCCGCTTCGCGGAGACGACCGTGAGCGGCACGATGGTCTGGCGGGCCCAGCAGCCGAAGTCGTAGATATTGAGCGGGACCCACTTCGGGAAGAACATCAGCTCGGGCGGGAGTTCCGGCAGGTCGTCCCATTTCCACCAGCCGAACAGGGCCAGCCAGATCCGGGTGAACACCCGGCTCGCCGCGATCCCGCCCTGTTCCCTGACCCACCCCGAGGCGCGGAGCATGTGCGGGTCGTCCGGCCGGTCCCCGGCCAGCCGCAGGGCCACGTACGCTTCGATGGTGGCGGAGAGGTCCCCCGGTCCGCCGTGGAACGTGGCCCAGGTGCCGTCACCGAGCTGCTCGCCGCGGATGAAGCGGCCGGCCGCCTGTACCGTGGCGGAATCCTGGATTCCGAGGAACTGGCGCAGCAGGAGGTCCTCGGCGTCCATGGTGACGTTGGTGGCGAGGTCGCCCTTCCACCAGCCCTGCTCGTCCTGCTGGCCGAGGAGGTGCTCCACCGAGCGCTCCGCGGCCCGCCGCGCGGCGGCCAGTACGTCGTCCGCGGCGATGGTTGATTCGGTTGTCGGTCTACTGGCCGAGGCTGCGCGGGGATCCACAGCCCCGGTGCTTCCGTCGGTCGTCGCTGTCATGGCTTCCCCTTCGTGCAGTTGTTCCTCTGCTGTGCTGGGGTCTCCGTCGGCCGGCGCCCGTGACGGGCACCGGCCGGCGACTGCGAGTCATATGGAACAGATGGCGATCATCTCTTTCGTACGACGACGAAGTCAGCGAGCGCCGTGAGCTGCGCCCGCACGGTTTCCGGCATGTCGACACCGTGCAGCGCCTCGATGGCGACCGCATGCTGACGACGCGCCTCCTGAGCGGTCCAGTCGCGGCCGCCCGCCTCCTCGATGAGCGCCGCACGGGCGGCGAACTCCTCTTCGGAGAAGCTGTCGAAGTCGCTGCTCTTCGCGTCGGCGGCGAGCAGCTCGCCCAGGCGCTCCGAGGCCGGTCCGCCCGCGGCGAGCGCGGCGACGACCGGCAGGGACTTCTTGCGCTGACGCAGATCGCTCCACGTCTGCTTGCCCGTGGACTCCGGGTCGCCCCAGATCCCGAGCAGGTCGTCGACCGCCTGGAAGGCGAGGCCGAGGTGGTAGCCGTACGCCTCCAGGACGTCGGCGGTACGGTCGTCGGCGCCGCCGAGCACCGCGCCGATGGAGCAGGCGCAGGCGAGCAGGGCGCCCGTCTTGTTGCCCTCCATCTCCAGGCACTCCTCGACGGTGACCCGCTCGCGGTGCTCGTAGGAGATGTCCTGGGCCTGCCCGTCGATGAGCTTGCGGGTGGCCGAGGTCAGCCGCCGGGCCGCACGGCCCGCCTCGACCGTCCCGAGCTCCAGCAGGATCTCGTTGGCCAGCGCGAAGAGGGCGTCGCCGACCAGGATCGCCTGGGCGGGGCCGTGCACCTTCCACACCGTGTCGCGGTGGCGCCGCTGCTCGTCGCCGTCCATCAGGTCGTCGTGCAGCAGCGAGAAGTTGTGCACGAGTTCGACGGCCACGGCGCCGGGCACGCCGGCCTCGGCGGCGGCACCGGCCGCTTCCGCGGACAGCAGGGCCAGCGCCGGGCGCACGGCCTTGCCGCCGTCGCCGTCGGAGGGCCTGCCCGCGGCGTCGATCCAGCCGAAGTGGTAGGCGGCCACGGTGTCCATGGGCGGTGCGAGCCGGTCGACGGCGGCCCGGAGCACCGGCGTGGAAAGGGCCCGTCCGCGCTCCAGAAGCGCGGTGACGTCCGTGGTGTCCGCCACGGTGTCGGAAGCCGGATTCGCCGGGGTCACTGACTCTCCTCTTGTTCCGGTGGTACTGCTCATGCCGCCTCCTGCAGCGGATGTTCGTGGGGGCGGCCGAGTGCCAGGAGTGCGGCGTCCGCTGCGCCGGCACCGCTGCGGACGGCGCCCTCCATCGTGGCGGGCCAGCCGGTGGCGGTCCATGCGCCGGCCAGGAAGAGGCCGGGGACCCGGGTACGGGCCCCCGGCCGCAGCCGGCCGACTCCGGGGGCGGGCGCGAAGGTCGCCGTCCGCTCCCGGGTGACGAAGAAGTCCCTGATCCCGGCACCGCGTGCGGCCGGCAGCAGCCGCTCCAGCTCGGGCAGGTAGCGTGCGCGCAGTTCGGAGACGGGCAGGTCGATCTCCTCGCCGGCCGCCGACTGGGAGACCGCGAGGTACTGCCCGGCTCCGGTGAGGCCGGAGGCCTCGGTGCGGTCGAAGACCCACTGGACCGGCGAGCCGAGCGCGGTGAAGAAGGGGCGCCGCAGCACCTTGCGGTCGTAGACCACGTGCACGTTGAGGATGGGTGAGCTGCCGATCTCCAGCAGCTTCTCCGGAGCGTCGAGCGCGCCTTCGGGCAGCAGGTCGTGGGTCTCGCGCTGCGGCACGGCCAGCACGACGGTGTCCGCCTCGATCCGCTCGGCCCCGGTCTCGACCACCCAGCGTCCGTCGTCGGTACGGGTGAGCGCGGAGGCCTTCGTCCGGAGCTCGGTGCGGACGCCGGCGGCGTCCAGGGCCTTGCGGCTCAGCGTGTCGTGGATGTCGCCGAGCGGCACACTCGCCCAGCCGATGTCGGCGGCGCCGGGCTCGGAGAGGAGGCCGGTCTTGAAGACCTTCGCGGCGAGCGCGAGTGAGGAGTTCGGCGCGGTGGCGTTGAGCGTGGCGACGCCGACCAGGTCCCAGAGGGCCTCGACGGTGCGCGGCGACTGGCCGTGCCGGGCGAGCCAGCTGCCGAAGTCGATGTCGTCCAGCGCCGGATCGTCCGGGTCGAGCCGGCCCAGGGCCAGCGCGGCGCGCCCGACGCCCGCCCGTTCGGTGAGCGAGAGGTGCGGGTATCCGGCGAGTCCGGCGGCGAGGTGGAAGGGGACCGGCAGTCCGTTGCGGCGCAGCCGTCCGAGCCGGGGCCCCGCGGGCCGTCCGACATCGAGAACGGGCACGTCCAAACGGTTTTGCAGCGGGGCCAGACGGGCGCCCTCGACCCGGTCGAGGAACCAGCGGTACGCGGTGCAGCAGCGCAGGTAGACATGCTGGCCGTTGTCGACCGTCAGTTCGCCGCGCCGGAAGGAGAAGGCGAGGCCGCCGAGCCGGGGCCGGCCTTCGAGCAGGGTCACGTCAAGCCCGGCGTCGGCCAGGCGCAGGGCCGAGGTGATGCCGGCGAGCCCGCCGCCGATCACCACCGCCCGGGAGGAGCGCAGCCTGTCGTCCGTCATGAATCCCCCTCTCGCCAGGTCTTTCCCGTCAGGGACGCAGCGGTACGACCGAGGGTTGCCCGCCGCCCGCACTGATCATCCATGGTGCTCATGGTGCGCGAGATGTCCGTGCGGCGCATTCAGACACGCCCCCTGGCGGTCCGGCGCGAAATGTAACGGGCGTCCAGACCGGACAGGCCGCGCACCGCCACGTACGCCTTCTCGTGGCCCGGCAGCGAGACCCGGCCGCGCAGCACCGCCTCCGGGTCGCGCTCGATCCGGTCCAGGAGTCTGCGGTAGATGCCGGCCATCGCCGCCACGCAGGCACCGCTGCGCCGGTCCAGCATCGGCAGCAGCCGGTACCCCTCGGCGAACAGGGCGCGGGCGCGCCGGACCTCGAAGTGGATGAGTCCGGCGAAGTCCGAGCCGGGCGGCGGGGTGGCCCGGTGGAAGCCCTCGGAGCAGCCGAACTTGGCGAGGTCGTCGGCGGGCAGATAGGTGCGCCCGTTGCCCGCGTCCTCGCGGACGTCGCGCAGGATGTTGGTCAGCTGGAGTGCGAGGCCGAGCGTGTCGGCGTACTCCGCGGCGCGTTCCGAGCCGGGCGCGCCCGGCTCCGTACCGAAGACGCCCAGGCTGAGCCGGCCGATGGCGCCCGCGACGCACCGGCAGTAGATCTTGAGGTCGTCCCAGGTCTCGTAGGCCACGCCGCGCACGTCCATCAGCACACCGTCGATGAGCTCGTCGAGCCCCTCCAGCGGCAGCGGGAACCTGCGGGCGGCATCCGCGAGCGCGACGGCCACCGGATCGGTGTCGTCCTCGTCCACCGCGCCGTCCCGTACCCGGTCCAGGAGTGTGCGGGTGCCCTCCAGGCGGACCCGCTTGGTCTCCGGCTCCAGCTCACCGTCACCGATGTCGTCGACACGACGGGAGAAGGCGTACAGCGCCGACATGGCCTGTCGCTTCTCGGCCGGCAGCAGCCTGATGCCGTACGCGAAGTTCCGCGCCTGCTGTCCGGTGACCGCCTCGCAGTAACTGTATGCGGCCTGTACCGGTGCCGACATGTACGTCGTCTGTCCCTCCACGGTCCGGCTCACCCCTCTCTACGCGCTCTTCGCAAGACAACTCCCACCTCGCGCAGCAGGCTGGGCTTGGTGGGCTTGGGCGGTCCGGGCAGTACATCGAACCCGGCGGCCGCGATCGCGGTGAGGGCGGCACGCCCCCCGCCGACGAACCCGGCGAGAAGCAGCTTGAGCCTGCCGTGGACGCTACCCACCAGGGGGGTGCCTTCATTCAGCAGATCCCCGGCGCGTTCCGCCTCGTACGCGACCAGTGCCCGCACCGCCGCGCCCCCGGTGGGGGCCGCCAGATCGGATTCGGCCACATGGAACCTTGCCATGTCGTCGGCCGGCAGGTAGATCCGGTCCCGGCCGAGGTCCTCGGTGACGTCCTGGAGGTGCTCGACGATCTGCAGTGCGGTGCAGACGGCGTCGGAGCGGCGGATGCGTTCCGGGCTCGCGGTCCCGGTGAGCTGGAGGACCAGGCGGCCGACGGGGTTGGCGGAGAGCTCGCAGTAGGCGAGCAGCTCCTCGTACGTCCCGTAGCGGCGGATCTTCTGGTCCTGCCGGTTGGCCTCGATGAGGCCGAGGAAGGGTTCGGGGGTGAGCGCGCGGCGGCGCACGGTGGGGCGGAGTGCCTGCATGAGGGGGTGGTGCGGGGTCTCGCCCGTGGTGGCGAAGATCCTGCGCAGGTCGGTCTCCAGCGCGTCGAGCATGGCGAGCCGGTCCTCGCTCTGTGCCGGGTCGAGACCGAGGTGGCGGGCGTCGGCGCCGCCGGGGGCGAGGTCGCCGTCACCGATGTCGTCGACGAGCCGGGCGTAGCCGTAGACGGCCATCAGATCGTCGCGCCAGGCGCGCGGCAGGAAGAACGGAGCCACCGGGAAATTCTCGTCGGCGGCCTTGTCGAGGGTTCCGGGTACGGGGGGATCAGGCCGCGTCCGGTGGGCTCGCGTCACTGCGTACCGCCCTGCGCGGGGACGGCGTGAGCACCTCGGAGCTGGAGATTATCCGTCATAGCCGTCACATCTCCCGTTCTACACTGCCGACCCAAAACAACCCATTCCGGACACGCCGCCCGCCCTTCCCAGTGCGGAGGACCCCCGTGGGCCTTCCACTCAGGCGGTATCGCCCCACTTGCAACGAATCAGCACCGGTACAGCTTACGTTGTACAACGCTCATCGATACGCCGGGGTGCGGGACACCTGTGGAGTGCGCGCCGTGCCGTGCCAACTTTCCCCGCGCGCCACCGAATTGACGTCATCCGGCGGGAGGAGATCTTGCCGGGGCACGTACGACGAGCCGTGGACGTGCGGCGTCGGGTCCGCTGCCCGGACACGCACCGCGGCCCCCGCCGGAGAGATCCGGCGGGGGCCGCGGTGCGTGTCCGGGGCGGGAAGGCGCTACTTGCCGGTCTCCCGCTCGTACGCCTTCAGCACCTCTTCGGTCGGGCCGTCCATCAGCAGTTCGCCCTTCTCCAGCCACAGCACCCGGTCGCAGGTGTCCCTGATCGACTTGTTGCTGTGACTGACCAGGAAGACGGTGCCGGCCTCCTTGCGGAGCTCACGGATACGCGCCTCGGAGCGGATCTGGAACTTGCGGTCACCGGTCGCCAGCGCCTCGTCGATCATCAGGACGTCGTGGTTCTTGGCGGCCGCGATCGAGAACCGCAGCCGGGCCGCCATGCCGGAGGAGTACGTCCGCATCGGCAGGGTGATGAAGTCGCCCTTCTCGTTGATGCCGGAGAAGTCGACGATGTCCTGGTAGCGCTCCCGGATCTCCTCGCGGCTCATCCCCATGGCCAGTCCGCCCAGGACGACGTTGCGCTCGCCGGTCAGATCGCTCATCAGGGCCGCGTTGACCCCGAGCAGCGAGGGCTGGCCGTCGGTGTAGACCTTGCCGCGCTCGGTCGGCAGCAGCCCCGCGATGGCCCGCAGCAAGGTCGATTTGCCGGAGCCGTTGGTCCCGATGAGACCGATCGCCTCGCCCCGGTAGGAGGTGAAGGACACGCCGCGCACGGCGTGCACCTTGCGGATCCCCCGCTCCTCGCCCTTGCCGCGGCGCAGTATCCGGCTCAGTGCCGCGGTGGCGCCGCCCTTGCCACCGCCGCCGCCGTTGACGCGGTACACGATGTGCACATCGTCGGCGATCACGGTGGGGACGCGCCCCCCGGTGTTGTCCTCAGCCACGGCCGTACCGTTCCTCTGCCTTCCAGAAGTACACGAATCCCGCGATGCCCACCAGGAGCGCCCAGGCGACCCCGACCAGCCAGACGTGCGACGGCAGGTTCTCGGAGCCGTAGCCGTCGATCATCGCGAACCGGACCAGGTCCATGTAGATGGCCGCGGGGTTGTACTGCAGCACATCAGCGATCCAGGACGGCTTGTCCGCGAGCATCACCGGGATGGAGAACATGACGCCCGACGCGTACATCCAGGTTCGCATGATGAACGGCATCAGCTGCGCCAGGTCGGGCGTCTTGGCACCGAGCCTCGCCATGATCAGCGCCAGGCCGGTGTTGAAGAAGAACTGCATCACCAGAGCGGGAACCACCAGCAGCCACGAGAGCCGCGGGTAGCTGCCGAACGCGACGGTCACCGCGACCAGCACGATCATCGAGTACAGCAGCTGCTGGAGCTGCTGGAGGGAGAAGGAGATGGGCAGCGAGGCACGGGGGAAGTGCAGCGCGCGGACCAGGCCGAGGTTGCCGGCGATGGCCCGGACGCCCGCCATCACGGAGCTCTGGGTGAAGGTGAAGACGAACACCCCGGTCACCAGGAACGGGATGAAGACGTCCTGCGGAATCCCCCGCTTCGTGCCGAGGATCAGTCCGAAGATGATGAAGTAGACCGCGGCGTTCAGGAGCGGAGTCGCCACCTGCCACAGCTGGCCCAGCTTCGCCTGGCTGTACTGGGCGGTCAGCTTCGCCCGGGAGAACGCCATGATGAAGTGGCGTCGCCCGCGGAGCTGGCGGACGTACTCGAAGAGCCCCGGCCTGGCTCCGCTCACCGTCAGACCGTACTTCGCGGCCAGCTCGGCCGGGCTCAGGCCGTCGTCTGCCGATGGCGGGGTGCTCAGCGCGACCGCACCGTCATGGGTTGTGTCACTCACCAGATAAGACTCTCGTATTCAAAATGCGCAGCCAGTCGCGGGCGCGGCTCAGGGCGGACAGGTCCCGAATAGAAAAATACGCCTCATGCTCCCAGAGGCGAGCCTCTCAGATGACCGGAGGGCGGCCTAGTCGCGTCAGCCGCCACACCGTACGCCACTTCATGGGGCGTCGCGGCCCGCAGGGCTTCGACCAGCCTTCCCGGAAACCGCCGAACCAGGCCTTGAGCGCCGGGCCGGACGGCTTGCGGAGCAGGGTCAGCAGCAGCCACACGCCGAGGTACACGGGGACCAGGGGCGCGGGCAGGTTGCGGCGGGCCAGCCAGACCCGGTTGCGGGCCACCATGCGGTGGTAGACGGCGTGCCGGGACGGGGCGGTGGTGGGGTGGTTCAGCACCATGTCGGCGCGGTAGTCGATCAGCCAGCCGGCGTCCAGCGCCCGCCAGGCCAGATCGGTCTCCTCGTGCGCGTAGAAGAAGTCGCCCGGCAGCGGGCCGACCTCCGCGATGACCCGGGTGCGTACGGCGTTGGCGCCGCCGAGGAACGTCGTGACCCGGGACGAGCGCAGCGGGTCGGCCGCCCGGAGCCTCGGCACGTGGCGGCGCTGGGTCTCGCCGGTGTCCGGGTCGGCGATCCGGAAACTGATGATGCCGAGCTTGGGATCGGCCTCGAACGCCTGCCTGCACAGCTCGGCGGTGTCGGTGAGCGGCAGCAGTCCGTCGTCGTCCAGGAACAGCAGGGCGTCCACGTCGGCGCCGGACGGCCCGAAGGCCTCGATGCCGACGTTGCGGCCGCCGGGGATGCCCAGGTTCTCGGGCAGCTCGACGGTGCGCACGCCCGCGGGGACGTCCGGCACGGGGGAACCGTTGCCGACGACGACCACCTCGATCCGGTCGCCCTTCTGCGCGGCGACCGAATCGAGCAGGGCACGCAGCTCGGCCGGGCGGTTGCCCATCGTGATGATGACCGCGCCGAGTTTCATGGGGGTGCTCACTTCAGCCTGCTCGATGCCAGGACCGACACGAGGTGGAGGAGGGTCTGCAGCAGGGCGATGCCGGCCAGCACCGCGACCGCGAGGCGGCTGAAGAAGAGGTCGTCCCGGACCGCGTCCAGGACGGCCGCGACCAGGATCACCAGCGAGGCCTCCACGCACAGGATCAGCCGGTGGAACTTGAGCGCACCGGCCGCCCGGCGGGCGAACGCCATGCCGGAGGAGCGCGGCTCGGACGCCGCCTCCTTGACCGGCGGCAGCCCGCCCTGGTGGCGTGCGACCCCGACCAGGTCGGTCTCGGCCTTGATCAGGATGGCGCCCAGGGCAGCGAGCGTCCCGAGGAAGGCCCAGAGCCAGTCGATCCGTCCGTGGCCCCACAGGTCGGCGGCGCGCAGGCCGAAGCCGACCAGCACGGCGGCGTCGCAGAGGTAGGCGCCCACCCGGTCCAGGTAGACCCCGCCCAGCGAGAACTGCTTCTTCCAGCGGGCCAGCTCGCCGTCGACGCAGTCGAGCAGCAGGTAGAGCTGGACCATGACCACGCCGAGCAGCGCGCCGGGGATGCCCGGAACGAGCAGGGCCGGAGCGGCGAGCACGCCCGCGATGGTCATCAGGTACGTCAGCTGGTTGGGCGTGACCCTGGTGTTCACCAGGTACCGGTCCACACGCAGCGAGACCTCGCGCATGTATATCCGGCCCGCCCAGTGTTCGCCGCTGCGCCGGTCCTTGACGCCCGGGGGGTGAACGACCGGACGAAGTTCAGCTACTGATGGTCTTGGCATAGTCGGCGTACGCGTCCCTGATCTGGTCGGTGGACAGGCTGAGGTGTTCCAGGACCGTGAAGCGTCCCGGACGGGTCTGCGGGGCGTAGTCGACGGCCTGGACGAACTCGTCGGCGGTGAAGCCGATCTCCGTGGGCAGGACCGGAAGGCCGTGCCGGCGCAGGACCTCCGCGAAGAGCCCGGACTCCTCACGGGCGCCGCGCAGGTGCATGGCGAAGGCGGCGCCGAGGCCGACCTGCTCGCCGTGGCTCGCGGCCCGCTTGGGGAAGAGCAGGTCGAAGGCGTGACTGATCTCGTGGCAGGCGCCGGACGAAGGGCGGGTGTCGCCGCTGATCGAGATGGCGATGCCGGAGAGCACCAGCGACTCCGCGAGGACGGTGAGGAACTCGTCGTCGGCGACGGTGCCCGGGTGGCGCAGTACCGCCTCACCGGCGGTACGGGCCATGGCCGCGGCCAGTCCGTCGATCTGCTCGTCGTTGACCTGGTGCGAGAGCTCCCAGTCGGCGATCGCGGAGATGTTGGAGACCGCGTCGCCGATGCCGGAGCGCACGAAGCGGTCCGGGGCCTCACGGATCACCGAGAGGTCGATGACCATGGCGATCGGCATCGGGACGCCGTAGGAGCCGCGTCCGTTGTCGTTGTCCAGGGTCGCGACGGGTGAGCAGAGGCCGTCGTGGGCGAGGTTCGTGGCGACGGAGACCAGCGGCAGGCCGACCCGGGCCGCGGCGTACTTCGCCACGTCGATGATCTTGCCGCCGCCGAGACCGACCACCGCGTCGTACCGCTTGCCCTTGATGTCGTCGGCCAGCTGTACGGCGGCGTCGATGCTGCCGCCCGGCACGCAGTACCAGTCGGCGCCCGGCAGGGCCGGTGCGAGCTTCTCCCGCAGGGCCTGCCCCGAGCCGCCGCTGATCGCGATCGCGAGCTTGCCGGAGGCGGAGATCCGCTGGTCCGCGAGGAGGCCGGCCAGGTCGTCCATCGCGCCCCGGCTGATGTCGACGAAGACCGGGGAGGGGATGAGCCGGGTCAGTACTGGCACGCGATCTCCCGGCCCTTCGCGAGGTCGTCGTGGTTGTCGATCTCGACCCAGGTGACCTCGCCGATGGGCGCGACGTCGACGGTGAAGCCCCGGTCGACGAGCTCCTGGTAGCCGTCCTCGTAGTACAGGTCCGGGTCGCGCTCGAAGGTCGCCTTCAGCGCGTCGGCCAGCTCCGCGGCCGCCTCGGCCTCGATGAGGGTGACACCGATGTACTCGCCGGTGGCGGTGGCCGGGTCCATCAGCTTGGTGATCCGCTGTACGCCCCTGCCCTCCTCCGCGACGACCTTCATCTCCTCGTCGGCGAGGTTCTTCACCGTGTCGAGGGCGAGGATGATCTTCTGGCCCTTGCCGCGTGCGTCCAGCAGCGTCCGCTCCACGGACACCGGGTGCACGGTGTCGCCGTTGGCGAGGATCACGCCGCGCTTGAGGACCTCGCGGGCGCACCACAGGGAGTAGGCGTTGTTCCACTCCTCGGCCTTGTCGTTGTCGACGAGGGCGATCTTGAGGCCGTACTTCGCCTCCAGCTCCTCCTTGCGGTCGTAGACGGCTTCCTTGCGGTAGCCGACGACGATCGCGACCTCGGTGAGGCCGATCTCCGCGAAGTTGGCCAGCGTGAGATCGAGGACGGTCTTCTCGCCGTCCACCGGCACCAGGGCCTTGGGGAGCGTGTCGGTGTAGGGGCGCAGGCGCCGTCCCGCACCCGCTGCCAGTACGAGGCCGATCATGCGGGTTCTCCTTCGTCGTGAACGGCGGGCGCCCCGGAGGAGACCCAGAAGCGGATGGACTCCACCAGCACGACCAGGGCCACGGCCACCGCGAGAGCGGTGAGTGCCACGGTGAAGCCCGAGGCTCCGGTGAGCACGGCCGCGAGTACGGTCACGGCCAGGACCCGGCCCTCGTGCCCGCCGATCGCGCGCACCAGCCACTGGGGCGGCGCGCCGGTGCCGCCTCGGATGCGGTAGACCGTGTCGTAGTGATGGTAGGCGACCGCCGATACGAGCCCGAAGGCCGCGGGAAGCGCCCCGTCGACGTCACTGCGGGCGGCCAGCGCGAGGATCGTGCAGTACTCGGCGGCCCGGAAGACCGGGGGCAGGAGCCAGTCGAGTGCGCCCAGGAGCGGCCGGGCGACAGCCATGCCGGAGCAGACCGTGTAGAAGACCGCGGCGACGATCATCTGCGTGCTGCCGAACGGCTGCTGGAGCGCGGCCGCGATCAGCGCGCCGGCGCCGACGACCGCCAGCACCGGGGCGGTCCAGACGCCCGGGATCCGGGGGCTGAGCGCCGCTACCAGCTGGGCGAACGGGCCTGAGTCCGCGAGGTCCGCGAGCGCCTGCGCGGCCCGGGGGGTGCGCCGGGCCTTGCGGGTCAGCGAGCGCAGCAGCCGGCCGGCCGTGGTGTAGCAGGCCGCGAAGGCGCAGCCGACGAGCAGCGTGTAGAAGACGATCCGGGGCGTGGTGAACGCGGTCAGCACAGCGATCATCGCCCAGCGCTCACCGATCGGGAGCACGATCATCCGGCGCAGCCAGACCGTCCACGAGACGCTGTCGAGCTTGTCGGAGAGAGCGGCCGTGGGGCTGGAGTTCGCCACCGCGTCGTGGTTGGCCTCGTTGAACGAGAAGTCGATGACGTGCCGGCAGGACTGGAGCACCATCGCGCCGAGCGCGAGTACCCAGACGTCGTCGCCGCCGCGGGCCGCGCCGAGCGCGAGGCCCGCGTAGTAGGCGTACTCCTTGGCGCGGTCGAAGGTGGCGTCGAGCCAGGCGCCCAGCGTCGAGTGCTGGAGCGAGTAGCGGGCCAGCTGTCCGTCGGTGCAGTCCAGCACGAAGGAGAAGAGGAGCAGCAGTCCGGCGGCGACGTATCCGCCGCGGGTGCCCGTGGCCGCGCAGCCGGCCGCGATCAGGGCGGTCAGCAGGGACGCGGTCGTGACCTGGTTCGGGGTGAATCCGCGGCGCGAGCACCAGCGGGCGAGGTAGCGCGAGTACGGGCTGATGCAGTACGTCGTGAAGAAGCCGTCACGGGCCTTCACCGCGCTGCGCAGCCGGACCGCCTCGTCGTCGACGGCGGCGACCGAGGCGAGCGCGGCGGCGCGGCCGGCCTCGTCGGCCGGGACGGCCGCGACGAGCGAGCCGAGCTCCGGTCGCCGCACCGCGGTGCCCTCGGTGTCCATCGCGACGGCGAGCCGGCCGGGCACGGTGCGGTCGGTGGCCGTGACGGTGTCGCCGGGCGGGTCGGTGGAGGCGCCGGCCCCGACCGCCTCGCCGGTGCTGCTCATGGCCTGGGTCAGGGCGGCACGCGCCTCGGCCTGCACGGTGAGCGCGCCGGGCACGGTGACGGCGGGGTAGCGGGGGTCGGTCAGTCCGAGCCGCAGGGCGTGGAGATGGCCGACGAAGCGGGGGTCGACGAGCGCGACCCGGCTGTCGGCGGGGACGACGGACAGCAGCCGCGCGGCCTCACTGACATCGGCGGCGGCCTGTACGTCGAAGCCCAGTGACCGCAGATCGTCCTCGATGGACGATCCGGGCACCGGAGCACCTGTGAGAATGGCGGTCGACAGACGAACTCACTCCTTGGTGCTGACACGGGTCGGCGCGACGGTACGGCCCCGATGCGGGCCGGCGACATGTCGGCAGAGGCTATCGGATGAACGGAAGCGGGAGTTCACTGCCCGTTTATGCTCCGTTCCGGGCGGGCCGGGATGATGCGGCGCCGCCCGCGATCATCATCGTCGATGGCGGCCTCGACTGACAAAACGCGGTGGGCGGCCCTGCCGGGCCGGTGCGCGGGAGAGCGCGGAACGGGTCGTTAGGGTGGCGCGCATGACATGGCTGATCACAGGCGGAGCGGGATATATCGGATCACATGTGGCGCGGGCCATGAAGGGGGCCGGTGAGCGGGTGGTCGTTCTGGACGACCTCTCGTCCGGTAACCCGGACCGGCTGCCGGCCGAGGTCCCGCTGGTCCGGGGCTCGACGTCAGACCGCGCGCTGCTGGACCGGGTGCTGGCGGAGCACGGGGTGAGCGGTGTGGTCCATCTCGCGGCGAAGAAGCAGGTCGGCGAGTCCGTCGAGAAGCCGCTCCGGTACTACCGGGAGAACATCGGCGCGCTGACCGTCCTGCTGGAGGCCGTCGTGGCCGCCGGGGTGCGGAGCTTCCTGTTCTCCTCGTCCGCCGCGGTGTACGGCGTACCGGAGGCGGAGCTGATCACGGAGGAGGCCCCCTGCGTGCCGATCAACCCGTACGGGGAGACGAAGCTCGCCGGGGAGTGGCTGGTGCGGGCCGCCGGGCGGGCGCACGGGCTGTCCACCGGCTGCCTGCGCTACTTCAACGTGGCGGGCGCGGCCGCGCCGGAGCTCTCCGACACCGGCGTCTTCAACGTCATCCCGATGTTCTTCGACCGGCTGACCCGGGGCGAGGCCCCGCTGGTCTTCGGGGACGACTACGCGACGCCGGACGGCACCTGCGTCCGCGACTACATCCACGTGGCCGACCTGGCCGACGCGCACCTGGCCGTCGCCCGGCGGCTCACCGCCCAGGAGGGCCCCGGAGACCTGACCGTCAACATCGGTCGCGGCGAGGGCGTCTCGGTGCGCGAGCTGGCCGCCCTGGTGGCGGAGGTCACCGGTCTCGACCGGGAGCCCGCCTTCGGACCCCGGCGGCCCGGGGACGCCTCGAAGGCGGTCGCCTCCTGCGACCGGATCTCCGCGGAACTGGGCTGGGCGGCCCGGCGCGGGGTCCGCGAGATGGTCGAGTCGGCCTGGCGGGGCTGGCTGCTGCACCACCCCGCCCCGGCCACTCCGTGAGCCGCGCCGCCGGGCCGTCCGCGGCTCTGACCTGCAAGCATTTCCGCAGGTCAGAGTAGTTGGCAACGGTGTTCACTGCCGTGTTGCCCGATACCCCCCGCCCGTAGTTCACTGGCATTGCCCGGGGCGAGACGGCTCCGGGTCCGCGCGACGACCGGGAGGCGTCCCCATGGGGGCTGGGCACGACCACGGACACACGCACGGCGGCCCCGCACCGACCGGCACGGCGGCCGCCGCGTACCAGGGGCGGCTGCGGATCGCGCTGGGCATCACGCTCACCGTGACGGTCATGGAGATCGTCGGCGGGCTGGTCTCCGGTTCCCTGGCGCTGATCGCCGACGCGGCCCACATGGCGACCGACGCACTCGGTCTGGGCATGGCGCTGCTGGCGATCCACTTCGCCAACAGACCGGCCGGCCCCAACCGCACCTTCGGCTACGCCCGCGCCGAGATCCTCGCCGCACTGGCCAACTGCCTGCTGCTGCTCGGGGTCGGCGGCTACCTCCTGTTCGAGGCGGTGGAGCGCTTCGTCAGCCCGGCGGAGACCAGGGGCGGGCTGACGATCGCCTTCGCCCTGGTCGGCCTGGTGGCGAACATGGTGTCGCTGTCGCTGCTGATGCGCGGGCAGAAGGACAGTCTCAATGTCCGGGGCGCCTATCTGGAGGTGCTCGCGGACACCCTCGGTTCGGTGACCGTGCTGATCTCGGCGGGCGTCATCCTGGCCACCGGCTGGCAGGCCGCCGACCCGATCGCCTCGCTGCTCATCGGCCTCATGATCGTCCCGCGTACGGTGAAGCTGCTCAGGGAGACGCTGAACGTCCTGCTGGAGTCGGCGCCCAAGGGCGTCGACATGGGTGAGGTGCGCGACCACATCACGGCGCTGCCCGGGGTGCTGGACGTCCACGACCTCCACGCCTGGACGATCACCTCCGGCATGCCGGTGCTCTCCGCCCACGTGGTGGTGCACCAGGAGCTGCTCGACTCGATCGGGCACGAGAAGCTCCTGCACGAGCTCCAGGGCTGTCTCGGCGACCACTTCGACGTCGAGCACTGCACCTTCCAGCTGGAGCCGAGCGGACACGCGGAGCACGAGGCGAAGCTGTGCCGATGAGCACCTGAAAGCGCCGGGCCCGAACGGGCGGGAGCCGGGCGGCGGCCGCCGGAATCACCGATGTACGGTGGAATCCACTCTCGATCAAAGGTTCCTCACCTTGCACCGCACCGATCACGGGCGGCTCTGGGCGACCCGCCCCGAGATGCCCTCGGACACCGCCGCCGTGCACGCGGTGAACGCCGCCGCGTTCGAGACGCGGGCAGAGGCCGATCTGGTCGACGCCCTGCGCGAGGACCCGGCGGCCTGGCTGCCCGGCCTCTCCCTCGTCGCGGAGGCGGCCGACGGATCCGTGGCCGCCCATGCCCTGCTGACCCGCTGCCTGGTCGGGGACGCTCCGGCGCTGGCACTCGCCCCGGTGGCCACGGCGCCCGAGTGGCAGCGCCGGGGCGCCGGGCAGGCCGTGGTGCGGGCCGCGCTCGACGCGGCGCGGGCGCGGGCGGAGTCGCTGGTCCTGGTGCTCGGGCATCCCGAGTACTACCCGAGGTTCGGCTTCGTGCCCGCCTCGCGGTACGGCATCCGGCCGGGCTTCGAGGTGCCGGACGAGGCGATGATGGCGCTGGTCCTCGATGATTCCGGGCCGGTTCCCCGGGGCACGATCCACTATCCGGCGGCGTTCGGGGTCTGACGTGCGGGTCCGGCACCGTCGGACCGGACATGCCAGGGCCCGAAGTGCAGACAAGCCTCTTTTGTACGGCAGACTTGCGCAGACTCGACGGGACCGGCGCACGGGGCCGGGACCACAGCGAAGGATGGGTATGCCGACCACACCAGCCACCGCGGCGAACAGCTCGTCGAACGGCGCAGCAGAAGCGATCATGCTCGAACTGGTCGACGAGAACGGCACCACCATCGGCACGGCGGAGAAGCTCGCTGCCCACCAGGCACCCGGCCAACTGCACCGCGCCTTCTCGGTGTTCCTCTTCGACGAGCAGGGCCGGATGCTGTTGCAGCGGCGCGCGCCGGGGAAGTACCACTCCCCCGGCGTCTGGTCGAACACCTGTTGCGGACACCCGTATCCGGGCGAGGCGCCCTTCGCCGCCGCCGCCCGGCGGACGTACGAGGAGCTGGGCGTCTCGCCCTCGCTGCTGGCCGAGGCGGGCACCGTCCGCTACAACCACCCTGACCCCGCCTCCGGCCTGGTGGAGCAGGAGTTCAACCACCTCTTCGTGGGCATGGCGCAGGAGCGGCTGCGGCCGGATCCGGAGGAGGTGGGCGAGACGGCTTTCGTGTCGGCCGGGGAGCTGGCCGAACGGCATGCGGCGGCGCCTTTCTCGGCGTGGTTCATGACCGTGCTGGACGCTGCCCGTCCCGCGATCCGTGAACTGACCGGCCCGGCGGCCGGCTGGTAGTCGGGGACGACCGCGGAGCGGCCGGCGGGAACGAGAGGCCGGTCAGAGGCGTGCGGTGAGCGGCAGCGCCACCCAGATGACCTTTCCGCCGCCCGCGGTGTGCTCCACATCGCAGGCACCGCCGGCCTCCCTGGTGATCTCCCGTACCAGCAGCAGTCCGCGTCCGCCCGTCTGCGCGTAGTCGGTCTCCAGCGCAGTCGGGCGGTACGGGTGGTTGTCCTCGACGGACACCCGTACCCAGTCGGCGCCCACGGCCACCTCCACGGCCAGCTCCGGGGAGAGCAGTGCCGCGTGTTTCACGGCATTGGTGACCAGCTCGGAGACGATGAGCAGCAGCCCCTGGACGATGTCGTCGTCCAGGGGCACGCCCTGGCGCTCCAGCAGATCGCGTACGGCGTGCCTGGCCCGGGGTACGGAGACATCCGCGGCCGGGGCGGTGAACCGCCAGACCCCTTCGTACGACACGGGCCCGGCGGGGGCACTCCCGCGGCTCTCCATAGACCGGTACCCGCTCTCCACTCGATGGTGACTGCACGTCGAGTACAGAGTGCGGGGCGTAGTCGGTCCGGTCCGTACCACTGCGAAGAAGTCGACTTCTATCGACAGCTTTTGACCGGACAGCTTTGGGCATATCAGCTGTCGGACCGCTTCTGCTCGTTTCCCGGAGGCTGCGCCTGCCCTGCCTGGTCCGGCCCCAGCTGGTCCGAGACCATCGAGACGATCCGGCGGCCGCCCACGCCGATCGCGATGAGCCCGAGCCCGTCGAAGAGCAGCGCGAGCGAGAAGAAGCAGCCGAGCACGTAGAGGCTGCTGTGCGGCCAGTCGAAGAGGACCAGCAGGCCCAGCAGCAGCCCGAAGGCGCCCTGCAGCAGGGTCCAGCCGAACTGCGGGCCGCGCACCACGACACTGCCGACGAGGCGGAACACCCCACCGGTCAGGAAGAGCAGCGCGGCGAACATCGTCAGCGCCTCGGCCGTGCCGTGCGGATGGCGGATGACCACGACGCCGGCGGCGATGTTCAGGGCGGCGACCACCACGCCCAGCCAGAAGTAGCTGGTGCCGCGCGACTGGATCGCGTGGAGCAGCCCGACCAGGCCGCCGACCAGCAGCAGCCAGCCGAAGAGGATCATCGAGGTGAGCGTCGCGACGCCGGTGTAGACGAGACCCACCAGACCGGCGACGACGAGAACTGCTCCGAGCAGGGCCAGGCCGCCGAAACTGCGGCTGAGCTTCCTGCCTTCTTTCGCGGGACCGGCCACCGGAAGCTCCTAGAGGTGCGTACCTGCTGCGGGACCCCTTCTTGATCATAGGTTCGAACGGTACGGATAGCATCCGGCGCATGGACCGTACGGAACCCCGGCTGGAGCTCGCCGTCGCGGACGGCGTCGCCACTCTCGTCATCAGCAACCCCGCCAAGCGCAACGCGATGACGGCCGCGATGTGGCGGTCTGTGCCCGTCCTGCTGGCCGAGCTGGCCGCCGACGCCTCGGCGCGGGTCCTGGTGCTGACGGGTGCCGGGGAGACCTTCTGCGCCGGAGCCGACATCTCCTCCCTGCGCGATCCCGCGGGCACGCCGCAGGAGCTCGCGGTGGCGGCGGAGGAGGCGCTGGCCGCCTTCCCCCGGCCGACGCTCGCCTCGGTGCGCGGCTACTGCGTGGGCGGGGGAAGCCAGCTGGCGGCGGCCTGCGATCTGCGGTTCGCGGAGGAGGGCGCGTCGTTCGGCGTCACCCCGGCCAAGCTCGGGATCGTCTATCCCGCGTCGTCGACCCGCCGGCTGGTCGCCCTGACGGGCCCCGCGACGGCGAAGCACCTGCTGTTCTCCGGCGAGCTGATCGGTGCGGACCGGGCGCTGCGGACCGGTCTGGTCGACGAGGTGCTGCCGGCCGGCGAGCTGGACGGGCGGGTCGAGGCCTACGCCCGGGTGCTGGTGTCCCGGTCGGGGCTGACCCAGGCGGCGGCGAAGGAGTTCGCCGCGGGGCGCGAGGACCGGGACGCCCACTGGGCGGACCAGGCGCGCCGCAGCGGCGACACCGCGGAGGGGGTCGCCGCCTTCCTGGAACGGCGTGCGCCCCGGTTCACCTGGCCGTCCGGGGCGTGACCGTTCCGCGCCGCCACGGGGTCACTACCGAAGGATGTGGCGGCTCTTGGCACGCCACTCCTCGACGAGTTCGGCCGGCGCCTTCTCCGGGGATCCCGCGTCGTAGGGCGGCTGCGGATCGTACTCGGTCAGCAGCTGGACCGACTGGGCGTACCGGTCGCCCGCGATGCGGCCGAGCAGGGTGAGTCCCATATCGACGCCGGAGGAGACTCCGGCGGCGGTGACGTACTTGCCGTCGGTGACGACGCGTTCGCCGGCCGGCTCCGCGCCGTACTCCTTCAGCGTGTCGAGGGCGAGCCAGTGCGAGGTGGCCCGCCGCCCCTCCAGGAGTCCGGCGGCCGCGAGCAGCAGTGAGCCGGTGCACACGGAAGTCGTCCAGGTGCTGGTGGCGTCGGCGGTGCGCAGCCAGCCGAGCAGTGCCTCGTCGGCCATCCGGGCGCTCTGCCCCGGACCGCCGGGGACGATCACCAGATCGGGCGCCGGCACCTCGTCCAGCGTGCGGTCCGCGACCAGTGACAGGCTGCCGGATTCGTTGCGCACGGGCCCGGTGCGCCCGGCGACGAAGACGGTCTCGGCGCCGGGCGCACGGGACAGGATCTCGTACGGTCCGACGGCGTCGAGCGCGGTGAAGCGGTCGAAGAGGACGATGGCGATCTGCATGGGGCTGCCTGCCTTCCGGTCAGAGACCGATGGGGACGGGTCGGGTGGGTCCGGCCGGCGGCCGGGGAGCGAACCGCCTGCGGTACTCGGCGGGTGCGGTGCCCAGCGCCTTGACGAACGCGCGGCGCATCGCCTCCGGTGTGCCGTATCCGCACCTCCGCGAGATGCCGGCGACCCCGTCCGAGCTGTCCTCCAGCAGCCTGCGGGCCGCTTCGAGGCGGACGCGGTCGACGTACCGGCCGGGTGTCATGCCGGTCTCGGCCTGGAACGCGCGGGCGAAGTGACGCGGCGAGAGCCGGGCGCGGGCGGCGAGGGCCTCCACGGACAGGTCGTCGCCGGGGTGTTCGGTGATCCAGTGCTGGACCTCGCGCAGCGGTTCGCGGCGGGCCGTCTGGGCGGTCAGCTGGGCGCTGAACTGGGCCTGGTTCCCCGGCCTGCGCAGGAAGACCACCAGATGCCGGGCGACGGTGAGCGCCACGTCCCGGCCGTGGTCCTCCTCGACGAGCGCGAGGGCGAGGTCGATGCCCGCGGTGACCCCGGCCGAGGTGGCCAGCCTGCCGTCCCGCACGAAGATCGGATCCGGGTCGACCTCGACGGCCGGATGGGTGCGGGCGAGGTGGTCGCAGACCGTCCAGTGCGTCGTCACCCGGTGCCCGTCCAGTTGTCCGGCCGCGGCGAGCAGCAGGGCGCCGGAGCAGACGGAGACCAGCCGTTCCGCGTGCGGGGCACGGTCGCGCAGCCAGTCGACGAGGGCGGGTTCCGGGGCTCGGGTGCCCTGCCCGCCGGGGACGAGCAGAGTGTGGGCGGGCCGGGCGTCCGCGAGCCCGCTGTCGGGGACGAGCGTGAGGCCGCTCGACGAGCGGACCGGTGCGCCGTCCAGCGAAGCGGTGCGCAGTTCGTACGAGACCTCCGGGAACCGGGCGGCTCCGGCGAAAACCTCCATCGGGCCGCTGACATCGAGGCTCTGGACGCCGTCGAAGAGCACGACGAGTACGGATCGCTGCTTCATGTCCGCCATCCTGGGCCGCCTCCCGGATGGCCGCAATGACGAGCAGCCCACCTTTCCTGCCATGCCGGGCCGCGGCACAGGTCACCGGCGCCCCGGGGTTCCGGCACGTACCGACCAGTCGGTAACGTGCGGGCATGAGTACTCTGCCTCCCCGTGCCGGACGCCGCTGCCACAACGTCCTCAACCCGGTCCACTCCTCGCTCTACTTCTCCCCCGACCTCGGCAGGGAGCTCGGGGCGATCGGGGTCACCGACGCCCCCGCCGCGTACTTCGCCTCCCGGGCGGCCGCCATGGGCGCCGTCGGTCCTGGCACGGTCACCGCGACCTTCTACAACTTCAACCACGAACTCGTCTCCGCGCACGTCCCCGCCGTCTGGGAGACGGCATCGCCGGAGGCCGTTCTCGCGGCGCGGCTGCGCGCCGCCGACTCGACGCTGCGGCGGCTCCTGGGCGAGGAGACCATCGCCTCCCCCGAGCTGGCGGAGGCCGCTCAGCTGGCCCTGCGCGCCGCCGAGGGCTGCACGCGACACGCCCGGCCGCTCTACGCGGCGCACGCCGACCTCCCGGTGCCGGAGCAGCCGCACCTGGCGTACTGGCACGCGGCGACATTGCTGCGCGAGCACCGCGGTGACGCCCACCTCGCGGCCCTCCTCGCCGCCGGGCTCGACCCGGTCGAGGCCCTGGTCAGCCACACCGCCACCGGCAAGGGCATGGCACCGCGCTGGGTGCTGGCCACCCGCGGCTGGCACCGCGGCGACTGGGAGGACGCCTCCGAACGGCTGCGGACGCGTGGACTGCTCACCGCGGAGGGCGAGTTGACGGAGGCCGGCACCGCGCTCCGGACCGGGCTCGAAGAGACCACAGACCGGATGGACCTCGCGCCGTACGAGCACCTCGGCGGCGCGGGCGTGGCCCGGCTGACCGAGCTGGGAGGCGGGATTCTCAAGAAGGCGATGGCGGCGGGCGCGTTCCCGGCGGATCTCAGGGGGTAGCCGGCCGGGCCGGCGGCCGCCGGTATGTGGGGTGGCCGGGCGACACGGCGCCCGGCCACCCGGCAGAATGCAGGCGAGTGGCCCGGGACCGGTCCGAACCGCGGACCCCGGGGCCCGACCAGCACAGCCAGTACGAGAAGGCGAGTCGGTAGAACCGTGACGACGTCCATCGAAGGCAGGATCGCCGAGGAGCTCGGCGTACGGGAGCGACAGGTGAAGGCGGCCGTCGAGCTGCTCGACGGCGGATCGACCGTGCCGTTCATCGCGCGCTACCGCAAGGAAGCGACCGAGATGCTCGACGACGCGCAGCTGCGCACGCTTGAGGAGCGGCTGCGGTATCTGCGGGAGCTGGAGGACCGCCGCGCCGCGGTCCTGGAATCCGTACGGGAGCAGGGCAAGCTCGACAGCGCGCTGGAGGCGCGGATCCGGGCCGCCGACACGAAGGCGCGCCTTGAGGACATCTATCTGCCGTTCAAGCCGAAGCGGCGCACGAAGGCGCAGATCGCCCGGGAGGCCGGGCTCGAACCGCTCGCCTCCGGCCTGCTGGACGATCCCTCGGTGGATCCGCTCGTCGCGGCCTCGCCGTTCGTCGACGCGGACAGGGGCGTCGCGGACCCGGCGGCGGCGCTGGAGGGGGCGCGGGCCATCCTCGCCGAACGGTTCTCCGAGGACGCCGACCTCACCGGCGAGCTGCGCGAGCGCATGTGGACGCGGGGCCGGCTGGTGGCGAAGGTGCGGGACGGCAAGGAGGAGGCGGGCGCCAAGTTCGCGGACTACTTCGACTTCACCGAGCCGTTCACCGCGCTGCCCTCGCACCGGGTGCTGGCGATGCTCAGGGGCGAGAAGGAGGACGTCCTCGACCTCGTCCTGGAGCCGGAGGAGCCCTCGGAGACGCCCGGCCCCTCGTCGTACGAGAACATGGTCGCCCGGCGCTTCGGGGTGAACGACCGCGGCCGCCCCGGGGACAAGTGGCTGGCCGACACGGTGCGCTGGGCCTGGCGCACCCGGATCCTGGTCCACCTCGGGATCGATCTGCGGCTGCGGCTGCGCACGGCGGCGGAGGACGAGGCGGTACGCGTCTTCGCGTCGAACCTGCGCGATCTGCTGCTCGCCGCGCCGGCCGGGACGCGGGCCACGCTCGGGCTCGACCCGGGGTTCCGTACCGGGGTGAAGGTCGCCGTCGTCGACGCGACCGGCAAGGTCGTCGCGACCGATGTCATCCACCCGCACGTGCCCGCCAACAAGTGGGACCAGTCGCTGGCGAAGCTGGAGCAGCTGGCGAAGGCGCACGATGTCGATCTGATCGCGATCGGCAACGGCACGGCCTCGCGCGAGACGGACAAGCTCGCCGGTGAACTGTGCGAGAAGCACCCGGAGTTGAAGCTCACCAAGGTGATGGTCTCGGAGGCCGGCGCCTCCGTGTACTCGGCGTCCGCCTTCGCCTCGCAGGAACTCCCGGACATGGACGTCTCGTTGCGTGGCGCCGTCTCGATCGCGCGGCGCCTCCAGGACCCGCTGGCGGAGCTGGTGAAGATCGACCCGAAGTCGATCGGGGTCGGGCAGTACCAGCACGACCTGTCGGAGGTGAAGCTGTCGCGCTCGCTCGACGCGGTCGTGGAGGACTGCGTGAACGGGGTCGGGGTGGACGTCAACACCGCTTCGGCGCCGCTGCTTTCGCGGGTCTCCGGCATCGGTTCCGGGCTCGCGGAGAACATCGTGGCGCACCGCGACACCCATGGCCCGTTCCGCTCCCGCAAGGGGCTCAAGGACGTGGCCAGGCTCGGCCCGAAGGCGTACGAGCAGTGTGCGGGCTTCCTGCGGATCCGGGGTGACGACCCGCTGGACGCATCCAGCGTGCACCCGGAGGCGTACCCGGTGGTCCGGGCGATGGTGAAGCGGACGGGCGGCGACGTCGCGTCCCTGGTCGGCAACACGGGCGTGCTGCGCTCGCTGCGGGCCGATGACTTCGTGGACGAGAAGTTCGGACTGCCGACCGTCACCGACATCCTGAAGGAGCTGGAGAAGCCGGGGCGCGACCCCCGTCCGGCGTTCAAGACGGCCACCTTCAAGGAGGGCGTCGAGAAGATCGGCGACCTGGCGTCCGGGATGGTGCTGGAGGGGGTCGTGACCAACGTCGCGGCGTTCGGCGCGTTCGTGGACGTCGGGGTGCACCAGGACGGTCTGGTGCACGTGTCCGCGATGTCGAGGACGTTCGTCAAGGACCCGCGTGACGTCGTGAAGCCGGGTGACGTCGTCAAGGTCAAGGTCATGGAGGTCGACATCCCGCGCAAGCGGATCTCGTTGACGCTGCGGCTGGACGACGAGGCCGGCGAGGGTGCTGGTGCGCGGGCCGGTTCCGGTGCCGGCCGTTCGGGCGGTCCGGGCGCCCCGGCCGGCTCGGGCGGCGAGCGGGGCAGCCGCCCGCCGCGCCAGCGGCAGGGCCAGGGCGGTCAGGGCCAGGGCGGTCAGGGCGGCCAGGGACGTGACCGGCGCGGTGGCGGCGGTGGCAGTGGCGGCGGCCGGCCGGCTCCGGCCGCGGCCAACGGGGCGATGGCCGACGCGCTTCGGCGGGCCGGGCTGCTGGACCCGAAGCAGGGCGGCAAGAAGCGGTAGCGGCAGCCCGCCCGGGGCATCGGGGCGGGGTGGGGAGAGGTTCGCCGGAGGCGGCCTTCTCCCCACCCCGCCCTTTCGCATGCCCAGGGGCAGTTTCCGGCCGCTGGTCCGCACACACCGGCCAGGACTGACGTCACCCTCGCATCCGTCGGCCGTCTCGCACTCCGGCAGACCACTTCCCTGTCGGTATACCAAGTCGGTCTCAAGTGGCGATTCCGTAGAAAATTTCTGTCGGCCGACTTGCCCGATTCGTACGCCAAATTCCCCTGCAAAACAGGCAAACGTGGTCGTGGACTCTTCGGTGACCGGGAGGCTCGCTGGTATACCGTTCGGCGCAACGAGTGCCCACGTGCACCCACATGGGCACTCGTTGCGCCGTCCTGCCCCCCTGCCGTCCCCAAGGAGGCTTGATCCCATGCGTCGAATTCCGGCCGCTCTGTCGGTGGCCGCACTGCTGGCGATCACCACCGCATGCAGCTCGCTCTCGCCGCCCGGCAAGGAGACCGCCGCCCAGCCGCGCCTGACCGATATGCGTCCGGTGCGCGACGGCGGCACGGTCACGATCGGGCTGAAGTCCGATCCCGACAGGCTCGACCCGAGCCTGACCACGACGCTGGTCGCCCGCACCGTGTTCACGTCCATGTGCGAACAGCTCTACGACGTGGACCAGGACAACAAGTTCGTCCCGCAACTCGCCGCGGCCCTGCCGAAGATCACCGACGGCGGCCGCACCTTCACCTTCACCGTCCGCAAGGGCGCCAGGTTCAGTGACGGCGCCCGGCTGGACGCCGCCGCGGTGAAGACCTCGCTCGACCGCCATCTGCATCTGCGGGGCTCCGGCCGTGCCTCCGAGATCGACTCCGTGCAGCAGGTCACCGTGACCGGCCCGTACACCGTGCGGCTCTCCCTGAGCCACCCCGACGTACCGCTGCTGGGCCGGCTGGCCAACACCGCCGGGCTGATCATGTCCCCGAAGGCGATCGAGAAATACGGCGCCGACTTCGCCACCCATCCGTCCTGCGTCGGCCCGTTCAAGTACGTCAAGCGGGTCGTCGGGGACCGGATCGAGCTGAAGAAGGACCCGCTCTACTACGACGCGGACAAGGTCCACCTCGATGGCGTCATCTACAAGACGATCACCGACGGCAGCATCCGGATGGCGAACATCCGCTCCGGTGACGTCCAGATAGGTGACCAGATGGGCCCGGTCGAAGTCCGCAACTCGATGGGTGAGAAGGGGCTCCAGCTCCTGAACACCCCGTCGCTCGGCTACATGGCGCTGACCCTGAACGTGGCCAACTCGCACGGCATCGACAAGGACCCCAGCCCCGTCGACAGCCCCTTCGGCCGCGATGTGCGGGTCCGGGAGGCCTTCGACCTGTCGCTGGACCGGGCGCTGATCAACAAGCTGGTCTTCCAGGGCATGTACGAACCGGCCTGCGGCCCGGTGCCGCCGGGGACGCCCCTCAGCTCCCCGGTCACCTGCCCCGGACGGGACGTGGCGAAGGCCGAACGGCTGCTGAAGGCGGCCGGGGTGAAGACGCCGGTGCCGCTGGAGCTGATGATCAACACCACCCCGGAGGACAGCCGCCTCGGCCAGGTCGTGCAGGCCATGGCCGCCGACGCCGGCTTCGACGTCAAGCTCCGCCCCACCGAGTTCGCGACCGGGCTGACCCGGACCCTGGCGGGCGACTTCCAGGCGAGGACCGGCGGCTGGGGCGGTCAGCCCGACCCCGCGGGCAACATCGACAGCCTCGTCGGCACGACGGGCAGCAACAACCAGGGAAAGCTCTCCGACCCGACGATCGACCGGCTGATCGTGGCGGGGCGCAGCACCTCCGACGTCGCGAAGCGCCGCGACATCTACCGCGAGCTCACCGCCGCGATCAACAAGCAGCACGGGGTCATCTACCTCTACCGCAACATCAGCTACGTCTCCGCCTCGCAGGACGTGAGCGGCATCAAGCTCTCCGGTGACGGCCTGATCAGGGTCAAGGAAGCCGGATACACGAAGGGGAGCCGGTGACCACCCTCCGCAGACTGCTCACGTCGTACGTGAGCCGCCGTATCGGCCAGTCGCTGGTGACGATGGTGCTCGTCAGCATCACCGTGTTCCTCGGGGTCCGCGCGATGCCCGGCGACACCGCTCAGGCGCTCGCCGGTGAACAGACCTCCCCAGAGGTGCTGGCCGCGATCCGCTCCGAGTACGGGCTCGACGACAACATCGCCGTCCAGTACTGGCGTTACGTCAGCAACGCGGCCACGGGCGACTTCGGCACCTCGGCCCGCACCGGGCTGCCGGTGCTCGACTCCATCACCCAGGCCCTGCCCATCACGCTGGAACTGGCCGCGCTGTCCCTGCTGATGGCCGTGGTCGTCGGCATCGGGGCCGGGGTGATGGCCGCCGTGCGGCGCGGCAAGCCGGAGGAGTGGCTGGCCAACGGCATCGCCCTGCTCGGCATGTCGATCCCCGCCTTCTGGCTGGGCATCGTGCTGGTGCTGGTGTTCGCCATCGCCATGCCGGTGTTCGCGGCCTCCGGCTTCGTCCCGTTCAGCGCCGACCCGCTGGAGAACCTGCGGCGCCTGGTGCTGCCCGCCATCGTGCTCGGCTCCGGCCTCGCCGCGGTGGTGATGCGCCAGACCAGGGCCGCGATGATCGACGCGATGTCCTCCGACTACGTGCGCACCGCACGCGCCAAGGGACTGTCCCCGGCCGCGGTGATCGGCCGGCACGGGCTGCGCAACTCGCTCGTCACCGTGATCACCGTGCTGGGCCTGCAGCTCGGCCACCTGATCTCCGGGGCCGTCGTCACCGAACAGGTCTTCGTGCTGCCCGGCTTCGGCAAGCTGACCATCGACGCGGTCTTCACCCGTGACTACGCCATGGTGCAGGGCGTCGTGCTGTTCACCTCGGCCGCCTACATCCTGATCAATCTGCTGGTCGACTTCCTGTACTCGGTCGTCGACCCGCGCATCCGGCTCGGAGGTTCCCGATGACCCCCTCCCCGTCGACGGCGGCGGCGCCCGCGCCGGCCGCCACGGCACCTTCCGCGTCCCGGCCGCCCGCCCGTGCGGCGCGGTTCGCCACCTCGCTGCGCCGGCTGCGGCGCAACCGGCTGGCGCTCGTGGGCGCGGTGCTCTCCGCGGTGTTCGTCCTCGTCGCCCTGGTCGCCCCGCTCATCGCCCCGTACGACCCGGCGCTGCCGGACTTCGACGCGGCGCTGCGGGAGCCCAGCTGGTCGCACTGGCTGGGCACCGACGACCTGGGCCGCGACCAGCTGTCCCGGGTACTGGTCGGTGTCACCGCTTCTATGCAGGTCGGCGTGGTGGCCGTGCTGCTGGCCTTCGTCGTCGCCGTCCCGCTCGGGCTGGTGGCCGGCTACTACGGGAAGTTCGCCGACACGGCGGTCTCCCGGCTGACCGACACCATGCTGGCCTTCCCGTTCCTGGTGCTGGCCGTGGGACTCGCCGCGGTGATGGGCCCGTCCCTGGAGAACGCGACCATCGCGATCGGCATCTCGCAGATCCCGGGCATCGTGCGCGTCACCCGTGCGGAGACCCTGCGGCTCAAGCACCTGGACTACGTCGGGGCCGCGACGGCCAACGGCGGCGGCGACGGCGTCATCCTGTTCCGCCACATCCTCCCGAACGCCACCTCGACCCTCATCGTGCAGGCCACGGTGGGCATCCCGTCCGCGATCATCGGCGAGGCGGTGCTCAGCTTCCTCGGTCTCGGGGTGCAGCCGCCCTCGCCGTCGCTCGGCGTGATGCTCTCCAGCGCCCAGCCGTTCATCGCGGACGCGCCCTGGATGGCGGTCTTCCCCGGTCTCGTCATCGTGCTCGCCACTCTGGCGTTCAACCTGCTCGGTGACGGCGTGCGCGACATCCTCGACCCCCGCGGAGGTTCCCGGTGACCGAAGTCGAAACGTCCACCGCGACCGCCGCCGCGCGGGGCGCGGAGCCGGTCCTGCGGGTCCGCGATCTCACGGTCTCCTTCCACGGCGCGGAGCGCACCGTGCACGCCGTGGACGGTGTCTCCTACGAACTGGCACCCGGTGAGGTGCTGGCCGTCGTCGGCGAGTCCGGCTGCGGCAAGTCTGTCACCTCCATGGCCGTGATGGGGCTGCTCCCGCCGACCGCCCGGATCGGCGGGTCCATCACCCTGGACGGCCAGGAGCTGGTCGGCGCACCGGAGAAGAAGCTGCGCTCGCTGCGTGGCCGCCGGCTGTCGATGATCTTCCAGGAGCCGATGACCTCGCTCAACCCGGTGCTCACCATCGGCCGGCAGATTACCGAGGTGCTCCGGCGCCACCAGGGGCTCGGCCGGGGCGAGGCCAGGGAGCGGGCCGTCGAACTGCTCGGCATCGTCGGCATCCCCGCCCCGCGCAAGCGGGTCGACGAGTATCCGCACCAGCTCTCCGGCGGGATGCGGCAGCGCGTGATGATCGCGATCGCCGTCGCGTGCGACCCCGCGGTGCTGATCGCCGACGAGCCGACCACCGCCCTCGACGTGACCGTGCAGGCGGGCATCCTCGATGTGCTCCGCTCGCTCCGGGACCGGCTCGGTACCGCGATCGTGCTGATCACGCACGACCTCGGGGTCGTCGCGGACACCGCCGACCGGGTCCTGGTGATGTACGCGGGCCGACCGGTCGAACAGGCCTCGGTGGACGAGCTGTTCGCCTCCCCGCAGCACCCTTACACCCGGGGCCTGCTCGGAGCGGTACTGCGTCCCGGCAGCCGGGGCGCGAACGGGCGGGACCGGCTCAACGAGATCCCCGGCCTGGTGCCCGATCTGCGCGAGCGGCCCGCGGGGTGCGGTTTCGCCCCGCGCTGCGCCTTCGCGGACGCGGGCTGCCTGACGGACCGCCCGCCGCTGAGCCGGTCCGCAGGCACCCATCTGATCGCCTGTCACCACCCGGCCGGTGCGGCCGGTTCCGCCCCGTCCCGTCCCGCCGCGAGCAAGGGAACCGACCGATGAGCGCCAGCCTCGTCCCACCCGCCCGCACCGCGGGCTCCAGCACTCCGGTGCTGGCCGTGCACGACCTGAAGCGGCACTTCGACGGATCCGGCGGCTCCGTGAAGGCGGTGGACGGGGTGTCGTTGACGATCATGCCCGGCGAGGTCGTCGGCCTCGTCGGGGAGTCGGGCAGCGGCAAGTCGACGGTGGGGCGGTGCGTGGTGCGCCTGGACCGGCCGACCGGTGGCAGCGTGGAGATCAACGGCAGGGACATCACGACGCTCTCCGCGCGTGAACTGCGTCCGCTGCGCAAGGATTTCCACCTCGTCTTCCAGGACCCCTCGTCCTCCCTCAACCCCAGGATGACGATCCGTCAGATCATCGCGGAGCCGCTGCGGCTGCACGGTCTGGCGAATCGCGCCGAGGCCTCGCGCCGGGTGGACGAGCTCCTCGCGCAGGTGGGCCTGCGGCCCGAGATCGCGGACCGCAACCCCCACGAGCTGTCCGGTGGGCAGCGCCAGCGGGTGTCGATCGCCCGCGCGCTGTCGGTCGCCCCCGACCTGCTGGTGGCCGACGAGCCGACCTCCGCACTCGACGTGTCCGTGCAGGCGTCCGTCCTCAACCTGCTCGCGGACCTCCAGCGCGACCGGGGCTTCGGCTGCCTGTTCATCACCCACGACCTCGCGGCCGTGGAGTACCTGGCGGACCGCATCGCGGTGATGTACCTGGGCCGGATCGTCGAACAGGCCCCTACCGCCGAGCTGTTCGCCGCACCGAAGCACCCGTACACGCAGGCGCTGCTCTCCGCGGCGCCGGTGCCCGATCCGGCCGAACAGCGCGGCCGCAGCCGGATCGTGCTCGGCGGCGATCTGCCCAGCCCGCTGGACCCGCCGCCCGGCTGCCACTTCCACACGCGGTGCCCGCTGGCCACCGAGCGGTGCCGGACCGATCCGCCCGAGCTGCGGACCCTGCCGGTGGCGGCGGACTCGCCGGCCCCCCGGCAGGTGGCGTGCCACCTGGTGGCGGACGACGGCACCGTGCCGGACGCCGCGCGGGCGGTCGCGTAACACTGCCCGCCGCGGGAAACGAAGGAGCCCGTCCACCGCGTGGTGGACGGGCTCCTTCGTCTGGGTCCGGGCGGGTCAGCCGACGAGCTCCAGGCCGTCGGCGACGACGCGGCCCGCGTGCAGGACCGTACGGTCGTCGCTGCGGTCCATCACGGCGGAGGCGACGGTCTCGCCCTCGACCAGCAGCAGGTCGGCGGGGTCGCCCACGGCGACGCCCGGCCGGTCCGCGACGGACGCCAGGCGCTCCGGGCCGCCCTGGAGGATCGAGTGGCCGCCCCGGGTGGCGACTGCCACGCAGTGCTCGATCAGCTCGTCGGCCCGGTAGCGGTTGGTGAAGGCGAGCTGCCAGGTGCGGTCCAGCATGTCGCCGTTGCCGTACGGGGACCAGAAGTCGCGCTGGCCGTCCTCGCCCAGGCCGACCCGCACCCCGGCGGCGGTCAGCCCGGCCAGCGGAAGGGCGTGCTGCTGCTGGGCCGGGGCGATGGTCGCCATCGCGATGTCCAGCTCCGCGAACTCCTCGGTGAGGCGCCGCGTCGTCGCCTCGTCCACGGTGCCGAGTTCGTACGCGTGCGAGAGCGTGACCTGCCCCGCCATGCCCAGCGCGCGCACCCGCTCCAGGATGAGGTCGACGCTGAACACGCCGAGTGCGCCGGGCTCGTGGAGGTGGATGTCGATCGGCGCCTGGTGGCGCTCGGCCAGACCGAAGACGACGTCGAGGTGGCGGACGGGGTCGCGGTCCAGGGTGCACGGGTCGATGCCGCCGACCACGGCGGCGCCCGAGGCAAGCGCCTGGTCCATCAGCTCCGGCACGCCCTTCTCCTTGAAGAGGCCCGCCTGCGGGAAGGCCATGATCTCGACCTCGCACCGGCCGGCGTGCGCCTCCTTGGCCGCGAGGACACCCTCGAAGCGCTCCAGTCCGCAGTCCGCGTCGATCTGCGCGTAGCTGCGCACCCGGGTCGTGCCGCGCTCGATCATCCGGCCCAGCGTGTACGTGGCCCGCTGGGCGACGGTCCACTCGTCCTCGCGCCAGTGCGCGCGGTCGTTCATCGTCATGCCCCAGACGCCGGGCTTGCCCGTGTGGGGGCGGAAGGGCAGCCCGATGCGGGTGGAGTCGAGGTGGCAGTGGACGTCCGAGAACGAGGGCAGCGCGAGCCGTCCCCGGCCGGCCACGGTGTCACCCGTGACGGCGCGGGCGGGGTCGTGCGGGGTGATCGCCGCGATCACGCCGTCCTTGATCTCGATGTCGCGGGGCTCGCCGCCCCAGGGACGGACGTCTGTGATCAGCATGTGGTGCATCTCCTCGGTTGGCCGCCGGGTGCCGGCGGTCGGGGTGGGTCGGGGCCCGGACCGGACGGCGCCGGCCGGGCGGGTCACTCGGCCGGCAGCACCTCGGCCAGCTTCGCCAGGGACGGGCCCCGGCCGCGCTCGATGTGCGCGTAGGCGAGGGCGTCGGCCAGGTCGGGCTTGCCCGCGTAGATCGCGGCGCAGATGTCCTGGTGCTCGGCGCACTGGACGCTCGGGTCGAGGCCGCCGGTGAGGGTGAACAGCCACTGCACCAGGCCGAGCGAGGGCTGGAGCGCGTCCTGGAGCAGCCGGTTCCCGGTCATCGCGACGATCTCGGCGTGCAGGGCGGTGTTGGCGGCGGGGATCTCGTGGGCGTCGCCGCGCCGGGTGGCGTCCTCGGCCTCCTCCATGAGGGCGCGCAGCCGGTCGCCGCCACGTCCGGCCGCGCAGGCCTCCGCGGCCCTGCGGGCGGCGAACACCTCCAGGCTCAGGCGCAGGTCGAAGAGTTCCGCGACATCGCGCAGCGAGAGGTTGCGCACGGACGCCCCGCGCCGCGGGGAGATCACGACGAGGCCTTCGCCGGTCAGCCGGGTGAGCGCCTCGCGGACGGGGATACGGGAGAAGCCCAGGGCCTCCGACAGCTCGCGTTCCCGCAGCCGGGCACCGGGCGGGTAGGTGCCGGACAGGATGCCGGCCCGGATCGTGTGCTCGGCGTGGTCGGCGTGGGACTCACTGGCGTCGGGCGATTCGGTCGTCGTCATCGTGATGTCGTCTCCTCGAACGGCGGGAAGGTCGGCGGGAACAGCGCGTCGGCGCCCCGGCGGTGCGCGTCGCGCTCGGCGTAGCCCTCACGCATCCTCTCGAAGAGTTCCTGTGCGCGGCGGCGCAGGTCGGCCAGGTCGGTGCCGGGGATCCGGCCGTCGGTCATGACGGGGCGCCCCGCCACGACGGAGTGGGTGGCCTGCCGGGCGGTGCCGTTGAGCAGGAAGGTGCGGACGGGGTCGTCCTGGACGCCGTCGCGGATGTCGTCGAGCCGGAACGCGACCAGATCGGCCTGCGCACCGCGCTCCAGCCGGCCGAGGTCGTCGCGGCCCAGCGCGCGGGCACCGCCGAGGGTGGCCGCCTCGACGTAGTGCTCGGCGGGTGCGGCGTCCGCCCGCCCGTCGGCGGTCTTCGCGAGGTGGACGCCCGTGTCCATGCCCCGGATCAGGTCGGGCGGGAAGGAGTCGGTGCCCAGGCAGAGGTTGATGCCCGCGCGCCGGTAGGCGCCGAAGGAGTGCAGCACCTGGCCGTAGCGCAGCGAGGTCTGCGGGCAGTGGATGACGGAGACGCCGGCCCCGGCGAGGGTGGCCAGATCGCCCCGGTCCTCGCCGTGGACGGAGGGATGGCGGTCGGTGAAGACGCCGTGCGGCACGAGCAGCCGGGTGTCCAGGAGGCCCGTGCGGGCCAGCAGTTCCAGCGGGGTGGCGTGGTGCGTCTTCCGTACGAGGTCGCGTTCGTGCAGGCCCTGCAGGCAGTGCAGCCGTACGGGGACGTCGCGGCGGCGGGCGAGCGCGGCGGTCTCGCGCAGCAGGTCCTCGGTGAGCGTCTCGATGCGGCAGGGCAGCAGCACCCCGTTGACGAGCGGGTCGCCCAGCCGGGCGGTGTGGTCGAGGAAGCGCTCGGCGTCCCGCAGCCCGGCACGGCCCCGCTCCTCGTCGAAGGCGACGTGGCGGCCGCCGTCGGGGCGGGCCACGTTGACGCCGGAGCGGTAGGCGGGGCCCAGGTAGCCGCGCAGTCCGATGCGCCGGGAGGTCTCGGCCATGGTGACGAGTTCCTCGTAGGGCTCGGCCCAGGCGCTGTGGACCTCCGAGGCGATGGGCATGTACGTGGTGATGCCGTGCAGGGCCAGCTGGACCAGGGCGTACTCGCGGACGGTGGCCCGTTCCGCCGGGGTGAAGACGTCGCGCCGGCGGTGGTCGAAGTACTCCTGCGACCAGAGGAGTCCGGCGGCGCGGGCGGGCGGCGCCCAGGAGTCCAGGACGAGGTGGTCGATGTCGGTGAGCGCGTCGAGGTCGATGAGTCCGGGCATCACCAGGGCCTCGCCCAGGTCCAGTTCGGCATCGACGGGGCCGTCGTAGCCGCGTCCGACGTAGCTGATCGTGTCGCCCTCCCACACGATCTCGCCGTCCCGCAGGAGCGCGTGGCCGCCGTCGCGGTGGGCGAGGACGTGGGTGGCACGCCAGCGGGTTCGCACGGGACCTCCTGCGGAAGCGGGTATACCGGTCGCGTTCCGGCCGGGCCACGGGAACGGCGGCTCCCCGGCCGGAACAAGGCGACAGTAGCACTTGGCATACCAAGTGACCGTAACTTCAGGAGTTATGAGAAGTAAGTCGGAATTCAGGCCTCAATCGACACAGGGCGGATTCACACTCACCGCATTTGGCATACCAACAGGGCGGACCGGGCTCTCGGTCTCAGCTCTCCGTCAGCCGTCCCGCCGCCACCTCGACGCGGCGCGTCGTGCGGACCGCCTCCAGCATCCGGCGGTCGTGCGTGACCAGCAGCAGCGTCCCCTTGTACGAGTCGAGCGCCGACTCCAGCTGCTCGATCGCCGGCAGGTCGAGGTGGTTCGTGGGCTCGTCCAGGACGAGGAGGTTGACGCCCCGGCCCTGGAGCAGGGCGAGCGCGGAACGCGTCCGCTCGCCCGGGGAGAGGGTGGTCGCGGGGCGCATCACATGATCGGCGCGCAGGCCGAATTTAGCGAGGAGCGTGCGGACCTCGGCCGGTTCCGTGTCGGGGACGGCCGCGCAGAACGCCTCCAGCAGCGATTCCGTGCCGTGGAACAGCTTCCGCGCCTGGTCCACCTCCCCCACCACCACGCCTGAGCCCAGGCTCGCGTGCCCGGAGTCCAGCGGAAGGCGGCCGAGCAGAGCGGCGAGCAGGGTCGACTTCCCGGCTCCGTTGGCACCGGTGATGGCGATCCGGTCCGCCCAGTCGATCTGGAGCGAGACCGGGCCGAACGCGAAGTCCCCGAGTGTGACCCGCGCCTCGCGCAGGGTCGCCACGACGGAGCCGGAGCGGGGCGCGGAGGCGATCTCCATGCGCAGCTCCCACTCCTTGCGCGGCTCCTCCACGACGTCGAGCCGCTCGATCATGCGCTGGGTCTGGCGGGCCTTGGCGGCCTGCTTCTCGCTCGACTCGCTCCGGAACTTGCGGGCCATCTTGTCGGAGTCGCCCGCCTTGCGGCGCGCGTTCCTGACGCCCTTGTCCATCCAGGAGCGCTGCATGAGGGCCCGGCCTTCCAGCGCGGAGCGCTTGTCCGCGAACTCCTCGAACTCCTCCCGGGCGTGCCTGCGGGCCCGCTCGCGCTCCTCCAGGTAGGCGGCGTAGCCACCGCCGTAGAGGTTGATCTGCTGCTGTGCGAGGTCGAGTTCGAGGACCTTGGTGACCGTGCGCATCAGGAACTCGCGGTCGTGGCTGATGACGACCGTGCCCGCGCGGAGCCCGGAGACGTACCGCTCAAGCCGCTCCAGGCCGTCGAGGTCGAGGTCGTTGGTGGGTTCGTCGAGCAGGAAGACGTCGTAGCGGGAGAGCAGCAGCGAGGCGAGGCCCACCCGGGCCGCCTGGCCTCCGGAGAGCGTGGTCATCGGCAGGTCGAGACCGACGGTCAGCCCAAGCTCCGCGGCGACCTCCTCGGCCCGTTCGTCCAGGTCGGCGCCGCCGAGGGCGAGCCAGCGCTCCAGCGACTCGGAGTACGCGTCGTCGGAGCCGGGCGTCCCGTCGACGAGGGCCTGGGTGGCGGCGTCCATCGTCGACTGGGCCTCGGCCACGCCCGTCCGCCGGGCCAGGAACTCCCGCACCGTCTCGTCCGGGCGCCGCTCCGGTTCCTGCGGGAGGTGGCCGACGGTAGCGGTGGGCGGGGAGAGCCGCAGCTCCCCCTCCTCGGGCTGGTCGAGCCCGGCGAGCAGCCGCAGGAGCGACGATTTTCCGGCGCCGTTGACTCCGACGAGACCGATCACATCGCCGGGAGCGACCACGAGGTCGAGTTCGGCGAAGAGAGTGCGGTCGCCGTGTCCGGCGGCGAGGTCCTTGGCGACGAGGGTGGCAGTCATCAGGAGGTCGATCCTAATCGGCGACCGGGGGCGCCGGTCGCCCGGAGCATCGCCAGGCCCGTTCGCCTCGGCTAGGGTCCTTCCCCTGAATCGGGTGGACCGGGCAGAGACGAGCGGCGGTGCGGCAGTGTCGGAAGTGATCGTGGTGGGCGGTGGGGTCAGCGGCCTGACCACAGCGGTGGTGCTGGCCGGACGTGGTCACCGGGTGCGGGTCTGGTCCCGGCAGCCCGCCGCGACCACGACCTCCGCGGTGGCGGGGGCCCTGTGGTGGCCGTACCGGATCGAACCCCAGGACCGGGTCGGGGACTGGTCGCTGGCCTCGCTGAACCGGTACGAGGAGCTGGCCGCCCGGCCCGCGGAGACCGGGGTTCGGCTGGTCAGCGGCTTGCACCGGGGCGAGCGGCTCGCGGCGCTCGGAGCGTGGGCCGGGGAGCTGAAGGACGTGGTGGAGAGCGCGGAGGGGCTGCGCTGCCGGCTGCCGCTGATCGACATGCCGGTGCACCTCGACTGGCTGGAGGAACAGGTCAGGGCCGCCGGGGGTTCTATCGAGCGGCGTACGGTCAGCTCCTTCGACGAGGCCGCCGCCGAGGCGGCGACGGTGGTCAACTGCACGGGGCTCGGCGCCCGTGAGCTGGTCCCCGATACCGGTATGCGGCCGGTGCGCGGTCAGCTGGTCATGGTGGAGAACCCGGGGATCGAGGAGTGGTTCACCGAGGCGGACCCGGCCTCCGACGTGACGACGTACTTCTTCCCGCAGCCGGGCCGGCTGGTGCTCGGCGGCACCGCCGGCACGGACGACTGGCGCACCGTGCCCGATCCCCGCGTGGCCGGGGAGATCGTGGCACGGTGTGCCCGGGTCCGGCCGGAGATCGCCGGTGCGCGGATCATCGGGCACCGGGTGGGGCTGCGGCCGGCCCGGGACGCGGGGGTCCGCATCGAGGCCGAGCCGCTGCCCGGCGGCGGGCGCCTGGTGCACAACTACGGGCACGGCGGCGCGGGGGTGACCGTGGCCCTGGGCTGCGCGGAGGCGGCGGCCCGTCTGGTGGACTGAAGAGGCGGGCGTACGGAGCCGCCGGGCGGCCCGGCTCAGTCGGCGGCCGGGCTCGAACCGCCGGGCCTGTCGCTCTCGCGTTCGGTGGTGATCTGGCTGTCGCCGGGACCGATCCGGATCTCGAAGTCGCCGTCGTACTTCGCGTGGCCCTCGATGACGGCGGACTCGACCGCCTCCACCCCGAACTCGCGTCGCACGATGAGCGGGTCCTCGCGCAGGTCCCGCATCAGGGCCACGCACATCCCGATCATGACGATGGTGAAGGGCGCGGCCACCAGGATGGTCAGGTTCTGCAGACCGGCCAGCGCGTCGCCCGTGCCGTTGCCGATCAGCAGCATGACCGCCGCCACCGCACCGGTGGTGACGCCCCAGAAGACGACGACCCACTTGGCCGGTTCGAGGATGCCCTTCTGGGACAGGGTGCCCATCACGATGGACGCGGCGTCGGCGCCCGACACGAAGAAGATGCCGACCAGGATCATCACGAGCAGACTCATCACCGTGGGGATGGGGAACTGCTGGAGTACGCCGAAGAGCTGGGCCTCCTGGGTGTCGGCGCCATCGAGCTTGCCCGCCTCCTGGAGCTTGATGGCGGTGCCGCCGAAGATCGCGAACCAGATCAGGCTGACCGTGCTGGGGACCAGGATGACCCCGCCGATGAACTGGCGGATGGTCCGGCCGCGGCTGATCCTGGCGATGAACATGCCGACGAACGGGGTCCAGGAGATCCACCAGGCCCAGTAGAAGACGGTCCAGCTGCTGAGCCAGTCGGCGACCTCCCCCTCCCCCGTCGCCTCCGTGCGTCCGGCGAGCTGGGGCAGGTCACCGATGTAGGCGGCGATCGAGGTGGGCAGCAGGTCGAGCACGATGATGGTGGGGCCCGCGATGAACACGAACACGGCGAGGATCAGGGCGAGCACCATATTGATGTTGGACAGCCACTGGATGCCCTTCTCCACGCCCGAGATCGCCGAGGCGACGAAGGCCGCGGTCAGTACGGCGATGATCAGGACGAGCAGCCCGGTACCGGTCTTCTCCTTCCAGTTCAGCTCGTGGAATCCACTGCCGATCTGGAGTGCGCCGAGGCCGAGCGAGGCGGCCGAGCCGAAGAGCGTGGCGAAGATGGCGAGGATGTCGATCAGCCTGCCGACGGCGCCGTGGGCGTGCCGGGCGCCGATGAGGGGTTCGAAGACGGCACTGATGGTCTGCCGCCTGCGGCGCCGGAAGGTGCTGTACGCGATGGCGAGACCGACCACCGCGTAGATCGCCCAGGGATGGAGCGTCCAGTGGAAGAGGGTGGTGGCCATCGCCGTCTGCATCGCCTCCGCGGCGTCCGCGGGATGGGTGCCGGGCGGATGGTGGACGAAGTGCGCCAGGGGCTCGCTCACTCCGTAGAACATCAGGCCGATACCCATCCCGGCGCTGAACATCATGGCGACCCAGGACACGGTCCGGAATTCCGGCTCCTCGCCCTCCTGGCCGAGGGTGATCTTTCCGTAGCGGCTGATGGCGAGCCAGAGTGCGAAGACCACGAACCCGGATGCGGCCAGCATGAAGGCCCAACCGCCGTTGTGCATGAGGCCGTTGAGCAGCGTGCTGGAGACGTCCTCCAGCGAGTCGGTGGCGGTGGCCCCCCAGACCACGAAGGCGAGGGTGAGGACGGCGGTGACGCCGAACACCACTCGGTCGGTCGTGGGGCGCCGGCCCTGGGTCGGGTCGCCGGGCAGATCCGCCGTCACCGACAGATCCCCCCTGCCGCCCGTTCTCTGATCGTCCTGCGACACGAAAGGCACCTTTCACGGAAGCTGAAGTTTCGCTCTCCGTAGGCAGTACCACACGCGGCGTACATCTTCCGGGATCAACAAGCGGTATCGGCTTGACCGTTTATGAGGTGGTATGGCGCACGTGCGTCCAGCAGGAGTGGGATCAGTCTGCGGGCCGGCTGGCCCAGTGGTACGTACACACCGTCACCGTCGGGCCGGGAGGTGACGCCGTGCAGGGCGAGTTCGTCCCCGACCGCGGCGAAGCCGTCCGCCGTGAGCCGGTATCCGCAGGGTGGCCGCGCGAGGACGTCGCCGGGCCCCGGGGCGTCGTTGTCGGCCCCGCCCAGCAGGACCGGGCCCCGATCGGCCGTTCCGGCCGCCCGGGAGCCGGCGGTGGCGGCGGCGATCTCGCCGGACCGTTCCTCGGCATAGGCGAACAGCCCTTTGAGCGCGGCCAGTTGGGCGTGCACTCTGCGCCGGTTGTTGACCGCGGGGTCGTCCCGCTCGGCGTCGGTGAGCGGGTCCACCCGGGATTCGACGAGCAGGCCCACCGCGTGTTTGAGACCCGCCGCGTTGCGCAGGATGCGTTCCTGCCCGTCGCCCGCCGTCTGCTTGACCGGCCGGCCGGTGACCGGGTCCGTCCAGACGCCGTAGAGCCCGCTGTCGTGTCCGGCGGACCGGGCGGCCGGCCGCACATACCGTGCGGCCAGGAGCTTCGACTCGTCGCGCACCCGGTCGTCGACATTGGGATTGCGGGGCCACAGGACGGTCAGGTCCTTGTCGTAGTACGGCGGGGCGGCGCCGTACTCGTGCAGGTCGTAGACGACATCGGGCGCGTGGTCCCGGAGCACCGCCGCGATGGCGCGGGCCTCGGCGGTGCGCAGCGCGATGTGGTCGCGGTTGATGTCCACGTCGTCCGAGTCGCCCCGGGTACCGGCGGCACCGCCGTCGGGGTTGGCGGTGGGAATGACGAGGATCTCGGTGCGGGAGAGCAGGTCACGGGTGGCCCCGTCCCTGGCGTACCCCAGGTCGCGGACCGTCGTCAGACAGGCCTCGCGGGCCGCCGGTTCGTTGCCGTGCTGGCTGCACACGAGGAGCACGGTGAGTACGCCCGGACGCCGGACGCCGATCCGGACGAGCCGCAGCGGGCGGCCCTGCTCCGTCGTGCCGATCCGCTCCACGGCGACCCGGCCGCCGCGTCGGCCGAGGGACGCGAGCAGCGAGCGCTCCTCGGCCGGAGAGGTCCAGCGCGCCCCGTGGGCGGCTTCGAATCCGGTACGCGGCGGGGTCCGCGCGGCCTCGGCGGAGCCCGTGAGCAGCGCGCCGGCCGACGCGGTGGCGACGGCCGCGTGCACAAGGCCGCGGATCCGGCGACGGCCTGCCCGCCGGCTGCGGCCGTCCGGCGTCCAGCCACCCCGCGCACGTCTCGGCATGGCCGGAAGGTACCGTGCGGGGGCGCCCGCGCGACAGGCTTCCGGCCGACACCGGCACGACGGGGCTCCGGTCTCGCGCGACAGGTACCCGGCCGGCACCCGGAGGACAGGCGCCCGGGGCCGGTCCGGCTCCCGGGCCGGCGTCCACGCACGGGGACACCCCGGCCGCCGAACCCCGCCAGGTCGTAGGCTGGCGGGGTTCGTGCCGTTCGGCCGGGACCCGGCCGGACCCCGCCCCATCCCGCGCCTCCGAGGAGCGTCCCTTGCCCCGTTCCACCCCCGATGCCTCTCACGCACGCCCCACACTGGAAGCCGTGGCGGCCCGCGCCGGGGTGTCCCGGGCAACGGCCTCCCGGGTGGTCAACGGCGGTGCGGGGGTGCGGCAGCCGCTGGTGGACCAGGTGCGCAAGGCGGTCGACGAGCTCGGCTACGTACCGAACCACGCCGCCCGGACGCTGGTGACCCGGCGCAACGGGGCGGTCGCCGTGATCATCGACGAACCCGAGGTCCGGATCTTCTCCGACCCCTTCTTCTCCCAGCACATCCGTGGCATAAGCCGCGAACTCATCACCTATGACGCCCAGTTGGTGCTTCTCCTGGTGGAGGGGAGCGGGGATTTCGACCGGGTCACCCGCTATCTGGCCGGTGGCCATGTGGACGGTGTGCTGGCGTTCTCACTGCACACGGACGACGGACTGTCGGCGGTCATAAGCCGGTTCCGGGTGCCGACGGTCTACGGCGGGCGCCCCGGACGGCCGGGCGCCTCCGGCACCGCGGTCCCCTACGTCGACTGCGACAACCGGGGCGGCGCCCGCGAGGCGGTACGCCATCTGGTCTCGCTCGGCCGCCGGCACATCGCGCACATCGCGGGCCCGCGCGACCAGACCTCGGCCCTGGACCGCATCGACGGCTACTTCGACGTGCTGCCGGACGGCGATCCCGCGCTGGTCGCGGACGGCGACTTCACGGCGGAAGGCGGCGCCCGCGCCATGGCCGGGCTGCTGGCGAGGCGGCCGGACCTGGACGGCGTCTTCGCCGCCAACGACCTGATGGCCTCCGGCGCCCTGCGGGTGCTGCGCGAGCACGGCCGCCGGGTACCGCAGGATGTGGCGCTGGTCGGCTTCGACGACCTGGAGTCGGTCGCGGAGACGACCGATCCCCCGCTGACGACGGTCCGTCAGGACGTGGTCAGCATGGGCAGGTTGATGGTCAAGATCCTGATGGACCGACTCGACGACGACTCCGGGGACGCCGGCTCCGTCATCATGCCGACCCAGCTGATCCGGCGCGCTTCCGCCTGATCCGGGCCTCCCGGCAGGCCGCCCTCACCCGGCACACCCCCTCGCCACCGCGGCCGCACCGACGGCACCGGCACCGCCATGCCCCGGAACCGCCGCGGCGCCCGCTCCCGCACCCCTTTGCGCGCCGCCCGTCGGCACTGTTGACGGGACTCGTGAAACAAGTCGATAGTATTTGTAACTTTGACTCCCAGAGCAGATGACCCCTCACATCCCTTGGGGATGCGGCGAGTTGGAGCATCACACCCAGGCACCACACCGGAGCGGTCCCGCAGGGAACCGGTACACGGACAGGAGGGCGCACCATGGGCCGATACAGCCGCCTGCGCGAGATACGCCGGATGGATCCGGCGCGCGACTACGCCGAGATCCTTCGGCTGATCTCTCAGTACGAGTTCCCCTGGGACTACCGGCAGGGGGTGAGCGTCGCCTTCCTCCGGGACTACGGTGTCCCCCGGATCTCCGTGCTCCTGGACCGGACCCAGGAGTTCGAACGGGCCGGACAGAAGCGGTACGACGACACGGTGCTGATCGGGTACGAGATGGCCGCCGACGGCTTCGACTCGGAGCGCGGGCGGGCGGCGGCCCGGCACCTCAACCGGATCCACGGGAAGTACCGGATACCCAACGAGGACTTCCTGTACGTCCTGGCGACCACGGTCGTCGGGCCGAAGCGCTGGATCGACCGGTTCGGCTGGCGGCCCCTGTGCCGGGTGGAGACGCAGGCGCTGACCGAGGTGGGCCGGAAGATGGCCGCGATGATGGGCATCGAGGGCGCACCGGACACCTACGAGGGGTTCGAGCGGCTGCTGGACTCCTACGAGGAGCGGATGTTCGCGTACGACCCGGCGAACCGGCGGGTCGCCAACGCCACGTTCCGGACCATGGCCGCCTGGTACCCGCGCCCGCTGCGTCCGCTGATCGCACGCTTCTCGCTCGCCCTGCTGGACGAACCCCTGCTGCGCGCCCTGGGGTTCCGGGCGCAGCCCCGCTGGGTCCGGTCCGCGGCCGCCGGATCGCTGCGGGTACGCTCGCGCTGCGTCCGCCTCCTCCCGGCGCGACCCCGCCGGCTGCCCTCACGTCCGCAGCCGCGCTCCTATCCGTTCGGCTGGCGGCTGGACGACCTCGGGCCGCACTGGGCGGGCGGCCGGCCCCTGGAGCCGCTGCCGGACGAGACGGCCGCCGCCTGAGCCGTCCCGGCCGGCGGCCGGCCGCCGTACCCCGGTGGCGCCGGTCCGCCCGGGTCAGCCGACCGCCGCCGCGCTCAGGGAGTCGCCGGCCGCGGCGTCGGATGTGCTGGCGGTGAAGAGCTGGGCGAGCACGGTGTGGGCGGCGCCGGACGCGTGGTCGAACGGGCCGGTCGCGGTGAGCTCCAGCGTGGGGTGCGGCGTGGCGTTGTGGGCGTAGTGGCCGCGGAAGACCTGTTCCGTGCGGGCCGTGAGCGCCGGGATGTTCATCTCCGGCGTGAACGCCATGACGACGCCCTCGGGGCCGAACATCTTGGCGGCGTTGGCCGCGGCGGCGCCGAGCCGGTCCGCCGCGCTCTCGATGACGTCATCGCCTCCGGCGAGACTGCCCGGCGCCACCCCGCGCCTCTCCAGCTCGCGCTCGATTCCCCAGCGGCTGGACCAGGTCTCCAGACAGTCCTCGGCCCCGCAGTGACAGGGACGCGCGCTGCCGGTGCCGACGCTGGAGTGGGCGAAGCCGCCCGCGGTCCCGTTGAAGCCGCGGTGGATGCTGCCGTTCACCACCACGGAGGCACCCAGGCTCTCCCCGACGCTGAAGATCACGAGGTTGCGGCCGCCGAGCCCCCCGTCGAAGAGCAGCAGCCCGGAGGCCACCGAGTTGACGTAGCTGTCGAGGACGACCGGGGTGTCCATCAGGGACGCCAGCCGGCGCCGGAAGGCGACGTTCTCCCAGCCCATCGAGCCGCTGTGGCGCACGATTCCGCTCTGCTGGTCGACGACGCCCGACACGGCGACCCCGACGCCGACGAGCGTGGCCGAGGCCCTGCTCCCGGTCGTGAAGCGCACGGCGCGGGCGATGGTCTCCGCGGCGTCCTCCGGCCGTGTGGAGGTGAGCTGCTCCTGATGCGAGGCGACGACGTCCCCGCGCATGTTGACCAGCACCACATAGGCCTCGGTGCTCGACAGCCTGACCCCGGCCGCCAGCACCCCGTCGCTGCTCAGATCGAGCAGCCGGGCGGGCCGGCCTCCGGTGCTGCGTCCGGCCTCGGCCTCGGTGAGCAGCCCGGCGCCCAGCAGCCGGGCCGTGATCCCGGTGACGGTGGCCGGGCTCAGTCCCGTCTCGGTCGCGATCCGCGCCCTGGCGACCGGGCGGCGCACCCGCACGACGTCGAGAACCAGGGCTTCGTTGATCTCCCGGATCAGGGCTTTGCTCCCGGCGCGTGGCTTCATGACTGGCGTTTCCTCCTGGCGGTCCGGCGGACGGGCACCCCTCTGGGGTCTGTTGCGAGGCCCAGTGTAATTTATTCGGTCATTGACAGAAGTAAGTACGCTGATTAGCTTCCACACCATGAATGAGCACCTCGGAACGGGTCAGGGGCGACATCCCCAGGGCTCGCCCATCCGGATTCACCTGAGCGTCGCGCCCGGGGAACGGGCAGCGTTCTTCCCGCCGCCGACGCTCGGCGCGCTGGCGGCTCTCGGCGAGATCACCGAGAGCGAGCCGCTCGCACTGCACACGCCCGGCGCGTTCGGCCGGGCGCTCGACGGCGTCGACGTACTCGTGACCGCCTGGGGGTTCCCCCGGCTCGACGCCGCCCGCCTCGCGCTCGCCCCCGATCTGCGGTTCGTCATGCACGCGGCGTCCTCGATCCACTGGCTGGTGAGCGACGACTTCTGGGCGGCCGGCCTGCCCGTGTCCCAGGCGGGAGCGGCGATGGCTCCCGCCGTGGCGGAGCTCTCCCTCGGGCTGACGCTCTCCCTGCTGCGCCGCACCCACCGCCACGATCACGCCCTGCGTTCCGGCCTGGACTGGGACGCGGCCAGGGAGACCCGGCGCGGGCGCGAGATCAGCGGGGCGCGCATCGGCGTGGTCGGTGCCTCGCGCACCGGCCGTCACTACATCCGCATGTGCCGGGCGCTCGGCGCCGACGTCCGTGTCCACGACCCGTACATCCCGTCCGGCGACCCGCTCACCGAGCTCCGTACCGGGCTGACCGACCTGCTGGCCACCAGTGACGTCATCGCCGTGCACGCCCCCGCGACCCCGGAGACCCACGGGATGATCGGCGCCCGGGAGATCGCGGCGATGCGGGACGGGGCGCTGTTCGTCAACACCGCACGGCCCTCCGTGGTGGACATGGACGCGCTGTTCGCGGAGGTCGCCTCGGGCCGGATCGACGCCGCGCTCGATGTGTTCACCAGTGAGCCGCTGCCCGTCGACGACCGCTGGCGCGGCCTGCCGAACGCGCTGCTGACACCGCACATCGCGGGCGCCACCTCGGACTCACGGCGGCGCGCCGGGCAGATCGTCACGGAGGAGATCGGCCGCTTCCTGGCCGGACGGCCCCTGGAGCACGCGCTGACGCGCGAGGACCTGGCGAGGATGGGATGACCCGGACCGGCGCACGCAACATCCTGCTGATCCACTGCCACGATCTGGGGCGCTTCCTCGGAGCGTACGGGGTCCCCACCGTGGTCAGCCCTCATCTGGACGCCCTCGCCGCCGAATCGGCACTGTTCGAGTCGGCGTTCGCGACCGCCCCGCACTGCAGCCCCGCGCGGGCCTCGCTGTTCACCGGCACCTATCCGCAGACCAACGGCGTGCTCGGCCTCACCCACGACCCCTTCGGCTGGGACCTCACCGATCCCTCGTCCCACCTCGCGGGCAGGCTGTCGGCGGCCGGATACAGCACCGAACTGATCGGCGTGCACCACGAGTCCAGGGTGCTGGCGGACGACGTCGTCGCCGAGCGGCTGGGGTTCGACCGGGTGCGTTCCGGCGGCGACCGGGACACGGTCGTCGAGCGGACCGCCGAAGCCCTCGGCCGGGCGGCCGCCGCGGACGCTCCGTTCTACCTCCAGGTCGGCTTCCACGAGCCGCACCGCACACCGGCCCGCGACGACCGCCCCGGCGTGATGGGCTTCCTCGGCGACACCGTGAGCCCGGACAGCTCCCTCGGGGTCACCGTCCCCGCCTACCTCCGGGACGACGCGGGAGCCCGCGAGGAGATCTCCGAACTCCAGGGCGCCGTACGCCACATGGACGAGGGCGTCGGCCGGGTACTGGCCCGCCTCGACGCGCTCGGTCTGAGCGACGACACCGTCGTGGTGTTCACCACCGACCACGGACTCGCGCTGCCCGGCGCGAAGTGCACCCTCTACGACCCGGGCCTGGAGGTCGCCCTCCTCGTACGCGCTCCCGGCCGCGTGCGATGGGCCGGGCGCCGCGTCACGCAGATGGTCAGCCACGTCGACGTACTGCCCACGCTGCTCGGGCTCGTGGGCCTGCCGGCCCCCGCCGGACTGCCTGGCAGCAGCCTGGTTCCGGTCGTGGAGAGCGGTACGGCCGCACGGACCCACACCTTCGGCCAGCTCACCCACCACATCTACTACGACCCCAAGCGCTCGGTCCGCTCCGCCTCGCACAAGCTGGTCGTCAACTTCGCCAACGCCCCGCGTGCCATGGACCCCACCCAGTCCTGGGTGCGCCGCAGCCTCCCCGCCGATCTGCGGGGGCCCACGGTGGAGACCAGCCCGACCGTCGAGCTGTACGACCTCGTGCGCGATCCCCACGAGCGGGACAACCGTGCGGAGGACCCCGCCTGCGCCGGCGTCCGCGAAGAACTCGCCCGCGCGCTGTCGCAGTGGATGCGCGACGTCGACGACCCGCTCCTGACCGCCCCTCCCCTACTGGGCCGCCACGTGGACGCCCTCGCCGCGCTGGCCGGCGCCGCACAACGAAAGAGAGAACGAGCATGAGCACGAGACTGCTTCGCTGCGTGGCCGTCGCCGCCGCGGCCACCCTGACCGCCTCCGCCTGCTCGGCGTCGGGTGCCGACGACGGCAAGTCGCACGTCACGGTGTGGATGTACCCGGTCATCAAGGACGAGGCCGCGAGCAAGAAGTTCTGGGAACGGACGGAGTCCGCGTTCGAGAAGACGCACCCCGGCATCGATCTGAACATCGAACTCCAGACCTTCGACAAGCGCGACGCACAGATCTCCGCCGCGCTCGCCGCCGGGACCGGTCCGGACATCGTGCTGATCACGCCCGACCAGGCCGCCACCTACAACAAGGTGCGGGGGCTGCTGCCCGTCGACGACGCCGTCGCCAAGGAGCGCAAGGCCTTCTTCCCCGCGACCCTCAAGGCCGCCACCATCGACGGCGAGCTGTACGGCGTACCGATCTTCCAGAACATCAACAGCACCGCGTACAACACGAAGATATTCGCCGACGCCGGGCTCGGACTCCCGAAGACCTGGGACGACGTGCGCAAGGCCGCACCGGTGCTCGCCAAGAAGGGCGTCGCCGTGATGGATTACGCCGGCAGCCCGGAGCAGACGCTGAACCTCTCCTTCTACCCGCTGCTCTGGCAGGCCGGCGGCCGGGTCTTCAGCGGTGACGGCAAGGATGTCGCCTTCGACTCCGCGGCGGGCGTCTCCGCCCTCCAGTTCCTCGTCGACCTGAAGAAGGCGGGCGGCCTGCCGGCCGACGCCGCCACCGAGGGCCCCGCCGTGCAGGGCGCCCCCATCGCCGCCTCCAAGGTCGCCATGCGGCCCGTCACGTCCCTGCCGGAACTCGACCAGATGCGGGCGGCACTGGGCGCGAAGAACGTGTCGCTCGGCCTGCCCCTCCAGGGCAAGGTCCGCGCGACCTATGGCAACCCGGGCCTGCTCTCCCTGACCTCCATCAGCAAGGACGAGAACCGGGACGCCGCCTACGACGTGCTCGCCTACCTGAGCTCGCCCGCCACGCAGAAGTCGCTCAACGCCGCCGCGGGCAGCTTCCCCACCCGCACCGACGTCGAGGCGCCGAGCACGGGACCCGACTACCAGGTACTGAACGAAGCGCTCCGGTTCGCCAACCCCGGTGAGTCCTCGCCCGCCGCGCGCCAGGTGATGGCGTCCCTGGCACCCGGCATCCAGGCCGCGCTCGGCGGTGATCTCTCGCCGGAGGAGGCCCTGGACAAGGCAGCGAAGGAAGCGCGGGAGCTGCTCTCCCGGTCCTGACGCAGCCAGCGCAGCGAGTCCGGTCCCCGCCCGGTACCGGACTCCCCCGGTCCGTCTCTCCACACCGATAGGTCGCCATGTCCGTGCACACCCCGAGCCATGTCCCGAAGAGCGGCACGATACCTCCCCCGACACCCCCGGCCCCGTCTCCGTCTCCGTCTCCGTCTCCGGGCGGCCATGCGGCCCGCCGCCGGCTCAAGCGCCGGGAGGCGATGACGGGCCTCCTGTTCGTCCTGCCGACCGTCGTCATCTTCGCCGTGTTCAAATTCCTGCCCATCGCGGGCGCCGGCGCCATGAGCCTCACGCGCTACCGCCTCAACGGGGACGTGTCGTGGCTCGGGGCCGAGAACTACACCCGGCTGTCCTCGGATCCGCTCTTCTGGAAGAGCCTCGGGGTGACGGCGACCTATGTGCTGATCTTCGTCCCGCTCATCATCGTGGTCTCCCTGGCTGGCGCACTGCTCCTGAACAAACTGGTGCGCTTCCAGGGGACGTTCCGAGCCCTGCTCTTCCTGCCGTATCTGAGCTCGTTCGTGATGGCCGGCATCATCTGGTCCTGGATCTTCGCCAGTGACGGGCCGCTCAACGCGGCCCTCGGCGGACTCGGGGGAATCGGGCCGGTACCGTTCCTCTCCGGTGACCAACTGCTCGTGCTGTCCTGCCTCGCCCTGGTCTCGGTGTGGAAGGGGTTCGGCTACTCGATGCTCGTCTTCCTCGCCGGGCTCAAGGCGCTGCCCGCCGAGGTGCACGAGGCGGCGCGCCTGGACGGGGCGAACAGCCGGCAGGCGTTCCGGTACGTGACGCTGCCGCTGCTCAGGCCGGTGCTGTTCTTCGTCCTCGTGATCGAGACGATCACCGGCTTCCAGGTGTTCGACACCATCTACGTGATGACCGGCGGCGGCCCCAACCGGGCCAGCAGCAGCCTCATCTACTTCCTCTACGACGAGGGCTTCAAGTTCCTCGACTTCGGCTACGCCTCGGCGATCGGCATGGTCCTCTTCGCCATCGTGCTCGTCCTGTCCCTCGTGCAGCGACGGTTCATCGACGAAAAGGAGACCACGTGACCACGCCGTCCACCGCGCTCGGCCTGCGCCCGGACGCCCGCCCGCCCCGCAGGTGGCTGCCGGCCCTCGCGCTCACCCTGATCTCGCTGTTCACCGTCGGCCCCCTGCTCGCCGTGATCGTCCTCGCGCTGTCGCCGGAGGACGCCCCCACCCTTCCGCAGGCGTTCCCCGACTCGCTGACGTTCGACAACATCACCCGCGTCTTCGAGGTGGGCGACTTCCCCCGCTGGCTGCTCAACTCCCTCGCCTACTCCGCCGTCTCGGTCGTGGTCATCCTGCTCACGTCCTCCATGGCCGCCTACGCCCTGGTGCGCAAGCGGTTCCCCGGACGCAACGCCCTGCTGTGGGCGATCGTCGCCACCCTGATGGTGCCGATGCAGGCCACCCTCATCCCGACGTTCATCCTCGTCGCGCGCCTGGACGGGGTGAACACGCTCTGGGGACTGATCATGCCCACCCTGGCCAACGCGCAGGCCGTCTTCCTCATCCGGCAGTTCGTCCGCGACCTGCCCGACGAGCTGTTCGACGCGGCGCGCATCGACGGGGCGGGCGAGTGGCGCACCTTCAGCCGGATCGTGCTGCCGCTGATCCGGCCCGTGCTCGCGACGCTCGCCATCTTCGTCTTCCTGTGGCACTGGAACGACCTGCTGTGGCCGTTGGTCGTGGGCCAGACCGACGAGGCACGCACCCTGACCGTCGGACTCGCCACCCTGCACACCGAGACGGTGTCGACGGCGGGCATCATGTCCGCCGCGTGCATCAGCTTCCTTCCCTGCCTGGTGATCTTCGTCGTGCTCCAGCGGCACATCGTCGCCGGTGTCGTCTCCTCCGGGGTGAAGGGATGACGCCCGCACCGGCGCCCGCGCCCCTGCGGCTCGGGCTCATCGGCGTCGACTCGCCGCACGCACCGTCCTTCACCCGGCTGTTCGGGGACGGGGTCACCGGCACCGTGCCCGGCGCCACCGTGACGGCGGCGTGGAAGGGCGTGCCGGCCGCGGACTTCCCGCTCGGCCGGGACCGCGTCGACGCCCTGGCCCGCGAGGTGACGGAGCTGGGAGTTCCGCTGTGCTCCAGCCCCGAGGAGGTGGCCGGGCGCTGCGACGCGCTGCTGGTCGTCGCCTCCGACGCCCGCACCCACCACGGGTACTTCACCCGGCTCGCGGCGTTCGGCAAGCCGGTCTACGTGGACACCCGGTTCGCCCTCGCGCTCGCCGACGCCCGCGCGATGCTGGCCACGGCGCGTCAGCACGCCTGTCTGCCGCTGGCCGGCTCGCCGAAGCGCTTCACGCCCGAGTTCCGGCAGGCGCTCGGCTCCGGCGACATCGACCGCATCGATCTGACGGGGCCGCTGCCGACCCAGCCCGGCCACCCGTTCCTGGCCTGGTACGGAGTGCACCTGGTGGATCTGGCGGTCGCGGCCCTCGGGCCCGGATGCGTCGCGGTCGACGCCACGGACGCCGGGCGCACGTCACTGACCTGGGCCGACGGACGCGTCGCGACCCTGGGCGGTGACGCGGAGTGGTCCCCGTCGACGACCGGGCGCCTCGACGGCCCCGGTGGCGGGCGCGCCTTCGCCATCGAGGCCGGGCCCGCCATGCTCACCGGCCTGCTCACATCGATCGTCGAGAGCTGCCGGACGGGCGTCCCGAACGTCCCCGAGGCCGAAGTCCTCGACATCGTGGCCGTCGTCGAGGCGGCCCACCGCAGCCGGCTCACCGGTGCGCCGGTGCGGCTTCCCCGCCCGGACGGGGAGGTGCGCCCGTGACCAGTGACGCGTCGTGCTGCGCAGCGAGCCGGGAGGCCGGGGCGCAGGCACCGCCCGTACCGCAGCCCCGGCCGGCCACGGAGGACCTCAACGGCCCCGTGGAACCCTCGCGCAACGGAATGGCCCTGCTGCCCGGCGGCAGGTTCCTGATGGGGACCGACGACGGGCAGGGCTACCCGGCCGACGGCGAGGGCCCGGTGCGTGAGGTGGAACTGGCCCCCTTCCGGATCGACACCACGGCGGTCACGAACAGCGCGTTCGCCGAGTTCACCGAGGCGACCGGCTGGGTCACACTGGCGGAGCGGTTCGGCACCTCCTTCGTGTTCGCCGCGTTCCTGCCCGAGCACCCACGCGGGGCGCGCCCCGTACCGGCAACGCCGTGGTGGTACGAGGTCAGGGGCGCCGACTGGCGCCGGCCGGAAGGACCCGGATCCGATCTGGCCGGCCGGATGGACCACCCGGTGGTCCATGTCACCTGGCGCGACGCACGCGCCTACGCCAGATGGGCGGGCAAGCGACTCCCCACGGAGGCCGAGTGGGAGTACGCGGCCCGAGGCGGTCTGGTCCAGGCCCGCTACCCGTGGGGCGACGAGCGCGAACCCGACGGCGTGCACCGGATGAACGTATGGCAGGGCGAGTTCCCCACGCGCGACAGCGGCGCGGACGGCTACCTGGGGACGGCTCCCGCGGACGCGTACGAGCCCAACGGATACGGCTTGTACAACACCTGCGGGAATGTATGGGAGTGGTGCTCCGACTGGTTCCATCCCAGCTGGCACATCACCGGTCCGCGGACCTCCCCGGCCGGGCCGCCGAGGGGTGAGCGCAAGGCGATGCGCGGCGGCTCCTACCTCTGCCACGAGAGCTACTGCTTCCGCTACCGCGTGGACGCGCGCAGCTCCAACACACCCGACAGCAGCGCCGGCAACATCGGTTTCCGCTGCGTGGCCGCCCCCGGCTGAGCAGCGGGCCCGCCGGCGTCAGCCGAGACCGGTCACGGAGACGGAGTCGTCGTACACGTCGACGACCGAGACGCCGACGGGATAGTCGCGGCCCTTGGCGGGGTTCCACGACGGCCGGTAGACGCCGAGCTTGAAGTAGGGCTCGGCGGGCTGGTGGTAGTTGTTCTCCCCCGAGTCGTCGACGAGCTGGACCCCGTCGCGGCACACCCGGAGCGTGCCGGGGTGGTCTGCGGTGGACCAGTCGATGTCGAAGGTCCAGTGGTTCCAGACGCCGCGCGTGACGGGGCCCAGGGAGTACGACCGCCGGACGGGGGTGGTGTCGTCCGGGTTCTCCAGGTGGAACACGCTGAGCAGCCACTCGGAGTTGCGTACCGAGAGGGCGATGGGCGGGTTGGTGTCCGAGCCGTCGGCCAGCGGTTTGCCGTGCCACTGGGCGAGGATGGTGTCGTAGTTGGACCATTCCCAGTCGGTGGGCAGGAAATCGGAGAAGCTGAACCGGTAGGCACCGTAGCCCAGGGCGTCGTTGGCGACCTCGGACCGCCAGGACTTCCCGTCGCCGGGGACGGTGAATCTGCCGGAACCGCTGCCGTCCAGGACGGGCGAGGTTGCCGACCGGATGGAACTGGTGGCGCCGGTGCCGTCGTAGCGGTGCTTCACGAACCCGAAGTCGGGCGCGGTTCCCTCGAATCCGTCGCTGAAGACGGTCTTCCCGGTGACGGAGTCCGCGCAGCCGGCCGGAAGGGCCGTGGCCTCAGCGGAAGCCCCCTCAGCGGCGGGCATCAGGGCGCCGGTGCCCGCGACAAGGACGGCGACGCAGCCGAGCCGCGCGCTGCGCGACAGACGGCGGCCCTTCGCCCGAGGTGCGCCGTCCGGGCCGGGGGTGGTGGCGGTGGGTGTGGTGGTCATGGAGCTCTCTTTCCGCGAGGTGTGCGGGGTGCGGGCCGGTTCCGGCGGTGCGCCGGCGAGTCGGTGGAAAGGCCGGTGAGCGCGGCGGCGGGCGTCGCGGCGGGCCCCGGGTCAGCTGCCCGGCAGGGTGCGGCGCCGGGGATCCGTGGGAACCCCGGGCGAGGGCCGGGACAGCCGGGTGTCCCCGTCGTCCGTCGGCCGGTCCGTGGCTGCGGGGCGTTGGCAGCGGATGTTCGCACGGTCGCTGAGGGCCGGTCAATGCCCTTGCCCGGCAAGGGAGATGTACCCCCTGGCCTGAGTTCAAAAGATGCTTTTGTCATTGACAAAAGGCCGATGGCCTGGCAGGTTTCCGCTCCAGGCAGCGCGGTCGGCCCCGACGGCGCGCCTCCCGCCAGATGGCCCCCGCCACGCCTCAGGCGCTCGGCGAACCCCGTCTCCCGGCTGCTCCGCCGCCCCGCCCCGCCTCCGCCACGAGCGCACCGCCGAACATCGAGGAGTTCCCATGCACCAGTTCCCGTCACCGAGCAGGCGCCAGGTCCTGCGGTTCGCCGGTGCGGCCGGGCTCACCACCGCGGCGGCGACCCTGGCCCCTCAGGCGGTGGCCGCCGGGGCGCGCACCACCGTCACCGACCTCGGGCCCGCCGTCGTCCAGTTCTCCCTGATGAGCGGCCTGCTGGTCGGTGACACCGTCTACATCGGGTCCCGCAATCTGAGCCCGGCCCGCGTGATCGGCTTCCACCTGCCGACCCGCGCCGTGGTCTCGCGGACCGACCTGCCGGCGGGCTCGACGGTCTCCGCCCTCGCGGCCGATCCGACGGGCCGGTACCTGTACGCCGGCGTGCTGTCCAAGAAGAAGGGCGAGCCGAACCTCTTCCGGTGGGACCTGGACAACCCGGCAGAGGCCGCCGTGACGCTGGGGCGGACCGGAAGCGAGACGGACGTCCGGGATCTGGCCGTCGCACCGGACGGCAAGGTCTACTCGGTGGGCGGCCTCCCGGGCGTCCCGCCGGCCCTCTGGGAGTACGACCCGGCCACCGGGGCCCTGACCAGCCTGGGCGTGCCCGACCCCAAGGCCACCCTGGCCAGGGCCGTCGCGGCCACCGACAGCACGGTCTTCTTCGGGGCGGGCAGCGTGCTGTCCGGCGGCGGTGACGCGAGCAGGGCTTCGCTGTTCGCCTTCGACCGCGCCACGAAGACGTTCACCTCCATCGTGCCGAAGGAGTTCGAGACGGATCCGTCCGTGCGTGAACTGGCCGTCCTCGGGGACAGCCTGGTGATCGGCACCTCCGCGTCCGGCGGTCCGGCCAAGCTGGCCGTGATGGACCTGGCCGACTACTCCTCGTACACCGTGACGTCCGCCGGGGGCAACATGGTCAAGACCATGGCCGCCGACACGACGTCCGTGTACTTCTCCGACGAGACGGGCGCGCACGCCTACTCCATGACCACCGGTGAGATCAGCCGGATCGACGCCGAGGGCCTCGACCTCGGCGAGGTCTGGGGGGTGGATCACCGGGACGGCACGCTGGTGGTCGTCTCCGCCTACGGATTCGTGGCCGAGATCGACCTGACGGCCCGCACCGCCGTCGTCACCGACCTGGGCGAGGCCGGTGCTCCCGCCGGGCCGCAGCTGGGGATGGGGATCGCCGCTGGAGGGGGGTACGTGTACACGGGCGGCACCGGCACCATCGCCCGCCACGACGTGCGCACCGGCGAGGTGGTCAGGTTCCGCGTTCCCGGCGAGGCGAAGGACGCCGAGGTGGTGGACGGTGTGCTGTACACCGGCCAGTACAACGCGCAGGGGATCTGGTCGTACGACCCCGCCGGCGGACGGCTCCCCCACCAGGTGGCGAGTTTCGCCGCCGAACAGAACCGCCCGCTGGACACCTGCTGGGATCCGCACCACGGCCTGCTGCTCGTCGGCGTGCAGTCCGACACCGAAGGAGGCGGCTCGCTGTGGACGTACGACCCGGCGAGCGGGCGGTCCGCCATCCACGTCAACCCGGTCGACGACCGCCAGCTCATCAGGGCGGTCGCGACCCGGCAGGGGGTGGCGTTCCTCGGCGGCGACAACCTCCAGGACCAGGGCCCCCGCGCCACGGTCGTCGCCTTCGACCCGCGCGGGGGCAGGGAGCTGTGGCGACTCGACCTGGACCAGCAGGGGGGCGTCGCGGCGATGACCGTCCTGGGCAGGCATCTGTACGGACTGTCCAGGCGCGGCGAGTTCTTCGTCATCGACGTCCCCCGCCGACGGGTGGTGCACACCGCCGACCTCAAGGAGGTCTCGCCCGGATTCGCGGCGATGGTCACCAACAGGGGTGTCGTGTACGGGGTGTCGGACACCACCCTGTTCCGGTTCGACCGCAGGACCTTCGCGGCGAGCACCGTGGTGTCCGGCATCAACGGCGGCTGGTACAGCGGTCCGCACCTGAACCACGACGAGCACGGGCACCTCTACACCCTGCGCGGTACGAACCTGGTCCGGATCGACGACCGGCGCTGATCCCGGTCCCGGCGCCTCAGCGACCGGGCGGGCGGTCCGCGGAACGGTGAGCGAGCAGCGGCACCAGATAGCGCCGGGCGAACTCCCGCACCTGGGTGTCGTCGTCCAGCCGGAAACAGCTGACGGGGTTGAGGAGGAAGGAGACGGTGATCCGCACCATCAGTTCGGCGACCGGTGTCGGATCGCTGGCCGGACGGCCCTCCGCGCGCCGGGCGTCGCGCAGCCGGTCCGCCAGGTACCCGCGGATGGCGAGGAGGGCCGGTCCGCTCTCCAGGGTCAGGAACGGCAGCATGGTCTCGGGCTCCAGCCTCAGCAGACCGCCGATGAGCGGATGCTCGCGGATGTGCCGGAGCACCGCGGTGAAGCCCTCGACGAGCCGGTCCTCCGTCGTGGGCAGGGCGGCCACCGCCTCGTCCACCTCCACGAGGAAGCGCCGGTACTCGCGCAGCAGGCAGGCGGAGACGAGGCTGTCCTTGTTGCCGATCCTCCGGTAGACGGTCACGCGCGAGACCCCGGCCCGTTTGGCGACGTCGTCGACGGTGGAGCGGCGCAGCCCGAAGGTCATGAACTGCTCACGCGCGGCGTCGAGGATCTGCTCGCTCAGGGCGTCGGAGGGCGGCGTCCCGTCCAGCGCCCCAGCCAGCAGCGCCTCGTCCGTGCTCCGTGCGGCCATGGGACCTCCCCGCTCTGTGCCGGTTCGGGTCCACCATAGTGGCGCCGCAACAGAGAGCTGGGTCCTGTCACTCTGTTACTTCCGCGTCAGTCGAAGTCGTACACCGTCACCTCGATCCCCCGGCTCAACAGCCGCTGTTCCAGCAGGGGTTCGATCCGGGACCACTTCCCGCCCGCCAGCCCGCAGCCGATCCGCGGCAGATGCACCGAGGCGCCCAGCTCAAGGGCCCTGCCGGCCACCGTGTCCAGCGCCGTGTCGATCGCCTCGTAGCGCACCGGCACCCCCTGGCTGCCGGTGCGCATCCCCCGCTGGCCCACCATGTTCGCCACCCAGATGTACGGACTCACCCGGACGAACTGGACGGCGCCGAGCCCGAAGTCGTTGCCGGCCCGTTCGCGGTGCCAGGTGCGGTACCGGTCCTCCGGTTCGGGCCAGCGGCGCGAGACGGCCAGGACGAAGCCCTTCCCCCAGCCGCCCAGGTCGTTGCAGACATGGGCGATCAGCTTGACGCCTTTGCCCTGCGGGGCGGTGGCGTCCCCCCGTACGTAAACGATCTCGGTCATCGCACCAGCGTACGAGCGGGAGGGGCGGATTCGGGGAGTCCGCGTGCACCGGCTCCGGGATACGGCAGGAAAGACGTGGCGCGGTGACGGCCTCGTGCCCCGCCCCGGCGGCGACGGTGGGATCACCTCGCGCTCCGCCGGGCACTTTCACAACAGTGGTGAGACAGCAATACTGTTGAACCTGATCGACGCACACGCCCGGCAGTTCATCCGCGGCGTCGGACACGAGGAGCAGAGATGGCGACCGGTACAGAGGAGCCGACGCTCACGGTCGACGAGCTGGCCGCTCGCGCCGGGGTGACGGTGCGCACGGTGCGCTTCTACAGCACCCGGGGGCTGCTGCCGCCGCCGGTGATCGGGCCGCGCCGGGTGGGGCACTACGGGCACGGCCACCTCTCCCGGCTCGCGCTGATAGAGGAGCTCCAGCACCAGGGCATGACGCTCGCCGCGATCGAACGCTACCTGGAGCAGCTGCCGCCCGATCTGAGCGCCCAGGACCTGGCGATCCACCGGGCGCTGGTGGCCTCCTGGGCACCGGACTCGGCGGAGGACGTGACCCGGCCGGAGCTGGAACGCCGGGCGGGGCGGGCACTGACCGGGCAGGACCTCGACCGGCTGGCCGCGATGGGGGTGCTGGAACGGGCCGATCCGGGCGAGGCCCCCTACCGGGTGGATCCGGGACTGCTGCGGCTCGGGGTGGAGCTGCTCGACGTGCCGATCGCGCACGAGACGATCCTGGCCGCCCGTACGGTCCTGCTGGAGCACACCCGCTCGGCCGCCCAGGAGCTGACCCGGCTCTTCCGGGACGAGGTGTGGAGTCCGTACCGCGAGCGGGAGTCGGATCCGGAGCACCTCAAGGCGATGAAGTCGCTGTCGGCGCACATGCAGCCGATGGTGCTCCAGGCGCTGGTGACCGCCTTCCAGCGGTCGCTGAAGGAGGAGCTGCGGGCCGCGTTCACCGCCGAGTGAGGTGAGCGGGGTGAACGCGGCCCGGCGGCCTCAGTCGTGGAAGGTCTCGCCCCGTTCCGCCTTCGAGACGAGCAGCGCGGGCGGCAGGAACCGGTCCCCGTACCGTCCGGCGAGCTCCCGGGCGCGGGCCACGAAGCCGGGCAGGCCGCCCTCGTAGCCGTTGATGTACTGGAGCACGCCGCCCGTCCACGGCGGGAAGCCGATGCCCATGATGGAGCCGATGTTGGCGTCCGCGACGGAGATCAGCACGTTCTCCTCCAGGCAGCGGACGCTGTCCAGGGCCTCCGAGAAGAGCATCCGCTCCTGCATGTCGGTGAACGGGATGTCCGTGTCCGGCTGGGTGCTGTGCCCACCCGGGGAACGGCCCCCGGAGCGCCCGAAGTGCTCGCGCAGGCCGGGCCAGAGGCGGGTGCGCCTGCCGTTCTCGTCGTAGTCGTAGAAGCCCGCGCCGCCGCTGCGTCCGGGGCGGCCGAACTCGTCGACCATCCGGTCGATGACCGAGTCCGAGGGGTGGCCGGCCCAGCTGCCGCCCGCCTCCTCGACGGCCCTGCGGGTCTCGTCACGGATCTTTCGGGGCAGGGTGAGGGTCAGCTCGTCCATCAGGGAGAGCACCTTGGCCGGGTATCCGGCCTGGGCGGCGGCCTGTTCGACGGAGGCGGGCTCGACGCCCTCGCCGACCATCGCGACCCCCTCGTTGATGAACTGGCCGATGACGCGCGAGGTGAAGAAGCCGCGCGAGTCGTTGACGACGATCGGCGTCTTCTTGATCCGGCGGACCAGGTCGAAGGCGCGGGCCAGGGCCTCGTCGCCGGTCTTCTCGCCCTTGATGATCTCGACCAGCGGCATCTTGTCGACGGGCGAGAAGAAGTGCAGCCCGATGAAGTCGGCCGGGCGCGAGACCCCTTCGGCCAGGGCCGTGATGGGCAGCGTGGAGGTGTTGGAGCAGAGCAGCGCGTCGGGCTCGATGATGTCCTGGATCTCCTGGAACACCTGGTGCTTGAGCGCGGTGTTCTCGAAGACGGCCTCGATGACGGCGTCACAGCCCGCGAGGTCGGCCGGGTCGCCGGTCGGGGTGATGCGGGCCAGCAGCCCGTCGCGCTCGGCCTCGGTCGTACGGCCCCGGGACAGCGCCTTGTCGAGCAGCTTCTCGCTGTACGCCTTGCCCTTGGCGGCGGCCTCCGCGGAGACGTCCTTGAGGACGACGTCGATCCCCGCGCGGGCGCAGGAGTACGCGATGCCGGCGCCCATCATCCCGGCGCCGAGCACGGCGACCTTGCGGACCTGGCGCTCCTCGATGTCCTTGGGGCGGCTGGCGCCGGAGTTGACGGCCTGGAGGTCGAAGAAGAACGCCTGGATCATGTTCTTCGAGACCTGGCCGGTGACCAGCTCGGTGAAGTAGCGCGCCTCGATGGTCAGGGCGGTCTCGAAGTCGACCTGGGAGCCCTCGACGGCCGCGGCCAGGATGTTGCGCGGCGCGGGCATCGGGGCGCCGTTCAGCTGCTTCTTCAGGTTGGACGGGAAGGCCGGCAGGTTGGCGGCGAACTTGGGGTTCGAGGGGGTGCCGCCGGGGATCCGGTAGCCCTTGACGTCCCAGGGCTGCTGGGACTCGGGGTTGGCGTCGATGAAGGCGCGGGCCTTGTCGAGCATCTCCTCGGGGGTCGCGGCGACCTCGTGGACCAGGCCGTTCTCCAGGGCGCGCGACGGGGTGTACTGGGTGCCCTGGAGGAGGACCTTGAGCAGCGCGTCCGCGATGCCCATCAGGCGTACGGTGCGGGTGACCCCGCCGCCCGCGGGGAGCAGGCCGAGGGTGACCTCGGGCAGGCCGATCCGGGAGCCGGGCGCGTCGAGGGCGACGCGGTGGTGCGAGGCGAGGGCGATCTCGTAACCGCCGCCGAGGGCGGCCCCGTTGATGGCGGCGACGACGGGCTTGCCGAGGGTCTCGATGCGGCGGAGCGACCTCTTGATCGCGGTGCCGGTGTCGAAGGCGGCCTGGGCGTTCTCCGGACCGACCTTGATCATGTCCTTGAGGTCGCCGCCCGCGAAGAAGGTCTTCTTCGCGGAGGTGTAGATGATGCCCCTGATGGTGTCCTTCTCGGCCTCGGCGCGGTCGGCGATCGCCGCGATGGAGTCCTTGAAGGCCTGGTTCATCGTGTTGGCGGACTGGTCGGGGTCGTCGAGTACGAGGGTGACGACGCCGGTCTCGTCCTGTTCCCAGCGGATGGTCGTGCTCTCGGTCATGTGTCTGTCTTCTCCGTAGGAAGGGGAACGGTCAGAGACGCTCGATGACGGTGGCGACGCCCATGCCGCCGCCGACGCACAGGGTGGCCAGTCCGTAGCGCTGGTCCCGGCGCTCCAGTTCGTCGATGAGAGTGCCGAGGATCATCGCGCCGGTGGCGCCGAGCGGGTGGCCGAGCGCGATGGCGCCGCCGTTGACGTTGACCTTGTCGAGGGAGAGCCCCATGTCCCTGGCGAAGCGCAGGACGACGCCGGCGAAGGCCTCGTTGATCTCGACGAGGTCGATGTCGTCGATGGTGAGCCCGGCCTTGGCGAGTGCCTTGCGGGTCGCGGGCGCCGGTCCGGTGAGCATGATGGTGGGCTCGGAGCCGGAGACGGCCGCGGAGACGATCCGGGCGCGCGGCGTGAGCCCGTACCGCTCCCCGATCTCCTTCGAGCCGATCGCGACCAGGGCCGCGCCGTCGACGATGCCGGAGGAGTTGCCCGCGTGGTGGACGTGGTCGATCCTCTCCACCCAGTGGTACTTCTGAAGGGCCACGGCGTCGAAGCCGCCCATCTCACCGATGGCCGCGAACGACGGCTTGAGCGCGGCGAGGGAGTCGGCGGTGGTGCCGGGCCGCATGTGCTCGTCGTGGTCGAGGACGACGAGACCGTTGCGGTCCTTGACGGGGACGACGGACCGGGCGAAGCGGTTGTCCTTCCACGCCTCGGCGGCCCGTTCCTGCGACAGCGCGGCGAACTCGTCGACGTCGCGGCGCGAGAAGCCCTCGATCGTCGCGATGAGGTCGGCGCCGACGCCCTGCGGCGCGAAGCCGGTCTCGTAGTTGGTCATCGGGTCCATCGCCCACGCGCCGCCGTCCGAGCCCATCGGCACCCGGGACATCGACTCGACGCCGCCCGCGAGGACGAGGTCCTCCCAGCCGGAACGGACCTTGGCGGCGGCCAGGTTGACGGCCTCCAGGCCCGAGGCACAGAAGCGGTTCTCCTGGACGCCCGCGACGGTGTCCGGGAGGCCGGCCGCGATGGCGGCGATGCGGGCGATGTCGGAGCCCTGGTCCCCGAGCGGGCTGACCACGCCGAGGACGATGTCGTCGATGGCCGCCGGGTCCAGGCCCGGGAAGCGGCCTCGGAGCTCGTGGATCAGGCCGACGACGAGGTCGATCGGCTTGGTGCCGTGCAGGGCGCCATTGGCCTTGCCTCGGCCGCGCGGGGTGCGGATCGCGTCGTAGACGAATGCTTCGGTACTCAAGACAGCTGCCTTTCGGGGGTGGTGGCGCGACAGGGGTTCGGCGAGCGGGGTCAGGCGAGCAGCGAGCGGCCGATGATCTCCTTCATGATCTCGGTCGTTCCGCCGTAGATGGTCTGGATGCGGCCGTCGGTGAACGCCTTGGCCACCCGGTACTCCGTCATGTAGCCGTAGCCGCCGTGGAGCTGGAGGCAGCGGTCGGCCACCCGCTTCTGCAGTTCGGTGGCCCACCACTTGGCCATCGAGGCGTGCACGGCGTCGAGCGTTCCCTCGGAGTGGTCGACGATGCACCGGTCGAGGAAGGCGCGGGTCACGGCGCACTCGGTGGCCATCTCCGCGATCTCGAACCGGATGTGCTGGAGCTTGGCGAGCGGCCGCCCGAAGGCCTCGCGCTCCTTGACGTACTCGGTGGTGATCTCCAGCAGGTGTTCGGCGGCGGCGATTCCGGCGACGGCTATGCCCATCCGCTCCTGGGCCAGGTTGGTCATCAGGTGGATGAAGGCGCCGTCCCGCTCACCGAGGAGGTTCTCCTTGGGCACACGGACGTCGTTGAAGAACAGCTCGGCGGTGTCCTGGGACTTCTGGCCGATCTTGTCGAGGTTGCGGCCGCGCTCGAAGCCCTCCGTACCGCGCTCGACGACGAGGAGCGAGAGCCCCTTCGCGCCGCCCTCCGGAGTGGTCTTCGCCACGACGACGACCAGGTCGGCCAGGATGCCGTTGGAGATGAAGGTCTTGGAGCCGTTGAGCAGCCAGTGGTCGCCCTTGTCCTCGGCCGTGGTGCGGATGCCCTGGAGGTCGGATCCCGCACCGGGTTCGGTCATGGCGATGGCGGTGATGGTCTCGCCGCTGCAGAACCCGGGCAGCCAGCGCCGCTTCTGCTCCGCTGTGCCGAGGCCGGTGAGGTAGGGGCCGATGATGTCGTTGTGCAGGCCGAGCGCGAGCCCGGGGGCGCCGGCGCGGGTGAATTCCTCGGCGAGCACGGCGCTGAAGCGGAAGTCGGGGTTGCCGCCGCCCCCGTACTCCTCCGGCACCGCGAGGCCGAGGAGCCCCTGGCGGCCGGCCGCGCGCCAGGCCTCCCGCGAGACGATGCCGTCCTTCTCCCACTGCTCGTAGTGCGGGAGGACCTCCTTGGCCAGGAAGGTGCGGACGGCCTCGCGGAACGCGTCGTGCTCTTCGGTGAAGATCTGCCGCTGCATCAGTCGGTGGTGTCCTTCCGGGTGGTCCGCAGGGCCGGTACGTCCCAGTCGGCGGCGACGGCCTCCGTGTCGGCGCCCGGCCGGGCCGGGCCGCTGTGCACGGAGGCGGGGGTGGCCGAGAACCGGGGCGCGGGCGCGGGCTGGGTGAGTCCGCCGTGCTCGACGAAGGTGGCGCGGGCGGCGAGGTGCGGGTGGTGCGGTGCCTCGCGGAGCGAGAGGACCGGCGCCACGCAGGCGTCGGAGCCGGTGAACACCTCGGTCCACTCGGCGCGGGTGCGGGTGCGGAACCGGGCGGCGACGACCTCGCGCAGTTCGTCCCAGCGGGAGAGGTCGCCGCGGTCCGGCGCCGTCTCCCCGATGCCGAGGAGCTCGGTGAACTCGGCGTAGAACCGCTGCTCCAGCGGGCCGACCGCCATGTACTCGCCGTCGGCGGTCTCGTACGAGCCGTAGAACGGGCAGCCGCCGTCCAGCAGGTTGGAGCCGCGCCGGTCCTGCCAGCCGCCGGCCGCGAGCATCCCGTGGATCATCATGGCGAGATGGGCGGTGCCGTCGACGATCGCCGCGTCCACGACCTGGCCCGAGCCGCCGGGGGTGCGGGCGTGCTGGAGGGCGGCGAGCACGCCGACGACGAGGTACAGCGAGCCGCCCGCGTAGTCCCCGAGCAGGTTGGCCGGGACGGTGGGCGGCTCGTCCGGCTTCCCGATCACGGAGAGGGTGCCGGTGAGCGCGATGTAGGCGATGTCGTGCCCGGCCCGCTCGGCCAGCGGCCCGTCCTGGCCCCAGCCGGTCATCCGCCCGTAGACGAGGCGCGGGTTGCGCGCCAGGCAGGCGTCGGGGCCCACCCCCAGCCGCTCGGCGACGCCCGGCCGGTAGCCCTCGATCAGGATGTCGGCGCGTCCGGCCAGGTCCAGGACCGTGTCCGGGCCGCCCTCGGCCTTGAGGTCGACGAGGACGGAGCGCTTGTTGCGGTTGGTGAGGTCGTGGGCCGGATCGATGCCGAGCCCGGCGCCGCCGGGCCGGTCGACCCGCACCACGTCGGCGCCCAGATCGGCCAGGAGCATCGCGGCGAACGGACCGGGCCCGATGCCCGCCAGCTCGACCACCCGTACTCCGGCGAGCGGGCCCCGGGGGCCGTGCGCGCCGTTCCCTGCTGTTGCCATCAAGCCCCCAGCGGTATGACACAACCGATGTAACACCGATGATGCTAAGAACGGACCGCGCTCCGCACAACCCTTTCGGCCGAGCAAGCGCTTAGCGGGCCTGGCAATTGGGGAGCGGGTGATCTTTTCGGCCGATCCTGCACCACGGAACCCGCCCGGCCGCGCACCGCCACGTCCGCCTCCGCTAACCTCTGGCTGCTACATCGGCGCCGGCCCGTGCGGAGGCACTCGTGAACAGGCAGAGCGGGGCACAACGCCCCTATGACGTAGTCCTCTTCGGTGCCACGGGATTCGTGGGAGTCCTCACCGCCGAATACCTGGCGTCACACGCGCCCGAGGGCTGCCGGTGGGCCCTGGCCGGTCGTAATCGCGCCAAACTGGAGCAGTTGCGCAATCACCTCGTCTCCCTCGATCCCGCCTGCGCGGACATCCCCCTGCTGCACGCCGACGCGGACGACGCCGGATCGCTGCGCGAACTGGCCGAGTCCACCCACGTGGTGGCCACGACGGTCGGCCCGTACATCTGGTACGGCGAGAAACTGGTCGCGGCCTGCGCGGAGGCGGGGACGGACTACACGGACCTCTCCGGCGAGCCGGAGTTCATCGACCGGGTCTATCTGGAGCACGACGCACGGGCGCGCGAGACCGGCGCCCGGATCGTGCACGCGTGCGGCTTCGACTCCGTACCGCACGACCTCGGGGTGTACTTCACGGTCCAGCAGCTGCCCGAGGGGGTGCCCCTGCGCATCGACGGCTTCGTCCGCAGCAACGCGGCCTTCTCCGGCGGTACGTTCGCCTCCGCGCTCAACACGATGAGCCGCGGCCCCCAGATGGTGCGCGCCGCGCGGGAGCGCCGGCTGCACGAGCCGCGCCTGGTCGGCCGCCGCGCCCGCGCACCGCTCGGCGGGCCGCGCTTCAGCACGGAGACCGGCACCTGGGCGCTGCCGCTGCCGACGATCGACGGGCAGCTCGTGAAGCGCTCCGCCAGCGCCCTGCCCCGCTACGGCCCCGACTTCCGCTACCGCCACTACGCCTCGGTCAAGCACCTCCCGGTGGCCCTGGGCGGCACGGCGGCGATGGGCGCCCTGCTGGGCGCGGCACAGGTCCCGGCGGCGCGGGCGTGGCTGATGAGCCGGTACGAGCCCGGCGCGGGCCCGGACGCGGAGCGCAGGCACCGCAGCTGGTTCACGGTCCGGTTCGTCGGCGAGGGCGGCGGCCGCCGGGTGCTCACCGAGGTGTCGGGCGGCGATCCGGGCTACGGCGAGACGGCCCGGATGCTGGCGGAGGCCGCGCTGTGCCTGGCGCTGGACGAGCTGCCGGCGGTGTCGGGGCAGGTCACCACGGCCGTCGCGATGGGCGACGCGCTGGGGGAACGCCTTCGGGCGTCCGGCCTGCGGTTCCGGGTGGCGGCGGTCCGCTGACGCGCCGCGACGGCCGGGCGGGGCGGCACTAGAAGATCCATGAGGCGAGTGTGTAGAGCATCGCCCCGGCCCAGACGAACGCCACCGCACCCCCGATCAGCATGCCCGCCTCCGCACGGCGCCGAGGGGGATGGAGGGGTGCGGTTCGGGTGGGTGTGCGAGGTACGTTCATGTGTCCAGAGTGCCGACCATGATCGTCGAACGCTATCCGTACGGGTACTCAGACGCCCTCGCCCCCGCCCGCACCGCCCTCAGCCGGTCGCCTCGCGCAGCACCCGCCGGCAGAGCGCGTCCGCCCGGCGGGTGGTCTCGGGCTGGCGGAAGTCGCGGGCGAGCAGCAGGGTGTGCGCGCAGGCGTTGTCGAGGCCGGTGCGGTGGCCGACGGAGACGAACACCGGTTTGGTGCCGTCCTGGGTGCGCAGCGCCCGGCCCACCTCCTCGTCCCCGTCGAGCAGCGGCGAGCAGTCGCCGCGACGCGGTCCGGGCTGTTCGTACGAGAAGGTGAACGGGTTCTTCGCCACGCCGATGACCGGCAGCCCGGTGAGCACCCCCAGATGGCTGGCGAGCCCGAAGCGGCGCGGGTGCGCCCGACCGTATCCGTCGCAGACGACGAGGCCCGGGTCGGCCGGCAGGGACTCCAGCGCCGACAGCACCGTGGGGATCTCGCGGAAGGCCAGGAGTCCGGGCACGTACGGGAAGGTGACCCGGCCGACGGCGGTCGACTCGGCCACCACGTCCAGGGTGGCCGCGTCGAGCACCACGGCCGCGGCCACGACGACGTCGCGCTCGTCGTCGTAGGCGACGTCGACACCGGTCACCCGTCCGGTGCCGGGCGGCGGCCCCGGCTCGTCGAGCACCACCCGGGCGCGCAGGGAGTCCTGGAGGGCGCGGGCGGCGGCCTCGTCGGCGGGCATCTGAAGACTTGTCATGGTGCCGACCAGCTTAGGATCTGCCCGGCGCGTGACGGCCGGGGGGAAGGGATCCCCGGCCTCCCGCAGCCACCCCGCCGCTCCCGTAGCCTGGAGATCATGTTCGTACTTGAGCTTTCCTACGCCGCCCCGCTGAACCGTGTCGACGCGCTGATGAAGGATCACGCCGGCTGGCTCGACACGCAGTACGCGGCCGGGGTCTTCATCGCCTCCGGACGCAAGAACCCGCGGGACGGCGGAGTGATCCTCGCGGTCGGGGAGGACCGGGCCGAGATCGAGCGGCTCGCGGCGACCGATCCGTTCGCCGTGCACGGTGTCTGCGTGTACCGGATCACGGAGTTCATCGCGACCAGGACGTCGGACGTCCTCGCGCCCCACCGCCAGCAGGTGTGACCGCGCACCCGGGCCCGGCGGGCGGTGACGCAGCTCACGCGGTGTCCCGGTGCACGGATCGGCGGCATCCCTCGTCTGTATCAGTGCCGGGAACCCGTTCATCCGGTCGCGAGAGGGAGCAGGTCTTGTCCATCGTTATCGAGCAGTCCGTACAGGCCCGCATGGTGGCGTCCGCACCGCGGATGGAGACGCTTCCCGCCCTCCTGAGTTACGACCGCACGGACCCGTTCGCGATCCGCATGGCCTTCCCCGCACCCGCGACGCTGGAGGGCACCGAGGTGTCCTGGGAGTTCTCCCGGGAGCTGCTCGCGGAGGGCATGGACGTACCGGCGGGGCTGGGTGACGTACGGATCAGGCCCTTCGGGTACGACCGTACGGTGCTGGAGTTCCACGCCCCGGAGGGCGTCGCGATGGTGCACGTGCGCACCGCGGAGCTGCGCCGGTTCCTGCGCCGGGTCCAGCAGCTGGTGCCCGTCGGCGCGGAGCACCGGTTCCTGGACCTGGACCGGAGCCTGACGGATCTGCTCGACGGCCCCTGTTGATCCGTCTGCCGTAATTCGATTGCCGGTCCCCCGGGGCCGGGCGTAGCGTCTGCGGTGTCCTTGTCGTCGCCGATCGGAGTAGGACGTTGCTCGTCTGAGGTCTTGAGACACCGTGTCGCACGCCGTGCCATGTCCGTACATGCCCGCGTGCCCGAGTGTGACCTCAGCTCTCCGAGCCGTCCTCCGTGACCAGGGCCTTCCTCCACACCCCCGGAATCCTTCCGTGGAACGCCAGTGACCGGTGTCTCATCCCGTTGCCCCTGACCTTCCTCGCAACCGGGAGATTCCCTCATGTCAGTTCCGCTCGCACACATCACCTGCTCCTCGCTGTCCTTCGCCTGGCCCGACGGCAGCGAGGTGTTCGACGGCTTCCAGCTGACCGTGGGGCCCGGCCGTACGGGCCTCATCGGCGTCAACGGCGCCGGCAAGTCGACCCTGCTGCGGCTGATCGCCGGGGACCTCACCCCGGCCGAGGGCCGGATCACGGCCACGGGCGAGGTCGGGTACCTGCCGCAGAACCTGACCCTGGACACCGCGCTGCGGGTCGACGCGGCCCTGGGCATCGCCGCGGCCCGTGAGGCGCTGCACGCCATCGAGGCGGGCGACGTCGGCGAGGAGCGGTTCGCGGCCGTCGGCGACGACTGGGACGTGGAGGAGCGGGCCCGCGCCACGCTCGACCAGCTCGGCCTCGGACACATCGGGCTCGACCGGACGATCGGTGAGGTCTCCGGCGGGGAGTGCGTGCTGCTGCGGCTGGCCGCGCTGCTGCTGGCCCGGCCGGACGTGCTGCTGCTCGACGAGCCGACGAACAACCTGGACCTGTACGCCCGGCAGCGCCTGTACGCCGCGGTCGAGGCGTGGAGCGGGGTGCTGGTCGTCGTCAGTCACGACCGGGAACTCCTGGACCGCGTCGATCAGATCGCCGATCTGCGGGGTTCGGAGGTCACCTGGTACGGCGGAAACCTCTCGGCGTACGAGGAGGCGCTCGCCGTGGAACAGGAGGCGGCCGAGCGCATGGTGCGGGTCGCGGAGGCCGACGTGCACCGGCAGAAGCGCGAACTCGCGGACGCTCAGGTCAAGCTGGCCCGGCGCAAGCGCTACGGGCAGAAGATGAACGACCAGAAGCGTGAGCCGAAGGTAGTCATGGGCGCCCGCAAGCGCGCCGCGCAGGAGTCCGCGGGCAAGCACCGCATCATGCACACCGAGCGGCTGGCCGAGGCGAGGGAGCGCCTGGACGCCGCGGAGGAGTCGGTGCGTGACGACGACGAGATCCGGGTCGAGCTCCCGCGCACCAAGGTCCATCCGGGCCGTGGCGTGCTGGTGCTGCGCGATCTGGAACTGGCCCACGGGGCCCGGGTCCAGGGCTCGTTCGAGGTGCGCGGTCCCGAGCGCATCGCACTGGTGGGGCGGAACGGGGCGGGCAAGACCACGCTGCTGCGGACGCTCGTCGGTGAGCTGGCGCCGGTGTCCGGGGAGGCCGCGGTGGAGGTCCCGACGCGGTTCCTGCCGCAGCGGCTGGACGTGCTCGACGACGGGCTGAGCGTGGTGGAGAACGTGGCGCGGTTCGCACCGGACGCCACGGACAACGCCATCAGGGCGAGGCTGGCACGCTTTCTGTTCAAGGGGGCACGGTCCGACCGGCTCGCGGGAACGCTGTCGGGCGGGGAGCGGTTCCGTGCGGCTCTGGCCGCGCTGCTGCTCGCGGAGCCGGCTCCTCAGCTGCTGATGCTGGACGAACCGACGAACAACCTGGACCTGTCGAGCGTGCGCCGGCTGACGGCCGCGCTGGCGGCGTACGAGGGAGCGCTCATCGTGGCGAGTCACGACGTGCCGTTCCTGGAGTCGCTCGGGATCACGCGCTGGCTGCTGCTCGACGGCGGGCTGCGGGACACCACGGCGGAGGAGGTTCGCGCGAGCATGTGAGGTACGGGGAGGCGGTACGGGGGCACGGGGCGGGACCGTGCGGGGCTAGAGGTGGAGTAACGCCCAGGTCTTCGAGCCGCCGGTGGCGGTCAGCGCGGGGGCGAGCCCCCAGTCCCCGCCGTGCGCCTCGACCGCGGCCGCCAGCAGCCACATGTCGGCGCTGCGGCGCTCCCTGCACTCCTCGGCCCTCTCGGGCGTTCCGTGGCACGGGTGCTGGTCGTAGAGGACGATCCGCAGCGCGTCGAACTGCCAGTGGATCCGCAGCAGCATCTCCCGGTCCGGAGTGAACCGGTAGGCGACGGCGACCAGTTCGGAGGTGGCGAGCACCGCCGTGTCGCGGAGTTCCGCGAGGTCGTGCCGGGTGAGCAGGTCACTGACGACCCGACGGGCGAGACCGGCGCAGAAGGCGCCACCGGGCAGAGCGAACGAATAGCTCAGATTGTCCGCTTTCGGCGGATGAGGCCCGGCGGGGGCGAGGGCGGGGAGGCAACGCAGTGCGCCCTTCATCAAAGTACTCACGGTTCCCGGTTCATGTGGCGACGGTCACACAGAGGCATGGTCGCCCCGTGTGAGACTTACGCTACCGACCGTAGCCCACAAGTGGAGCACAGTGCTACTACTTGTGTGGTTCCGGTCATTTCACTGACTCCCCACACCCGGAAGGACACACACCGTGCCTCCCAGGAGCACCCCGACCGCCCGGCAGCAGCGCCTCGGGCACGAACTGCGCAAGCTGCGCGAACAGTCCGGCATGACGGCACAGCAGGCCGCCGCACTGCTCGGCGTCGACCGCACCCGGATCCCCAACATCGAGTCGGGCAGGTTCGGCATCAGCGCCGAGCGGGTCCGCACCCTCGCCTTCAACTACGGCTGTCCGGACACGGGGCTCGTGGACCTCCTGGCCGAGATGGCGCAGGAGCGGGCCAGGGGGTGGTGGGAGGAGCATCGCGGACTCCTGCTGCCCAGCCTGCTGGACATCGCCGAACTCGAATTCCACGCGGTCGAGTTGAACACCGCGACCACCACGCACATCCCCGGCCTGCTGCAGACGGAGGAACACGCGCGGGCGGTCTTCGACACCGCCGACCCCCAGCTGCCCCGCCCCGACCTGATGGCCCGGCTCTCGCTGCGGCTGCGCCGCCAGGAGGTGCTCGAACGGGACCGCCCGCCCCTGTACGAGGCGGTGATCCACGAGGCCGCCCTCCGGATGCAGTTCGGCGGCCCGAAGGTCACGGAGGCACAGCTGGACCACATCCTCGGCCAGTCCGAACGGGACCGGACCACCGTCCGGGTGATCCCGTTCGCGGCCGGCGGATTCCCCGGCGCCGGGCAGTCCTTCACTTATGTCGGCGCGGCGGTGCCCCAGCTCGATACCGTGCAGCTCGATTCCTCGCACGGCTCGATGCTGCTCGACGCCGACATGCAACTCCGGCGCTACCGAGGCCTGTTGCAGCGGCTTCGTACGCTCGCACTGCCCATCGCGGAATCACGCGATTTCATCCGGTGCATAGCCAAGGACCTCTAAGGAGAGACCATGAACGAGATCAGCTGGGACGAAGCGTTCTGCAGCGAGGGGGCGAACTGCTTCCGTTTCGGACTGGACGACCAGGGCCGCGCCTACATCGGCTCCACCACCGACACCGCCGCCTACGTCAGTGACTCCACGGAGGCGCTGCGAGCACTGATCTTCGCGGTGAAGTCCGGCGCGGCGGACCATCTGCTCTGACCCCGACCGACCGGCCGAGTCCCCCGTGCGCCCGCGCTCCGAGTACGCCGACTGTTCAGAGCGCACCGCCACCGGGGACCGGGCCCGGCCGCATCCCTGTCTGAGCGCCCTCCTCAGCGGCGTTCCCGACCCTCCGCACACCCACCTGAACTGCGAATATGACACAACGTAACCGGGTATCGCCCGGACGGGCTTGGCTCCGGCCTTACCGCCGCTTTAACCTACGGTCTCGTAACCTACGAAGCCGTAGGTAATTCTCCCGTCCCCAGGAGCTCCCCGTGACGATCACCTCTCCCCACCTCGGCAGTTCACAGGCGTGGACTGACGCCCAACTGCTGTACGCGCTGGAAGAGGTGGTGGAGAAGGAACTCAACCGCCATCTCAAGGTCGCCAAGGACTGGATGCCGCACGAGTACGTGCCGTTCTCCGACGGCCGGAATTTCCCCGGCGTCTTCGAGGACGGCCAGGCCTGGGAGTCCGAGCAGTCCAAGGTCACCGACATCGGCAAGGTCGCCCTGGTCGTGAACCTGCTGACCGAGGACAACCTCCCCAGCTACCACCACGAGATCGCCTCGCTCTTCGGCCGCGACGGCGCCTGGGGCACCTGGGTGCACCGCTGGACGGCCGAGGAGGGCCGGCACGGCATCGTGATGCGCGACTACCTGCTCACGTCGCGCGCCGTCGACCCGGACAAGCTGGAGCAGTTCCGGATGGCACACATGGCGGAGGGCTTCGAGTCCGACAACCGCCACTCGATGCTGCACTCGGTGGCCTATGTCGCCTTCCAGGAGCTGGCCACCCGGGTCTCCCACCGGAACACCGGCCACCAGTCGGGCGACCCGGTCTGTGACCGGATGCTGGCCCGGATCGCGACCGACGAGAACCTGCACATGGTGTTCTACCGCAACCTCCTGGGCGCGGCCTTCGAGCTCGCACCGGACCTGACCATGCAGTCCGTGCGCGACGTCGTCGTGAACTTCCGGATGCCCGGCCACGGCATGCCCGGCTTCGAGCGGGCCGCCGCGCAGATGGCGATCGGCGAGATCTACAACATGCGCATCCACCACGACGACGTCATCCAGCCGGTGCTGCGCTACCTGAAGGTGCTGGACATCGACGGGCTCGGCCCGGAGGGTCTGAAGGCGCAGGAGGAGCTCGGCCTGTACATGAACGGGCTGGACAGCGAGGCGTCGAAGTTCGACGCGAAGCTGGCCGCCCGCAAGGAGCGGATGGCCGCCCGCGCCCAGGCCTGACGCCTCTGTTCCGCCCTGCGGTGACCCGTCACCGCAGGGCGCAATGAGCCCTCACCGCCGGCCCGCGGACCGTACGCTGTTGCCGGTGAAACCTGTGACGCGTTTAGTTCTCCTCGCCGCGCCGGTGGCCATCGCCGCCTCCATCGTCTTCAACGGTGGCGGCGACGACCCCGAGCCGCCCGCGGACTCCCCCGCCGCCGCTGCGGCGGACCCGGCCGACTCGGCCGTGGGCCCGGACCCGTACGCCGCCGCGGACGACGAGGGGCGCCGGCAGCTGGACGAGCGGGTGAAGGCGATGCCGGCCGGGCTGGCCGCACCGGCCGGACGCGAACTGGCCTGGAAGCTGCTGGCCACCTCGGAGAGCTCGACGCTGGACTGGCGCAGCCAGTACGGCATGATCGACGACAACGGCGACGGCACCGGCTACACGGCCGGGACCGTCGGATTCTGCTCCGGAACGCACGACATGCTCACGTTCGTCGAGGCGTTCGCCAAGGACCACCCGGACAGCCCGCTGAAGCCGTACCTCCCCGCTCTGCGCGAGGTGGACGGCACCGGCTCGCACAAGGGCCTGGACCCCGGCTTCACCGCCGCGTGGAAGAAGTCGGCCGAGGATCCGGTGTTCCGTGCCGCGCAGGACCGGGTCAGGGACAAGCAGTACTTCGAGCCCGCCGTGCGGCTGGCCAAACTGGACGGGCTCGGCACCCTGGGCCAGTTCATCTACTTCGACGCCATGGTGCTCCAGGGCCCCGGAACGGAACCGGACGCCTTCTACGGAATCCGGAAGGCGGCACTCGCCGAGGCCGACACGGTCGACGAGGGCGGGGACGAGAAGACCTATCTGGACGCGTTCCTGGACGCCGCGCGAGCCGTGATGAAGTCGAAGAGGAACCAGCACGACACCTCGCGCATCGACACGGCGCAGCGGGAGTTCCTGTACGACGGCAACCTGGCGCTGAAACCGCCGCTGACCTGGAAGATGTACGGCGAGACCTTCCACGTCGCGTCCTGACACGGGCGCCCTGACACGGCGCACCGCACCGGGTGACCGGCCGGGGCCGGGCCGCCGGCCCGGCGCCGGCGGTCACGCCCGGTCGCGCCCCGCTCTGCGCAGCCGGTCCCGCTCCTTCTCCGAGAGGCCGCCCCACACGCCGAAGCGCTCGTCGTTGTCGAGGGCGTACTCAAGGCAGGCCACGCGCCCTTCGCAGGCGTTGCAGAGCTGCTTGGCCTCCCGGGTGGAGCTGCCGGGGGCGGGAAAGAAGAACTCGGGCCCCGCTTGCGCGCACAGCGCTGTCTCCTGCCAGGCGAGAGCGGGGTCGGTCGGGGTGTTGATCAGCATGCCGCACACAGTGCCCTGCCGCGATAAACGACTGATCAACGATGCATCAACCACCCGTCAGGTCCGCCGGTCCCGGCGGACGGCTACGCGCTCTTGATCACGGCGAACGGCGCACCGTAGGGATCGGTGACGTTGGCGAACCTGCCCACGCCGTCCATCTCCAGCGGCTCCAGCGTCAGTTTCCCGCCCAGCCGCTCGACCTCCGCCACCGTGGCGTCGCAGTCGTCGACCTCGATGTACGGCAGCCAGTGCGGGCCCACGACCGCCCTGACCGGTACGGCGTCGAGCGGGACGAGCCCGCCGAAGCCGGCCTCCTCGCCGCCGCCTCCGGTCCGGACCAGTGTGTACGATCCGCCGCCTTCCGGGTAGGGCACCTGGCTGCTCTCCCAGCCGAAGACGGCGGCGTAGAACGCCGCGGCGGCCGGAACGTCCGGCGTGTACAGCTCCGCCCAGCACAGGCTGCCGGTGTCCCCCACGGCTCCGAGTCCCGGGAGCCGCTTCGGCTGCCAGACGCCGAAGTACGCCCCGCCCCGGTCGGTGAACCCGCCCATCCGGCCGAACTCCAGCACGTCCATCGGCGCGAACGGCACAGAACCGCCGGACTTCTCCACGAGCCGCGCGGTGGCATCGGTGTCCGCCGACTGGAAGTACACCGACCAGGATGTCTTCGCCTGCTCCTCCGGGACGGTCATCACGCCCCCGACCGACTTCCCGTCGAGCGTGAACATGCCGTAGCCACCGGTCTCGGGGCCTCCGGCCTCGTACCCCCAGCCGAAGAGGGCGGTGTAGAAGGCCGCGGCCCCATCGAGATCCGGGGTGCCGAGATCCAGCCAGTTGGGGGCTCCGTCGACAAAACGGGTGGTGAGCATGGTGCGCTCCTTCAGTGGTCCCGTCCTCGTACAAACAGGGTTTCTCCTGATGTGTCCGAGTCTTGCACCGGGCACTGACAACCGCAGTCCGTCGGCCCGCTGTCAGCCGCGCATGGGACGATACGAATCGCTCCGGACGGCTGCCGGGCGGAGCGGCGGTGAGGCTGCGGGACAGAGGACGTACATGACTGAGGCCGGGTCCACGGAGGGCGGGGCGACGACCGGGCGGGCGGCCAGGGAGCTGCTCGCGCGGGCCGGGGAGCTGCTGGGCGCGGCACGGGCGGTGCTGGCCGATCACGGCCGTGCCGTAGACGCCGTGCGCGCCGCCCTGGACCCCCTGCTCGACGCGCTCGTCCGGGGCGAGCTGTCGGCCATCCCGGCGTCCCGGCTCAAGGACGTCACCGAGGGCCGGCTGCGGATCGGCGCGATCGAGCAGGCCGGTTTCACCACCGTCGGGCAGGTGCACGGAGCCAGCCGCTACGAGCTCCGCCAGATCCCCGGCGTCGGTGCGCAGACCGCCGACCAGGCGCTTGCCGCGGCGGGCCAGATCGCCCACGCCGTACGGGACACGGTCACGGTGCGGATAGCGGTCGAATCCCCGGACGAGGCCACGACCGCCCTGGTCACGGCCTTGTACCGGCTGGTAGAGGCGGGGCCGGACGTCCGGCGGGCGGTGGACGGCGCCCGCGGGCTGGCCGAGCGGCTGGATCCGCTGCTCGTCACGGCGGCGCCCGCGCGGGGGCGGCTGCGGATGGTCTTCACCCGGCGGCCGGCCCGGACGCGGGCACTGGCCGCCGTCGCCGCCGCCCGCGCGGTGCTGGCCGATGCGCGGGAGCGTGAACTCCCGCTGCTGTTCGGGCAGGTCTCGGCCGATCTGCTGCGCGTTCCGGACTCCCCGATCGCGGCCTGGGTCGACTTCGAGGTGCGCTCCGCCGAGTACTACAGCCTGCTCGCCGAGATGTCCGGCACCGGACCGGACCGGGACGCGGCCGAGGGGTTCCTGCCCTCGGGGATCGCCGACCGGGTGCGCGGTCTGCGGCTGGACGACGCCCGGCTGCGGGTGTCGTTGCGCGGCTACCAGTCCTTCGGAGCCCGGTTCGCGCTCGCGCAGAAGCGGGTGATCCTCGGCGACGAGATGGGGCTCGGCAAGACGGTCCAGGCCATCGCCGCGCTGGCCCATCTCGCGGCCCGGGGCGAGACCCACTTCCTGGTCGTCTGCCCGGCGAGCGTGCTGATCAACTGGACCCGGGAGGTCAGGTCCCGCTCGACACTGCGGGTGCTGCCGGTGCACGGTCCAGACCGGCAGGACGCGTTCGCGCAGTGGCGTGAGGGCGGCGGGGTCGCCCTCACCACGTACGACGCCCTGCACAGCCTGCCCGTCGCGGCCGACTGCGGCATACGGCCCGGCATGCTCGTGGTCGACGAGGCGCACTACGTCAAGAATCCCGCCACCCGGCGCTCCCGGGCGGTGTCCGGCTGGTCGCAGCGGACCGAGCGGGTGCTGTTCCTGACCGGCACGCCGATGGAGAACCGGGTGGCGGAGTTCCGCAGCCTCGTCAGCCAGCTCCAGCCCGAGCTGGCCCCGTTGATCAGCACCAGCCACGGCGCCGCCGGATCCCGGGCGTTCCGCCGTGCCGTCGCCCCCGCCTATCTGCGCCGCAACCAGCGCGACGTCCTCACCGAACTCCCGGCGCTGGTGCAGGTCGACGAGTGGGAGGAGTTCAGCGAGGCCGACCTGCTGGCCTACCGGGAGGCGGTGGCCGCCGGGCAGTTCATGCGGATGCGCCGGGCCGCGTACGCCGCCCCGGCCGCCTCCGCGAAGCTGAACCGGCTGCGCGAGCTGGTCGCGGAGGCGGCGGGCAACGGGCTGAAGGTCGTGGTGTTCTCGTACTTCCGTGAGGTGCTGGAGACGGTCCGCCAGGCCCTGGGCGAGGAGGTGTTCGGCCCCGTGTCCGGGAGCGTGCCGGCCGCCCGGCGTCAGGAGATGATCGACACCTTCACGGCGGCCGACGGCCACGCGGTCCTGCTGAGCCAGATCCAGGCCGGCGGGATCGGGCTCAACATGCAGGCCGCTTCGGTCGTCATCCTCTGCGAGCCGCAGATCAAGCCGACGATGGAGCACCAGGCGGTGGCCCGCGCCCATCGGATGGGCCAGATACGCACGGTCCAGGTGCACCGGCTGCTCGTGGCGGACAGCGTCGACGAACGCATGCTGGACATCCTGGCCCGCAAGGAACGGCTGTTCGACGCCTACGCGCGGCGCAGCGATGTCGCGGAGACGACACCGGACGCCGTGGACGTGTCGGACGGCTCGCTGGCCCGCCGCATCGTCGAGGAGGAACAGCAGCGCCTCGCCGTGGAGCCGAGGACGGAGGCGGGGGCCGCGGCGGAGAGGGAGGTGGAGGCGGGCGTGGACGCGGGGGACGGTTCCTGACGACTGCGGCGATTCGGCCAGGGCATCGTTTTACTGCCATTCACCGGCAACCCGGTCACGGCAGCCGCGGGACCGGGCTAAACAAGTCAGGAGCTCGGACCGGCGTCCGCTGCTCTCCGGGAACGTCCGTGTTCTGGTGGGAGGTCCGGCAGTTGCTGTTGATCACGCGGTCCGAGCGATGAGCCCCCGGTCGCGCAGAGGCCGGGCGACGAGCAGGCGCCCGCCGGTACGGCGCCGTACCGGCGGGCCCGGGAGGCGGAGCCGGCGCACGGACGACCGGCTGACCGGCCGCCTCGTGGCCGTGGTCCTGGCCGCCGTCGCGGCGGTGGCGCTGGTCAACTGGCTGCTGGCCCACTGGTGGGTCCTGCTGACCCTCGGCACGATCGCGCTGCTGACCGGCGGCGTCCTGCTCCACCGGCGGCGGCAGAACGCCCGGTGGGAGGCGGTCCGCGCGCAGGGCCTGCGGTACGGGCTGGCCCAGCTGGACGCCCTGCACCACACCCGGTTCGAGGACGTCGTCCGGGACCTGATGCGCCGCGACGGCTGCCGGGACGCGCTGCGCGTCGGTGGCGGCGGAGACCTGGGCGCCGATGTGAAGGCCACCGACCCCTACGGGCGCCGCTGGGTGATCCAGTGCAAACACCGGCGCGACGGCCTGGCCGGATCGGCGGTGGGGACACCGGATCTCCAGGTCCTCAACGGCACCGCCCGCCAGGTGCACGGCGCCGACATCGCGGTGATCGTGACGAACGGCAGGGTGACCGCACCGGCCGTGGCCTTCGCCGGACAGCAGCGGCTGCACGTCGTCGACCGGCACACCCTCGCGGCGTGGGCGTCCGGCTCCCGTCCGCTGTGGAAGCTGCTCGGGGCCGTCCCGCCGCCGCGCAAGGCCGACCGCCTGTCCTGAGCCGTCCACGGCCCGCTCGGGGGGCGCGCGGGCCGGTCCCCTCAGCCGTCAATGGCTGCCATGCGACATGGCCTTCTCCGATGCCTTGGAGCCGGAGGTCTTCGCGTCCGGGCTCTTCGCGTCCGGAGTCTCCGCGTCCGGGCTCTTCGCGTCGTGCGAGGACATCGAGTGCGCCCCGTGCCCCGGCACCGTCCCGTCGGCCTTGGCGACCAGCAGCATCCCGGCCATGCCCATGTCGGAGTGGCTCTGCACATGGCAGTGGTACATCCACGCGCCCGCGCCCACGTGTTCGCCGGCGATGACCTGGAAGCCGAACGAGTCCGCCGGACCGACGATCTTCGTGTCGATGACCCGGGTCGGGTCGTCGGGGCCGCTGAGCAGGCCCGTGCGGTTGTCCGCCCAGCGGTGACCGTGGACATGGAACGTGTGGTAGTACTCGCCGTGCGTGATCATGACGACTTCGAGCCGGTCCCCCACCGTGGTCTCGAAGTCGGGGCTCTTGTCGGCGGGCTTGTTGTTGATCAGCATGTCGTTGAAGACGATCGTGATCGTCTTGTCCGGCAGGATGTCGCCCTTGCGCCGGACGATCACCGGACCGTACAGCCCCTTTCGGATGCCGCCCGTGCCGTGATCGGTACCGACGACGTGGTCGTGGTAGTGCCAGTAACCCGCGCTGCCCGCCTGCCAGGTGCCGTCCTTCCGCCGGCCCGGGGCGTGGGTGCGCCAGGTGTAGGTACGGGTCTCGCCCGGTTCGACGATGCTCTTGTTCATCCGGGTGCCGTCGCTCGCGATGTCGTAGTCGACGCCGTGCGCGTGGAGGCTGGCCGCCACGTCCATCGTGTTCTCGAACTCGATGTGCAGCGTGTCGCCCTCGTTGATCTCGATGAGGGGACCGGGGATCGACGCCTTGCCCTTCTCGAAGCCGTACCCCATCTGCCCGTCCGGCAGCTTCTCCGCGTACATCTTGAGGTGGCGGACCACGCCTCCCGCCGGCGCCGTGCGGGGCGGGTTCTCGGCGGAGGTGGCCTCGATCGCGCCGAGGGACAACGATGTCACCCCGGTCGCCGCCGCCACCCCGCCGCCCATCAGAATCCGCCGGTTGAAGCTACGTCGATCCATGTCGAACTCCCCACTTTCGGACGGGTGTTGCGGAGAAACCCAAGGCAACTACGGCACGCGGCACAGAGGTACGCAGGTCATGGCGGTCAACGCCGCCGGGCACGGGTGGGCCTCGGGGACGGGCCATACCGTAGCCCGGGGATCTTCGTTTATCCACACTAAGGACAAAGTTCGTGCGATTGCTGCCATAGCTATTGGCGAGTCGCGAAAAGAGGTCTAGCTTCATGCGCTGTTGAAGTGACCAACGAGGGGTGGGTGACCACATGCAGCGCACACCACATCACAGGTCCAGATCGCGACGTGGACTTGCGGCGGCCGTAGCGGCCGGCGCACTGACCGCATCCCTGCTCGGCGGCAATGCCGCCAGTGCCAGGCCGTATCCCGGACCGCACGAGTCCATGGCGACAACGTTGTCCCTGCCGACGCCGCCCGGCGGCGCGAACGTGAAGGTGCTGGTCTTCCACGCCTCCGCGTCCGACGAGTCCCCGACGGTCGACGCCGGTATCGCGGCGATCGAGAAGATCGGGCTCACCGGTCCGGAGGCGGGCCGCTTCAAGACCGTGGCCAGTGACGACCCCGCCGTCTTCACCAACGGCAAGCAGCTCGGCAAGTACAACGCCGTCGTCTTCCTGACGGGTGGCGGCGACGTCCTGGATCCGGAGCAGGAGGCCGGTCTCGAGGCGTACATGGAGGCCGGCGGCGGCTTCCTGGGCATCCACGACGCGGCGCGCACCGAGCCGTACTCCGACTGGTTCACCGGTCTGGTCGGTGCCCGCCCGGCGGCCGACAGCCCCACCGCCGTGCAGCGTGCGACGGTGGAGATCGGGGACCGGCAGCACCCGGCCACCAAGAACCTTCCGCTGGAGTGGAAGCGTCCCGACAAGTGGCTGAACTGGAAGGAGAACCCGTCCGGCGACGTGCACACCGTGGCGCGCGTGCGGGAGATCACGTACAAGCCGGGAGCCAGTGCCAACGGCTGGGACCACCCGGTCTCCTGGTGCCGCGACTACGACGGCGGCCGGTCCTTCTACACCGCGATGGGCGGTACGGCCGACAGCTTCGCGGAGGCCGACTTCCGCGACCACCTGCGCGGCGCGCTCGACTGGACGACCCGGATCTCGCAGGCCGACTGCAAGGCGACGATCACCTCCAACTACAAGGCGGAGCGGGTCACCCAGCCCAACCAGCCCGGCAAGAACGACCAGATCGGTGAGCCGCACGGGCTGGTGACCGCCCCCGACGGACGCGTGCTGTACATCGGCCGCGGCGGCGCCGACAGCAGCGTGCCCGTCGTCACCGACTGGAAGGACCCGAACGTCGGCAAGGGCCTGGGCCAGATCCACGTCTACGACCCGGAGACCAAGAAGGTCACCCTCGCCGGAGAGCTGACGGTCTTCGGCAACAAGGGCGGCGGCGACGAACTGGTCAAGGTCGAGGAGGGTCTGCTCGGTATCGAGCTCGACCCGGACTTCGAGAAGAACGGCTGGGTGTACCTGCACTACACACCCCACGACAAGATCGACCGCGACAAGCAGATGGCGGTCCGTCAGGTCTCCAGGTTCACGATGGATCCGGCCACGAACAAGCTGGACCTCTCCTCGGAGAAGGTGCTGCTGCACTGGCCGGTCCAGATCCACAGCTGCTGCCACGCGGGCGGCGGTATGGCCTGGGACTCCAAGGGCAACCTGTACATCGCGGTCGGTGACAACAACTCCTCGCAGTTCAGCGACGGTTACTCGGGCAACAACCCGGAGCCGAACTACAAGGGCGTCTCGTTCTCCGATGCCCGGCGCACCGCGGGCAACACGAACAACCTCAACGGCAAGATCCTGCGGATCCACCCCGAGGACGACGGCACCTACACCCTGCCCGCCGGCAACCTCTTCACCGGCAAGGAGCCGGACGAGGGCGGCGGCAAGACCCGTGGCGAGATCTACGTGATGGGGGTGCGCAACCCGGCGAGGATCTCGATCGACAAGTCGACCGACACGCTGTACGCGGGCTGGGTCGGCCCCGACGCGGGCGAGCCGAGCACCACCTGGGGCCCGGCCAAGTACGACACGTTCGCCGCGATCACCAAGGCGGGCAACCACGGCTGGCCGTACTGCATGGGCAACAAGCAGCCCTACCGGGACCGCAATCTGCCCGATCCGAGCAAGCCGCTCGGCTGGTACGACTGCGACCACCCCAAGAACGAGTCCCCGAACAACGACGGTCTGGTGAACCTGCCGCCGATCACGTCGAACACCATCTGGTACTCGCCGCAGGGCGGTGGCGTGGACTACCCGCGCGACGAGAACGGCATCCCGAGCTACAAGGTCGAGGACCAGAAGGAGCTGCTGCCCTGGCTCAAGGGCGGCGGCCAGGCCACGATGAACGGCCCGGTCTACCGGTACGACGAGAAGGCCGGCGCCGACAAGTGGCCGTCCTACTGGGACGGCAAGTGGTTCGTCGGTGACTTCTACGACGACACCCAGCCGCGGCACGCCGTGCTCACCGACCCGAAGACGGTCGGCAAGGGCGGACTGCCCACGCACGCCGAGTCCCTCAAGGAGATCATCCCGGTCGGCGCGGACGGCATCCGCAACCTGATGGACTGGAAGTTCGCCCCGGACGGTTCGCTGTACGTCCTGGACTACGGGCGCGGTTTCTTCACCTCCGACTCCAAGTCCGCGCTGTGGCGCGTGACGTACAAGGGCGGCGCACCGACCCCGGCCGTCAAGGACCTGGCCAGGAAGGCGGCAGTGCAGTGAGACACCGTTCGATCTTCTTCCGAAGGCGGTCACGGCCCGCCCGGCTGTGGCTCGCCCTGCTGGGGTCGTTCCTGATGGTGCTGGGACTGACCTCGACGGCGGCCTACGGGCGTACCACCGCCCCGGCCGGCGCCGCGGCGGCCGACCAGGTGCTCACCTGGACGGCCGGCAACCCCATCGACCACTACCTGTCCGCGCCGAAGACGGCGGTGGCCGGCAAGGCGACCATCGTCTTCGAGAACAGTGAGGGGACCGGGAACACCAGCGGGATGCCGCACACGCTGACCTTCAGCGTCTCGGACCCGGAGTTCAACAACGACGTCCCGCTGAACCTGCTGGCCAACCCGGGCGACGACCAGGGCGGCAAGCAGACCGCGGAGGTCACGCTCACCCCCGGCCGGTACTTCTACCACTGCACGATGCCGGGGCACGAGGCGATGCAGGGCATCCTGACCGTGACCGACGGGGGCGGCGGCGAGGACGACACGACCGCACCCGAGACCTCGGCCAAGGTCGACGGCGACAAGAACGCCGACGGCGCCTACATCGGCTCCGCGACGGTCACCGTCTCCGCCACCGACGAGGGATCGGGCGTCGACACCGTCGAGTTCGCGGTCGGTGCCGACGGCGAGTGGCAGCCGTACACCGTGCCCGTCGTCGTGGACGAGGTCGGCGCGCACGCCATCCGCTACCGCGCGACCGACAAGGCGGGCAACGCCGCCGCCGAGAAGACGGCGGAGTTCACCGTCGCCGCCCCGCCGACGGACGACACCACACCGCCGGAGACCTCCGCGACCGTCTCCGGCGAGAAGGACGACCAGGGGCAGTACCTGGGCATGGCGACGGTCACCGTGACCGCCTCCGACACCGGGTCCGGCGTCAACACCATCGAGTACGCGGTCGGCGCGGACGGCGCCTGGCAGCCGTACACCGGCCCCGTGATGGTGCACGAGCCCGGCGCGCAGAAGATCCGGTACCGCGCGACGGACAAGGCGGGCAACGCCGCCGCCGAGCAGGCGGTGGAGTTCACCGTCGTCGAGCCGCCGACGAAGGACACCACGCCGCCGGAGACCTCCGCGAAGGTCGCGGGCGACAAGAACTCCGACGGCGCCTACCTCACCAGCGCCAAGGTGACGGTCACCGCGACCGACGCGGACACCGGGGTGGACAAGGTCGAGTACTCCCTCGACGGCGGCCCCTACCTCGCCTACACCGCCACGGTCATCGTCGACCGCGTCGGCTACCACACCGTCGCCCACCGGGCCACGGACAAGGCGGGCAACACCTCGGAGGCGAAGCGGACGTCGTTCACCGTCGCACAGAGCGGCGGCGTGCCGGCGCCCAACTGCCCGGAGTTCGACGAACGGCTCACCGTCATCGTGGGCACCGTCGACACCGGGGTCCCCAACCGGATCACCGGCAACCGCTGCACGATCAACGAGCTGATCGAGGACGAGAAGGACTGGTCGTCGCACGCGCTGTTCCTCAAGCACGTCGACAAGGTCCTCGACCAGCTGCTCACCGCCGGGGTGGTCGACGCCCGCGAGGTCAAGAAGATCTACAAGGCGGCCAAGCAGTCGGGGATCGGCAAGCCGGGCCAGGACGAGGGCTACCACAAGCTCTTCGACGGCACGGCGGAGTCCTTCGCCAAGTGGCAGCAGGTCGGCGGCGGGCAGTTCTCGCTGAACGAGGAGGACGGCTCGCTCAACAGCTCCACCACGGTGGACGGCATGGGCATGCTGTGGCTCCCGGGCCGGCAGTACGGTGACTTCTCGCTGAAGCTCCAGTTCCGGGACGACGCCCCGGGCACGGGCAACGCCAACGGCGGTGTGTTCGTGCGGTTCCCGAACGTCCACGACAACCCGGAGGAGCCGAATCCGGAGTGGGTCGCCATCAAGTACGGCCATGAGATCCAGATCAACGACCGGCCGGACGGCGACATGTACAAGACGGGTTCGGTCTACGGATTCGACCGGGTCGGTCTCGGCGGCGCCGGGGTCACCCCCAAGGGCACCTGGAACGACTACGAGATCCGGGTGGTGGACCAGCACTACTCGATCTACCGCAACGGTGTCCTGCTCAATGAGTTCGACAACAACGGCGGTCAGTCCTTCGAACCGCCGCGGGGCGACGACCCGGGCACCGACGGCCGGCGGTACGCCTCCGGCTACATCGGTCTCCAGGTCCACAGCACCTCGGACGTGATCTCCTACCGGGACATCCGGATCCAGGAGCTCTAGGCAGTACGGCCGGGAGCGATTCAGGTGGCCGCGGCCGCATGCTGAGGCATGTGGTCGCGGCCTCCTGGGTGCCGGTGGCGCCATACCCAGAAGACCGTGCAGGAGCCCAGGGCCCAGGCCGCGAGCACCAGGAACGGGAAGAGCCGCTGGTGCCCCTGGTAGTAGACGGCGGTGTGCTGGGCGTTGACCGAGGCGCCCGGCGGCAGCCAGCGCCCGATGTGACCGAGCAGTGAGGGCAGCAGCGGCCAGGACACGGCTCCGCCGGAGGACGGGTTCCCCAGAATCACCATCAGGCCCCAGGTCGGGAGCATGGCCCAGCGCCCCATCATGGTGTTGAACATGGTGAAGACCATGCCGGAGGTGAACATCGTGAACGCCAGGATCGCCCAGGACTCGGCGAAGGGCAGATGGACGGCGCCCAGCAGCCAGTCCACCACCGCGGCGATGGAGAAGGCGCCGAGCATCGAGTAGGCGACGGTGAACGCGATCCGTTCCAGCGGGATCAGGCCCCTGGCGTGCACGCTCAGCTGGATGGAGCCGACGAAGCCGACGATCACGGCCGCGAGCGAGATGTAGAAGAGCGCGAGCCCGCGCGGGTCGCCCTTCTGGAGCGGTTTGACGTCCGTGACGGAGACGGGCACTTCGAGCTTGTCCCCCACCTTCACCGCGGACTCCGCGAGCAGCTGGGCGACGGCCGCGCCCGAGGCGCCGGCCACGTCGAGGGCCACCCCCGCTCTGCCGGGCCGCACGATCGCGAAGACCTGCTGTTCCTCCAGGGCCTCGCGCGCCTCGGCGGCGGTGTCGTACCGGTGGACGTCGAGGGAGGCGTCGAGCGCCTCGTCCATCGCGGTGACGAACGCCTTGCCGCGGGCCGTCTCCTGGAGGCTGACCACGGCGGCCGGGATCCGGTGCGGGGTCGGATTGGCCATCGCGTAGGTGTAGGAACCGGCGAAGAGCCCGGCGGCGGCCGCGAGGATGAGGAGGAGGACGGTCGCCGGGAAGTAGGGCGACTCCTTGTACGTCGTCCACTTCTGGCCCCGGGTCAGCGGCCGGCCGTGCGCTCCGTGCGGCGGCCTCGTCTCCGGCCCGGTCGGCCCGGGGACGGATTCCGGCGGGCTCGGCTCGTCGGGCGTGCTCATGCGTCACCGGCCCCGTCGTGCCGGGCGCGGCTCGGCTGGACCCGCTTGGGTTCGCCGGGCATCTTGGGGTACTCCGGCGGGTAAGGCATGTCGCCGAGCCCGCGCTCCCTCTCGTCGCGCTCCGCGAGCTCCAGCAGCCGGTCGAGCCGGAAGGCGTGCTCGTCCATGTCCGCGTGCACGTCACCCGCTTCCGCGTACCGGACCGGCATGGTCCGGATGTCGAAGTCGCGCGGCTCCGCGTCGTCGATCTCCTCCCAGCGCAGCGGCGCCGAGACCGGGGCGTGCGGGCGGGGGCGGACGGAGTAGGCGGAGGCGATCGTGCGGTCCCGGGCGGTCTGGTTGAAGTCGACGAAGATCCGCTCGCCGCGCTCCTCCTTCCACCAGGCGGTGGTGACCCGCTCCGGCATCCGGCGCTCCAGCTCGCGGCCGGCCGCGATGGTCGCCCGCCGGACCTCGGTGAACGTCCAGCGGGGCTCGATCGGGACGAAGACGTGGATGCCCCGGCCGCCGGAGGTCTTGGGCCAGCCGCGCAGCCCGTGGTCGTCCAGTACGGAGCGCAGCTCGTGGGCGGCCCGCACCGCGTCGGCGTAACCGGTGCCCGGCTGGGGGTCGAGGTCGATGCGCATCTCGTCGGGGTGGTCGGTGTCGGCGCCACGGACCGGCCAGGGGTGGAAGGTGAGCGTCCCGAGGTTGGCGGCCCAGATGACGGCGGCCACCTCCGTGGGGCAGATCTCGTCGGCCGGGCGGCCGCTGGGGAAGGCGATGCGGGCCGTGGGAATCCATTCGGGGAGGTTCTTCGGGGCCCGCTTCTGGTAGAAGAACTCGCCCTCGACCCCGTCCACGAAGCGCTGGAGGGTGGTCGGCCGGTCGCGCAGGGCGCGGGTGATGCCCGGCCCCACGGCCAGGAAGTACTCGGCCACGTCCCTCTTGGTGTAACCCTTCTCCGGGAAGTAGACCTTGTCCGGACTGGACAGCCGGACGGGCCGTCCGCCCGCGTCCAGCTCCACCGCTTTGACCGCTGCTGCCATGTCGGCCACGGTAGGCCGGACGCACATATGCCGCATATCGGGAGACTCCAGCCGCTGGACGGTCCACAATCGGTCCATGGACCTGCCGGTGATGCCGCCCGTGAAGCCGATGCTCGCCAAGTCCGTCTCCCGGATCCCGCCGGGGATGAGTTACGAGGCCAAATGGGACGGCTTCCGGGCGATCGTGCACCGGGACGGCGACGAGGTGGTGATCGGCAGCCGCACCGGGAAGCCGCTCACCCGCTACTTCCCCGAGCTGGTCACGGCGGTCCGGGACAACCTGCCGGAGCGCTGTGTGATCGACGGCGAGATCGTGATCGCGTACGGGGGCCGGCTCGACTTCGAGCGGCTCAGCGAGCGCATCCACCCCGCGGACTCCCGGGTGCGGCTGCTGGCCGAGCAGACCCCGGCCTCGCTGGTCGCCTTCGACATCCTCGCGGTGGGCGACGACTCGCTGCTGGGTACGCGGCAGGCTGACCGGAGAAGGGTGCTGGAGGCCGCGCTGTCCGCCGCCTCCGCCCCCGTCCACCTCGCCCCGGCGACCACCGATCCGGCCGTCGCCCAGGAGTGGTTCGAACGGTACGAGGGGGCGGGTCTCGACGGGATCGTCGCCAAACCGCTCGACCTGCCCTACCGGCCGGACACCCGGGTGATGTACAAGATCAAGCACGAGCGGACCGCCGACTGCGTGGTGGCGGGCTACCGCCACCACAAGAGCGGCCCGGTCGTCGGATCCCTGCTGCTCGGTCTGTACGACGGGGCGGGCGCCCTCCAGCACGTGGGGGTGTGCGCGGCCTTCCCGATGAAGCGCCGCGCGGAGCTCGTCGCGGAACTGGAGCCCCTGGTCACCGATTTCGCCGGCCATCCCTGGGGGGCCTGGCAGGACGCGGAGGCGCACGAGCACGCCCGGCTGCCCGGCACCCCGAGCCGGTGGTCCGGGAAGAAGGACCAGTCGTGGGTGCCGGTGCGCCCGGAGCGGGTCTGCGAGGTGGCGTACGACCACATGGAGGGTGACCGGTTCCGGCACACGGCCCAGTTCCGCCGGTGGCGGCCGGACCGCGCCCCCGGCAGCTGCACGTACGAGCAGCTGGAAGAGGTGGTGCGGTACGACCTCGCCTCGGTGCTGTCTGCCGGTGGCGGCTGAACGGACCGCCGGGGCTCAGTCTCCGACGGGCGGCGCGGTGGGCGTGGTGCAGGGCCCGGGGGTCGTGCTCGGGTCGGCGGACGGCGACTCGGTGGCCCCGGCCGTGTCGGCGGGGTCCGGCGACGGGGCGCCCGTCGTACAGCCCGGAGCGGGCTCCGTGGTGCTCGGGTCGGGGTCCGGACTGGTGGACGGGTCGGGGCTGGTGCCGGGGTCCGGGGTGGCGGACCCGCTGTCGGTCGGATCGGGCGAGGAGCCCGGGCCGGTGGAGCCGCCGGGGTCCGGGGAGCCGGAATCGCCGGGCGAGGGGTCCGGGGACGCCGATGGCGACGGGGTCTTCGTGCGGCCCGGCTGGGGGCCGACCTCGATGCCCCCGTGGTCGCCGTCCTTCTGGCTGCCGGGGCCGCCCACGGGATGCCGGGGCTCGTTCGGGCTCCCGGCGCCGGGGCTCTTCGGCACGGGGCCCTTGCCGTCGGCTACCGGATGGGTGCCCTTGCGGTAGAACTCCAGCCACGACAGCACGGTGCGCAGATAGGTGTCCGAGTGGTTGTAGCTCAGGATCGCCGCGTCGAGACCGGACCGTGCCGTCAGATCACGCGATCCGGCGCAGAGGTAGGCCCCCGCCGCCAGGGCCGCGTCGTAGATGTTGCCCGGGTCGCGGCGCCCGTCGCCGTTCCCGTCCCGCTTCCAGTGCGCCCAGGTCGAGGGGATGAACTGCATCGGGCCGACCGCCCGGTCGAAGGTCTTGTCCCCGTCGTACGCCCCGCCGTCGGTGTCCGGGATATGGGCGAAGCCCGCGCCGTTGAGCACCGGTCCGAGGATCGGGGAGAGCGTCGTGCCATGGGCGTCGACCCTGCCGCCGCCCGCGTGTCCGGACTCGACCTTTCCGATGGCGGCCAGCAACTGCCACGGCAGCCCGCAGCCGGGATCGCCGCGTCGCATTGCGGCCTCCGCCTTGCGGTAGGCGTCGAGCACGGTGGCCGGAATCCCCGCCTGGGCCCACGAGGCGACGACGGCCGGGCTCCGCTGCACGCCCGGTTCCGGAGGCTCGGGGCTCTTCAGCGGCGGCAGTTCGGTGTGGTACGAGTCGTCGTTGGGGACCTCCGACCATCTGACCTCGTCGGACTCCTGGCGCTGCTTCGGCGTCTCCTCGTGCGCCACGAGCCCCGGCCCCTGGGAGGCGGTGAGCGCTGCCATCGCGGCGACGGCGGCTGCGGTGCCGCCGAGTCCGCGGCGCATGGTGCCGTTGAACCTCATGCGTGCTCTCCTCTCCCCCGGGTCACCGGGAGAACGTGTCGATGGCCGATATCCGCCAGCTGCCGCCCCGGCGGACCGCGTCCACCGCGAACATGGCCGCGGCGTAGGTCGTCTGCTCCGACTTGCCGGTACGGGTGTTGCTCTGGTCGGCGAAGATCAGCAGCCGGGCCCGGTCGCCGTCGAGCAGCTCCACACCGCTCTCGGTGACCGTCGTGGTGAGGACGAGTTTCTGCTTGGGCGCCTGGGCCCGTACCTCCGCGAGCATGTCCTTGTGCTGCTGGACCGCCTTGCCCACCAGATAGGTCTTCACCGCGGTGTCGGCCTTGGCAGGCGAGGCGTAGTTGTACGAGAACACCGCGCCCACCGCCTCGGTGATCTGCCCCTTCACCTCACTGGTGCGGCCGATGTCGGTGAGGGCGGTGTTCCGCCGGCCGGGTTCGTCGCGCAGGGCGCCCGCGGAGGTGAACGACCAGGCGGCGAAGGAACCGAGCAGCACGGTCAGGACGCACAGCACGGCGGGCAGCGAGACCCGCAGCCGCACCGGACCCACGGACCGGGGCGTCTCCGCCTTCTCCTTCGCCTTCTCCTTCGCTTCCTCCTCCCCCGGTTCGCCCGCCGGTTCGCCCTCGGACCGGGAGTCGGACTCGGTGTCCGGCCCGGCGGGCTCGGGCGCGGTGGTGGTCGTGGCGGCGGTGGTGGCGGTGCGTTCCGCCGCGGCGACGGTGGCCAGGCGGCGCTGCCGGTTGACGAGGTGACGGGTCGTCGACATGTCCGGGGTCCTCTCGGTGCGGGGTGGGAGTCGGTGGCGTCAGCCGGCGGTGTTGCCGACGGGCGCCTGACCGAGGGCGCTGAGCTTCCACCCCTCGGAGGTACGGGTGAGCTGCCCGAGCATCCGGCTCTCCTTCACCGCGGGCTTTCCCTTCGGCGCGGTCACGGTCACCCGCAGCGCCACCATGACCCCGGCCCGGCCCGCCCGGTCGTCGAGCTCGGTGACGGCACCGGACAGCACCTTGGCTGTGCTGACGGTCTTCGCCTCCTTGATCTGCTTCACGAACGCGTCCCGCCCGTCCACGAGTTGCTGGTGGAGGTCGCCCGTGGTGGAGTCCTCCCAGCTGTCGAGCCCCTGGACGAGCTTCTGGTGGTCGAGCGTGTTCATGTTCTGCACGGCCTGCTCGCCCGCGGCCAGCGCGTCGTCGCGGGTCCGCGCGTACGCCGCCGAGTCGTCGTGCGATGCCTGATACCGGGACACCCCGCCCCAGCCCGCCGCGCCCGCCGCCGCGACCGTCAGCACGATCGCCGCCGCCACCAGCGGATTGCCCGTCATCCGTACCCGTGCCATTGCTGCCTCTCCCTGCCGGCCCTGTGCTGTGCTGTGCTGTGCTGGTGCTGTTCGGTTCCGTACCGCTGCGCTATCTGGAGGTGATCTCGACGATGGTCCAGCGTCCGTCCCGCAGTTGGGCGGTGACGGAGAGCTGCGCCGCCGCCGTGCTGGCGGTCCTGCCCCGGCGTTCGTAGACCTGGTCGAGGAAGACGAGCAGATGGGCGCTGTCGTCGGTCAGCCGGGTCACCCCGGCCCGTACGACGTGGGTGGTGAGGGTGAGCTTCTGATCGGCGGCCTGCTTCTCCACCTGGCCGAACAGCGCCGCGTACTGCTGGAGCGCCTTGCCCGCCAGCAGCTGCTTCGCGGACTCCTTGGTGACGGCGGTGGCCGAGGGGCTGTAGGAGAAGACCTTGCCCAGCGCGTTGGTGACGTCCCCCGCGACCCGGCTCGTCGCCTCGCTGTCGGTGAGCGCCGCATTGGAGGTGGCGGGCGTGTCGCGCAGCTGGCGGCCCATGACGAAGAGCCCGCCTCCGACGACGAGCAGCGCCGCGACCAGGGTCCAGACCACGAAGCGCAGCCTGCGGTGGCCCGCGCCGGGCGGCGCCTCGTCCGGTACTGCCTCGTCCGGCACGGCCCCGTCCGGTACTGCCTTCCCCGCCGCGGTCTTCTTCGCCGCGGGTTCGTCCGCTGTGGGGTCCTCCGTGGTGGGTTCGACCGTCGTGGGTTCGCCCGTCGTGGTGTCTTCCGCGGCCGGTTCCCCGGTGGTGAGGTTCTCCGTTCCGGTGGTCACGGCCGTCGCCCCGCCCTGTCGCCTCATGTGCCGCTCCCGACCGGTATCGCCGTCAGTGCCTTGACCTTCCAGCCGTCCGGTGTCCGGGCGAGGGTGGCCTCGAAACGCTTGCGTTCCGTGCCGCCCTTTCCGGTGCGCGGAGTCACCTGGACATCGACCGTCGCGATCATCTGTGCCGTTCCGGTCCGTTCGTCGAGCGCGGTGAGCGCCGCGTCGGTGACCTTGCCGCGCGCCGTCGAACCGGACTTGGTCAGCTCGCTCGCGTCCTTGGCACGGGTGCGCTTCAGCTGGTCGCGCAGGGGGCCGGTCGATGACCCGAGCCAGCCGGCCAGTCCGGCGTCCACACTCTTGGCGTCCTTGCCGTCCAGGCTGTTGAGCCGGGCGAGGTGCGCCTTCCCCTCGGCCAGCGCGGTGTCCCGGCTCTTGGCGTAGGCCAGGTCGTCGTCACCGCGCGCCTGGGCGTAGGACCAGCCGCCGAGTGCGCAGACGAGTACGGCGGCGAGCAGCGCGGCCCAGCCGATCGAGTTCCTCGTACGTGCGGTCATGAGCCGTCTCCCTGTCCGAGGCCCAGCAGTCCGGCCATGCCGTCGGCGGCCGGAGCGGTGTCGGGGGCGACACCGAGTGCCCCGGGCAGCCGGTCCGCCTTCTTGCCGGCGCCCAGGAGCATCGAGCCGGGCTTGGCCGGCGGGGGCAGGGCCCCGCCCTTCGGCGCGTTCGCGCTGCCCCGGACGTTGATGCCCGTCCCGGGCGAAGAGGCGCAGCGGGCCTTGGTGTTGAGCGCGGGGCCGGCCGTGACGTCGAGTCCGTTGCGGTAGGTCGTACCGCCGTAGCCGGAGGTGCAGGGCAGCGGTTCGAAGAAGGTGACGGACATGCCGAACCTGGCCCCGTCCTCGTCGACGGCGCTGGAGCCCACGGCCGCCACCTCCGGGAGCCTCACCAGCAGTTCCTCCAGTCCGCGCTGCCGGGTGACGGCCACGTCCGAGGTGGTGAGGAGGTTGGCGACCACGACTCCGAAGCTCGGGTCGAGGTCCCGCAGCAGTCCGCTGATCTGGCCGGTGGCGTCGGGGGCGACGGCGATCAGCTTGCGCAGATCGGTGTCGGATCCCTTGAGCTCCGCGGCCAGTTCCTCGGCTCCGGACGCGAAGCCCTTCAGCGCGTCGCCCTGTTCGGCCTGGGTGCGCAGCACGGTCTCTCCGTCGATCATCAGCCGGGTGTTGACGGGCAGCGCGTCGTCGGCCGCCTGGACGAAGTCGCTACTGGTGTCCAGCAGGACCTGGAGGTCGTCGCCGCGCCCCTCGAAAGCGGTGCCGAATTCGTCGACGACCGTGCGCAGGGACTCCAGGTCGACGGAGCCGGCGAGGTCGTTGACGCTGGTGAGCACGTCGGTGACGGGGGCCGGGACCGTGGTGTCGGCCTGGTCGATCACGGAGCCGTTCGCCAGGTACGGGCCTTCGGAGCGGGTCGGCCGCAGGTCGACGTACTGCTCGCCCACCGAGGAGAGGTTGGCGACGACGGCCTTCAGGGCGTCCGGGATGCGCGGGGCGTCCTTCTCGATGCGGAGTTCGGCCTCCACTCCGTCGTCGGTGAGCTCGATCGGTCCGACCCGGCCCACGGACACGCCCCGGTAGGTGACGTTGGAGTGGGTGAACAGGCCGCCGGTCCGCGGGAGCTGGACCTTGACGGTGTAGTAGTCGCGCATGCCGACGTAGTGGCCGAGGTCCGCGTAGCGCACCCCGAGGTAGCCGAGGACGAGCACCGCGATGATCAGGAAGGCGATGTTCTTGAGCCGGATGGCCAGGGTGATCATCGGTTGCTCCCCTTCGTGGCCGGGCCCGTCACCGAGGGAAGGGGCAGCGGCAGTGCCGCGTCGGACTTCTGGGTGGTGGCGCCCTGGACGGCCGGGGGTGTGGCGCCGCCGGCCGGGATGATCGGCGGAATGATCTGGGTGCCGGGCAGTGCGGTGACGTCCAGGTAGACGTTGAGGTAGTCGCCCTTGACGCCGCGCAGCACCTCGTCGGTGAACGGGTAGGTGAGCAGCACCTGGAGGGAGTCGGGCAGGTCCTGGCCGGAGTCCGCGAGTGCCTGGAGGGTGGGAGCGAGGGCCTTGAGGTCCGCGACGATGTCGGCCTTGCTCCTGTTCACGGTGTCGACGGCGACGGTGGAGAGGGTGTCGAGCGAGTGCAGCATCGTCATGAGCGAGCCGCGCTGCTTCTCCAGGACCTTCATGCCGGGGCTGAGCTTGGTGAGGACCGTGCCGACGTCCTGTTTGCGGGTGGCGAGGGTGGCGGACAGCCGGTTGACGCCGTCGAGGGCCTCGGTGATGTCCGCCCGGTGGTCGTCCAGGTTGGTGACGAGGGTGTTGACCCGCTTGAGCATGGAGCGGACCTGGGGTTCCTGTCCGGCCAGTGCCTTGTTGAGCTCGGTGGTGATGGTCTTGAGCTGGTTGATGCCGCCGCCGTTGAGGAGCATCGAGAGGGCGCCGAACACCTCCTCGACCTCCGGGTTCCGGTTGGTCCGGGTGAGCGGGATGCGGTCCCCGTCCGCGAGGGCGCCCTTGGCGGTGCCGGCCGCGGGGGGTGAGAGCTGGATGTACTTCTCACCGAGCAGGCTGGACTGTTCCAGGTGCGCGTACGCGTTCGCGGGGAGTCTGATCCCCCCGTTGACCCGCATGGTCACCTTGGCGTTCCAGCTGCCGGAGGCGAGCGAGATCTTGGTGACCCGGCCGACGGCCACGTCGTTGACCTTCACGGAGGACTGCGGGGCAAGGCTGAGCACGTCCCCGAACTCGGCGGTGATCTCGTACGGGTGGTCGCCGAGGTCCGCGCCGCCGGGCAGCGGCACCTGGTCGATGCCGGTGAACGTCGGCAGGTCGACCGTGGTGGCGATCAGGGCCAGGCCGACGCCCACCGCCAGCACGGCGGCGACGCCGGTCGCGCGGGCGCCGGCCCGGCGCGGGAAGCGGCTCATCGCTTCGCCCCCTTCTTCTGCGTGGCGGACTTCTCCGGGGTGCCGTAGACGGTGCCCACCGCGGGCAGCGGCAGCGAGGGCAGCGCCTTCCGGCGGGCGGTGTCCACCGGCGTGAGTCCGCTCAGTCCGGCGGATTCGTCGGTGAGCGGTCCGCCCATGGAGAGTTCGTTGAGGTTGGTGCGTCCGTTGATGGTGCGGTTCAACGGGTCGTAGGCCTTGATCACGTTGTCCGCGGCGAGCGGCAGGGTGTCCATCGACTCGGCCAGCGAGGCCCGCTGGTCCACCAGGGTCTGGGTGATCGGTACCAGGGCGTCCACGTTCGCCTTCAGGACGCCGCGGTTGTCCTTGATGAAGGTCTTGACCTGGCCCAGGGCGGTGCCGAGTTCCTTCAGGGCCGCGCTGAGGTTCTCCTTGTCGTCGGCCAGGAATCCGGTGACCGAGTTGAGCTGTTGCTCCGCCTTGCGGACGTTGCCGTCGTTGTCCTTCAGCATGGTGGTGAAGGTCTGCAGGTAGGACAGGGTGTCGAAGAGGTTTCCGCTGCTCTTGTCGAGGGTCTTCGTCGCCTTGCCGAACTGCTCGATGGAGTTCCCGATCGCCTTCCCGTTGCCGTCGAGGTTCTTCGCTCCGGTGTCCAGCAGTCTGGCCAGTGCGCCGTCGGAGTTGGCTCCGTCGGGGCCGAGCGCGGTGGAGAGTTCCGTGATGGAGGCGTACAGCTGGTCGACCTCGACCGGGGTGGCGTTGTGCGACGCGGGCAGTTCGGCCTCGTCCGCCAGCAGCGGTCCCCCGTGGTAGGCGGGGGCGAGCTGGATGTACCGGTCGGCCACCAGGCTGGGGGCCACGACGACGGCGTGGGCGTCCTTGGGCACCTTGACGCCCTTGTCGACGCGGAGCCTCACCTCGACCTCCTCGCCCTTGGGCCGCACGGACTCGACCGTGCCGACCTTCACCCCGAGGATCCGCAGGTCCGATCCGGCGTACACGCCGGTGGCCTGGTCGAAGTAGGCGGTGACCGTCGTCTTGCCCTCGTCGTCCATGGCCATCACCCCCGAGGTGGCGGCGACGGCCACGACGGCGAGTCCGGCGCCGATGCCGACGATGCGCGTGATTCTCATGTCAGCGGCCGCCTTGCTGCTTGGGTGGCATGCATCCGGTGGCCGGGGGCGTGCCGGCGGGGAGGTAGTCCCTGGGCACGACTCCGCAGACGTAGTTGTCGAGCCAGCGGCCGTTCCCGAGGGTGTTGCCGACGAGCCGGTTGTAGGAGCCCGTCAGGGACAGCACCTTGTCGAGGCTCTTGCGGTTCTTCACCAGGACGGCGGTGACCCTGCCGAGCGACTCCAGGGTGGGCTTGAGCTGCTTGTTGTTGTCCGCGACCAGCCCGGTGAGCTGGCTGCCGAGGTTCTGGGTGCCGGTGAGCAGCAGATGGATGGAGTCGCGGCGGGCCTGGATCTCGCCGAGGAGCAGGTTGCCGTCCTCCAGCAGGGTCTCGAAGCTGCTCTTCTTGTGGGCGAGGGTCTTCGTCAGCTGCTTGCTGCCCTTGAGGAGGGTGGCCAGCTGGGCGTCGCGCTGGGAGACCGTTCTGGAGAGTGCGGAGAGCCCGTCGGCGGCGCTCTTCACGTCGGGCGGTGAGTCCTTGAAGGTGGCGGAGATCGTCTCGAAGCTCTTGGCGAGCTGCTTGGTGTCGATCTCCCCGATGGTCTCGCCGAGTCCGTTGAACGCCTGGGTGACGTCGTACGGGGAGGTGGTGCGGCTCGCCGTAATGCGCCGGTCCGGGTCCTGGGGGCCGGTGCCGAGCGGATCGACGGCGAGGTACTTGTCGCCCAGCAGGGTCTTGATGGCGATGCCCACCGTGGAGGAGTTGCCGATCCAGGCGTCCTTGACCCGGAAGCTGACCTTGACCTTGGCGCCGTCGAGCGAGACGCCGGTGACCTCTCCGACCTTGACGCCGGCGATCCGTACCTCGTCGCCGGAGCCGAGTCCGGCGGATTCGGTGAAGTCGGCGGTGTAGGTGGTGCCGCCGCCGATGAAGGGCAGCGAGTCGGCGCGGTAGGCGCCGAAGCCGATCAGGGCAAGGACGAGCAGTCCGGCGATGCCGATGGCGACGGGGTTGCGTTCCCGCAGGGGTTTGATTCTCATGCCAGGCACCTCGGCTGGGTGATCGCGATGCCGGTGGGCGGCGTGCTGCCGTCCTCTGTCGTCACACCGCTGACCTTGGCTTCGCAGAGGTAGAGGTTGAGCCAGGAACCGTAGGAGGCGAGCCGGCTGATCGCCTCCATCTTGGCGGGGGTCTTCTGGAGGAAGTTCTCGATCTGCGGAGTCCCCTTGCCCAACTGGTCCGAAAGCCGCCCGAGTTGCTTGATGTCGTCCTTGAGGGGCTTCCGGCCGTCCTGGAGCAGCCCTGCGGTGACGGTGGTCAGCGCGCCCATCGCGGTGACCGCCTGCCCGAGGGGTTTGCGGTCGCCGGAGAAGCCGGTGACGAGCTTCTGGAGCGTGTCGACGAGGTCGTTGAAGCCGGCCTCCCGGTCGTTCACGGTCTTCAGGACCGTGTTGAGGTTCTTGATCACCTCACCGATCACCTTGTCCTTGGCCGCGACCGTGGAGGTCAGTGAGCCGACGTGCTGGAGGATGCTGTCGACGGTGCCGCCCTCGCCCTGGAGCACCTGGACGATGGAGCCGGCCAGCTGGTTGACGTCGGGCGGGGAGAGTCCTTCGAAGAGCGGCTGGAAGCCGTTGAAGAGCTGGGTGAGGTCGAGGGCCGGTGTGGTGCGCGAGAGCGGGATCGTCGCTCCGGCCTGAAAGTTGCGGCCGACCGGTCCGGCGCCCCGGTCGAGGTCGATGTAGCGCTGGCCGACCATGTTGAGGTACTTGATCGAGGCGGTCACGGAGGCGGGGAGGCTGCGCCCCTTGCGGACGGCGAAGCCGACCTCGGCGACCCGCCTGTCCGCCACCTTGATCGACTCGACCTGCCCGACCTTCACCCCGGCGATCCGCACGCTGTCACCGACGATCAGCCCGGTGGCGTCGGTGAACCTCGCCTTGTACGAGGTGGTGTCACCGACCCCGGTGTTGGCGATGGACAGCCCCAGGACGGTGGTGGCCAGAACGGTCACCAGGATGAAGACGATCGATTTCGCGAGCGGTCCCGCGAGGGAGCGGCGCTTCACTTGAGCTTCACCTCCGCGCCGCGGAAGGCCGGGCCGATGAGCACGCTGCTCCAGTCGGGCAGGCTCTGCGGCTGGACTTTCAGTGAGGGAGCGACCAGCTCGTTGACGAGCCGGCTCTCCTGCGGGGAGTTGGGCATGCCGAGGGAGGTGTCCGTCGCCTTCGGGCCGGTGCCGGACGGCGGGTCCGCGGCCGGCTTGTCGCCGGGGGCCTGGGACGCCGCGGCCCGTCCGGCCGCCGTCGGCTCCGTCGTACCGACGTACGGCACGGAGTAGCAGTGCGGTCCGCCGGTCGCGTCGTAGACCGGGGTGTCCTTGCCGGCCACGTACTTCCCCTTGGACTTCACGGACTTGAGGGTGACGTGGAGACCGGGCTGTCCGGTGCCCTTGCCGAGCGCCTTGTCCATCGCCGGGACGAATCCGGCCACGGTCCGCAGGGTGCAGGGGAACTCGTCGGAGTACTTCGCGAGGAGTTGAAGCGTCGGCCGGCCGGTGGCGGAGAGCCGGATCAGGTTGTCCTTGTTCTCCTGGAGGAACGTCGTGAGGTCCTGCGCGGAGGCGTTGGTGGAACCGTAGAGGTCCGCGAGCTGCGCCTGCTGGTCCGCGAGTGTCCCGCTGGTGGTGGTGAAGTCGGTGAGCGCGTCCAGGACATCGGGGGCGGCGTCCCCGTACACCCTGCTCACCTTGACGAGTTCCCTGATGTCGGCGTTGAGCGTGGGGAGTTGCGGGTTGAACTTCGCCAGGTGCGCGTCGAGCCTGACGAGGGTGTCGCCGAGCTTCTCGCCGCGTCCCCTGAGCGCCTGGGAGACCGCGTTGAGGGTGGCGGAGAGCTTCTCCGGCTGGACGGCGGTCAGCAGCGGCAGGACGTTGTCGAGGACCTCTTCCAGCTCGATGGCGTTGCTGGAGCGGTCCTGCGGGATGACGGCCCCGGCCCGCAGCGTGTCCGCGGAGGGTACGGGGGGCGGTACGAGGGCCACGAACCGTTCCCCGAACAGGGTGGTGGGCAGCATCTGGGCGGTGACGTCGGCGGGGATCCGGTCGAGCTTGCCGGGCTCGATGGCCAGGGTGAGGCGGGCGCCCTCGCCGTCGGCGGAGATGTCGCGGACCTGCCCGATGACGACTCCGCGCAGCTTCACATCGGCGTTGTCGTGCATCTCGTTGCCGACGCTTCCGGTGCGTACCGTCACGGTCGCGTCGTCGGTGAAGTCCTTGTTGTACACCGCTATCGACACCCAGATGAGCACGACGGGCACGAGCAGGAGGGCCACTCCGGCGAGTCTGCGGCGGGTGTTCCGCGTGGTCCGGTTGTTCATCAGCCGGCCACCTTCACCGTCGTCGTGGCGCCCCAGATGGCGAGCGAGAGGAAGAAGTCGGTGACGCTGATCAGCACGATCGCGTTGCGCACGGAGCGGCCCACCGCCACCCCCACCCCGGCGGGTCCGCCGGTGGCGTGGAAGCCGTAGTAGCAGTGCGCGAGGATCACCATCACGCTGAAGATCAGCACTTTGAGCACCGACAGCAGTACGTCCTGCGGGGAGAGGAAGAGGTTGAAGTAGTGGTCGTAGGTGCCGGCCGACTGCCCGTTGAACAGGACGGTGACGTAGCGGGAGGAGACGTAGGAGGAGAGCAGCCCGATCGCGTACAGCGGGATGATGGCGACGACCCCGGCGATGATGCGGGTGGTGACGAGGTAGGGCATGGACCGCACGCCCATCGCCTCCAGGCCGTCGATCTCCTCGTTGATCCGCATGGCGCCGAGCTGGGCGGTGAAGCCCGCTCCCACGGTCGCGGAGAGCGCGAGCCCGGCGACGAGCGGGGCGATCTCCCGGGTGTTGAAGTAGGCGGAGATGAAGCCGGTGAACGCGGCGGTGCCGATCTGGTTGAGCGCCGCGTACCCCTGGAGGCCGACGACCGTGCCGGTGGCCAGCGTCATCGCGATCATCACGCCGATGGTGCCGCCGACGACGCCGAGGCCGCCGCTGCCGAAGGCGACTTCGGCCAGCAGCCGCTGCACCTCCTTGAGGTAGCGCCGCAGGGTCCTGGGTATCCAGACCAGTGCCCGTACGTAGAAGGTGAGTTGGTCGCCGGACCGGTCGAGCCAGCTGAGCATCGACATCGGTCAGCTCCCCTTCGCGGGGACGATCTGGAGGTAGATCGCCGTGAGGATCATGTTCACGAAGAACAGCAGCATGAAGGTGATGACGACGGACTGGTTGACCGCGTCCCCGACCCCCTTCGGCCCGCCGCGCGGGTTGAGGCCGCGGTAGGCGGCGACGATGCCCGCGATGAAGCCGAAGATCAGGGCCTTGATCTCGCTGATGTACAGGTCGGGCAGCTGGGCCAGGGCGGAGAAGCTGGACAGGTAGGCGCCGGGGGTGCCGTGCTGGAGGATCACGTTGAAGAAGTAGCCGCCGAGGGTGCCGACGACGGAGACCAGTCCGTTCAGCAGCACGGCCACCAGCATCGTCGCCAGTACCCGGGGGACGACGAGGCGCTGTACGGGCGAGACGCCCATGACCTCCATCGCGTCGAGCTCCTCGCGGATCTTGCGTGATCCGAGGTCGGCGCAGATCGCGGACCCGGCGGCCCCGGAGACCAGCAGCGCGACGATGATCGGGCTGGCCTGCTGGATGACGGCGAGGACGCTGGCGCCACCGGTGAACGACTGGGCGCCGAGCTGCTGGGTGAGGGAGCCGACCTGGAGGGCGATGACCGCGCCGAACGGGATGGAGACGAGGGCGGCGGGCAGGATCGTGACGCTGGCGACGAACCAGAACTGCTCGATGAACTCCCGCACCTGGAAGGGCCGGCGGAAGGTCTCGCGGCACACGGTCCCGGCGAGGGTGAAGAGCCTGCCCGTCTCGCGCAGCGGCGCGAACAGCCGGGTCGGGCGTCTCTGCTCCGGCGCCTTCTCCGGCACCCGGTCCATGGGCGGCCCGGTGGGCTCGGGGGGCCGCACCGGCATGGGGGCGGTCACGGGCGTCCACCGCCCGCCGCCGGGCTGTAGCTGTTCAGGATGGCCGTACGGGCGGCCTCCGGCAGCTGGCCCATCATCGACATGACCCGCTCCCGGCGGCGCAGCGCGCCCTGCCGTACGGGCAGGCCCGGCGAGGGCTCCAGCTGCGGGACCACGGTGCGGGGGGCGTTGGCCGAGCTGATGCCCTGCCCGTAGCCGTTGACCTCCTCGGCGGCGAGCGTGGCGGCGTCCTTCTCCTCCGACATGCCGATGGGCCCCTCGCGGCGGCCGGAGAGGAACTGGGAGACGACGGGCAGGTCGCTGGTCAGCAGTACCTCGCGCGGTCCGAAGGTGACCAGGTTGCGGCAGAACAGCATGCCCATGTTGTCCGGGACGGTGGCCGCGATGTCGAGGTTGTGGGTGACGATCAGCATCGTCGCGTCGATCTGCGCGTTGAGGTCGATGAGCAGCTGCGAGATGTAGGCGGTGCGGACCGGGTCGAGCCCGGAGTCCGGCTCGTCGCACAGGATGATCTGCGGGTCCAGCACCAGGGCGCGGGCCAGCCCCGCCCGCTTGCGCATACCGCCGGATATCTCGCCGGGCAGTTTGTCCTCGGCGCCGAGCAGTCCGACGATGTCGATCCGCTCCATGACGATCCGGCGGATTTCCGATTCCTTTTTGCGGGTGTGCTCACGCAGCGGAAAGGCGATGTTGTCGAAGAGGGACATCGATCCGAAGAGCGCACCGTCCTGGAACATGAGACCGAACAGCTTCCGGGTCTCCATGATCTTCCGCTCGGGGCTGTTCACCATGTCGACGCCATTGATGAGCACGCGCCCCTGCTCGGGCTTGAGCAGCCCGATGAGCGATTTCAGGAAGACGGTCTTTCCGGTACCGGAAGGACCGAGCATCACACTCACTTCGCCGGCGGGCAGGGTGAGGCTGACGTCCTGCCAGATGTTCTGCTTTCCGAAGGATTTCGTTAGGCCTTCAACGACTACTTCGATTCCCATCGGCCCTCCCTCGACGTGTAGGTGAACGTGGTCATCTGTCAGCGCTCCGGCTCTGAGAAATCCGATGGCGGCTCGTCACACATGCACCAGGAGGCGCACGGTATGTCCGCTGAAACCGCCAGGACAAGCCGTTGAACAGCGGGAATCGACGAACGAGGTGCTCGTTGTGGATCACTTGTCACCGAGTGACAAAGCCGTACGGCGGCTTTGTCGGAATCTGCGCAAGATCGCCGGCGTGCGAGTCGGGGCCGCTGGGCCCCGGCAACGGGGGAACCGCCCCTGGTCCTGGGACGCTACGGCTCAGTAACCTGCCTTCGCAATAGCGGTTCCTGAACTTTTTGCACGGTTCTCGACGACGGTGCTGTTTCTGTACGGAGATGAGCAGGGACCCATGCGGAGTTATCGGAAAGTGAGTAGCTCCGGAGCATCCGTTGTCATCCGGAGTGCTCACTTTCGTATGGAACGGCCCATGACGATGCCCACCCCTCCGGCGGATTTCCCGGACGGGGCGGGCATCGTCGAACGGCGGTGAGAAGCGGTGCTACTTCACCGCGGAGTGCCAGTTCTGGGAAAGCACCTTGCCGGCATTGGGCAGGACGAGCCCGGGAGCGGTGAGCGCGCCGCTGTACGTCGAGGCGTTGTTGAGCGTGAGGTGGTTGTTCCCCGAGGCGGACGGCAGGCCCGTCTTCAGGTTCACCGCCCAGCTCAGGATTCCGCCCAGACCGCAGCCGGTGGCCTTCGGCACGGAGAACGTGGTGTCGCCCTGGGTGTTGCCGGTGAGCGCGAACCTCAGCATCGAGCCGTCGGTCGCGTTGGGCGTGCCGTCACCGTCGAAGCGCTCGATGGCGACGGCCGGAGCCGTGGTGTTCTGCGGGCGCAGGATCACCGGGTCCGAGGCCGAGCCTATGTAGCAGTTGGAGCCGAGGAGCGGGTTCTCCAGGTGAATCCGGACCGGCAGCTTGACGATCTGCTGGCCGGTGGTGAGCCCGGCCGTCAGGTTGAACTCGGTGGGCGTGCCGGCCGACTCGACCGTCGCCATCACCTTGTTCAGGCTGATATTGGTGATCGAGTTGCAGACTCCCGTGACCACGGGAATGTCACTGGGGCACATGAGCCCGAGCAGCCCGCCGGGTATCGCCGTCGGCGCGCCCACGAGCGAGCCGCCGGCCGGCGGAATGACCTTGAACGTGCCGGCCGCGGTGTCCTGGATGACACCGAACTGCATGTCGTTGGCGCCGGTGGTGGCCTCCGTGCTGCCCAGCTTGATGGCCCCGCTGGGCGAGTACGAGGACACACAGGACGCGACGAGGTCCTGGCCGTCCGCGGCGAGCATGGCGGGATCGTCGACGGGGCAGCGGGAGAAGGGCGCCCAGTCCCCGTTGAGGTTCGCGGCGGAGGCGGCGGAGGCGGACAGAGGGGTCAGCGGGATCGCGACCACCGCGGCGGCGCCGGCGGCGAGCAGGCCGGTACGCCATCTCTTCGGGACAGCTCTCATTACTCCCTCAATTCATGGTGGGCCGAGCGAATGGGATGGTTCGGTAGCGACGGCGGGAAAGGGGGGACAGACTCCGGTTCAGCGTTCCGGCTTGGGAACGTGTACCGGCTGGTTGTCCTCCGTGCACACCGACTGGTCGTGCTGGGCCGCCGCGCAGGGCGGCGCCTGGACCTGCTTCACATAGCCGGGTACACCCGATATGGAGGCGGTGAAGATGTCGTCCAGGTCCTCACCGACCCCGCAGCCCGAGAACGGCGGCAGGGTGACCTGGCCGGTGAGGACACCGCCCGTCACCAGCGTGTATCCGGTCTGGACGCCGTCCTTGAGGACCATGTTCCCCTGAAGCGGCAGCTTGAAGGGCCGTGCGGTACGGCAGTTGGCGCCGACGTCCAGGGGGACGCCGTTGACCTTCACGTCGTGCAGCCGCAACTGGAGCTGGAGATCGATGGTGGTCGTGCCCTCACTGTTTCCCGGGCTGAGGATCTTCAGGTCGGAGTGGATGTTCGCCGACGGCTTGCCGTCCGGTCCGTCGGCCGGCGGGATCTGGGTCATCTCCAGGGTCGCGGTCGTCGGCATGAAGCCGAACGTCAGGAACGTGCCCGTGGCAGGCGGCAGTTGGGGCTTCCCCTGGTAGTCCAGGATCACCGACGAGTCCTGGAAGATGTGGATGAGACCGTCCTGGAACTTGATCTCCGTCACACCCTGTTCGATCTGCGAGCAGGCGACCGGAAACAGCGTGGCGCCCTTGAGCTTGGCCACGTTCGCGTAGCCGGTGACGTAGGCGTTCAGGCTGAACTGGTCGTCCTGGTCGCCCACACAGGGCGGGGCCTTCCCGTCCTGGAGGGTCGGTTTCACCGGGTCGTCCACCTTCGGCGTCGCCTCGTCCCGGCTAATGCCGCTGTCGCCGGAGGCCGTGTCCTCTCCGGTCCCGGAGGGCTGCGGCGAAGGCCATTGCGGGTCTCCGGCGATCCGTACCGTGCCGAGCTCCAGGACCTGGTCCGGCTCCGGGACACAGTTCAGCATCACGGCCGAGGGCTCGGCGGCCGGGTCGGCGGTCTTCGGCGAGGTCAGCAGCGCGGTGAGCTTCCCCGCCGTGAAGGTGAGGCCGCCGGACGAACCCGCGGTCACCGAGGGGACGTCACCGGATGAGGTGACGGCGAACTCCCCCGCGTCCGGAACGGCCACCGGGTCGTCGGTGGTCCCGATCCATACGGTCTCGGCAGTGTGATCGCCCTGCGCCACACCCATGGTCAGCTTGGTCTCGGCCTCGACGCCCGCCTCCCCGAGGCCGGCCAGGTCCGGGAGCCCGGCCTCCGGCAGGGCCAGCTCGGTGCTGACGTCCCTGAGCTGAACGGGCTTGTCCACCTCACCCTCCTCCGGGACCGTCGCGGACACGCGGACCGAGACCGGTCTGGTCCCGGAGGGGAAGTCGCAGCCGTACTTCACGTCGATGTGGACGTCACGATCCCCGGCGGACGCCTGGGCGCCAGGGATCATTCCGGCCATGAGGACCGCGGCCAGAACGGCTCCGCTCCGTGCCGTCACACGCCCACGGCTCCGCCCCGCTGTCCCGCGCATCATCATTCCTCGTCATTTCCTTCCATCGACGGCGCAGACCGCACGGCAGGGTTCCCGCGGTGCGGTCTGCTGAACGTTCGACTGCCCGGCAGTCCGGCAGTCCGTCAGGTGCCGATGATGCTCGTGATCCCGGTGACGCTGTAGTCGCCCGTGAAGGTCGGGTGAGCCCCGTTGGCGACGATCCCGGCACAGGCGGCGGTGGCGCCCGAGACGGTCAGCTGGTGGGCGCTCGAGTTGGAGACCGACAGCTTCTTGGTGCTGTTCGTGTACTTGGCGTTGACCTCACCGGTGACGTTGAAGCTGCAGGTGAGGACCGTGAGCTTGGCCTGGATGTTCTTGATGTAGCCGGTCGTCACACCGGAGGTGTAGTCCTGGGCCACGAGCTGCCACGCCGGCGTGGTCGTGGCGACCGGCGTGACGGGGCCGAGCGCACTCGTGCACGGGCTGGCCGTCGTACCGAAGGTGGCGGAGGTGATGTTGCCGACGGTGGCCGGGTTGCCCGTGGCGCTGAACGCGGAACCGCCCGCGCTCGCCGTCGGACACGTGAGCGGGATGCCGCTCACCGACAGGACGGTGTTGGTCGACACCGCGGTGAAGGGTGCCGGGTTGGGCGCGACCGTCCAGGTGGTGGCGGCGAGGGCCATGGACGGGACGGCACCGAGTACGACAGCCGCAGAAGCCACGCCGGTGGTGACGGCGATCTTCTTGAGGGTATTACGCACAGTTAGTTCCTCCGATTCGACAATGCGGGCGGCACTGCTTGCGGGGACGTGCTTCACAGCTGCCCAAGGGGCAGGAAGCACGTCTACGAACCACTTCTCCGAGGGGGAGACGTACACTCTCGGCCACATCTAATCTGTGACAGGCCGTGACGTTACTTGCGAGAAACTTCCAGCACAATCCTGCTGGTCGAAATTGCTCGCACGGAGTTCTTTTCTCGTACCCGGCTTACTAACTCTCCCGAACCACTTGTCATTTAGTGCGCAGTATCGCCGGCGGTTCCGCCGGGCAGCCGGCACCGGGCAGTCGTACGGGCCGCGGCGGTGCCCACGGTTCACCGGCAGGGGCTGGCACACCATCGATGCGCCAGGAGGGCCCGGACCCGCCCACCGGACCGGGGACCGCGGCGCCCGGCGCGGACACGGAGAGCACCGGTCGGCGGCCCGGACCGCTCAGCGGCGGAAGCGTTCTCCCGGCGGAGGAGCGCATATCCACCCGCCCGGCCTTTCCCGCCCCCGCCGCTCCCGCCGGGCGCCGGCGCACCGGAAGCCGGCCGGGGCATTCCGCGCACCCCGGACGAAACCGCTTCCACGGCCCCTTTGTCACTCGGTGAGCAGGAAAGACAGATCGCTGAATGTCCGGCTCCGCTTTGCCGAACGGGCCGAATCCGCTCCTGGCGCCACAGTCCGGCACCCCGCCGCCCGGCCGCCCCTATTCCGTGACGAAGCGGGCGGCTGAAAATATTGTCCGGAAGTGAGCACTCCCGCCCTACCTGCACCGGAGCACCACGATGCGGCCGGCATGTGTGCCCCCTGCACTTCGATCTTGCACAAGTGGTGGGAACAACAGCTGACTTGGTCTATCTTCATCGCGGACTTGGTACGCACCTGTCGGTTCGTGGGAGCGCTTTCCCCCACTGCCTCACCCCCCACCGGGCGCCGGAGAGCGAGGGGACACGTCATGCGAGAAGTCATTTCGCCATTGGACACAGGGGATCCGCTGGGGCCGCTCCCCCAGGAGTTCGCCGCCATCATGCGGCCCGAACTGCCGAGCCTCATAAAGGAGATCGGCGTCGAGGTCACCCGGGCCTATCCGGAATACGCGCGCCTGCTCAGCGGACCCAACGGGCAGGCCATTCGGGTCGGCGTGGAACAGAGCCTCTCCTCCTTCGTGGACCTGGTCGCCGAACCGTCCACATCGACCTCGCTGCGTGACGACATGTGCCGCCGTTTCGGCCGGTTCGAGGCCTACGAGGGCCGCACCATGGAAACGCTCCAGGGCGCGTACCGGCTCGGCGCCCGGGTCGCGCTGCGGCGGGCGAAGAAGGTCGGCCGCAGTTACAACTTCTCGCCGACCCTGATGCTCAGCTTCGCGGACGCCCTCTTCGCCTACATAGACGAGCTCGAATCGCTCTCCCGCGAGGGCTTCCTGGAGGTGCAGTCGCAGTCGGGCGAGCAGGGCGAGGCCATGCGCCGGCGCCTGCTCCACCTGATCCTGGCCGGCCGCCCCGTGCCCCGTACCGCCATCGCCGAGCTGTGCGAACAGACCGGGTGGACGCTGCCCGAGAAGGTCACCCTCGTCGCCGTGCGCGCCCCGGCCAGGCTCGACCGGGTCGGCGCCGACCGCGACATCCTGGCCGATCTCAGCGATCCGCAGCCGCATTTACTGATCCCGGGACCGCTCGACGACGCGCGAAGATCCATGCTCGACCAGTCGCTCCTGGGCACCCGCGCGGCGATCGGCCTGACCGTCCCCACCGCGCTGGCCTCGGACTCGATCCGCTGGGCCAGGCGGGTCCTCGAACTCGTCGACGCCGGTGTCATCGACGACGCGCCGTTCGTCCTGTGCGAGGACCACCTCATCACCCTGTGGCTGCTGTCCGATCCGGTCCTCCTGGACCAGCTCGCCCAGCGGGAACTCGCGCCCATCGCCGGAATCAGCGCCAACCGCCGCGAACGCCTCGTCGAGACCCTGCGCATCTGGCTCGACACCCGCGGCACCGCGGCCCACATGGGCGAGCTGCTCGACGTCCACCCCCAGACCGTCCGTTACCGCATGCGCAACCTGGAGTCCATCTTCGGAGAACAACTGATCGACCCCGCAAGCAGGTTCTCCACCGAGGCGGTGCTGCGGGCGCTGCAGTTGCAGGCCCGGAGTCAGGAATCCGTCCTGTAGTAGTCCCGCGGAACGGTCTCAGGCCGGATCACGGCCCTCACGTCGAGTCAACTTACTTATGGGTAAGGCGAAATACCCGGTCACTCCCAAACGGTTGCCACACGGAGACGTTCTCAACGAGAAACCCGGAACCGCGTCCCGTTATATGGAGGAGACGACCGCCCAACCGGCGGCCGCACCGTTCGACCTCCTGGCCACCATTCGAGAGGGAACACCCATGACCGCCTCGCACCTGCTCGTCCCCGTGCCGATTCCGGACCGGGTCGCCGCACTGATCGGCTCCTGCATCCCGCAGCACATCCTGGAGGCGGAGTTCGACGCCGAGTGCGCCGCACGCGAGGTCCGCAGGTTCCGCGGTCCGCGGCTCGGCATCGAGGACCAGGCGGACCGCGAGCAGGCCCTGTCGGAGCTGGCCCGCGCCAACAAGGTCCTGGCCGCCCACCACCCCCTGCTGACGGTGCGCCCCGGCAGCGCCTGGTGACCCCGGCACGGACGGGCGGCACCTGCTTGCGGAGGGGCGGCCCGGCGCTTACCTTACTCAAAAGTAAGTTTACTTCAGAGTAAGGAACTGGCGTGGCCGACAACAGCAGCGGCAACCTCACCGGTGAACTGGCCGCACTCGACTTCGCGGCCGTCTCCCCGCCGGAGTTCGCGCGGATCGTGAAGGGCCTGTCCGCCAGGCAGCTCGGCGAGGTCATGCACGGTGAACTGCGCGCCCGGGTGCTCGGCGAGGTCTTCGGCCGGATGAGGCAGCAGTTCCGCCCGGAGGCGGCCGGACAGCTCAGGGCGCTGATCCGCTGGAAGATCACCGGGGACACCGACGAGGTGTACGAGACCGCGATAGCCGACGGCGCCTGCACCGTCAGCGCGGGCCGCTCCGACGCCGAACCGCGCACCACGCTGGTGATGGGCGACGCGGAGTTCCTCAAACTGGTCTCCGGCAACGGCAATCCCGTGACGATGTTCATGATGCGCAAGCTGAAGGTGGCCGGCGACGTCGGCCTGGCCTCGGGCCTCACCCGCTACTTCGACATCCCGAAGGCCTGAGCCGATGAGCTACTTCTCCCTCGCCCTCACCGAGGAGCAGCAGGACCTGCGCAACTGGGTGCACGGCTTCGCCGCCCAGGTGGTGCGGCCGGCGGCCGCCGAATGGGACGCCCGCGAGGAGACCCCGTGGCCGGTCATCCAGGAGGCGGCCCGGATCGGTCTGTACGGGTTCGAGTCACTGGCCGACATGTACGGCGACCCTTCGGGGCTCTCCCTCCAGATAGCCAACGAGGAGCTGTTCTGGGGCGATGCCGGAATCGGCATGGCGCTCTTCGGCACCTCCCTCGCGGTCGCCGGGATCTTCGCTTCCGGCACACCGGACCAGCTCGCCGAGTGGGTTCCGCAGTGTTACGGCGACGAGGACGATCCGAAGGTGGCGGCGTTCTGCGTCTCCGAACCGCAGGCCGGCTCCGACGTCTCCGCGATGGCCACCAAGGCCCGTTACGACGAGGCCAGGGACGAGTGGGTGCTCTCCGGCCAGAAGGCGTGGATCACCAACGGCGGGATCGCCGAGGTCCATGTGGTCGTCGCCTCGGCCGATCCGGCGCTCGGAGCCCGCGGCCAGGCCGCGTTCATCGTGCCGCCCGCCACGAAGGGCCTGGAGGCGAGCCGCTCCATCAAGAAGCTCGGCCTGCGCGCCTCGCACACCGCGGACGTCTTCCTCGACGACGTCCGGGTCCCCGGGCACTGCCTGCTCGGGGGCAAGGAGAAGCTGGACGCCCGCCTGGCCCGCGCCCGCGAGGGCTCGGCGGGCAAGGGGCAGGCCGCGATGGCGACCTTCGAGGTCAGCCGTCCCACCGTCGGCGCCCAGGCGCTCGGCATCGCGCGCGCGGCGTACGAGTACGCGCTGGAGTACGCCGGTCAGCGCGAGGCGTTCGGCCGCCCCATCATCGAGAACCAGTCGATCGCCTTCGCGCTCGCCGACATCCGTACCGAGATCGAGGCCGTGCGGCTGCTGATCTGGCAGGCCGCGTGGATGGCCCGCAACGACCGCACCTTCGACGCGGGACAGGGCTCCATGTCCAAGCTCCGGGCGGGCGAACTCGCCGTCTGTGCCACCGAGAAGGCCGTGCAGATCCTCGGCGGCGCCGGGTACAGCCGGGAGCACCCGGTCGAGCGGATGTACCGGGACGCCAAGATCTACACGATCTTCGAGGGGACCAGCGAGATCCAGCGCCTGGTCATCGCACGGGCGATCTCGGGACGCCACATCCGCTGAGCCGGGACGGGGCACCCGCCGTCCGTGCGCCCCTGCCGCCGGGACCGGCCCGTCGCGCCGCCCGTGCGCGCCGCCGGGACAGACCCGTAGCCGCGGGTGCATGCTCGTCCGGGTGAGAGGGCGGCCGGCACGGGGCACACCGGCCGCGATGTCACCACGGTGCCCCGGCCACCGGGAGACCGCATGCACCGGACCACCGTCGTTTCCGCACTCGCCCTCACCGCCGCGCTGCTCACCGCCGCGTCCCCCGCCTCCGCCGGCACCCCGGCGGCCTCCGGCGCAGGCACCGGCTGGGAGCCCGCGCCCACCGCCCCGTTCGACGCGGCGGCGGGCGCCCGCTGCGACTTCCCCGTCCACGGCGAACCGGTCGTGGACGAGGTCGTGCGGAAGGTGCTCGCCACACACCGCGACGGATCGCCCTCGGAGATCGCGTACCGGGGCGCTCTGGTCATCCGTCTCACCAACACCGGCACCGGCGCCTTCCACGACGCCGACGCGAGTGGCAGCGCGCTCGTCGACTACCACGCGGACGGTTCGCAGCGCTGGCACGCGGTCGGGCCGGTGCTCGCCGGGATCGGGGAGGACAACGGCAATCTGCCGCGCGGCGAGCAGCTGATCGACGGCGTCTACACGCTGGACATCAGCGCCACCGGGTACAAGACGCTGCACATGATCCACGGTTCCACGGACGACATCTGCGCCCGGATCGGCTGACCGTACCGCCGGGGCGGCGGCACGGACAGCCGCGCCGCCCCTCCCGCTCAGCCCGCGACCGGGGTGAAGCGCACCGGCAGCGACCGCGGGCCCCTGGTGAAGACGCCCTGCTCGGACGGGGTGAATCCGTCCGCGAGCCGTACGTCGGGCATCGCGTCCAGCAACTGGTTCACCCCGGTCTCCACCTCGGCCCTGGCCAGCAGCGCGCCCACGCAGAAGTGGCGGCCCAGGGCGAACGCCAGATGGTCGGCCGCCGCGGAGAACGCCGTGGTGCCGGTCAGGTCCGTGCGGAAGATGTCGAACCGGTCCGGGTCGCGGTACCGGGACGCGTCCCGGTTGGCCGCCCCGATCAGACAGGTGACGGTTGACCCCGCCGGCACCAGGCCGCCGCCGAGCTCCACATCGGTGGCGGCCTGACGCATGATCATGTGCACCGGCGGGGTGTAGCGCAGCGTCTCCGCGAAGGCCCGGTCGACGAGGCCGCGGTCCTGGCGCACGGCCGCGAGCTGATCCGGGTGGGTCAGCAGGTTGGCGAAGACCGAGGCGATGGCCTTGTCGGTGGTCTCGCCGCCCGCGGCCAGCAGCAGGCTGCAGAAGGCCTTGATGTCCTCGTCGCTCATCCGTACGCCGTCGACCTCGGCCGCGCAGAGCGTGGAGAGGAGGTCGTCGCCGGGGGCCGCCCGGCGCTGCTGGATGACCGGGATCATGTACGCGGCGAACTCCTGCCGGGTCCGCTCGCCCGCCGCCGCCACCTCTGGGTCTCCCGCGAGGTTGCCCAGGAAGGCGATGACGGTGGTGTACCAGCCGTGGAAGCGGTCGTGGTCCGCCTGGTCCAGGCCGAGCATGTCCGCGATGACGAGGACGGGCAGCCGCGTCGCGAACGCCCCGACGAGGTCGGCCTCGCCGGTGCGGCGGAAGGTGTCGATCAGCTCGCGCGCATTGCGCTCGATGACCGGGAGGAACTTCTCCTGGAGGTCCGTGCCCCGGAAGGCCGGGGCGACCAGGGCCCGGCGGACCGCGTGCTCGCGGCCGCTGAGCTGGAGGATGGTACGGCCGTGGACGGGTTCGATCTGCCAGTCGTAGTTGTCGGTGGTGAATTCCCCCGCCTTGTCCTTGAAGACCCGTTCGACGTCCTCGTAGCGGGAGACGATGTAGCTGTTGGTGGCCTCGTGCCTGATCAGCGGGGCGCTGTCGCGCATGATCCGGTAGGCCCCGTAGGGATCGGCGGCGAAGGCGGGCGAGAGAATGTCGGGCACCTGCGGCTCTTGCGGGGCAGACGTCATGACGCTCCAGGGTCGTTGACGGGCAACGCCGTCCAGGTTATTGACCACCCGTCCGCTCACACACCCCTTGGGGAACACCATGGCCACCGGCCCGCGCCCGTCCCTCCTCCTCGTCACCGACCTCGCCTACGAGGCACGCGGGCGCCGCTACTGCGACGAGGACATCTTCCTGGCGTCCCGGCTGCGCGAGGACTTCGACACGGCGCTGTGCCATCCGCGCGACGCCGCAGCGCTGCTGGCCGGATTCGACGTGGCCGTCATACGCAACAGCGGCCCGGTACTGCACTACCAGGAGGCGTACGACGCGTTCCGCGAGCGGGCCCGCGAGCTGGGCGCCCGGGTCTACAACCCGCTGACCGGCCGCGGCGACATGGCGGGCAAGCAGTATCTGGTCGATCTGAGCCGGGCGGGCTATCCGGTGATCCCCACCGTGGACCGGGTGGCGGACCTGGGACTGCTGCCTGCGGCCGACGGGTACGTGATCAAGCCGAAGCTGGGCGCGGACTCGGCCGGGCTGCGCTTCGTACGGAGTCCCGACGCGGACCCGGAGGCGGACGGGACGCGGCTGATCCAGCCCCGGATCGACTTCCGCTACGAGGTGTCCTTCTACTTCGTGGACGACGACTTCCAGTACGCGCTGCACGCGCCGCACCCGGAGCGGCGTTGGGTGCTGGAGCCGTACGGGGCCAGTGCGGCGGATCTGGAGTTCGCCCGGTCGTTCGTGGCGTGGAACACCCTCGATCACGGGATCCAGCGGGTCGACGCGTGCCGGACGGCGGACGGTGAGCTGCTGCTCGTCGAGCTGGAGGACCTGAACCCGTACCTCTCGCTGGACCGGGTGGCGGAGCCGGTTCGGGAGGCGTTCGTCACGCGGATGAAGGCCTCGCTCAGGGAGCTGCCGGCCTGACACGTCCGGCGGCGCCCGGTATGCGGGTGCCGGGGCGCGGTGTGAGGGTGCAAGCGTGACCACTGCCAGCGAGACCGTCCCCGCCGCGCAGGGTGCCGCCGCGCCTCCCCTGCTCGATCCGCGCCGCCGGAACATCGTCTTCGCCACGATCGTGCTGGGTATTCTGCTGGCCGCGCTCGACCAGACGATCGTGGGTACCGCGCTACCCACGATCGTCTCGGACCTGGGCGGCGCGGCCCATATGTCATGGGTGGTCACGGCCTATCTGCTCGCGGAGACGGTGGCGACGGTCCTGGTCGGGAAGTTCGGCGACCTGTTCGGCCGGAAGATCGTCTTCCAGCTGTCCGCGATCATCTTCATCACCGGGTCGTTCCTGTGCGGCCTGGCGACGAACATGACGCTGCTGATCGTGTGGCGCGGTCTCCAGGGCATCGGCGCGGGCGGGCTCATGGTCACGGCGATGGCGCTGATCGCGGACGTCATCCCGCTGCGCGACCGAGGGAAGTACCAGGGTGCGATCGGTGCGGTGTTCGGTGTCTCCACCGTCATCGGCCCCCTGCTGGGCGGGCTCTTCACGGACCATCTGACCTGGCGCTGGGCGTTCTACGTCAATGTGCCGATCGCGATCGTGGTCGTCATCGCCGCGGCCCGCACCATCCCCTCCGTGAAGGCCGCGGGCCGTCCGGTCATCGACTACCTGGGCATCGCCATGGTCACGATCGGGGCGAGCTCGCTCATCCTGGCGACGAGCTGGGGCGGCAACCAGTACGCCTGGGGCTCCCCCGTCATCATCGGCCTGTTCGCGCTCGGAGTGGTCGCGCTCGCGCTCTTCTGCCTCGTGGAGTTCCGGGCGAAGGAACCGATGCTGCCGATGCGGCTCTTCGGGAACCCGGTCTTCACGGTCTGCTCGATCCTCAGCTTCATCGTGGGGTTCGCGATGCTCGGCGCGATGATCTTCCTGCCGACGTATCTGCAGTACGTGGACGGGGACTCCGCGACCCTCTCGGGCGTCCGGACGCTGCCGATGGTCATCGGTCTGCTGGTCGCCTCGATCTTCAGCGGCAACGTGGTCAGCAAGACCGGCCGCTACCGGATCTTCCCGATCATCGGTTCGCTGGTCATGGCGGCCGGCCTGTTCCTGCTCTCCCGGATGGGCCCGGACAGCGGGGTGTGGCTGGAGTCGCTGTACATGCTGGTGCTCGGTCTCGGGATCGGGCTGTCCATGCAGGTGCTGACGATCGCGGTGCAGAACACCGTCGACTACTCGGACCTGGGCACGGCGACCTCGGGCGTGACCTTCTTCCGTACGCTCGGCAGCGCCTTCGGCACCGCGGTGTTCGGGACCATCTACGCCAACACGCTCGGCCCCAACCTCAAGGACGGGATCGCCTCCGCGGCGCGGGCGGGAGGCGATCCGGCGGTGCTGGTGAAGGCCTCGCAGAGCCCGGAGGGCCTGCACGCGCTGCCCGGCCCGCAGTCGGCGGCGCTGGCCCAGTCCTACGCCGACACCCTGCACACGGTGTTCCTGTGGACGGTGCCGGTCGCGGTGCTCGGGTTCGTCGTGGCGCTCTTCCTGAAGGAGGTGAAGCTGCGGGACACGGTGCGGGCCGGCTCGACCGACATGGGCGAGGGCTTCGCCTCACCGAACACCGGGGACTCGGCCCGGCTGCTCGAATTCTCGGTCGCCAAGGTCCTGCGGCGGGTCGACCCGGACACCGCCCGGCGGATCATCGCGGAGTCGGACACCCGGCTCGACATGGCGGGGGCCTGGGCGGTGATGCAGGTCGAGCTGTTCACCCGGATGGTCGGCCACGCCGGACTCCGGCTGATCGCGGCCCGGCACCGGCTTCCGCCGGAGGTACTGGTGCCGGTCTTCGACCGGATGATCGAGGAGGGCTACCTCACCGGGGACGGTCACCTGTTCGCCCACACCGCGGCGGGAAGCAGGGAGGCCGCGACCATCACGAACGCCTGGGCGTCCTGGCTCAACGACCAGCTGGGCCACGACGGCGAGCGCCCGGACGAGGCCCGCCTGCGCGCCGCGGTCGACGTCATCGCCAAGCGGCTGCTGGCGGAGGACCTCACCCAGGAACTGTCCCCGGCGGCCCCGGCCGGGCTACGGCGCCCGCCGCCGGCCGGCTGACGGCTCGTACGTCCTGCGGGCTTCGAGGAGCGCGGGCAGGTGGTCCCTGCTCCAGCTCCGGGCCGCGTCGATCAGGGTGAGCAGGGAGCGGCCGAGGGGTGTCAGCGCGTACTCGACCCGGGGCGGGTTCTCGTCGTGGGCCGTGCGGGTGACCAGTCCGTCCCGTTCCATCGCCCGCAGGGTCGCGGTGAGCACCTTCGGGGTGATGGCGGCCAGTGGCACCCGGAGCTCGCTGAACCTGCGGGCGCCGTCCTGGAGGCAGAGCACCACCATGGCGGTCCACTTGTCACCGATCCGGACCGGGATCGCGGACGACGGGCACACGGGATCGAACATGGCGGGGTCCAACGGCGCGTGAGCCATGGTGAGAGGGCCTCCCGGTATCTTTGAAGTAACCAGTATCCCGTGGATACCGTCGTTTCCGGTGGTGATCGCCACCGCCGGGAGGGGGCTGTTCCATGAGTGGTGTCGTCGTGTTCGGGGCGGGCGGCCGGGCGGGGCGGGCCGTCACCGCCGAGGCGCGTGCGCGCGGCCACCGGGTGACCGCGGTGGTGAGGGACCCGGACAAGTACGCCGGACTCGCGACGGACGGCGGTGTGCGGCTGGTACGGGGCGATGTGACGGACGCCGCCGGAATCGCCGGGCTCGTCCGGGGCCACGACTCGGTCGTGCACGCGGTGAGTCCCTTCTCCGGACCGGAGCAGGGCTTCGCCGGTCTCGACCCGCTGTTCTACGTCGGAGCGGCCGACGCGCTGCTCCGGGGTCTGCCGGCGGCGGGCGTGACCCGGCTGCTGGTGGTCGGCCTGTTCGCCAACCTGAGGACCGCCGACGGGCGTCCGGTGTTCGACGACCCCGCGGCCTTCCCCCGGGAGATCAGGCCCTTCGCCGCCGCGCACACGGCCGGCCTCGACCGCTTGCGCACCCATGGCGGCGCCGTGGACTGGCTCATGCTGACACCGCCCGCGCGGCTGGAGGCGGACGGGATCAGGACGGGCGGCTACCGGACGGGCGGGGACGATGTGCCCGAGTCGCCGTCGGCGCACCTCTCGTACGCGGATCTGGCCGTGGCCGTCGTCGACGAGCACGAGAGGCCGACCCTGCACCGGACGCGGGTGTCCGTGTTCAACTGACCTCGGCGGTCCGCGCGCCCGCGGTCAGTCCGCGAAGTCCGCCGACTCGTAGACCCAGGCACCCTCGTGCCGGACGAAGCGGCTCTTCTCGTACAGCGAGTCGGCGCGGCCGCCGTCCTTGAAGTGCGCCCGGAAGGTGACCGTGCCGGTGGTGTGGAAGGCGCTGCCCTCCGTCGTCCCCAGGATCTCCAGCCGCTCCCAGCGCACCCCCGGATCGAGGTCGAGGGTGTCCGGCCGGGTACCGGGGTGCCAGGTGCGCAGCAGGTACGCGGCGTCCCGGACGGCGAACGCCGCGTACCGCGAACGCATCAGCGCCTCGCAGGTCCGCGCGGCGGCCCCGGCGTGCAGCCTCCCGCAGCACGCGCCGTACTCGGCGGGCAGCCCGCACGGGCAGGGCGATGCCGCGGTGATCACGGCCGAGGGGGCGGTGCGGGAGCTCGCGGCGGGCTGCCGCCGGGGCTGGGAGGTGCGTCGGGACATGGGTCCATTGTGGCCTGCTGCGGCACCGGGCCGGAAACCGGACCGCCGCCCGTCACCTCACGTCAGCAGGAAGTCCGCCTGGCCGGCCTTGGCTCCCTGGATGAAGGCGGCGATCTCGCGGTGGGTGTATATCAGGGCTGGGCCGTCCGGGTCCGCGGACTGGCGCATGGCGATTCTTCCGTCGGACAGCTTCATCGCCTCGACACAGTTGCCGCCGTTGCCGCCGCTCCACGGCTTGTACCAGCCCTCGGAGCCGAGTTCGGCGGCCGGCATGCCGTTGTATATGGGTGTCATCACAGCTCCTTGCGGAAGCCCCGGAGGATTTCCTTCGTGCGTTGTGCAGTCGCGGCCTGGGCCGCCATACGGTCCATGACCTCCAGGTAGGAGGCCACCTCGGGGCGAGCGTCGAAGTAGACGGCCCCGGTCAGGTACTCGCTGTAGACCATGTCGGGGAGCTCCGGGACGGCGAACCGGAAGAGCACGAAGGGCCCGTAGGTGCCCGGGTGATGGCCGGTGGAGAACTCGGCGATCTGGACGGTCACATTGGGCATCGCGGTCGCTTCGAGCAGCTGGTCGATCTGGGCGCGCATGGTCTCCAGGGAGCCCACCGGGCGGCGCAGCACCGTCTCGTCCATCACGACCCACAGCCGCGGGGCATCCGGCCTGGTCAGCAGGGACTGACGCTCCATCCGCAACGCCACATGACGCTCGATGTCCTCCGGCCTGGTCTGGCCGACGGCACCGGTACGCAGCACCGAGCGCGCGTAGTCCTCGGTCTGAAGCAGCCCGGGGACGAAGTGCGGTTCGTACATGCGCAGCAGGCTCGCCGCGCCCTCCAGGCTGACGTACATGCTGAACCAGTCGGGCAGCACGTCGTGGAAACGCTGCCACCAGCCCGGCTTGTTGGCCTCCTCCGCGAGGACGACGAAGGCGTCGGCCTCCTCCTCGGAGATCCCGTAGGCCTTCAGGAGGAGTTGCACATAGGCGATCTTGAGGGCGACCTCGGCCGTCTCCAGCCTGCGTATCGTCGCGGGCGCGACACGCAGCACCTTGGCAGCCTGGTCACGGCTCAGGCCGACACGTTCCCGCAGATCCTGCAGGCGCTTGCCGAGAACGACCTGACCCACGGTCGGGGCGGACCGCGGTTCACTCACTTCAGACCTCCCCATGCGCTGTTTGCCAGCAGTGTGCCATGCGCGTGCCATCAAAGACACAGCCACTCTGGAAATTTCAGAGTGCCCCTTGCCAAGTGTTCGCGACAGGGGGAGAGTTGGTGAGTGAACCAGTTCACTAGTCGCGCTCAGCTGTTTTCACCAAGATCGCGAAGCGTGACGCAGCCCCCACTGTGAGGATTCGGTCGTGGCACCTGGCAGTGCGCTCATCTCCCGGCTCGTCGACCTCAGTCCCGGGACCGAAGCGCTCCGGTACTGCTTCGCGCTGCCCGCGCACCCGGAGTCGGTGGCAGGTGCCCGTCGGCTCACCCGGGCCCGGCTGGACGAGTGGCGGCTGGACGACGACGCACACGAAGCGGCGATCCTCATCGTGTCCGAGCTGGTGACCAACGCGGTGGTGCACACCTCCAGCTCTCGCGTCGTGTGCGAGCTGCGCTGCCTCGACCACCGGCTGCGCATAGCCGTACAGGACCAAGGACACCAGCCCGGCGGACCTCAGTTGCGCCGCAACGCCGACGACGAGCACGGACGCGGCCTGCTGCTCGTGGACGCGATGTGCAGTGCCTGGGGTTCCCGCGACGCGGGCGACGGCTCGGGCCGCATCGTCTGGGCAGAACTGCCGCACGGCTCGGAGCACTCATGCTGAAGAACGCCATGTCCCACCTCCTGGGAACCCGTCGCCCCCGTGAGCCGGGCCGCCCCGGTGGCGGCCGGGTGCAGCTCCCGCTCCCCTCGGCCCTCACGGCGACCCTGGGCTGCGACGCGGTGGGGGTACCGGCGCGGTACGGCTTCCGGCTGATGTCCCATCTGCCGCGCACCGGCTGCGTCTTCGACGACGGGGAGCGCTGGTGGTGGATCGTCCCGTCGGGCTCCGATCTCGAACTGGACTGGCCGGCTCAGGCCGCCTACGCTCGCGGCGCCTATGTCCCGGCGGTGCGGCCCCGGCTGATCCATCAGCCCGACAGCCGCACGCCCTACACGCCGCCCATCCCGCTCTACCTGATGGTCTGCCAGGTGACCGGAGTGACGCCCTCGTGGACGTCCGCGGGCGGCCCGCGGGTCTCCTCCGCGCCCTGACCCCCGCGGCCGCCCGGTGAGCGGCGCCTACGCCAGATAGGCGAGGCCCGGGTGGACCCGGGTGTAGCCGTCGACCAGGCGGCGGGCCACCGAGACCGAGTCGACCAGCGGGTGCAGGGCGAACGCCCGGACGGCGTCGGCACGCGAACCGCTCGCCGCCGCGTCCAGCACCGCGCGCTCGACGGCCTTCACCGCGGTGACCAGCCCGACCGCGTGGTACGGCAGCGGGTCGACGGCGACCGGGTGCGCGCCGTTCGCGTCCACCAGGCACGGCACCTCGATGACGGCGTCCGCGTCGAGCACGGAGAGCGTGCCGCGGTTGCGGACGTTGAGGATCAGGGAGGTCCGTTCGTCGCGGGCCACGGCCCGCATGAGGGCCAGCGCGACCTGCTCGTAGCCGCCGGAGCCGAGGTCGCTCTCCTCGCGCTCACCGGCCCCCGCCACCTCCCGGTTCTCCGACATGTAGGTCGCCTCGCGCTCCGCGCGGGTGCGGTCCCAGGTGGCCAGGGCGGGGGTGCCCGGGTTCTTCATGCGGCCGTAGAAGCCCTCCTGCTGCTCCCGGAGGAAGGCGCCCCTGGTCTGTTCCGCCTCCTGGTAGGCGCGGACCGCCTCGCGGTTGAAGTAGTAGTAGTGCAGGTACTCGTTGGGGATCGCGCCCAGGGACCGCAGCCAGTCGGTACCGAAGAGCCGGCCCTCCTCGAAGGAGCCGAGCAGCTCCGGGTCCTCGAACAGCCTCGGCAGTTCGTCCCGGCCGTCGACGTACAGCCCTCGCACCCAGCCGAGGTGGTTGAGGCCGGCGTAGTCGATCCGGGCCCGGTCCGGGTCCGCGCCGAGCACCCGGGCGATCCGGCGGCCCAGCCCGACCGGCGAGTCGCAGATCCCGATGACCCGGTCACCGAGGTGGGCGGACATCGCCTCTGTCACCAGTCCGGCCGGGTTGGTGAAGTTGATGACCCAGGCGTGCGGGGCGAGCCGGGCGATGCGCCGGGCCAGGCCGGCCGCGACCGGCACGGTGCGCAGTCCGTAGGCGATGCCGCCCGCGCCGACCGTCTCCTGGCCGAGGACGCCCTCGTCGAGGGCCACCCGTTCGTCGGCGGCCCGGCCCGCGAGCCCGCCGACCCGGATCGCGGAGAAGACGAAGTCGGCGCCGCGCAGCGCCTCGTCGAGTTCGGTGGTGGCGACGACGGCCGGGGCGTCCGCGATTCCCTCGGCCTGCTCGGTGAGCACCCGGGCGACGGCGGTCAGCCGGCCGGGGTCGGTGTCGTAGAGGGTGACAGAGGAGACCCGCCCCTCGGCATGGTCGGCGAGCAGCGCCCCGTAGACCAGAGGAACCCGGAACCCGCCGCCACCCAGAATTGTCAGCTTCACGCTTCCGCATGGTACGTGGGGGTGGCGCGAGGGGCTCGGCGTGACGGGCCGGTGCCGTCGCCGGACGGTGCCGAAGGCCCGGCGGGGGAAGCCGGATGGTCCCCCGTCGGGCCGTCGTCACCGTCCGCTGCCGGTCAGTGGCCGCTCCACCAGCGGGTCACGACGCGCCACAGTCGGGCCGGGGCCGCGGGCCGGCGCTGCTGCGGGATGAGGCCCGACGCCTCACCGGGCGCGGCCGCCGAGCCGTCGCCCGCGGCGGTCGCCCCGGTCGGGCCGGTGCCGGCCGGGTCCGGGGACACGGAGGCGCGGACCGGGATGGGCGCCGTGTGGCGGACCGCCGACTGCACCTCCCAGTCCTGACGGGCCGGGTTCGGCTTGCCCATGGACGGCGGTTCCCGGTCGTCCTGCGGCGGGCGGGAGGCGAACTCGGCGGGCAGCTGGACCAGATGACGGCCCATGATGTTGCCGACCCACTGGAGTTCGCTCTCGTCCACGGCGAGTTCGAGGTCGGGCAGCCGCATCAGCAGCGCGTCCACGCCGACGTCCGCGATGGCGCGCCCGATGTCCTGCCCCGGGCATTCGTGCGGGCCGCCGCTGAACGCGAGGTGGGCTCGGTTGCCCTCCATGTTGGCGCTGAGGTCGGGCCGTACCACCGGGTCGGTGTTGGCCGGGGCGATGCCGACGATCAGCGCGTCGCCCGCCTTGATGCGCTGCCCGCCCAGTTCGGTGTCCCCGACCGCCCAGCGGCCGAAGACCGCGGTGAACGGCGGCTCGTCCCACAGGGTCTGTTCGACCGCCTCCGGGACGGTCATGTGGCCGCCGCTGAGCCTGGCCCGGAACCGCGGGTCGGTGAGGACCATGCGGAGCACGTTGGCGATCAGGTTGGTGGTCGACTCGTAGGAGGCGATCAGGATGAGCCGCAGATGCTCGGCGACCTCCTGGTCGTTCATGTCCGCGGGGTGCTCGACGAGCCAGGTGGCGAAGTCGTCGGCGGGTTCACGGCGGCGCCGTTCGACGAGGCGGCTCAGCGCGGCGAGCACATAGGCGTTGCTCTCGACGGCGGTGGCGGTGCCGCGGATCATGTCCCGGGCGGCCCCCACCATCCGGTCGTTGTACTCCTCCGGCATCCCGAGGATCGCGCACATCACCATCATCGGCAGCCGCTCGGCGAACTCGCTGACCAGGTCGGTGCGGCCCTCCTGGCAGAAGCCGTTGACGAGCCGGTTGCTGTAGCGGTTGACGTGGCGGCGGACGCCGCGGGTGTCGATCCGGTTCATGGAGTCGGTGACGGCACCGCGCTGGCGCTCGTGGGTGGCACCGTCGGCGAAGGCGCAGATCGGCTGCCAGGTGAAGATCGGGGCCAGCGGGTGGTCGGGCGCCACGGTGCCGTCCTGCAGGGCGCGCCAGCGGCGGGAGTCGCGGGAGAACTGCGAGGGCGTACGGGTCATGTGCAGGTTCTCGCTGTGCCCGAGGACCAGCCAGGCCGGCACGTCGCCGTGCAGCAGCACGGGCGCCACGGAGCCGTGCTCGGCGCGCAGCTTGTCGTACAGGCCGTGTGGGTCCTGTTCTGCCTCGGGGCCGTAGAGCCGTCGCAGGCCGCCGGGGCCGATGCCGAGGCCGTGGGCCGGGCATTCGGGGGGCGGAACCGGCCCCGTGGCCGCTCCGGGCTCGTAGTGGAATGGGGTTGTCACGATCGCTCCAGGGATCAGACTGCCAAGGGCGGACGAATGAGGTACGCGGTGGGGACGCGCGGTACGGGTGCGCAGGACGCGTGGGACGTCAGCCGAGCGGGACAGCCGCGCTGTGCAGATACCGCATCAGGGTCATCAGCACATCGCGGCTGGAAGCGCGCAGCCGGGCGTCGCAGTCGACCATCGGGACCTCGTCCGGCAGGTCCAGCGCGCTGCGCAGGGCCTCGACGGGGTGCTTCGGCGCGTCGGGGAAGGTGTTGACGGCGACGACGAACGGTACGCCGCGCTCCTCCAGCCGCCCGATGACGTCGAAGCTGACCTCCAGCCGACGGGTGTCGATGAGGACGACGGCGCCCAGCGCTCCCTCGAACAGGCCGTTCCAGAGGAACCAGAAGCGTTCCTGGCCGGGGGTGCCGAACAGATAGAGGATCAGTTCCTCACTGATGCTGATCCGGCCGAAGTCCATGGCCACGGTGGTGGCGGTCTTGCTCTCCACGCCGTAGTTGTCGTCCACGCCGACGCCGGCCTGGGTCATGGTCTCTTCGGTGGTCAGGGGCCGGATCTCGCTGACCGAGCCGACCATCGTCGTCTTGCCGACCCCGAACCCGCCGACGATCACGACCTTCACCGCGGCCGTGGCCGTTCGGGGCAGGACGTCCTCGCTCCGGGGGCCCGTGATCGTGTCAGAGTTTCTGAAGTCCATGCATCACCGCTTCGAGGAGGGACCTGTCCGGGAGGGTCGCGCGGATGATCGGCGCTCGCGATTCGATCAGTTCGGTCGCGAGGAGATCGGTGAGGAGCGAGGTCACCACGCTGAACGGCAGGCTGAGGTAGGCGGAGATCTCCGCGACGGACAGGGGGGCCTGGCAGAGCCGCAGGATGACGGCCTGTTCGGGCTGGACCGTCGGTGTCGGCTGTGACTTGGAAACCACCATCGTGACCAGGTCGAGTGCGGCCCGTTCACTGCCGTCGGGATCGCCGGTGATCACGTAGAGCCGCTCCGGATCGCTCAGCGCCGGATCGACCGTGCGGCGTTCTCGTCGGATCGAACTCATCCGGCCTGCCCGTCGTGCCGGGGCGGGCTCGTCAGATGGGCGCCGATCCGTACGACCATGTCGCGCATCCGCGATCCGACGAGCCCCGCGTCGACCGTCTCACCGGCGAGCACGGCGAGATACGCACCGGCTCCGGCGGCCATCAGGTAGAAGAACCCGCCGGTGACCTCGATGACGACGAGCCGCATCCGTCCGTCGCTGTACGGGATCTCGGAGGCGACGGCCGCGGCCAGGCTCTGCAGTCCGGCGCAGGCCGCCGCGAGCCGGTCGGCGACATCGGGGTCGCCGCCGTGCCGGGCGATGCGCAGCCCGTCCGCGGAGAGCACCACGATCTGGTGGATGTCCGGAACGTCGTCGGCCAGCTCTTTGAGCATCCAGTCCATGTTGCCCCGCTGCTGGATCACTTGAGGTCCCCCTTGTCCCACGCGTCATCGGAGTCTTCGTCGGGCCCGGGTTCCCGGGGAACGCCGTTGGCGCCCTTGGTGAACGCCTCCAGCCAGATTCCGGGAGGCGGTTCCTTGCCGTTCTCATGGCCGTTTCCGTGGCCGTTGGTCCGGCCCGCGGTGGGGTCTGCGGGCTGCGCGGGGAGGTTGTGCGAACCGAGCGGTGCGCGGCCGCGGCTGCGGCGTTGCGGGAGTCCGCCGGCGGTCCACTCCGTCACCACGGGGAGTTCGTCCTCCATGGCGACCGGGGTGGCGGGGGCGGCCGGACGCGCGGCGGGGGCCACCGGGCCGGTGGCCGGACGGGCGCCCAGCGGGCTGGGCTTGCGGTGGGTGCTGCGTGCCGGGACGACGTGCTTCATGTCCGCGAGGTCGATGTCGCTGGTCGGCCGGGAGGTGGCGCCGATGCCGTGGGCGATGCCGGGCGCGGGACCGGTGGTGATCATGGAGCGGGGCACGATGAGCACGGCGCGGACGCCGCCGTACGCGGACTGCCGCAGCGAGACCTGGAGGTCGTACATCCGGGACAGCCGGCCGACGACCGCCATGCCGAGCCGCGGGGACTCGCCGAGGTCGTTCATGCTGGAGCCGGCCTGGGCCCTGGCGAGCATGTTCTCGGCCCGCGCGCGGGCCTCCTCGCTGAGGCTGACGCCGCCGTCCTCGATCTCGATGGCGATGCCGGTCTGCACCTCGACGGCGGTGACGTGCACCCGGGTCTGCGGCGGCGAGTACCGGGTCGCGTTGTCGAGGAGTTCGGCGCAGGCGTGGATGAGCGGTTCGACCGCGGTGCCGATGATGGCGACCTTGGCGATCGAGTGCAGATCGACGCGCGGGTACTCCAGGATCCGCGACATGGCACCGCGCAACACGCTGAACAGCGGTACCGGCTTGGGCCACTGGCGGCTGGGGCGGGCGCCGCCGAGGACGGCGATGGAGTCCGCGAGCCGGCCGATCAGCGCCGTGCCGTGGTCGATGCGGAGCAGGTCGTCGAAGACGTCGGGGTTGCGCCCGTGGTGCTCCTCCATCTCCCGCAGCTCACTGGCCTGCCGGTGGACGATCGCCTGGACGCGGCGGGCGACGTTGACGAAGGCGCGCTGCGCGGAGTCACGCGTCGCCTCCTCGTTGTCGATGATGTCCAGCACCGTGTAGACGAGGGAGCGCTGGGCGTCGGGCAGATGCCGGTAGACGGGGTCGGCGTCCACGACGTCGCGCAGCACCTCGTCGGGGGAGTTGCCCACCCGCAGCCGGTGGATCGCGGCGGGCAGCAGCTCCTTGCTGATCCGTACGGTCTCTTCGTCGTGGTTCGCCAGCCGGCGTTCCAGACCGCTGCAGCGGTGTTCGTACTCGGCGCGCTGCCGGCGGATCGTACGTGCGCGGCGGGCGAGTTCGGCGGAGAGCACGGCGACCACGACGGTGGCGAAGGCGCCGCACCAGACGACTGGTATCCGCGCGGCCCCGGAAACCAGCGCTACGGCTGCGGCGGTCGCGCCCGCCATCACGACAACGGGCAGCAACACGGCGCTGACGACAGGTGTTTCTCGGTCGATCGGCGGTGATTCAACACGAACCATCTAAAACCTCTGGCGGTTGACTCGGGGGATTATTCAGGAAGTACAGCGCTTGCAGGACAGTTGGGAACAAGCGCTCGAATTGGCATCAACTCGACTTCACTGCGCGTGAGCTTAGTCAGATCGAAACAGTGCTTCGGCACATTCACCCAACCCCCTGCGCGAGCTCTCCAGCGGTAATACACTCGCGGGTTTTGCACACACCGCTTCCGAGCGTGCGCGGGGAGTGACGGAGGGTGGATTTCGGAGAAATCACCCCGTCGCGTCCTGCCCTGCGGAACACGTCCGCTCACTCGCGGGACCCGGTGCGGCCTCAACGCCCCTGAGAACTAGGGTTGATGGGTACATCGGCGATCCCGGCCTCTCCGGATCGATCCAGTCCGTACCGGAGAGCGGTACAGGGGCACATGTGATCGAAGCGGATCGAAAGGAACAGATTTCTGACCGGCACGCGGGGGGAGCACACGGTCGCCGTCCGAACGAACAGAGGAACGGACAACTCATGGAGCCGACACGGGACTACACCATCGAGTCACTCGACACCGGGCTTCGGCTGCTGCGGCTGTTCCTCACGCATGACTCGCTCACCGTCTCCGGGGCGGCCGCACTGCTCTCCGTCGGCCGCTCCACCGCCCATCGGGTGCTCAGCACACTGGAGGGACGCGGCTTCGCGGTCCGGGACGCCTCGGGCCGCGGCTACTCCCCCGGTCCCGAACTCATGGCGCTGGGGCGGCCCGCCGGATTCCGCGCGGAGGACCGCGAACGGATCGGCGCGGTACTGGACGACGCGGTGCGGCGCACCGGCGAGACCGTGCAGAGCGTCACCCTCGTCGGGGACCGCATCGTCGTCACCGACGGCCGCGAGTCCGGGCAGCCGGTGCGGGTGGCGCTGGAGACGGGGCGCACCTACCCCGCGTACGCCGCATCGGGAGGCCGGATGCTGCTCTCCCGGATGGCGGCGGAACAGGTCCGCGCCCTGTATCCGCCGGAGCGGCCCGACGAGGGCGGCCACCCGGCCGGCCCGCCGTCGGCGCTGCTCGACGAGCTGGCGGACATCCGCGCGTGCGGTTACGCGCTGGGCCGCGGCGAGCCGGTGCCGGGGATGAACACGGTCGCCGTCCCGCTGGCCGGTTCCGGCCGCCGGGACCTGCTCGCGCTGATGGCCTGCGCGCCCGCGGACCGGGGTGACGACGCCGCGCTGGTGCGCCGTGCGGAGGAGCTGGCGCGGTCCGCCGCGCTCCGGACGGTCAGCGGCGGCCCCCGCCGATCCGCCCCTCCAGCTGGACCAGCAGCTCGCTGAGCTGCGCGCTGAGCCGGTCCCTGGACTCCGCGTCGAGGCCGGAGAGCACCGCGCGTTCGTAGGCCAGCTGCTGCGGCAGCAGTCCGTCGACGAGCGCGCGGCCCTCGTCGGTGAGCCGGACGTGCGCGACCCGGCGGTCCCGGGCGTCTCCGCGCCGCTCGGTGAGGCCGCGCTCCTGGAGGACGCGCAGGCGTTTGGTCACGGCCGCGCCGGAGGAGAACGTCTCCCTGGCCAGTTCGCCGGGGGTGAGTTCGCGGTCGGTGCGGCGCACCGCACCGAGCAGGTCGAACTCGGCACGGGTCAGTCCGGCGGCCCGCAGCGGGGCGTCCTCGGCCTGCTGGAGCAGGGCCGCACAGCGGTTGATCCGGCCGATGAGCTCCATGGGTCCGGTGTCCAGCTCCGGGTTGACTGCCCGCCACTGCCGTACCACCGAGGCGACGATGTCGTCGGTCACACCGCTCCGTTCTCCGGGGCCGGGGCGATCAGCCCCTGCCGTATCGCTGTCGCCGCGAGCGTACGGTGTCCGGCCTGCTCGGCGGCGAGTACCTCCTCCTGGGGGAGGTCGCGCTGCCACCATTCGCCGGCCGCCGTGTCGTCCGCTTCGCGCAGCTCGACCAGGCAGCCGGTGAGCCGACGGCGGGCGGCTTCGAGGGCGGCGGGGCTCGGACCCGGGGCCGCGAGGGTCTGTACGGCGTGGGCGCGGGCCCGTTCGGCGGCGGCGAGTGCCGTCTCCACCCGGCCCGCGGCGCGCCGGTTGGTGACGAGCATCGCGGTGAGGATTCCGGCCGCCGCGCCGATGACGGTGTCCAGGACCCGGTCGCCGATGAGTTCACCGGCCGGGTGGCTGCCGGCGTACTCCAGGACCAGTAGGGCCATCGGGGTCACCGCGACGGAGCCGAGCCAGTAGTTGCGGGTGATCAGGGCCTCCGCGGCGAAGCTGAAGAAGAGGCAGAAGCCGATCAGGGCCAGCGGGCCGGTCCGGGTTACCGGGAGAACGGCGGCGAAGACCAGGACGCCGACGAGGTTGCCGAGGGTGCGCTGGAGGGTCCGGTTCCAGGAGAGCGTGACGTTGGCCTGGAAGAGGGAGGCCGCGGTGACGATGGCCCAGTAGGGGCGGCCGACGCCGACGGCCGCCGAGAGATAGCCGGCCAGGGCGCAGCCGATGAGCGCGCGGGCCGCGATCGGCAGCAGCGGGGACCCGGGGCCGAGGCGGCGCAGCAGTGCGCGGCGCGCCTCGCCGGGTGCGGTGGGGCGCAGGGCCGTGCGTTCGGCCTCGATGCCGAAGAGCTCGGCGGCCGTTCCGGGGGCGGCCGGCGGGGTGGGCACCGGTCCGCGGGCCCGGGTCCGGGCGGCCCAGTCGCGCAGCCGGGCGGGGTCGGCGGCCACGGAGGTCCCCCCGCCGTGGGTGGCCGCTCCCCCGTCGGCGGCGGGTGTGCCCGCGGCGAGGGCGGTCTCCGCGTGCACGACGAGGCGCTCCAGCGCACGGCGTGCGGGAGTGGGGCGGCCGGCCGCGAGGAGGGTCTGCCACGCGCCGTGCACCGCGGCGACCGCGGCGCGCCGGTTGTGGTGGGCGGGGTCCGCGGCGTGGGCCGCGGCCGCGTCCAGGGCACGGGCCGTCGCGAGGCGCTCGGGCCCCTCGCGGCGGATGAGCGCGGGACCGGCGACGGTGACCAGCCAGGAGACCGCGCCCGCGCCGAGGGTCAGGGCGAGGTGACCGGGTATCTGACCCAGGTGCTGCGGGGCGAACAGGGACGCCGAGCTGACGAACGTGAAGATCAGCGGTCCGGGCGGACCGATCCGGGTGGCGTCGCAGAGCAGCTTCTGCCCGGCCGCCAGGAGGGCGCCGACGGCGATCAGCACGGCGGTCGAACCGGTCAGCGACGCGGTGACGAGCGATACCGCCAGTCCGGCGAGCATTCCGAGGACGACCCCGGCGACGCTCCGGGCGCGTCGCGCGTACGGCAGGTTGTGGCCGTACAGCGCGCAGAGGGAGCCGGCCATCGTGTACATCACGAGGTCGAGGCGGTCGATGGAGTACAGCACCAGATTGGGTACCGCCGTGGCCACGACCACGCTGGAGGCCGGCTTGAGCCAGATGTCCGAGGGCCGGGCCAGGCGCAGTGGTCCCGCCAGGGGAAGCCGGTGGACGGAGGGCTGCCGGTGCGGCCGGGTAGTTGTATCGCTCACCTATATAAGTTAACAGGTATTACACATATAAAACACTTCGATCGAGATCTCCGCTCCGATGGCCCACGACCGCGCACGGCCATAGCGTTCCTATGGCAGAGGGGATACGCGGAACGACGCACACGCGGAGGATTCAGGATGAAACTCACGGCACCGGTGCCCGGTGGTCCCTGCTGGATCGAACTGAGCACCTCCGACGTCACGGCGGCCAAATCGTTCTACGGGTCACTCTTCGGCTGGCGCTGCGAGACCGATCCGCGCGAGGAGGCGGGCGGCTACACGATGGCGCACCTCGGCGATGCCCGGGTCGCGGCGCTCAGCCCCGTCTACCAGCCGGGGCAGCCGCCGGCCTGGACGGTCTCCTTCGCCACCGGGGATGTGGACTCCTCGGCCGGGAGGGTGACGGCGGCGGGCGGTTCGCTGCTGGTCGGCCCGATGGACATCTTCGACCAGGGCAGGTTCGCGGTGGTCGCGGACCCGTCCGGCGCGGTGTTCTCGCTGTGGCAGGGGCGCGCGTTCGCGGGCGCCGATCTGTTCAACGACGCGGGCGCGCTCGGCTGGGCCGAGCTCGTGACCCGCGAGGCCGGACCGGCGCTCACCTTCTATCCCGCCGTCCTCGGCTGGACGGTCAGCGCCTCGGACACGTACCCGCAGTGGGGCATCGACGGTGCGGACTTCGGCGGCGTGCGGACGATGGACGAGAAGCTCCCGCCCGAGGTGCCGCCGCACTGGGTGCCGTACTTCGTCGTCGCGGACGTGGACGCGACGGCGGAGAAGGCGGAGGGGGCGGGCGGCGACCTGCTGATGCCGCCCACGAGCATTCCGCAGGGCCCGCGGATCGCCGTGGTCCATGACCCCCAGGGCGCCGTGTTCGGCGTCCACCGCACGGACGGATAACGGCGGAGGAATCCCCCGGCGCTCCGGTCACCCGGTCTGCTCGTCCGTCGCCTGGACGTGGTCCGCGATGCCGACCACCAGGACCCGGGTGCCCGGTTCGGTCGGGCGCCAGCGGTGGACGAGACCGCCGGCGCAGTAGAGGGTGTCGCCCCGCTCCAGCCGGTAGAAGTTACCGTCCGCCTCGACCTCGGCTCCGCCGTCCGCGACGTAGAGGATCTCGTCGTTGCGGTGTCTGAACTCCCGGCCCCAGTCGTGGTCCCCGGTGAACTCAAGGGCGTGCAGGCGCTGGTGGCCGCGCACCAGCGGGCGCATCCGGCCGTCGCCGCCCTCCCGCACGGACGCGGAGGCGCCGCGCACCACATCGACGGGGCGGGGCGCCTCCGCCGTGGCCAGCAGCTGGACCGCGGTCGTGTCCAGGGCGTCCGCGATGCGCTGGAGCGATCCCATGCTCGGCCGGGAGCGGCCGTTCTCGATCTGGCTGAGGAAGGGGGTGGAGAGGCCGGCCCTGCGCGCGACCTCCGCGAGGGTCAGCTCAAGGGCGCGGCGCCGTCGGCGAATTCCCGGGCCCACCAGTGGGGTGTCCGCCTCGCTCATCTCACTCATTCCGTGTCCCGCGTGCCGCACACCACAGCCGGCGGGGCAGTGAGCAGCCTACCGGGCCGGTTAACCTTTTAAGTCCCACCTAATAAAGTTAACCGGGAGGACCGATCCATGCCCCTCGTGGACCAGAACCAGCGACGGCGCCGCGGCACCGGACTCATAGCCCTGGACGAGGAGGCCTCCTACGGCGGGTACACCCTCTTCGCTCCGCTGACCGGCGGCGGCGAGGTGTACCTCATCGACATGCGCGGTGAGGTCGTCCACCGGTGGAACCTCCCGCACCGTCCCGGGCGGCACGCCAGGATCCTGCCCAACGGCAACCTCGCGTACAGCGGCGTCCTCCCGGACGAGCCGGCGCTCTTCCCGATGTGGCACAAGTACCGCGGCGGGATCATGCAGGAGATCACCCCCGACGGCACCGTCGTGCGCGAGCACCGCGACCGCTACCAGCACCACGACGCGTACCACTACGGCGACGGCCGGCTGCTGTACACCGCGCTGGAGCCGCTGACCGGCGAGGCGGCCGCCTCGGTCCGGGGCGGGGTCCCCGGCTCCGAGCCGGACGGCACGGTCTGGGCGGACACCATCGTCGAGGTGGACGCCGAAGGCCGCACGGTCTGGGAGTGGAAGGTCTCGGAGCACCTCGACCGCGAGGACTTCCCGCTGCATCCCGACTACTCCCGCGAGCACTACCCGCTGATCAACAGCGTGCTGCCGACCAGCGACGGCAACATCCTGGCGAGCCTTCGCTCGGCATCCGCGGTGATCGTCATCAGCCGGGAGACCGGCGAGATCATCTGGCGCAGCGAGCCCGGTGTCGTATCGCAGCAGCACTGCCCGACCGAGCTGGAGAACGGCAACTTCCTGGTCTTCGACAACGGCGTCTTCCGCCCGCACTGGGACGTGCCGTTCAGCCGGGTCATCGAGATCGAGCGGTCGAGTGGCACCATTGTCTGGGAGTACCACGACCCGGCACGCGAGTCGTTCTTCGCCCCGTTCATGGGCAGCGCCCAGCGGCTGCCGAACGGCAACACGCTCGTGACGGACTCTCCGGCCGGACGGCTCTTCGAGGTCACCCGGGACGGCTACCTGTGCTGGGAGTACATCGTGCCGTTCTTCGGCGGCTACCAGGAAGAAGAAGTGCGCAAGCTGTTCCCGTCCGAGCCCAACGCCGTGTTCCGCTCCTACCGCTACTCGGCCGGGGAGCTCCCCTGGCTCGACGTCCCGAAGGGCTGAGCCGGACCATGGCCTCCCCCGCCCCCGACGCGGCCGTCAGCGCCGGACCCGTCCCGTCCGTCGCACCGGTCGACGAGCGGCTGCCACTCCCCCGGCTGGTCCCGCTGGCCTTCCAGCACCTGCTCGCCGGGGTCGCCGCCCCCGTCTCCTCCGTGATCCTGATCGGCACGACGCTGTCGCTGACCGCGTCCCAGACGGCATCGCTGCTCAGCGCCACGCTCGTGCTGTGCGGTATCGGGGCACTGCTCCAGTCGCTGGGCGTGCGGGCGCTGCGGGTCGGCGCCCGGCTGCCGTTCCTGATGCTGCCGGGCGGTGCGGCGGTGGCGATCTTCCTCCAGGTCGCCAAGGAGCACGGGCCCGCCACGGCCTCGGGCTCCGTGCTGATCGCGGCGGTCTTCCTGATCGCCGTACTCCCGCTCTACGGCCGGCTGGTGCGGTTCTTCCCGCCGCTGGTGATGGGCACCACGGTGGTCCTGATCGGGATCAACATGATCAAGATCACCGCGCCGATGATCGCCTCCGGTCCCGGGCTCGGTTTCGCCACGCTCGGCATCATCGCCCTGTTCTTCCTGTTCATGCGCGGTGTCTGGCGGCAGATGTCGGTGCTCTTCGGTCTCGTGGGAGGCACCGTCGTCGCCGCGCTCAGCGGTACGGCGTTCCACATGGCGCACGGCAGCACGTTCGCGCTGCCGGACCCGTTCCCGTACGGCACGCCGCATTTCGATCTGCTGGCCGCCGTGCCGCTGCTGGTGTTCGCGCTCGCGTCGCTGGCCGAGGCGACCGGGCAGACCGTCCTGAACAGTGAGGCGGTGGGACGGACTCCGGACCCGGCCCGGGATGTCCCGCGGATCTCCCGCGCGGACGCCGTGACCTCACTGGGCGCCGGGATCTTCGGTACGTCGCTGATGGTGACCAGCGCGGAGAACATCGGCATCGTCCAGCTGACCCGGGTGCGCAGCCGGTTCGTCACGGCGGGCGCGGGGGTGCTGCTGATCCTGTGCGGTCTCATCACGCCGCTCACCCGGCTGCTCGCCGCCGTCCCGGAGCCGGTGGTCGGCGCGGCGGGGCTGATCATCTACGCGGTGATCGCGACGATGGGGTTCGGCATGCTCAGCCGGGAGGACCTCACGCACGGCACCAACGGCATCGTGGTCGCGCTCGCGCTCTGCGTCGGGCTCCTGCCGGTCTTCGCCCCCGAGATGTACGCGGGGATGCCGGTGTGGGCCCGGACCGTCTTCGGCAGCGGTGTGGCCGCCGGGGCGCTGGCCGCGGTGATCCTCGCGGCGGTGTTCGCCAGGCTGGGGCCGCCGGACCGGGAGCGGGAGCCGGAGCCGGAGCCGGAGCGCACGGCGGACTGAGCACGGCGACCGCCCGCGCCCGCGCGGACCGGACACAGACGGCCGCCCGCGTCCCTCACCGTGTAGGTGCGGGGCGCGGGCGGTCCCGCGTACGGGCCGCGCGGCTCAGCCGAGGCCGCGGGAGTCCTGCTTGAGGGCGGTGTCCACGGTCAGCGCCGTGGCGACGACCAGGCTCAGCAGCGGCTCGGGCAGCTGGTAGTGGATCTGCAGCACGTAGTTGTCCGCCGTGGTGAACAGCGTCTTGGCGAGGCCTTCCCAGGTCTTGGTGATCCGGGCTATCTCGGCGTCGTTGTGGTCCACGATCGCGAAGTTCCAGGCGCGCCAGTTCTCCGCCTTGATCGCGCCGACCTGCTGCCCGTCGACCATGATCGCGAAGTTGATCTTGCCGATGGCGTTCTGCTGGACGATCTCGCCGACCGGCTGCCCGTCGGGGCGCTGGACGATGACCTTGGACTTGATGAACTTCGCCGGGCGGGTGAGCAGCAGCTGCGGCTGACCGTAGGCGTCCCGGATCTCCAGGCGGTGGGTCATGTACTGGTCGATGCTGCTGAGGAACCGCACGACCTTGCGGAACGCGCTCTGACCGACCTCGACGACCGAGCCGACGGTGTTGCCGTGCTGGTCGAAGACGCTGTACTCGTTGGTGACCTCGATCAGCTTGGCCTTCTGGTTCACCACCAGGACCTGCTGGTTGAAGAGCGAGCCCGCACCCGGGCCGCCGCCCTGCTGGGGGTGGGCGCCCTGCTGCGGCATCGAGGCCGGCTGCTGGGCGGGAGCCGGCCGCTGGTGCTGCGGGGCCGCCTGCTGCTGATACTGCTGCTGGGCCGCCTGCTGCTGGTTGTGCTGCGGGGCCTGCTGCTGGTTGTACTGCTGGGCCTGCTGCTGCGGCACCTGCGTCTGAGCGGGAGCCTGGCCCTGGGCCGGAGCCTGCTGGCCGCCCGCCGGGTTGGTGTGCTCGGTCCACTGGGAGCCGTCCCAGTAGCGCAGCAGCTGGGGCGCGCCGTGCGGATCCGGATACCATCCCGCAGATACGTTCGAGTGCGTCGTCACCGGGGCACACTATCCCGCCACGCCCTGGGCGGAACCCCCTCCCCGCACATCCACAGCTTCTCAGCACCCCTCCGCACTCATTGAAAGTTCACACACCGCTACGATGTCCGGGATGAACAGGCTGAGTGGACGGACCGTCCGGGTGCGCGGCGCCCGCGTCCCCGTGCTGCTCGGCTGGCTGCTGGTGCTGCTCTCCATGGCGTCGTGCTGCTCGTTCAACTCCGCGGGGCCCGCCGCAGACCCGCATCACGGCACCGTCCCCCTCAGCGCCTTCCACTCCTTCACCCCGGCAGCGGTGGCGGACGAGGCACGCGTCGTGGTGGCCGACGCCCCGCGGAACCGCGGGAGTTCCTGCCACGTCGCACCCGACGACGCCACTCCGGTCCTGCTGCCCGCCCCGCCCGCACCGGCCGCGCTGCCCTGCGCACCGGCCGTCCTCCCGGCCGGCTCCCTCACCGGGGCCGCCGGCATCCGGGGCCCCTCCAACGACGCCGTCGGCGACGTCGACCATCTGCGCCTCCAGGTTCAACGGATCTAGCGGCAGCGCCTGTCCCCCCTCCCGAGGGGGCTCATCCGTCTGCCCGCACACCGTCCGGCTCACCGAACCAGAGGACCCGCCATGGCCTCCGCCAAGAAGCACCCGCCCGTCAACGCCCGCCGCGCCAAGCTGGAGGAGGCCCGCCGCAAGGAGCGGGCCCGCGAGCGCCGCAGCCGCGTCATCACGATCACCGCCGCCGTCGCCGTCGTGGCCGGCCTCGTCGCGGGCGGCGGCTACCTGATGAACACCGCCGACAAGAAGGACGAGGCCGAGACCGCCGCCAAGTCCTCGCCCGTCCAGGGCGAGAAGAGCTGGGACAAGCTCGGACGCGAGCATGTCGACAAGAAGGTCGACTACCCGATGAACCCGCCGGTCGGCGGCGACCACAACCCGGCGTGGATGAACTGCGACGCCGACGTCTACACCGAGGCGATACCGAAGGAGAACGCGGTCCACTCACTGGAGCACGGTGCCGTCTGGGTCACGTACAACACCAAGGCGGCGCCCGCCGACGTCAAGAAGCTCGGTGAACGGGTCTCGGCCACCCCCTACTCCCTGATGAGCCCCGTCGAGGACCAGGCCGCCCCGCTGATGCTCAGCGCCTGGGGAAAGCAGGTGACCGTGAAGAGCGCCTCCGACGCCAGGGTGGCGCAGTTCTTCACGAAGTACGTCCAGGGCCCGCAGACCCCCGAGCCCGGTGCCGCGTGCAGCGGCGGGATCGCCAAGTGACCCCCTCCGCCGGGTCCGCGGACCGCGCGTCCCGCCCGCTGGTACTGGCCGGCGGCGCGTTGCTGCTGCTCGCGCTGGCCCTGGTCGCGCTCATGCTGGCCCGCCCCTCCGCGTCGGCCCCGGCACCGGACGCGGAGGCGGCGTCCGCTCCCGCCGAGTCCTCCGCCGACGTGGGATTCGCCCGTGACATGGCGGTCCACCATCAGCAGGCGGTCGAGATGGCGTTCATCGTCCGGGACCGGACCACCGGTGCGGCGGTGCGCAGGCTCGCGTTCGACATCATCAACACCCAGGCCAACCAGCGCGGCATGATGCTCGGCTGGCTGGAGATGTGGGGCCGCGCGAAGAGTTCGCCCGGACCGCCCATGGAGTGGATGGGCCACACCGTCACCCCGCGCGGTGACGGGGCGCTGATGCCTGGCATGGCGACCCGCACCGAACTCGACGCGCTGCGCGGGGCGAAGGGCAGAGACGCGGAGGTCCGGTTCCTGCGGCTGATGACGGCGCACCACCGCGCCGGTGCGGACATGGCACAGGCCGCCGCGGCCGCCGCGGGCACCGACGAGATCAGGAACATCGCGTCGGGCATGGTGGCGGCCCAGCGCTCGGAGGTCGCGCTCATGGCGGACATGCTCAGGGAGCGCGGGGCAACCGGCTGAGCCCCGCCGGCCCCGGACACACCCCTTGAACTGGGCGTGGCCGGGGCCGGCGGCTACCGCATCCGGACCGTACCGGTGTACGGGATCGCATAGGCTCGGCACCGATATGAAGAGCAACCTCACGCCGCTGGGGCCCAAGGCCGACAAGGACACCGTCCGGCGCAGCAACCTCAGCCTCGTGCTGCGGGCCGTCCGTGACGAGGGCGAGGGCGAGGCGACCCGGGCCGGGGTCGCCGCGCGGGTAGGGCTGACCCGGGCCGCCGTGTCCTCGCTGGTCGAGCAGCTGCTCGACAGCGGGTTCCTGACGGAGTCCGGCAAGACGTTCAGCGGGCAGGCGGGCCGGCCCGGCACCGCGCTCAAGATGGCCAGGACCGGTCCGGCCGGGCTCGGCGTCGAGGTCAACATCGACTATGTGTCGGTGTGCGTCGTCGACCTGGCCGGCACCGGCCGGGTCCGGCTCACCGAGCACCTCGACAACCGGGGCGCGCCCCCCGCGGAGGTGCTGGCGCGGGCGGCCAGGATCGCCGCGCGCACCCTGGAGTCGGCGGGCGAGCAGGAGCTGTTCCCGGTGGGTGTCGCGCTGGCGCTGCCCGGACTGGTCTCGGGCGGCGCGGTGCGCCAGGCCCCGAACCTCGGCTGGAACCAGGTCCCGGCGCAGGAGCTGTTCGCGGCCGCGCTGGCCGAGGAGCGGCCCGGTCGCGAGGCACTGACCGTGAGTTCGGAGAACGAGGCCAATCTGGCGGCGCTGGCCGAGCTGTGGTTCGGCGGGCTGGACCGGATCCGGAGCTTCCTGTACCTCACCGGAGAGATCGGCGTCGGCGGCGCCCTGGTCATCAACGGCGAGCTGCTGCGCGGGGCGCACGGCTTCGCCGGCGAGATCGGGCACGTGGTGGTGGACTCGCGGGGGCCGCAGTGCCGCTGCGGTTCGCGCGGCTGCCTGGAGCAGTACGCGGGCCAGGCGGCGCTCCTGCGGGCCGCCGGTATCGAGGAGACCGGCAGCGGCACGGCGGTCGCCGAGCTGGAGCGGCGCACCCGGGCGGGCGACGAACGGGCGGTCGCCGCCGTCGCCGGGGCGGGCCGGATGCTGGGCCGGGTGCTGTCCGGGGCGGTGAACCTGCTGGACCCCGACGCCGTCGTGCTCGGCGGGATCTACCGGAACCTGATGCCGTGGCTGTCGCCGCCCGTGGACGAGGAGCTGACGGACCGGGTCGTGTCCGGGCTGTGGTCCCCGGGCAGCGGCCGGCTGCGCGCCTCGTCCGTCGCGGGTGACGCGGCACGGGGCGCGGCGGCCCTGGTCATGACGGACGTACTCGCGGACCCGGTGGCGTACGCGGGCCGCGGCACGGCCTGAGGAGCGCCGCGGACCCGGCTCACGTCGCGGGGGTGGCCCGCGTCCCGGACCCAGCCCGCGTCGCGGGGGCGGACGCACCCGGTGGGCACGTCCCAAGGGGCGCGTCCCAGCAAGCGCGTCCCAGCAGGCGCGTCCCAGCAGGCGCGTCCCAGCAAGCGCGTCCGCCCCCGCGACGGGCTCAGCGGACGCCGAGCAGGTGGTCCATGGCGAGCTGGTCCAGGGCCTCGAACGCCATGCCGCGCTCGGCCGCGGCCGTCACGTCGAAGTCCTCGTACGCGGAGCGGTCGGCCAGCAGCCCGGCCACGCCGTCGGCGGCGGTGGGCAGCGCCAGCTCGTCCAGCCGGGAGGCGCGCAGCGCGTCCTGCACCGCCGGGTCGGCGCGGAAGGCGGCGGCCCGGTCCTTGAGGATCAGGTAGTTGCGCATGCAGCCGGCGGCCGAGGCCCAGACGCCGTCGTAGTCCTCGGTCCGCGGCGGCTTGAAGTCGAAGTGGCGCGGGCCCTCGTAGCCGGCCGTCTCCAGCAGGTCGACGAGCCAGAAGGCCTGGCGCAGGTCACCGGCGCCGAAGC
>NZ_JBIVLK010000012.1:0-227806 GCF_044751215.1 Streptomyces sp. NPDC088730
GGTCCCCGCAGGGAATGGCGTACGACCCGGGTCCCTCACGTACCCGGGTGAACACGCCATTTCCGAGGAGACACCCCGGAGGGGCACCACCCCCCACCCACCGAGCAGGGCGCACCCCGCAGCGGCGGAGCACCCCGCACCACTCAAGCCCGTGGCCTCCGCGCCCGCCACACCAGGTAGAGGGCCGAGGCCACGGCCGCACCCCGCACCACCCACGGCCAGGTCTGGCCGATCGCGGGGGCCATCTGCCCGTCCCCGATGGGCGCGCCCCACCGGCCGTCCATCCGGCCCCACAGCCAGACGAGAGCGCCCGCCGCGACCACCCCTGGCAGTCCCATCGCCACCCATTTCGCCTCCGCGCGGGACAGCTTGCGGGAGCTGTACGCGAGGGCCCAGCCGCCCGCCAGGGCCAGCAGCGCCTGCGGGGAGTCCATCACCGCGCCGGCCACCAGCAGGGCGGCGGCGAGCAGCAGGACGGGGTGCGAGAAGCCGCGACGGGGCGCCCCGCCCCCGTCGCCGCCCCGGACGCGGCGCACCTTGGGCAGCCAGCGACGCCGTGGCGCCGCCCGCGCCTCCTCGTGCTCCTCCTCCTCGGACTCCTCGTCGCCGTCCTCGTACTCGTCCTCGACGTCCTCGTCGTCGTCCGCGACCGGCGGGCGCAGCACCGCCGGGATCTCCACCCCGCCGCGGAACCCCGGCACTTCGGTGCCCGCACCGAACTCGCCGGTCTCGCCGAAGGGGCCCGGTTCGACGCGCCACCAGTCCTCCTCGCTCCCGGACGGACCCAGCTCGTCCGTGCCCGCCCGGTGCGGGGAGGACGGTCCGCCGTCGGCCGGGGCCGCGGGGGGAGCCTCCGGCGGCTCCGACGCGCCCTTGCGCGAACTGTCTTTCCGGCCGCCTTCGCGGCTGTCCTTGCGGAGCTTCGGCCTGCGCGGCCGGGGGACCCCGGGCGCCTTCGCGGGGCCCGGCGCCGGCTCCGGCGACTGCGGCAGCCGCACCGATCCGTCGGCGGACGAGGCCGCCGCGGCGACCAGTTCGTCCGGTGTGCCGAGCTTCCCGATGATGCGGCGCATCGCCGCGGGAGTGTCCGCGGCCTGCTTCACCCGCTGCCGGTCGATCTCGCCCCGCAGCGCCGAGACCAGCCTCATCCGGGTGCCCGAGGACAGCTGTTGCTGCTGTGCGATGTCCCCGACCCGGCTCAGGTAGTCGTAGACCAGCTGATCGCTCTCGATCCCCACGCGATGGTTCCCCTCTGACCGCCCTGCACCGACGGTAGCGCCCTCGGGCCCGTCCGGAGCGACTACCGTGGGACGGATGGGGATGACCACACCACCGCGGACGCTGGCCGAGGCTCTGCGCGCCCGGGACGACGAGTCCTTGGCCGGGCTGCTGCGCGCCCGGCCCGACCTCCTCAGCCCCGTGCCGAACGACATCACCCAGCTCGCGACCCGGGCGGGCACCCGTGCCTCCGTCGTCCGCGCGCTGGAACACCTCGACCGGTTCGCCCTGCAGACCGCCGAGGCACTCGCGGTAGCGCCCGATCCCGCTCCGTACGACACGCTGCTCGGGCTGCTCACCGGGGACGGCCGGGACGACGGCGAGCTTCGCGGTGACGCGGGCGCCGCCATCGTGGACGCGCTGCCCGGCGCCCTCACCACGCTGCGCGAACAGGCTCTCGTCTGGGGCGAGGACGAACGGCTGCACCTGGTGCGGACCGCCCGGGAGCTCCTCGCGCCCTCACCGCAGCACCCCTCCCCCACCGGTCTGGGCCCGACCGTCTCCGAGGCCACCGCGGGCATGTCGCCGGGCCGGCTCCAGGAGATCCTGACCGCGGCCGGGCTGCCCGCCACCTACGACCCGGTCTCCGCGGTGACCTCGCTGGCCGCGCTCTTCACCGACCGGGCCCGGATGGGCGAACTGCTGGACACCGCCCCCGTGGAGGCCCTGTCCGTGCTGGACCGGCTGGTCTGGGGCCCGCCGTACGGGGAGGTGACCCCGAATCCGACGCCGCCCGTGAAGTGGCTGCGTGACCGGGGCCTGCTGCTGCCGGTGTCGACCCGTACCGTCGTGCTGCCGCGCGAGGCCGCCCTGCATCTGCGGGCCGGACGCGCCCACCGGGTGCCGGAGCCGCTGCCGCCCGTCGTGGCGGCCGCTGCCGAACGCGATACACAGGCTGTGGACAGCGCGGCGGCCGGCCAGGCGTTCCTGTCGGTGTCCACCGTCGAGGAGCTCCTGAAGAGCTGGAACGGCGGCGGCCCCGCCATACTGCGGGCCGGCGGGCTCAGCGTCCGCGAGCTGAAGAAGACCGCGACGGTGCTGGACGTGTCGGAGCCCGTCGCCGCGTTCTGGATCGAACTCGCCTACGCGGCCGGGCTGCTGGCCTCCGACGGCGAGACCGACGAGCGGTACGCGCCGACCCCCGCGTACGACGACTGGACCGAACTCCCGGCCGAGGACCGCTGGGTGCGGCTCGCCACCGCCTGGCTCGCCGCCACCCGCACCCCGGGCCTGGTGGGCGGCCAGGACGCCAAGGGCCGCGCCCTGTCCGCCCTCGGCCCAGGGCTGGACCGCTCCGCCGCCCCCGAGGTCCGCCACCGCGTGCTGGCCCTGCTCGACGCGCTGCCGCCGGGCACCGCCCCGGAACCGGAGACGCTCCTCGCCCGGCTCCGCTGGGAACGCCCGCTGCGCGGCGCCTCCACCTCGGCCGGGGACACCACCGACCTGCGGTCCCGGATCGCCCTGTGGACGCTGAACGAGTCCGAGCTCCTCGGCATCACCGGCCGCGGCGCCCTCGCCTCGCAGACCCGCGCCCTGCTGACGGCCGGACCCGCCGAGGCCGCCGCCCGGCTCGCCCCGCTCCTCCCGGAGCCCCTGGACCACGTCCTGCTCCAGGCCGACCTGACCGCCGTGGCCCCCGGCCCGCTGGAGCGCCCGCTGGCGGACATGCTCGCCGCGCTCGCGGACATCGAGTCGAAGGGCGGCGCGACGGTCTACCGGTTCACGCCGGGGTCCGTGCGGCGCGCCCTGGACGCCGGGCAGTCCGCCGCGGACCTGCACGCGTTCCTCGCCGCGCACAGCCGTACGCCGGTGCCGCAGCCGCTGAGCTACCTCATCGACGACGTCGCCCGCCGCCACGGCCACCTGCGGATCGGCGCCGCGTCCTCGTACGTGCGCTGCGACGACGAGGCCGTCCTCAACGAGATCCTCGCCGACAAGCGCTCGGCCACCCTGAGGCTGCGCCGCCTCGCCCCGACGGCCCTCGCCGCCCGGATCGACCCGGTCTCGCTCCTGGACGGGCTGCGCGAACTCGGCTACGCGCCCGCCGCGGAGTCCGCCGACGGCGACGTCCTGATCACCCGCGCGGGCGCCCGCCGCACCCCGCCCCGCTCGGCCCCCGCCCCGGTCCCCGAGGGCCCGCCGCTTCCGGAGCCCGCCCTGCTGGGCGCGGCGGTCCGGGCGATCCGGGCCGGTGACACGGCCGCCACCGTCGTCCACAAGGACACCGGCCCCGCGGCGCCCGGGGACGCGCTGCCCCGTACGACGTCGGCCGAGACCCTGGTGACGGTCCAGGCCGCCGCGATGACGGGCTCCGCGATCTGGATCGGCTACGTCAACGCGGAGGGCGCCGCCAGCCAGCGCGTCATCGCCCCGGTCCGCGTCGAGGGCGGCTACGTCACGGCGTACGACCACACGGCCGACGAGGTCCGCACGTACCCGCTGCACCGCATCACGGGCGTCGCGGAACTGGCGGACGACCAGACGGCGTGACCGTCCCCGGCCCGCGTCAGCCCTTCATCTCCATCTGCACGGCGCAGACCTTCGCCGCCCCGTTGAAGACCGTCCAGGAGAGCGTCCGGCGGTCGCTGCGCTGCGGGCAGTCGCCGCCGCTCACCAGCGCCGTGATGCCCATGATCGCGTTCTGTCCCTTCGGGACCCGCGTCCGGTCGCAGCCCCAGACGCTGAACAGCCGCGCGGTGCCCTTGACCGAGCCGTCGGCCTGTTTGGTCAGCACCGCGGGGAAGCACTGCCCCGCGACGAACACGCGGTCCAGGCAGAGCGCGATGGAGGATCCGTCGTGGTTCACATGGCCCCAGCCGTGCTGGCCCCCGCCCTCGGGGCAGCCGGAGGCGGACGTCGTCACCATCGTCACCTTCGAGAACGCGTAACTGGCACCGCAGTCCACCGCGGACGGCCGGTCCCGGCTGAGCTTGCCCCAGCCCTCGTCGTACACGTTGAGGCAGGTGCCGACGCGGACGGACGCGAACGCCACGTCCACCGGGTCCGGCGGGGCGGGTGGCGGAGGGGCGGCGGTGGTGGCGGAGGGGCCGGGAGTGGTGGGGCTGTCCTCGGGGGCGGGAGTGGTGGGGTCGTCGTCCGGCTCCTTGGTCCCCGCGCCGGCCGTCGGCGGATCAGGGTGCGGTGCCGGACTCACCGGAGCGTCCACGCTGTTCGCGGACTTCCCGACGCCTTCCGGCTCCACCTGATGCCACGGCTTCCACACGGCGAGAAGCACGGCGATGCCCACCAGTCCGACGAGCACCGCCGACGAGACGCTGATGAAGTAGCTGCTGGTGATGTCGCGGCCGGCGACCGTGACCCGGCCCCGCCCGGACGCCCGCGCGTTGATCCGGGTCCCACCGGTCCCGCCGTCGCCGTAGTCGTCATCGTCGTCGCCGCCGTAGTAATCGTCGTCGTCGTCGTCGAATCCGCCCGGGTTTCCTCGGGAGTAGCTCAAACCATCACCCGCCCTTGGTGATGTTGATGTCACGCCCGGCCATGGTGATCCGGCCGTGGCCCGACGCGTGCGCCTCCATGGTGACGCGGTGGGCCCGGAAGTCCTCCGGCCGGCCGGCCGCCCGCAGGTCGTGGATCAGCCGCTCCATCTCGGGCACCAGCTCCGGGTGGGCGGTCAGCAGCCGGCGCAGGCGCTGCTTCCATTCGGAGACGAGCGCCTCCTCCGCACCCTCGTCCCTGTTCCGCCGGGCGGCGAGCACCTCGTCCCGCACGTGGTCCAGATCCCCCACCGCCGCGCCCGCCCGGTCGGGCTGCACCCGCTGCCACAGCTCGCCCAGCGCCCGCTGAACCTGCTCCCACCCGGTCGTCGCCATTCCGTTGACCACGGTCGAAGCGGCCTGACCGGCCAGTGCCGCGAGTTCCAAGTCCATGGCCCCACTCCTGCCTTCGCTGTGCCACCCGGGAATCGTGTATATCGCCCGCGACGGCGGGGCGTCCCGCGATTTGAGGAGTTACTGAGCATGTACGCACGGTGTCCATGGAGCCGGTTTCCTGACGGGCCGTGAGCATGCCTGGTCAGGACCGGGGCGCCCGCACCCGCCGCATCCCGCGACCGCGTACGGCACACTGGACGTTTGGCCCGTACACGGCCACCCCGCAGTAGAAAGGGCCGAAGCGCGTGACCGGACCGCTGATCGTCCAGAGCGACAAGACGCTGCTCCTCGAAGTCGACCACGAGCAGGCCGACGCCTGCCGTCGGGTGATCGCCCCCTTCGCCGAGCTGGAGCGCGCGCCCGAGCACATCCACACCTACCGGCTGACCCCGCTCGGGCTGTGGAACGCGCGGGCCGCGGGGCACGACGCCGAGCAGGTCGTCGACGCGCTGGTGAAGTACTCCCGCTACCCCGTGCCACACGCGCTGCTCGTCGACATCGCGGAGACGATGGGCCGGTACGGCCGCCTCACGCTCTCCAAGCACCCGGTCCACGGGCTGGTGCTGACCTCCACCGACCGGCCCGTCCTGGAGGAGATCCTCCGGTCGAAGAAGGTCCAGCCGCTGGTCGGCGCCCGGATCGACCCCGACACCGTGGCCGTGCACCCCTCGGAGCGCGGACAGGTCAAGCAGACGCTGCTGAAGCTGGGCTGGCCCGCGGAGGACCTCGCCGGTTATGTGGACGGCGAGGCGCACCCGATCGAGCTGGACGAGAACGGCTGGGCGCTGCGGCCCTACCAGCAGCAGGCGGTCGAGGGGTTCTGGCACGGCGGTTCCGGTGTGGTCGTGCTGCCCTGCGGGGCCGGGAAAACGCTGGTGGGCGCGGGCGCGATGGCGCAGGCGAAGGCGACCACGCTGATCCTGGTCACCAACACCGTCTCCGCCCGGCAGTGGAAGCACGAGCTGGTGAAGCGGACGTCGCTGACCGAGGAGGAGATCGGCGAGTACAGCGGCACCCGCAAGGAGATCCGGCCCGTCACCATCGCCACCTACCAGGTGCTCACGACCCGCCGCAAGGGCGTCTACGCGCACCTGGAACTGTTCGACTCCCGCGACTGGGGTCTGGTGATCTACGACGAGGTGCACCTGCTGCCCGCGCCGGTCTTCAAGTTCACCGCCGATCTCCAGGCGCGGCGCCGGCTGGGGCTCACGGCCACGCTGGTGCGGGAGGACGGCCGCGAGTCGGACGTCTTCTCGCTGATCGGGCCCAAGCGGTTCGACGCCCCGTGGAAGGAGATCGAGGCGCAGGGCTACATCGCCCCCGCCGACTGTGTCGAGGTACGGGTCAATCTGACGGACAGCGAGCGGCTCGCGTACGCGACCGCGGAGGCCGAGGAGAAGTACCGGTACTGCGCCACGACCGCGACCAAGCGGAAGGTCACCGAGGCGCTGGTGCGCAAGCACCGGGGCGAGCAGACCCTGGTCATCGGGCAGTACATCGACCAGCTCGACGAGCTGGGTGAGCATCTGGACGCCCCGGTGATCAAGGGCGAGACCAGCAACGCCCAGCGCGAGAAGCTGTTCGGCGCGTTCCGGGAGGGCGAGATCAGCGTGCTCGTCGTGTCGAAGGTGGCGAACTTCTCCATCGATCTGCCGGAGGCCACCGTCGCGATCCAGGTGTCCGGCACCTTCGGCTCGCGCCAGGAGGAGGCCCAGCGGCTCGGCCGGGTGCTGCGGCCGAAGGCGGACGGGCACGAGGCGCGGTTCTACTCGGTGGTCGCCCGCGACACGATCGACCAGGACTTCGCGGCCCACCGCCAGCGCTTCCTGGCCGAGCAGGGCTACGCGTACCGGATCGTCGACGCGGACGAGCTGCTGACGGACGACCGGGACGCCTGAGGGACGGCCGGGGGCGGTCGGTCAGCGGGTGCGGCGGACCCCCGCCTCCTCCGCGTACTCACCGAGGACGACGACGCCGAACGCGGCCCGTACGAAGATCCCGGCGGCGCGCAGGGCGTTCCCCGCCAGGTGGCTGTGGTGGTGACCGGTGGCCGCGGTCGCGCCGTGCGCGGGGCCGGTCCTTCGCGGGTTCAGGATGACGGTGCTCATGTATTCCATGGTGCTCCGGCCGGCCGGTGGCGTCGTCGGCCCGCGGGGTGATGGTGCCGGGGCCGCTGCTACCCCTGTGGTCCCATGCCGTCCCCTACGGGATGGACCCCGGGCGCCTCGCGGTCGTACTCCGGTTTATTCGTTCGCGCCCGGCCCGCCCCGTCGGTACAATCGCCGGTCTGCCCGCCTCCCGCACCGTGGTACCGGCAGCCCGCGAGGGCTCGCGCCGGCAGCCGGGGGAGCGCCGCCGACCGGACGGAAACCGGCCGACAGCCGTACGCGCGCCCTCGCGCGTACCAGTGATCGATCCCCGAGCGGACCGCATCGCCCCCGGTGAACGGCCGGGGACGGGACGCGGTCCGCCGTCCTGCGTTGAATGCCGGAGGCAACACCGTGCCCGCGCACGAACACGAAAGCGACACCACCACCGACCCCCTGGCTCATGAACGCTCCCATCTCGCTGCCTCGCGCGCCGCGCTGCGTGCCATGCGCGAGGACGCCCAGGCCCTGAACATCCGCGATGTCACGGCGAACTGGGTGAACGCCGCGGTCCTGCAGGCCCAGGTCGCCGACCGCATCAAGTCACTGGCCGACCTCGCCCATACCCCGCTCTTCTTCGGACGGCTCGACTACCTCCACGTGGTCGGCGCGGAGAAGGCCGAGGGCGCGGAGGGCGAGCAGTTCTACATCGGGCGCCGCCACGTCCACGACGCCGGCGGCGATCCGATGGTGATCGACTGGCGGGCGCCGGTCTCCCAGCCGTTCTACCGCGCCTCCCGCAACGACCCGCTCGACGTCGGCCAGCGGCGCCGCTTCGGCTACACCGGGGGCGAGCTGACCGCGTACGAGGACGAGCACCTCACCGACCCGGCAGAGGCGGCGCAGACCAGCAAGCTGCTCCAGGCGGAGATCGAGCGGCCGCGCGTCGGCCCGATGCGCGACATCGTCGCGACGATCCAGCCGGAGCAGGACGAGATCGTCCGCAGCGAGCTGGGCGGCTCGGTCTGCGTGCAGGGCGGGCCCGGCACCGGGAAGACGGCGGTCGGCCTGCACCGGGTCGCGTACCTGCTGTACGCGCACCGGGACCGGCTGGCCCGCACCGGGACGCTGGTCATCGGGCCGAACCGGTCCTTCCTGCACTACATCGAGCAGGTGCTGCCCGCCCTCGGTGAGCTGGAGGTCAAGCAGGCGACCGTCGACGACCTGGTGACGGCGGACGTCGAGGTCCGGGGTACGGACGAGGCGCGGGCCGCCGTCGTGAAGGGCGACGCCCGGATGGCGGAGGTGCTGCGGCGGGCGATCCGTTCGCACGTGACACCGCCGACGGAGCCGGTGATGGTGGTGCGCGGCTCGCGGCGCTGGCGGGTGCCCGCGTACGAGATCGAGGAGATGGTCGACGAGTTGCTGGCCCGCGACATGCGGTACGGGGCCGCGCACGAGGCGCTTCCGCAGCGCATCGCGCACGCCGTGCTGGTCCGCATGGAGGAGGCGGGCGAGGCGCCCGACGACCGGGTGCAGAACGCGGTGGCGCGCAACCCCGCGGTGAAGGCGGCGGTGAAGGCGGTCTGGCCCGCGGTCGAACCGGCGAAGCTGGTGCTGCGGCTGCTGTCGGACCCGGAGTTCCTGGCCGCGCAGGCGGACGGGCTGCTGACGGAGGACGAGCAGAAGACGATCCTGTGGAGCAGACCGGCCCGCAGCGTGAAGGCCGCGAAGTGGTCGGCGGCGGACGCGGTGCTGATCGACGAGGCGAACGACCTGGTGGCGCGCACGCACTCGCTGGGCCATGTGGTGATCGACGAGGCGCAGGACCTCTCCCCCATGCAGTACCGGGCGGTGGGCCGGCGCTGCTCGACCGGTTCGGCCACCGTCCTCGGGGACCTGGCGCAGGGCACGACGCCGTGGTCGACGCAGAGCTGGGAGCAGGCGCTGCACCACCTGGGCAAGGCGGACGCGGTGGTGGAGGAGCTGACGGCCGGTTTCCGCGTGCCGCGTGACGTGATCGCGTACGCGTCCCGGCTGCTGCCGGTGATCTCGCCGGGCCTGGCGCCGGTGGAGTCGGTGCGTGAGTCGCCGGGTTCGCTGTCGGTACGGGGGGTGGGGGACGTGGACGCGCTGGACGCGGCGGTGGTCGCGGCCTGCGAGGAGTCGCTGGAGCAGGAGGGTTCGACCGGCCTGATCGCCGCCGACGCCCGTATCCCGTCGCTGGCGGCCGCCCTGACGGCGGCGGGCCACAGCTACCTCTCCCCCGGTGAGGAGACGACCGCCGAGTCCCGGCTGACCCTGGTCCCGGCGTCACTGGCGAAGGGGCTTGAGTACGACTACGTGGTGCTGGACGAACCGGCGGCGGTGGTCGACGGCGAACCGGACGAACGGACGGGCCTGCGCCGCCTGTACGTGGCCCTGACCCGAGCGGTCTCCGGCCTGATCGTGGTCCACGCGGCGCCGCTCCCGGACCAGCTGACCGCCTGAGGTCCGTGGGGGTGCGCCTGCCCCGGTGGGTGGGGGGTGGTGCCCCTCCGGGGTGTCTCCTCGGAAATGGCGTGTTCACCCGGAGACGTAGCGGGGGCCGGGTCGTACGCCATTCCCTGCGGGGACCCCCTGCACGTCCCCACCCCAGCCTCGTGCGCGGCTGCACACCGGCGAAACGACTGCCGCAGACGCGCGACGACCGGGTTCGGGGGCGTGCAGGGGAGTCCCCGCAGGACGACGAACACAGACCCGGGTACGCAATACGGACCCGCCGCACGTTCGTCGTCCGAGGAGACGCCCCGGAGGGACCCCGAACCCCCACCCACCGGGAAAGGCGCACCCCCGCACCGGCGGAGCACCCGCACCACCCGAGCCCGTCCGGCGATTGAGGACGGAACCCCGCACCAAGGGAAACGGCGCACAAATCCCGCGCGCCCCCCGGCCGAGGGCTACGCGTCGAGCACCGTCCGCCACTCCCGTACCGCTCCCGCGTCCACCGGCCCCGCCCAGCCGCCCGGCCGCGCCGCCCCGCCGATGTGGACCGCGTCGATCCCGGCGTCCAGCAGCTCCGGCAGGTGGTCGAGGCGCAGCCCGCCGCCGACGAGGATCTGCGGCTCGTACCCCGGCTCCCCCTTGCGCGCGGCCTCGACCAGCAGCGTGGGGATGCCGTCGTCCACCCCGGCGGCCGATCCCGCGGTGAGGTACGTGTCCAGTCCCGGCAGGTCCGCGAGCGACTTGCGCAGGGCGTCCCGGTCGGCGGCGCGGTCGATCGCGCGGTGGAACGTCCAGTGGCAGCCGTCCAGTTCAGCGATGATCCGCTCGACCGCGACGAGGTCCGGGCGGCCGTCCGCGTCCAGGAAGCCGAACACGAACTCGTCCGCGCCCTCCGCCCGCAGCTCGCGCGCCTTGCGCACGAGTACCTCGATGTCACCGGCCGCGAAGCCGTCCGCCACTCTGAGCATCACCCGCAGGGGGATGTCCACCGCGGCGCGGATCGCCGCGAAGGTCGCCGAGGACGGGGTGAGGCCGTCCGCCGCCATGTCGGTGACCAGCTCAAGCCGGTCCGCACCACCCGCCTGGGCAGCGACCGCGTCCTCCGCGTCGAGAGCGATCACCTCCAGGACTGCACGGTTGCTCATGGGAACCCAATCCTCCAGGAAGCAGCTATAGGTCTAGTCCAATGACCAGCCTACGGGCCGAGCGGCCGAGGACACAGTCTCACCGCACACGCAAGATGCGCGAGGTCAGAGGCGCGCCGGGCGGCCGGACGGCCGGACTCCACGGATCCGCCGGAGGCCGCCCTTGCGTACTCATAGGGGTAGGGGGTATACCTGAATCAGCACCACATACCCCCCAGGGGTATAAATGAACTCCAAGATCCCCTGATCACCGTGATCCCAGTGATCACCTACCGAGGAGGCCCCGTGTCCGCGCAGACCGCAGCCACCACCGGCGCCGCAGAGGTCGAGCTCGCCATCGGGGGCATGACCTGCGCCTCGTGCGCGGCCCGTATCGAGAAGAAGCTCAACCGGATGGACGGGGTCGAGGCCACCGTCAACTACGCCACCGAGAAGGCCCGGGTCAGCTACCGGGGCGAGGACGTCTCCGTACAGGACCTGATCGCCACCGTCGAGAAGACCGGCTACAGCGCCCAGCAGCCCGCTCCCCCGGTACGCGGCGCGGCCGCTTCCGGCGAAACGGACGAGGCGGCGGAGGCCGATGAGCTCCAGCCGCTGCGGCAGCGGCTGATCACCGCGGTGCTGCTCGCGGTGCCGGTGATCGCGATGTCGATGATCCCGGCGCTCCAGTTCGACAACTGGCAGTGGCTCTCCCTGACCCTCGCCGCGCCCGTCGTCACGTACGCCGGCTGGCCCTTCCACCGCGCCGCGTGGACCAACGCGCGGCACGGCGCGGCCACCATGGACACGCTGGTCTCGGTCGGCACCTCCGCCGCGTTCCTGTGGTCGCTGTGGGCGCTCTTCTTCGGTACCGCCGGGATGACCGGCATGACGCACCCCTTCGAGCTGACCATCGGCCGCAGCGACGGCGCCGGGAACATCTATCTCGAAGCCGCCGCCGGAGTCACCGCGTTCATCCTGGCCGGGCGCTACTTCGAGGCCCGCTCCAAGCGGAAGGCGGGCGCGGCGCTGAAGGCCCTGCTCGAACTGGGCGCCAAGGAGGTCACCGTCCTGCGCGACGGCCGCGAGGTCACCGTGGACACGGCGGACCTGCGGGCCGGGGACCGCTTCCTGGTCCGCCCCGGCGAGAAGATCGCCACCGACGGCACCGTCGTCGAGGGCAACTCGGCGGTCGACGCCTCCATGCTCACCGGTGAGTCGGTCCCCGTAGAGGTGGGCGTGGGCGACCCGGTGACCGGTGCCACGCTCAACGCGGGCGGCCGGCTCGTCGTCGAGGCGACCCGGATCGGCGCCGACACCCAGCTGGCCCGGATGGCGAAGCTGGTCGAGGACGCGCAGAACGGCAAGGCTGCCGCCCAGCGCCTCGCCGACCGGATCTCCGCGGTGTTCGTCCCCGTCGTGATCCTGCTCGCGCTGGGCACGCTCGGCTTCTGGCTCGCCACCGGTGCGGGCCTGACGGCCGCTTTCACCGCCGCCGTCGCCGTACTGATCATCGCCTGCCCCTGTGCCCTCGGCCTCGCCACCCCCACCGCCCTCATGGTCGGCACCGGACGCGGCGCCCAGCTCGGCATCCTCATCAAGGGACCCGAAGTCCTGGAGACCACCCGCCGCGTCGACACCATCGTCCTCGACAAGACCGGCACCGTCACCACCGGAAAGATGACCCTCCAGGCCGTCCACACCGCCCCCGGCACCACAGAGACCGACGTCCTGCGCCTCGCCGGAGCCCTGGAACACGCCTCCGAACACCCCATCGCCCAGGCCGTCGCCACCGGAGCCGCCGGACGCACCACCACTCCTCTGCCCACCCCCGAGGACTTCGTCAACGTCCCCGGCCTCGGCGTCCAGGGCGTCGTCGAGGGACACGCCGTCCTCGTCGGCCGCGAGCAGTTGCTGGCCCAGTGGGAGATCCGCCTCCCCGTGGAGCTGGCGCACCGCAAGGCCGAGGCGGAGGCGGCGGGCCGCACGGCGATCGCGGTCGCCTGGGACGGCGAGGCGCGGGCGGTCCTGGAGGTGGCCGACGCGGTGAAGGACACCAGCGCGGAGGCGATCGTGAAGCTCCGGGCGCTCGGTCTGACGCCGATCCTGCTGACCGGCGACAACCGGGCGGTGGCGGAATCGGTCGCGGCCGAGGTCGGCATCGAGAAGGTGTACGCGGAGGTCATGCCGGAGGACAAGGTCGACGTCGTCAAGCGCCTCCAGGCGGAGGGCCGTTCGGTCGCGATGGTCGGTGACGGCGTGAACGACGCGGCCGCCCTCGCCCAGGCCGATCTGGGCCTCGCGATGGGCACCGGCACGGACGCGGCGATCGAGGCCGGTGACCTGACCCTGGTCCGGGGCGACCTGCGGTCCGCAGCCGATGCGATCCGGCTGTCGCGCAGGACACTGGGCACCATCCGGACGAACCTGTTCTGGGCCTTCGCCTACAACGTGGCGGCGCTGCCGCTGGCCGCGATGGGACTGCTGAACCCGATGATCGCGGGTGCGGCGATGGCGTTCTCCTCGGTGTTCGTGGTCGGCAACTCGCTGCGGCTGCGGGGGTTCCGCGCCGGGGTGTGACCGCTCCCCCTTCCCCCTTTCCGGGCTCCCGTGCTCAACAGGGAGCCCGGAAAGTCCTGTTGTCAGTGGTCGCGCCTAGTGTTCCGGCATGATCAGCTGGATGCACGACTCGTTTCCCGGCCACGAGGTGAACCTCGTCCTCGCCCGTGGCCAGTCCCTCGACGCCCTCACCTCAGGACTGCGCGAGCTGAAGCGCGAGCCGCTCGCCCAGGGCGAGGCGGGCGGCTGGGCCTGGGCGGTGCACGACATGATCGAAGAGGATTCCGAGGATTACGCGGAAGCCGACTACCGGCTCCTGTGCCCCGAGGGCACCGAGCTCGTGGTGTTCGTCACCGAGCCGTGCAGCGCTAAGGCGCACGGGCCCCAGTTCCACTACCTGCGCGGCGGTGCCACGACTCTGTACTTCAGCTTCGAGGACATCGGACAGCGGCTGGGGGACAACCCCGACTACATCTCGGCCGAGCTCCTCGCCGCGAACCTCATAGGACCGGACGCCGAGTGCGAGGAGTGGCGCACGGACGGAGGCCACGACTGCTACGAGCACGAGGCCGACAGGGACATCCGGCTCGTGAGGGCGATCGCGGACGCCTTCGCCCTGCCGTCGCCCCCGCTCGCGCTTGAGGGGGCAGCGAAGTGAACCCGATCCCCCCGAACACCTACGCCACCTATGCCAAGGGCCTGGACCTGCCCACCCTCACCGCCGTCTCCACCGAGGCGTCGCTCCCCGTCCGCACGGCGGGCGAGTCGGACGGCTGGACCTGGGTGACGTACGACGCGACCGCCGTCAGCGGCCCGGAGGTCTCGGATCTGGCGCGCGACCTCACCGGATTCCGCTACGACGAGCGGTTCGGCGGGCCCGACCGGGTGGTTACGGTCTTCCTGGCCTCCACCCCCGCATGTGAATGCCCGCACGGGCGGAACTACTCGATCCCGCACTGCGACGACCACCCGGTCCACTACTCCTACAGCCGGGGCGGGTTCGAGCTGGACTACTTCAACATCGGGATGCGCCGTGAGGCGCACCGCAGCGGCGACCGGCTGATCCGGGAGCTGCTCGCCGCCGGCATCGTCGGCCGGGAGACCCCCGTGTACGACGCCGATCCCTCGTACAACGCCGACGGAGCCGTGACGATGCGGATCATCACCGAGCACTTCGGGCTGCCCACCGCGAACTGAGGGCCGCCCGAAGGCCGATGAGCGCCCCGGCGGATCACCTCGCCGCGCGCACGAACCGCACCACCGTTCCCGGCGTCACCCGCGCCGCCCCGGCCAGCGCGGATTCCGGGACGACACCGACCACGGGGTAACCGCCCGTCGTCGGATGGTCGTTCAGGAACACCACCGGGCGGCCGTCCGGCGGGATCTGGACCGCGCCCAGCACCATGCCCTCGCTGGGGAGTTCGCCCTGCCGGGCACGGGCCAGCGCGGGCCCCTCGGTGCGCAGGCCGATCCGGTTGCTCTGCACCGAGACGCGGTACGCGGCAGTGGTGAGCGTGCGCAGGGCGTCGGCCGTGAACCAGGTGTGGCGGGGGCCGAGCAGCACCGGGAGCACGAGTTCGGCGGGCACCCCGGGCCACGGAACGGCCGCCGTCGCCGGGGGGCCGGCCGACGGGGGCGGGCCGAGCGGCAGCACGTCGCCGTCGCGCAGGGGGTCCGGGCCGAGGCCGGAGAGCAGGTCGGCGGACCGGCTGCCGAGCACCGGCTCCGGTTCCAGGCCGCCCGCGAACGCCAGGTAGGAGCGCAGCCCGTGCGCGGCGGGACCGGCATCCAGCACCGCGCCCGCCGGTACGTGGACCGGCGCGCCCCACGCCACCGGCCGCCCGTCCACCGTCACCCGGCAGGGCGCGCCGCCGACGACCGCCCGCACCGCGCGGTCGGGGCGGACCGCGCAGCCGGTGACGGTCGTCTCCAGCAGCGCCGCGCCGACGGGGTTGCCGGCCAGCCGGTTGGCGAGCCGGGCGGACGGCGCGTCCAGGGCGCCCGCCCGGCCCACCCCCAGGTGCGCGTGGCCGAAGCGCCCCTCGTCCTGCACGGTGGTCAGGGCCCCGGCGCGGACGACCTCGATCCCGGCGCTCACGCCTGCGCCCCCGAACCCGATCCCGAGGCCTGACCCGAACCCGAAGCCTGACCCCATCCCGTACCCGTACCCCTGTCCGTACCGGCCTCGACGAAGCGGACCCGTGCCCCCGGCACCAGCAGGGCGGGTGGTTCGCGGTCCGCGTCCCACAGGGCGGCCGGGTCCGGCGTCCGGCCGATGAGCTGCCAGCCGCCGGGGGACGGGCGCGGGTACACCCCGGTGTACGGGCCCGCCAGGGCCACCGCACCGGCCGGGACCCTGGTCCGCGGAGTCGCCCTGCGCGGCAGGTGGAGGTGGTCGGGCAGGCCCGTCAGATAGCCGAAGCCCGGGGCGAACCCGCAGAAGGCGACCCGGAATTCCGTCCCGGAGTGGAGGGCGGCCACCTCGGCGGCGGCGACCCCCCACGCCCGCGCCACGTCGTCCAGGTCCGGGCCGTCGTACACGACCGGGATCTCCACCGCAGGGCCGGTCGCCCGCAGCGGCGGCGGTACCGGCCAGGACGCCAGCTCACGGGCGAGCCCGGCCGTCTCCCGCGCGATCCCGTCCAGCAGAACCGTCCGCGCACCGGGCACGACCTCGCGTACGCCGGGGAGTTCACCGGCCGCGCGGCGGCGCAGCACCTCCGCGTGGAAGGCCTCCGTCTCCTCGCCGGAGCCCAGCTCGACCAGCAGCGCGTCCGCGCCGACGGCCAGCACGACCGGCCCCGGTCCCGGCTCCTGGCCTTCCCCGTCCCGCGTCGGCGTGCTCATGCGAACGCCCGCACCACGACGCCCGCCTCTTCCAGCGCGGCCCGGACCCGCCGGGCGATCGCCGCCGCTCCGGGGGTGTCGCCGTGGACGCACAGGGACCGGGCCGCGACCGCGATCCGGCCGCCGTCGGCCGCGAGCACGCTCCGGTCCACCGCGATCCCGACGCTCCGGCGCACCACCTCGTCCGCGTCGTGCACGACCGCGTCCGGCTCGGTGCGCGGGACGAGCGTGCCCCGCTCGGTGTAGGCGCGGTCCGCGAAGGCCTCCTCGACCGCCGTCAGCCCCGCCTCCGCCGCCCGGACCAGCAGCCGGGAGCCGGGCAGCCCGAGGACGGCCGGGCTGCCGCCCGCCAGCCGGACGCCCTCGATCACCGCGCCCGCCTGCTCGTCGTCGTGGACCGCGCGGTTGTACAGGGCGCCGTGCGGCTTGACGTACGAGACGGTGGCCCCGGCAGCCTCGGCGAACACCCGCAACGCGCCGATCTGGTACGCCACTTCGGCGGCCAGCTCATCGGCCGGGACGTCCATGGAGCGGCGCCCGAACCCCGCCAGGTCGCGGTAGGAGACCTGGGCGCCGATCCGCACGCCCCGGGCGGCCGCCGTGTCGCAGACCCGGCGCATCACGGAGGGGTCCCCCGCGTGGAAGCCGCACGCCACGTTGGCGCTGGTCACGCACGCGAGGAGCGCCTCGTCGTCGGTGAGCGACCAGCGCCCGAAACCCTCACCGAGATCCGCGTTGAGGTCCATGGGAGCCGGTGCGGCCGAGGCGTCCCCCCGGTCCGCCGGATTCATCAGATTCGTCACGAAGCGCACGTTAGCGTCTGCGAGCCCCCGGAACACGGGCTCAGAACACGAAGGGTTCAGAACACCAGGAGTTCAGAACACGAGGGGTCAGAACACGAGGAGTCAGAACACGAAGAGCTCGTCCTCCTTCACGCCCTCCAGCTCGTACCGCGTCCCCACCAGCGGCCGGTTCGCGAACAGCCGGATCAGCGTCGCCCCGTCCCCCCGGTAACGGCCGGGTGCCCGGCCCTCGTGCTCGGTGCCGATGGCCAGCTCCTCGCCGCCGTCCTCCAGCCGGGCGACCAGCAGCGGCGTCTTCCGGTGCCGGGCGAAGGGGGCCAGCAGCGCGAGCGCGTGCGGCAGCCCCGGCCCCCGGTAGGCCCCGTCGAGCCCCCAGGCCTCGCGCACGTCCCCGGCGTGGATCCACTCCCCCAGCGCCACCCCGTCCAGTACCCCGCCCGCCTTGGCGATCGCGGCACCGGCCTCGGCCATCCCGCGCTCCAGCTCGTCCACCACCTCCGCGTCCGTCCAGCCGGCCCGCTCCGCGATGTCGCGGTCGTTGCACTCGGGGCTGAACACATCCGGTTCGAAGCGGCTCTCCACCACCCGGTTCAGCACGGAACCGCAGTGCGCGAGGACATGCCGCACCGTCCAGCCCGGACACGCCGTGCGCAGCGCGAAAGCGTCCGCTCCGGCGGACCGCAGCAGCGGGATGAAGGCGTCTCGCTCGGTGCGCAGGAGGAGACCGGGCAGTTCGGGATCACGTTCGTCAGCCATGGCCCAAGCCAACCATCCCGCTCCCCCGCGGACTTCGGTATTTCATGAACGCGCGGCCCGGCACCCGGTGTGTGCCCGGCGGTCGGTCGTGCGCGGGAGGTCGTAACCTCGGTGGCATGGACGACGAGACCGGCAGGGCGTACGAAGGCGGCACCGACGGCGCGCTCCGCGGCCGGTGGCAGGAAGCCCTCTTCGCCGCGCGGCGCGGCGCGGCGGGTCCGGACCCGCTGCCGTACGCGGACAACCTCCTGGCGCGCTGGGCCGAACCCCAGCGCAAATACCACACCACCGCCCACCTGGCGACGGTCCTGGACCATGTGGACACGCTCGCCGCTCACGCCTCGGACGTGGACGCCGTACGGCTCGCCGTCTGGTTCCACGACGCGGTCTACCGCCCCGACCGGACCGAGAACGAGGAGCGCAGCGCCGTCCTCGCGGAGCGCGCGCTGCCGGAGGCCGGGGTGCCCGCCGCGACCACCGCGGAGGTCGCCCGGCTGGTCCGGCTCACGGTCACGCACGACCCGGCCGCCGGGGACGGCAACGGCGAGGTGCTGTGCGACGCGGACCTGGCGATCCTGGCGTCGCCGCCGAAGGAGTACGCCCGGTACGCGGCCCAGGTGCGCGAGGAGTACGGCTTCGTGCCGGAGGACGCGTTCCGGGAGGGGCGGGCGGCCGTGCTGCGGCAGCTGCTGGAGCTGCCGAGGCTGTTCCGTACGCCGCACGGGGCGGCCGAGTGGGAGCCGAGGGCCCGGCACAACCTGCGCACGGAGCTGGAGCTGCTCGCGCACTGAACGGACGCGGGGCCGGTGCGACGGCAGGCCGCCGGGCCACCGCACCACCGGCCGGGAATGCGACAGGTAAGCGTGCTGTTAGGACGTGTCATGCCCGACTCTGCCGCTAGCCGCTCGCGTATGCCCCTGGCCGTATACATACTCGGCCTCTCCGTCTTCGCACTCGGCACCAGCGAGTTCATGCTCTCCGGACTGCTGCCGCCCATCGCGGACGACATGAACGTGTCGATCCCACGCGCCGGACTCCTCATATCCGCGTTCGCGATCGGCATGGTGGTGGGCGCCCCGCTGCTCGCCGTCGCCACGCTGCGGCTGCCGCGCCGCACCACGCTCATCGCACTGATCTCGGTCTTCGGGCTCGGCCAGGTCGCGGGCGCGCTCGCGCCGACGTACGAGATCCTCTTCGCTTCCCGGGTGCTCAGCGCCTTCGCGTGCGCCGGGTTCTGGGCCGTGGGCGCCGCCGTCGCCATCGCGATGGTCCGGGTGAACCAGCGGGCGCGCGCCATGGCCGTGATGATCGGCGGGCTGTCCATCGCCAACGTGCTCGGGGTGCCGCTGGGCGCCTTCCTCGGGGAGAACCTCGGCTGGCGTTCCGCGTTCTGGGCGGTGGGGGTGGCCTCCGCGATCGCCCTCGTCGGGGTGGCGACGCTGATTCCCCGTATCCCCGTGCCGGACGAGAAGCCGCAGCTGAAGCGGGAGGTGGGCATCTACCGCGACCGGCAGGTGTGGCTGTCCATCACGATCACCGCGCTGGCGGCGGGCGGGGTGTTCTGCGCGTTCAGCTATCTCGCGCCGGTCCTCACGGACGTCGCCGGCCTCGACTCCGGCTGGGTCCCGGCCGTCCTCGCGCTCTTCGGCGTCGGTGCGCTGATCGGTACGACGATCGGCGGCCGGGTCGCGGACGCGCACCTCTTCGGGGTGCTGCTGAGCGGTATCACGGCCTCCACGGTCTTCCTGGCCGCGCTGGCGCTGTTCGCCTCCAACCAGGTCGCCGTGATCGTGCTCTCGTTCCTGCTGGGCCTGTCGGCGTTCTACACGGCCCCGGCGCTGAACGCCCGGATGTTCAACGTCGCGGGCGCCGCCCCCACGCTGGCCGGTGCGACGACCACCGCCGCGTTCAACAGCGGCAACACCGGGGGCCCCTGGCTGGGCGGCGCGGTGATCGACGCGGACTTCGGGTTCGCGGCGACCGCGTGGGCCGGTGCCGCGATGACCGTACTGGCACTGGTGGCGGTCGTGGTCTCGCTGCGGCTCCAGCGCGGCCGGGGCTCGGCGTCCCGGCTGGTGGCGAGCGCCCCTGCCGCCGTGCCGAAGCAGTCGCGGGACGCGGTGGAGGTATGCGCCCCCTCGACGAACGGCTGAGCGCCGCCGCCGGCGGCCGAGCGCTCTCGCGGCCGACGGCTGAGTGCCGTCACGACGAACCGCTGAGCGCTGTTCGCCACGAACCGCTGAGCGCCGTCACGACGAACGGCTGAGCGGCGTCGCGGCCGGCGGCCGAGCGCTCTCGCAGCCGACGGCTGAGTGCCGTCACGACGAACGGCGCCGAGGGTTACCGGCCCGGCAGCTCGCGCCCCTTCGGGCGGCGCAGGCCCGCCTCCGTGATCCGGCGGACCAGCTCCTTGGAGCCGATCTGCCGGGCGCCGGCCCGTACGGCGTCCTCGTACCGGGCATCCGGTACGTCGTAGTGGTCCCGCTCGAAGGCCCGCGCCGGGCAGCCGATGGACGCCGCGAACGCGTGCAGCTCCTCGAACGAGTCATCGCTGACCAGGTGCGACCAGAACCGCCCGTGGCCCGGCCAGTCCGGCGGATCGATGTAGACGGTCACGGGCGCGGTATCCCGCCGAGCGCGCCGACCGGGGCGACCGCGACGGTGGCCTTCGTGCAGACCCAGTGCGGGTCCGGGCCCAGCTCCGGTTCGACGTCGAGCGCGTGCGGGTCGCCCGAGTCGCAGACCGGGCACAGCGGCCAGCGGCCGTACTGCTCCAGGAGCGCGTCCTGGACGTCCTGGGCGACGAGGCCGACCACGAATTCCGCGCCCTGCGGCCACTGCTCGACCCACCAGCGGCGGTGCGTCACCGCGTCCTCGACCATCGAGACGATCTGCGCCTCCGCGACGTCTCCGGCGGCGAGGTCGGCCATGACGAGTGCGCGGGCGGTGTGCAGCGCCTGCTCCAGGGGGTTCGGCTCCATGCCTCCATTGTCCACCCGCGCACCGGGGCGCCCGCCGCTGCCGTCAGAGGTCGGGACCAAAGGGGGGTTGACGGGCACAAGTCTTGAAAATATCTTTCAAAGGTGACCAATGACCTGAAGGAAAGTTTCAACGCTGATTCGCCGCCCGCCCCGGCAGCCCTCGCCGCCAAGGTGCGCACGCTCGCGCCGTCCATGACCCGTTCCATGCAGCGGGTCGCGGAGGCGGTCGCGGGCGATCCGGCGGGCTGCGCCGCCCTGACGGTCACCGGTCTCGCCGAGCTCACCGGCACCAGCGAGGCCACGGTGGTCCGCACCGCCCGCCTCCTGGGCTACCCCGGCTACCGCGATCTGCGCCTCGCGCTCGCCGGTCTCGCCGCCCACCAGCAGTCCGGCCGGGCGCCCGCCGTCACCGCGGACATAGCGGTGGACGACCCGATCGCGGACGTGGTCGCCAAGCTGGCCTACGACGAGCAGCAGACCCTCGCGGACACGGCCGCCGGGCTCGACACCGTGCAGCTCGGCGCGGCCGTGGCCGCCGCCGCGACCGCCCGCCGGATCGACATCTACGGGGTCGGCGCCTCCTCGCTGGTCGGCCAGGACCTGGCCCAGAAGCTGGCCAGGATCGGCCTGATCGCGCACGCCAACATGGACCCGCACCTCGCGGTCACCAACGCCGTGCAGCTGCGCTCCGGTGACGTGGCCATCGCGATCACCCACTCCGGTTCGACCGGCGACGTCATCGAGCCGCTGCGGGTCGCCTTCGACCGGGGCGCGACCACGATCGCGATCACCGGCCGCCCCGACGGACCCGTCACGCAGTACGCCGACCACGTGCTGACCACGTCCACCGCCCGCGAGAGCGAGCTGCGCCCGGCCGCCATGTCGAGCCGTACGAGCCAGCTCCTCGTCGTGGACTGCCTGTTCATCGGAGTCGCGCAGCGCACGTACGAGACGGCGGCCCCGGCCCTCGCCGCCTCCTACGAGGCGCTGGCCCACCGCCACAACCCCCGCACCCGCTGACGCCACAGAAGAACCCCGCACCCGCACCCGCAGAACCGTACGAGTTCAAGAAAGCAGAGCCGCTCTCCATGACCTCCATCACCGACGCCGGCGCCACCGCTTCCGACGGATACGGCGAGCTGCGCGCCCAGCTCGAAACCCTCACCACCGAGGCGTTCCGTCCCGAGCTCGCCGAGATCGACCAGCTGGCCACCGAGGAAATCGCCCGGATCATGAACGGCGAGGACCAGACCGTCCCCGCCGCCGTCGCCGCCCGGCTCCCCGAGATTTCCGCCGCGATCGACGCCACCGCGGCACGCATGGCGCGCGGCGGCCGGCTGATCTACGCGGGCGCCGGCACCGCGGGCCGCCTCGGTGTGCTGGACGCCAGCGAGTGCCCGCCCACCTTCAACACCGACCCGGCGCACGTCGTGGGCCTCATCGCGGGCGGCCCGTCCGCGATGGTCACCGCCGTCGAGGGCGCGGAGGACAGCAAGGAGCTGGCCGCCGCCGACCTGGACGCGCTGGGGCTCACCACCGATGACACCGTCGTCGGCATCTCCGCCTCCGGCCGCACGCCGTACGCGATCGGTGCCGTCGAGCACGCCCGTGCCGAGGGCGCGCTGACCATCGGCCTGTCCTGCAACGCGGACTCCGCGCTGGGCGCCGCCGCCGAGCACCCCGTCGAGGTCGTCGTCGGCCCGGAGCTGCTCACCGGCTCGACCCGGCTCAAGGCGGGCACGGCCCAGAAGCTCGTCCTCAACATGCTCTCGACGATCACGATGATCCGGCTCGGCAAGACGTACGGAAACCTCATGGTCGACGTCCGCGCCTCCAACGAGAAGCTGCGCGCCCGCTCGCGCCGGATCGTCTCGCTGGCCACCGGAGCGTCGGACGCCGAGATCGAGGCGGCGCTCGCCGCCACCGACGGCGAGGTGAAGAACGCCATCCTCACCATCCTCGGCCAGGTCGACGGCCCCACCGCCGCCACGCTCCTGTCCGCCTCGGACGGCCACCTCCGCGCCGCGCTCGCCGCCGCCCCCCGCACCACCTGACTCTCAGGCCCCACCCCCCGCACAGCAAGGCACCACGCACCATGGCTACAGAAGACAAGAACCGCGCCACTGCCGCCGCGATCCTTCCGCTCGTCGGTGGCGCCGCGAACGTCAGCTCCATCGCCCACTGCATGACCCGGCTCCGGCTCGGTCTGCACGACCGTTCGCTCGTCCAGGACGAGGCTCTGAAGGCCGTCCCGGCCGTCATGGGCGTGGTCGACGACGACACGTACCAGATCGTCCTCGGTCCCGGTACGGTCGCCCGCGTCACGCCGGAGTTCGAGAAGCTCGTCGAGGAGGGCCGGGCGGCCGCGCCGGAGCCCGCCCCGGCCCCCTCCCCGGCCGACCCCGCCGCCCCGCTCACCGCGGAGGAACTGGCCGCGCAGGGCGCCGAGATGAAGGCGGCCAGGAAGGCGAAGAACGCCACCCCGTTCAAGCTCTTCCTGCGCAAGATCGCCAACATCTTCGTGCCGCTGATCCCGGCCCTGATCGGCTGCGGCATCATCGCGGGCCTGAACGGCCTGCTGGTCAACCTGGAGTGGCTGCCCTCGGTCACCCCGGCCCTGGCGGCGATGGCGTCCGGCTTCATGGCGCTGATCGCGGTCTTCGTCGGCTACAACACGGCGAAGGAGTTCGGCGGTACGCCGATCCTCGGCGGTGCGGTCGCGGCCATCATCGTCTTCCCGGGCGTCGCCAACATCGAGGCGTTCGGCCAGAAGCTCTCCCCCGGCCAGGGCGGCGTCCTCGGCGCCCTGGGCGCGGCGGTGCTCGCGGTGTACGTGGAGAAGTGGTGCCGCCGCTGGGTCCCGGAGGCGCTGGACGTCCTGGTCACCCCGACCCTGACGGTGCTGATCTCCGGACTGGTGACGATCTTCGGCCTGATGTACGTGGCCGGTGAGGTGTCCACCGCGATCGGCACGTTCGCCAACTGGCTGCTGTCCAACGGCGGTGCGGGCGCGGGCCTGGTCCTCGGCGGGTTCTTCCTCCCGCTGGTCATGCTGGGCCTGCACCAGGCGCTGATCCCGATCCACACCACGCTGATCGAGCAGCAGGGCTACACCGTCCTGCTCCCGATCCTCGCCATGGCCGGTGCGGGCCAGGTCGGTGCGGCCATCGCGGTCTACTTCCGCCTCCCGCGCAACGAGTCGATCCGCAAGACCATCAAGTCCGCCCTGCCCGCGGGGTTCCTGGGCGTCGGAGAGCCGCTGATCTACGGTGTCTCGCTGCCGCTGGGCCGCCCGTTCATCACGGCGTGCGTGGGCGGTGCGTTCGGCGGCGCGTTCGTCGGCTTCTTCAACCAGCTCGGTGACGCGGTCGGCTCCACCGCGATCGGGCCGTCCGGCTGGGCCCTGTTCCCGCTTCTGGACGGCAACCACGGCCTGGGCGCGACGGTCGCGATCTACGCGGGCGGCCTGGTCGTGGGCTACCTGGCCGGTTTCGTCGCCACGTACTTCTTCGGCTTCGGCAAGGACCTGCTGGCGGAGTTCAACGTGTCCCAGGAACCGTCCGCCACCACCCCGGCGGCCGAGCCCGCCCCGGCCACGGCGACCACCGCCGCCTCCGGCCCGGACGCCCTGGCGAAGGAACCCGCCGCGCTCTGACGGCCACCCACCCCCGGAACACCCGAAAGCGGCGGCACCCACAAGGTGGCGCCGCTTTCGTGCGCGCCTCAGACCGGGCAGGCGCCCGTGGCCAGCGTGACGTCGAAGGGCGCGGGCAGCCCGAGCGGCTTGCCGAACGGCACCGCCTCGTCTGCCGGACGCACCGAGGAACCCGCTCCGATCAGCGTTCGGAGGCGACCGGTTCGGGCGGCCGGACCGGCTGGACGGTGACGAGGGCGATCCCCGCACAGCACGCCGCCAGAAGCAGCACCTCGGGGAGTGACGGGGCGGGGGCGGTGTCCAGGGCCCAGTCGCCGAGCCGGACGGTGAAGGGGACGGCCAGTTGGACGGCGGCCGTGAAGACCGGGCCGCGGAGCAGGATGAGGCGGTGCTGTACGAGGTAGGCGGGGGCGTAGACGACCGCGCCGAGCACCACGATCCCGCCCGTCGCGGCGAGCGTCGGGGGGTGGGCGATCAGCGCGGGCAGGGCCATCGGAAGCAGCAGGCAGCTGGCCGCCGCCAGCAGCACGGGCAGGACGGCCAGCGGCGGCAGCCCGGAGAGCCGGTCCCGGTACAGGAACCCGTACACCGCGAACGCCACCGTCGCGGCGGCCACCAGCAGCAGCCCGAACGCGTCCAGGTCCCCGGCGTCCGCGCCCAGCGCCGCGTATCCGGCGGCCGCCGCGCAGGCGATGACCGCGCCCAGCGCCTTGCGGGGCCCGGACCGTTCACCGAAGAACAGCGCGCCGACGGCGACGGAGGCGCACGGCATCAGCGCGACGACCAGGTTCGTCAGGGAGGTGCCGATGCGCGGGATGGCGAGCAGGGTCCCGGCCGCGTACCCGGCGAAGCCGAGCAGCCCCAGCAGCCAGACGGTCCCGGGCCGGGCGGCGGCCCGTCGCAGGTCCGCCCGGCCGCTCGCGCTCGACGCGGCGACAGCGGTGAGCACCAGACAGCACACGGCGGTACGGCCCACCGCGACGATCAGCGGATCGGTGCCGGTGACCAGCGCGCCGGACAGCAGCCAGGTACCGGAGAGCAGCAGGACGAGAACAGCGGGCATCACGCGTCCTTTCCACGGGCGGAGGAGAGCGGGCGGCCCCTCCACCGGCCGAAGCCGGAGCCGCAGCCGAAGCCAGAGCCCGAAGCCGACCCCGAGTCCGAAGCCGCAGCCGATCCCGAGTCCAAGTCCGAGTCCAAGTCCAAGTCCGCAGCAAGGACCCAGGGGCCAGGGGCCAGGGGCCAGGACCCAGGGGCCAGGGACCAGGCCGAAGCCCGGACCACGACCGAGGGGCCGCCCGAACGGTACGGCAGCCGCTCGGCATCGGTTCGGGCGGCCCACATGACGGCACCACGCACGTCAGGCCGGACCGTCCGCCTTCCCTCGCGGGACCGGACCGTCCGCCCTCCCCGGCGGCACCGGGCCGTCCGCCCTCCCCGGCGGGACCGGACCGTCCGCCTTCCCTCGCGGCACCGGGCCGACCGCCCTCCCCGGCGGGACCGGGCGGTTCCCCTTCCCCGGCAACGCGGCGACAAGGACCGCGCCGAGCACCAGCAGGCCCGCGGTGACGGTGAGCGCGAGCGAGTAGCCCTCGGTCGCGGCGGGCAGCGGGCCCTCCCGCGCGTCCAGGGCGTCCGCGCGGCGGGCGGCCACCGCGACGAGCACCGCCACCCCCAGCGCGCCGCCGACCTGTTGGACGGAGCTGAGTACGGCAGAGCCGAGCCCGGCGTTCTCCTCCGTGGCCCCCGTGAGCGCGGCGACGGTCAACGCGGGCAGGGTCAGCCCGCAGCCGAGGCTCGTGAGGAGCATGCCGGGCAGCACCCCGGAGGCGTAGCCGGCGTCCGGTGTCACGCCGGACAGCAGCAGGATTCCGGCCGCGCTGATCAGGAACGAGAGGACGAGCGCCGGGCGCGTCCCGAGCCCGGCCACGGCCCGGGAGGACAGCCACATGCCCGCCAGGATGCCCGCGCAGTACGGCAGGTAGGCGACACCGGCCGTGAGGGGGCGGTAGCCGAGCACGGTCTGCAGGTGAACCATCAGCAGGAAGGCCATCGCGTACATCGCGGCGGAGAACAGCAGCGTCGCCCCGTTCGCCACCGCACGGAACCGGTCGGCCAGGAACGCCAACGGCACCAGCGGCTCCGCGGTCCGGGCCTCCACTGCGACGAACGCGGCGGCGAGGACCACGGCCAGCACCAGCGGCCCCACCCCGCCGACGTCCCGCCAGCCCGACTCCCCCGTCCTGAGCAGCCCGTAGACCAGGGACACCAGGGCGCCGGTACCGAGGACCGCGCCCGGTACGTCGAGGCGTCCCGCCCGACCGGCCCGGCTCTCGGGGACCAGTCGCGGGAGCAGCGCCAGGGTCACCAGGGCCACCGGCAGGTTGATCAGGAAGATCCAGCGCCAGGAGGCGAGACCGGTCAGCGCACCGGAGACCACCAGGCCCGCCGTCCCGCCGAGGCCGGCGATACCGCCCCAGACGCCGAACGCCCTGGCCCGCTCCCCGGGGCCGGGGAACAGCAGGGTGATCATCGCCAGCGCAGCCGGTGCGCACATGGCCGCCCCCGCACCCTGGACGAACCGCCCGGTGACGAGCTGCCACGGCTCCTGCGCGAGCCCGCAGAGGAGGCTCGCCGCACCGAACAGCGCCACCCCGGCCAGGAACACGCGTCTGCGGCCCAGCAGGTCCGCCATGCGGCCGAACAGCAGCAACAGGCCGCCGAACGCCAGGAAGTAGGCGTTGACGACCCAGGACAGGCCCGCGGCGCCGAAGCCGAGCCCGTCGCGGATGCTCGGCAGCGCGACGCTCACCACGTTGTCGTCCAGGACGAGCATGAACTGAACGAAGCACAGCACCACCAGGGCCGGTCCCCGGCGTGCGGCGTCGGCCGCTGAGGTGGTCGTGGTCGTGGTCGTGGTCGGTACGGATGTCATGCCGGGCGTCCCGTCGTCGTGAGCGGCCGGCGGCTGTGCCGGGGCCGGCGGCACCGGGCGAGGGGGTGGACGGACCCACTCGCCCAGCGGCACAGAACGACGCTATGCACGGGCCGTTCTGGCCGCTACGGGCTACGAGGCCAGCCCATAGCGCGTTGGGGACATAGGCTCGGGAGCATGACCAATGACGTCTTCGGTGACGTCCCGGCCGGGGTCGGTGCCATCGTCGTCGGGAACTTCCCGCTGGCGGCCGGGCAGTGGTTCGTCCCGCACCACCACCCGCAGCACCAGCTGGCCTGGGCGCGGCGCGGGGTGCTCGGCGTCGCGGTCGGGGACGCCCACTGGGTCCTGCCGCGCACCACGGCGTTGTGGATACCCGCGGGCGTCGTGCACCGGACCGGCGCGACCCGCGACGCGGTTCTGTGCAGCCTCTACTTCCACCCGGACCGGTGCGACAAGGGCTGGACGGAACCCACCCCCGTCGCCGTGGACGGGCTGCTGGCCCACCTGATCGCCCACCTCGGCCGCGACAGCCTCCCCGACGGCGAGCGGCTCCGGGCGGAGGCGGTCGTGCTGGACCTGCTGCACCCCTTGCCGGCCACGCCCATCGACGTGCCGGAGCCCACCGACGCACGCGTTCGCGCCGTGGCCGACGCGCTGCTCGCCCGTCCCGACGACCCACGGAGCCTGGAGGCGCACGCGCGGGCGGCCGGGGTCAGCCGACGCACCCTCACCCGGCTCTTCGTCCAGGACACCGGCATGAACTTCGACCGCTGGCGCACCCACGCACGGCTGCGCGCCGCGCTCCCCCTCCTCGCCGAGGGCCTGCCCGTCTCCCGGGTCGCGCGCACCGTCGGGTACGCGACACCGAGCGCCTTCCTCGCGGCGTTCCGCCGGACCGTGGGCACCTCGCCGGGCCGCTACCTCAACGGCGACGCGTCGTCCGGTCCATCGGAGCCCCGCTCCTGACTCCTGATCATCTCCAGCAGCAGGCCGTGCGTCTCCCGGTCGGCCGCCACCACCAGGCCCTCCGCGCCGGTGTGCGGCGGCTGCCCGTGGATGCCCGTCACCACACAGCCCGCGGCCTCGCACAGGGCGATGCCCGCCGCGAAGTGCACGCTGTCGCGCAGCCCGCGCCCGTCCGTGACGTACGCGGCCCGCCGCCCGGCCGCGACCCAGGCCACGGCAAGGGTGCTGGAGACCACGCGCGGCCGGAAGTGCTCCGCGAACTCCGGTGCGGCCAGCAGTCCGACCGCCCGGAAGCCGGGCGCGTTGGGGAACGGCGGGTCGAGGTTGACGTCGACCAGCCGCGACCCGGACGAGGGCGCCAACTCCTCGTCCGTACCACCCTTGCGGAGACGGGCGCGCTCGCCGTCCGTCCAGAAGACCTCGCCGCCGAACGGGTCGGCCGAAGCCGCCGCCGTGACGGATCTCCCGTCGCGCAGGGCGACGTTCACCGCGACCACCATCGTGTTCACGGCGTAGTTCAGCGTTCCGCACAACGGGTCGACCAGCCACCTGCGTTCGGCGCCGTCCACTCCGGTGCGGCCGCTCTCCTCACCCGTCACCGCGTCATCGGGACGGGCGGTACGCAGGACGTCCAGGATGGCCTTCTCCGCGGCGAGGTCGGCGGCCGTCGCGAAGTCACCGCCGTCCTTCTCGAACCGCTGCGGCGATGTCCCGTACATGTCCCGGACCACCGCCGCGCCCGCCCGTACCGCTCTGACGGCCAGTTGTGCGTCACTTTCCGTGTCCATGCTCCCCATGAACGCAGGCTATCCGTGCCCGTTCCCGGCCCGGCAGGAATCCCCTTCGCATCCTCACCTGGGCAGCTGCCCCTCCCGGTTGACCTCCGTCACCCGCGCCCGCAGCACGAGCCCCGGCGACGCCGGCCGTACGGACTCGGGCGGGCAGTCCCACTCCGGGCCACCGCCGGGCGGCCGCAGCCGGACATACGGCCCGACGCGCCCCGTCACCCGGCCCACCCGCCCGTCCCGCACATCCACGGCGAACGATCCGGGCTCCGGCGTACACTCCTCCGGTTCACTGCCCTCACCCACCATGGCCTGCCGCCTTTCCGTCCAGCACTCCGGTCAGCCGCCGCACCGTGTCGAGGTTGCAGCGCCCCAGCTCGATGAGCACGCCCGGTCCGCTCCCCGCACTGGAGACCGGGTCCACCCGCAGCGAAGGCAGGGTGACCCCGACCCCCGCGAGCCCTTTCCGCAGACTCTCGACCGCCTCTTCCGCCTCCCGCACTCTGCCTGCCGTAACCCTGCGCCGATCCGTTGTCGTCATGATCCATTCCTTCCACGCTGAGTAATGACAATGCATACCCAGCGTGGCCAATCTCTCGTTAGCCTGGAAGAGGTGCAGTTCCAACAACCGCTGGTGCGTCACAGGGAGTTGTCATGCCGGGTCCCAGAAAGCTCGGTCCCTCCTCCTCTCCCCGCGCCCTCCTGGGTGCCGGACTGCGCCATCGGAGAGAGGCCGCGAACCTCTCCCAGTCGGAGCCGGGCGCTCCGCTCTTCCTCAGCGGCTCGTTTCAGCGGTTCTGACGACGACCTGTCCACGGCGACTTGGCGCAAGTCCACCTACAGCGACGCCAACGGCGGCAACTGCGTGGAGGTCGGCACCGACTGGCGGAAGTCCACGCACAGCCGCGGCGACGGCGGGGGCTGCCTCGAAGTGCCCGACGGGGTCCCCGAGGTCGTCCCCGTCCGCGACTCCAAGGTGAGAGCCGGCCCCGTGCGGATGTTCCGCGTGGCGGCCTAGCAGCCTTCGTGGACGACCCCAGGTGAGCTACTCCCGAGCCTGAGCGCCCTCAACCGCGTCCGCCGCGTCCACCGCGTCGTCGCTGCCCGGGTCCAGGCTCGCCAGCAGGCGCAGCCCGTCCTCCGCGGGGCTGCCCGGGGGCGCGGAGAGCACCACGAGCTCCATGCCCGACTCGTCCGGCAGCGCGAAGTTCTCCTGGTGCAGCTCCAGCAGACCGACCAGCGGGTGCCGGAACGCCTTGCGGCCGTGCGTGCGGGCGCGCACGTCCGCACGGGCCCAGAGGCGGCGGAAGCGCTCGCTGCCCATCGCCAGCTCCCCGATGAGCGAGGCCAGGCGGGGGTCCTCCGGGTAGGTGCCTGCGGCCAGGCGCAGGTGCCCGACCGCGTCCAGGGTGCAGGTCTCCCAGTCCGCGTAGAGGCCGCGCTCGGTCTCCTCCAGGAAGATGTGCCGGGCGGTGTTCAGGCCGGGCACCGGGTGGCCGTAGAGGAGCCGGGCGAGGCGGTTCGCGGCGAGCACGTCCGTCCGGTGGTTCATGATCATCGCGGGGGCGCCGGCGGTCAGGTCGAGGATCTGGAGCAGCTCGGGCCGGACCCGGCCGTTCGGGGCGGACATCCGGCGGCGGCGCTGGCAGGCGAGCCGGCCGAGGTGACCGCGTTCCGTCTCGTCGAGGCAGAGGACGCGGGCAAGGGCGTCCTGGACCTGTTCGGAGGGCTGGGTCGCGCGGCCCTGCTCCAGGCGTACGTAGTAGTCGACGCTGACCCCGGACAGGTGCGCGACCTCTTCGCGGCGCAGTCCTTCGACCCGGCGGCGGCTGTCGACGGTGATGCCGACGGACGCCGGGTCGACGCGGGAGCGACGGGTCCGGAGGAAGCCTGCGAGATCGTCCATGCTCTCCAGTATGGACACGCGGGCGCACCGGGAGGGTGGCCCTGCCGTTACCAGGAAGTCCGGTCCGACGGAAGAAGCGCCCCTGAACGCCGGTCGCTGCGGCGCCCAGAATCGGGGGCAACCGATCCGGAGGAATTGCCATGAAGACGCTGATCGTCCACGCCCACCCGGAGCCGCAGTCGCTCAACAGCTCGCTGAAGGACCTCGCGGTGTCCACCCTGGAGGCGGCGGGGCACGAGGTGCGGGTGAGTGATCTGTACGCGATGAACTGGAAGGCGGTCGCGGACGCCTCGGACTACGGCCCGGCCGCGTCGAGCCCGCTGAAGGTCGCCCGGGACTCGGGCCGGGCCTTCGACACCGGGACGCTCACCCCGGACGTGCGGGCCGAGCAGGAGAAGCTGCTGTGGGCCGACACGGTCATCTTCCAGTTCCCGCTGTGGTGGTACTCGATGCCCGCGATCCTGAAGGGGTGGGTGGACCGGGTGTTCACGTACCACTTCGCGTACGGCGTCGGTGAGCACAGCGCGACCAAGTACGGCGAGCGCTACGGCGAGGGCACCCTCGCGGGCAGGCGGGCGATGCTCTCGGTGACCGTCGGCGGCCCGGAGGCGCACTACGCCGCTCGCGGGATCAACGGCCCGATCGACGACCTGCTGTTCCCGATCCACCACGGCGTCCTGTTCTACCCGGGCATCGAGGTGCTCCCGCCGTTCGTGCTGCACGGCACGGACCGGATGAACGCCGAGGAGTACGCGGACGCCGCCAAGGCGTGGGAACAGCGCCTGCTCACCCTGGAGTCGACCGAGCCGATCCCGTTCCGGCGGCAGAACTTCGGTGACTACGAGATCCCTTCGCTGCACCTGAAGGAGGGCCTGGAACCCGCGAACCGCACGGGGTTCGCCCTACACGTAGACGGCTAGGACCCGGTGTGCATGATCTGGATCAGATTGCCGCAGGTGTCATCCAGGACGGCGGTGGTGACCGGGCCCGTCTCCGCCGGTTCCTGGGTGAAGCGCACGCCGAGTCCACGCAGCCGGGCGGACTCCGCGTACACGTCGTCCACGGCGAAGGAGGTGGCCGGGATGCCGTCCTTGAACAGTGCCGTCGTGTACGGCTTCACCGCCGGATGGCCGTTGGGCTCCAGCAGCAGTTCGGTCCCGTCGGGGGCGTCCGGTGAGACCACGGTGATCCAGCGGTCGGCGCCGACCGGTACGTCGTGCTTCTTCACGAAGCCCAGCACGTCCGTGTAGAAGCGCAGGGCCTTCTCCTGATCGTCGACGAAGACGCTGGTCAGGTGAATCCTCATGGGTGCTCCCGGTGGATGTGGGTGGTCGGATCGCGGCGCGCCCCTGAATCCTGGCACCCGCCTCCGACAGGCCCCCGCTCAGCGCTGGTCGGCGCGGAAGATCTCACTCTCACGCACCACGGCCAGGGCGAACGCGAGACGCTTGTCGAGCGGGCCGCCGTGCTTGATGAAGTACCAGCGCTCGCCGTGGGTACCGCGCGGGAAGGTCAGCACCTCCTGCCCGTGCTCCCCGTCCGCCGCGCCGAGCACCCAGACCAGCGGCGTCAGGCCCCCCTCGGAGCCCGCCGTCTCGTCCGATCCGAAGGACAGCACGGAGTCCACGACGCCCTCGACGACATGACCCACCCCCCGCCTTCGCGCCGCCCTTCGCCCAGTTGCGGGGAGCCACTACGGCCGGGTGGCCGGGCTGTTCCAGCCACAGGCCGTGCTGGCTGAACCGCTTGGTGACCGGGGTGCGGCGGACCGAGCCGAGATCCTGCCCCGCCGCGTCCGTCACCCGGTAGCGGTCCGAGCCGTCCGGGAGCACCGTGCACAGCAGTTGCCGGGCGGCCTCGTCCTCGAAGAGCCGGAACCCGCCCTTGGCGAGCGCAACGGCCGGGTCCACGGGGACGATGTAGACGCCGGGGACCATGTACACGTCGCCCCCGCGCATCCTCTTGAACCGGACCGCGTGCGCACCCTCGCCCCGCGTCGACTTCCGCACGGTGCGCCGCATCATCCGGCCGACGGTGAACTGGGTGATCGCGTCCCAGTGCTCCGGCTCGAACGGCTCGACCTGCCGATTCCTCCCGAACGCCATGCGCTTTCCCTCCCGTGTCACCGGATTCCTCTCCGGGGACACGACGATACGAGAGGGGCCGGACGGCGAGGGCGGCCGGCACCCGCGCGTGACGGGCCCCGGCTCCGGTGCGGTGCGCCCGCGCGAGATCCGTCGGCCGCGTGTGCGCTTTCGCTCTCTTGTGTTCACGCCTTCCCGAGGGTTCGCTTGCTTTTGCCCGACAGTGTTGTCCGACAGTGCTGCCCAGCCATGGTGTCCAGCCGTGCTGTCCGGCCGTGGTGTCCAGCCGTGCTGTCCGGCGCTGACGACGTGGCACCGAAGGGGGAGGCGTGGACGAGACGGTGTTCCGCTGGCAGGAGCTGCCGCAGGCGGACCGGTTCGCGTGCTGGCGGGACATGGCGTGCGACAGCCACGCGCCCAACGTGGTGGATACCGAGCAGTCCGACGACTTCCGGGCGACGCTACGGGTGCTGGGCCTGGGGCCGGTGAGTGTGTTCGCCCTCACCTACCCGGCTCTTCGCTCGGACCGCACCCCGAGGCTGATCCGGCGGTCCGATCCGGAGCTGTACAACCTCACCTTCCACCAGCGCGGCAGGGCCGGTGGCGTCCACGCCGGCCGGGAGATCCAGTTGGGCGCGGGCGACCTGATGCTGTCCAGTACCTCGCTGCCTCTGCGCACCAGGATGGGTACCGAGCACGAGCCGGTCACCATGATGGAAGTGCTCTTCCCCCAGGCGATGCTGCCCCTGCCCAGGGGGGCCGCGGACCGATTACTCACGCTGCCGTTCTCCGGGCGAGCCGGTCTCGGCGCTCTCTTCGCCCAGTTCCTCACCCGGCTGACCACCGAATCCGCCGCCTGCGGGCCCGCCGACGCCGAGCGGCTCGGGGTGGTGACCCTCGATCTGGCGGCGGCGCTGCTCGCCCACCACCTCGACGGGACGACCCCGCCGGAGGCCCATCCCGAGGCGCTCGCCGCCCGCATCCACAGCTACGTCCGGCAGCACCTGGGCGATCCCGGGCTGACGCCGCGCCGGATCGCCGCCGCCCACCACATCTCCCTGCGCACCCTGCACCGCGTCTTCGAGCGCCAGGGCGCCACGGTCACCGCCTGGATCCGTCAGCAGCGGCTCGACGGTGCCCGGCGCGACCTGACCAACCCCGCGCTGGCCGCCCGCCCCATCCACGCGGTCGCCGCCGCGTGGGGCTTCCCCCGCGCGGCGGACTTCACCCACGTCTTCCGCGCCACGTACGGCATGCCGCCCAGCGAATACCGTCACCTGGGCACGGGGCCCGGCGGGCGCGGGCCCCGCCCGTAGGCACGGTGCGCGGACCGGTCAGTCCGCGATCAGGCCGGTGCTGGCGTTCACGCCTTTGAACTGCAAGTAGTACTCGGCGTTCTTGGTCGAGTTGGCGAAGATGACCGTCCACTTCCCCTTCGGGGCGGTGACCCATCCGTAGCACTTGCTGTGGGTGCAGACGCGCACGGAACGCTTGTAGTTGGTCTTGATGTTGATGTCGCCGCAGTTGCCCCTGACCTTGGTCCACTGGCCGCGCTTGGGCCAGTGCGCGTTGTCATTGGCGCCGGTGCCCGCCTCGCCCGTGTAGGCGCGGGCGCTGCCGTAGCAGGAGAGCACCTGTGCACCGCCACTGGGCGTACCGGCGTGGGCAGGGGCGGTGAGGACCGTGAGGGCGGCGGCCGCGCTGATCAAAGCTGCCGCGACGCGCCTGTTCGTGGTGATGATGACTTCCTCCTGTTGACCGTGCGTATCCCGTCTACCGGTCGGCAGACGGGGGGCACCGGCCGATGTGCCGTCGGCCGGTACCGCTCACATACGGACGATGACAGGGGCCGCACCGCGAAGCGTTGGTTCTCCGTGCCAGGCACTTGGGGCCGAGTGCCTTGGTTCCGAAGGTGCTCATGCGGTCCGTGACGGAACACCCCGCCACGTCGTTCAACGGGTCGGCGAACCGGCCGGCGATCGATGAGGAGACGGCGTGAGCAGCGACGAGAGCTGGAACGACCAGGAGGACGACCGCGCCTACCTGGTGGTGGTCAACGACGAGGAGCAGTACAGCCTCTGGCCCGAGGGCCGGGAGACCCCGGCCGGCTGGCGTCAGGAAGGCACGTCCGGTACCAAGGCCGAGTGCCTGGAGCACATCAAGGCCGTGTGGACGGACATGCGCCCGCTGAGCCTGCGCCGACGGATGGAAGAGGCCGCCTCCGGGGAGTGAACCCGTCGTGCCCGTCGGGCTTCGGGGGCTGACGGGCACGCCGGAGTCCGGGCTCCGCACGGCCACTACGAACGCGTTCGTTTCGAACTTGTTCGCCCCATACCCGTTGGTTACGGTGTGCCGTATGGGAGCCGACACCGACCAGCCACGACGCAGCCGCCGGGAACGGCCGGCCAAGCCCGCGCTGTCGCGGGACGGGATCGTGGCCACGGCGGTCGGGATCATGCGGTCCGAGGGCCTGGCCAAGGTGACCATGCGCCGCCTGGCGCAGGAGCTGGACACGGGTCCGGCCTCGCTCTACGTGTACGTCGCCAACACGGCCGAGCTGCACGCGGCGATCCTCGACGAGCTGCTGGAGCCGGTGCGGGCCGAGGACGGCGGCGACTGGCGCGAGCGGCTGGAGGGCCTGCTCACCTCGTACACGACCACCCTCTTCGCGCACCCCGGTCTGGCCCGCGCCGCACTGGTGATCCAGCCCAGCGGGCCGCACTACCTCCGGCTGATCGAGTCGCTTCTCGCCCTCCTCGACGAAGGCGGCGTCGCACCCGCCCAGGCGGCCTGGGGCGTGGACCTGCTGCTCCAGTACACGACCGCGACGGCGGCGGAGCAGGCGACGCGGGACCAGTCCGCCGACACCCGGGCCGTGCGGGACTCCCTCACGGACACCCTGCACGGAACCTCGGACGGCACCCACCCGCACATCGCGGCCCGCGCCACGCAGCTGGTCTCCGGCACGGCAGAGCAGCGCATGTCGTGGGGCATCGCGACCCTGATCAACGGCATCCGCGACACCCCCGTCCCCACGGAGGACGCCCCGGACCGTCGTGACAGGGCATGAGCGTCGAAGGCAGCGATCAGGCAGCGGGACGGGTGCCTGAGCCGTCCCTGCCCGGGGGGTTCGTCAACGCGGTCGTCCGTGTCGGGGACACCGTGCGCCGTCCGGCCTCGGCACCGTTCGTGGGCGATCTGCTGAAGATGCTCGAAGCCGGCGGCTGGAGTGGCGCTCCGCGATATCTCGGTGTGGACGAAGAAGGCCGTGAAGTCCTCGGTTACCTCGATGGCCATGTGGCATGGGAGCCGAACCAGCCCAGCGCTGTGTCCTCGGACGAGAGCCTGGTGAAGGTCGCCCGGCTCGTGCGTGAGTTCCACGACCTGACGGCGGGCACCCCGCTGGCCGGGGACCACGAGGTCGTGTGCCACAACGACCTGTCGCCCAGGAACACGGTCTATCGGCTGTACCGTGGCCGGCTCCGGCCGACGGCCTTCATCGACTGGGACCTGGCGGCACCAGGTGCACGCATCCACGACATCGCCCATGTCTGCTGGCAGTACCTCGACCTGGGCCCTTCGGTCACCGACGTCGAGCAGGTGGCACGACGCATGAGGCTGATCGCCGACAGCTACGAGCTGGCGGACCGGCAACGACTCGTGTCCACGATTCTGTGGTGGCAGGACCGGTGCTGGCGGGGCATCGAGGCCCAGGCCGACGCGGGTGACGCCGCCATGGCCCGGCTCCGTGAGTCGGGTGCGGTACGCCAGGTCCGGGCGGCCTTCCAGTGGGTTTCCGATCACCGGGGTGCGCTGGAGCGCTCGCTGCGGTGAGCGCGTGGGGCGGCCGGAAGCGGTGCGGGCGGGCGGCGATGCGCTCTGCGGGAGAAACCTGTTTGCCGAGCCGCAGCGGCCACGGCTAATCTCGCGGAGGCCGTGCGAGAGAACGAGGAGGTGGTACCCGTGAACACAGAACTGACATGGGTGCTCTCCTCCGGGGTCACGGTCGGGCGATAGGTCGTCCGGGAGCGCCGTTCAGCAGCACTCCCGAAAGGCACGACCGTGCGATTCACTTCTGAGCAGCGCCTCGACGACGGCGTCCTCGAACGCGAATTCACCCTTGGCGAGATTCCCGGCCTCCTGTGGACCTCCGGGTCCGCACCGGCCCCGTTGATCCTGATCGGTCACCCCGGCAGCCTGCACAAGCGGCTTCCCCGGCTGGTGGCGCGGGCGCGTTACTACGCGGCGGAGCACGGCTTCGCGGTGGCGGCCATCGACGCGCCGGGCCACGGTGACCGGCCCCGTTCCGCCGACGACGAGCAGGCCCGCGCCGACCTGCGCCGGGCGTTGCAGGCCGGCGAGCCGGTCGACGAGATCGTCGACCGGCTCCTCCTCCCCCTGGTCGAAGGGGCGGTCCCGGAGTGGCGGACCACCCTCGACGCCCTCCTCTCGCTGCCCGGGATCGGCGGGCCTGTCGGGTACGAGGGGCTGACCGCCATCGGCATCCGGCTGGCGTCGGTCGAGCCGCGCATCGCGGCCGCCGTCTTCTTCGGCATGGGCTTCGTCCCCGGGGTCGTACGCGAGGAGGCCCGGCAGCTCACCCTCCCGCTTCAGTTCCTGCTCCAGTGGGACGACGCGGGGATGGAACGGCAGCCGGTCCTGGACCTGTTCGACGCCTTCGGCAGCGAGGAGAAGACGCTGCACGCCAACATGGGCGGGCACACCGGCACCCCGTGGTTCGAGACGGAGGACGCCGCCCGGTTCTTCGGCCGACACCTGAAGTGACCGACGTAGGGCGGTAGGGCGGTAGGCCACCGGCTCCGCCCGGCCGGCAGGGTGCCGCTCCTGGAGAAATCCCCCGGGGCTCAAGCGTCGAGCTCCGAACGCTCTTTCAGCGGAATGGTGGGTGGGTCTGAATACCCACCCACCCACCCTGACCGGCCAGTTGACCATTTGTGACCGACTTGCGACCGACCGTAGCGACGCTCTAGCGTCAGCAGAACCAAGACGGCCCCCGTCGGTGCACAAACACCTAACGAGGGCCTGACCACTTCGATCGTACGGAGCGATCTGATGGCTGCCAGCCAGCTTAGTGCTGCCCCCTCCTCTGCGGCCGTACCCCGGCCCACGCTTGATCACCCGATGGCCAGTCCCGGGTACGGCAAGCGTTCCGCGCCCGGCCAACGCCCGCGCACCGACCACGATTTCGTGCACCTGCTGCCCCGTGACGCCGCTGTCGCCGCGTACATCGACGGGCTGTGCGACGGTGCCGACATCTCCGTGAAGACCCTCGCCAAGGTGCTCCCGTACGGCCAGTGCGCCCTGCGGACCACGCTGAACCGGCTCCAGGAAGCGGGCCACCTGCGCCGGGGCAGCGAATGCATCGCGACGGAGGAAGCACTGCTCTGGGTCACCCGGACGTTCTTCTCCCGCACCTCACGCGGGGACGAGTGGTGGAACGCGTTCATCCGGGGCGACGTACCGCGAGAGCAGGCTCCCCAACGCCCCACCCGCTCACGGGCGTTCATCCTGCTCGCCGCCCTCGGACGTCACACCCCCACGCTCACCCTCTCGCAGAGGGACTGCGTGACGCTCGAACCCCAGGTCACCGAATGGTTCGAACGCGGCGCCACCGAACCGGAAGTCCTGCACGCCCTCACCGAAGGCCTGCCCCCACGCATCCACCACGCCGCCGCACTCATCCGCCGACGCCTCCTGGACAAACTCCCACCCGTACGCGAAGCCTCCCCCACCCCCCGAGTCGTCCTGCGCACCCTCGAATGCCGCGAATGCCGCGCCCCCGGCAACGCGACAGCCATGCCCGGCGGACTCTGCGGAAACTGCCGGGGCAACCCGGAACCCGCCCCCAACGGCCCTGCGGGCGCCGTCCCCGCCCACGGCGTACGGGCCAGGATGAGCGCCGTACGGGCGGGGCTGGTCGGAGCTGCCGGAAGGGACTGACCGGCAGGAGCGCGGCCGGACAGCACGGCCGGACAGCATGAACCGGGCAGCACGGCCGGGCGGCACGAACCGGACGGGAAACCACTGGCGGTCGTGGGCCCTCTCGGACGACCATGGAACGCATGACCGATCAACCCGCACGATGGAGCCAGGCCACCGTCTACCCCGACATGTGGACCGACCCCGACGACGACCCCCGCAACAGCGAGGGAGTCAGCCCGGACGGTGAACTCCCCACCCTCCAGAACTTCCTGAAGGACTACCGCCTCACCCTGCGAATGAAGTGCGAGGGGCTGGACGCCGAGCAGCTGGCCCGCAGGGCCGTTCCGCCGTCGAACATGTCGCTGCTCGGCCTGGTGCGGCACCTCGCCGAGGTCGAGCGGGACTGGCTCAACTGGATCAGCGACGGCGAACCCAGGCCGAAGATCTACGGCAAGCGGGACGCGGACTTCGACGGAGCCGTCGCGGACCCGGCCGTGGTCGACGCCGCCTGGGCCGACCTGGCCCGCGAACAGGCCGCGACCGACGCAGCCCTCTACGGACACCCGGACCTGGGCACCCGGCTGGGCAAGGAGGGCATTGCCGCGAGGGAGTTGCTGGTGCACCGGATCGAGGAGTACGCCCGCCACTGCGGCCACGCCGACCTCTTGCGCGAGTGCGTCGACGGGCGGGTGGGGCAGTGACCGGCTGAGCCGTCCCGGGGAGTGGGCGGCTCAGCCGGTCGTCAGTGGTTCTCCTGCGGCCGTCAGTGGTTCTCCTGCCTGCCGTCCGGCGTCACCACGCTCCCGGCGCCGGCGGCGGGACGACGGCCGGGCGGTCGTCACAGGTGATCGTGTTGGGGAGCAGCCAGGGGGCCAGCCAGTCGCCGTCGTTGCCACCCAGGTCCGTCAGGGCGAACTCGGAGCCGGTGGACGGGAAGTTGAACGATCCGCAGTTGTTGACGCCGACCGCCCCGACGTTGCGCGCGTCCACGTTCTCGAACGTGGCGCCTCCTGCCGCGCGGGCGCTCAGCACCGAGGTGCCGGTGCCGTCCACCTTGATGTCCTTGAAGTGGACGCCCTTGATGACGTACTGGTCCTTCACGGCCCAGTCGGAGACCAGCATGATCGCGTTGTAGGTGCTGTCGAGGAAGTTGTTTCCGGTGACCCGGATGTCCGCGTCGATGCTCTTGTCGAGGGCGAAGATCCACAGGGCGCCGAGGCCGATGTTCCAGTTGAGCTCGTACGTACCGGCGCGGACCGTCGTGTTGGCCGTGAGGTTCAGCTTCCCGGCGAAGGGCTCGGCGCCGAAGCGGGAGCCGACGTGCAGCGCGCTGCCCTCCCGGATCGGGTCGGCCACCAGGTTGTTCGAGACGGTGTTGTCGGTGCCGCCGTAGATCGCGATGCCGTTGGCGAGGACCGGGGTCTGGACGGTGTTGTGGTCGAAGGTGTTGCGGGCGTTCGCGGTCTTCTCGGACCACATGGCGAGGCCGTCGTCACCGGAGTTGCGTACGAAGGTGTGGGCGACGCGTGAATCCGTCACTCCCGTATGGAAGTTGATGGCGTCCGCGATCTGGTCGACGATGGTGTTGCCGGTGATCCGCAGGTTCTTCATCGGGCCGTCGAACCACATGCCGACCTTGGTGTGGCTGATGTGTAGGCCCTCGATGGTCGAGTCACTGAGCGCGCCGCCGATGGCGTTGACCTGGTCGGTGTCGATGCGCTCGCGTACGTCGCCCTCGATGGCGAAGCCGGACAGGTGGACGTTGCGGCTGCCGCCGTCCGCCGCGTCCTTGCCGTAGAAGCCGACTCCGGTGTGGACCGAGCCGTCGGCGGCCGGGGTGTCGAGCGCGACCTCGTGGCCCTTGATCTTCGTGTACCAGTTGCCCGCGCCGACGATCGTCACGTTGTCCACGACGATGTGCCGGTTCACCTGGTACGTGCCCGGCGGGATGTACACCTTGAGGTGGGTGCGCTTGGCGAAGGCGATGGCCTTGTCGATCGCGGCCGCCGATTCGCGGCGGCCGGTGGGATCGGCCCCGAAGGCGAGGACGTTGGCGGCGAGCAGCTCGATGTGCGGGAGGCCGACCAGCTCCGAGTCCAGCAGGTCGATCGTCGTCGCCGCGGCCCGGCTGCCCGCCGGGACGGTCAGCCGTACGGTGTCGCCCGCGCGGTACGTACGGCCGAGCAGGAGGCGCTGCTCGTCGTAGAAGTGGCTGGGCCGGTACGGCTTGGCGATGACCGGGGCCGGGGTCGTCTCGCTGGGTACGCAGGAGCACTCGGTGATCCACCAGTCCGGGTGGAGCAGCCCGGCGCCCGGGTCGTTGGAGAACGGGTACTGGTTGTACAGCCAGGAGTACTGCGAGGTGAGCGTCATGGTGGAGCGCTTCTTGCCGTTCACCGCGACGTCCAGCGGTGCGGTGATCCCGCCGCCGTTCGGGGCGTCCGGGATGCTGTAGCGCACGGTGATCGCGTTGGCGGCGCGCGGCAGCCTGAACTCGACGTGCTGGCCCGGCTCCAGGCTGACCGCCTTGCGGCCGGACGCCTCTGCGGGGAGCGTGTAGGCGGCCCGGTCGGGGCCGATGACCGTGCCGTTGGTCGCGGCGCTCTCGGCCTCCTGCTCGACGAACGGCACGTCCGCGCCCCGGCCCGCCACGAGCGCAGGGTCGAGGGCGGCGCGGGTGACGGGGGAGGCGGGGGTGGCAGCGGTGGGGGTGGCTGGGGTGCGCGGGGCAGCGGGTGCGGGTGCGCCCGTCAGCACGCCGAGGCCGACTGCGGCGGCGGTCATCGAGGCGACTGCCACCGCGTACCGCGTCGTTCGCCGCAGGCTTCGCGGTCTTCGCGGGCTCACTTCACTGCCGGTGATCTTCCGTGACATCGCAGGCCCGTTTCTCTGAGGTGCGGCCGGGGCAACCGGACTGGCCGAAGCAGCCGCCGGGGGAGGTGAGCCGACAGTAGGACCCGCACATCACGACCCACAAGACTCCTGCAATGCATTTCCGGCAGACTGCTGTTCAACTGCATCACTTCGTAGGTTTTTTGCGCAACGAGGGGCCTTCATTGCAATCGGGGCCGACTCGCCGGCTCTCGGCCTCGGGACCGGTGAGCCCGCGCGTCGAGGTGTCGCGTATTCAGCGGACGGGTCCGGCTCCTGACTACTGACTGCCGACGGTTCCGGTGGTCCAGCGCGGATCGATGTGGCCCAGCCATGCGTCTTGATCGTCGGCCAGTGGTTCCTTCAGGGGGAGGGGGAGAAACCGACAGGTGAAGGTGAGGCCGGCGTCGTCACCGTCGCCGTCGACGTAGTGCTCCCAGGCATCGGGGGTTTCTGCCGGTACCTGGAGGAGGAAGAAGCTGGTTCGTCGGGCCTGCCCCGTGTCGGGATGCGGCTTGTCCTCCACGGCGATCTGCCGGACCACTGCGACTGTCAGCAAGCCGGTCTCCTCGGCGACCTCTCGAAGGACCGCTTCTTCCGGTTCTTCGCCTGGTTCGACGCCTCCCGCCGGGACTTGGGTGCCGGCCTCGGGCATACCGACGTGGTCGAACACCAGAACTTCGGGGGCGGCCCGATGCCGGACCACGTACGCGGCGACACGGATTCTCGGTCGGATCACCCCGGCATTGTCAGTCATCCGTGCCCTTCATGGCGGCTGCGCCGCCGGCGTGGCCCGTTCACCGAACAGGACTGGGCTGGGCTCAAAGACCGTCAACTGTATGGCTGCACATCGGCGTTCACGCCGCCCCGGGTTGCCGAGGTCAAGGCGTCCGCCCGCCGGCTGCCCGCCGGGAGACGCTCCGCGGCACACGCTCACCGTCCCACACGGGGGCAACCCGTACGGGATCAACTACCGGCCCAAGCCAGAGGATCCCGCCGAACGCGAGTACCCGCCTGATCGCACCGCGCCCGGCCGGCCGGGCAGACACGCTGCCTGAGCTCCCGCTCGGTCCACGGCCCGGCGGTCGCCGCCCACTCACCCTCCTGAGGCCCGCACGACCATGAATCAGACATCGCGCGACCGCACCAAAGCCCTGTGCCAGTCGGAGGAATGAAAGAGTTTCACCCTGTTCCACGAATTCAGGTCGCCCGAATGTTTATTTTCGATGCTCACCGAATGAGCCACCCTGGCCAGAACCAGGTCTATACCCGGAGTCATTTGGCGTCCTATCCTTCACCCGCCTTGACCGATCGAAAGAATGGCTAAATGGATGACGATCTTCCGTATACTCAAGGATTTGCCGGACTTCCGAAAGAAGAGACAGGTCGCCTCTTATGGGGCTGCCACCATCCTTGCCGCAGGGGCAACGATAGGACTACCCGGAACAGCTCAAGCGGCATCCGCGTACAACGGTGCCTGCGGGAGCGGCTACACAGTGATCGACCAGCAGAGACTGGAATCCGGCGCCAACGTATTTCTGACCTATTCAAGCGGGGGCTACAACTGCGTCGTGACGGTGCGCGAGTTCACCGGAGTCGCGCAACCAATGAATGCGTGGGTCATGCGCTCCGGCGACGAGCCCTCGGCGGACGCAAATCCCGGTAATTTCACGTCCTACGCCGGTCCGGTCTACACCTATGCAAAAGGTAGTTGCGTAGACTGGGGTGGCTCGTACATGTACGGCTCGACGACTCAACGCAGTACCCACTGCGGCTGATTTCGCCGCCACGTAACCGAGTTCCCTGGGAGCCCGCCGCAGCGTCGGCGCCGCAGACGCCCAGGGGTCGGCCGAGCTGTGGCCTTCACGCACATCCATCTCCCCCGCTCGCCACTGGGGCCGCCGCCTCCCATCGACAAATCTGTCATGGGCATGATTAACCAGAATGGAGTTTCCATGCAGAACGCTCGACATATCGGCCTCCGGGCCGGAATCTCGCTGTGTGCCGCAGTGGCGGGCTTGATCGCGATTCCGGCAACAGCCGACGCGGCCCCGGTGAACGGGACGTACAACGGCTCGTGCGGCTCCGGGTACGGAGTGGTCGATTCCATCGACATCAGCGGGTACGGACGCGCCTTCCTGACCTGGAACAACTCCAATGGCTACAACTGCGTCGTCACCCAGAAATACGGGTCGAATGACGCGGGTGAGCTGTACACGATCGGCGCGTGGATCGAGCGGACCGCTGATCACTACCAGGAAGAGGACAGGGACCTGTACCACCGCTACGCGGGCCCGGTCTACGCGAACGGGCGGGGAACCTGCATCAACTGGGGCGGTTATGTGGATCCCGCGCCCACCGGTTCGAGCCAGTACAACTCACACTGCGGCTGACGACTGTCCCGTGATCCCTGGCGGGTGGAGGGACACCGGGAGGACACGGCCAGAGTTCGCGGGATGTGGGTCCATCGGAGGGTGCTATGGATGGCGCGGGCAAGCGTCTTCGGATCTTCAGAAACTTCATCTCGGCCGTGGCTGCGGGAACGATGGCCGCAGGATTTCTGTTCGTCTCCGCGCCCGCCGCCGGCGCCGTCGGATACGGACTTTGCGGAAGCGGCCACCAACTCGTGGATTCCGCACCTATTGGAGGTCTCGGAACGGCATATCTGACCTGGAACGCGAAGGCCGGCACGAACTGCGTGGTCGTCGTCCGCAAGGAACCGGGAGCAGCCGTTTCCATGAACGCGATGATCGGACGGGACGACGGGGTCCAAGACGTCGACTCCGGCTATTACACCTCGTACGCCGGACCGGTCTTCGTGAACGGCCGCGGATCCTGCATCGACTGGGGCGGCGTGATCGAGAACCAGGAAGTCAATCGTTGGAACAGCCACTGCGGATGATTCCGCCCGCTGGAGAAGGTGACTGACCATGAAGCAAGTCAAGAGAATCACGGCGATACTCACGGCCGTCGCATCCCTCTCGGCCGGAGCGCTGATCGCCGCTCCCGCGGCCAGCGCCGCAGGAACCTACAACGGTGCCTGTGGAAGCGGCTACAAGCTCGTCGACTCTCTGCCTAACGGGGACGCCACCACGGTGTTCCTCACCTGGAACGCGTCGACGGGAAAGAACTGCGTCATCCATCAGATCGTGACATCCAAGGGGCCCGAGCGCTGGTCCATCGGTGTCTGGATCCGTCGCTCCGTCGTCGGCGGTGTCAGGCATGACGATTACGGCGCCTTCACGTCCTACGCCGGTCCGGTGTACGTGGATGCCGTTGGGACGTGCATCGACTGGGGCGGCTGGCTCGGGGACGATCCGTCCCAGCACGGAGTGGCACAGGAAGACTCGCATTGCGGCTGACACCGTGCGGCCACCGTGGCGGATATCTGCCACGCCCGCAGCCTCCGCACCCTTCACCCGACACGACAGGGACCTGAGATGACCAGCGTTCGCAGAAGACTCGCCGCTCTCTCCGGCGGGCTCACGCTAGCTCTTGCCGCAGTCATGCTGACTCCGGGTGTGGCCAACGCGGCCGCCAACCCGTACAACGGGGTCTGCGGTGCCAACTACACGGTCATCGATCACCTCAAGATGACAACTTCGGCCGGAACACACCTCGGGGACGCCTACCTCACCTACAACTCCTCCAACGGCTACAACTGCTCTCTGATGCAGATCGTGCCGGGGTCAGGAACCATCTTCGCGGAGACCAAACTCCTGCTCACCGGCGGTGGGGACGGAGACGAGGATTCGGGCTACTTCTCCTCCTACGCGGGACCCGTATACCTCTACGCGAAGAACAGGTGCATCGACTGGGTCGGCGGCATCGGAGGAACCAGGTCCGAGAGGCTCGCGGGCCACTCCATCCTCAACTCCCACTGCGGCTGAGCGCCTTGCGGCGACAACGTCCACGCCGGCGCCGCTGCCCCAGGGGCGCCGGTTCACGGGACAGTTGTCGCGCGTCGCGGGACCCGGTCCGAGCGCATCCGGCCCAGCACCCTCCCCGGCAGGTCCTCAGCGGGAAGGCCGGCCGTGGCACGTCATATCAGGGAGCCGATGCCGGGACGACGCGTTGGCGGCACGGGTCCGGGAAGGGACCGGCCCGGTGCGCAGACAATGCTGACCAGTGCCCCTTCACGCCGCCCCACCGGATTCATCCGGTGGGGCGGCGTGCGTCCTGGAGCGGCGGAGCGCAAAGAGTTCTTGGCAAACCCGCAGCTCAGACGTTTTTGCAGGTCAGATCGGGTGGCGTAACTTCGGCGTAACGTGGCACGGGGCGCTTGCCGGGTAGCGTGAGGGACGAGAGGAGGTGACGAGACACCCATGCGAGACGAACCGCCACCGCACCGCGAGAGGCCGCCGCTGCCCCGCGCCGAACGGGCGCGGCAGATCGCGGACACGTTGCGCCAGCGGATCACCTCCGGCCGGTACGAGGACGGCATGCTGCCCGACGAACGCGACCTGGGCCAGCTGCTCGGCACCTCACGCAACACCATCCGGGAGGCACTCGGACTGCTGCGCGACGAAGGGCTGATCACCCGCAGGCGGGGCATCGGCACCCAGGTCGTGACGGCGAAGTACGGGCACGGCCTCGACCGCCTCACCGGCCTCGCGGAGACCCTCATCGACTACGGCACCGTGGCGAACACGGTCCGCGCGGCCCGGCTCGTGCCGCACGCGCCGAAGGCGGTCACCGAGCGGCTCCAACTGCCCGACGGCTCCGAAGCGGTGTACCTGGAGCGGCTGCGCAGCCTGGACGGCCGGCCGCTCTCCGTCGACTCGACCTGGCTCGCCCCGGACATCGGGCGCCCCCTCCTCGACTGCGACCTCGCCCACCGGGACGTCTTCACGCTCATCGAGGAGACCACCGGGACGCGGCTCGGGAGCGCCGAGATCACCGTGCACGCCGTCACCGCGGAACCCGACACCGCGCGCCTCCTCGCCATCCCCGCCGGAGCGGCCCTGTTCGTGATCGACCGCCTCACCCGGCTGGCCGACGGCCGCCCCGTGGACACCGAGTCGCTGCGGGTGCGGGCCGACCGGTTCGCCCTGCACACGCTGCTCCACCGGGGCGCCGCACCGCCCCCCGCCACACCCACCGCCTGACCGGGCGCCGCGCCCGCCACCCCCCACCGCCTGACCGACGCGCCGCGCCCACCGCCCCGCGCCCCCGAACCGACGCGCCGCGCCCATCAACCGCGCCGCCCCCGGCCGAGGCCGCCCACCCACCCCTGCACCGCCCGCGGAGGCACCGCCATGCCCTGGACCCCCGACACCCTCACCCTGGTTCTGCTCGCCCTGTTCGGCCTCGCCGGAGGCATCGGGATCACCGCGATCGGGCCGGGCGGGGTGCTGCCCACCATCGGGATGTTCCTGCTGACCGGGCTCACCCCGGCCGGAGTCGCGGGCACCGCCATCGTCACCCACGTGGCGACCGGAGTCCTCGGCACCGCCGCGTACACCAGGTCCGGACAGCTGAGGGACCCGGTCACGCGACGCACCGCCTGGGTCCTCGCCGTGAGCGCGCTCGTCGGCACCCCGGTGGGCGTACTGCTCAACACCCACGTCTCCGGGCGGCTGTTCGGCATCCTGCTGGCGTGTGCCGTCACGGTGACCGGCCTGCTGGTGTGGCTCCGCGAGCGCCGCTCGGCAACCTCGCAGGCGGCCGATGGCCCGGTGCGCGTACCGCTCGCGCGCACCATCGCGGTGGGGGGCACGGTGGCCGTCGCGGCGGGGCTCTTCGGCCTGGGCGGACCGATGCTGAGCGTGCCGCTCCTGGTCGTCTGCGGGCTCCCGGTGCTCTCCGCGCTGGCCGCCGCGCAGGCGCAGTCCGTGGTGATCGCGAGCGTGGGCACCCTCGGCTACGTCCAGCACGGTTCGATCGACTGGACCCTGGCCGCCGTCGTCGGCGTACCGGAACTGGTGGGGGTGCTCGTGGGCTGGCGCATCGCCCGATCCGTCCCGGCCCGCCGCCTCAAGTACGCGATGGCCGCCATGCTCCTGGCCCTGGCCCCGTACCTGGCGTTCCACTCCTGACGCGGCCTCACACCGGAGTGGCCCCGCGGCACGACCGGCCCCGCGCACCATCCGGACCCCGTACCCGGTGCCAGCCGCCACGCCCCCGAATGAGCACCTGGATACCACGCGCGGGACGGGCCTCGCGGGGCATCGTGGAGGCGTTCGTACACGTACCGCGCGCCGCGCGGCACAGAACACCGTGCCGCGCGGCGCCGCCCGAACGGGGAGTCCCAGGTGCCCGCAGTCCCGCGTACCCGTATCCACAATCGTCGGCAGGTCCTCACCACCGCCCTCGCCACGTCCGCCGTGCTGGCCACCGGCGCCGTCCCGTCCTTCGCGGCGAGCGACCGGCGGACCCGCACCGCGTTGCCGACCGCGCGGCTGCCCCGGCCCACCGGGCCGTTCGAGGTCGGCTCCACCGTGCTGCATCTCGTCGACCGGGACCGGCCCGAGCCCTGGCTGCCCGGCACCACGGAGCGCCGTGAGCTGATGATCAGCGTCCGCTACCCGGCCGCACCCGGTGGCTCCGGCCCTCGGGAGCCGCAGATGACGGCCGCGGCCGCCGCGCACTTCGGCGGGGCGGACGGGGCCGCCGTCCTGAACCTGGGGATGGCCCCGGGCAGCGTCGACTGGGCGGCCACGCTCAGCCACGCCCGCCGCGACGCCCCCGTCGCCGCGCGGGCCGGCCGGCTGCCCGTCGTGCTGTACTCCGGCGGGCTGGGCGACCCGCGCACCTGGAACACCGCCCTGGTGGACGATCTGGCGAGCCACGGGTACGCCGTCGTCACCATCGACCACAGCTACGAGGCGACCGAGGTGGAGTTCCCCGGCGGGCGCCTCGCCACCATGCGGATCTTCGACGGGGCACCGCCCAGCGATCCGGACGCGATCAGCACCCTGCTGCGCAAGGTCATGGCGGTCCGGGTGGCCGACACCCGGTTCGTGCTCGACCGGCTCCCGGAACTGAACCGGACGCGCTTCGGAGACGTACTCGATCTGCGCCGGACCGGCATGTTCGGCCACTCCGCGGGCGGCTTCACCGCGGCCCAGACCATGCACGACGACCGGCGGATCCGGGCGGGCGTCAACATGGACGGGCAGATGGACTACGTGGGCGGCGCGCTGCCGGACGGCAGCCGGCTGAGCACGGTGGCCACGGACGGGCTGGACCGGCCGCTGCTCCTGATGGGGACGGCCGGTGAGGGCTCGGGCGACTACCGGCAGCAGCCGTCCTGGGCGGCGTTCTGGAGGAACACCCGGGGCTGGCGGGCGGACGTCACCCTGACCGGCTCGCGCCACGCCTCCTACACCGACGCCGAGTTGCTGCTCCCGCAGCTGGCCCGGCAGGGCGCGGAGCCGGACGGCGGACTGGCCGAGGCGGTCGGGACGGTACGGCCGGACCGGGCGGCGGCCGCGAGCCGCGCGTACGCGGCGTCGTTCTTCGGGCGGTGGCTGCGCGGGCACGACGACTGCCTGCTGCACGGCCCCTCCGGCCGCTTCCCGGAGATGGTGTTCACGCCGTAGGGCCCGTCCAAGGGGCGCAACGGACGACGCCGGCCCCCGGGGATCGCTCCCCGGGGGCCGGCGTTGTGGTGCTGTGGTGCTGTGGTGCGTGCCGGAACTACCGATCCGTGAGGATCAGAAGTCCATGTCACCGCCCGGCATGCCGCCCGGAGCGCCCGCGGCAGCGGCCTTCTCCGGCTTGTCGGCGATGACGGCCTCGGTGGTGAGGAAGAGCGCGGCGATGGACGCGGCGTTCTGCAGAGCGGAGCGCGTGACCTTCGCCGGGTCGATGATGCCCTCGGCGATCATGTCGACGTACTCGCCGGACGCGGCGTTGAGGCCGTGACCGATCGGCAGGTTGCGCACCTTCTCGACGACGACTCCACCCTCAAGACCACCGTTGACGGCGATCTGCTTGAGCGGGGCCTCCAGCGCCAGCTTGACGGCGTTGGCGCCGGTCGCCTCGTCACCCGAGAGCTCCAGCTTCTCGAAGACGGCCGAGGCCTGGAGCAGAGCCACGCCACCACCGGCGACGATGCCCTCCTCGACGGCGGCCTTGGCGTTGCGCACCGCGTCCTCGATGCGGTGCTTGCGCTCCTTGAGCTCGACCTCGGTGGCGGCACCGGCCTTGATGACGGCCACGCCGCCGGCCAGCTTCGCGAGGCGCTCCTGGAGCTTCTCGCGGTCGTAGTCCGAGTCGGAGTTCTCGATCTCGGCGCGGATCTGGTTGACGCGGCCCTGGACCTGGTCGCTGTCACCGGAGCCGTCGACGATCGTCGTCTCGTCCTTGGTGATGACGACCTTGCGGGCGCGGCCGAGCAGGTCGAGACCGGCGTTCTCCAGCTTGAGGCCGACCTCCTCGGAGATGACGGTGCCACCGGTGAGGATGGCGATGTCACCGAGCATGGCCTTACGGCGGTCGCCGAAGCCCGGAGCCTTGACGGCGACGGACTTGAAGGTGCCACGGATCTTGTTGACGACCAGGGTCGACAGGGCCTCGCCCTCGACGTCCTCGGCGATGATCAGCAGCGGCTTGCCGGACTGCATGACCTTCTCCAGCAGCGGAAGGAGGTCCTTCACGTTGCTGATCTTCGAGTTCACGATCAGGATGTACGGGTCGTCCAGGGACGACTCCATGCGCTCCATGTCCGTGGCGAAGTACGCCGAGATGTAGCCCTTGTCGAAGCGCATACCCTCGGTGAGCTCAAGCTCCAGCCCGAAGGTCTGGGACTCCTCGACGGTGATGACGCCTTCCTTGCCGACCTTGTCCATGGCCTCGGCGATGAGCTCGCCGATCTGGGTGTCAGCGGCGGAGATGGAGGCGGTCGAAGCGATCTGCTCCTTCGTCTCCACGTCCTTGGCCTGCTCCAGGAGGGCGGCGGAGACGGCCTCGACGGCCTTCTCGATGCCCCGCTTGAGAGCCATCGGGTTGGCACCCGCGGCCACGTTGCGCAGACCCTCGCGGACGAGCGCCTGAGCGAGAACGGTGGCGGTGGTCGTACCGTCGCCGGCGACGTCGTCCGTCTTCTTGGCGACCTCCTTGACCAGCTCCGCACCGATCTTCTCGTACGGGTCCTCCAGCTCGATCTCCTTGGCGATGGAAACACCATCGTTGGTGATCGTGGGGGCGCCCCACTTCTTCTCAAGGACGACGTTGCGGCCCTTGGGGCCGAGGGTGACCTTGACGGCGTCGGCGAGCTGGTTCATGCCGCGCTCAAGACCGCGCCGGGCCTCCTCGTCGAACGCGATGATCTTGGCCATATGAAGTGGTCCTCCCGGACAGGGGTGGATTCTCCGGACCGAGTGGCGCCCGCGACGGACGGCCTGCCGCCTGCCGGTTCCTTGCCCCGGCAGACCTGCGGGCCTCACCGGCCCGGTCCAAGTTTCTGTCACTCTCACCCGGAGAGTGCTAAGCCCAATGATTAGCACTCGACCCCCGAGAGTGCAAGCGTCGCCCTCCGGAGTGTGGACAACCGGACAGCGGGAGCGAACGGGGCCAGGACGCACGGAGGGCCCGTACCCCAGGGGTACGGGCCCTCCGTGCGTGAGTAGTGTCGTTGGCCGACCGCGCCGAGCTCAGCCGACAGCGAGCTTGACCATGTCCGCCTGCGGCCCCTTCTGGCCCTGCGAGATTTCGAATTCAACTCGCTGACCCTCTTCGAGGGTGCGGTATCCGTCCATCTGGATCGCGCTGTAGTGGACGAAAACATCCGCACCACCGTCGACCGCGATGAAGCCGTACCCCTTCTCCGCGTTGAACCACTTGACGGTGCCCTGAGCCATGCCTAACTCCCCTATTACTGGCCCTTGCACAGGACCGCACTTCGCGGGCCCGGGTCAGAACTCACCCTCCGACAGGAGAGGGTGCGTGCGCCGGAACGCGTCGACCGCGGCCGAATGTATCTGCCCAACTGCCCTCTGCAACAGGTCAATCGGACGAGAATTCTGGGCAGCGCCGATCACCCGAATATGAGGAATTCATGAGATTCCAGGGCAAGTCGGGCCAGGCAAAGGCGACTTATGGCACAAGAGGCTCAGGTACTTTGGCTGCATCTTGTCGTGGCCAGGCGCATTCTCATATGCGGGGGGCACGGGCAGCGAAGGGGACTTCCCACACTCTACCGCGTTCAACCATGCAGAATTGCCCCCTCCGCTTCCGTCGCGGAGAGGGCAATCCAGGTGACTCGGCGCAGTGGGACCGCTCGGGTCCCGGGGCTCAGCAGCCGCCGGCGACGGCCGGGATGATCGAGACCCCCGCGCCGTCCGGGGTGACCGCTTCCAGGCCGCCCTCGAAGCGCACGTCGTCGTCGTTGACGTACACGTTCACGAAGCGGCGGAGCTTGCCCTGGTCGTCCAGGACGCGGGCGGCGATGCCCGGGTGGTCCTTCTCCAGGGACTCGATGACCTGGGAGAGCGTCGCGCCCTCTGCCGGGACCTCGGCCTGGCCGCCCGTGTAGGTGCGGAGGATGGTGGGGATACGGACCTTGACGCTCATGGTGGGTGCCCTTCCTGGAGTCTCGGGTGGGTCAGCTGGCGGTGCCGAGGCCGGCGGCGCGGAAGGCGTCCAGGCTCGGCCGGATCGTCGCCGTCGCCTGCGAGGTGGCGGCCACCGCGTCCAGCGTCTTGAGGCCGTCACCGGTGTTCAGGACGACGGTGGTGAGCGTCGGGTCGAGCAGGCCGGCCTCGATCAGCTTCTTCGTCACGCCGACCGTCACACCGCCCGCGGTCTCGGCGAAGATGCCCTCGGTGCGCGCCAGGAGCTTGATCGCGTCGACGACCTGCTCGTCGTTCACGTCGTCCACCGCGCCACCCGTACGGCGGGCGATGTCCAGGACGTAGGGGCCGTCGGCCGGGTTGCCGATGGCGAGGGACTTGGCGATCGTGTTCGGCTTCTGCGGGCGGACCACGTCGTGACCGGCCTTGAAGGCGGCGGAGACCGGCGAGCAGCCCTCGGCCTGGGCGCCGAAGATCTTGTACGGCTTGTCCTCGACCAGCCCGAGCTTGATCAGCTCCTGGAGGCCCTTGTCGATCTTCGTCAGCTGCGAGCCGGACGCGATCGGGATGACGATCTGGTCGGGCAGCCGCCAGCCGAGCTGCTCGCAGATCTCGTACGCGAGCGTCTTGGAGCCCTCGCCGTAGTAGGGGCGGAGGTTGACGTTGACGAAGCCCCAGCCCTCCCCGAGCGGGTCTCCGATGAGCTCCGAGCAGAACCGGTTGACGTCGTCGTAGTTGCCCTCGATACCGACCAGCTCACCGCCGTACACCGCGGCCATGACGACCTTGCCCTGCTCCAGGTCGTGCGGGATGAACACGCAGGAGCGCAGACCGGCGCGGGCGGCGGCGGCGCCCACGGCTCCGGCGAGGTTGCCGGTGGAGGAGCAGGAGAGCGTGGTGAAACCGAAGGCGCGGGCGGCCTCGACGGCGATCGCGACGACGCGGTCCTTGAAGGAGTGCGTCGGGTTGCCGGAGTCGTCCTTGACGTACAGGCCGCCGGTGACGCCCAGCTCACGGGCGAGGTTGTCGGCCTTGACCAGCTTGGTGAAGCCGGGGTTGATGTTGGGCTTGTCCGCGACGTCGGCGGGGACCGGCAGCAGCGGCGCGTAGCGCCAGATGTTGTCGGGTCCGGCCTCGATGCGCTTCCTCAGCTCGTCCGGGGAGCCGGTCGGCAGGTCGTACGCCACTTCGAGCGGCCCGAAACAGGTCGCACAGGCGAAGAGGGGACCGAGCGCGAACCGTTCTCCGCACTCGCGGCAGGAAAGTGCCGCGGCGGGACCGAGGTCGACGTAAGTTTCGGTGGATGCTGCAACAGTCTGAACAGCCATGATGGCGAGGCCCTTTCTCCTCATCTTCCTCGTGACGCATTTCGCCACAAGACGGAATTGGCACCGTCCCCACCTGACCTCGCGGTCGGCGGGATGGTTGCCGGGACTTCAACGGGCCGTTCCCTCTGTCCCTCTGGATGAGCGCTATGGCACTGGACCATCGATCCAGGCGTTTGTCGGCGGATGGACCCCGGCATGCCATGGCCATCTGCGTTGTTCAGACTGTAACCGAAGCACCGGACTGTTGAGATAGTCGTCCGAACCGCGAGATGGATCACATGCAGGGAGTATCGACCGTGCTGGAAGAGGTCGAACGCTGGCTGACCAGGCGTTCCTGGTCGTGCGCCGACCGCCCGCTGGAGCAGCTCCTGGCCGCCAGGAGCGGCGACCCGCGCCGGGGGAGCGTGAGTGTCGTGCTGCCCGCGCTCAACGAGGCCGCGACGGTCGGAGACATCGTCCGGACCATCCGGCGCGAGCTCATGGAGAAGGTCCGGCTGGTCGACGAACTCGTGGTGATCGACTCCGGCTCCACCGACGACACCGCGGAGGTCGCCCGCCGGGCGGGCGCCCGGGTGATCCACCGGGACGCGATCCTGCCCCGGCTGCCGGCCGTCCCCGGCAAGGGCGAGGTGCTGTGGCGGTCACTGCTGGTGACCGGCGGTGACATCGTCTGCTTCATCGACGCGGACCTGAAGGACTTCTCGGCCGACTTCGTCTCCGGCATCGTCGGCCCGCTGCTGACCGACCCCTCCGTGCAGTTCGTCAAGGCGATGTACGACCGTCCGCTCGGGGAGACCGCGGGCCAGGGCGGGCGGGTCACCGAACTGGTGGCACGGCCGCTGCTCAATCTGCACTGGCCGCGGCTGGCCGGCTTCGTCCAGCCGCTGGGCGGCGAGTACGCCGTGCGCCGCTCGCTGCTCGAACAGCTGCCGTTCCCGGTCGGCTACGGGGTGGAGCTGGGGCTGCTCGTCGACGCCCTGCACACGGTCGGCCTGGACGCGCTGGCCCAGGTCGACGTCGGCGTCCGCAAACACCGCCACCAGGACGGCCGGGCGCTCGGCCGGATGGCGGCGGCCATCTACCGGACCGCGTCGCTGCGGCTCTCCCGCGGCCATCTGGTGCGCCCCGAGCTGACCCAGTTCGAGCGCGGCGAGAACGGCTTCGTGCCGCACACCCACCCGGTGGACGCCCAGGAGCGGCCGCCGATGCGCGAGATCGAGGAGTACGTCTCGCGCCGCGCCGCCTGAGCGGCTGCCGGGTGACCTGCGGCCGTCCGGCCGCAGGTCACCCGGCAGCATCCGGGACGGACCGCGGCCGCACGCACGTTTGGACGGTTCGGTATCGGGCTAGATTCCGCGCATGGTCTCCGAGCACGCCCCTCAGCCCGCCGCCCAGGTACTCGTCGCGTCCAACCGCGGTCCGGTCTCGTACGCACTGAACGAGGACGGCTCACTCGACGCGAAACGGGGCGGGGGCGGGCTCGTCTCGGGGCTGAGCGCGGTGGACGACAAGATGTGGGTCTGCGCCGCGCTCGGTGAGGGCGACCGCGAGGCGGTCCGGCGCGGGGTCGGTGAGCCGGGCGTACGGATGCTCGACATCGACGCGGACGTGCACGCCGACGCGTACAACGGCATCGCGAACTCGGTGCTCTGGTTCGTCCACCACCTGCTCTACCAGACCCCCGTGGAGCCCGTCTTCGACGCGGAGTTCCGGCGCCAGTGGGCGTCCTTCGAGGCCTACAACCGGGCCTTCGCCCAGGCGCTGGCCGAGGAGGCGGGCGAGGGCGCGGCGGTCCTGGTGCAGGACTACCACCTGGTGCTGGTGCCGGGCATGCTCCGCGAGCTCCGCCCCGACCTGCGCATCGGCCACTTCTCGCACACCCCGTGGGCGCCCGTCGACTACTTCCGGATGCTGCCGGACGACATCGCGGAGCAGGTGCTGCGCGGCATCCTCGGCGCCGACCGGGCGGCCTTCCTGACCCGCCGCTGGGCGGACGCCTTCATCAGCTGCTGCACGGAGATCCTGGGCGGCACCGGCCGCACCCGGATCGGTGTGCACGGGCTCGGCGCCGACGCGGACTTCCTGCTCCGGCGCGCGCACGAGCCGGACGTGGACGAGCGGATGGCGGCGCTGCGCGAACAGGTGGGCCCCGGCCGGAAGACGATCGTGCGGGTGGACCGCACGGAGCTGTCCAAGAACATCGTCCGCGGGATGCTCGCCTACCGGGCCCTGCTCGACGAACGTCCCGAGTGGCGCGGCCGGGTCGTCCACGTCGCGTTCGCCTACCCCTCCCGGCAGGACCTCGCGGTGTACCGGGAGTACACGGCCGAGGTGAAGCGCGTCGCCGACGACATCAACACGAAGCACGGCACGGCGGACTGGACCCCGGTCGTCCTCCACGTCAAGGACGACTTCGCCCGCTCGCTGGCGGCGTACCGGCTGGCCGACGTGGCGCTCGTCAACCCGATCAGGGACGGGATGAACCTGGTCGCCAAGGAGGTCCCGGTCGTCTCCGACCACGGCTGCGCGCTGGTGCTGTCGCGGGAGGCGGGGGCGTACGAGGAGCTGGCGGACGACGCGATCGCGGTGAACCCGTACGACGTGTCCGCCACCGCCGACGCCCTGCACGAGGCGCTGACGATGGCGGACGGTGAACGCGCGGAGCGCACGGAGCGGCTGGCGGCGGCGGCCACCGCGCTGCCGCCGCAGCAGTGGTTCCTGGACCAGCTAGAGGCGCTGCGCCAGGGCTGACAGGAAGCCGACGACCGCTCCGGGACCGGGCAGCAGCAGGTCGGCGCGTGCGGCCAGTTCCGGCACCTCGGCCTCGCCGCTGCAGACGAGCAGGCCGGGGGTGCCGTCGGGGCCCTCGGTGCGGAGCTTCTCCACGGCGGCGAACGCGGCCAGGTCGCCCAGGTCGTCGCCCGCGTACAGCACGGACTCGGCGCCCGTCTCGCGCACGTACTGCGTGAGGGCGACGCCCTTGTCCATGCCGGAGGGCCGCAGCTCCAGGACCATCCGGCCCGGTTCGACGATCAGTCCGTGCCGGGCGGCCAGCTCGCCCAGGGGGCCGCGCAGCGCCTCGAAGGCGGCCTGCGGGTCCTCGGCGCGGCGGGTGTGGACGGCGAGCGCCTGGCCCTTCTCCTCTATCCAGGTACCGCGCCAGGAGTCGAACCGGTCGAGGAATCCGGGCAGTTCGGCCCGCACGGCGGCGACGCCGGGGTGCGGGGCGGGGGCGCGGACGGTGCCGGAGACGGCGTCCCAGCGTTCGGCGCCGTAGTGGCCGAGGACGACGAGGTGGTCCAGTCCGGCGACCCCGGCGAAGCCGCCGTAGCGGACCGCGACGCCGGCCGGGCGGCCGGTGATCACGGCGATCGACGCGACCCGGGGAGCGAGTGCGGCGAGCGCCTCGACGGTCCCGGGGTGGGCGCGGGCCTTTTCGGGGTCCGGCACGATGTCCGCGAGGGTGCCGTCGAAATCGAGCGCGATGACGGCGCGGTCGGGCCGGCCGAGGAGAGCGGCGAGGCCCTCCCGTCCGGCGGGGGTCGTCGGGGTCGGCAGGGACGGGGTGTGCGGGTGGCTGCCCATGCGCCCGAGCCTATAGGCGGTGGCCTGTGCGCGGGGCCGGCCGGGGCTCCGGCTGCGCGCGGGGCCGGCCGGGGCTCGGCCCCGTACCCCGCTCCTCCATCGCCGGAGGGGCCTGAGCGGGCCGGTCAATCGCCGGAGGGGCCTGAGCGGGCCGGCTCAGCGGCGGCCCCGCCTCGCCTCGCGGACCCGCCGCAGCCGGTTCACCGTGACCGGGTCGGCCTCCAGCGCCCGGCGGTCGTCCAGCAGGGCGTTCAGCAGCTGGTAGTAGCGGGTCGGGGAGATGCCGAGCCGCTCCCGGATGGCCCGCTCCTTCGCCCCGGGGCCGGTCCAGGACTGCCGCTCGACGGCCAGCACCGCGCGGTCCCGCTCCGAGAGTCCGGGAGTGGGCGGTGCGGGCTCGTCGGGGGTGTCCGGGGGAAGGGCGGTCATATCAGCCAATATATGGCGCGGCCCGTGACCTGCGGGCCGCCGCCCGCTACTCCGCGCTCTCCGCCGCCGTGGACTCCTGCGCTATGCGTCCCAGTACGCTCTCGGGCTTCGCGCCCGGCTCGACCGCCTCACCGATGTTCTTCTTGATCGACTCGCTGGCCTGGGCCCAGGACGTCTTTCCGAACGGATAGAGCTGGGCGCTCGGCAGCGCGTCCAGGAACTTGTACAGCGGCTTGTACTTGGGGTCGGCCTCCATCGCGGCCGAGGCGCTGTCGGTGACCGGCAGCATGTCGTAGGTGTCCGCGAAGTCGATGACGTTCTTGTCGCTGAACATGAAGTCGAAGAACTTGCCCATCTCGACCCGGTGATCGTTCTGCTTGAAGCCCATGATCCAGTCGGCGACGCCCATCGAGCTGGTGCTGGGCCCGTTGATACCGGGCAGCGGCACCATGCCGACGTCCACGCCCTTCTTCTTGGCCTCCTGCATCAGCGTCGGATGGCCGTTGAGCATGCCGACGTCGCCGCTGGTGAACGCCGCGAAGGCCTTCGCCCGGTTGAGCTTGCCGGGGGCGACGGGGCCGACGAGGCCCTTGTCGACGAGGTCCGACTTCAGCCAGTCGAACGTCTTGACGTTCTCTTCCGAGTCGATGTTGTACGAGCCGACGTCGTCGGTGTAGCCGCCGCCGCCGCTGAGCAGCCACATCAGCGTCTCGGCCTGGGACTCCTCCTGGCCCAGCGGCAGCGCGAACGGGAACTTCACGCCGCGCTGCTTGAGCGCGGCGGCGTCGCCCGCGATGTCGCTCCAGGTCTTCGGGGCGTCGAGACCGGCCTGGCCGAAGAGCTTCTTGTTGTAGAAGAGCAGCCGGGTGCTGGCCACGAACGGCAGCCCGTACTGGACCTGGCTGACCCGGCCCGCGTCCGCGAGGACCGGCAGGAAGTTGGCCTGGGTGCGGACGCTGAGCATCTGGTCGGCCGAGTAGAGCTTCCCTGCCTTGGCGTAGTCCGCGTACGCGCCGATCTGCGCGATGTCGGGGGCCTTTCCGGCCTTCACCATCTCCGCGACCTTGCGGTCGATGTCCGTCCACGGGAGCACGGTCACGTCGACCTTGATGCCGGGGTGGGACGCCTCGAAGCTCCGGGCGACACCGTCCCAGTACTTGTCCGACTTGTTCGCCTCGCCGGTGCCGTAGTCGGCCGCGACCAGCTTCAGCGTGACGTCTCCCCCGTCGCTCTCGCCGCCGCAGCCGGACAGCACCGCAGTCATCCCCAGCGCGGCGACAGCCGCCGTCAGTCCCAAGTAACGCCGCTGCACAGCCCAGTCCGTCCTCGTCGATCGCGCCATCCGCGGCAACCACGTCCGCGTGGGGCGCTCCGGATGAGCTGCGATTTTGCCCCACCGCCTCCGAGGAGGTCTACACCACCCCGGTATCGCTTCGGCAACGCAGCAGCATTGCACGGGGCGCGGAGTGACTGCTAAGTAGGTCTCGGTCAACCAGGGCCCGGCACAAGGTCCTTGGCCCTCCCAGAGTCCTAATGGTCCAGACCTTTATACGCGCCCACCCCGCGAGGAGCCGTACCGCATGTCCCGTACCGCATCAGAAATTGCCACCCAGCCGAGCTGCTGGCGGCGTGCCGCAGAGGCGGGCGCGGTGGCCGAGGGGCTGCCGCGTCCGGGTGAGCGGGTCGCCGTCACCGGCTGCGGCACGTCCTGGTTCATGGCCATCGCCTACGCCGCGCTGCGCGAGGCGGCCGGGCAGGGCGAGACGGACGCGTACGCCTCCTCGGAGTTCCCGGCCGGGCGGTCCTACGACCGGGTCGTGGCCATCACCCGCTCCGGCACCACGAGCGAGGTGCTGGCACTGCTGGCCGAACTGCGCGGGAAGACGCCGACCCTCGCACTGACCGCCGATCCGAAGACACCGGTGATGGACGCCGCCGACACGGTGGCGGTCCTGGACTGGGCCGACGAGGAGTCGGTCGTGCAGACCCGGTTCGCCACCACCGCGCTCGCCTTCCTGCGGGCCGGTATCGAGGCCGCCGGACCGCTTCCGGCGGGCGTGAAGACGGTGGCGGAGGCCGCCGTGGACGCGGAGCTGGCGGTGACGGAGCCGCTGGACGAGGCGGTGGTCTCGGCCGAGCAGTGGACGTTCCTGGGGCGCGGCTGGACCTACGGGCTGGCGCAGGAGGCCGGGCTGAAGATGCGCGAGGCGGCGGGCGCCTGGACGGAGTCCTACCCGGCGATGGAGTACCGCCACGGCCCCATCGCGATCACCGGGCCGAACCGGGTGGCCTGGGTGTTCGGCGCCCTGCCCGAGGGGCTGGCGGGCGAGGTCGCGGGGGTCGGCGGGACGCTCGTGGCCCGTACCGCCGCCGACCCGATGGCCGACCTGATCCGGGCCCAGCGGCTCGCGGTGGCGCTCGCGGAGTCGAAGGGCTACGACCCGGACCACCCGCGCAACCTGTCGCGGAGCGTGATCCTGCCGGGCTGAGGGCGCACGCGGGGCGCGTTCACGGCGGATTGCCACCCGGTTGCGGGCGGATTTTGTATGGATGCGCAACAAACAGCGATAGTGGACTAGACCTTTTGGGGTTCCTCGGGCGAAACTGTTTCCCGTGAAACACGTCATCGCCCTCGATGTGGGCGGCACCGGAATGAAGGCCGCACTGGTCGGGGCCGATGGCGCCCTGCTCTACGAGGCACGGCGCGCGACCGGCAGAGAGCGCGGCCCCGACGCGGTCGTGGAGTCGATCCTCGCCTTCGCGGCGGATCTGCGCGCGTACGGCGAGGAGCACTTCGGCGAGAGCGCTCTCGCCGCCGGTGTCGCCGTGCCCGGCATCGTCGACGCCGAGAACGGCGTCGCGCTCTACTCCGCCAACCTGGGCTGGAGCGACGTCCCCATGCGCCGGCTCCTCGGTGAGCGGCTCGGCGGCGTCCCCGTCGCCCTCGGCCACGACGTCAGGACCGGCGGACTCGCGGAGGGCCGGATCGGGGCGGGCCGGGGCGCCGACCGCTTCGTCTTCATCCCGCTGGGCACCGGGATCGCCGGGGCCATCGGCATCGGCGGCTCCATCGAGGCGGGCGCCCACGGCTCGGCCGGCGAGATCGGCCACATCGTGATCCGACCGGACGGCCCGGACTGCAGCTGCGGCCAGCGCGGCTGCCTGGAGACGCTGGCCTCCGCGGCCGCCGTCAGCCGGGCCTGGGCCGCCGCGTCCGGGGACCCGAAGGCCGACGCGGCGGACTGCGCCAAGGCCGTGGAGTCGGGCGACCCGGCGGCCCTCGCGGTCTGGCACGACGCCGTGGACGCCCTGGCCGCCGGGCTCGTCACCGCGCTCACCCTGCTGGACCCCCGCACGCTCATCATCGGTGGCGGTCTCGCCGAGGCGGGGGAAACCTTGTTCACACCACTCCGTGCGGCCGTCGAGGAACGCGTCACGTTCCAGAAGCTGCCCCACATCGTCCCCGCGGCTCTCGGGGACACCGCCGGATGCCTGGGCGCAGGGCTGCTCGCCTGGGATCTTCTCTCCACGGAGGTATCCGCCTGATGGCCGGACGCGCAGACAGCACAGTTCTCGCAGGTGCCCGGGTGGTACTCCCCACCGGCACCGTCGAGAACGGCCGGGTGGTCATCGAAGGCACCCGCATCGCCGCCGGTCCGGCACAGGACGCGCCGAGCGTCGACCTGTCCGGCCACTGGATCGTTCCCGGCTTCGTGGACATGCACAACCACGGCGGCGGCGGCGCCTCCTTCACCTCCGGCACCGTGGAGGACGTCCTCACCGGCGTCCGCACCCACCGCGAGCACGGCACCACCACCCTGGTCGCCTCCACCGTCACCGGCGAGATGGACTTCCTCGCCGAACGGGCCGGCATCCTCTCCGAGCTCGTCGAGCAGGGCGAGCTGGCCGGCGTCCACTTCGAGGGCCCCTTCATCTCGCCGTGCCGCAAGGGCGCCCACAGCGAGGGCCTGCTGCGCGACCCGGACCCGGCCGAGGTCCGCAAGCTGATCGACGCCGCCCGGGGCACCGCGAAGATGTTCACGCTCGCCACCGAACTGCCCGGCGGCATCGAGTCCGTACGGCTGCTCGCCGAACACGGCGTCATCGCCGCGATCGGCCACACCGACGCCACGTACGAGCAGACCGTCGAGGCGATCGACGCGGGCGCCACCGTCGCCACGCACCTCTTCAACGCGATGCCGCCCCTGGGCCACCGCGCGCCCGGCCCGATCGCCGCCCTCCTGGAGGACGAGCGGATCACGGTCGAGCTGATCAACGACGGCACGCACCTGCACCCGGCCGCCCTGCAACTGGCCTACCACCACGCGGGCGCCCACCGCGTCGCCCTGATCACCGACGCCATGGACGCGGCCGGGTTCGGTGACGGCCAGTACCAGCTGGGCCCGCTCGCCGTCGAGGTCAAGGACGGCGTCGCCCGGCTCGTCGAGGGCAACTCCATCGCCGGCTCCACCCTCACCCTGGACACCGCCTTCCACCGCGCCGTGACCATCGACCGCATCCCGGTCGGTGACGTGGTCCAGTCGATCTCCGCCAACCCCGCCCGGCTGCTCGGCGTATACGACCGGGTCGGCTCGCTGGAACCGGGCAAGGACGCCGACCTGGTCGTCCTGGACGCCGACTTCGCGCTCAAGGGCGTCATGCGCAAGGGCGAGTGGGTCGTCCAGCCCGTCCAGCCGGTGCCCGCGGCGGTCTGACGGCAGTCCCCGGACAGAACGTAACGAAGAGACGGCGGTTGTCCCCCGGGTCTGGGCCCGCCGCCGGCTCTTTGGCATGATCGTCCGCGAAACAACCAGGAACAGCGGATTCCGCGACCGGCATCCGCGCTCAGCACGTATCGAGGGGGCGGCCGAGTGATCCTCACGGTCACGCTGAACACGGCACTCGACCTGACGTACGGCGTTCCCGCCCTCGTCCCGCACGCCAGCCACCGGGTCACCGATCTCTCCGAGCGGCCCGGCGGCAAGGGCATCAACGTCGCCCGGGTCCTCACCGCCCTCGGCCACGACAGCGTCGTCACCGGCTTCGCGGGCGGCGCCACCGGCTCCGTACTGCGGCAACTGCTCGCGGACCTCCCGGCCGGCCGGGCGAGCCTCACCGACGCGCTCGTCCCGGTGGCCGGCGACACCCGCCGCACCCTGGCCGTCGTGGACGGGACCACCGGCGACACCACCCAGTTCAACGAACCGGGGCCGCACGTCACCGCCGACGAGTGGACCGCCTTCCTCCGCAGTTACGAGAAGCTGCTCACCGGCGCCGAAGCGGTCGCCCTCTGCGGCAGCCTGCCCCCCGGCATCCACGTCGGCGCCTACGCCGAACTGATCCGGCCGGCCCGCGCGGCCGGCGTCCCGGTGCTCCTGGACACCAGCGGCGAACCGCTGCGCCGGGGCATCGCCGCCCGCCCCGACCTCATCAAGCCGAACGCCGACGAGCTCGCCCAGCTCACCGGCTCCCGCGAACCCACCCGCGCCACCCGCGACGCCCGCCGCCGCGGCGCGCACACGGTGATCGCCTCACTGGGCCCGGACGGCATGCTGGCGGTCACCCCCGACGGCAGCTGGCGGGCGTCCCCGCCTGCCGCGGTCAAGGGCAACCCGACCGGGGCCGGCGACTCCGCGGTGGCCGGGCTGCTCTCCTCCCTCGTCGAGGGCCTGAGCTGGCCGGACCGGCTGCGGCGGGCGGTGGCACTGTCGACGGCGACCGTGCTGGCCCCCACCGCGGGTGACTTCGACCGCGCGGCCTACGAGGAGCTGCTGCCGCGCGTCGCCATCGAGGAACACGCAGACGGAGCGGCCTAGGGGCGTGTCCGCGAAGTCTCGCCCGCCCGGCGGCGCCGGGCCCGCTCTTCGGGCGGACGACGGTACTTCGCGGACACGCCCCAGCCGCGCCCCCACCGGGCCCCTCACCGGGCCCGAGGAATCAACAGAGGTCAGCAATGCCGCTCGTCAGTACCGGTGAACTCGTCTCCGCCGCCCAGGCCCAGGGACGCGGTATCGCCGCCTTCAACGTCATCACCCTGGAACACGCGGAGGCCATCGCCACCGGCGCGGAGCGGGCCGGTGCCCCCGCCATCCTCCAGATCTCCGAGAACGCCGTGAAGTTCCACGGCGGCCGGCTCTCCGCCATCGCGGCGGCCGCCGCCGCCGTCGCCCGCACCTCCGCCGTCCCGCTCGCCCTCCACCTCGACCACGTCGAGTCCGTGGAGCTGCTGCACCAGGCGCACGACGAGGGCTTCGGCTCCGTCATGTTCGACGCCTCCAAGCTGAGTTACGCGGAGAACGTGCGGGCCACCGCGGAGGCCGTCGCCTGGGGCCACGAGCGCGGCATCTGGATCGAGGCCGAGCTCGGCAAGGTCGGCGGCAAGGAGGGCGAGGCCCCGCTCGACGCCCACGCCCCCGGCGTCCGCACCGACCCGGAGGAGGCCGCCGCGTACGTCGCCGCGACCGGTGTCGACGCGCTGGCCGTCGCGGTGGGCTCCTCGCACGCCATGACCGAGCGCACCGCCGCCCTGGACCACGCGCTGATCGGCCGGCTGCGCGACGCCGTCCCCGTCCCGCTGGTGCTGCACGGCTCCAGCGGCGTCCCGGACGAAGAGATCCGCCAGGCCGTCGCCGCCTCCGGCATGGTCAAGATCAACGTGGGCACGGCCCTGAACACCGCGTTCACCGGAGCCGTACGGTCCTACCTCGCCGAGAACACCACGGGCGTCGACCCGCGCAAGTACATCGCGCCGGGCCGCGAGGCGATGGCCGCGACGGTCGCGGGCTTCCTGGGGCTTATGTCAGGCACCACACACTGACCCGAACCGAGTATGGCTGAATCTTTCCCCACCCCTCAGGACTCGTGTTCCATTTGGCCGCACCTCCATTCAAGATCGCCTCTCCTCACGCGGCGGCTAAGGACGTACAACGGGCACACGGCCACAGTGCGTGCCTCGCGCAGCACTGGGGCCGCCAAGACGGGCACGGTCACCTCCTCCGGCAGGAAGTGCTCAGAGAACCTCTGCCAGGCGTACTCCGGCGGGTCTTACACGTGCTGGACCGGCGGACCGTCGGGCAACAGCTGGATCGGCGTCCTTGACTCAAGCGGCCGTCTGGGCTGGGTCGCCGCCAAGTGTGTGGGCGTGTCCCGCTGGTCCTGATGAAGCAGCCGGTCGGCGCCGTACGCCCCTCGCGTGTCGTGTAGTTCAAGCCGTCTCGCGGCGGCCGACGGCGCACCCCTCCGAACGACCGGGCAAGCGAAACAGGCCCCGCCCCACGCACGTGACGTAGGGCGGGGCCTCCTGTTTCTCGGCCAGTCAGCACGCTGCTGCGCGGCAGCAACGCGTCAGGAGATCTCAGCCGCTCGCGGGCGTGACCTCAAGCCAGTCAAGGAGCACATCGCACTGGTTTCCGTCCTGGCACGAGATGCTGATCTCGTTCTCGCCCTTGACCAGGTCGACGGGCGCCCAGGTGGTCTGCCAGTTCTTCTCCCAGTTCGGGTCCGAGGAATGGACGAAGTCCTTGAGCCCGATCGGCTGTGAGTTCGGCTTCCCGTTGACCGTCAACGTTGCGTTGGCATCCTTGCCGGGGATCGCGTAGCGCACCGTCAGACGGTACGAACCGGCCTTCTCCATCGCGGCCTGCCACGTCACGGAGGATCCGACTGCGTTGAAACCGGAAACATAGGCGCCGCCGGGGCCCTCGGCGCCCTTGACGCTCTTCTCCACGGCCGCCGTGCCGCCGAGCTTGAGCGACACCGCGTCCTGCTTCGGGAGCTCCGGAGGAGCCTCGGAGGACTTCGACTGCTGCGGCTTCGGCGACTCCTCGACCTCACCGGCCGGACCGGAGGAGGACGACGCCGCGTCGTCGTTGGTCTTCTTGCCCTTGTCGTCGTCGCCCGTCATCAGGGCGGCGCCGATGCCGATGAGCACGACCGCGACGACCGCGATCGCACCGATCAGCAGGCCCTTGGTGTTGGGACCGCCCTTGCCGGGACCGCCGCCGTTGCCCCGGCCGCCCTGGTGGGGGACCTGCGAGGTGGGGGCGCCGGGGTACGTCTCCGGGGCCGCGTACTGCGCGTTCGGCTGCCCGTACTGGCCCTGCTGCTGCCCGTACTGGGCGTTGTTCTGCGCCTGCGGCGGGTAGCCGTAGGCCCCCTGCTGCGGCACCTGCTGGCCGTACTGGCGCTCACCGACGGTCCGCACCTGGTTGTACGAGGTGCGCGGGACACCGCGCTGCGCGGCGGGGCCCGGGTAGCCGTAGCCCCCCTGGCCGCCCTGACCGGGCGGCTGCGCACCGGCCGCCCGCCCGTCCTCGTAGAGGTAGCCGAACGGGTCGTCGTCCTCGGGTGTGCTCGCGCCGTTGTTCCCGGCCATCCCTGGGTCACTCCTCACCATGTCGTCGGCCACTCGCCGTATACCGTCAGCCCACGCCGACCGGCCGAGCCTACCCCGAACGGACCAGCCCAAGAATTGCCGGAGGTGCCGCGTGGACCGGGGCGGGGTACGCGCACAACGCCCCGGCGAACGTCAGCCGGCCCTGCGGTGAACCTTCGAGCGGGACCGCTTCTCGATGTACATCCGCTGGTCGGCGGAGCGCAGCACTTCCTCCGCGGTCATGCCGCAGGAGGCCCAGCCGATGCCGAAACTCGCCCCGACGCGGACCGCCCGGCCGTCGACCCGAATGGGCGGAATGATGGCGTTACGCAGGCGTACGGCCAGGTCCGCGGCGTCCGCAGAGCCCAGCCCGTCCGCGAGCACGACGAATTCGTCACCCCCGAGCCGGGCGACGGTGTCGCCGTCGCGGACACAGGTGGTGAGCCGGCGGGCGACCTCGATGAGGACCGCGTCACCCGTGTGGTGGCCGAAGCGGTCGTTGATCGACTTGAAGCCGTCCAGGTCGCAGAAGAGGACCGCGAGGCCCTTCGAGCCGTCGTCCTGCCCGGTGTCGGGTGCGACGGAATGCACATGGTGGTCGTACGGGCCGACGCCCGTCCCGGCGTCGAAGCCGTCGGCGGGGAAGCCGTGCAGCCGGGCCTCGTCCACATCGCCGTACGCCGCGTCCAGCGCCTGCACGTCGGTGGACGCCATCGCGTGCGGGCGCTCGCAGAGCCGGGCGCTGAGCCGGGAGCGCAGCTCGGCGCTGTTGGGCAGGCCGGTGAGGGCGTCGTGCGAGGCGCGGTGCGCGAGGTTCAGCTCGTGGCGCTTGCGCTCCTCTATGTCCTCGACGTGGGTGAGCAGGAAGCGCGGCCCGTCCGCGGTGTCCGCGACGACGGAGTTGCGCAGCGAGACCCAGAGGTAGGTGCCGTCCCGGCGGCCCAGCCGCAGCTCGGCGCGGCCGCCCTCGGCGGAGGTGCGGAGCAGGGTGCCGATGTCCTCGGGGTGGACCAGGTCCGCGAAGGAGTAGCGGCGCAGGACGGAGGCGGGGCGGCCGAGCAGCCGGCACAGGGCGTCGTTGGTGCGGAGCAGCCGGCCGTGCTGGTCGCCGCCCATCTCCGCGATGGCCATGCCGCTGGGGGCGTACTCGAAGGCCTGGCGGAAGGACTCCTCGCTGGCCCGCAGCGCCTGCTGCTCCCGCTCCAGGCGGACCAGGGCGCGCTGCATGTTGGCCCGGAGCCTGGCGTTGCTGATGGCGATGGCCGACTGGGAGGCGTACATCTGGAGGGCCTCGCGGCCCCAGGCCCCGGGGTGGCGGCCGTTGCGGGGGCGGTCGACGGATATGACGCCGAGGAGGTCGGAGCCGCCGCCGGAGGCGTACATCGGGGCGTAGAGCCGGTCCTGGGGGTGCCACTCGTCCTCGAAGCGGGGCTCGGGGCCCTCGGTGTGCCACTGCGGGACGTCGTCGTCGAGGAGGACCCAGCCCTCGGTGTGCGGTATGAAGCGGAGCTCGTCCCATATCTCGCCCATGGCCAGCCGGCGCTCCCAGGAGGTGCGGGAGCCGACGCGGCCGGTGATCAGGGCCTCCGCGGCGCTGTTCCCGGCGAAGGCGGCGACGACGAGGTCACCGTCGGGACGGACGAGGTTGACGCAGGCCAGCTCGTAGCCGAGACCAGCGACGATTCCGTCGGCCACGGTCTGCAGCGTGTCGGCCAGGCTCCGCGCCGTGTTGAGATCGGCCACGGCCTGGTGCAGCTGCCGCATCGTCGCAAGACGGACGTACGGCTCCGACTCGGCCTCCATCGCTCGCACTCCCCGAGACCTCGACAGCACTCCAGGTTTCATATCGGTGTACTTGACGTACTTACTGCAGTGTCACGGCCACTGAATCACAGTGAGCTGTGCACTCGGTACACAGGGTCAACAAATATCGCGCTCTGTGAGACAAGTCACAACAGATAGTAAAGGATGACCTCCAGCTCTTCGGCAGGTCCTAGGACCTGCCTGGTTCCCTGGCCCGATGCGCCACCGGCCCGTGCACGACTAGCGTGCCCGGTGTGTTGCAGACGAAGCCCCCCGCCCCGCGTTCCCGGCCCGTCCCCCATGCTGAGGGGGTGAGCAACGACGAGTTCCGTGGTGCCCTCGCCCGACTGGCCGCCGGCGTGGTGCTGGTCACCGCCCAGGAGCCACCGCTCGACGAGCGGGGGCGCGGCGAGGACGTCGGCATGACCGCGACCGCCTTCATGTCGGTCTCGCTGGACCCGCCGCTGGTCATGGTGAGCCTGCGCAACGACTCACGGATGGACGACCTGCTGGCGGAGCAGCCGCTGTGGGCCGTCTCGGTGCTGTCGGAGAGCCAGCGGCACATCGCCGGACGGTTCGCCATGAAGGGCCGGATCAGCGACCGGCTGCTGTTCGAGGACATCCCCTATGTACGCGGGGAGGTCACGGGGGCGCCGCTGGCCGGGGGCGCGCTCGCCACGCTGGAGTGCCGTACGGAGCAGCGCGTCGTGGCGGGTGACCACACGCTGGTGATCGGGCGGGTGCTCAGCGCCCAGCTGCCGACCCAGGAGGGCGGCCCGCTGACGTACTTCCGGGGGCGCTACCGGCAGCTGGGCTGACCGCTCAGCGCCTCTCGGCGGCTCTACCAGTCGCGGCCGGAGCGGCCGCGCTTGGTGTCGCCGCGCTGCTTCTTCTCGCGCAGCCTGCGCTCGTTGATGCCGCGCGGGATCTTGCGCTTGCGGCGCGGCTTGGGGGGCGGCGCCGTGGCCTCGGCCAGCAGGGAAGTGAGCCGTACGGCGGCCGTCTCGCGGTTGCGCCACTGCGAGCGGTGCTCCGAGGAGCGGACCGACACCACCCCGTTGACCAGCCGGCTCTCCAGCCGCTCCAGGGCGCGCTCCTTCCACACCTCCGGCAGCGACTCGGTCGCCGCGAGGTCGAAGCGGAGCTCGACCTGGGAGTCGGTGGTGTTGACGTGCTGCCCGCCGGGCCCGGAGGACCGCGAGAAACGCCACATGAGCTCGGCCTCCGGCAGGGAGACCGCACCGCGGATGACATAGGGCCCGGACATGACACCCATGTTCCCCGGCCCACCGGGTGTTCGTCACCTTCTTTACGGACCGGCGGACCCACGGACCCGCGGACCGTCCCGCGGCCGCACCCGGCGACCGTTCGGTAAAGAAAGCAAAGCCGGAAGGAACCTCTCGGTCCCTTGTCCGCGTTATGGAGGGTGACGGTAGCTTCGTGACGACACGAAGCCCGCACCCGACAGATGAAAGGGACTTCCCATGGCAGTAAGCCTGTCCAAGGGCGGCAACGTCTCCCTCACCAAGGAGGCCCCCGGCCTCACCGCCGTCACGGTCGGCCTCGGCTGGGACGTCCGTACCACCACCGGAACGGACTTCGACCTCGACGCGTCCGCGATCGCGGTCAACGCCGCCGGGAAGGTCTTCTCCGACGGTCACTTCGTCTTCTTCAACAACAAGGCGACGCCGGACCAGACCATCGTGCACACCGGTGACAACGTCACGGGTGAGGGCGAGGGCGACGACGAGCAGATCACCGTCAACCTGGCTGGGCTCCCGGCCGACATCGACAAGATCGTCTTCCCGGTGTCGATCTACGACGCCGAGACCCGCAGCCAGAACTTCGGCCAGGTGCGCAACGCCTACATCCGCATCCTCAACCAGGCCGGCGGCGCCGAGATCGCCCGCTACGACCTGAGCGAGGACGCCGCCACCGAGACCGCCATGGTCTTCGGCGAGCTGTACCGCAACGGTGCCGAGTGGAAGTTCCGCGCCGTCGGCCAGGGTTACGCCTCCGGCCTGCGCGGCATCGCCCAGGACTTCGGCGTCACCCTCTGACGCTCCGTCCCACCGCTTCACCGGAGCCCCCGGCCGATCGTCCTGCGGCCGGGGGCTCCGGCGCGTCCGCATACCACTGATCGCCCCCAACAGGGCGAACGACACGCGGTTTTGCACAACCGGCGGAAGTCCGCCGGATAGCGGACACGGACGCACCTCAGTCGGACAAGAACTGGTCAAAGAAATGTGAGGTAATTGTTGGTGCACCGTCAATGTCGGTCATTCGGTGGCACGCTCTCCGCTCGTAACCCCCCACGGAACGAGCAACGGAGAACCCATGACCCCCCACATGAACACCCGTCGCGCCGCAGCCCTGGCCGCCGTGGCCGCGATGGTCGTCGTAGGAGTGCAGACCGGTACCGCGAACGCCCGGACGGCCGCCCCCGACAACGGCTCCTCCGCCTCCTCCCCCGCGTTCGGCGCCGCCGCGGCGCGCACCACGGCCATCAAGTCGGCCCAGAACGACGCCTCTTCGACCGCCGCCACGCTCAAGCTCGGCGGCAAGGAGAAGCTGATCGCCCGTGACGTGATCAAGGACGCCAAGGGCACCGTCCACACCCGCTACGAGCGCACCTACGCCGGACTGCCCGTCATCGGCGGCGACCTCGTCACCCACATCGCGAGCAACGGCAAGCTCAAGAGCGTCACCAAGGCGACGAACGCCAAGATATCCGTGCCGTCCACGACGGCGAAGATCAAGACGGTGGCCGCCGCCCGCAAGGTGATCTGGGCGGGCGGCTCCAAGCCGGTCCTCGCGCTCGAATCCGTGAAGACCGGGGTGCAGAAGGACGGCACCCCGAGCCGCAAGCGCGTCATCACCGACGCCACCACCGGCAAGGTGCTCCAGAGCTACGAGGAGATCGAGACCGCCGGCGTCGGCAACAGCCAGTACAGCGGCAAGGTGGACCTGTCCACCACCGCGTCCGGCTCCGGTTTCGAGCTGACCGACGGCGACCGCGGCGGCCACAAGACGTACGACCTGAACCAGGGCGAGAGCGGCACCGGCGACCTGGTCACCGACGACGACGACACGTGGGGCGACGGCACCGGAAACGACCGCCAGACCGCCGCGGTCGACGCCCACTACGGCGCCGCCGAGACCTGGGACTTCTACAAGGACGTGCTCGGCCGCGACGGCATCGCGGGCGACGGCAAGGCCGCGTACTCCCGGGTCCACTACGGCGACGCCTACGTCAACGCGTTCTGGGACGACAGCTGCTTCTGCATGACGTACGGCGACGGCGCCGACAACAAGAGCGCCCTCACCGGCCTCGACGTCGCCGGGCACGAGATGAGCCACGGGCTGACCTCGTCCACCGCCAACCTCGACTACATCGGTGAGTCCGGCGGCCTCAACGAGGCGACCAGCGACATCTTCGGCACCTCGGTGGAGTTCTACGCCGACAACGCCACCGACGTCGGTGACTACCTCATCGGCGAGAAGATCGACATCAACGGCGACGGCACCCCGCTGCGTTACATGGACCAGCCGAGCAAGGACGGCGGCTCGGCCGACTACTGGGACAGCAGCGTCGGCAACGAGGACGTGCACTACTCCTCCGGTGTCGCCAACCACTTCTTCTACCTGCTGGCCGAGGGCAGCGGCGCGAAGACCATCAACGGCGTCGACTACGACTCCCCGACCTCCGACGGCTCCACCGTCACCGGCATCGGCCGGGACAAGGCCATCCAGATCTGGTACAAGGCCCTCTCCGAGTACATGACCTCCTCCACCGACTACGCGGCCGCCCGCACCGCGACCGAGAAGGCCGCGACCGACCTCTACGGCGCGGACAGCGCCGAGCTGAAGTCCGTCGACGCCGCCTGGACCGGCGTCAACGTGAAGTAACACCCGGTCCGTTGCTCCCGGGAGCCGGCCGGCCGTCCGCGGCCGGCCGGCTTCTGCCGTACAGCCACGGCCGGTCAGCCGTCCGCGGCCGGCCGGCCCCTGCCGTACAGCCACTTCTTCCACAGCTCCGTCAGATCCCGGCCGGTCGCCTTCTCCACGTACGCGGTGAACTGCGCAGTGGTGGCGTTGCCGTGCCGGTGGGCCTTCGTCCAGCCCGCGAGCAGCGCGAAGAACTTCTCGTCGTCGTCGACCGCCTCGCGGATCTTGTGGATCACCATGGCGCCCCGACCGTAGACCGGCGGGTCCGAGATGCCGGCCGCGGACGGCGGATCGGCGGGCGGGAAGGCCCAGTTGTCGTCGTCCGCGTAGGCCTCGTCGAACGACTCCTGGGCCGGGGTGTCCTCCTTCTCCTCCTCCCACAGCCACTCCGCGTAGGTCGCCGGACCCTCGTTGAGCCACATGTCCCGCCAGCTCGCGGGCGTGACCGAGTCGCCGAACCACTGGTGCGACATCTCGTGGACCAGCAGCCCGACGCTCGGCGGTCCGGGGAAGAACGGCCGGTTCTGCGTCTCCAGCGCGTACCCGGCGTCCCCCTCGCGCTCGACGATCGCGCCGGTCGCGGAGAACGGGTACGGGCCGAAGTGCTCCGCCTCCCACGTCACCACCTCGGGAACCCGGGCCACGGTCCGCGCGCTCGCCTTCGCCGACTCCGGGTCCACAGCGGTGGACACCGTGATGCCCCCCGCCATCGTGGACGTCTTCGTCTCGAACCGGCCGACGGCCAGGACCGCGAGATAGCTCGCCATCGGCTCGGCGGTGTACCAGCGGTACGTGGTGCGGCCGCCCCGCGTCGTCGGCGGACCGGCCTGCACCCCGTTGGAGACCGCAGTCAGCCCCTTGGGGACGGTGACCGACACGTCGTACGTGGCCTTGTCGCCCGGGTGGTTGTTGCCCGGGAACCAGGCCATCGAGCCGGTCGGCTCACCGAGGGCGAGGGAGCCGTCGTCGGTCGGCAGCCAGCCCTCCTGCGACTTGTCCGGGTCGGTGATGGTCTTCGGGGAGCCGGAGTAGCGGATGACGGTGTGGAACGTCTCGCCCTCGCGGAGCCGGTTCTCGGCCTTCGCGTCCGTACGCAGCGTCAGCTCGCTGCCCGCCCGGTTGACGGCGGCCGGCCGGCCCTCCACGGTCGCGGAGTCCACGGTGAGGCCGTCGAGGTCCAGGTTGAAAGAGCTGAGGTCCTGGGTGGCGCGGGCGGTGATCTCGGCGGTGCCCCGCAGCGTCTGCTCGTCCGGGTCGACATCGAGCGTGAGGTCGTAGTGCGTGACGTCGTAACCGCCGTTGCCGAGCTTGGGGAAGTACGGGTCACGCACCCCGGAGGCGCCCGGTTTGCCCTCCACCCCGCCGGTACAGGCGGGGGCGAGGAGAACGAGGGCGAGCAGCAGGACGACGGTCCTGGCCGTGCGTGCCCCTGCCCTGCGGGATGTGCCGGGTGTGCGTGCTGGGGCGGCTTGATCCAGATCCAGATCCACGCCGATGATCCTATGTGCGGAATGTCGGAGTAGGGGGATGCCCGGACCATGGTTTCAGAGCACCGCGATCCCCAGCGGCCGGTTCCCCGCCGCCAGCCGGACCGGAGGGCTGTCACCGGCCAGGCCGACGACCGTGAGCCCGTTCCAGTACCCGTCCCGGGTGAAGCCCCCGGTGACGTACGCCGTACGGCCGTCGGCGGAGACCGCCACGTCCTCGTGCGGACCGTCCAGGGGCACGAGCCGTTCGGTGCCGTCGGGGGCCCGGACGGTCAGCGACGCGTCCTCGTCGTCGGACGCGATCGGTCCGGTGCCGACGACGAGCAGCGTGCCGTCGGGGGTCAGCGCCGCCCCGTGCTGGTGGGTGTTGGCCGTCATCCGCTCGACGGCGACCTTCCCGGTGCGCGGGTCGAGGACCGCCAGCCGCTCGCCCTCGAACGGCAGCAGCAGCTTGCCGTCCCCCGGCCGTACGACCGCGTAGTGCGGCTTCAGCCAGGAGCCGAGACCGCCCTCCGTGCCGTACGGCGCGACCTCCATCCGCCGGGTGCGCAGCGTGTCCGTACGGACCGAGGTCACGTCGAAGGAGTCGTGCCCGGTGGCGTACGCCTCGCCGCCGTCGCGCGAGACGTCCACGTCGAAGGGGCGGCGGCCCACCGGCGCGGTGCCGGTGACCTCGCGGCTCCCGGTGTCGATGACCTCCAGCACCCCTTTCGCACCGGGCACGTTGACGCCCACGTAGACGTGCCGGCCGTCGGGCGCGAGGGCGATGCCCATGCCGCCGCCCCGGTACTCGCCGGTCGTGACGGGACCGGTCGCCGTCCGGTACGGGATGCGGGCCGTCCGGGTACGCGTCTTCGTGTCGACCACCGCGACGCCCTCGGCCGTCGCCACCCAGGCCCGGCCGTCCGCGCCGACGACCAGCCCGTACGGGGCGGTGCCGACCTCGACCCGGTCGAACGCGCCGCGCTCCGGATCGACGAACGTCACGGTGTCCCCGCCGAAGTCGGCGAGGAGCAGGGTGCCGTCCTTCGCGGCGGGGGGCTTCGCGGTGGGGGCCGTGGTGGCGGGGGCCTTCGCGGCGCTCGTGGCGGGCGGCGGCGCGGGGGACGGGTCCGCCGCGCAGCCCGCGAGCACCGCCGCCGCCGCGAGGGCCACGACGGCGCGACGGGGATGCACCGAGTGAAGGCGTTTCCCGGCGCGACGGGAGATCCCGGCGTGGCGGGGATTCACCGGGTGTCCCGCAACAGCGCCGCGATCTCCGCGAAGCCCCGGCGCTCCGCGTGCTCCAGGGCCGTGACCCCGTCGCCGTCCGGCAGCCCCGGTGTCGCACCCGCGGCCAGCAGCAGCTCGACGATCTGCCGGTGCGCCCGGCCGCCGTCACCGAGGATCACGGCCTCCAGCAGCGCCGTCCAGCCCAGCCGGTTGACGTGGTCGACGTCGATGTCGGTGACCCTGAGCAGCTCCCGTACGTAGGCGACATGGCCGCGCTCGCTCGCCGGGATCAGCGCGATGCCGCCGAACCGGTTGCGGAGCTTCAGGTCGGGCCCGGCCGGCAGCAGCGCGTGCAGCATCGGGACGCTGCCGGTGACGCCCGTGGCCAGCCAGGGGCTCTCCTCGCGCCGGTCCTGCGCGTCGGGGTCTGCGCCCGCCGCGACGAGCAGCCGGGCGGCTTCGACGTGGTCCCCGTGGACGGCCAGGAGCAGCGGGGTGCGGAGCTCCGCGTCGCGGACGTCCACCCGGGCACCGCCCTCGATCGCGGTCCGCACGGAATCGGTGTCGCCGGTGCGTGCGGCGTCGAGCAGCTGCTGATCGAGGGCGTTCATGCCGGTCTCCCGTACGTGGTGGTGACTACTTGGCCAGCGCGGCGGCGCCGGCCTGGGCGAACTTCTCGTCGAGGTCGCCGCTGGGCGCCCCCGCCACTCCGATGCCCGCGACCGGGGCACCCTTGACCTGCACCGGGGCGCCGCCCGCGAGGAACAGGGTGCCAGGGATGTCCTTGAGGTTCGGCGTCTGGGCCAGCCGCTTGGCCAGCTCGGAGGTGGGCGCGTTCCAGGACACGGCGGTGTACGCCTTCTTCTCGGCGGACTCGTACGCCTGCGGGCCCGCGCCGTCGCCGCGCAGGGTGACGATGGTGTTGCCGTTGCGGTCGACGACGGAGACGGCGACCTTCTGGTGCTCCTTCTCCGCCGCGTCCAGGGCCGCCTGCGCGGCCTTCGACGCGGCGTCCACGGTCAGGTGCGTGGACTGCTGGAGGTTCCGGTTCGCGGTGTCGGCCTTGACGGCGGCGGCGGGTGCGGCGGCCGGGGCCGAGGCGTTCGCGGACACGGCACCGAGGGTGCCGGCCCCGAGAGCGGCGGCGGCGACGGCGCCGGTCAGTACACGGGTGCGCAGCGACATCTTCTTCATGGTGGGCTCCTCCGGAGTGGCCGTGGGTGGCCGTGGGTCTTTCCTGCGTTCTGAGATCAATGCTCCGGCCGGACCCGTGGCCGTACGGTCGGCGTACCGGCTGGACACCGGGCGCGGTACGGCTGACGGCCCCATCGGCCGATCGGTTGATGCGGCGGCGGCCGATCAGGGTGACGATGGAATGTCCGCGCAGGTCAGCAGCGGTTCCGTGGAACGGGAACGGTTCACAGAAGGGGGTACGGGGTGGAGCGGCGAAGCCGGCCGGTACGCGTCGCCGGGCAGACCGGCGCCCCCGGCACCCGCAGGCTCTCCACGCATGAGCGGGGCGCCCCCGGCAGCTCCGTACATGAGCGGGGCACCCCCGGCACTCGCGGTCTCTCCCTGCTGATGCACGCCGCGTTCTTCCTGCTCCTGGGCGCCTCGCTGACCCGGTTCCTGCTGCGCCACCCCGGCGAGGCCCGCACCCCGTGGATCATCGGGCTGTCCGTCGCCTTGGCCGCCCTGTACGTGATCGGGCCGGTGCTCGGTTCCCGCCCGACACCGCGCAGCCTGCTCTGGCTGGGGGCGCTGGTCGCCGTGTGGATGGTGCTGGTCGTCCTCGCGCCGAGCTTCGCGTGGTGCGCGGTGCCGCTGTTCTACACCGGGCTGCGCATCCTGCCGCCGCGCGCCGCGCTCGCCCTGGTCGCGCTCCTCACCCTGTTCGTCGTCGCCGCGCAACTGCGGCTGGCCGACGGTTTCGACCCGAACCTGATCCTCGCCCCGCCCGCCGTCGCCGCCGTCGCGACCGCCGTCTTCGTCCACATGCGGCGCCAGGCCGCAACGCAGAACGAGCTGATCGACGACCTGCTCCGCACCCGCCGCGAGCTGGCCGCCACCGAACGGCGCGAGGGCACCCTCGCGGAGCGCCAGCGGCTCTCCATGGAGATCCACGACACCCTGGCCCAGGGCCTGTCCAGTCAGCAGATGCTGCTCCAGGCCGCGGACCGCACCTGGGACACCGACCCGGCGACCGCCCGCCGCCACATCCGTACCGCCACCGGTATCGCGGAGCGCAACCTCGCCGAGGCCCGCCGCTTCGTCCACGACCTGGCCCCGGCGGACCTGGCGGAGGGCGGCGGCCTGGACGCGGCGCTGCACGCGCTCGCCGCCCGCGAGACCGCGCAGGCGCAGGGCCGGCCGACCGTCCGCTGCCACGTCGAGGGCGCACCCGCCCACGCGCTGCCCGACCGGGTGCAGTCCGCGCTGCTGCGGATCGCCCAGGGCGCCCTGGCCAACGTGACCGAGCACGCGGGCGCCACCGAGGCCGCGCTGACCCTCACCCACCTCGACGACCGGGTCGTCCTCGACATCGCGGACAACGGCCACGGCTTCACGCCCGCCGCACACACCGGGGAGCCGGGCGGGGTGCGCGGGCACGGGCTGCCCGCGATGCGCGCCCGGCTGCGTCAGCTCGGCGGCAGCCTCACCATCGAATCCGCCCCCGGCGAGGGCACCGTGGTGACCGCCGCCGTCCCCCTCACCGACGGACCGTCCGCCGCCCTCACCCCCCAGGACCCCGCATGACGACCGCCCCCACCCCACCAGACCGGGACCCCGCATGACCGCCGCCCCCACCCCACCGAACCGGGACCCCGCATGACCGCCGCGCACCCGCCCGTCCCCGCGCCCGTCCGCATCCTGCTCTGCGACGACCACGCCGTCGTACGCGCCGGGCTCCTCGCCCTCCTGGGCAGCGAACCCGACATCGAGGTGGCGGGCGAGGCCGGCAGCGGCGAGGAGGCCGTCGCCCTGGCTGCCAGGCTCGCCCCCGACGTCGTCCTGATGGACCTCCAGCTGGGCGAGGGCATCGACGGCGTCGAGGCGACCCGCCGGATCGTGGCCGGCACGGAAGGCGCCCACGTCCTGGTCCTCACCACGTACGACACGGACGCCGACATCACCCGCGCCATCGAGGCCGGTGCCACCGGCTACCTGCTGAAGGCCGAACGCCCGGAGGAGCTCTTCGCCGCGATCCGCTCGGCCGCCCAGGGCCGCACCACGCTATCCCCGCCCGTCGCCAGCCGCGTCATGGCCCGCATGCGCAAGCCGCTGCCCACCCTCACAGACCGCGAACGCGACATCCTCGGCCAGCTCTCCCGGGGTCTGGGCAACCGCGACATCGCCCGCGCCCTGTTCATCAGCGAGGCCACGGTCAAGACCCACCTGGGCCGCATCTACGACAAGCTCGGCGTCGACACCCGCGCCGGGGCGGTCGCCGTGGCCAAGGAGCAACGGCTGCTGCCTTGAGGGCTGAGGGCATGCGGGCCCCCAGGGTTTTCCCGCGTTCGGGTGGTTTGCCGTCTCGTACCGCTCCTTCAGAGCTTCTGCAGCGTTGCCCGGTGGTCCGGCCGACCTTTGGTCCGGCCCACTTGTTGCCGCGGGAGGCTGTCGACCGGAGTCGGTCGCGGGTCGCGGCAGTCACCAGGCGAAGGAGTCACCTTGGAAAGCATGAAATCCGGCGTCTATCGCATCGTCAGCTGGCCCGGCGAACTGGTCCCCGAGGCGCGGGTCCTCACAGCCGGGGAAAATGGCGTGACCGTCACGGCTCCGGGGGCCGCGCCGGAAAGAGATCAAGAGTTCAGGGTGGAGGTCCGCGAGGGCGGCCTCGCCGCCATCCAGATCCCCGCCCGCCTCTTCCCCTCTCGTTCCCTGAGCTACAAGGAGCCGGAGAAGGGCGAGAGGGTGGTCCTGGGGCCGGTGAGCGACTTCCCGACCCGTGAGTGGAAGATCGAGCCGGCTCCGCAGAAGCCGTTCCCGACACCCTTCTTCATCCGTGTTCCAGATCAAGATCTGATGATGGTCATCTCGTCGAAGCCGATCTTCCCGCCCGAGCTGGAGCTGGCGCCTTTCGACCTCGACCTCCAGAATGCCTGGGCGCTCCTGCCCGTCGCACGGGATTAGGGCCTGTCCGGCTGAGGACACCCTCCCCATGCGCATGGCGTTCAACGTCGTGGAGCACGTTGGGACTGGTCCCTTCGGCGCTGCTTGTACTTCTTCGCGTCGAAGGACGGCGGTCGGCCGCCGGCACTGCCTCGCCGCAGACGGTGGCCGATCCGGTCGGACGGCTGGGGGATGACAGCGTGGATACCGCGTCGAATGCTCCTGCCCCGGCCGCGTGCGGGTGAGCCCGGCAGACAGTGGAGTCCACCGACACGGCCCACCCCGCCTCGTCAGCAGCGTCCGCCTGGGCGAGGACTGCAGCGAGGGTCCGCCGCCAGGTGCCGTCGGCAGCCCATCGGATCAGGCGCTTGTGTGCGGTCTGGAACGCGCCGATCTCGTGGGAGCGAAGGGGAAGACCCTCAGCCCGCCGTACCCGCCCTGACGGCCCAATCCACTGTTCACCCAGGAACGTTCCGGTGTGGTTAGCTCAGAGCCTTCTCGATGGCCTCGAAGATGTCGGCGTCCGTCTCCTGCTGCCAGGACGGCAGGTCGGGCCAGTCCGCTACGTAGCCCGGCTTCGGCTCCTCGAAGCGCTTGAACATCTGTGCCGTCCAGCACGTCGCGACGAACCGGCTCTTCTGCTCGCGGGACAACCTCGACGTGTGGCCACCGCTGACCTCGACGAACAGCCGGACCTGGTCGTAGACCGAGCCTGCGGCCTCGCGCTCCCACTGCGGGGTGTCTTCCCACGGGATGACGTAGCCGGCCTTCGGCTCCCCGGGAAAGTGCTGGTGCACCCCCGCGATCCAGGTTTCCCGGAACAGTCGCGCACCTTCGGTCTGCGGCATGCCTACCCCTCTCGTCACGGCGTGCTCAGCATGGCGATCTCCGCCCCCAGCTCCGCCACGCGGTGGTCACGGCTCAAGGGACCGAACTCGTCGCACAGGGCTCGGAGTCTACGGGCGACGTACCCGGACGCGGATGCTCGGGCCAGGCCGACGGCTTCCCTGCCGTACGCCACGACTTGCTCGACGTCCCGCCGCTTCGCGCCGATGGCGGCCAGGTCGGTGAGCACTGCTCCGCGTCGCCGGTACGACTGCCCGGATGCCAGGGCTGTCTGCTCCAAGGCATCCTTCAAGGCGTTCTCCGCCAGGTCGAGACGGCCGAGCTGTACGTAGCGCGCCCCCCGTTCCTCGGCCAGCCGCGCACCATCGAACCGAAGCCATCCACCGTTGACGCTGCCCGCGGGGAGGTCGCGGACAGTCTCCGCCTGATCCATCGCACGCTCGCACGCGTCCAGGTCGCCGAGGCCGGCGTGTGCCTCGGCTTGGACGGAAGCGACCCAATACCGAGTCGAGAGGTTGTTGTCCCCCCGGCCGGCCAGTCGCTCGGCCGCGTCGAGCAGCTGCGCCGCCTGGCGGTAGCACTGCTCGGACATGTCCACGTAAGCGTGGCGAACGAGCGCGCATGCCCAAAGGTCGTACGCCTCGGCATCCTTGCTGATCGATGCCGCGAGCGAGTACGACGCCGCTGCGTCGGAGTACCGATTGCGGTCGAACGCGACCTCTCCGGCCAGCTGGAAGAGGTCGGAGGCCGCGTTCAGAAGAGGGCGCGCGCTTCCACGATGGCCCGCCAATGCCTCGTTGAGTGTCGTCAGCTGGTCACGGATGACGGGGTACACGGAACCCTTGGAGCGGGCCAGTTGGTAAACCTGCCAGAGGTGGCTGTTCATGCGTGCGAAGTCGGCGGGCACCCCCCGGCGGACGCCCTCGGTGAGGGCCTCGGCCTCCTCGACCGGCAGGGTGGCAAAAACCCCGCTGACCGTCAGTATGCGGAGGAATTCGCGGCGGATCATTTCGTCGGGGTCTCCCGCGCTCGGGGGGTCACTGAACTGGGGCCCTGCGGCCGTCCGGTCTGCGGCTCGTGCTGGTGCCAGGAGAGCGTCCAGCTCTTGGAGGCTGACTTCGAGGGCGGTGGCCAAGGACCTTCGCTGGGGCGGCTGAGGAGCGGCTTTGCCGCTTTCCCAGCGTCCGACAGTAGTGCGGTCCACACCGAGTAACTCGGCCAACGTCTCCTGGCTGTAGCCCAGGGTCCTGCGTCGTTCCGCCAATCCCATCGCGCCCCCTTCCTGCGGTTTCGGGGCCTTCAGCGCCCGTCCACGGATCTGCGTCAAGACTGCCGCATAGATGCCGTGGAGACCTCCGACTTCGCGCGCTTTCCTGGATGTTGCCCCAGACGAGCAGCGGGATTCACAAAGGAGTTCGGTCATGACGACGAGAGACGAGGCTCTGGCGCGCGAGCCGGACGGTGAGGCGCGGACGCGGGGCCTGGGCTCTTCACCGAGGGCCCTCATGGCCCTCCGGGTCTCCCGCGACTCCGGACGGATTTGGGGCCAGGTGACAGAGGTACAGGAAGACGAGAGTCCGATGGCCCTCGACAACCCCGGTCGCTTCACGCCATGCACGTGCCCGCGCTGCACGGACCAGTCCCCGCGCCTTGGACCCTCCTCTCGGGTGAAGTCGTGATGCGGTGCGCGCACTGGCTCCGGGTGCCCCTCGACCTGGCACGGGAGGCGCTGGAGAAGTCGGCCGCCACGTACGTCGACAGAGCGGTGCAGTGTCAGTTGTCCGCGCACGAGGGCGAGCACTTCGGTCTCCTCATCGACGCCGGCACGTACGGAACCGCGCTGTGGCTCCGCTGGCACGGGGCGGACGAGACGGAACTTCTCGTGCTGCCGGACTGCCCGGTGGCCGCCCCAGAGCACGACGGTGAGGGCTGCTGCCTGTTCGCCGACCACGTCGAGCGGCACACCTGGGAAGACGCCCTGGAGGCGTGATTCGGCCGCAGAGCGTGCAGCATCACCGGTGTCCGCGCTCGGCGCGGGGTACCAGTCCGGCGCGTACGGCGCTCATCCTGGCGCGTACGCCGTGGTCGGGTACGGCGCCCGCAGGGCCGTTGGGGGTTGTGGGGGTTTGTGGGGCGTTGCCTCGGCAGTTTCCGCAGAGTCCGCCGGGCATGGCTGTCGCGTTGCCGGGGGCGCGGCATTCGCGGCATTCGAGGGTGCGCAGGACGACTCGGGGGGTGGGTGAGGCTTCGCGTACGGGTGGGAGTTTGTCCAGGAGGCGTCGGCGGAGGAGGGAGGCGGCGTGGTGGATGCGTGGGGGCAAGCCTTCGGTGAGGGCGTGCAGGACTTCCGGTTCGGTGGCGCCGCGTTCGAACCATTCGGTGACCTGGGGTTCGAGCGTCACGCAGTCCCTGTGCGAGAGGGTGAGCGTGGGGGTGTGGCGGCCGAGGGCGGCGAGCAGGATGAACGCCCGTGAACGGGTGGGGCGTTGGGGAGCCTGCTGTTGCGGTACGTCGCCCCGGACGAACGCGTTCCACCACTCGTCCCCGCGCGAGGTGCGGGAGAAGAACGTCCGGGTGACCCAGAGCAGTGCTTCCTCCGTCGCGATGCATTCGCTGCCCCGGCGCAGGTGGCCCGCTTCCTGGAGCCGGTTCAGCGTGGTGCGCAGGGCGCACTGGCCGTACGGGAGCACCTTGGCGAGGGTCTTCACGGAGATGTCGGCACCGTCGCACAGCCCGTCGATATACGCGGCGACAGCGGCGTCACGGGGCAGCAGGTGCACGAAATCGTGATCGGTGCGCGGGCGCTGGCCGGGCGCGGAACGCTTGCCGTACCCGGGACTGGCCATCGGGTGATCAAGCGTGGGAACAGGGACGGGCACAGAGGAGGGGGCGGCACTAAGCTGGCTGGCAGCCATCAGATCGCTCCGTACGATCGAAGTGGTCAGGCCCTCGTTAGGTGTTTCTGCACCGACGGGGGCCGCTTTGGTCCTGCTGACGCTAGAGCGCGGCTACCCTCCGTGGCAAGTCGATCGCGAAAAGTCAACCCTCAAGGCAGGGAGGGTGGGTGGGCATTCAGTACCTCCACCCATTCCGCTGAAAGAGCGCTCGGAACTCGACGCTTGAGCCCCGAGCGTGAGCTGCGGTTAGGGGGGTGACCGACGGATCGCGCCGCACCGGCCTGGTGCTCACATCCGCCGGCGCAGCACCCTCACGGATTCCACGCAGGAAACGACGCCAAGGCCGACGGGCCAGAAGACCGGCGATCCGCTTCCGCCGCCCGCCAGTTCACTCACCAGACCGCCGGGATTCGCCAGCGCGAGTACCCCGTCGGTCACCGCCCAGGCCGACAGACCCGTCCGGGCCATTCGCTCGCCGGTCTCCTCAGTGAGTCCCCGACAGGTATCCCTCAGTGAGCCCCCGACAGGTCTCGCCCCGGCGACTCAACAGCACCAGGGCGAGCGGCGTACCGCTCGTTTTCGATGGCGTTGACGGTCTGGCGCGAGATCCCGAGCGCCGTCTCCAACTGCGCCCGCGAGAGCCCCTGCCCAGACCGCAGTTCTCTGAGCCTGTTCCTCATATGCAAAGCGCGCTAAACACGCCGGCCGACCCCGCTGGAGTGGGCCGCGGTCGGCCCGGTGGGCGCTGCTCCTCTTCTGCGGCCGACTCAGCGGACCGTCGGAGCCGGCGGCGCGACCACTTCGCACAGCTCGGCGGCGGCCTGGGCCATGAGCTTGGCGAGGGTGGTGTCCGGCTCGGCGAGCCAGCGGGGCATGGCGCGCCGGTGGATCGCCAGCACCACGTCGATGATGAAGCGTGCTTTGCCGGGCTCGACGCCGCGGCGCTCAAGCGCCGGCGCCAGCGCGTCGGCGATGTCGGCGAGCTTGATCAGATCGCGCTCGGCCAGCGCCGGGTTGGCGGCGATCACTCTTCCCCGGCGCAGCAGGAACTCGCGTGGGCGGAAGATCTCCTCGGCGGTTCCCAGCGCGGTCAGCAGCGCCTCGATCGGGGTGAGACCCGGATCGGCCGCCTCGACCTGGGCGACCAGGTGGGCCTCAAGTTCGTTGCCGGCGAAGAGGACTTCCCGCTTGTCGGGGAAGTAGCGATAGAAGGAGCGCTCCTTCAGACCGGCGGCGCCTGCGATCTGCGCGACCGAGGTGCGCTCGAACCCCTGCGTCTCGAACAGTTCGAGCGCCGCGCGTTCGAGCCGGCCCTGTGCATCGGATTCCCATCGTGGCATACCCACCAGAGTACGACAACAGAAGCTGTCATCAGCTGGTACGGTCAATGACAACAGATGCTGTTATCAGCTAGGAGATCGTCATGAAGGCTCTGCAGTTCGACCGGTTCGGCTCCCCGGACGTGATCGTGCTCCGCGACGTCCCAGAGCCGGAGCCGGGACCCGGCCAGATCCGGATCGCCGTGCGGGCCTGCGGCCTGACACCGGCCGACTGGCACGTCGTCGACGGTCTCCTCGCCGACCACCTGCCGCCGCTGCCGCGCGGGCTCGGCCTTGAGGTCGCGGGCACCGTCGACGCGCTCGGCGAGGGCGTCACCGGCGTCCAGATCGGCGACCGCGTGTTCGGCCCGGCCACCTTCGACGGCCCGACGGCCGGCGCCGCCGAGTACGCGCTGATGCCGGCCTGGGCACACATACCCGAGGGCGTGACCGCCGAGCAGGCCGCCGCGCTGCCGATGGCGGCCGAGACGGCGTGGCGCGCGCTCGACGACCTCGGCGTCCAGCCGGGTGAGCTGCTGCTCGTCCACGGCGCGGGCACCACCGTGGGTGAGGCGGCGGTGCGCTTCGCGCTGCACCGGGGTATTCGGGTGATCGCCACAGCCGGGCCGACCCGGGCCACCGCCCTGGAAGAGATCGGCGCCCAGGTGACCGCCTACGGCGAGGGCATGGCCGAACGCGTCAGCGCACTGACCCCAGGCCCCGTGGACCGTGCCCTGGACGCCACGCCGACCGGGGGTCGGATCGACCACGCCGACCGGCCCAGTCCGGCTGGCGGCTCGCTGCCGACCTTGATCGAGCTGACCGGGAACCCCGACCGTGTCCTGACCGTCTCGGACTTCGCCGCCGCAGCCGAACTGGGCGTCCGGATCACCACCGAGATCCGCTACGACCAGATGAATGAGTTCGCCAGGCTCGCCGGCGAAGGCATCCTGGTCGTACCGGTCGCCCGCACCTACGCCCTCGACCGGGTCCAGGAAGCGGCCGAGCTCAGCCGATCCCGCCGCCCCGGCGGCAAACTCATGCTCGTCCTGTGATCGCGTTGCCGGCCTGATCAGGCGGAAGGAGTCCGCGCGACCCCGGTGATCACGTGGTGACCGCACCCGTTCCCGACCAGGGTCCCCCACAGGATCGCGAAGTCACACCAAGGTACTGGGCGTCCTGCGCGTGCTCCGGTTCCCTTCAGTCCAGGTCGGACATGTCGCGCACGAAGCGGTAGCGGACGTCGTTCCGCCTTGGACGGTCAAGAGCTGTGTCCACCCGCGCCCACGGACCGGCAGGAGCGACACGCCGGGCATGACACCATCGAACCGTGCTCGATATCGGCTACTCCCTCTCCCGGCGCTTCCCCGACCCCCCGCAGACCGACTACCGCCGGGCGGACGTCCACGCCCTGCGCCACGATCTGTTCTCCGGGGACGTCTACCTCGCGGACACCAAGGAGGACCGCGAGGTATCCACAGGCTGGGGATGGGTGCCGGTGCTCGACTTCGCCTGGGCCCTGTGCGACATCGTCGAACAGCTCGACCGCGACCCCCGCGGCAACCGCTCGCACCGCCGCCAGTTCGCGGAACTCGACTTCACCGAGTCGTCCGACCGGATGCTCTTCGAGCGCCGCTTCGGCTGGGTCGACGTCGAGGCCGACTGGATGCCCGCGGAGGAGGCACCGCTCACCTTCAACCACGCCCTGCTGCGCCGTGAGGCCCGCGACTTTCTGCACGACCTGATCGCGGACCTCTCCGACATGCACGAGGGCCTCGCGGACAACCCGGTGGTCTGGGACCTCCAGGCCCGCTTCCCCCGCCTCTGACCGGGCCCCTTCCGGCCTCAGCGCGTGCTCACGCCTCCACCCGCACCCCGATCTGCGCCGCGAACGCCGGAGCCAGCTCCATCAGCTGCGAAGGGCTGATCACCGCGCCCGCCAGCCGCTCCACCCCACGCGCGATGTCCAGCTCCGCGACCGTCCGCAGATCCACCGACTCCATCCGCGCCGCGCTGAAATCGGCCCGCTTCAGCACGCAGTCCCGGAACTCCACCCGGTCCAGCTGCGCGCCCCCGAAATCCGGCTCGGAGAGCACACAGCCCTCGAAGACCACGTCCTTCAGCCGGGCCTTCCGCAGATTCAGGTAGTCGATCTTCCCGCCCCGCACCAGCACCCGCTCCAGCACCGCGCCGTGCAGCTGCACCCCGCCCAGGCGCGCGTCCACGATCTCCACGTCACGCAGCGACGCCCCGGCGAGATCCGTGCCCACCCCCCGTACGCCCGTCAGCACCGAATCGATGAACCGGGCCCTGACCAGCTCCGTACGGTCCAGCGCGCAGTTCTCCAGCGCGCAGTCCATGAACCGGGCGCCCGGACCCGACTCGTCCGCCAGATCCACGGACTCGAAGCGCACCCCGTCGTAATCCCCGTCCGGCTCAAGCCCCCCACCGCCGAACGGTTCGAGCGGCGGCAGCCGCACCTCAGGGCGCCGCGCCTCCGCGACCCCGTCCTTGCCGCCCCGGCCCCTGCCGCTCCCCTGACCACTACCGCTGCTGCGCACCATCCCCCCATCGTGACGCACCCCACTGACAACGCCCCGCCCGCCGATGTCACACCCGGGCCCCCGCCACCCGTCATGTACGCGAAGGCACCTCCAGCGAAGGAGACGGGGACCATGCAGCGCATCCACATCATCGGCGGGGGTCTCGCCGGATTCACCGCAGCCATCACCGCGGCCGAGTCCGGCGCCCCGGTGACCGTCCACGAGGCCCACCACACCCTCGGCGGACGCGCCAGGACCGCGGAGGAGGGCCCGTACCGCACCAACGAGGGACCGCACGCCCTCTACCGCCGCGGCCCCCACTGGACCTGGCTCGACCGGCGCGACCTCCTCGGCCCCACCACCGCCGTCCCTCCCCTCGAAGCCACCCGGCTCCGCTTCCGCCACCGCTCCACCCTGCGCCGCACCCCGCCCCTCGCCCTCCTCCGGCTCAGCCGCCGCAGCGCCGCACGGGTCCCGGCCGACATCGACTTCCGTACCTGGGCCACCGCGCAGGTGGGCGAGGAGGGCGCCCGTATCGCCGCCCACTACGCGGCCGTCGCGCTCTTCCACCACGACCCCGGCAGCCTCTCCGCCGCGTTCGTCCAGGAACGGCTGCACCGGGCCGGCGCGCTGCCGCCGGAAGCCCGCTACCCGATCGGCGGCTGGGCGCAGATCATCGACCGGATGGCGTCCCGCGCCTGGAACCTCAGCGTCCGCATCGAGACGGCGACCCGCATCGACACCGCCGCCCTCGACTCCCTCGCCCGCACCGGCCCGGTCGTCGTCGCCACCTCCCTCGACGCCGCCCGCACCCTCCTCCGCGACCCCACCCTCGCCTGGGCCTCCGGCCGCACCGCCCTCATCGACCTCACCCTGCGCACCCGCCGCGGCGACGCGTTCGCCGTGTCCGACCTCGACGCCCCCGGCTGGATCGAACGGTTCACCGCACAGGACGGCACCCTCGCCCCGGCCGGTGAACAACTCCTCCAGGGCCAGTTCCCCATCGGCCCCGACGAGTCCAGGTCCACCGGAACCGCCCGCGCCGAAGAACTGCTCGACCTCGGCTACCCGGGCTGGCGCGAGCGCACCGTGTGGCGGCGCGACGCCCTCGCCACCGGCCGCACCGGAGCCGTCGACCACCCGGGCACCACCTGGCGCGACCGCCCCGCCATCGACCGGGGCAACGGAATCTTCCTCGCGGGCGACCAGGTCGCAGCGCCCGGCCTGCTCAGCGAGGTCTCCTTCAACAGCGGCATCGAAGCGGCCCTCCTCGCCCTCCGGGCCACCGAACACCGCCCCGCGACCCGCCACCTCGACCGCTCGGACACCGCTTGACCTCAAGGCTTGACCTCAAGCGCGCTTGAGGCCGAAGAGTGGGCTCACCGGCACCGACACCGACACCCCGGGGAGCCCACCATGCACGCCGTCCGCCTCCACGCCTTCGGCCCCGCCGAGAACCTCGTCTACGAGCGCGTCGAGGACCCCGCCCCGGGGCCCGGCCAGGTCCGGATCGCCGTCCGCGCCGCCGGCGTACACCTGCTCGACACCGCCCTGCGCCAGGGGATGACCGGCCCCTATCCCGCCCCCACCCCGCTGCCCACCGTCCCCGGCCGCGAAATAGCCGGCACCGTCGAATCGCTCGGCGAGGGCACCGACCCCGGCTGGCTCGGCCGGCACGTCGTCGCCCACATCGGCAACGTCCCCGGCGGCTACGCCGAACTCACCGTCACCGAGGCCGACAAGCTCCACCCCGTACCCGACGGCCTCGACGACGCCGAGGCCGTCGCGATGATCGGCACCGGCCGCACCACCCTCGGCATCCTCGGATTCACCCCGCTCGGACCCGAGTCGACCGTCCTGGTCACCGCCGCGGCCGGCGGCATCGGCACCCTGCTCGTCCAGTACGCCAAGAACGCCGGAGCCACCGTCATCGGCCTCGCCGGAGGACCCGCCAAAACGGGCCTCGTCCGCGCCAACGGCGCCGACCTCGCCGTCGACTACACCCTCCCCGACTGGCCCCGCCAGGTCCGCACCCACCTGGACGCCCTCGGCCGCCGCGCCACCGTCGTCTACGACTCCGTCGGCGGTACCACCGCACGCGCCGCCGTCGACCTCCTCGGCAAGGGCGGACAGCACGTCGTCTACGGCTGGTCCGGCCAAGGCCTCGACGACGGCCGGCCACTCACCTTCACCGAGGACGAACTCGCCGCCCGCGCCATCACCTCGCAGAGCGTCCTCGGCCCCGCGATGATCCAACGCGGCGGCGGCCTGCGCGCCCTGGAGACGCGTGCCCTCGCCGAGGCCGCGGCCGGCCGTCTGCGCCCCGCCGTCCAGCGCTACCCGCTCGCCGAAGCGGCCGCCGCCCACCGTGCCCTGGAAACCCGCGGCACCACCGGCAAGGTCGTCCTCATCCCCTGATCCGAAGGACAGCCCCCAGAGCCCCGCCCGGCGAACCCGGCCCGGACGGGAGGCGCTACCGCCCGCCCAGCTCCGCCAGCGCCCCGTCCGTCAGCCGGTACACCGTCCACTCGTCCTGCGGCCGCGCGCCCAGCGACTCGTAGAACGCGATCGACGGAGCGTTCCAGTTGAGCACCGACCACTCCAGCCGCTCGTAGCCGCGCTCCACACAGATCCGCGCCAGCTCACCCAGCAACGCCCTGCCGTGTCCGCCGCCCCGCCGCTCCGGGCGCACGTACAGGTCCTCCAGATAGATGCCGTGCACACCGCGCCAGGTGGAGAAGTTCAGGAACCACAGCGCGAAGCCCACTACCTCACCGTCCTCGTCCGACTCCGCGATGTGCGCGAACGCGGCGGGCCGCTCACCGAACAGCGCCTCGCGCAACTGCTCCTCAGTAGCGTTCGCCTCGTGCAGCGCCTTCTCGTAGTCGGCCAGCTCACGGACCATCGCGTGAATGGCGGGGACATCGGCGGCGGTAGCGGTACGGATCATGGGGGCAGCGTAAACAGTGCCGCGCCGCCCGCCGCTACCGGCCCAGCAGCCGCCGCGCGATCTCGGCCTGCTCCGGCTCCAGCCGCCGCGCACCGTCCTCCGCGCCCCAGCACGCGTTCTGCAGCACCCGCCCCAGCGTCCACGCACGGGACCGCGCCCGGTCGAGACCGAGCACCTCCGTCATCAGATCGAACCGCCACCCCACCGCCTCCGCGTCGAACTCGTTGACCAGAGCCGGAAACAGCTCGAACCCCGGATCGCCCGCCAGCGGCTTCGGATCGATCGCCACCCACCGCGTCTCCGCCGCCCCCGCGGAGCCGTCACGCGCACCACGCCCGTCCCCCTCCCCCGCCGGTCCGCCCCGGTACCCGGCCAGCACGTTGCCGAAGTGCAGATCCCAGTGCAGCAACCGGTCCCCCGGCTCCCCCGCGACCTCCCGCACCGCCGCCGCGCAGTCCGCCAGCAGCCGCCGCTCCGCCGAGTCCGCCAGCAGCCCCACCGCGCCCGGCGCCGCCGCCAGCATCCGCGCCGACACCTCGGCAAGGCCCCGCAGACCGCTCCCCACCGGAGCCCGCACCGCCGTCAGCCCCGCCAGCAGCTCCGCGATGATCCGCACCGCCTCCCGTACATCCGCCGTCCCGGACAGGGAACGACGCCCGTCCAGCCGCTCCAGCAGCATCGTCCCCGTCGCCGGATCGTGGTCCAGCAGCTCCACCGCACCCGCCGACGCCTCGCCCCACGCCCGCAGCGCGAGCGGCTCCCCCGCCGTCTCCGCGTCCACCGCCTGCAACTTCAGCGCGGCCGGACGCCCGTCCGCCACCCGCACCACCGGCAGCACCAGCGCGCACACCCCGTACAGCGCCTCGCCGTCCCGGCGCAGCCCCCACCGCTCCAGGAACTCCGCCGCCAGCCCCGGCAGCGCGGCCAGGAACGCCCGCCCGGCCGCACCGTTGTACTTGGACTGAGTGGCGATCAGCGCATCCGGAATGTCAATCACGCCGCCGATCCTAGGAGCGTGCGTCAATCGGATATGACCCCGAGCCACCCCGCCCCGCCCACGCGGCCCCGCCCCGCCCCCATCACGTGGCTCCGCGGCGCCGGCTCATGGATCCGCAGCGCCCCCGGCACCTACGTCTGGCTGCTGGCCCTCTTCGTCACCACCGTCATCGTCCACCAGATGTCACCGGACTTCGAGGAGGACTTCCTCCGGCAGCGCTCCACCAACATCCACGAGCTGTCCCAGAACCCCGTACGCGTCCTGATCAGCAGCGCGTTCTGGATCGACGGCGGCGAATGGCTCCCCTACGCCGTGCTCTACACCGTCTTCCACGCCCCGGCGGAACGCCGTCTGGGCACGCTGCGCTGGCTCACCGTCGTCGCCGCCGCGCACGTCCTGGCCACCCTCGTCAGCGAAGGCGTCCTGGCCTGGGCCATCCGGCACGGCCACGCGCCCGGGACCGCCGCGAACACCCTGGACGTCGGGGTCAGTTACGCCCTCGCCGGGGTCGTCGCCGTCCTCACCTACTACGTCCCGCGCCCCTGGCGGTACGTGTACCTCTTCGCCGTCCTCGTCATCTACGGCGTCCCGCTCGTCACCGGCGCCACCTTCACCGACGTCGGCCACTTCACCGCGGCGCTCATCGGCCTCGCCTGCTACCCGCTGACCCGCCGCCACCACGAGACGAAACCGGGCCCCGCCCAGTAACGTCCAGCCACGCGGACCACCGCACTCCACGGCCGGCCACACCACCGGCGCAAGTCACCCGGACAGCAGGGGCAACATGAGCACCGTCAGTACAGCCAACGGCGGCATATCCTTCTGGTACGCGGACCAGGGCACCCCCCTCCCCCGCGAACCCCTGCCCGGCGACGCCACGGCCGACATCTGCATCGTCGGCGGCGGATACACCGGCCTGTGGACGGCGTACTACCTCAAGAAGGCCGTCCCCTTCCTCAACATCACCGTCCTGGAAGCCAAGTTCTGCGGCTACGGCGCCTCCGGCCGCAACGGCGGCTGGCTCTACAACGGCGTCGCCGGCCGCGACCGCTACGCCAAGCTGCACGGCCACGAAGCGGCCGTCCGGCTCCAGAGGTCGATGAACGACACCGTCGCCGAGGTCATCCGCGTCGCGGACGAGGAGAAGATCGACGCGGACATCCACCGGGGCGGCGTCCTCGAAGTGGCCTGCACCCCGGCGCAGCTCGCCCGCCTGAAGGACTTCCACTCCGTGGAGATCGCCTTCGGTGAGACCGACCGCACCCTGCACGGCGCCCGCGAGACCGCGGAACGCGTCCAGGTCACCGGAGCCATCGGCTCCACCTGGACCCCGCACGGCGCCCGACTGCACCCCGCCAAACTCGTCAAGGGCCTCGCGGACGTCGTGGAGGGCCTCGGCGTCACGATCCACGAGTCGACCCCCGTCACCGAGATCAAGCCCAAACACGCCGTCACCCCGTACGGCACGGTCCGCGCCCCGTACATCCTGCGCTGCACCGAGGGCTTCACGGCGGGCATCAAGGGCCAGAAGCGCACCTGGCTCCCGATGAACTCCTCCATGATCGTCACCGAGCCGCTGCCCGAATCCCTCTGGGACACCATCGGCTGGAACGGCCGCGAGACCCTCGGCGACATGGCCCACGCCTACATGTACGCCCAGCGCACCGCCGACGACCGCATCGCCCTGGGCGGCCGGGGCGTCCCGTACCGCTACGGCTCGGCCACCGACAACGACGGCCGCACCCAGCCCGCCACCGTCGAGGCCCTGCGCGACCTGCTGGTCCGCCTCTTCCCCACCACCGCGGGCACCCGCATCGCGCACGCCTGGTCCGGGGTGCTCGGCGTCCCCCGCGACTGGTGCGCCACCGTCACCCTGGACCGCTCCACGGGCCTGGGCTGGGCGGGCGGCTACGTCGGCTCCGGGGTCGCCACCACCAACCTCGCCGCGCGCACCCTGCGCGACCTGATCCAGCAGGACTCCGGCCAGGGCGGCCCCACCGAACTGACCGCCCTGCCCTGGGCCAACCACAAGGTCCGCCGCTGGGAACCGGAACCCCTGCGCTGGCTCGGCGTCCACGGCATGTACGCCGCCTACCGCGCCGCCGACCGCCGCGAACTCACCTCGCCCCGCACCGGCACCGACCCGATCGCGAAGATCGCGGACCGGCTTGCGGGACGGGGCTGAGCGGGTCGGAACGGACAGCCCGGCTCGGTCCGGGACCGACAACCCGAGTCCGTCCGAACCGACGGACCGGCTCGGTCCGGAACCGACAACCCGGCTCCGTCCGGAGCCCGACAGCCCAGGTCCGGAGGGGCAGCGGCTCTGCCTCTGCGGGCAGATCTTCTCGTGGGGCCGCTGCCCGGAGCATGCAACGCCACTGGTGGGACCGGGTGCGACGGAGCGCCCGCGGCCCCCGGACCGGCCCGTGGAGGTTCCGGACCCGAAGCCGGGGACCTAGCGTTTCACTTCACCGGTCTCGGTCAAGACGCACCGGTCCCGACCGACAAGGGGCACTGGTCTCGGCTAAGGGGTGTCAATGAAATCCCACGACAGGAAGCGCTCCGCCGCACCGGCCGGCCAGGAGAAGACCGCACGCACGGCCGCACCCACCGGGTTGATGGGGGTGCAGGCCAGCAGCGGCAACCAGGTGGTGCTGGAGATGATGCGCCGCGGGCACGAGGAGGAGGGGCGCCGGCACGGTGAGGCCGTGCAGCGCTCCGTCGGCGGGGCCACCACGGTCCAGCGCGCGGAACCCACCGGGCAGGAGGGCGCCGAGACAGCCGGACCGGCGCAGGAGGCGGACCCGAAGGGCAAGGAGATCATCGCCCGGCTCAGCCAGTCGATCGAGCAGCACACGACCCAGACGAAATCCAAGGCGAACATCTTCGCGCCCGGCACCTGGTGGCCCGAACAGTGGATGGTCGACGGGCCCGCCCGGCTGCGGAAGACCCTGGAACGGCGGGTGATGCGGGGGGAGGCGTTCAGCGACGAGGAGCTGGCCGACATCAGGCAGCTGTCCGCGGTCAATACGAAGTGGCTGAAGGATGTGGGCATCGGCAGCTACGAAGAGGCCGAGACGTACGCCAAGGGGCCGTTCGACGACTGGTTGAAACTGGACCCCGGCAAGCGCGTACTCACCGCGACACTGGCCATCGGGAAGCGTCCCGACATCCTGTCGGACCTGTCCGGCCGCGCACCCACGGACCCGGCCTACACCCTCGGCCGGTTCATGCTCACCCAGACCCCCGGCACCGACCCGCAGAAGCGGAAGGACCTGGAGACGGAGCGCGACCAGCAGATCCGCGACACCGCCGTCGACACGCTCCACCCGGAGGGCATAGCCCCCGAGCGCATGCACGACGGTTCCGTCCCGGCGGAGGGCACCCCGGTGGGCAAGGACGGGAAGAAGGCGCCCGACTACGTCGAGAAGGACGCTCAGGGCCGTGAAATGCTCACCAAGATCCTGCTCATCCTGCGTCACGGACTTCAGCTCTACGCCCCGGAGAAGAACCGGCACGTGGCGGACCACGAGCAGGACGTCATCCGTGCGCTGTCCCACGGCGGCCGCGTCAACGTGCGTATCCCCGCGCTGAGCGCGAAGGACGATCCCGCCTACTGGCTGCCGCACTTCCTCGGCGCGACCCAGGACGCCACCAAGGGGGAGCCCGCGGAGCACGTGTCCGAGCGGGGCTTCGCCACCCACCGCACCGAGATCGGCCCCAACAAGGGCGAGAAGCAGGGAAAGTTCAAGGAGAAGGGCGGCGTCAAGGCGTCCCTCACCAACAAGCTCGCCATCGGTGCCGCCCGGCCGAAGCTGTGGGGCCAGGACATCTCCGGCGGCGGATTCGGCTCCAAGGACTGGAACGGCGCGATGGTCCTGCCGAACGGCTCGTACGGCCACGTCCTGCTGGTCTACCACCGCCCGACCATGGAGAAGGACGGGTCCCTCCAGATCGGCGTCGAGACCATCGCGCCGCACGCGGAAAGCCCCGTCGGCTACGAACACGACTTCCGTTCCACCGAGGCCACCTCGAACCCCGAATCCATCCTGCACGGCCACAAGGGGGACAAGATCGGCTCCGGCGGCCTCGGCATGAACGAACGGTACGTCGACCTGCGGGACATGGGCGCGAAATCGGCCGGCGGCTGGCGAGGCTACCTGGAGGAGATCAAGCAGCAGTGGGACCGGGACCTCGCCGCGACGGACGGCAACGCGGAGGAGCGCCGTGCGCTCTACCAGGAGCTGGTCGGCAAGCGCCCCTCGGCATGACGTGCGCCTCCGCGCCTCCCGGCCGCGGGGCGCGCTGATCCGCCCTTCGTAGGGGGAGGCGGAGCCGGCGGACCGGTTCGCAGGGGCGGGTCCGCAGGGCCGATGAGCCGCGTCCCGGCCGGATGCGCGTCCGCATCCGGCGCGAGGGCCAACGGCGCTGGGATCAGCTGCCGTTCGTACGCCGCTGCCTGCGGATGACGGCGGCGCCGCCGCCCGCGAGGGCGAGTGCGGCGCCGGAACCACCGGCAACGAGCAGGGTGGAGGAGGGGCTGTCGCTCCGCGTGCTCGGGAGGCTGTAGCCGCTGGAGTAGCCCTTGGTGTCGTACTCCGAGCCCGGCAGCTTGTCGGCGTAGCGGGACTTCACCAGCTTCTGGTAGTCGCTGAGCGATGCCGAGTCCTGACCGCCCAGCCCCTGGCGGGCCTCGTCGTTGAGCGGCTCGACGGTGGTGAGCTTGAGCCGGTACCAGCCTCGGATCTGCGGCTCGGTGAAGACGAGCGTGCCCAGACCCGCCTTGGCGGCGTACACGGCGTCGCTGTCGCCGTCGCGCACGCCCGCCAGGTGCCAGCCGCCGCCCTGGCTGGGGGCCAGCATGACGGTGGCGGTGCGGTCGTTGACGCTCGCGCTCAACGTGGAGACCAGCTGCGTCAGCTTGATCGCCTCCGTCGGCAGCGGCTGAGCGGTGCCGGCGGCGAACTCCGGGGTGATCTCGTTCCGCGCCACGGGGTCCTTGATCGTGAACTCCGGCAGGCCCTGGCAGGGCTCGGCCGTCTCGGGGATCGTCTGCACCGGATCGGTGCCGCCCTCGGTGGGCACCGGAGTACGCAGAAAGCGGCAGACGGTGTCGCGCACGTCGGCGGAGTGCACCGCGTCGAGAGCGGCCTGGTAGTCGGGGATGTCGGCGGGGAGGGGGTCCTTGGCCGGGGCCGCGTGTGCCGGGCCGGCGACGGACAGCAGGGCCGAGGCGGCTGCTGCGACGAGGACGAGCGGACGGGCGGAGCGGGCCGCCCGGCTGCCGGACGGTGAGGTGCAGCTGGTGTTGCGCATGTCGTCGTCTGCCTTAGCGGGAGATACCGATACGGGAGTGGGTCCACTTGGACGAGCTGTTGCTCACGTAGTCGTTGTAGTTCCACCACGTGTAGGTAGTGGTGTCCGGCCACGGGTCGGCCACCGCGATCGTGTTGTTCGACGTGTTGAAGCCGTAGACCACGTTCATGTGGCCGCCACCGGAGGTCCATCCGATGCGGACGGCGATCGGCCGGGCCGCCTTGACGTCCGTGTACACCTGGTCGAACGAGGCCGCGCTGTTCAGCGCCGAGCCGGTGTGGGTCATGCCGAGGCTGTTCCAGCCCCTGGCCATGTCGTCGAGCGTGGCCGGCTGGTTGTTGCATCCGTAGTAGGGCTGAGCGCGGTTGCAGAAGTCCGCCTGCGTGGAACCGAAGCCCTGGAACTTGGCGATGGTCAGCCCGGAGGCGACCCAGCACCATTGGCTCTTCTCCTGCTTCAGCATGCTGATGCTGTCCTGGCCCGCCTCCGCGTGAGCCGTGCCTCCGGCGGCCACGAGCGAACCCAGAGCGGCCAGCGCGACGGCCGCCCCCTTGGTTCCGTACCTGAACCTGCCCATATTTCTGCCTTCCCTGATGAATAGGACGAAACAAACAGGGGGAAATCGGCTGAAATATGACAAAGCTTTATGCCCGCGACGCAGAGGACACGCAGGGAGGTCCCTCGGGCTGATTACTCGTCAGCTAGTAGCGCAAATTGGCCATGTGCCCGCACATCCGTTAACCGGGACAGCGAGACGCCTACACGCGAGACGGGCATGCACCCTTCCGGTCAACGCCCGTACGGCCCCACGGATGCGCCGCGATCCCTCAGTCGCCCCCGCCACCGTCGCCGCCCCCGCCGTCACCACCGTCGCCGCCACCGGAGTCCCCGCCGTCGCCGCCGTCCGCGCCCCAGCCGTCTCCGCCGCCGGGCTCGTTGTCGTCACCGCCGTTGCCGAGGTTGCTGAACCAGGGGCGGTCCCACGCCCCGTCGGTGGCGACCGGCTCACCCCCGCGCCCGGCCTGCCGCTCCGACCGGAACCGCGCGGTCCCGGTCGTGTCGCCTATCCCGAAGGCGGCGGCGAAGAGGTGCGCCATGACCGCGTCGAGCGGGTCCGCGCTCTCGTGGCGCACCGGGGCCAGCGGCCGCAGGACCGTGTCGGGTGTGCGGGCCGGCCGGCGCGGGGGACGCGCCAGCAGGGCGACACGCTGATCGCCTCGCAGCAGCCACGAGCTCGTCGCGTTCTCCCGGCGCAGCACCCAGTGCGCCCCGGAAAGCCGCACCTCGACCACGCTCTTGGACTTGCGCAGCTTCTTCCTGAGTGCGAGCTCCGCCACGGTGTCGCCGACCGTCAGGCACAGGCCCTTGGCCGGATCGGGGGCCTCGCCCTGGAAGCCGCGGGGCGCGCGGATGCGGACGGCGGGAGCGTCCGGCCCCCACACGTCGACGCGCACCAGCCGCCGGTCCACGGCGACGGCGACCGGCCCGGCGGGCCCGTCCGCGAACCTCCGCGCGATCCACAGCGGTACGCCCTCGGCCCCGGCCCGCGCCGCCAGCGCGGCCACCTGCCCGGTCCCGCCGCACAGCCGCACCGCCAACTCGCCGAGAGTGCCGGCGAACTCGGCCGCCCGACGCACCCTCACCGGGACCGCGGTGCCGGTGACGCGGGTCAGCGGGACGACCCCGGGGCCCTCCGGAAGCCGGTCGAGCGCGCGCTCGGCCCCGCCGCCGCCCAGCCAGCACCCACGCCCGTACGCCTCCGCCATGGCGCCGAGGTTCAGCTCACCCATCGGTGTGGTCCGGCCACCCCTGCGCAGCCCTTCCTCGGTCAACTCCACGGTCTGCGCCAGCGGATTCCAGGACCGCTCGCCATAGAGCACCTGGCTCACGACAACCCCCCATGTACGACAGTGCATACGTGCCTCGGCCGCAGCCACCCTCACACACCCGCGACGGCACCCGGGCGGCGGGGCAAGTGCCGCTCACGGCCCCGGCCCCTCCGACCGGCGACGCGTCGCAGGCATTTGACCATCTCGCCGTCAAGCAGAACGACGAGACAGCCGCAGCCACCGACGCAGTATTCGACCTCACCCTCGGATGTGCGGTGACAGGAGCTCAGCGTCCACCACCGCGTCTCCGCCGGAGTGGGCTCGTGACAGACGGGACAGCGGTCGCCCGACGGCGGGACCGTGGTTGCGGAAGTCATGCCCCCAACATGACTTCACGCCCTAAATCACTTCAACCATTACATCTAACGGGCGTGACACCCCTATCGGCCCGAACCCACCCAGTGATGTAATGGCCCCATGCACTTCGACCATTACGGCGGCGAGGCCGCCCGGCTGGCCGCGGACCTGGTCAACCTGACCGCACCACCACCCCCCGAGCACCTGGAACCACTCCTCGCCGCACACGGCGTGGTGCACCGCACGCTCACCGCCACGCAGGCCGAGACGATCTGGACATGGAGCCGGCGCCTGGCCGCGTGCTTCGGGCGGCAGGACCTCGAAGAGCGGTGCCAGACGGTCAACACCCTGCTCGCCGAAGCCTCCAGCAGCCCCAGGATCTCCCTGCACGACGGCCGCCCCCACCTGCACTACAGCGCCACCGGCGCCGACGCCGCCACCCACATCCGGGCCGTCACCGCAGCCGGACTCGCCTACGTCGTGTGCTCCGCCGCCGCCGACCGGCTGGGCCGCTGCGCCCGCCGCGACTGCCGCCTGGCATTCGTCGACACCTCCCGCAACGGCCGCCGCACCTACTGCTCGGTGCGCTGCGCCAACAACGACGCGGTGGCCCGCCACCGCGAGCGCCACCAGGCTGCCGCCCGACCGTCAGCCGCGCGCCAGTGAACCCCCACGCGGGGGCCGCCGGGCGAGGCCGGCCGCCGTCCGGGCAACGACGGCACCCTGACGACCGGCCCTAACCGTCCTCACTCGCCTCGTCGCGCAGGTGCCAGCCGAGCTGGAAGCGGGTCGCGGCCCCGGTGCGGTCCATCATGCGCCGGACGCGTCGGTGCACCGTGCGGACCGAGGTGTCGACGCGCTGGGCTATCGCCTCGTCGGTGAGGCCCGCGAGCATGAGGGCCTGGATCGCCCGGTCGTCGGCGCCCCGGCTGTGCCCGCTGAGCGGCCGGGCGCGCTGCCAGACCTGTTCGAAAAGGCCGGACAGCGCCGAGACCAGCCCCGACGCGTGCACGATGACCGCGTGCTCCGCGATGCTGTCCGCCTCCGCGTGCAGGGGCAGCAGCGCGTGTTCGCCGTCCACGATGACAAGCTTGGTGGGCACCTCCGCGGCGACCCGTACCTCCTCGCCCATCGACAGGCCCAGGGTCAGCAGGGACAGGTCCTCCTCGACCACGCTCGGCTCGACCACGACGCGGATACGGACACCCCGTTCGATGGCGGTCAGCTCCGCGGGGTTGTCGGCGCGCCGCACCGCGACCGCGGGCCCTTTGCTCAGGCTCATGACCTCGCGTTTCGCGCCGCGCTGGAGTTGGAGGAAGCGGTGGCGGATGTTGTCCCTGCCGTGCACGGTCTCGACCGTGTCGTCGGCCCCACGGCGCGCGACGGCCGTGCGGTACGCCGCGTCGAGCTTGCCGATCTCGGCCGACACCGAGCGCAGTTCGTCCTGGCGCACCGCGAGGAGTGCGCCGAGGGCGAGTGAGGGCGGTGCGGGCTCCCACAACAGTCCGCCGTCCGGGCTCTCGTGCGAGGTCACCAGGCCAGAACGCTGGAGCTCGGCCAAAGCGGCGACGATCCGGGGGAGTTCGAGGACGCACGAGCGGGCGAGCGCCTCCGTGCTGAGCGTGCCGACCGCCACCAGGCTCCGATAGACCGACTCCTGGTCGCGCGTGAAGTCCAGATTGTGCAGCACTGTTCCCTTTTCGTCCCCGCACCGTCCCCTGTGGCGTCCATTCGAACACTGCTGGCGAGCTCTTGCCAATGGCAAGGATGTGACACCTGGAGGCATTGCTCCCACCCCGTGCGCCTCGCGACGATTCGGGTGCCCCATCTACCAACTCCCCCGACCCCGTCCAGGAAGTCAGGCATGCCCTCCACCAGTTCCAGACGCATACGTATGGCCGCCGCCACCGCGACGGCCGCACTCCTCACCGGGTTGTTCACCACGATCCCGGCCCACGCCGCTCCCGCCGCCACCGCTACGCCGGACATCGTGCCCGGCGAAAGCACCCAGGTCCCCGCCTTCACGGCGGGCATCGAGGAAGGGAACGCCGCCGCCCGGCGCGACGCCACGGCCGGCACCCCGGCGACCGCGGCGCAGCGTCATATCGAAGCCCGCAACGACGTCTACCACACGTCCGGGCTCGAACTCTCGAAGCCGAAGTCCACGACCCAGGACGGCCGTTCCACGGTCCGCTTCACCCAGAGCCTCAAGGGCGTGCCGGTGCTCGGCGCCGAGTACGCCGTGCACACCAAAGGCACCACCGTCGAATCGGCGGGCGGCAGCCTCTTCACCGGGCTCACGACCGACGTCACCCCGAAGCTGACCGAGGAGAAGGCCCGGGGCCGCCTCTTCAGCGACGAGAGCCTGCGCAGGCTCAGCCGCGCAGAGCGGTCCACCGCCGCCCACGGCCTCGTCGTCCTGCCGCGCGGAGCCGGTCTGCTGACCTGGCACTTCACCGTGACCGGCACGGACCTCTCGGGCCGGCCCGTCCGCCAGCAGGTGTACGTCGACGCGCACAGCGGCGGCGTCGCGCTCTCGTACAACGAACTCGCCGGGGCGGAGGGCCCCGTGACCGGGCACGGCGTGAACTACGACGGCGAGCAGAAGGACCTCAACGCCTACGAGCGCACCGACGGGCGCGTCGAACTGCGTGACCGGACACAGAAGATGTACGAGAAGACCGGCGGCGAGATCCTGACGTACGACGCCCAGGGCGGCGACGTCAAGAACTACGAGAGCGCCCTGCCCGCCGGCACCCCGCTCGCCTCCGCCGACACCGTGGACTTCCCCGCCGCGGCGACGGACAGCGGCGCCGTGGACGCGCACGTCAACGCCGCGAAGGTCTACGCCTTCTACAAGAAGGAGCTGGGCCGCGACGGCATCGACGGCAAGGGCGGCACGATGCGCTCCGTCGTCAACGTCACCTCCAACGGTGCCGCCTACCAGAACGCCTTCTGGGACGGCACGAAGATGGTGTACGGCAACATCAACGGCGCCCCCGCCTCCGCCGGTCTCGACGTCGTCGGCCACGAGATGACCCACGGCATCACCGACAAGACCGCCGGCCTGCTCTACGTCTCCCAGTCGGGCGCGCTCAACGAGGCGGTCAGCGACTACTTCGGCGAGGCCATGGAGGTCGACGACGAGGGCCTCTCGATGAAGGACCCGGAGTCCGGCCTCATCGGCGAGGACCTGTGCGGCCACGACAAGGACCCCGCCGACTGCGCGCTGCGCGACCTCAACGACGGACGCCGCGCCGACCGCGACTACATCAACATCCCGCTCGCCAGTGACAACGGCGGAGTGCACTCGAACTCGACCATCATCGCCGGGGCCATGTGGGACATGCGGAAGTCGGTCGGCAAGAAGCTCGCCGACAAGATCGTCTACACGGCCGACACCGAGAACTTCACGCCCTGGACCGACTTCCTCCAGGCGCGCTACGGCATCGTGGACGCCGCCCGCAGGCTCGGCGCCGACGCCACGCAGCTCCAGCAGATCAACAACGCCTTCGACCAGCACGGCATCGTCCCCGGCTGGGAGGACGTCGAGGCGCCGCGTGACGCGGTGACCCTCGCCAAGGACATCGCCCCCGGCGGCGAGGGCATGGACATGTCCCACAACATCGCCCTCGCCGGCGACCGCTGGGCCACCTCCTACATCGACCTGAAGAGCTTCTTCGACGGCACCCCCGAGTACGGCATCAAGACCGGCCTGGTCTCGAAGCCCGAGAAGGGCGCCACGGACATCTCCACCCCCGGCACCTGGGCCATCGACCCCGCTCTCAAGGGCAACACCCTCTACTACAGCCGGGTGGGCGTGAACGGCGCCGACATCGTCGGCCGCAAGGCGAACGGCGGCAAGAACGCGCAGGTGACGGTCATCGCCGGCGGCCCCGGCGACCAGCGCGAGCCCGACGTCGACGGCAAGACCCTGACCTGGGTCGACATCCAGGGCGACGAGGCCGACGTATGGGTCAAGCAGGGCGACAAGCCCGCGGTGAACATCACCCCCGCGCCCGGCACGAGCGCGGTGCGCCCGCAGATCGGCGGCGGCAAGGTCTCGTTCCTCGACTACGGCGGCACTTCCACCACCATGCTGAACGTCTACGACCTCGCCACGAAGACGCTCACCACGACCAAGGCGGGCGACCTCCTGAGCTCCGCCACGGACTACGTGCAGAACGGGAAGTACGGCTTCGCCGTCATCACCAACCCGTTCCTGCTCGGCTTCCAGAGCGTCTCCGGCTACGACCTGTCGGACCCGGCGAACACCGCGAAGCAGAGGAGCGTCAAGCTTCGCTCGATCTTCGGCTCGGGCGTCCAGCTCGCCGTGAACGACACCTCGCTGATCCGCACCGACCTCACGGCCTCCACCTTCGGCGGACTCACCAACGCGAACATGCCGAAGCTGGAGATCGCGAACGTCGAGGACGTCATGCACGGCAACGGCGGACCCTGGCACCGCGTCTCCTGCGCACCCACCGCGCAGATGTACCCCGGGATGCAGAACGGCTCCGACCGCGTCGTCTGGGCCGACACCCGCGGCACCACGGACATCGTCACCCGCGACAAGGCAGCGGGCACCTGTTCCTGACCGCACAGCGCCCGAGCCACCAGGGGGCGCCCGGCGGAGCCGCTGAAGCGGCACATCGACAGGATTAAGGGAACGACATGAGAAAAACCCCAGGTCACGGACCACGTGACCTGGGGTTTCACCGAGCCCCCTATCGGATTCGAACCGATGACCTACGCATTACAAGTGCGTTGCTCTGGCCAGCTGAGCTAAGGAGGCGTGCCGGAGCAGTGTAACCAACCCCGCACCGCGTCCGCGCCGGAATTTCGTCCCCTTCGAACTACTGACAGATTCGAAATGGCCAGGTAGCGTCGCTGAAGGTTCACTCAAGTGGACCAGACCACTCCCTTACAACGGATCGTCCGGCACGTTCCTGCCGGTGGAGGAGAAGATTCAGCATGGCCAGTGTCACGTTCGACAAGGCGTCCCGCGTATACCCCGGCTCCACGAAGCCCGCGGTTGACCAGCTGGAGATCGACATCGAGGACGGCGAGTTCCTCGTCCTCGTCGGTCCCTCCGGTTGTGGCAAGTCGACCTCCCTGCGCATGCTCGCGGGTCTTGAGGACGTCAACGGCGGCGCGATCCGCATCGGTGACCGCGACGTCACGCACCTGCCGCCGAAGGACCGGGACATCGCGATGGTGTTCCAGAACTACGCGCTGTACCCGCACATGTCCGTCGCGGACAACATGGGCTTCGCGCTGAAGATCGCCGGTATCAACAAGACCGAGATCCGGGCGAAGGTCGAAGAGGCCGCCAAGATGCTCGACCTCACCGACTACCTCGACCGCAAGCCGAAGGCGCTCTCCGGTGGTCAGCGTCAGCGTGTCGCGATGGGCCGTGCCATCGTCCGTGAGCCGCAGGTCTTCCTCATGGACGAGCCGCTGTCGAACCTCGACGCCAAGCTCCGTGTCTCCACCCGTACGCAGATCGCCTCGCTCCAGCGCCGCCTGGGCATCACGACCGTGTACGTCACCCACGACCAGGTCGAGGCCCTCACCATGGGTGACCGTGTCGCGGTCCTCAAGGACGGTCTGCTCCAGCAGGTCGACTCGCCGCGCAACATGTACGACAAGCCGGCGAACCTCTTCGTGGCCGGCTTCATCGGCTCCCCCGCGATGAACCTGGTCGAGGTCCCGATCACCGACGGTGGCGTGAAGTTCGGCAACAGCGTCGTCCCGGTCTCCCGCGCGGCGCTCACCGCCGCCGCGGACCGCGGCGACACGACCGTCACGGTCGGTATCCGCCCCGAGCACTTCGACATCGTCGAGCACGGCGGCGCCGCCGCGAAGTCCCTCACCAAGGACTCCGCCGACGCCCCGGCCGGACTGGCCGTCTCGGTCAACGTCGTCGAGGAGCTCGGCGCCGACGGCTTCGTCTACGGTGCCGCCGAGGTCGCCGGCGAGCACAAGGACCTGGTCGTCCGCGTCGGCGGCCGCGCCGTCCCGGAGAAGGGCACCAAGCTGCACGTCGTGCCGCGCCCGGACGAGCTGCACGTCTTCGCGACCTCCACCGGTGAGCGTCTCACCGACTGATTTCGCACACCCGCCGTACGACGTCGGCCCCGCACGGACTCCGTGCGGGGCCGACGCGCGTTTCGTGGGTTTGGGCCGGCCACCTCAAATTCCCCGGCACAACGGTCATTTCGCTCCGGTTCGTCAACACGGTATTCGAAAAACACTCTCGAACCATCCCTCGCGAGAGTGACGTAATGTCGCCAATTCATCACTGCCCGCTACGCTCACTGCGTGACCCACACCGCGCGCCGCATCGGCCGAACTCTCGCTCTCGTACTGCCTGTCGTCATGGTCCTGTCCGGGACCCTCGCGGTCACCGCCGTGCCGTGGGCATCTCACAACTCCGACTCCCAGATGCTCACCGCCTCGGCGCAGACCGTCTCCAAGCGCGCCAAGCCGCGCAGCACACAGGACATCCTGCGCGACAAGCTCCTCCTGGAACTCCAGGAGAAGGACCCCGCCGTCGCGTTGACGGATCTCCAGCGTGCCGTCGAGGGACGCCCGTCGCTCGCGAGGCACTGCATGTCGATCGCGAAGGCCCTGGGCAGGGCGGCGGTCGAGCAGTACGGCCCGACGCGGGCGCACCGCTTCTCGCGTCCCGTCTGCGACACGTCCTTCGCCTCGGGTGTCGCACAGTTCAGCTGACCGTCCCCGTGCGGGCACGGCATATCGTGCCTGACATGCATACGTTTCCGACGCAGGCCGTGATCCTGGCGGGTGGCCAGGGGTCACGGCTGCGCCCGTACACCGATGACCGCCCCAAGCCGATGGTCGAGATCCCTGGTACCGGGACTCCGATCATCGGCCATCAGCTTTCCTGGCTGGCCGCGGAGGGCGTGACCGATGCCGTGGTGTCCTGCGGGCATCTGGCCGAGGTGCTGCAGGAGTGGCTGGACGCGGCGGTGCTGCCGCTGCGCGTCACGACGGTCGTGGAGTCCGAACCGCTGGGCCGTGGCGGCGGGCTGAAGTACGCGGCGGCCCGGCTGCCCGATCCGGAGCAGCCCTGGTACGCGACCAACGGTGATATCTGGACGCGCTTCTCGTTGCGTGAGATGGCCGCGTTCCACGGGGAGCGTGATGCGACCGCGACCCTGGCGCTGGCCCGCCCCCGGATTCCGTGGGGCGCGGTGGAGACGGACGCCTTCGGGCACATCACCGACTTCATCGAGTCGCCGCCCTCGCCGTATCTGATCAACGCGGGGGTGTACGTGTTCTCCCCCGCGTTCACGGCGATGCTGCCGGACCGTGGTGATCATGAGCGGACTACGTTTCCCCGGCTCGCCCGGGAGCGCCGGCTGGCCGGCTATCCGCTGCCGCACGGGGCGTACTGGCGGGCCATCGACACCGCCAAGGACCTCACGGAGGCGGCCAAGGAGCTGGACGGCCAGTAGGGCTCGCCACCGCCTTCGGGACCCTGTGGACACCGCGAAGGACCCAACAGCGGACAGAGCGAGGGGCGGGCACCGGAATCGATCCGGTGCCCCCCCCCCGCCCGGTCGCCGGGGGGGTGGCCGGGGTGGGGGCCCCCCCGGGTTGGGGGCGGGCGCCCCCCCCCCCGCGGCCCCCTGGCCCCCCCGCCCCCGACCCACCCGCGGCCCGCGCGGGGGGGGGCCCCCGTACCCCCCCGGGCCCCCGCCCCTCGCTCTGTCCGCTGTTGGGTCCCTCTGTTGGGTCCCCCGCTGTGTTCGCTGCGTACGCCCCTCCCGCCTACGGGCCGGGCTCGGGCTCAGCCCAGGAGGCCGCCCAGGGGGTTCTTGCCGCCGCCTCCGCTTCCGCTTCCGCCGGTCGAGGCGTCCGGGGCGCCGTCCGTCCCGGGGGCCTGGTCCGGGCCGCCCGCGGTGGTGCCGCCGGCGCCTCCGGCCGGGCCCGCGGAGCTGGGACCGGCGCTGGTGCTCGGGGGCTGCTGGGGGGTGGTCCGCTGCGGGGGCTGCTGGCCGGTGCCCTGGGTCTGGCTGGGCCGGCCCGTGCCCGCCGTCGCCTGGCCCGACTCGCGGACCGTGCCCGTGGCGGGCGCGGAGGTCTCCGCGGACGGCGTCCGGGGGGCGGTGCTCCGGGTCGGTGCGGGCTCGCGGCCGGCCGGGGTGTGCGAGGCCTTGGCGCCGCTGCGGGACTCCTCGGGGAGCGGGGAGCCGGGGAGCTGGTTGGTCGGGACTCCGTTGGGCCCGGGAACGGTGACGACCCCGGTCGAGCGGACCGCCCCGCCGAGGACGGAGCCGATGAGCAGGGTGAGGCCGACGACCACCGTGGCGACGGCCGCGCCGCGGCGCAGTACGCGGCGGCGGAGGTCCCAGATCTCGGAGCGGGGGCCGAGCCTGCGCCAGGCTTCCCCGGCCAGGCGTCCGTCGACGGAGTAGACAGGGGCGCCCGCGATGATCAGCGGGCTCCAGGCGGCGAGGTAGATGATGTCCGGCGCGTCGTAGACCGGGACGGTGCGCCAGCTGACCGTGACCAGGAGGGCGGCGGAGAGCAGGGCGCCGACCGAGGCGGCGACGCGCTGCCAGAGGCCGAGGACGGTGAGGACTCCGACGACGACCTGGAGGAAGGCGATGCTGAGTCCGGCGCCGACGGGGTGGGAGAGCGCGAACTCGCGGAGCGGCTCCGCGAGGGCCCAGGGGTGCAGTGAGGTCAGCCACTTGACCATGGAGCCGCGGTCGCCGCCGTCGAAGTAGACGGGGTCGCAGAGCTTGCCCATGCCCGCGTAGATCGAGATGAAGCCGAGGAAGACCCGCATGGGCAGCAGGACGACGCCGAGGTTCATGCGGCGGCCGGGGTAGTACGCGTGCCGGACGGAGTCGCCGCTCCGCTCGCGGTCGCGGTCGTCGGTGACGTCGTCGCGGTCGTCGAAGCCCTCGCCGTTCGGGCCCCGGCCGGGCCCGTCCGGGCCGTACACGTCGGTCCGGTACTCGTCCGTCCGGTAGTCGTCCGCGGCGTACCGCCCCGAGCCGGTCTCGACCGGGTCGAACGCGCCGACGGCCTGCCGCATCGGCGGCAGCAGCGGCCCGCCGGTCCTGGGACCGCCGATCAGCGGGGTGGGCTGGGTCTCTTCCAGGCGCGGGATGACCTGGGTACCGGCTGGTTCGTACGAGGCGTACGGCTCGTAGGGGTCGTACGCGGTGTCGGGGCGGCCCTTGACGCCCGGCCGGCCCGCGGTGGAGTTCCGTACGGCCTGGAGCAGTCCGGTGGCGCCGGGGTCGCCGGGGGCGGACCTGCCGCTCCACACGACGGGGGCGCGTCGGCCGCGCCCCGCTCCGGAGCCGCTCATGGCGGGGATCCTGGGCGCGGCGGCGGGGGTCACACCGCGCAGCCGGGCGCGCTGGCCGGGCGCGAGCTGTACCCGGAAGCTGGCGTGGTTGACGATGACCTGCGCAGGGTCGCAGTCCACCTTGGTCATGCTCAGGGCGGGTTGCTCGTCGAACCGAGGCGTTCTGGTGTCCACACTCATCTAACCGAGTGATGGGTGTTTAGGACACTGCCTTGACGGCGTCGAAGTGTCCGAGGCCCGTCAACCGGTGGTGGCGGGGCACGTTGGGGCGTACGCGCGCTCCGATGCGCCCCCGCGCACGGCCGCGCGAGGACGGCGGACGCCGGGGGTGTCCCCCGTCGGCCGCCCCCCGTGCGAGTGTTCCCGCGGGCCCGGTGCGCGGAACCCGAGTCTGCCCCGGCCCGCACGGGACCGGGCCGGACCCGGCCCGGTGCGGATCAGGTGCGGCGGCGCGCGACCTCGTACATCACGATGCCGGCCGCGACGCCGGCGTTCAGGGACTCGGCTCCGCCGGGCATCGAGATGCGGACCCGGTAGTCGCAGGTCTCGCCGACGAGCCGGCCGAGGCCCTTGCCCTCGCTGCCGATGACGACGACCACGGGGCCGCCGAGCGCCTCCAGGTCCTCGACGGTGTGCTCGCCGTCGGCGGCCAGGCCGACGATCGCGATGCCTTCCTTCTTGTACGCCTCCAGCGCCCGGGTCAGGTTGGTGACGCGGGAGACCGGGGTGCGGGCGGCGGTGCCGGCGGAGGACTTCCAGGCTCCGGCGGTCATTCCGGCCGCGCGGCGCTCGGGCACGACCACGCCGTGGCCGCCGAACGCGGAGACGGAGCGGACGATCGCGCCGAGGTTGCGCGGGTCGGTGACGCCGTCGAGGGCGACGATCAGCGGGTCCTCGCCGTTGTCGTACGCGGCGGCGGTGAGGTCCTGCGGGTCCGCGTACTCGTACGGCGGGACCTGGAGGACGAGGCCCTGGTGGTTCAGGCCGTTCGTCATCCGGTCCAGCTCGGGGCGCGGGGCCTCCATCAGGTTGATGTTGCCGCGCTCGCCGGCGAGCTGGAGGGCCTCGCGGACCCGCTCGTCGTTGTCGATGTACTGCTGGACGTACAGGGTGGTGGCGGGCACGCCGTCGCGCAGCGCCTCGAAGACCGGGTTGCGGCCGACGACCATCTCGGAGGTGCCCTTGACGCCGCCGCGCCGGGGGGCGGGGCGGCGGTTGGCGGCCTGCTTGGCCTTGGCGGTCGCGATGCGGTTCTTCTTGTGCTTCTTGCGGTCCTCCGCGGGCGGCGTCGGGCCCCGGCCTTCGAGACCACGGCGTCGGTTACCGCCGCTGCCGACCTGCATGCCCTTCTTGTTGGACGTGCGGCGGTTCCTGCGCTGGCTGTTCCCGGCCATGACCTACCTGTTTCGTTGCTTCAGACGTGCGTGCGTATAAGTGAGAGTGTGCCGCCCGGCGGGCCGGGCGGCACTCGGGAGGACTACTGGCGCGGGCCGAGTGTCCACCGTGGTCCGGTCGGGCTGTCCTCGATGACGAGCCCGGACTGGTTGAGCTGGTCGCGGATGGCGTCGGCCGACGTCCAGTCCTTGCGCTCGCGCGCCGACTGACGCTGGTCGAGGACGAGCCGTACGAGGGTGTCGACGACGCCGTGCAGATCGTCGCCCCGGTCGCTCTCGGAGGCCCAGTGGTCGTCGAGCGGGTCGAGACCGAGTACCCCGAGCATCGCACGGACCTCCGCGAGACGGGAGACGGCGGCCTCCTTGTCGTCGGCGGCGAGCGCGCTGTTGCCCTGGCGGACCGTGGTGTGGACGATCGCGAGGGCCTGCGGGACGCCCAGGTCGTCGTCCATCGCCTCGGCGAAGGCGGGCGGCACCTCGGCGGCGGGCTCGACGGTCTCGCCGGCCTTCTCCGTGACGCGCTGGACGAAGCCCTCGATGCGGGCGAACGCGGACTCGGCCTCGCGCAGGGCGTCCTCGCTGTACTCGATCATGGACCGGTAGTGCGGGGTGCCGAGGTAGTAGCGGAGCACGATGGGGCGCCAGGTCTTGACCATCTCGCTGACGAGCACGGAGTTGCCGAGCGACTTCGACATCTTCTCGCCGGACATGGTGACCCAGCCGTTGTGCACCCAGTACTTCGCGAACGCGTCACCGAAGCCCTTGGCCTGGGCGATCTCGTTCTCGTGGTGCGGGAAGATCAGGTCGATGCCGCCGCCGTGGATGTCGAAGGCGGCGCCGAGGTACTTGTGCGCCATGGCGGAGCACTCCAGGTGCCAGCCGGGACGGCCGCGGCCCCAGGGGGTCTCCCAGCTGGGCTCACCGGGCTTGGACGCCTTCCACATGGCGAAGTCGCGCTTGTCGCGCTTGCCGGTCTCGTTGTCGCCCGAGGGCTGGCGCAGATCGTCCAGGTCCTGGTTGGAGAGGGACAGGTAGCCGGGGAACGAGCGCACGTCGAAGTAGACGTTGCCGTCGGCGGCGTAGGCGTGACCGCGCTCGATGAGGCCGCGCATCATCTCGATCATCTCGGGGACGTGACCGGTGGCGCGCGGCTCGTAGGTGGGCGGCAGGCAGCCGAGCGCGTCGTAACCGGCGTTGAACGCGCGCTCGTTCTCGTAACCGATGGCCCACCACGGGCGGCCCTGCTCGGCCGACTTCGTGATGATCTTGTCGTCGATGTCGGTGACGTTCCGGACGAACGTCACGTCGTAGCCGCGGTGCTCGAACCAGCGGCGCATGATGTCGAAGTTCAGCCCGGACCTGATGTGCCCGATGTGCGGAGCGGCCTGGACAGTGGCGCCACAGAGGTAGATCGAGACACAGCCCGCTGTGAGCGGGACGAAGTCACGGATCTGCCGGGCGCTGGTGTCATACAGGCGAATAGTCACGCCTCAAGGGTAGTCGGCGCGCACCAGTGCCCCGCGACCCCTTGGAGGATTGCGACGACAGTTGTTACGGCCCGGGTTGGACCGGCCGGGGCCCCTGGTCCCGCACCGGCCGCCCGGCCGCCCTGCCCTCGCTCTCCGTGCCCGCCGGAAGGGTCAGCGCGAGGGCGGCGCCCGCGAGCGGGACCGCGGCGAGCACCGCCCACCGGACGGGGGCCGGGGCGCCGAGCAGCGCCCCGGTGGCGGCGCTGCCCACGAGCACGGCCGCACCGGAGACGGAGGACAGCGCTCCGGTGGCGAGTCCGAGGTGCCGGTCGTCGACGAGATCCGGTACGAGGCCCCGGGCGGCCGGCACCAGGAGCATCTGCCCGAGGGTGAGCAGGACGACGAACGCGGCCGCGGGCAGCAGTCCGGCGGGCCCGTGCGGGGCCGACGGCACGGCGGCGAATCCGGCGGCCACGGTGACGAGCCCGGCGACGAGCGCGGTACGGGGTGCCAGGCGCCGGGCGGTCCAGCGGGTCACCGGCAGCTGGGCGCAGACGACGAGCAGCGAGGAGAGCGCGAACAGCGCGCCGAGGGCGGTCTGCGATCCGGTGGCGCGCTCCACCTCCGCGGGGAGCGAGAGGTAGAGCTGGTTGTACGCGACGAGGTAGCTGCTGTACGCGAGGCAGAGCAGCAGGAACGGCCGGCTGCCGAACACCTGGCGCACGGAGCCCCGGTTCCGGTTCGTCCGGGCCACGGGCGCGCGGCGCGGCATCAGCCGGGCATGCCCGGCGAGGACCGCGACGAAGACGGCGACCCCGGCGAGGGCGGCCTCCCGGAACCCGCCGCCCAGGAGCAGGAGGGCCGAGCCGAGGAGCGGTCCGAGGAAGGCCCCGGCCTGTCCGGCGGCGGAGAACCGGGCGAGCACCTGGGCGCGCGGGGTGCCGGTCGCCCGTTCGTGGCGGACGGCCTCGCGGGCGGTCTCCGACTCGACGGCGGGTGAGAAGAGCGCGGCGGCCAGCCCGGTCAGCAGGACGGCGCCGATGACGGTCGCGGTGGATGCGGCGAAGGCCAGCCAGCCGAATCCGGCGATGCGCAGGACGCATCCGGCGAGGACGACGGGGCGGGGGCCGTAGCGGTCGGTGAGGGCGCCGCCGATGACGAAGAGCCCTTGCTGGCTGAAGGTGCGCAGCCCGAGGACCAGGCCGACGAGCCAGCCGGCCATGCCGAGTCCGGTTCCGAGGTGGGTGGCGAGGTAGGGCAGGACGGCGTAGAAGCCGGTGCTGAACGCGAACTGGGTGGTGGTGAGGAGGCGGAGGTAGCGGTCCGGGGTGGTGGCGGTGGCCCGTGGCGGGTGTGCGCCGGGGCTCACGCGGCGCCCCTGCGGTGTCGCAGGCCCCGGACGGCGGCGGCCGCGAGGACGGCGGTCGCGCCGAGGGCAGCGAGGGCGGCGGCGGGGGCGAGTACGGCCCAGGGGGCGCGTTCGGCGTAGGGGAGGTTCTCGGAGAGCATCCGGCCCCATTCGGGCGACGGCGGCGCGGTGCCGAGGCCGAGGAAGCCGAGCGAGGCGAGGGCCAGCGCGATGGCGGGGACGCGCAGGACGGCGTGGCGGACGACGGGGGGCAGTACGCCGGGCAGGACGTGGCGGCGCAGCAGGTGTGCGCGTCCGGCGCCGAGCGCTCGGGCGGCGGCGATGTGCGGGGCGGCGCGTTCCTGCGCGTACAGGGCGCTGGTGTGTGCGGCCAGCGGTGCCCAGGCGACGGCGGTGACGGCTGCGGCGGCGCTCCAGGGGCCCGGTCCGGCGACACCCGCGACGACGAGCCCGGTGAGGATCGCGGGCAGCGCGTTCGCGGTCTCGGTGAGCGCTCCGGCGCGGACGGCTCCGAGGACGAGGCCGAGGAGCAGGGTGGCCGCCGACACCGCGACGGCGGTGAGGACGGTGCGGGCGGCGCCGTGTCCGAGGCGGGCGAGGATGTCGCGGCCGAGGGAGTCGGTGCCGAAGGGGTGGGCGGTGGAGGGTCCGGCGAGGCGGGCGGCGGCGTCGATGTGGAGCGGATCGCGCAGCAGCCCGGCGACGGTGACGGCGGCGAAGAGCGCGGTGAGGAGGAGTGCGCCGGTGATCAGGGACCGGCGTGCGCGGGCGGCCGGTGGGACGAGCGCGGGCAGCGCGCCGTCGTGCAGGGCGGGGCCGAGCAGGGTGCGGGAGGCGAGGCGGGCGGCGAGTCCGGCCGCGACGCCGAGGAGCAGCAGCATCAGGACGCAGGCCTGGAGGACCGGGAGGTCCTGGGCGAGTGCGGCGGCCAGGGCGCTGCCGCCGAGGCCGGGGATCGCGTAGAGGGTCTCCACGGCGACGGCCCCGCCGGTGAGCCCGACGACGATCAGGCCGAGCTGGGGCAGCAGTCCGGGCAGGGTGCGGCGCAGGGCGTGCCGGGCGATGCGGCGCGCGGGCAGTCCGCCGGCGGTGGCGGCGCGCGCCCAGGGCTCGGCGAACGCGGCGGGCAGCGCGTCGTCCAGCAGCCGGCCGAGCAGCGCGCCCGCCGGGATGCCCATGGCGAGGGCGGGCAGCACCGCCTGCCCGGGGCTCCCCCAGCCGAGCGCGGGGAGCCAGCCGAGCCGGACCGCGACGACGGCGGCGAGCACGGCGGCGATCAGGAACTCGGGGAAGGCGGCGAGGACGGCCGCGCCGACGCCCGCGCGGGTGGTGGCGGGGCGGCGCGCCGCCCCGCGCCGCAGGGTCCCGGCGGCGAGCGCCGCGGCGAGGACCAGGGCGACGGCGAGGGAGCCGCCCATCAGGGTGAGCGAGACGCCCAGGGCGGACACCGCGTCGGGCGCGACGGGCTGCCCGGAGACCCAGGAGGTGCCGAGGTCGCCGTGGAGGAGTCCGCCGAGCCAGCCGCCGAGGATGTGGAGCGGACCGCCGTCGAGGCCGGTCTGGGCCCGGATGGCGTCGAGGGTCTCCGGGGTCGGCGGCCGGTCGGCGTAGCGGGCGCGCAGGATCGTCAGGGCCGGGTCCGTGCGGGTCAGCCGGGGCAGCAGGCCGATGACGGCGAGGACCGCGAGGAGCGCGGTGAGCCGTCCGGCGAGGTACTTCATCCGGTCATCCGACGCGGGTGTCCGCGGTGATGAGGGTGCGCTCCATCGGGTCGAGCGCGACACCGTGGACGCGGCTGTCGTCGTACCCCTGCACGAAGCGTTCGTGGAGCAGCGGGACGAGTGCGTCGGTGGAGAGGATGCGGGCCTCCGCGGTCATCGCGGCGCGGTGGCGGGCGTCGGTTCCGGCGAGGGCGGCGGCCTTGTCCACGTCGGTGTCGACGCGCTTGTCGCAGAGCTGCGAGATGTTGAAGCTGCCGTCGCAGGTGAAGTCGGAGGCGAGGTAGGAGACGGGGTCGGCGGTGTCCAGGAGGGTGTTGCGGGCCTGGATGAAGGCGTCGTACTTGCCGGCGAGGGCGTCGGCCTCCAGCTGGGCGTAGTCGCGGACGACCTGCTTGACGGTGAAGCCGCGCTTCTGGAGCTGCTGCTGGACGACGGTGGCGACCTCGGGGAGTTCGGGCCGGTTGGTGTACGTGGCGAGGACGATCTGCCGCGTCTTCGCGACCTGCCTCCTGCCCGCGGCCTTCGCCCGGCCCGCCGGGTCCTGGCGGGCGGCGGCGGCCCACGGCACGCCTGGTCCGAGGAGGCCCTGCGCGCGGTCGGCGCGGCCTTCGTAGACGGCCTTGACGAGGGCCTGGGAGTCGATCGCCTCACGGGCGGCGGCGCGCATCGCGGGATCGCTGAAGACCCCGTGCTCCGTGTTGAGGGAGAGGCCGTTGGTGCGGGCGGAGGGGAACTCGTGGACGAGCCCGTCGCCGAGGAGGGAGGCCTGCGAGATCGGTACGTACTCGGCGACGTCGACGGCCTTGGTGCGCAGGGCGTTGGCGCGGGCGGTGCCGTCGGCCACGAAGGTCACGTCGGCACCGGGGGCCTTGGCCTTGCCGCCCCAGTAGTGCTCGTTGCGCTCCAGGGTGGCGCTGACGGCGCCCTTGACCGTGGCGAGGGTGAAGGGCCCGGTGGCGTGCCCGGCCGGGTTCACCTTGCCGCCGCGGTAGGCCGCGGCGGACAGGACGGTGAGGGAGGGGTTGGCGAGGCGCTGGGGCAGCAGCGGGTCGGCCGCTGTGGTGACGACCCGTACGGTGCCGGCGCCCTCGGCCGTCGCGGTGATGCCGGTGTCGGACAGGACGCGGGGCTTGGGCGAGGCCTTCTGAGCGGCGTTCAGGGAGCGGGCGACGGCGGCCGCGTCGACCTTCGTGCCGTCCTGGAAGGTCGCCTCGCGCAGGGCGAAGGTCCACACCTTCGGGCTCTCGCGCTTCCAGGAGGTGGCGAGCGCGGGCTTCGCGGCGCCCTCGCGGTCGAGGGCGGTGAGGCCCTCGACGACCGCGAGGCGGCTGAGGGTGACGGCGTCGTCGCCGTAGGGGGACATCGCCTGGGCGGGCGGGAAGGCCATGACGACCCGGAGGCGTTGCCCGCCGCCCGGCGCGCTCCCGGTGTCGTCCGCGCCGCCGGAGCAGGCGGTGGCGAGCGGGACGAGAAGGGCGGCCGCGGTCAGCGGCAGCGCGGCGCGACGGAGTCGGGACGTGGGCATGGCAACGACCTTATATGAAAACGATTGTCATCTGAAATGGTGCGACGAGGGCCGGCGCGGTTCAGCCGGCGGCGGGCATCGGCAGCTCGAAGTGGACGACGCTCTGACCCCGGCCGGGCAGCGTGCGCTCGTCGCACACCTCCCGCGCGAGCGAGCGCCAGAACGGCTCCGCGCCCGGCACGGACGGGTCGGTGTGCAGGTAGACCGCCTCGTACCCGCCGGCCCGCGCGACGAAGTCGCGGAGCTCCCGCACCAGCCGCCGCGCCAGCCCGCGCCTGCGGTGCTCCGGCGCCACGTAGATCCGGCACAGCTGGGCGGTGGTGCCGGACGGGAAGCGGTCCGCGACCCACTGCGGATTGGGCGGCGCCTGCGGTCCGCGGTCCCGCACGGCGCCCGTCGCGACGATCTCGCCGTCGCGCTCGACCACCAGCAGGGTGCAGCGCGCGGGCCGCAGATAGCTGGACTCGGGGTCGATGATGTCGGCGTGCCAGCGGGGTACGTAGCCGGACCCCAGGTCGCGGTAGACGGTGTCGAGCATCACGGCCCGCGCACCGTCGACATCCCGGGGGGTGGCGGTGCGCAGGACGTATCCGTCGGCATCGGCCCGTACCGCGGCCACTGTCGTCGTACTCATCCCGGAGCCTCTCCCGTCCCTCGCGTCACCTCATTGCCGTACCAGAGTACGTGCGACTGATGTGCAACAAGGCCACGGGCCCGGCGGTCCGCCGGGCCCGCCCGGCCGGCTCCGCGGCAGGTCAGACCGGTCGGTAGACCAGCGCGGTGGCGATTCCCGCGATGCCCTCCGCACGGCCGGTGAAGCCCAGCCCGTCGGAGGTGGCGGCGGAGAGCGACACCGGCGCGCCCACGGCGGCGGACAGCACGCGCTGCGCCTCGTCGCGCCGCTTGCCGATCTTCGGCCGTACGCCGACGACCTGGACGGCGACATTGCCGATCTCGAACCCCTCGGACCGCACGATCCGGGCCGCCTCGGTCAGCAGCGTGACCCCCGCGGCGCCGGACCACTCGGGGCGGCCCGTGCCGAAGTGCTGCCCGAGGTCGCCGAGACCGGCGGCCGAGAACAGCGCGTTGCACGCGGCGTGCGCGACCACGTCCGCGTCGGAGTGCCCGGCGAGCCCGGGGCCCTCGCCCTCCCACAGGAGCCCCGCGCACCACAGCTCGCGGCCCTCCTCGAAGGCGTGGATGTCGGTACCGATCCCGACGAGCGGGATCACCGGCGCGTTGCGTGCCCCGGGACCCCCGGAGCTCTCGGGAGCCGTCCGCTCCCCGGAAACCCTCTGCTCCTCAGAAGCCATCGTTCGCCCTCCTGCGTGCGAGAACCGCTTCGGCCAGGACCAGATCCAGCGGCCGGGTCACCTTGAACGCCTCCTCGTGTCCGGGGACGACCACGACGGGCGCCCCGAGCTGCTCGACCAGGCCCGCGTCGTCGGTCGCGCCCTCGCCGCTGACGGCGACCCGCTCGTGGGCCCGCACCAGCGTGTCGCGGTCGAAGCCCTGCGGCGTCTGCACCGCCCGCAGCCTGGACCGCACCGGGGTGGAGAGCACCGGTTCCGGCTCCCCCGGCACGCCCGGCTCCACCTCCTTGACGGTGTCCGCCAGCGGCAGCGCCGGGACGACGGCGAGCGCTCCGGCCCGTACCGCCTCGACCACCGCGTCCACCGTGTCGACGGGCACCAGCGGGCGGGCCGCGTCGTGCACGAGGACGGCGGAGACATCGGCGGGCAGCGCGTCCAGGCCGAGCTTCACCGACTCCTGCCGGGTCCCGCCACCGGGCACGACCAGGAATTCGGTGCGCTCCGGCAGTGCGTGCTCGTCGAGCAGGTTTCGGACCGCGGGCGCGCCGTCCGGCGGTGCGACGACCACCACCAGGGAGACCTGACGGGAGGCCGCCATGGCCCGGACCGCATGGACGAGCATGGGCGTTCCGCCCAGCGCGCGGAGCGCCTTGGGGGCGCCGGGGCCGAGCCGTACACCGCGGCCGGCCGCCGGAATCACGGCGGCGGTGCGGCGGGGAAGTGATTGATCAGACATCGGTTGCACTCCGAAGCATCGGCATGTTTGTCTCCACGGCCGACGTGGGTATGGCCTCAATCGAGCCAGGCGCTACGCCATGACTCGGCCGGGACCCTTTCCGTGACCCCGGGCGAGACGAGGACCGCACCGGCCGCTCGGGATCGGCCTGACACGTCGACTTCACAAGATCGCGAGCAAAGTACCGGGGGATCGTCGACGAGGCCAACGCGTCGCCGCATCGAGAACAACATCCGGGACACCTGGGCCTCGCGCCCTGACGTCCCGGTGCCCGGAATCCGGAATATGGCCGGAATCCGCGCGTCCGAAATCCGCAATCGGGCGCGCGCCGACGGCCATGCCCGGACATGCCGCAGTGCCCGACGACAGGCCGTTCGAACGGCTGGTCAGCGGGCACCGCGGCACATTATTTACGTCTCGGACGTCCCGGACCGGTGCGATCCGGTTCGGACATCAGACACGAGCACTTCAGGACGCGAGGACCTCGTCCAGCAGAGCCTCGGCCTTGTCCTCGTTGGTGTTCTCCGCGAGAGCGAGCTCACTCACCAGGATCTGGCGAGCCTTGGCGAGCATGCGCTTCTCACCTGCGGAGAGTCCGCGCTCGCGCTCACGACGCCACAGGTCACGGACTACTTCCGCGACCTTGATGACATCGCCGGAGGCGAGCTTTTCGAGATTTGCCTTGTAGCGTCGGGACCAGTTCGTCGGCTCTTCGGCATACGGCGCGCGCAGCACCTCGAAGACCCGGTCCAGCCCTTCCTGACCGACCACGTCACGCACACCCACGAACTCCGCATTGTCCGCAGGCACACGCACCGTCAAGTCGCCCTGGGCGACCTTGAGCACCAAGTAGGTCTTGTCCACGCCTTTGATCTGGCGAGTTTCGATAGCCTCGATCAGCGCGGCCCCGTGATGGGGATAGACCACGGTGTCGCCAACCTTGAACGTCATGTGACAGGTACCCCTTCCGTGGCTATCAAGAGTAACACGAGAACTGCTTCTCCTGAATGGCGTTTTCGCAGGTCAGGGCATATCTCGGGGCTTGACAACTGCAACACGTACGTGCTGCGGAAGGCACATCGAGGGGGGTATTCGCAGGTCGGAGGCGCTGTACGGGGGAGGAGAAACGCGGACGTTACACCCGTCGGAACTTGCTCGGAAGGGACCTAACGTCCCGTTTTGCCTGGTTCAGGATGGTGAACTTTCCGTACTCCGTTCGAGGATCGATCACCCGTACGGCGGTAAGTGCCGATGCCCAATGAAATTGATCAACGTTCGGCCGTCGGGCGGATGTCGCGTGGATTATCCGCAATGAATGCGCCGGGGCACGTCAAGGCCGGTGGAACTCGCGCGGGAAGCGCCGGACGGACATCCGGCGGAATTGATCAAGCGCGTTATGTGAACGGCTTGCGAATCATCGCCCCCGGTCCGGCCCGCGATCCCCGGTACGTCCAGGGGGCGGGTCGGGTGCGGGACGGGGACGGCGGCTCGGTAACCTGACCGCTGTCACACCGCTTGGGGCGACTTCGACACGACTCGCCCGACCCCGTCCGTAAGTCCGCTCGTTCAAGGAGTTGCCCCCGCCGTGAGCCGCAGCCTTCGACACGGCGCTCTCGCCGCCACCGCCATCGCGTTCTCGATCGCCGCGCTCTCCGCATGTGGTGCGGGCAAGAACGCGCAGACGCTCGAAGTCAGGCCTGACAACGCCGCCACCTCGGTCGGCACCATCAAGATCCAGAACGCCAATGTCGTCACCCAGCCGGAAGCCGGCGCCAAGGGTCCGGCCGTCGTGATCGCCACGCTGTTCAACAACGGCACCAAGCCGGAGACCCTCAACGCCATCGCGCTGACCGGCACCAGCGTCTCCGTGCAGCTGCACGCCGCCAAGGGCACGGGACCGGTCGTCGTACCGGCCGGCGGCCGGGTGGTGATCGGCGGCAAGGACAACGCGGCCGCCGTGATCGAGAACGGCAGCGAGGCCACGCAGAACGGCAACGTCCAGAACCTGGTCTTCAAGTTCAGCGAGTCCGGCGACATCCCGCTGGGCGCCACCGTCGTCCCGGCCACCAGCTACTTCAAGGGCTTCGGCCCGAGCGCGCTCCCGGAGCTGCCGAACGCGAACGCCTCGGCGTCCCCCTCGTCCGACGCGACACCCTCCGGCTCCGCCACGGAGAAGACCCCGGGCTCCACGTCCGGCACCCCCTCCGGGTCTGCCTCCTCGGAGGACAAGACCACCCCGACCGACGCGGCGTCCGACTCGGCCCAGCCGAACACCTGACCCACGAGCGCGCGCACGCAGACGCGAGCACACGCAACCGCGCACACGGCTGAGGCGCCTCCCGCTCCGGGAGGCGCCTCAGCCGTGTGTACCGCTCTCGGCCCTCAGCGGGCAGCGGGCCGGTTTACGGCTCGAACTTGTACCCGAGGCCCCGCACCGTCACCAGGAACCTCGGCGCGCCCGGGTCGGGCTCGATCTTGGCGCGCAGCCGCTTGACGTGGACGTCGAGCGTCTTGGTGTCGCCCACGTAGTCGGCGCCCCAGACCCGGTCGATCAGCTGCATCCGGGTCAGCACCCGGCCGGCGTTGCGCAGCAGCATCTCCAGCAGGTCGAACTCCTTGAGCGGGAGGTCGACCTTGCCGCCGGAGACGGTGACGACGTGGCGGTCCACGTCCATCCGGACCGGCCCGGCCTCCAGAGCGGCCGGAGTGACCTCCTCCGGCTCCCCGCGGCGGCGCAGCACCGCGCGGATACGGGCGACGAGCTCACGCGAGGAGAAGGGCTTGGTCACATAGTCGTCGGCTCCTATTTCCAGGCCGACGACCTTGTCGATCTCGCTGTCCTTGGCCGTGACCATGATCACGGGGACGTTGGACTTGCTGCGCAGCTGCCGGCAGACCTCGGTGCCGGGCAGTCCGGGCAGCATCAGGTCGAGCAGCACGAGGTCGGCGCCGTTGCGCTCGAACTCGTCCAGGCCGTCGGGACCCGTGGCCGCGATGGCGACCTCGAAGCCTTCCTTGCGGAGCATGTAGGACAGGACGTCGCTGAAGGATTCCTCATCCTCGACGACAAGCACTCGGGTCACGGAAGAGCCTCCGGGGCAGGAAATGAATCAAGAGTGTCGGGGGCGGCGGCCTGGTGAGGCCCCTCGTCGCCGTTGACGATGAGCGGTCCGCCTGATGTGCGGTCCCGTTCCCTCACGGCGCCCGCTTCGGGCAGCCGCAGGGTGAAGGTGGAGCCCTGTCCCTCCGAGCTCCAGACGGTGACCTCCCCGCCGTGCGAGGCGGCCACGTGCTTGACGATGGCGAGGCCGAGGCCGGTGCCACCGGTGGCCCGTGAGCGGGCCGGGTCGACGCGGTAGAAGCGTTCGAAGACCCGCTCGCGGTCCTTCTCCGAGATGCCGAAGCCCTGGTCGGTCACGGCTATCTCGATCTCGTCCCCGCCGGACATGGCCACCCGGCGGACGGCGATGCCGACGCGGGTGCGGGCGGGGCTGTAGTTGACGGCGTTCTCGACGAGGTTGCCGAGAGCGGCGGCGAGCTGGCCCCGGTTGCCCCAGATGCGGAGCTCGGCGGTGCCGCCGGCGGCCATGGTGATCTGCTTGGAGCCGGCCTGCTGCCGGCAGCGGTCGATGGCCTCCGCGACCAGTTCGTCCACCCGGACCGGTTCGGCGTCCTCCAGCGGGTCGTCGTTCTGCACCCGGGAGAGGTCGATGAGCTCCTGTACGAGGTTGGTGAGCCGGGTCGCCTCGATCTGCATCCGGCCCGCGAACCGTTCGACCGCCTCCGGGTCGTCGGAGGCGTCCATGACGGCCTCGGAGAGCAGGGAGAGCGCTCCGGTCGGGGTCTTGAGCTCGTGGCTGACGTTGGCGACGAAGTCGCGCCGTACCGCCTCGATGCGGCGGGCTTCCGTGAGGTCCTCGACCAGCAGCAGCACCAGCCGGGAGCCCAGCGGGGCGACCCGGGCGGAGACCGCGAGGGCCTCGCCCCGCCCGGTGCCGCGCCGTGGGAGGTCCAGTTCGACCTGGCGTATCTCGCCGTCACGGCGGGTGTCCCTGGCCATGTTCAGCATCGGTTCGACGGCGAGCCGTCCGCCCCTGACCAGCCCGAGCGCGTACGCGGCGGAGCTGGCCTTGACGACGCTGTCGCTCTCGTCGAGCACGACGGCGGAGGAGCTCAGCACGGACAGGACCGTGTCGACTCCGGGGGGCAGGGGGGCATTGCTGTCGGGCCGCAGGGAGGTACGCGTCGGCTTCTTCTGGTCGCGCTCGCTCCAGCGGAACGCCAGCATCGCGATCACACCGGTACACAGCCCGGCGATCGCTGCAGCTGCGGCGACCGCCGCGTTCACGTCCATAGCTCCAGGTTATGCGGCCGGGCGGACACTCTCCCAGCCATCCGAGTGCCTACTCGAACACTCGTCGCCCAGAGTTCACCGAGGAGCAAGCACCGGTTCACTTGGCCGGTCGGAACCCGACGCGTACGGCCGTCACGGTGGCAACGTGGGGTTCAGAGCTGGCCCCGGCCTCGGTTTAGGACTGGAGAGGGACTTCCCATGCGTGACGCGTACCACGAGGAACTCGACTCGATCGGCGAGGGGCTGGTCGAGATGGCCAGGCTCGTCGGGTCGGCGATCGGCCGGGCGACGACGTCCATGCTCGATGCCGATCTCAAGCTCGCGGAGACGGTGATCGCCGCGGACCAGAAGGTCGACGACCTCCAGCACGACCTGGAGGCCAGGGCCATCGCGCTGCTGGCCCGCCAGCAGCCGGTGGCCACGGACCTGCGGATCGTGGTGACCTCGCTCCGGATGAGCGCCGACCTGGAGCGCTCGGGCGACCTCGCCCAGCACGTCGCCAAGCTGGCCCGGCTGCGCTTCCCGCAGTCGGCGGTGCCGCACGACCTGCACGCCACCATCCTGGAGATGGGGCAGCTGGCGCAGCGCCTGATGGCCAAGGCCGCCGAGGTGATCATCACCAAGGATGTCGACCTGGCGCTCCAGCTGGAGCAGGACGACGACGAGATGGACCTGCTGCACCGCACGCTGTTCCAGCACCTGATGGACGACCGCTGGAAGCACGGCATCGAGACGGCCGTCGACGTGACGCTGCTGGGCCGCTACTACGAGCGGTTCGCCGACCACGCGGTCTCGGTCGCCAAGCGCGTGGTCTACCTGGTGACGGGCGAGCACGCGGACGAGATCCAGCAGTCGGCGCCGGTGGAGGGCGCGTAACCGCAAGCGCCGGGCGGCGCTGCAGCCGGGCAGCCCCGGCAGGACAGGTGCAGGGCAGGGGCAAGGGCAAGGGCAGACCGGCGTACGACGGCGCGTTTTCTCGCACATGCGTTCCTGCACGTGTGCGCCGTTGATGCGCCTGCCCGGGTGGGCATGCAATGGGGTGGGGCGGCACGACTTGTCCGTACGCCCCGGTCGTGGGCCCCGTGCGGGCGTACGGCCCTGTCGTACGCCTTGAGGAGGAACCATGGCCGATTCCCCCACGACCGAACCCCAGCAGGAGACATCCGCCGACGTCGCTCGGGGGGCCGTCCTCGGTGCCTGCGGATGCGGCTCGGGCTGCGGGTGCGGATGCCAGTCCGGAGCGCCGTGCCAGTGCGGCGGCTGCTCGGGCTGACGGACGCGGAACAACGGTGGGCGCCCCCGAGCGGGGCGCCCGTCGCGTTCGACGGTCCGGGTCGGACGGTCCGCCCGGCTCAGACGGTCCGCCCGGCTCAGACGGTCCGCCCGGCTCAGACGGTGCGCTCGGCGGTGGGCTCCGGAGCGGCGGGTCCGGGAGTGGTGCTGCCGTGCCCGATCTCCGCCGTCACGACCGTCCCGCCCGGCTGCGGCAGGTTCCGCATCAGCAGCCGGTACCCGAGGGCCGCGACCGTGCCCAGGACCGCGCACATCCCCCAGAGCCACCCGGCCCCGAAATGGTCGATGACCACCCCGGACAGCAGCGGGGCGACCAGCGCGGCGGCGGCCCAGGACAGCGTGTACATGCCCTGGTAGCGGCCCCGCCCGTGGGCCGGGGAGAGCTGGACGACCAGGCCGTTCTGCACGGGCGCGTTGACGATCTCGGCAACGGTCCACACGCAGATCGTCAGCGCGTACACGGCGACCGACCCGGCGAACGCGGTCAGCCCGAACCCGTACCCCGCCAGCAGCGACGAGACGATGAGCAGCCGGCGCGGGTCGCGGTGCTGGATGAAGCGGGTGACCGGGATCTGGAGCACCACGATGAGCACGCCGTTGACGGCGATGGCGGTACCGAAGTCGGAGCTGCTGAACCCGTCCGTCCCCATGGCCACCGGCAGCCCCACGTACCCCTGCTGGAAGATCAGGGCGATGACGAAGGACAGCCCGACGACCCCCATGAACCGCCCGTCGCGCAGCACGGTACCGAGCCGTACGTCGTCGCTGTCCGGGCCGCCCGGTGCGGGCCCGGCCCCGGTGCGAGCGGCGGACTTCTCCGGGCGGGACTCCGGCACCTTCATGAAGACGACGACGGCGCAGAACAGGGTCATCAGGGCCTCACCGACGAAGCCGGCGAGATAGCTGTACTCCGCGATGAACCCGGCTCCGGCCGAGGAGACCGCGAAGCCCAGGTTGATCGCCCAGTAGTTGAGCGAGAAGGCCCTGACCCGGTCCTCGGCCGGGACGATGTCGGCGATCATCGCCTGGACGGCGGGCCGCGAGGCGTTGCTCGACAGGCCGACGAAGAAGGCGACACCGGCGATGGCCACCGGATGGACCATGAAACCGAGCACGGCCACCGAGACGGCCGTCGAGACCTGCGCGACCAGCATCGTGGGCCGCCGCCCGAACCGGTCGGCCATCACCCCGGCCCCGAGCGAGGAAACGACCCCGCCGAGCCCGTGCAGGGCGGCGACCAGCCCGGCGTACGAGGCCGAGTAGCCCCGGTCCAGGGTCAGGTACAGGGCCATGAACGTGGCGACGAACGCCCCGAGCCGGTTGACCAGGGTGCTGGTCCACAGCCACCAGAACTCCCTGGGGAGCCCGGAGACGGTGTCGCGGGTGGCCCGCCTGAGCGCGGCGACAGACATGCGGGTTCCCCCCGGGGCGTACGTGAACGGATGAGGCGGTAAGAGGCCCGCCGACGATCCGAACATTACGAACCACGGATTGCGCCCGGCCACTCGATTGACAGCTCCCGTCAATCGAAGCCGCCCCGGCTCCCCCGTCCGTCCGGCTGTCCGCCCTGTGCCCCGGCTCCCCCGGCCGTCCGGCTGTCCGCCCTGTGGCCGGGCGCGCGCGGCCCTCACGGGTTCGATTAGGCTCGGACGCATGGCCGACGCACCGTACAAGCTGATCCTCCTCCGCCACGGCGAGAGCGAATGGAACGCGACAAATCAGTTCACCGGTTGGGTGGACGTCAACCTGACCCAGAAGGGCGAGAAGGAGGCGGTCCGCGGCGGTGAGCTGCTGACGGAGGCCGGCCTGCTTCCCGACGTCGTGCACACCTCGCTCCAGAAGCGCGCGATCCGCACCGCCCAGCTCTCGCTGGAGGCCGCGGACCGCCACTGGATCCCCGTGCACCGCTCCTGGCGGCTGAACGAGCGCCACTACGGCGCCCTCCAGGGCAAGGACAAGGCCCAGACCCTCGCCGAGTTCGGCGAGGAGCAGTTCATGCTCTGGCGCCGCTCGTACGACACCCCGCCCCCGGAGCTCGCGGACGGCGCCGAGTACTCGCAGAGCGGCGACCCGCGCTACGCGACGATCCCGCCGGAGCTGCGCCCGCGCACCGAGTGCCTCAAGGACGTCGTCGTCCGCATGCTGCCGTACTGGTACGACGGCATCGTCCCGGACCTGCTGGCCGGCCGCACGGTCCTGGTCGCCGCGCACGGCAACAGCCTCCGCGCCCTGGTCAAGCACCTCGACGGCATCTCCGACGCCGACATCGCGGGCCTGAACATCCCGACGGGCATCCCGCTCGCCTACGAACTGGACGAGAACTTCCGCCCGTTGAAGCCGGGCGGCACCTACCTCGACCCGGACGCGGCGAAGGCGGCCATCGAAGCCGTGAAGAACCAGGGCAAGAAGAAGTAAGCAGAGCCGAAGAAGCCCCCCCACCTGCGGGTTTTCCGCGTGGTGGGGGGCTTTTTGCTGTGCTGGGGCCTCTGCCGGGGGGCGGTGCTGCCCGATCAGTACGCCGTCATCCCCCAACGCGCAGAAGCGGCGGGCCAGGACTTCCGCCGCTCCCCGGAACTCCTCCCCGCCCGGCCGGACCGGCACCCTCCGGGTCCCGCACGGCGAGGCCCCGGCGACTCGCGCCCTCAGCCGCCGCGCACGGCGCGGCTCGACCGCGTCGCGCACCAGGCTCTCGCGATGACCTGTCCATCGTGCGGCCGACGCGAGGCCCTCAAGTGGTGCTGGAGCGGCCGGAGGTGACGCCCCGTTTCCCTCGTCGTACCCTGTGGCGCATGCGGGGAGATCGGGAGAGCGGCTATGGGTGAGCCCCTGAAGACCTTTGTCGGCGGTGCCGAGGTCGAGGTGCCCAACAGCATCCCGGCCATCCGCGCCGCCCTGCCCGAGGCGAGACGCGGGGAGTTCGACGGTGCCATCAACGGGGCCGGGGTGCATGAGATCCAGGCCGTGATGCGGCACTGGATGCTGGAGGCCGTACCCGATCCGGAGGCCGAGCGGATCCTGGACCGGCTGGCGCGGGACGAGGCCGAGAGGCGGAACGTCGCTTGAGCTTCCGGATCTCTTACGCGCCACCTGCCGACGACACCCTGGCCAAGATGCGGGACGGCGGCACCTTCCGGGACCAGATGGCGCGGTCCCTGGGGCGCGAGCCGTACGGGCACGGGTCTTCCGCCGTCAAGGAGGAGCACGACCGCCGTGAGGCCACCGTCGCCGGGGCGATCGTGCTCTATTACGTCTCCGGGTCGGTGCTGACCGTCACCGTGGTGCGGCTCGTCCCGCTGCCCTGACCGGGGCGGGCAGGCCCGACGGCCGAGCCTTTACTGATGAGGCGTCAGATCAGCTTGGCGGCCTGCGCTTCGATCACGGCGGTCGGCATCTCGAAGCCGCCGCCGGAGGCGGCCGCGCCCAGGTTGATCGCGCTGAACGAGGCGACCGTGGTGCCCTGCCGGACCTGGACGAGCTTCATCGTCGTCCTGTCGCCCTCCGACTCGATGGTCACCGTCCAGCCGACGGCGTCCTCGCCGCCCTTGACCTGCTCCTCCGCGATCTTGACGATCTTCTGCTTCGTCCCGCCCACCGTCAGCGTGAAGCCGGACGCGCACCCGGTCGCCGCCGACCGCAGGCCGGCCAGGTACTCCTCGGCGCCCTTGCCCTCGTAGGAGGAGAGCGTGGTGAGCGTCGTCGTGATGTCGAAGGCCGCCTCGAACGCCTCGTCGAGGTCCGCGCTGTCCTCGCCGGCGCCCTTCTTCGGTTCGCTGATCACCTTGCGCTGGGTGGACGAGGCCGAGGAGCCGGACTGGGCGCCCATCAGCGCATCGCCGAAGACGTCGCAGGCGGCCTTGTCCACAGTGACGTCACCGGCGGAAACGGCGTCCTCGGGACCGGCCTTGGAGACCTTGTTGCCCTTGACGTCGCCCTGGGCGAGCGAGATCTTCTCCAGCTCGGCGGCGGTCAGCGCCTTGGCGGCGGCGGGCTTGCCCGGGGAGGCTCCGTCCGCCTTGCCCTTGTCGCCGCCGTCCTTGTCCGACGCGTCCGAACCGCAGGCCGCGGTGAGCAAGGCCAGGGACATCACGGTGGCGGCAACAGCGGTACGGCGTATGGCAGTGGGTCGCATGGCCCATCCTTCTGTATCAAGTCGTCTCGCCCGCACGAAGGCAGCCGCCGCCGGGTTCGGCGCGGCCGTGGGGAGATCGTGGGGGTGCGCCAACTCTATGAGCCCGCTGTGGTTTGGCAATCCGTCAGACCGGGCATCGCCCCTGATCGTGACTACGTCGTGATCACCCGAGCACGCTTTGAGCTGGGTCTTCGCCCCGGCCGGCCGCGACACGTACCCGGGTGACCACCCGAAGGGGGTCCGCTGATGCCGATCGATTCCGCCCTGTCCGCCGTGCTCGGTTCCGTAGGCGTGCCGTCGGAGCTGATCGCCGCGTGCGAACCGCTCACCGGCGGCACGTACAACGCCGTCACCCGGGTCCGGCTCACCGACGGCCGGGAGTGGGTGGTGAAGACTCCGCCGCCCGTGAAGGCCGGGGCGCACCTCGGCTACGAGCGCGACCTGCTGGTCAACGAGGTCGCCTTCTACAACGCGGCGGCCGCCCTCACCGAGGAGACCCCGGTCCCCCGCGTCGTCCACAGCGGGCTCGACGCCGCCGCCCCCGGGGGCGCGTACGTGGTCATGACGGCGTGCCCCGGGCGGCCCTGGCACGAGGTCACCGACACGATGGCCGAGGGCGAGGAGCAGCGGCTGCGCGCGGAGCTGGGGCGGTTCGTCGGCCGGCTGCACGCCGCCCCGGCGCCCGGCGGATTCGGCTACCCCTCCGCCGCGCTCGCCCCGCTGGCGCCGACCTGGCGGCAGGCGTTCACCACGATGACCGACGCCGTGCTGGACGACGCGCTGAGCTACGCGGCGAGGCTGCCGCGTGCGGTCCCCGGCATACGTGAGGTGCTCGCCGCCGCCTCGTACGTACTGGACGACGTCACACGGCCCGCCCTGGTCCACTTCGACCTGTGGCAGGGGAACATCCTGGTGTCCGGGGAGCCGGGGGCGCGGCGGATCGGCGGGATCATCGACGGGGAGCGGATGTTCTGGGGCGATCCGGCCGCCGACTTCGTCTCGCTCGCCCTCTTCGCGGACATCGAGGAGGACAAGGATCTCCTGGCCGGATACGGGGAGTCGGCGCCGGGCGGGCCGGTGGAGTTCGACGGTTCGCTGCGGCTGCGCCTCGCGCTCTACCGCTCGTACCTCTACCTGATCATGCTGGTGGAGACGGTGCCCCGGAAGGCGGACGAGGAGCAGCTGGCCTGGACGTGGAAGGAAGTGGCGCCCCGGCTCGAAGCGGCCCTGGGTGAGGTGGAGTCGGCGCTGCGGGGCTGAAGGACCGCAGGTGGGGCCGGCGCTGCGGGGCTGGAGTCCGCCGCAGCGCCGGCCCCGTCCGTCAGCGGCCCAGGGACCGTTGGGCGTCGTGCAGGTTCTGCGGACGGACTGCCTCCGGTGTGCCGTACGCCTCCAGGCGGGTGTGCAGGTCACCCGTGAAGTCGGGGACGTCGATCTGGCCGAACTCCGTCACCTCGCTGATCCCGACGCTCGCGCTGCAGGGGGCGAGGCCGTCGATGCGCATCAGGCCCGCCCGGCCGTTGGTCACCCTGATGTTCCAGTGCGTGAAGCGGGCGCCGAACAGGGGCCCGGCGCTCGCGTCGCCGCCGTGCTGCCCGTTGTTGTTCACCGTGATGTCGGTGCGGACGTTCGCGAACGGCATCCCCCGGTGCGAGTCGAACGTGCCCATCTCCATCTCGCCGCGCGACCAGACGTTGTAGCTGGACAGGCCCTCGACGTTGATGCCGTGCAGCTGGGTCCCGGCGGGCGCGGGGACGGTGCGCTGCTCGATGGTGAAGTCCTCGACCAGGTTGTCGTGCGAGCCCTCGCGGCAGTAGTACGGGTGGTGCGAGCCGCGTCCCGCGACCCTCGTCCGGCGCAGGGTGCAGGCGGAGGCGCCGATGAGGCCGAAGCCGTTGTCGACATGGCGGACGGTGATGTCGTCGGCCCAGCAGTCGTACGCGCACTGGAACGCGACGCCGTTGTACCCCTCGTCGAGCAGGTGCTTCGACTGCGGGGTCTCGACCGCTTCGAGCGTGAGCCCCTCGACGCCGGAGCCGGTGAGCGGGGTGGCGAGAGTGGTGAGCCGGGGGTCCCACTCGGGGCGGACGTCGAGCGGGAGGGGGCGTTCCAGGGTGACCCTGCGGCCGTGCACGGCGGTGACGCGGACGGGCCATTCGTAGGGGACGTACGAGGTCAGCTTGGTCTTGTCGTCCCAGTAGTACGCCTCGGGGCCCGGACCGCCGCCCGCCATGTGCTCCAGGAGGGTGTGCGCGGAGTCGTCGGCGAGGCGGAGCAGGACGAGTGCGCCGCGCTTCAGCTTCCGGGTGTCGTCGACGGTGATCGTACGGTCGCCGAGTCGGGCGGGGGCGACGGTGGTCAGGGTGCGCCATTCGTCGCGCTTGTTGCCGGTCCAGCCCTCGAAGGGCCAGTCCTTCGCCTTGATCGCGTCGGTGAGGGAGGTCCAACGGTCCTCGGGGCAGAGCCAGATGAGGCCGCCCGCCCAGGACCAGCTGGACTTGTCGCCGCCGTACCGGCTGCCGTAGACGCCGATCAGCTCGGTGAGGCTGCGGGTCGCGTACAGCTTGGTGCGGCCGCTGCCCGCGCCGCGCACGACGACGTCGCTGTGGCCGATGCGGATGATGTCGTCGATGCGGTAGGTGCCCTCGGGGATGAGCACCGTGCCGCCGCCGCGCCTCCCGGCGGCGGCGATGGCACGGTTGATCGCGGGGGCGGCGTCGACGGAGTTGTCGGGCCTGGCGCCGTAGTGCAGGACGTTGGCGGTGAAGCCGTGGCCTGTGTGGCGGGGGAGGTCCGCGCCGCCGCGGTAGCCGGCCCGGCCGACGAACGGGATCTGCGGGTGGGTGAGGGGTGTCTCGGTGAACTCCCGCCAGAGCGGGGTGTGCTGGGGTCTGCCGCCGCCCGCACGGGTCGCGGAGCCGGTTGCGGAGCCGGTTGGGAAGCCGGTTGCGGAGCCTTCGCGCGGCGCCGCGAACGCCGTCCCGATGCCGGCCGCTCCGGTGGCCGCCGCCGCCGCGACGGCCACCGCGCTGCCGAGCAGTCCACGCCTGCTGATGTTCCCCGTGCTCGCCCTGGTCGCCATGAGCCCGATCCGCCTTTCATGAATGTGAACGACGTTCATGTCTGCGTCGGCGGTGAGCATGCCATGAGCCCCCGCCGCGGCGAAAGAGTCGTGCGTCGGGCGCTTCGGGGAATTGGCGTGCGGCTTGGCTCAGTCGGTGCCTGTCAGCCAGTGGGGCGTTGAGTCAGATGCGTGAACGCTTCCAGGTTCCGGGTGGACTCTCCGCGCGACACCCGCCACTCGTACTCCTTGCGGATCGCGCTCGCGAATCCGAGTTCCAGGAGGGGGTTGAAGGCCCCGTCGGCGGCCTCCAGGACCACGCCCAGCAGCCGGTCCAGCTCCTCGGCCGTGACCACCGAGAGCGGCAGTTTGCCGACGAGGTAGATGTCCCCGAGGGAGTCGACGGCGTAACTCACGCCGAACAGGCGGAGGTTGCGCTCCAGCAGCCAGCGGTGCACGGCCGGCTCGTTCTCGTCGGGGTGCCGGATGACGAAGGCGTTGAGGGACAGCGAGTGCTTGCCGACGAGCAGCGAGCAGGTGGTGGACAGCTTGCGGGTGCCGGGCAGCGGTACGACGTAACTGCCGGGCGCCGGGCTCTCCCAGTCGAGCCCGGCGTCGTCGAGCGTCGCCTCGATGACCCGCGCCACCTGCCCGGCCTGGTTCGTCGCCGCCGCTTCCTCGGGTGCATCAGCCATGGTCCGAGCGTACGTCGGATCAGCCGAGCGGTTCGAACGCGTGCGCCTCACCCGTGGGCAAGCGCCGCGGGCGCCTCACCCGTGGGTATGCGTCCCGTCCGCCTCACGCCTGGGCGAGCGTCCCGCCCGCTTCACACGTCGGTATCCGCCGCATGCGTCTCACACGTGGCGTGAGCGCACCCGTCGGCGGTGGTTCTGCATCGCCTCCGTGTACACGTCCGCCGTCGCCGCCGCAGCCGTGTCCCAGCCGAACCGCTGGGCGTGCTCCGCGGCCGCCCCGCCCATCCGGGTGACCAGCTCCGGCGCGTCCGCGAAGCGCGCCAGCGCCTCCGCGTACGCCGCCGGGTCGTGGCCGGGGACCAGGAAGCCGCTCACCCCGTCCCGCACCGCCACCGGCAGCCCGCCCACGGCCGCCGCGACCACCGGGGTGCCGGCTGCCTGGGCCTCGATGGCGACCAGGCCGAAGGACTCGCTGTACGAGGGCATGACCAGCACGGACGCGGCCCGGAACCAGTCGGCGAGCTGGTCCTGCCCGACCGGCGGCTGGAACCGTACGACGTCCGCGATGCCGAGCCGGGCCGCGAGTTTCTGGAGCCCCTCCGGCTTGGCGAGCCCGCTGCCACTGGGGCCGCCGACGACCGGTACGACGATGCGCGAGCGCAGCGAGGGGTCGCGGTCCAGCAGGACCGCGACCGCGCGCAGCAGCACGTCCGGGGCCTTCAGCGGCTGGATGCGGCCCGCGAAGAGCGGGATGAGGGCGTCCTGCGGCAGCCCCAGCCGGGCCCGCGCCGCGGCCCGCCCGTCGGCCGGGCGGAAGCGGTCCAGGTTCACGCCGGGGTGCACGACGGCGACCGCCTCCGGAGCGGCCTCGTAGAAGCGGACGAGCTGGTCCGCCTCCTCCGCGGTGTTCGCGACCAGCCGGTCGGCCGCGCTGACGATCTGCGTCTCACCGATGACCCGGGCGGCGGGCTCGGGGGTGTCGCCCTCGGCGAGCGAGGCGTTCTTGACCTTCGCCATGGTGTGCATGGCGTGGACGAGCGGGACGCCCCAGCGCTGGGCGGCGAGCCAGCCGACATGGCCGGAGAGCCAGTAGTGGGAGTGCACCAGGTCGTAGTAGCCGGGGCGCTGACCGGCCCACGCCTGCATCACGCCGTGGGTGAAGGCGCAGAGCTGGGCGGGCAGCTCCTCCTTGGCCAGACCCTCGTAGGGACCCGCGTCGACATGGCGCACCAGCACACCGGGCGACAGCTCGACCGCGGGCGGCAGCGCGCCCATGGTGGAGCGGGTGAAGATCTCGACCTCGATGTTGATCGCGGCGAGGCGCTCCGCCAGCTCCACGATGTAGACGTTCATGCCGCCCGCGTCGCCCGTACCCGGCTGGTGCAGCGGGGAGGTGTGCACGGAGAGCATCGCGATCCGGCGGGGCTTGCGGTGGCCGCCCGGGAAGGAGCCGGAGAGACCGGCGGGGAACCTGAGACGCGGTGAGACGCGGCTGCTGCCGAGCCGAGAGACGTACTGGCTCACGTCGTCCGGTCCTCCTCGTTCAGGGCACTGATACCTCGTTCAAGGCATGGCACCGAAGGGGCACACGGTCCCTTCGAAGGGCTGGAACAGCGGAATCCCTCCTTTCATTTCCGCTTTGCCAAATCATTACGCTACGTGTCCGGCGCGTCGCCGCGACTCCACTGCGCCATCCGCCCCACTCCTGTCCTGCGACAGCGGACCCGGTCACCGAACGAGAAGTACGCGACGCGTGCGGCGGCGCCCGCTTCTCCCGGCGGGGCGCTTGATCTGCTGCACTGACATATCCGTGGTCCACTCCCAGCCGGGCTCGGCTGTCGCGCCGAGCCGCGCGTCACTGGGGGCCCCGCACGCAAGGCGAGCACCAACGCCCGATCCTGCGCGAACCCGCTCCACGCCGCTCGTTACGCTCTGTGCCATGCGCCCCATCGGTACCGCGACCCGCGGGACGACCAACCCGAACCGGCTGCGCCGCATGGACCGCTGGATCGCCGCCACCCACGGGCCCGCCCTGCGCCGCGCCGACGCCCCCGTCGCGGTCGACCTGGGGTACGGCGCCGCGCCCTGGACCGCCGTCGAGCTGCTGGAGCGGCTGCGCGGCGCCGAACCGCGCACCGCGGTGGTCGGCATCGAGATCTCCCCGGAGCGGGTGGCCGCGGCGAAGCCGTACGAGCGCGAGGGGCTCACCTTCCGGCACGGCGGCTTCGAGATCCCGCTGCCCGAACGGCCCGTGCTGATCCGGGCGGCGAACGTGCTGCGCCAGTACGACGAGGGCGAGGTCGCCGCGGTCTGGCAGCGCCTGTGCGCGCGGCTCGCGCCGGGCGGGCTGCTGGTGGAGGGCACCTGCGACGAGATCGGGCGCCGGCACGTGTGGGTGGCGCTCGGTCCGGAGGGCCCGCGCACGGTGACGTTCGCGACCCGGCTCGGCTCCCTCGACCGGCCCTCCGACCTCGCGGAGCGGCTGCCCAAGGCGCTCATCCACCGCAATGTGCCGGGCGAGCCCGTCCACGCGTTCCTGCGCGACTTCGACCGGGCCTGGGCCGCCGCGGCGCCGTACGCCTCACTGGGCGCCCGGCAGCGCTGGATCACGGCGGTTCGGGCGCTGTCCGGGGACTGGCCGCTGGCGGACGGGGTACGACGGTGGCGGCAGGGCGAAGTCACGGTGAACTGGGCGGCGCTGAAGCCCGAACGGTAGCCGCGGCTCGCCCTGGCCGGGGGAACTCCCCCGCCGCCGGGAACGTCGGCCGGGCACCGTTCGTCCCAGATATGGGGAGCGGCAGGGGGGAGCGCGGCTGGAACCGGCGGCTGGACCGGGGATGGACCGGAGATGTGTGAGCCTCTGTTGCTTTTCGGTACGGCATGGCACGATCTCGTCGGTGCCATAAGTTACTGACGGTAAATCAGATCCGGTCGGGTCTGTCCGGAGGGGGAGCTCGTGAACCGACGCCACAGTGCCGCCGCGGCGATCACACTGGTCTGCGCGCTGGCCGTACTGGCCGCACCGGTCCAGGCGTTCGCAGCGCCCACGCCCCCCGCGCCGGAACAGCCGCCGGGGTCCGGGGACACCGAGGACTCCGGGGCATCCGGGACGTCCGGCAAGAAGAGCCTCGAAGAGGTGCGCGCGAAGATCGACGCCCTCTACCGCAAGGCGGGGGCGGCGACCGACGCGTACAACCTCGCCGAGGAGCGGTCCAAGAAGCAGTCGAGCGAGATCGTCAAGCTGGCCCAGGCCATAGTCGAGGGCCAGGCGAAGATCGCCGACCTCAGGAGCAGGGCGGGCGCCCAGGCCCGTGAGCAGTACCGCAACGCCGGACTGCCGCCCGGCGCCCAGCTGATGCTCAGCGGCGACCCGCAGCTCTTCCTGGACGGCATCAGCCGGGCCCACCAGGGCCAGCAGGCCGCCAAGGGCGTCCTCGGTGAACTGAACAGGACCCAGCAGGACCTGGAGACGTACACCCAGGACGCGAGCACCAACTGGACCAAGCTCGAAGCCAGTCGCGTCAAGCAGGCCAAGGCCAAGAAGAAGATCAACGAGCAGATCGCGGCGGCGAAGAAGCTGGAGTCCCAGCTGGAGAAGAAGGAGCGGGCCCGGCTCCTCCAGCTCGAACAGCAGGCGGAGTACAAGTCGCAGACGGCCTGGCTGAGTTCCGGCGCGCTGAAGGAGATCAACCGGGGAGCGAGCGCGAGCGGCAAGAAGGCGGTGGCCTTCGCGACCTCGCAGATCGGCAAGCCGTACAAGTGGGGCGCGGTGGGCCCCGCGTCGTTCGACTGCTCGGGGCTGACGTCACAGGCGTGGGCGGCGGCCGGTCACCCGATCCCGCGCACCTCGCAGGAGCAGTGGCGGCAGCTGCCGCACATCGCCGTCAAGGACATGCGCCCCGGCGACCTGGTCATCTACTTCAACGACGCCACGCACGTCGGGATGTACATCGGCGACGGCGCGATCGTGCACGCCCCGCGCCCCGGCCGCAACGTCACGATCACGGGGGCGGGATCGATGGAGATCCTCGGAGTCGTACGCCCGGACAAGTAGCGGCCGCGGGCCGGGCCGCGGACGGCACCGGTCAGGCTCCCCGCCGCCTGAGCCGGGGTACGTACCGGGTCAGGCTCCCCGCCGCCTGACCTGGGGTACGTACCGGCTCCCGGCCCGTACGCGATCCGGCAACCTTAAGAGAGCCTCAAGGGACTCTTAAGGCTCTTCGGAAGCCCCCGGAACCCTGGAGCGGAGCGGATTCCGGAGCGGATTCCCTCGCCGCCACCGGGCCAGGATCCGCCTCCCGCCCGGCAGCCGTGACCCGCGCCACCCGGCGCCCGCCGTGGCACGTGACCTTTGTCATGCGCCGGAAACCAGCGCGCCCCGCCCGCGACCCGCCGGATCTGCGTCCTTCCGCGGCTTAAGGCCGTTACCGGAAGGCCCGACACGCATCGGGCGCCATTCCGTTCCCACATCCCGTACCGCTATCGTCCCCGTCTGGCGGGTCGTCGATCGTCGCTCCGCCGCGCCCTCGGGGGGAGGGAAGGAAACCCGATTCGATGCCCGTACCCGTACCGCAGCAGCGTTCCGTTCCCGCTGCGGAGACCAGCTATGGCGCCGACCTCACCCTCCTGGTGATCGAGGACGACCCGACGGGCACGCTCACCGTCCCGGAACTGCCCGCCACGGCCGGCGCCCGGGTCCGTATCCGCAGCGCCCGCAACCTGACGGAGGCGGGCCGGCTCCTCACCGACGACGTGGACTGCATCCTGCTGGACCTGGCCCTGCCGGCCGGCGGCGAGGCGCGCACCGCCCAGGGCGAGGGGGCGGACAACCTGGCCACCCTCAAGCACGTGCTGCGGATCGCGCCCCGGCACGCCGTCATCGCGCTCACCGCCCAGGAGGACGCCGGGCTGGCCGCCGAGGCGGTACGGGTGGGGGCGCAGGACTACCTCTTCCGCGACGAGCTCGACGGCAGGCTGCTCAGCCGCGCCATCCGCTACGCCGTCGAGCGCAAGCGCGCCGACGTCGCGCAGCGCCAGCTCACCGAGTCCCGGCTGCGTGCCCAGGAGAACGCCCGCCTGGAGCGCGGTCTGCTCCCCACCCCGCTGCTCGACGGCTCCGATCTGCACTTCGCCGCCCGCTACCGCCCCGGCCGCAGCCGTGCGCTGCTCGGCGGGGACTTCTACGACACGGTCCGTACGCCCGACGGCACGGTCCACGTGATGATCGGCGACGTCTGCGGACACGGCCCGGACGAGGCGGCGCTCGGCGTGGAGCTGCGCATCGCGTGGCGGGCCCTGACCCTGGCCGGACTCTGCGGCGACGAGCTGCTCTCCACGCTCCAGCAGGTCCTGGAGCACGAACGGGAGAGCGAGGAGATCTTCGCGACGCTCTGCACGGTGGACATCGCCCCGGACGGCCGCCGGGCGGGCCTCTGCCTGGCGGGCCACCCCGCACCGCTGATCGCCCGCCGGGGCCGGGCGGCGCATCTGCTTCCCTACCAGGACGGCGGCCCGGCGCTCGGCCTGCTGCCGCGTGCCCGGTGGCCGCGCAGGCAGGTGGAACTGGGCGGCTCCTGGAGCCTGATGATGTACACGGACGGGCTGATCGAGGGCCGGACCGGCGCCGGCACCCAGCGCCTCGGGCAGGACGGAATGGTCACGATGATCAACCGTCAGCTGGCGGAGGGGCTGACCGGCGAGGCCCTGCTGGAGGCCGCGGTCACCCGCGTCCGTGAGCTGAACGGCGGCGAACTGACCGACGACGTCGCGGTCCTGCTGCTCGACCGCGACGAGGACGCCGAGCGCCGCAGGCCGTACCACGGCGACCGGGGCCGGAGCGTTCCACGCCCCCGCCCCGGACAGGTGTCACCCGCGGTCGCTCAGCGCCCACCGTTGTAGGGCCCGTACGGGCCGTCGCTGCTGGAGCCGCCGCGGCGGTTGCCGCCGCCCGTGACGGCCTTGAGCGCCGGCCGCACGTCCACGAAGTACACGATGGTCGCGACCAGCCCGGCGAGCTGCACGAAGAGCATGGGCACCCAGAGGTTCACCACCACCGTGACACCGAGAATGATCAGCCAGAAGGGCTTGGTCTGCTTCCCGGCCGCCCGGTAGGCGTCCTCACGGACGACCGCGGCCATGATCAGGGCCACGACGGCGAGAACGAGCATCGCCGTGTAGATCAGCCCGAGGATCGAGTTGAAGCCTTCGAGCAACATGATGTGCACCGCCTAATACGTGGATGAGCGCCTCGCGGCCAAGGTACCGGGACAACGGCCGGGACACCCCGAAAGGTGCCCGGCCGCCCCTCCGGCCGGCCGTCGCACCGGTCGCGCTACTTGGCGGTGGGCGGTGTGGTCTTCTTGGCGGCGGGCTTGCGCGCGGGCGCCTTCTTGGCAGCCGCGGGCGCGGGCTTGGCCTCCGTCTTGGCCTCCGGCTTGACGGCCCTGGCGGCGGGCGCGGGCTTGGCGGCCGGCTTCGGCGCCGCCTTGGTCCCGTCCTTGGCCGGGGCGGCGGGCGCGGGCTTGGCGGCCGCCGGCTCGGACTCCTTGCGCGGCTCGACGACGACGGCGATCTCGACGATCTCCTCGGCGGTCTCACCACGCCACGTGCGCACGGTCTGCTCGCCGCGCTCCGCGACCTTCTCGTACGTCTCACGGGCCCGGACCGCGTACTCGGCGGCCACACCCACGCTGCGCAGTGCCAGGTCCTGGGCGCTCTCGCCCAGCTTCTTCAGGTCGGTGTCGAACGCGCCGATCACCTCGGTGACCCTGGCCTGGAAGCTGGCCTGCGCCTCCTTGGCCTGACCGGCCACCTTCTCCTGCACGACCTTGGGGTCGGTGTTGCGCACGGCCTCGATGCGCTCCGGCGCCTCGGCCCGCAGCTGCTCGATCAGCGCCGGAACCTTGCGCGCCTGCTGCACGGCGAGATCGGCCGTACCGGCGGCGAAGTAGAGGGGGGTCGGGTCGGTGAGGGTCTTGCGCAGGTCATCGGTGATGGCCATGACTGTGGTCCTCCCGGATCATCAGACTCAGTGTGAGGGTTTTGAAGGCTTTGGAGCTGTATCGGCAGCACTGCCGTCGGCATTGAAGGGCGCGTCCGCACCGGGCGCACTCCCCTCCTCACCCCCGGGCTCGTCCTCGAACCCGTTCTCCTTGCGGAAGGAGGCGTAGATCTGGAGCAGCACGCTCTTCTGCCGCTCGTTGATCGACGGATCGGCCAGAATCACCGCCCGCGTCTCCAGCTCGTCCCGCTCCCGCTCGTCCAGGATTCCGGCCCGGACGTAAAGCGTCTCGGCGGAGATCCGCAGCGCCTTGGCGACCTGCTGCAGCACCTCGGCACTGGGCTTGCGCAGCCCGCGCTCGATCTGGCTGAGGTAGGGATTGGACACCCCGGCGGCATCGGCGAGCTGCCGCAGCGACAGCTGCGCGGTGCGCCGCTGCTCACGCAGGTACTCGCCGAGGCTGCCGACGTTGAGTGATGCCATGCCCCGATGGTGGACCCTCGGCGCTAACTTTTGCAAGCAGCCGCTTGCAAAAGTGTTCCGAACCACTCGTACGGGTGGGTGCGGCCGCCCCCCGGTCTCCGTACCGTCCACCGCATGGCTGACACGTTCATGTGGCGCGCGCCCTGCGCGGCGGGATGCCCGGCAGGGCGCGAGCCCGGTCCTTCGTCCGGGACTTCGCCCCAGCGTGGGCGGAACCGCTCGCGGACGGTGCGGGTACGCGGGCACAGGAGCGGAGCGAGCCGAGGAGGCGCCGGGGCTCACGCTGCCGGCGGCCCTGCGCGAGGCGTGCTCCCCGGCGGCCGCCTTCTCGTTGCCGGGCGTGCCTCTCCCCCGTCCCGGCGGGGGACGGCTCCGGTCCCGTGCGGTGGCGCTACGAAACGTGCCGTCACGCGGGAGGGTGCGCCTCCCGGCCCAGCAGCGAACGGCGCGGCGAGCGCGCCCGCCGGGCGGTCCTCGGACCCGGCGTCGCCCAGTGCCTGGCCCGGCTGGACTCCGACGTCACCGCCGGGCAGCTCCGCTCCGACGTGCCCACGGACGCGATGGCCGAGCTCTTCTACGCGCCGACCCGCTACCGGCGCTTCTCGGGCTTCGGCGACGCCGCGGTCGGACACAGCCGCCGGTCCCGTGCCGATTCCGTGCGGCACGCCCTGTCCGGTCTGCGGCCCGGTCGGCGCGGAGGGGCCCGAGCCGTCCTGGCCCGTGCGTGGATCACCCGGACGGAGGTCCCCGGACGTCCTACGCACGGACCTCCCACGTGACGCAGGTCCTGCCGGAGGGGGCCTCGAAGGTATCCGGCCAGTAGTACAGGAACGGGGCGCCCGCCTCCAGGGCGTCCGTCACCGCGCCGACGAACTCGGCCAGGCCCGCACCCCAGAGGGTGCCGTCCAGATCTCCGGAGCCGATGCCCATCTCGTACACGTGCCCGTACGTGGGTCCGGGCCGGTGGTCGACGAACGCGACACCTCCGTCGTTGGGCAGCGCGAACGGGACACACAGGTGGAGGTGGCCGGCCGGCTCCTCCTCGTCCCACGCGTCGGCCTCGGCGTTGTCCTCGCCCACCTCGACGAGAATTTTGTGCACCGACGCGATCTCCGCGGTCGAGCTGAGCCGATGGCCCAGCGGCAGGATCCCGCCCGCCGGGAAGAACTCCTGCCCGGCCCCGTCGCCCGTCTCGGGTGCCACCACGCCGTTCCGCCGCTCCAGCAGCCGCCTCAGCTCGGGGTGGAGCGCGAAGCCCAACTGCTCCTCCAGACCGGCTATCTCGGCAGCCGTCGCCGGCGGTTGGAGGGCGGCGTGATCCGCCGGAGACCGGTCGGCCAGCCACGATTCGAACCGGTCCCATGCCTGATCGAACAGAGCAGTGTTCATCGACGTCATGGAGGGAGACGATAGAAGGCGGCACTGACAACCCACCCGACTCCCCGCCCGGCCGACGGCTGATTCGGCTGCCGGGCCTCCGGCGACGAATAACGGATGCGGGATACGGGATGCCGGGCAGGATGGCTCAATCCTGTTGGTCCGGCTCGTGGTTGAGGGCCGCGTCCGTCGTTCGTCCCGGTTCCGCGCATTCGTCGGCGAAGGCGCAGAGCCTGCGGATCAGGCTCAGGCAGGTGGCGGGGTCCGTGGTGGGCTGCACGTGGGGTGCGTCGCGGAGCCACTGGTGCCACAGGCCGTCCGGGGCCAGGAACCGGGCGGAGTGGTCCTCCCCGAGGTTCAGACCAGTGAACACGAGGGCGCCCATGACCACGATCTGGTCGTAGCCGAGGTCCGGGCGGCGAAGGTAGCGGTCGAGGTAAGCGGCCAGCAGTTCGGCGTCGCGCGGCGTGCCGAAGCGGGCGAGGGCCACGCTGTACGCCAGCCCTGCGCAGCAGACCTCGCTGTCCAACAGGAGTTCTCCGAGGCGCTCACGGAACTCGGTCCGGCGGGAGACCGCGATGAGCCATGCGGCGGTCCTCCGCTCGCGCCATCCGCCCTCCAGGAGGGTGGCGATCTCGTGCGGGGTGACGCGTCCCGCGTCTTCGCCGAGGGCTCGCGCGAAGCGGTCGTACGCGGGACCGGGCATGGTCAGCACGCCGCCGCCGAGCTTCCGGTAGCGGCGCCCCGGCGTGACGTAGCGGCTGACCAGGGCCCGCAGTTCGGTGTCCTCGTGAGCATGGCGCATCACAGGATCCTGGCTCTCCGACACGCGATCGGACCACCCCTTTACCGAGGTGCCTCACCGAAGTGCCCTTACCGAAGCGTCCCCCGAAGCGGCACGGCGGGGGAACGCGCTCGTGCGGCGGGTGAGCGCCCATACCGCCAGGGCGGCGACGGCGTAGGCGGCGCCCAGCAGGCAGGAGGCCCGCCAGCCGGCGGCGGCGTACGCCGCTGTCGTGGTGGTGGCGCCGAGGGCGGAGCCGAGCGAGTAGAAGGCCATGTAGGCGCCGATGACGCTGCTGGAGCGTTCGGGGTGCGCGGCGGTGAGGAGGTGCTGGTTGCTCACGTGCACCGCCTGGACGGCGAAGTCGAGGAGTACGACGCCGGCGATGAGCGGCCACAGGCCCGGGGACGTCCACGCGGTGAGCGTCCAGGACACCGCCAGCAGCGCCAGCGACCAGCCGGTGACGGCGTGGGCGTGCCCCGCGTCGGCCCAGCTGCCCGCGCGTGCGGCGGCCACCGCGCCGATGAGGCCGGCCAGGCCGAACAGCCCGATGACCGTCGTCCCGAAGTGCCAGGGCGCGGCTCCCAGCGGCAGGGCCAGCCCGCTCCACAGCGTCCCGAAGGACGCGAACAGGAAGAAGGCGATCAGCCCGCGGCCGAGGAGGAGCCGGTCGGTGGCGACGAGGCGTCCCGCGGTGGCCAGGACGTCCCGGTAACGGGCCCGCGCGGGCCGGACGTCGGGGTGCAGGGTCAGGCGTGCGAGCAGGGCGAGAGCGAGGCAGAGCACGGCGAGCACGGCGTAGACGGACCGCCATCCGAGGCTGTCCCCCAGCACGCCCGCGAGCAGCCGGACGCCGAGGATCCCGAGCACCACCCCCGAGGTGACCGTGCCGATGTTGCGCCCGCGCTCCCCCGGGGGCGAGGTGGCCGCGACGTAGGCGACCGTGATCTGCACGACCACCGCGAACAGGCCCGCGAGCGCCAGCCCTGCCCCGGCCGCCACCCCGCCGGGAGCGAGGGAGGTGATCGCCGCTCCCGTTCCGGTGAGGATCAGATGCCCGACGATCAGCGTGCGCCGGTCGAGGATGTCCCCGAGGGGCACCAGCAGCACGAGCCCGGCGAAGTAGCCGAGCTGGCCGGCCGCGACCAGCCTTCCCAGCTCCGGCCCGGCCAGCCCGAGTTCGCCGCCCGCGGACTCCAGCACCGGCTGGATGGCGTAGATGGTGGACACCGCCACCGCGCACACCGCCGCCAGGACGAACCGCTGACCGCGCGTGATTGTCGACGGCATTCCGCCACTCCTCGATTGGTTTCAATCTGCAACCGTTTGAGAGTAGGACATCCCCGCGTGAGGCACAATGGTTTCAATCTGAAACTCATATGGGGGTCCGATGACGGACGCGGTACCGACCGAGCAGAAGTGGACGGAGCAGGACGGGGACGAGCGGGACGGGGCCGCGCGGGGCCGAGCCCAGGACTGGACCGATCCGGCGTGCCCGGTCGCGCGCACGGTCGATCTCGTGGGCGACCGCTGGAGCCTGCTCATCGTCCGGGACGCCATGGACGGCGCGGCGTCCTTCACCGACTTCCGCAACCGCCTCGGCGTCGCCCGCAACATCCTCAGTGACCGGCTCCGGAAGCTCACCGCGCACGGCATCCTGGCCATGAGCACCCCGCCGGGGGCCAAGCGCCATACCTACCGGCTGACCGAGTCCGGCCAGGAGCTGTTCACCGTCGTCGTCGCGCTCAGGCAGTGGGGTGAGCGGCACGCCTTCGCTCCCGGCGAGGACCACTCCGTCCTGGTCGACGACGGCGGGCGGGACGTGCCCCGCTTCCGCGTGCTGGACCGGAGCGGCCGGCCCGTCACCGCGGCGACATCACATGTGCGGAAGGTCGGTGAGTGACACCGCCCGGCCGCTCACCGCCCCTCGTGCGCGCGGTGCCTCCCCGCCCGCTCCAGGGCGTCGGCCGCCTGGGCCGCCAGCGCGGCGACGAGACCGGCCGCGGGCGGCACGTCGGTGATGAGGTCGGCGCCCTCACCCGCCCATACCGGCAGGGGCGGTACGGGGCCGCCGGCCACGTCGTCCCGATAGCGCTGCCGGGCCCCGAGGTCCGCCGCGAGCTCCGCCTCCCGGTCCCGCCACCGGTCGAGGTAGGGGTGGCCGAGGGTGCGAGCGGTGTACTCCGCCGGCCACCGCGAGCCCCGGGCGATGTCGAGAACGCGGCTGCGCTCCGTGTCCTGCCCGCTCCCCCGCACGATCGCCTCGGTGGCCGAGGGATCGGCAAGCGCCTCCGCCGTGGCCTGGAACCGGGTGCCGATGAGCGCCCCCGCGGCGCCCAGGGCCAGGGCGGCGGCCACGCCCCGGCCATCGGCGATCCCGCCGGCCGCCAGCACGGGCACCGGCCCCGCCAGGTCCACCACGACCGGGACGAACGGCAGGGTGGACCGCCCGCGCCGGGCGCCGTGCCCACCGCCCTCGGTGCCCTGCGCCACGATGACGTCGGCACCCAGGTCCACGGCCCGCCGGGCCTCTTCCACACCGGTGACCTGGATGATCAGCGTCGCACCCGCCTCACGGACGCGTCCCGCGAACGGGCCCGGATCCCCGAACGACAGCATCACCGCCCGGGGCCCGTGTTCCAGCACCCGCTCGACCGCGCCGATATCCGCCGCCCAGCTCAGGAAGCCGACGCCCCACGGCTCCGCCACATCAGCCATGAGCGGCAGTTCGCGGGCCAGCCAGTCCGGGTCGCCCATTCCGGCGCCCAGCATGCCGAGCCCGCCGCCGCGCGAGACGGCCGCCGCCAGCGCGCCGCCGGCCGAACCGCCCATCGGGGCCAGCGCGATCGGATGCCGTACAGCGAGCAACTCCGTGAAAGCGGTCGCCAGTTCCATCCCACCAGCATCGCCCGTACCCACCTTTTTGTGGGTACTTGGCAGCCGATCCCGCCGGGGCGAACCTGGAGACGGAAGACGGCAGGGCGACCCGTGCGGAAGGAAGCGCGGTTCGGGAAAGGAGAAGGTGAGCCCGGTCAGGACGCCGGGGCGGATTCGGCCAGCCGGTCCAGGCGGCGGTGTCCCCAGTCGGACAGCGGCCCCAGCGCCTCGGCGAGTTCCCGCCCGAACGGGGTCAGGGAGTACTCGGTCCTGAGCGGCAGTTCGTCGTACACCTCCCGGTGCACGAGCCCGTCGTCCGCCATCTCGCGCAGCGCCTGTGTCAGCACCTTCTCGCTGAGCCCCGGCAGCTGTCGCCGCAGCTCCCCGGGGCGGCACGGCCCCGACTCCAGCAGCCAGAGCAGGACGGTCTTCCACTTGCCGTCGATCACCGCGATCGCGGCCGTCACTCCGCAGACATTCGGGTCCTTCGCACGGCTGCGCGTCATCTCTGCCCTTCCACCACTTTCGTCAACGTTTCCGATTTCCCATGGAGTTGAACCATGTCCACATCCTCCGGCCAGTCTGCCGTCACCGTGCTCGGCCTGGGCCCGATGGGCCGTTGCCTGGCCCGTGCGTTCCTGGACGCGGGTCTGCGGACCACGGTCTGGAACCGGACACCGGGCCGGGACCGGGAGCTGCTCGAACGCGGCGCGGCCGGTGCCCCCTCGGCCGGGGAGGCGGTCGCCGCGAGCCCGCTGACCGTGGTGTGCGTCGTGAACTACGACGCGGCCGACGCCGTCCTGCGGAGCGATACGGTCACGGCCGCGGCCAAGGGACGCACGGTCGTGAACCTGAGCGCCGACACCCCGGACCGGGCCCGGTCCACCGCGCAGTGGGCCGCCGGGCACGGCGTCCGCTACCTGGACGGCGCGATCATGACGCCGACCACCACCATCGGGACCCCGGCCGCCGTGTTCCTCCACAGCGGCCCGGCCGAGCTCTACCGGGAGCACCGGCCGGTACTGGAGGCGCTGGGCGGCACCCATACCCATCTGAACGAGGAGATCGGCCGGGCGGCCGCGTACGACATCGCGCTGCTGGACATCTTCTGGACCGCGATGACCGGCTTCGCACACGCTCTGGCGGTGGCGCGGGCGGAAGGGATCACGGCCCGCGAACTGGCCCCGTTCGCCAAGGGAATCGGCGCCATCCTTCCTCCGCTCTTCGAGCAGTACGCGGGGGCGCTGGACGACGGGGACTTCTCCGGCAACGACAATCCGCTCACCTCTGCGGCATCCTCCATGTCCCACATCGCCCACACCTCCGAGGCCCACGGCATCGACGCGGGCGTGATGCGCGCGGCCGGGGAACTGGCGCGACGGGCCATCGCCGACGGACACGGCGCCGACGGCTTCATCCGGATCGCGGAGCTCCTCGGCCGGGGCTGAGGGCTGGAGGGGGGTCGGGGTGGGGGCCGGCCCACGGGGTGAGGGCCGGGGTGGGGGCCGGCCCACGGGGTGACGGCCGGGCCGCGCTGAAGAGGGCGCGCACCTTCCGTCCGGCCGGGCCGGGCCCACTGTCGAGGGCCCGGCCCGGCTCAGCCCCCTGCCGCTGTGGGCACGGGCCCGGCCCGGCTCAGCCGCTGCCGCTGAGGGCACGGGCGCGGACCGCGAGGGTCGCCGCCAGGATGCTCGGTACGAGCAGCAGGCCGAAGGCGGCGGCGTACCCGGCCAGGTCGGCGGAGCCGATGCCCAGGAAGAGGTTGAACAGGGCGGAGGACGCCCCCATGACCGCCATCTGCCCGAGGTTCTGGCTGGTCTGCATCGCGCTGCTCGCGTACCCCTGCCGGCCCGGCGGGCTGTGGGTGAGCGAGAGCAGGGTGAGGGACGGGGCGACCATGCCCATACCGATGGCCGCGAACACCATGGCCCCGGCGGCGGTGAGCGCGGGCGTCCCGGGAAGCGTCCCGGCCGCGGCGATCACGACCGCCGCGCCCATCACCAGCGAACCGGCGGAGACCATGCGGTGCCGGGAGACCCGCCCCTGGAGCCGTCCCTGGAGCCAGGAGGCGCCCGCCCAGGCGATGGCGGCGCCGGTGAACGCCAGCCCCGTCAGCACCGGCGGCACGTGCCGGGCGGTGTCCAGCAGCAGCGGCACGAAGGCCTCCAGCGTGAAGTACGCCCCCGACGTCAGCCCGCGCAGCAGCACGGCGGCGGGCAGCCCGCGGGCGGCGCGCCAGGTGCCCGGCGGCAGCAGCCGGGGCGTGAAGACCACCAGCAGCGCCACACCCGCCACCCCGAACAGCAGATGGCGCACGTCCCAGCCCGAGACGGCGTACTGCCCGAGCGCCGCGCCCACGCTCACCGCCGCGGCGACCAGCAGCGCGGGGCGCGGCACCCGGTCCGCCGGCGCCTCGGGCGCAGGATCCGCGTGCGCCGCCCGCAAGGAGCGGCTGCGCAGCAGGAACACCACGGCCAGCGACGGGATCACCGTCAGGGCGGCGAGGCCGTAGAACACCACCCGCCAGGACCACCGGTCGGCCACCAGCCCGGCCAGCGGCGGGCCGGTCAGCGACGGGATGATCCAGCAGGTACTCATCAACGCCAGGGCGCGCGCCCGCAGCCGGTCCGGGTAGGCGTGGGCGATGGCGGTGTTGATGGCCACCGCGATCATCCCGGCCGCCACTCCGTCCAGGAAGCGCCCGGCCGCCAGTTGCCAGATGGTGGTGCTGGACGCCGAGACCACCAGGGTCACCACCGCCAGCACCACTCCGGCCGCCAGCGGACGCGCCGGTCCGGCCCGGTCCGCCCAGTCGCCGCCCAGCACCCCGCCGAGCAGGCTCGCGGCGACGAAACAGCCCGCGACCAGGGGGTAGAGGTGGACCCCGTCCAGCTCCCTGGCGGCCGCCGGGAGGGTGGGCACGACGGCGAGCGCGGCGAACCCGGTCAGGAACATGACGGCGGCGAAACTGATGGTCGCGGCCGCGTACGTCCGGGAGAACAGGCGCTCGTCCACGACGGTCCCCGGCTTCACCGGAGCCCGCTCGGTCATCGGCCTCCACCCGTCACCGGAAGGGCAGTTGACCGGGTGCGGAGCACACGTATCAACCCGTCGCGCGGCGCTCTGGGATCATGGGTCACGGGCGCCAAAGCTATGTGCGCGACGCCACGGCCTGCCACTTCTTTTCGTGCCGGACGGGGGGGCGAAGGACGGATGCTGTTCCTGCCGCCCGGCGGCGGAAGGGACGGATTCCCTTCCGCCGCCGGGCGAGGGGACGCTCCTTCACCGGCGGGCCGTGGCCGCCTCCGCCGCACGGAGCGCGTCCCCGTCCGCCCCCGTCAACAGGTCCGCGCTGTCCGCCCATTGGTCCACGGACCCGGTCAGCGGCCGGCCGCGCAGCTCCGGGTCCGTGACCGAGGCGGCGAGCGGACGGGCGAAGCGTTCGGCGTGCAGGACGAGGAACGGCCTGCCGTGGTACGGGCGCGGGGACGGGTCCACCGGGCCGACGAGGCCGCTCTCGTTCTGGCGGATCGCGACGGCCCGGTACGCCTCGCAGAGGTGCCGTTCCCGTTCCGGGTATCGGGTCGCCGCCAGTGCGCCGCGCAGGGACGGCAACAGCCGCTCGGCCGCGTCCAGTTGGGCGAAGGCGCTGCCCAGCCACTTGCTGTACGGCGCGTACCGCCGCTCCAGGAGCAGGCTGAGGCGCATGAGGTCGCGCACCTGACGGGCCGCGACCACGGCGGAGCCGAGTTCGTCACCGACCTCGGCGCAGCGCCCGACGAAGGCCTCCTCCTGGGAGATCCGCTGCCACTGGCAGGCCAGCAGGTAGCGCCAGACCTGTTCGGGGTACCGGGCCAGCCGTCGCCGTGCGGTGGTGAGGAGTCCGGGACCGTCGTGGAAGACCGCGCCGCCGGTGATCCCGGCGAGCCGCTGCTGGGGCATCGCGAGCCAGTCCCATACGGACGGTTCGGCGGCCGACGCGTCGAAGCCGGCCTCCCGGGTCAGCCAGCCGGTGAGGTCGTGCGCGGCCACGCGGTGGTTGACCGGTCCGTCGGTCGCCGCCATGTGCCCGACCGGGTCGAGCGGATCGTCGGCGGGGCGGAAGTGGGTGGGCCAGCCGCGGATCTCCTTCGGCAGCCGGTCCGCCAGGAGCCGCCTGATCGAGTCGCCGTGTGCCGCGACGTCGTCCGCCGCGAGGAAGAGGTCCAGCCGCGGGCCCCAGTCGTGGTCGGCCGACCGGGCCGTGTCGAAGCCGAGCACCTCCGAGCCCGGCCCGATCCGCGCGGCGGCGTACGGCAGCCCGGGGAAGGCCGCGTCCAGGACCGGCCGCACCGCTTCCTCGTAAAGGATCCGGGAGAGCTCCAGACCGGGCAGGAAGGCGGCGTCGGTGGGCGTCATACGGACACTCTGCGGGGGCGGAAACGGATCGGCCAGCGAAATTACCCCCGCCGGCCGGGGTGCGCAGAGACAGTCCGGTTGCGGACAATCCGCCACAGTCCGAATTGTTACCCTGGCCGACATGACCGCCATGGCGCCCACGCGCACCGCACCGGACCTCTCCTACCTCCTGGACCACACCAGTCACGTACTGCGGACCCAGATGTCGGCTGCGCTCGCCGAGATCGGGCTCACGGCGCGGATGCACTGCGTCCTGGTCCACGCCCTGGAGGAGGAGCGCACCCAGATCCAGCTCGCCGAGATCGGCGACATGGACAAGACCACGATGGTGGTGACGGTGGACGCCCTGGAGGGCGCGGGCCTCGCCGAGCGCCGACCCTCCGGCCGGGACCGCAGGGCGCGGATCATCGCCGTCACCGAGAAGGGCGCGGCGCTCGCCGGCCGGAGCCAGGAGATCGTGGACCGGGTGCACCGGGACGCCCTGGCCGGACTGGACCGCGGCGACCGGGAGACGCTGCTGCGCGCCCTGGAGCAGCTGACGGGCGACCGCCTCGCCACCCCGGCCGAGACCCCCGCGACGGCCCGCCGCGCCCGCCAGAGCCAGAAGTAGCCACGCCGAGGCCCGCACCGGCACCGGCACCCGTACCCGCGCCCACACCGGCACCCACCCCGCGCCATCCACGAAAAACAGAACCGAAAGAAATAGTCTGCAACAAAACCATCTGTTAGCGTCTCTCTTGTCGACCCGACCGACAGGAGAGTCCGATGTCCGCACCCCTGCCTGCCCAGCCGCCCGCCAGCACACCCGCCCCCGCCACCACCCGTTCGCGCCGGCTCGCCCTCGGCGTGATCGCCACGGGCCTGCTGATGACCGTGCTCGACGGCTCGATCGTGACCGTGGCCATGCCCGCCATCCAGAACGACCTCGGGTTCTCACCCGCGGGTCTCAGCTGGGTCGTGAACGCCTACCTGATCGCCTTCGGCGGACTGTTGCTGCTCGCCGGCCGGCTCGGTGACCTCATCGGCCGCAGGCGGATGTTCCTGACCGGCACCGCCGTCTTCACCGCCGCCTCGGTACTGGCGGGCGCGGCCGGCTCCCCCGCGCTGCTGATCACCGCCCGCTTCCTCCAGGGGACGGGCAGCGCCATGGCCTCCGCGGTCGGCCTGGGCATCCTCGTCACGCTGTTCACCGAGAGCCGCGAACGCACCAGGGCCATCGCGGTGTTCAGCTTCACCGGGGCGGCGGGCGCGTCGATCGGGCAGGTGCTCGGCGGGGTCCTCACCGATGCCGTCGGCTGGCACTGGATCTTCCTCATCAACCTGCCGATCGGGGTCGCGACGCTCCTCGTCGCGGTGCGCGTCCTGCCCGCCGACCGAGGACCCGGCCTGCGCGCCGGGGCCGACGTCATCGGCGCCGTGCTGGTCACCTCGGGGGTGATGCTGGGCATCTACTCGGTCGTCGGGGCCGGGACGCACGGGTGGCTGTCGGCGCACACGCTCGGCCTCGGCGCGCTCGCCCTCGCCCTGCTCGCCGGGTTCTTCCTCCGGCAGGCCACGGCCGGGACTCCGCTGCTGCCGCTGCGCGTCCTGCGGTCGCGGAGCGTCTCGGGCGCCAATCTGGTCCAGATGCTGATGGTGGCCGCACTGTTCTCGTTCCAGATCCTGGTCGCGCTGTACCTCCAGCGGGTGCTCGGCCACGGCGCCGCCGCCACCGGTCTCGCGATGCTGCCCGCCGCCGCCGTCATCGGAGCCGTGTCGCTCGGCGTCTCGGCCCGGCTGAGCGCGCGGTTCGGTGACCGCAACGTCCTGCTTCTGGGGCTCGCCCTGCTGATCGCCCTGCTCGGCCTGCTCACCCGGCTCCCCGCCCACGGGCACTACGCCACCGACCTGCTTCCGCTGATGTTCCTCGCCGCGGGCTTCGGCCTCGCCCTCCCGGCGCTCACCGCGCTCGGCATGTCGGGGGCGGGCGAGGAGGACGCCGGGCTCGTGTCCGGGCTGTTCAACACCACCCAGCAGATCGGCATGGCAACAGGCGTCGCCGTACTCTCCACCCTGGCGGCCTCCCGCACCGGCACCCTGCTCTCCGAGGGCAGCAGCCGGGCCGAGGCGCTGACCGGCGGCTACCACCTGGCGTTCGCGGTCGGCGGCGGGCTCCTCACCGCCGCCTTCGTCGTCGCACTCACCGTCCTCGGACGCACGCGGCCCGGCACCCGCACCCGCTCGGGCGCTCCCACCCGCACCGGCGCTCCCACCCGCTCAGGCCGGCCGGAGCACGAGGCGGTTCACCGGACCGAAGCCGCCGACGCGGGCCGATCCGCGTAGCCGTCGGCAGGCGCCGGACAGTGGGGAAGCCCCGGCGCCCCTTCCGGCCATAGGATCCCGCCCATGGCACCCGACCCCGGCTACACCTGCTCCCGCTGCGGCGGACACCACTCGGAACTCCCGATGGGGTACTCGACCATGGCACCCGACGTCTGGGACGCGAGCCTGGAGAGCGATCCCGACAGCATGCTCTCGACGGACCAGTGCATCGTCAGACACGAGCACTACTTCATCAAGGGCCTGATCGAGATACCCGTGGCGGGCAGCCAGGAACCGTTCTCCTGGGGCGTCTGGGTGTCGCTGAGCCGGGAGAACTTCGGCCGCGCCCTCGATGTGTGGGGGACCCCGGGCCGGGAGTCCGAGAAGCCCTACTTCGGCTGGCTGACCACCGAGCTGGGGCTCTACTCCCCCCGTACGACCAACCTCAGGACCAACGCCCACACCCGCGAGATCGGCCGGCGCCCGCTCATCGAACTGGAGCCCACCGACCATCCGCTGGCGGTGGAGCAGCGCAACGGAATCACGTTCGACCGGGTACGGGAGATAGCCGAAGCGGTGCAGCACGCCGAGGACTACGGCTAACGCGTGTCCGGTCCCAGCCCCGACCGCAGCTGTACGAACCCCAGCTCCGCCGCCTCGACCGCGTCCGCGTACACCTCGTCCGCGCTCTGCCCCGCGCTGATCCGGCGCCAGTTGTCCAGGGCCAGGATGCGCAGGACCGCGATGATCTGGCCCGCGGCCAGCCGGTCCGGCACCCCGTCCCCCAGTGCGCGGGCGAGGGCCGCCTCCGATCGGCCCTGGTACGCGTAGAGCCTGGCCACCAGGGACGGCGTCCCGTACAGCAGCCGGTGGAACGCCAGCACCTCGGGCACGTCGCACAGACCGGTGACCGGATCGCGCCGCTCCAGGCCCTCCAGGAAGTGGTGCCGCAGCGCGTCGAGCGGGGATTCGCCGTCCGCGCGGGCGGCGACCACCCGGGCCGACTCGTCCTCGTGATCGGCGAACCGGTGCAGGGCCAGGTCCTCCTTGGACGGGAAGTACCGGAAGAGCGTCGGCTTGGAGATGTCCGCGGCGGCCGCGACCTCCGCCACCGAGACCTTGTCGAAGCCGCGCTCCATGAACATGGCGATCGCGGCGTCGGAGACGGCCTGGTACGTCAGCCGCTTCTTCCGCTCACGCAGACTCATCGGCACGTTCGGCCCACGGGGCGCGTCCTCGTCCGCCACCGCGCCGGACCTGGGCTTCTCTCCGCTCATGACCATGCAGCGTACGCCCTCGGCCTCAACCGGACCCGACCTCCACCACGACCGGTCCCGCTACCGGTCCCCGGCGCAGGCCCCCTCCGCCGCCGCGTCCCGCCCCCGCTCGCGGATCAGCGCCGCGATCCCGTCCAGCACCCGTTCGAGGCCGAACCGGAACTCGTAGTCGGGCTCGTCCGGGACCCACATCACGTCGGTGGCCATCAGCCGGGAGAGCGCGGGGTGGCGCTCGGGGTCGACGAGCCGGGCCAGCGTGCGGGCGTAGCCCTCCATGACTTCCCGCGCCGGTACGCCGCGCGCCTCGACGGCAGCGTCCAGATCGCCCATCAGCAGCGCCTCGTTCCGCACGAAACCGCTGACCAGGAGGATGACGGAGACGGCGTCTCCCGGCCCCAGACCGCTGCCGTCGAGGGCCTGGAGGCCCTGCTCCCACCAGGCGACGGAGTGCGGGCTCGCGGGCGGTCCGGCGACGGGGATGCGGAGCATCCAGAGGTTGCGGTGGTAGACCCCGCGCTGCGCCCAGGCCCACTGCGAGAGCGCCTCCCGCCAGCCGGCCCGCTCCTCCAGGGCGGGCAGCGGGGGCGGCGGGCCCATGGCCGCCTCCTGCATCAGCACGTAGAGCTCGTCCTTGGCGGCCACGTACCGGTAGAGGGACATCGTCGAGGCGCCCAGGTCCTTGGCGACCCGCCCCATGGACACCCCGCCGAGCCCTTCGGACGCCGCCACCGCCACCGCCGCGTCCACGATGCGCTCCAGGCTCAGTCCGGGCTTGGGCCCCTTCACCGGGCGCGCCCGCAGCCCCCAGGCGGCCTCGATGCTGGCCGGCAGGCCCGTACCGCCCGGCGAACCGTTCTCTTCCGTCACCTGAAACCGCCTTCCCTTGACGGCCATCCTAGTTATGCGTAACCCTTACACAGTAACGCGTACGCCATACGCAGAGAGAGCAGGGAGGCGCACCCATGCCACCAGCCACACCCACACCACCGGCCCCATCCCCGCCCCCGGCCGCCATGATCGAGGCCCACCGCCTGACGAAGTCGTACGGGGCATGCGCACCGCCCGTCCTGGACGGCATCGACCTGCGCGTCGAGCGCGCCACCGTCTTCGCGCTCCTCGGCCCGAACGGTGCGGGCAAGACCACCGCCGTACGCGTCCTGGCCACGCTCACCACCGCCGACAGCGGCACGGCCCGCGTCGCCGGGTACGACGTCGTGGCGGAACGCGGCCGGGTCCGCCGCGCGATCAGCCTCACCGGGCAGAACGCCGCCGTCGACGAGACGCAGACCGGCGAGGAGAACCTGCGCATGATGGCCAGGCTCACCGGCCGCTCCCGGGCGGACGCGCGCCACCGGGCCGCCGAACTCCTCGAACGCTTCGGCCTCACCGCGGCGGCCCGCCGCACCGTCCGCACGTACTCCGGCGGCATGCGGCGCAGGCTCGACCTGGCGGCCGGCCTGGTCGGCAGCCCGCAGCCGGAGGTCTTCTTCCTGGACGAGCCGACGACCGGCCTCGACCCGCGCAGCCGCCAGGAGCTCTGGCAGGTGGTCCGTGAACTCGCCGCAGAGGGTGCCACGGTGCTGCTCACCACCCAGTACCTGGAGGAGGCCGACCGGCTGGCCGACCGGATCGCCGTCCTCGACCGGGGCCGGAAGGTCGCCGAGGGCACGGCGGACTCCCTGAAGTCACGCGTCGGCGGACACCGCCTCGACCTGGTCATGGCCGACCGCGAGAGCTACCTCCGGCTCACCGGCCGCGCCGTGCACCACGCGCCCGCGGCCCTCACCCTCGGGCTCCCCACGGACGGCTCGGCGGCCCAAGTGCGGGCGCTGCTCGACGAGATCGACCCGGACCGCACGGCGGTCGAGCGGTTCACCGTGCACAGCACCACGCTCGACGACGTCTTCCTGGCCCTGACCACGACGGACCCGGAGACCACGGCGGGACCGAAGACCACGACGGACCCGGAGACCGCGACGGACCCGAAGGAGGCACCGGCCGCCCATGTCTGAAACCTTCACCACCACCGCCCCGCCGCACGCGCCCCTCACCTCGCTCAGCCGGGCCGGCACGATGGCCGCCCGTTCGCTGCGCGTCAGCCGGCGCAACACCGACGCCCTGGTCACCTCACTGATGCTGCCGGTCATGCTGATGCTGATCTTCGTCTACTTCTTCGGCGGCGCGATCGACACCGGAATCCCGCACACCGCGTACGTCACCTACGTCGTCCCCGGTGTGCTGCTGCTGTGCGCCGGCTTCGGCGCCGCCACCACCGCGGTCGCCGTCAGCGAGGACATGAAGGGCGGCATCATCGACCGCTTCCGCACCCTCGACATCAGCGGTGCGGGATCCTGGCCGGCCACGTCGCCGCGAGCACGGTCCGCAACCTGGTCTCCACCGCCCTGGTCCTGGGCATCGCCCTCCTGATCGGCTTCCGCCCCACCGCCACCGCCACCGGCTGGCTCCTCGCCCTCGCCGTCCTGGTCGCCTACCTCGTCGCCCTGTCCTGGCTGTCAGCCGCGATCGGCCTGCTCGCCAGGACCCCGGAGGCGGCCGGCGGATTCACCTTCCTGATGCTGTTCCTGCCCTACCCGAGCAGCGCCTTCGTCCCGGTCGACTCCATGCCGGCCTGGCTCCACGGCTTCGCCGAGCACCAGCCGGTCACCCCGGCCGTCGAAGCCCTCCGCGGCCTCCTGCTGGACCAGCCGGTGGGCAACTCCCCCTGGATCGCGCTGACCTGGGCCGGCGGGATACTGCTGACGGCGATGGCCCTGTCGGGCGCGCTGTTCAGGAGGCGGACACGGTGACCCACGAAACCGGGACAGGCACGAGGGCCGGCAGGCACTAGAACACATCCGGGCACCAGGCCCGCCGCCCCGCCCGGAAGACCACGTCCGCCAGCGCCGCCGCTCCCGGGGTCAGTTCCTCGATCCGGTCCAGGGCCGCCAGCCGCAGGGCCGACTCGTCGCCCAGGTAGAGCGTCCCCAGCTCCCGCACGTCCAGCGCGAGATCCGCGGTGCGCGTCGTCGGGGTGCACGTGGCGCCGTCCGGCGAGGCGTCCAGGTGGAAGCGGCCGGCGGTGAGGCCGGTGGCGTCGTGGACGTCCAGCACGAGTGAGCCGGGGACCGCGTAGGTACGGGCCTCCAGCGCGCGTACGACGTCCAGGAGCCGCACCCACAGGAAGTCCGCGTGCGTCACCACCCGGGCCGCGCGGGGGTCCGGGAGGAGCAGCGGGAGGAGGTCGTCGGGGGCGCGGTTGCCGGTGCGGACCGTGGTGACCCAGTCGACCGAGCAGAGGAAGTGCCACAGCGCCCGCTCCGCCGCCGGGGTCGTCGCGATCATGCTGCGCACCGTCGCCCGGTTCTGCGGCTGCTTGGCGTCGCCCCAGTGGTCGTCGGCGCGGTAGACGAGGAGGCCGTCCACGGTGCCTTCCGCGTCACGGTGGACGGCGTAGAACGGCTCGGTCCAGGGGACGTTCGGGAAGAGCGCCTCGCCGGTCATCAGGTCCCACCAGCGGTCGCCGCGGCTCACCACGCCGTGCTGCCGGGCCCGCAGCCGGTCGTGGAGGGCCGGGCCCAGCTTGCGCACCTCCGGCGCGTCCACCAGATCGACCCGGCCGCCGTCCGCGGCCGCCGTCCCGGACAGCCGGGGGTCGAGGCCCGCCCGGGGTATGTCGATCTCCCACTCCGTGGTCCAGGCCGCGGGGCCGAAGCCGTACCGCCCGTAGATCGGGTACTCGGCGGCGATCAGGGTCGCGGCCACGTCGCCGCGCTCCCTGGCCGCCGCCAGGTCCTTCGCCATCAGCCGGGTGAGCAGCCCCCGGCGGCGGTGGGTGGGCGTCACGGTGACGTTGGTGACCGCGTCGGTGGGCACCGTCGCGCCGCCGACGACCGTCAGCTCCTGCGCGAACGAACGGAACGTCGCGACGCACCGCCCGGCGTCGAACACCCCCTGGACGCGGGCCAGATCCATATGGGGCAGCCTCCCGGCCACCTCCTCGTCCGAGGGGGTCGGCGCGCGCAGGAACCCGGTGTTCAAGGCGCGCAGCCAGTCGGCGAACTCGGACTCGGTGACGGTACGGGCCTCAAGGCTGTTCATACGCTCCACGCTAGACACGGCCGTCAGGGATGTCGCCCGCTTTTCCCGGGGTACGGGACCGGGGCGGGGCTCAGAACGCCGCCCGGATCCCGCCCACCTCCGCGGCGCCGCCCAGCAGCGGTGCCCGGCCGATCCGCGACACCACCGGGGCGTCCACCCCGAGCAGGCCGAGCGCGCGGGCCAGCACCGGGCCCAGCGCCCGGGTCGAGCCGTCGTCGATCTTGAAGGCCAGCGCCCTGCCGTCCGCGAGGGCCACCGCCTGGACCGCCTCCGCGCCCATCTTGGACAGCGTGCCGGGCAGCTCGCGCATCAGCCAGGTGTCGGGGCGGCGGGTGCCCGCCACGTACTCCGGGTGCGCCCGCATCGCGTCCGCCACCCGGCGCTCCGCCGAACCCGGCGCCGCCGTGACGAACGTGCGGAACGCCCGCGCGAGGCCCACCAGCGAGATCGCCATCAGCGGCGCCCCGCAGCCGTCCGTACCGACCGAGGCGACCGGTTCGCCCGCCGCCTCCTCGACCACCTGGAGCACGAGCTGCTGGAGCGGGTGCGCCGGGTCGAGGTAGGTGGCCGGGTCCCAGCCGTTGCGCAGGCACACCGCGAGCATCGCCGCGTGCTTGCCCGAGCAGTTCATGGTGATCCGCTCCCGGACCCGGCCGACGGCGAGGTACGCCTCCGCCTCGACCGGGTCCAGCGGCAGGTCCGGCGGGGTCTGGAGATCATCGGGCGACAGGCCGTGCTCGGCGAGCATCTCGGCCACGAGAGCGAGGTGGAAGCCCTCGCCCGAGTGGCTCGCGGCGGCCAGCGCCAGCCGTTCCCCCGACAGGTCGAGCCCGGCCCGCAGCACCGCCGCGGCCTGCATCGGCTTGTTCGAGGAGCGCGGGAAGACCGGCGCCGCCGGATCGCCCAGGGTCAGCTCGACGCTGCCGTCGGCGGCCAGGACGACCAGTGATCCGCGATGGTGGCCCTCGATGAAACCGGACCGCACGATCTCGGCCAGCACCGGTGGTGCGGGCACCGGCCCGGATATGGCGTCGGAACGGTCGGACGGGGCTGCGCTGGAGGTCATGATGGCCTTCCGGGGACGGGCGGGACCCGCCCCCGGAGGGGTTGCCTCAGGCGAGCAGGTCGTCTACTTGTGCTTCCCCGTCACGGTACCTGCGGGCGATCTCCGCGCTGCAGTCGTCCGCGGTGCGCTGGAGCCGGTGGCGGCGCCGGGACACCTGCTGCTCGTAGCGGACCAGGCGGCCCATCGCCGTGTGCAGCTCCTCGTCCGTACGGGCGTCGAGGTCGGACAGTCCGACCTCCGCGAGCGTCTCGGCCGCCAGCTGCCGGTACTCGTCGCTGCGCGGGATGCTCAGCGTGACGTGCCGGGCCGAGGAGCGGTGCAGCGACGGGGCGTCCGCCAGGATCTCCGAGAGCCGGTCCACCACCGGCGACTCGGGGTCCCGCCGCCGGGCCAGCTCGGCCCGCAGGATGTCCACGCGCCCCTGGACCAGCCGCCGCACATAGCTCAGGTCGGCCTCGTCGCTCTGCGAGTCGCGGCGCAGCGTGCGCAGCTCCGGCAGCCGCAGGGCGCCCAGTTCTGGCGCAGGCGCGGCCGGACCGTCGTCGGAGCCCTGCCCGGTCCGCTGCACAGGTGGGCGCAGGGTGCTCGTGCCCGTAGCCGCACTGCTGTTGACGCCGGCACGCGTGACCGGCACGGTACCCGGGGACTGCCCGGTTCCATGGGTGCTCATGCTTGTCCATCCCCTCGACCGGTGCGTCGGCGCACCGCCTCCGTGCATCGTGCCACTCCGAGGGTGCCGGTGGAGGTGCTCTGTACCCGTTCAGCCCAAGATAGGTTGGTCTGTATGCGTGCAGTGGTACAGAGGGTGGACGGTGCGACCGTCACGGTGGCCGACGCCGACGGCGAGGGCAGCGGCCCGGCGGTGGTCGGAGAAATCATCGGCGAGGGCCTGTGTGTGCTGGTCGGAGTCACCCACGGGGACACCCCGGAGAAGGCGGCACAGCTCGCCCGGAAGCTCTGGTCGGTCCGCATCCTGGAGGGCGAGAAGTCCTGCTCCGATGTGAATGCACCGCTTCTGGTGATTTCGCAGTTCACTCTCTACGGGGACGCCCGCAAGGGCCGCCGTCCCACCTGGAACGCCGCCGCGCCGGGCAGCACCGCCGAGCCGCTGGTCGACGAGGTGGTGGCGCGGCTGCGGGCGCTGGGGGCACGGGTGGAGACGGGCCGGTTCGGGGCGGACATGCGGGTCTCGCTCACCAATCACGGCCCGTTCACCCTCGTCGTCGAGGTCTGATCCGGCGGCGCCGCGAACGCGTGGCTACGGCTCGACGACCGTCTCCTGGGCGGCGGCGGTGTTCTCCCCCGCCAGCAGCTCCGCGTCCACCGGCACGTTCCGCTTCACCAGGGCCAGGGCGATGGGCCCCAGCTCGTGGTGGCGGGCGGAGCTGGTGATGAAGCCGAGCTGACGGCCCTCGGCGCCGTCGGAGGCGAGCCGGACCGGGGTGCCGTGTCCGGGGAGCAGCACCTCGCTGCCGTCCAGGTGCAGGAAGACCAGGCGGCGGGGCGGCTTGCCCAGGTTCTGCACCCGGGCCACGGTCTCCTGGCCCCGGTAGCAGCCCTTCTGAAGGTGGACGGCGCTGCCGATCAGCCCCAGCTCGTGCGGGATGGTGCGGTGGTCGGTCTCGAAACCGAGGCGCGGGCGGTGGCCCTCGACGCGCAGCGCCTCGTAGGCCAGCACCCCGACGGCCGGGCCGTGCTCCGCCGCGTACGCCTCCAGAGCGGCGCGCGGCAGGAACAGGTCGCGGCCGTACGGCGTCTCGCGTACGGCACCGCCCTCCGGCGCCGGGGCGATGGAGCCGGCCGGCAGGTACACGACCGCGAAGTCCTCGGTACGGTCGGCGACTTCGACGCGGTAGAAGAACTTCATCGACTCCAGATAAGCGATCAGCTCACCCTGGGTGCCCGGCTCGACGTGCATCCACACGGTCTCGCCGTCGTCGACGAGGTACATGGCGTGCTCGATGTGCCCGTTCGCCGTGAGGATCAGGGAATCGGTGGCCTGGCCCGGCGCGAGGTCGGTGACGTGCTGGGTGATCAGCAGGTGCAGCCAGGCCAGCCGGTCGCTCCCGGTGACGGTGACCACGCCGCGGTGCGAGAGGTCGACGAGGCCGGAGCCGTCGGCGAGGGCGCGCTGCTCGCGGAACAGGTCGCCGTAGTGCGCGGCGACGCCTTCGTCGCAGCCCTCGGCGGGGACGGCACCGGGCAGGGACAGCAGGGGGCTCTTCATGCGACCAGCGTACGACTCGGCCCGTCAGGCCGGATTCGCGGACCGCTCGGCCGGGTTGCCGGACCGCTCCGCATCCGCGGGCCGCCCCGCCGCCTTCGCCGCGCAGTCCGCGCAGCGGCCGAAGATCGCGAAGTGCTTCATGTCCGTCTCGAACCCGAACGTGCCGCGCAGCTTCTCGGTGAACTCCGCGACGACGCCGACATCGGCCTCGATGACCTCTCCGCAGTCCCGGCAGACCAGGTGGATGTGGTGATGGCGGTCGGCCAGGTGGTACGTGGGTGCCCCGTGGCCCAGATGGGCGTGGCTGACCAGGCCCAGCTCCTCCAGGAGCTCCAGGGTCCGGTAGACGGTCGAGATGTTCACGCCGGAAGCCGTCCGACGGACCTCGGAGAGGATCTCGTCGGGCGTCGCGTGCTCCAGCGCGTCCACGGCTTCCAGGACAAGCTGCCGCTGCGGCGTCAGCCGGTAGCCACGCTGCCGAAGATCGGTCTTCCAGTCGGTGCTCACCACAGGCCCCAGTGTAGGTCCGTACGGGTGGCGCCCCCAGTGGAACGAGAGGGCGGACCGCCGGGCCGGCTACTTGAAGAACGCGATCCCGTCGTCCGGCAGGTCCCCGAGGCTCTTCGCCATCGCGGCGACCTCTTCGGGGGTGACGACCTTCTTGAGGTGCGCCGACATGTACGGCCGCAGCTCCACCTCGGGCGTGGACTTCTCACCGACCCACATCAGGTCGCTCTTCACATAGCCGTAGAGCCGCTTGCCACCGTTGTACGGGCCGGAGGCCGCGGTCCGGGCCACCGCGTCGGTGACCAGGTCGATCTGCGGCTTCTGGTGGGCCAGCTCGCCGTACCAGATCTCGATGACGCCCTGGTCGCGGACCATCACGACCTCGACCTTGCGGTCCTTGTCGATGCGCCAGTAGCCGGACTCGGACTCCAGCGGCCGGGCCTTCTCGCCCTCGGCGTCGAGCACCCAGGTGTGCGAGACGTACTCCAGGAAGTCCCGGCCGTCGTGGCTGAAGGTCACTTCCTGGCCGAAGTTGCACTTCTCGGCACCGGGGAAGTCGGACACGCCCGCGCCCGCCCAGTTGCCCAGGAGGAATGCCAGCGGGACGAGGTCCGGGTGGAGGTCGGACGGAATCTCGATCATGAGCGGCTCAGACGATCTGTGAGGCGGGCGGAACGGGGAGGACGCGCGTGGAGCTGAGGGGTCAGCGCTGACCCTGGTACAGCTTCTTCACGGTCAGACCGGCGAAGGCGAGGGTGCCGACACAGACCAGGACCAGCAGGGTGGTGAAGAATGCCTCAAGCACGGGAGCTCCTTGAACGAGCGGTATGGCAGCAGTACGGGCCGGGTCCCAGCCTAATGGGTGGAGGCCCGGCCCGTCGGTTCGGGGTTTGCCGCGGGGCGGCTCAGCCCAGCAGCTGGTTCTGCAGGATCACCGTCTGGTGGAAGGGAACGCTGGGCGTGCCTCCGGCGCCCCTGCGGGACTGGACGACCAGCGCGACGGTGTCACCGGCGACCAGGTACGCCTGCCTGACCTGTGCGGCGCCGAAGGGCTTCGGCTCCACGGCCACGTAGGACGCGGTGTGCTCCACCTTCCCGCCGCCCGACCAGCTCTCGTCCAGCTCCACCTGAGCGGCGCCGACCAGCGGGTCCCCCGCCGTCGCGGTGCCGCCGTAGCGGTCGTCGTGGAACGCGTCCGCGTAGCCCGCCGAGTTGAACTGGAGCAGGTAGACCCGGCTCGACGTGCCGTCGGGCATGGTCCAGCCACGCGCCGCGATGTGCCGGAGAGGGGCCTCCTTCAGCTCGGCGGCGATATCGGCGCGGGAGCTCCGCTCGTACTCGGAGACGAACCGTTCCGTGCTGATCCAGCCGCCCGTCAGCTTCTTGTCCGCCGTTGCTCCGGCCGGGGCGGGCAGCAGCAGCCCGCGCAGGTCCGCGTGGTGGACCTCCGCGGTGTTGCCCTCGGTGAACGGGCGGGGCGCGCCGGGCGGGAGCGCGGGCAGGCTCAGCCGGGGGAACCCCCAGCGCCCGTCGCTCCCGGTGGCCAGCCCCGGCACGTCGGTGCGCTCCTGCGAGGTGATGGCGTACGCCGAGCCCGCGCCCAGTCCGCCGAGCACCAGCGCGGCGACGGTCCACCGGGCCACGGCCCGCAGCACCCGGCGCGGCGGCCGGGACGTCGGGGGCAGCGGCGGCAGCGGCGGCACGGGCGCAGCCGCTGCGGCGTCGGGGGCCACGGCGGCGGCAACAGGGGCGGGCCCCGCTTCGGCCTCGGCGGCGGTCCGCTCGGTCATACGTACTCCCCCGGGGACTTGATGTGGTCCAGCTGGTCCCTCACCAGGCCCGCGACGAACGACTTGCGGACGGGCCTGGGACCCGCGGCCGAGAAGCTGAGGACCATCTCGCCGTCGTACGCCATGCAGTACATCCTCTCGATCTTGTGCTCGCTGTCCTTGGGCTGAAGGAAGCACGTGGCGTCCTTCTTGTGACCGTTGACCGCGGGCCCGTCCCGGAAGACGCCGATGGCGTCGAAGAGCCCGGCCCGGAAGCGGTAGAGGTCCCGGACGGCCTTCTTGTCCTTCATCCGCACCAGCTCGGTCCTGAAGATCAGGTCGTTCCCGTCGGACACGTAGGTCCGGACGGCGAGGCCCTGGACGTGGAGCTTGTCGATCCGCTTATCCAGCTCCCGCCGCTGCTTCCCGGCGAGTCCGCGGTTGCCCGCCTTCATCTCGGCGGCGGCCTCGGGGCCGCTGACCTCGCCGTCGTTGCCGTGCACCCCTTCGTCCGGGCCGAGCCGGTACCCGTCGGGGACCGGCAGCAGCAGCTTGCTGAGTTCGGTGGACGCCCGGCCCAGGGAGACATCGCCCGCCGGGTCCTTGGCGGTGGTGCCGTGCGAGGACCCGGCCCACAGCTCGGTCGTGACCGTGCGGTCGGCGTTGTCGACGGTGGTCTTCGTGTACACGGCCGCGGTGGCGACGGCCCCGAGTACCAGCACGGTCAGGCCGGTGGCCAGGATCGCGCGGCGCTTCCCGCGCTTCCCGGCGGGCGCGGGCGCGGGACCGGAGGCGGGCTCGGGCTCGGTCAGCGGTGCGGCTGCGGTCACGGGTGTGGTGGTGTCGTCGTCGCTCACAGGCGCTCCAGCTGTCGCTCGGCCAGCGTCCGGATGTCCTTCTTGCTGATCGGCCGGGTGTCGGACAGGTGGATGTCGACCATGACCTCGCCCCGGTCGAAGACCGCCCTGGCCTGGTAGACCGGCAGGTAGCCCGGCTTCCGGTCGGCCTCGTACACGTAGTAGCGGCCGTCGAGGCTGCCCTTGATCGCGTCGCCGTTGTTGCCCGCGCCGTGATCCTTGTCGGGCATGTACAGGCGCTGGTCCTCCGCGTGCTCCGCGGCCGGCGTCCCCGTACCGGGCGCGAACTGCACGAGAGCGATGTCCGCCGTGCCGTACTCGCCCTTCTCCCAGACGGCGGCGGCGATCCGGCGGACGCCGGACTCCAGGAACCGGCCGAACATGACGTCCTCGTGCTCGAAGCCGAGCGCGTAGTCCTCCACCTCCATCCAGCCGTCCCGTACGGACGTCACGTCCTTGGCCTCGCTCCAGCCCGCCGGCCTCGGGACGAGCAGCTTGCGCAGATCCCCGTCCGTCCGGACCTTGCGGTCCTGCGCGGCCGGGAGCGGGTCCGGCAGCCGGTCCGCGGTCAGGGCCTTCGCCGGGTACGCCAGGTCCGGCTGCGACAGCGCGCCCAGCGGGGTCGGTGCCCGCTCGGCCTGTACGCCGTAGCCGACGGCGGTGCCGCCGGCGATCCCGAGCACCGCGGCGACGGCGACGATCAGGGCCGTACGCCCGCGCGGGCGTCGTCCCACCGCACCGGAACCGGACGCGGACGCCCCCTCGACGGGCCCTTCCCCAAGGCGTGGAATGGTGTCCTTCTGATTCAAAATGGGTCCCCCCACGAGACCTGAAGCGCGGATTCCGTCATCCGCGCAACCAACTGACCCGCCACTCACCGCCGAGGTTGTACGGCCGGGGATTACAGTTCCGCATATGCCGAAGAAGCTCGTGATCAAGGTGACCGCAGGTGCCGACTCCGCCGAGCGCTGCTCGCAGGCGTTCACGGTGGCGGCGGTCGCCGTCGCCAGCGGCGTGGAGGTCTCGCTCTGGCTGACCGGGGAATCCGCCTGGTTCGCCCTGCCGGGGCGGGCCGCCGAGTTCGAACTGCCGCATTCGGCGCCGCTGCCGGATCTGATCGAGTCGATCCAGGCGGGCGGCTCGATCACGCTCTGCACCCAGTGCGCGGCCCGCCGCGACATCACCGAGCAGGACGTCCTGGACGGGGTACGGATCGCCGGGGCCCAGGTCTTCGTCAGCGAGATCATGGCCGACGGCGTGCAGGCCCTCGTCTACTGACGGGAGCCGGTCGCCGAGCAGCCGGTCACCGGCCGGGCCGATCGCTCACCGGCGGCGCTTCCTGCCGTCCAGCTCGTCCCACCACGCGTCGGACTCCGGGTCGCCGGTGGGGTTCGCGGGGTTCTCCTTGCCCGTCCGCCGCCGGGGGTCCGGGGGCGGGTCGTCCCACCAGCGGTCCTCCGGGCCCTTCCGGTTGGCCACGATCGCCGCGACGGGCGGGATGACCATGGCGATCACGCACATGCTGATGGCGGCGGGAATCGACCAGAGCCTCACGAAGGCCCAGGACGAGACGAAGAGGACGAGGCATCCGCCCATCATCAGGAAATATGCGCGACGTCGTCGGGCGTACATGAATCCAGCGTAGGCCTGATTCGCCCGCCCAGCCGGTCCTGGGGAAGAGCCACCGTCACCCGGACGGCACGAAGGGCCGTACCCCGGTTCAGTAGGGCGTCCAGCCCCCTGGGGTACGGCCCTTCGGCCGGTCTTCGTGCCTGGTTCCGGTGCCGGGAGGGGCACGAGGGCCTGTCCGGTGGATCATGGCCGGGGGCGCGGCGTCCTATCCGACCCTGATCCACCGGACAAGCACTAGACGGCGATGGCCACCTCGGACAGACCGCCCGTCTGTGCCACGACCGTGCGGTCGGCGCTGCCGCCCGGGACGAGCGCGCGCAGCGTCCAGGTGCCCTCGGCCGCGTAGAAGCGGAACTGTCCGGTCGCGGAGGTCGGGACCTCCGCGGTGAACTCACCGGTCGAGTCCAGCAGGCGGACGTAGCCGGTGACGGGCTCGCCGTCGCGGGTCACGCTGCCCTGGATGGTGGTCTCACCGGGCTTGATCGTCGAAGCGTCGGGGCCGCCGGCCTTTGCTCCACACATGGTGTTCTGTCCTTCTGGTCGGGGGTCGTGCCGGGTCCGGGTGGTGCGGAGTTACTTGTTGGCGCCGAGCTCGATCGGCACGCCCACCAGCGAGCCGTACTCGGTCCACGAACCGTCGTAGTTCTTGACGTTCTCCTGGCCGAGGAGCTGGTGCAGCACGAACCAGGTGAGCGCGGAGCGCTCACCGATGCGGCAGTACGCGATGGTGTCCTTCGACAGGTCGACCTGCTCGGCCTCGTAGAGGGCCTTCAGCTCGTCGTCCGACTTGAAGGTGCCGTCGTCGTTGGCGTTCTTCGACCACGGGATGTTGCGGGCGCTCGGCACGTGGCCGGGGCGCTGCGACTGCTCCTGCGGGAGGTGGGCCGGGGCGAGCAGCTTGCCGCTGAACTCGTCGGGCGACCGCACGTCGACCAGGTTCTGGGAGCCGATCGCCTTCACGACGTCGTCGCGGTAGGCGCGGATCGACTCGTCCTGCGGCTTGGCCTTGTACTGGGTGGCCGGGCGGGACGGGATCTGGTCGCCGTCGACCAGGTCGCGGGAGTCGAGCTCCCACTTCTTGCGGCCGCCGTCGAGCAGCCGGACGTCCTGGTGGCCGTAGAGCTTGAAGTACCAGAACGCGTAGGACGCGAACCAGTTGTTGTTGCCGCCGTACAGGACGACCGTGGTGTCGTTGCCGATGCCCTTGCCGGACAGCAGCTCCTCGAAGCCCGCCTGGTCGATGAAGTCGCGGCGGACCGGGTCCTGGAGGTCCTTGGTCCAGTCGATCCGGATCGCGTTCTTGATGTGGTTCTTCTCGTACGCGGCGGTGTCCTCGTCGACCTCGACGATGGCAACCTTCGGGTCGTCGATGTGGGCCTCGACCCAGTCGGCGTCTACCAGGACGTCACTGCGGCTCATTGTGTTCTCCTCCGGGGCAGTCTGCGGCGAGATGATGCGAGTTGGTGCGGGATGCGGATGTACGGAGCGCGGAATGCGGCACGTGCACAGAGGCATCGGGATGGCCCCGACGCATGGTCGGCGGGCCGGGAACGCGGGAAGTCGACGCTCCCGCTCAGACAGTGCGACAGAGCATGGCGGCGACGCGGCACAGGTCCACTGCCCGCCGCTTCGTGAGATCCGCCCGTCCCCGCTGCGGGAGACCGCTAATAGAGCACTGCATGGGACCGATCGTAGGGACGTACGGCCGGACATGTCACCGTCGTGTCACCCATTGAGACGCGATCGTCCGAAGGGCGAGACGAGAGGGGATTCACGCCTGCTCCGCGGCCGTCCCCGGGAACGTGGCGCCGGCCCGGCATCTGCGGACCGGACGCAGCCGTCTCAGTATGTGGCGCAGGCCCCGTACGGTGCGGCGACTCGCCGCCGGAGTCAGCCGGCGAGCGTGACCTCCGTGCCGGTCACCGAGATCTCCAGGCCCTCGGCGGTCGGCTGGATCCTCTCCAGCTTCAGGCCCTTGGGCAGCCCGCCGACCTCGCGCTCGAAGTCGGTCTTCCTCCTGACCAGGCCCTCAAGCCCGGGAATGCCCTCGCCCGGCACCTTGTCGGCGTGCACCCGCACCGTGTGGCCGTCGACCAGGGTGACGCTGGACAGCACGCTGCGCGAGATCTCCTGGCCCAGACCGGGGACCTGGACCGTGCCGGTCACCTTCACCTTGCCGTTGCCGCCGTACGCGACGGCGACGTCCGCGCTGGCCGCCTTGGTGAGGTCCGCGTACGACACCACGGCCGTCCCGGTCGCCCGTGCGGCGACCGCGCCGGAGAAACCGTCGGTCAGCCGGACCTGGTGCAGGTCGGCGTTCATCTCGCTGATCCGGAGCGTGCGGCCGTTCGCGCTGGTCTCCAGGCCGGTGATCTTCACGTCGACCTCGTCGAGCTCCGATCCGGCGAGCTGCGTCAGGAACGGAAAGCCCTTGATCGAGACGTCCGTCGAGCCGATCTCCGCGCCGGGCACCCGTACCCGCTCCGCGACCTGCGACTCGGCGAAATACACCGCCGCGCGGTCGACGGCGATGAACACGCCGGCCAGAACCACCACTATGACCAGCAGTATTCGCAGTGCACGCATGCCTTGTCCTCCCCCGCCCGCGTCCGTTCGGACCGCTCGGCGCCCGTGAGCCTACTGCGGCCGCACGTCACGCTCCGGGTGATCGACGAGCGGAAGCCCCCCATCGGTTCCCCGTGGAGGGCTTCGGCAGCTCTGTGACGCGTGAGGCGCGACGGTCAGGAGTGACCAGTCGCGGGGTGACTCACTACGAGATCGCGCGGCCGATCAGGTACACGGCGGGCGCGGCCGCGGTGAGCGGCAGCGCGACTCCGGCGGTCATGTGCACGAAGCGCGACGGGTAGTCGTAGCTGGCCACCCGCAGCCCGATCAGCGCGCAGCCACCGGCGGCGAGGCCGAGCAGCGCGCCCTTCGCCCCCAGGTCCGTGACGGCTCCCGCCGCCCCGCCCGCGGCCGCCGCGACGACCAGCGCCGCCACCACGGAGACCGGCCCCGGCAGCGGAAGCGCCCGGGCGACCACCGCGAGGGCCACGGCGACACCGCCGACCGTCACCGCGTCCGGAACCGCCGCGAGGTGCCCGGCGGCCAGGACCGCGAGCGCGGCGGAGGCGACGGTGGCCATCAGGCCCTCCATCCGCTCGTCGGCGCCCGCCCGGCTGCGCAGCTGGAGGACGACGGTGAGCAGCACCCAGACGCCGAGCGTGCCGAGGATCGCGGCCGGACCGTTCTCCCGGCCCGCGGCCAGCAGCGCCACATCGGCGACGAGGCCGCCGGCGAACGCGAGCGCGATGCCCTGCCGGGCCGGCCACATGCCGTTGAGCCGGAACCACCCGGCCGCGGTCACCGCCTGGAGCAGCACCAGCGGGACGACCAGGGCGTACGAGCCGATGGCCGCACCGAGCGCGAGCAGCAGCCCGAGCCCGGCGGTGATCGCGGCCGGCTGCATCCCGGGCGCGATGATCGGGGAGCGGCCCTCCGCACGGGCGCGCTGGGCGTCCGTGATGCGGCTGTTGCCCAGCGTGGTGGGCGCGCTGTACCCGTCGTCGGCCTGTGCGGCGCCCACGGAGGCGGCCACCGGCGCGGGGGCCGCGGTCGCCGCCGGGACCTCGGGCGGCAGCGGGTGGGCGCCCGAGGCGCCCTGTGCGGCCTGCACGGGCCGCGCGGGCTGCTGCGCCGGCCGGAGGGTGGGCTGGTACTGGGTGTCCCAGGTCTGGCCCTCCCAGGTCTGCGCGACCGCCGGCTCCCCGGCCTGCGGATCCCGGTAGGGCTGCTGAGGCTGAGGCGTCTGCTGCGGCTCGTAGGGCTGCTGCGCCTGCTGGGGCTCGTACTGGTGCTGCACGGACTGGTGGGTCGGGTGCGCGGCCCGGTACGGCTGTGGCGCAGCCTGCGGCGGCTCGTACGTGCCCTGCGGTGCGTACGGGGCCTGCGGTGTCTGCGGGGCCTGCGGTGTGTACGGCGCCTGTGGCGCGTACGGGGCCTGCGGGGCCTGTGACGCGGCCGGGGCAGATTCGCCCGGGTAGCGGGCCTGCTGACCGTAGGACGGTTCACCGTAGGGCTGCTGCTGGCCGTAAGCGGGGTCCGGGTAGCCCTGGCCCCCGTACGACTGGTCCCCGTACGGCTGGTCCCCGTATGACTGGTCCGCGTACGGCTGATTCACGTGAGGCCGCGGCTCCTGGCCGTACGGCTGGTTCCCGTACGGCTGCTGCGGCTCCTGGCCGTACGGCTGGTCCGGGTACGGATGCTGCTGATCGCTGCTGCTCATGTTCTGCGGTTCACCCTCCTGCGAACGGCGGGAGCACCTCGACCGTGCCGCCCTCGGCAAGGCGTACGGTCTCATGGCTCCGGGTCCCGACGGGGTCCCCGTCGATGAGGAACGAGCACCTCTGGAGCACCCGGGTCAGCTCACCGGGGTGCCGGCCCCGCACCGCGTCGAGCGCCTCCTCAAGCGTCGCAGCGGTGTACGGCTCCTCCGCCGTTCCGGCAGCTGCCTTGGCGGCGGCCCAGTAACGGATCGTTCCCGCGGGCATGGCGGCGCTCCTCTCGTCTCGCTTCGGCTCACGCATCGGCTGTCCATCATCGTCCACCGCGTCATCGGCCCGTCGCCCAGTCGGCGATGCGGCCGAGGAGGGCCGCGTCCGCCGCGTTCTCCGCGTGCCCCATCCCGCGCTCCAGCCACAGCTCAGCGGCCCCTTCCGCCGCCTCTGCCAGCATCCGGGGGTGGTCGAGCGGGAAGTACGGGTCCCGGTCGCCGTGCACGATCAGCAACGGGGCCGGGGCGATCAGCGGGACCGCCGCGACCGGGGAGAGCGGAACCGGGTCCCAGTCGTTCCGGTCGATCCGGGTCCGGAAGCCGTACTGCCCGACCAGCCGGCCTGCGGGACGGGTGACCATCCAGTGCAGCCGACGCATCGGAGCCGTCCCCCGGTAGTACCAGCGCGCCGGGGAGCTCACGGAAACCACCGCATCGGCGTACGCCCCAAGAAGCGCTTCCGTGCGCCCCCCGCGCACCGGAACGGACCGGACGCCCTCGCGCTCGACCGCCGGAGCCGTATACAGCGCCCCGTGCCGGAGCACCACGGAACCGCCCATGGAGAACCCGACCGTAACGACGCGCCGGTGCCCGAGCGACCGCGCCCAGGCCACCGCGGCCGCCAGGTCCAGCACCTCGCGGTCGCCCACCGTGGACCGCCCGCCGGAGCCGCCGTGCCCCCGGAACGAGAACGTGATCACGGCCGCACGCTGGGAGAACACCTCCACGGCGCGCCGCACCGCAAGGCGGTCCGCCGAACCGGTGAATCCGTGCGCGACGACGATCGCCGTACCGGTGCCGTCCGCGTCCGCGGGTGCGCCGTCATCCGCCGTACACGGGTCGTACACCGCCTCGATCAGGACGCCGTCATCGGCGCGCAACGTGGTCCGCGACGGCCCGCGCGTGATCAAGGGAACAGAGGAACTCCGAAATCGCCCCTCGGACACAGAACTCATGTGGGCTATTCTGCTGGGAAGAGGATCCGGGCAAAGCAGCCCCCGGGTCCTTTTGTGCTTTCCACGCGTTGTTACGGAGACGTTTCAACAAGCTCAGCGGCCCTGGGCGCGGGGCCGTACCGGTAAAACCCGTATGACGAAACGTCGTACGGAACAACACGAATAAGCGTACGAAGCAGTGCCGCATACTCCCCCGGGCCCGGCCCGGGAGTGCCCCTCTCGCAGGGAACGAGGAGGACCGACGTAATGGGCGAGCCAACCGTGCACGATCATCGACCGACGACCCAGGCAGGTGGGCGGCGATGAGTTCACTGCTGCTCCTGACGAATGCCCTCCAACCGTCGACGGAGGTGCTTCCCGCTCTCGGCCTCCTGCTCCACAGCGTGCGGGTGGCGCCCGCCGAAGGCCCCGCTCTCGTCGACACCCCCGGTGCCGACGTCATCCTCATCGACGGACGGCGCGACCTGCCCCAGGTCCGCTCCCTCTGTCAGCTGCTGCGGTCCACCGGACCCGGCTGTCCGCTGATCCTCGTCGTCACGGAGGGCGGCCTCGCGGCCGTCACCGCCGACTGGGGAATCGATGACGTACTGCTGGACACGGCGGGACCCGCCGAGGTCGAGGCCCGGCTGCGGCTGGCCACCGGCCGGCAGCAGATCACCTCCGACGACTCCCCGATGGAGATCCGCAACGGCGATCTGTCGATCGACGAGGCGACGTACAGCGCCAAGCTCAAGGGCCGGGTCCTGGACCTGACCTTCAAGGAATTCGAACTGATCAAGTACCTCGCGCAGCACCCGGGCCGGGTCTTCACCCGCGCCCAGCTGCTCCAGGAGGTCTGGGGCTACGACTACTTCGGCGGCACCCGGACGGTCGACGTACACGTCCGGCGGCTGCGCGCCAAGCTCGGCCCCGAGCACGAGTCGCTCATCGGCACCGTCCGCAACGTGGGCTACCGGTTCGTCGCACCCGAGAAGGTGGAACGGGCCGCGGAAGAGGCCAAGTCGGCGGCCTCGAAGGCGGCCTCCGAAACCCTCACCCGTTCGGAGCAGCCGGAGGCTGTCGAGGTAACGGAAGAAGGCCCGGTCCAGCCTGCCAAGAGGTAGTTATATCCGCGTAGACTGCCGCGCGTGGCCAAGGTGACGCGGGACGATGTGGCGAGACTGGCGGGGACGTCCACCGCGGTCGTCAGCTATGTCATCAACAACGGACCCAGGCCGGTCGCCCCGGCCACGCGCGAGCGGGTACTCGCCGCGATCAAGGAGCTGGGCTACCGGCCCGACCGGGTGGCCCAGGCGATGGCCTCGCGGCGGACCGATCTCATAGGGATGATCGTGCCCGACGCGCGGCAGCCGTTCTTCGCGGAGATGGCGCACGCGGTCGAACAGGCCGCGGCGGAGCGCGGAAAAATGGTGCTCGTCGGCAACTCCGACTACCGGGACGAGCGCGAGGTCCACTACCTGCGGGCCTTCCTCGGCATGCGGGTCTCCGGGCTGATCCTGGTCAGCCAGGGCCCCAGCGAGCGCGCGGCGGCCGAGATAGAGGCGTGGGACGCCCGGGTCGTGCTGCTGCACGAGCGGCCCGAGGCGATCGACGACGTCGCGGTCGTCACGGACGACGTCGGCGGCGCCCAGCTCGCCACCCGTCACCTGCTGGAGCACGGCAACGCGTACGTGGCCTGCCTCGGCGGCGTCGAGTCGACCCCGGCGGTCGGCGACCCGGTGGCCGACCACGTCGAGGGCTGGCGCCGGGCGATGCACGAGTCGGGCCGCACGACGGAGGGCCGGCTCTTCCAGGCCCCGTACAACCGTTACGACGCCTACCTGGTGGCGCTGGAGCTCCTCGCGGGCCCGGACCGCCCCCCGGCGATCTTCTGCGCGACGGACGACCAGGCCATCGGCGTACTGCGGGCCGCCCGGGAGCTGCGCATCGACGTGCCGGGCGAGCTGGCGGTGGCGGGCTTCGACGACGTGAAGGAGGCCGGGCTCACCGATCCGCCGCTCACCACGGTCTTCTCCGACCGCCCGGCAATGGCACGGGCGGCCGTGGACCTGGTGCTCGACGACTCGCTCCGGGTGTCGGGCTCACGGCGGGAGCGGCTGAAGCAGTTCCCCTCGGCGCTGGTGGTCCGGCGTTCCTGCGGCTGCGGCGAGCCCCCGGCGGCCCGGCGCGGCTGAAGAAGGCCAGGTGGCAGGGGGCTCTGTCCCCCTACCTCCGCTTTTCCGTAACGGGGCTTCGACCCGTGTGTCACAGCGGCGTCTTGATCCAACTCTCGCCGCAACGGCCCGCCCGACGACAGATGTCCTAGGAAGCGACACGCCTGCTCAGCCAGAACGGGCGTACCCCCCACACCGCTTCCGAGGAGTCCCCCATGCGCGTCAAGAAGATGTCCGCCCTCGCCCTCGTCGCCGTCGCCGCCGGCCTCTCGCTGACCGCGTGCGGCGGCAGTGACGGACCCGCCGCCGCAGCCGACACGGGCGCGTCCAGCTCGGCGAGCGGCTCCACGGGCGGCCAGGACACCGGCTCCACCGACACGAGCGGCTCCACCGGGGCCGATGGCGACAGCGACAGCCCCGCCTCGGGTTCCGCCGGGTCCGGCTCCTCCGCCACCGGGTCCGGCTCCTCCGCCACCGGCTCCGGCAAGGGCAGCGACCTCACCGCCAAGGGCGGCACGTCGGCCTCCGGCGCCATGTGCAGGACCGACGACCTCGCGTTCAGCACCGGCTCGGCGGGGGTCGAGAACCAGGTGGTCGTCAACCTGAAGAACACCGGTTCCGCCAAGTGCAGCATGCACGGCTTCCCGGGCGTCCAGCTCGTGGGCCCCGACGGCCTCGGCGACACCGGTCCGGACGCCGCCCGCACCGACTCCAAGGCATCCACCGTCACCATCGGGCCCGGCGAGGAGACCCGCTTCCTGCTGCGCTACATCCCGGCCACCGACGGGTCCGGCAAGACCTTCACCAGGCTCTCCGTCACCCCGCCCAACGAGAAGATCTCGGCGATCGCGAATCTCGACGGAGTGACGATCACCGTCCCCGCCTCCGGCGGTACGTCCCCCGACGTCTTCGTCGACCCGATCGGCTACCACGTCGGCTCCGGCAAGTAACCGGCGAACCGGCCTTTATATCGGGCATACGAGGTTCTGCCGGGCTTCTCAGGGCGTACTCACATTCCTCTCATCTTCGCTGGACACTCTTCTAGACATGACAGAGAGCCAGCGCCCGAGCGGCGAGTACCCGATGTACCCCTCGTACGGCAACGGCGACGCGGCCTACCCGCCGCCGCCGTCATACCAGCCCGCGCAGCCGGAGGGCTCGGGCGGCGGTGACCCCGTGTGGCCCGCCCCCGGACAGCCGCAGCCGGCGCCCGAGCCCCGGCGCCGGGCCCGCCGCCCGGTCGCGCTCCTCGCGGCGGTCGCCATCGCGGCGGCGGTCATCGGCGGCGGCACCGCCACCGTGATCGGGCAGCTCACCGACCACGGCACCGACAGCACCGGCAGCAGCGTCATCCCGGGCACCACGGTCTCGCAGAGCAGCAAGGGCACCGTCTCCGGCGTGGCCGCCGCCCTGTCGCCGACGATCGTGGAGATCAGCGCGACCTCGAACGCGGGCCAGTCCACCGGCTCCGGCGTGATCATCACGTCCGACGGCGAGATCGTCACCAACAACCACGTCGTCGCGGGGTCCTCCTCGGTCAAGGTCACGCTCAGCACCGGCAAGACGTACACCGCCGACGTCGTCGGGACCGACCCCGACAAGGACCTCGCGCTGATCAAGCTCCGGGGCGCGAGCGGGCTGAAGACCGCCACGCTCGGCGACTCCTCCAAGGTGGCCGTCGGCGACCAGGTCGTCGCGATCGGCTCGCCCGAGGGCCTCACCGGCACCGTCACCAGCGGCATCGTCTCCGCGCTCGACCGTGACGTCACCGTCGCCAAGGAGGGCGACAGCGGCCAGGGCCAGAGCCAGGGCGGCGGACAGGGGCAGGGCGGCGGACAGCAGTGGCCGTTCGAGTTCGGCGGTCAGCAGTTCAACGGCGACACCGGCGACTCCACCACCACGTACAAGGCGCTCCAGACCGACGCCTCGCTCAACCCGGGCAACTCCGGCGGCGCGCTGATCAACATGAACGGCGAGATCATCGGCATCAACTCCGCTATGTACTCCGCGAGTTCGGCCGAAGGCTCGGGCAGCTCCGGCGCGGGCAGCGTCGGCCTCGGCTTCGCCATCCCGGTGAACACCCTGAAGGCCGACCTGAACACCCTGCGGGCCGGCGACAGCTCCTGACCCGCGCCACCGCACCGAGGCCGTGCGAGGCTGAGAAACTGGAGGGCAGCGCCCAGCCCCGTACGGACCGAGAAGAGGACGAAGCAGCGATGAGCCCCGCCGAAGACGATCCGCAGCGCATCCTGATCGTCGACGACGAGCCCGCCGTACGCGAGGCCCTGCAGCGCAGCCTCGCGTTCGAGGGATACGGCACCGAGGTCGCCGTCGACGGTCTCGACGCCCTCACCAAGGCCGAGTCGTACGCCCCCGACCTCATCGTCCTCGACGTCCAGATGCCCCGGATGGACGGGCTGACCGCCGCCCGTCGCATCCGGGCCACCGGGACCACCACGCCGATCCTGATGCTCACCGCCCGCGACACCGTCGGGGACCGGGTCACCGGACTCGACGCGGGCGCCGACGACTACCTGGTCAAGCCGTTCGAGCTGGACGAGCTGTTCGCCCGCATCCGGGCCCTGCTGCGGCGCAGCTCGTACGCGGCCGCCTCCGGGGCCGACCTCCCCGACAACAACGTGCTGGCCTTCGCGGACCTCCGGATGGACCTCGCCACCCGCGAGGTCAGCCGGGGCACCCGCCGCGTCGAGCTGACCCGTACCGAATTCACCCTGCTGGAGATGTTCCTCGCGCACCCGCGTCAGGTGCTGACCCGCGAACAGATCCTCAAGGCGGTCTGGGGCTTCGACTTCGAACCGAGCTCCAACTCGCTGGACGTGTACGTGATGTACCTGCGCCGCAAGACCGAGGCGGGCGGCGAGCCGCGCCTGGTCCACACGGTGCGCGGTGTCGGATACGCGCTGCGGGCGGGCGGGGGCGAGGGGTGACGGGGCCCCTGCACCGCTTCCGCGCCCTGCCGCTCCGCTCCCGGCTCGCGCTGCTGGTCGCGGTGGCGGTGGCCGTGGCGGTGGCGGCCGTGGCGGCGGCGTGCTGGTTCGTGACGAAGGCGCAGCTGGAGCAGCAGCGGGACACGACGCTGCGCGCCACCAAGGTCGACAACGAGTACCTGACCGAGCTCTACCAGTACTGCACCGGCATCAACAAGCAGCCGACCCAGCCCTACACGGGCTTCACCGTCCAGCTCATCGACGCCCAGGGGACGGCCTGCACCGCCCCGGACTCGTCCGCGCTCCCGGTGACCGCCGCCGACCTCGCGGTCGTCAACCGCGAGCGGGACGGGGTGCTGCACTCCGAGACCGATGCCGACCGGGTGAAGATGCGCGTCTTCACCTACGCGGTGACGGTGACGGTGTCGCGCGGGCCCGGCCTGCCGCGCACCGACCTCACCCTCGGCGTCTCCGTCGCCCGCCCGCTGAGCGAGATCGACAAACCCCTCTCCACCCTCGCCTGGGTCCTCCTCCTCGTCTCCGGTATCGGCGTCGTCGGCGCCGGCGCCGCCGGTCTCTGGATCGCCCGCTCGGGGCTGCGTCCGGTCGACGAACTGACCGAGGCCGTCGAGCACGTGGCCCGCACCGAGGACCTCACCGTCCGCATCCCGGTCGAGGGCGAGGACGAGATCGCCCGGCTCTCCCGCTCCTTCAACTCGATGACCGCCTCCCTCGCCACCTCCCGGGACCGCCAGGCCCAGCTGATCGCGGACGCGGGCCACGAACTGCGCACCCCCCTCACCTCCCTGCGCACCAACGTGGAACTGCTCGCCCGCAGCGACGAGACGGGCCGGGCGATCCCGCCGGACGACCGCAAGGCGCTGATGTCCTCGGTCAAGGCCCAGATGACCGAGCTGGCCTCGCTCATCGGCGACCTCCAGGAACTGGCCCGCCCGGACGCCGCCCAGCCCGGCCCGCTCCAGGTGGTCGCCCTGCACGACATCACCCGCACCGCCCTCGAACGCGCCCGGCTGCGCGGCCCCGAGCTGACCATCACGGCGGAGCTGGCCCCCTGGTACGTACGGGCCGAACCGGCGGCCCTGGAGCGGGCGGTCGTCAACGTCCTGGACAACGCGGTGAAGTTCAGCCCGCCGCGCGGCACCATCGACGTGGTCCTGCACCGGGGCGAACTGACGGTCCGGGACCGGGGCCCCGGCATCCCCGCCGACGAACTCCCGCACGTCTTCGAGCGCTTCTGGCGCTCCCCGTCCGCCCGCCAGCTCCCCGGCTCCGGCCTCGGCCTGTCGATCGTCGCGCGCACGGTCCAGCAGGCGGGCGGCGAGATCGGTCTGCGCCCGGCGGACAACGGCGACGGCACGGTGGCCACGATCCGGCTGCCGGGGGCCCCGCAGCCGCCGCCGGAGACGCCGCGGAGCTGAGCGGCCGGGAAAACCGCCGAATAGACAACGCCCAGCTCAGCTGGGGTCCGGGACAACGCGGTGTGCCTTTCGTCACAACGAAAGGCACCCAGCTGAGAGCAACTGCGCCCTTTCGTGACGTCTGTCCGCGACCAGGGTCCCGGCCCGGTCCGCAGCGCCGGAAAATACCCGCCACCGCCGCCGGCGACAGCCATAGCATCTTCACAGCCGCCCGCGTGATCCAGCCGCCGTGGCAGCCGTTCACCCCTATTTCTTTACTTTTCGGATCCGGACCCAAGGGCTCATGTGAAGATTCGCCGCATTCTCGCCACTGCCGTGGCCGTCGCCGTGACCACACCCGCCGCACTGCTCTCCGTCACCCCCGCGTTCGCGGACGCCGCGCCGACGGCACAGACGCAGGCCAAGCCGACCCTGGAAGAGCTCGAAAAGGCCGCGGCCGAGGCGCAGACGGCCTACGACAAGGCCCTCGCCGCGAAGACCGCCGCCTACCAGGTGGTGGAGGACGCGATGTCCGACACCGCACCCCTCACCGTGGCCGCCGAAGCCGCCAGGAAGGCCGCGGACGAGTCGGGCGCCGCCAAGACCGCCGCCGACCAGGCCGTCACCGACGCGAAGGCCGCCCTCGACGCGCTGCCCGAGACGGCGACGGAGGAGGAGCGGACCGCGGCGGAGGCCGCTGTCACCGGGGCCGAGGCCACCGCCGCGACCGCCGCCGACGCCAAGACGGCCGCCGACACGAAGGCCGAGGAGGCCGCCGACGCCGCCGACGACGCGAGGGTCGCCGCGCTCCGCGCCTACTCCCTGGCGGAGAAGGACCTGACGGACGCCCTCGACGCGAAGACCGCCGCCGACGACGCACTGGCCGAGGCCCGCGAGGAGGCGAACGAGAACCAGGACTGCGTGGCCGAGCCCGGTCTCACCACCGTCCTGACCGGCGTTCCGGACTCGATCACCGCCGGTACGATCACCGCTCTCTCGCTCCGGGTGAGCAACGGCACGGACAAGGCGATGGACGACGTCGCCGCCTACGCCTTCACGCACGCCACCGACACGAGCGGCCTCAAGGAAACCGACAGACTCCTGCGCCTGCAGTGGTCCACGGCCTCCTCCCCGAAGTGGCACACCATCGGCGGCGACCACCTGATCAACGGCATCGGCCCGCTGAAGGCCGGCGCCCACGCCGACATCAAGCTGCGCCTCACCATCGACGCGTCGGCCCCGGCCGGCAACGGTGCCGCCTTCGTGTCGGCCGACTACACCAACGAGAACGGCTCCTGCGGGGGCAACCCGGACATCGCCATGTACGACTTCGGTGTCGCCAAGGCCGCGAAGCCGAAGCCCGGCAAGACCGACGGCACGGACCCCGGCAAGACCGGCACGACCGGCACGGGCACGACCGGCACCGGCACCCCGGGCGGCTCCGGCCCGTCCGCCCAGGGCACGGCGTCGAGCAACCCGGTGACCACCGGCGGCAGCCTCGCCTCGACGGGCTCGTCCTCCACCACCCCGCAGCTCGCCCTCGCGAGCGGCGCGGCCGTGGCGCTCGGCGCGGCGGCGATGTTCACCGCCCGCCGCCGTCGGACGGGTTCCCAGGTCTGATCCGCAGGCAGCACGGAGAGGGGGTGGTGGGACGGCCGGCCCACCACCCCTGACCGCGCTCCTGGCCCGATGTCCGCCACGCGCTGCCGACGGACGCGGTACTGGGCTCGCGCCATGGAGATCATCGAGGGCGACGGGACGTGGGCGCGTCCCGGCGAAGCGGGCAACGACCGGGCCGAGCAGCTGCGGACGTCGGATCCGTCCGTGGGCACGTACTGCGTCCCGGCCGGAAAACGCGACACCCGGCTCAGGCTGTCGGGTTGTGCCGGATCAGGGACTCCACCAGCCCGGACCGGGTCGCCGGGAAGTCCAGCGGGACGATGCCGAGGCCCGTCCAGCCGGACGCCTCCGAGCCGTCCAGGAACGACTGGACCTGCGGGTTGAGCCGGTCCGCGTTCCCGCGGGGCGGCAGCAGGGCGGCGGTCGAGACGTAGTTCATGAAGAACTTGCCCGGCTGCTGGGCCGCCCTGCGGAACTGGGCCTCGATCTTGGGGTACTTGGCGAACGGCTCCGCCATGTAGTCGTCCTGGATGTCGAAGAGCGCCGGATCGGCGTAACGCACGCCCGGCAGGCCTCCGTTGTCGGCCAGCAGCACGACCTTGCCGCGCGCCTCCCCCAGCACGGGCAGCGCGGAACTGATGCGGAACAGCGGCCGCCAGCCCCGCACGTCCAGGTAGTCGTCGAAGACCGCCCGGAACGCCGCGTCGCTCTCCTCCGAGTACTCCTGCTTGACCCGCATCAGCACCGTCTCGGTCGGCCGCTGGGCCAGGAAGTCCCAGCAGGCGCCCAGGACATCACCGAACATCAGGTTCTGGTACGAGGCCCCGTGGTGGATCGCGAAGGAGCCGCCGGTGATCCGGCACCGCACGTCGAGGAAGCGCAGCCCGCTGTTCAGCTGTTCCGCGATCGTCGTGTTCTGGCACTCGGTCCAGGGCCCGCCGTAGCGGGCGCCGGAGTCGTGCGAGCCGGGGATGGTGAGCCGTCGCAGCTCCGTGCCGTCCGCGATGCCGCTCATCCAGTCCTGGTTGGTGAGGGCCCTGCGGGCCGAGGCGCGGGCGGGGGCCGTGCCCAGGACCGCGGTGGCGGAAACGGCCAGTGCGCCGGCCAGGAAGTTCCGGCGGTTGGCTGTGTACGGGCTCATGCGGGGACGCCTCCGGGTGCCGTGTGGGGTCAGCGTGAGAAGAGTGTTCGGGGCGGGCCCATGGATTATGGCGGGTGCACGTCACGGCAGGAAGAGGCCGTCCCGGGGCAACCGGACACCGGTGGGCCGGTTCCGGACAGAGTGACGCGAGCACCGCGAGCGGGCCGCCGACGCGGAGTTAGAAAAGAGCTCCCACACAGGAGGAGCCGCTGATGAACCTCGGAACGATCGGCATCTGGAGCCTGGCGTTCACCCACGGGGACCGCGGGGAGGCCAGGGAGGCCGCGGCCGAGCTGGAGGAGCTGGGGTACGGCACGCTCTGGCTCGGCGGCCACCCGGGCGGCAACCCCAGTGGGGACCTGGCCACCGCCGCCGATGTGCTGGACGCGACCGACCGGGTCACGGTCGCGACCGGATGCGTGTCCATCTGGGAACAGCCCGCCGCGCGGCTCGCCGCCGCTTACCACGCACTGCCCGCGCACCAGCGGGCCCGGCTGCTCGTCGGGCTCGGCGTCAGCCACGCCGAGTGCATCGACCGCTACCAGCGCCCCCGCACGGCGCTCGCCGGCTACCTGGACGAACTGGACGCGGCCTCGCCGCCGCTGCCCGCCTCCGCACGGATCGTAGGCGCCCACGGGCCCCGGATGACCCGCCTCGGCGCGGCCAGGGCTGTCGGAGTGCACCCGTATCTCGTCGATGTCAGCCACACCGTCCGGGCCCGGTCGGAGCTGGACACCACATCCCTGCTGGCCACGGAACAGACAGTCGTCCTGAGTACCGATCCAGAGGCCGCCCGGAACCAGGCCCGGACGATGCTCGCCCCCTACCTGGAGCTCGCCAACTACCGCGAGGCCTGGCTGCGCATCGGCTTCGGCTCCCACGACCTGGCCCACGGTGGCAGCGACCGGCTGGTCGACGCCCTGTTCGCCCACGGGACGCCCGAGGAGATCGCCGCCCGGATCACCAAGCACACCGAGGCCGGTGCCGACCACATCGCACTCCAGGTCGTCACCGCCGACCGGAGCCTCTTCGCCCGCGCCGCCTGGCGCGAACTCGCCGCGGCGCTGTGCTGACACGTGCGTCCTGGTGAACGACCGTGGTCCGACCCCATGGGCCACTCCAAGAATTTAGAAGAGCTCATTTCACAGAGTGCGAATTTTTGATTCTGCGTCATAGATTGACAGGGATGGCGACAGAGGTAGGAGGTCATCACTTTGACTTGCGACCCGGGCTCCGGGTCAAGCCGGTTCAGGGCATCTCCGTACCGCAGGGCGCACGCCCCGTCATGGAGATGGCATGGGCGCCCGACGCGTGCCACCTGGCAGTACGGAGATGAGATCCGTCCAGGTGAGACGCATGTCCTGTGGCGCCGAGTCGGGGGACACGAGATCTTCGTCCCCGGAACGGCCTGATAAGCCGACGGCCCGCCACTTTCGTGGCGGGCCGTCGGTCTTCGAACTCGGTCCGAGCCCCGAGCGCTCGGACGCATGGGCAACGCCCAGGTGCCAGAGCTACTGAACGACCGTGATCCGGTCCGTCGCCGGCGGGGCCAGCGGCGCGGCGGCCGTGGAGTGCGCGGCCAGGTAGGCGTTGAACAGGTCCAGGTCGGAGGCGCCGACCAGCTTGTTGGTGCCCTCACCGAGCGCCGCGAAGCCGTCGCCGCCGCCCGCCAGGAACTCGTTCATCGCGACGCGGTAGGTCTTGGCGGGGTCGATCGCCTCGCCGTTGAGCTTGATCGTGCCGGTGACCACGCGGTCCGCACCCGACTTCGTCATGTCCAGCGTGTACGTGAGGCCCTTCGACACCTGGAGGATCTTCGGGCTGGCCGCGTTCGAACCGCTGACCTGCTGCTGGAGCGCGCTGACGAGCTGCGCACCGGTCAGGTCGAGGACGTTCATCATGTTGGTGAACGGCTGCACGGTGAACGACTCGCCGTACGTCACCACGCCGTCGCCCTCACTGCCCGACGCCTTGTACACCAGGTCCGCGCGGATGCCGCCCGGGTTCATGAAGGCGACGACCGCCCCGCCCTTGTCCGCCGGGGCCAGGCCCTCCAGCTGCGCGTCCGCGATCAGGTTGCCGAGCGGCTTCTCCGGGGCCGTGGAACCCCGGCCGTTGATGTCGGCCGAGATGTAGCCCTGGGGCCGGTTCGCGATCGGCGCCGCGAGGGTGTTCCAGCGCGCGATGAGGGCCGTCATGTCGTTCGCCGGGGCCTGGTCCCTGTTCACGACGTGGTTCGCGGAGACCGGGTTCGCGGGCTCGGGGTGCGGGTGGTGCTTCGATCCCTTCGGCGCCTTCACCGCCGTGCGCACGATGTCGTTGGTGCGGCGGTCGTAGGTGAGCGTCGTGTCCGTGTACAGCTTGCCGAACGACGAGGCCGAGGTGACCAGGCGCGGGTTGCCCGCCGGGTCCGGGACGGTGCACACGTACGCCTGGTGGGTGTGGCCCGTCACCAGCGCGTCGACCTTCGGCGAGATGCCCTTGGCGATGTCGGTGATCGGCCCGGAGATGCCGTCACCGGCACCCGGGCTGTCGCAGTCGTAGTTGTACGACGACGAGGCGGGGGCGCCGCCCTCGTGGATCAGCGCGACGATGGACTTGACGCCCTGCCGGTCCAGCTCCTTGGCGTACTTGTTGACCGTCTCGATCTCGTCGTGGAACTTCAGGCCCTTGACGCCGTTGGCCGTCACGATGTTCGGCGTGCCCTCCAGGGTCACCCCGATGAAGCCGATCTTGACGCCGTTCTTCTTCCACACCGTGTACGGCTTGAGGATCGGCTTGCCGGTCTTCTCGCTCGTCACGTTGGCGGCGAGGTAGGGGAAGTCGGCACCCTGGAACTTCTTGCCCTTCTCGTAGCACCCCTCGACCGGGTGGCAGCCGCCGTTCTGGAGGCGGGCCAGCTCCGTGGCGCCCTCGTCGAACTCGTGGTTGCCGACGCTCGTCACGTCGAGGTCGATCTTGTTGAGTGCCTCGATGGTCGGCTCGTCGTGGAAGAGCCCCGACAGCAGCGGGCTCGCGCCCACCATGTCGCCGCCGGCCGCCGTGATCGAGTACGGGTGGCCCTTGCGCGCGGTGCGCAGCGAGGAGGCGAGGTACTCCACGCCTCCGGCCGGTACGGCCTTCACCGTGCCGTCGGCCTGCGTCTCGTTGACCGTACCGGCCGAGCCGGCCGGCGGCTCCAGGTTGCCGTGCAGGTCGTTGAAGGACAGCAGTTGTACGTCCACGGTCCGGTCCGGCGCGTGGTGGCCGTGGCCCTTGCCGTGCCCGTGTCCGCGCTCCTGTGCGCCGGCCGGCATGGCCGCGACGAGCGCTCCGACGGTGGCAAGGCCGGCAGCGGCGGCGAGCACCCGCCGGGACGCGCGGTTCTTCTGCGGTGTCGCTGACATCGGTCCCCTTGTGAGTTCAGCGGAGGTCTGAGAGTGGTGACGAGTCTGGAGACTGCGTGCCGCAGCCTAGAGTCAACGCGCGTAGCGCGACAGGTGTTCGGGGTTACGAACTGGTTGCCGTGCGATCGGAACGGGGCCATTCACCCATATGGCGCGCATATGCAAGCAGAAGCATCACTGCCTGCATATGCCGTACAAGGCTCGAAGACGTGTCAGCGGGAATGACGTACGGACACCAGGGGAAGTACGGCCACGAAGAAAAGCACCGCCGCCAGCCACGCTGCCACACTGCTTGAGGAGTACAGGGCAACAGCCCACCAACTGTGGGATTCCAGACCGTCGGGGCTCTGTACACGGCCCAGGAGGACGTTGACGATCAGGAAGCCCAGGCACGCGCCGGCCGCCGCGGCCTCGTTCGCAACACTGCGGACCAGGAGTGCCAGGGCAAGGAGAAGAACCGTGTTGCGAGCAACATCCATCCCGGCAGTCAGTCCAGCCGCGTGGACCAGGACTGCCGTGACGACGATCGCCCCCTGGTCGAGCCGACGGACGGGTAGAACCGCCGTGCTTTCGCATGCGTGCAACTGCCGTTCCAGGCAGTACATAACAGACACCACGACCAGAAGAGGTGTGAAGTAGGCGAGTTGAGAACTGCCCAAGCCGCTCGCCAAGGTGGGGACGGGCACTTCGCTCGTCCCCACCGACCAGCACATGACTACCAACAGAGCCAGGGATGACAGGACGACCCACCATCGACGGACCCCCACCGCGTACAGGATCATGAGACGCCCTTGACGCAGTGCTTCTGGCCCACCACTTCCCTGGTGAACCACTCGGTCTGCTCTTCGATAGGCAGATTGCGCACCTTTTCAATCACAGCCCAGTCGGGCGGCAGCATCGCTGCCCGTACGGTCTGTTCGTCCACACCGGCGACCAGAGTGGCCCATGCTGCCGCGAGGGAGCCCTGCTGCCGGCAGTCATGTACGCCGGCGAGTTCGGCGGTACCCGACACAGCGGACTCCGCAAGGCGGATCACGTAATCGGTGGAGTCTCGTTCGCTGCCACGCAGTGGAAGCGACCAGGTCAAAGGCCACATACCTGGCTTGAGTGGCTTCTTCTCGGAAGTGACGCGCAACTCTCGCGGCGCTGCTACCCCTGCGGCCTCAAGCCGTTCGAGGGGGTGTAGGGCGTCCCGTCGCAACTGCGCGGCGTAAGGCTCGTACTCCGGCGGTACGCACACCGTTGGCGCACGTCCGACACACGACAGGCTGACGTCGCGCGGCTCCATGGGGTTGCTGTATCCCCAGCCGATCACAGCAGCGCGGCCTGCGACGACTGTGGCGGTGAGTACGACAAGGGCGATGATCACTGCCGCGCCGCGCGGGCGCATTCGCGCCAGCAGCCAGAAGGCCAAGGCCGAGCCTGCCACAACACTCCATGGCACCAGGTACACGGCTGGAGTGAGCACGTCAGTGACGGTCGACTCACCATCTATGAACCCTCCCAGGTGTCGTATCCAGGGAGCGGACATCGCGTGCGGCATGGTCAGCCACGCCCAGCAGCCGACTGCGGCGAGGGGCGCCGCGACGCTCCTGGGCAGGAGCACCCCCAACGACCAGCCGATGAGCAACCAACCGCAGGAAATCACGAGCAAGTGCGCCACCGCGAGCCACCCGATTCCGCTGGGCAGCGCGCCGGCCTCCCGCTCGGCCACGACAACCGCACCGCTGACCAGGACAATCATCAGGAACACCACGGGGACGGCGGCTCGTATGAACTGCCGAACCGCGCCACGTCGCCCCGTCCTCCCCAGGGCGCCCAGCAGACGGTGGCGCCCTGCCTCCCACGCACCGGCCGCCGCTACAGCCGTCGCTATGGCCACAACGCCCTGTGCGGCGAGTTCTCCAGCTTGAACGCCGTAGCCCGACGGGACGGTGTATGTGGCGCCGTCGATGTACACGCCTGTGAAGATCAGCGCGGGAAGCACAAGCCAGAGCGCGGAAGAGGCCCGGAGATTGGCCCAGGTGACCCTCATTCGGTCGCCTCCAGAAGCGACGCGTAGGCGCTCTCCAGACGTCGGCCGGGGGCGCAGTCCGGGGCGGCGTGGCGCGCGAACGCGTCGACAGTTCCCCTGAACCTCGTCTTCCCCGCTTCGAGGACCACGACCTCGTCGAAGGACTCGTCGAGGTCGCCTATGTCATGGGTCGAGACGATCACATGCACGGTGCCGCGCAGGGAGACCAGCAGATCGAGGAAGCGTCGACGCTGGCTCGGGTCGAGGCCGACGGTCGGCTCGTCAAGGAGCAGCAACTCGGCGTCGTGAACGAGCGCCTGCGCGATCGCGATGCGCTGCTGCTGACCGCCGGACAGGGATGCGATCTTGCTCTGGCTCTTCTCGGTGAGACCGACACGTTCGATTGCCGCGGCCGCCGCGTGCCATGCCTCACGCTCTCGCATGCCCTTGAGCCACCCCACATAGGCCACGTGCTCCCTGCACGTCATCCCGGGAAGAAACCCGGGGCGCTGCGGTAGCCAGGACACTTTGCTTCGGTAGGCCCGCACGTCCCTGCGGATCGCCGGATCGAGCTCCTGATAGCGGACGCGCCCGGCCTCGGCCTTGACAGCCCCGGCACCCAGCGCGAGGAGCGTGCTCTTGCCCGCACCGTTCGGGCCGAGGAGGACAGTGTGCCCCGGAGCGAAATCCAAGTCGAGCCTGTCCAGGACAGAACGTGACCTGCGGCCGTAGCGAAAGCTGCAGGACTGATAGCGCAGAGGCATGAGGAGGCACCTTGGGACCAGGAAAGGGAGAACCTCCCCCGCAGACGTCGCCACGCTTTGCGCGCGCGCTCCGGGGGAGGCGAGGAAAATCGCTCAGTAGACGGTCGTGATCGACGCGACCCAGACGTGCACACCCACAAGGGCGCCGTTGACATTGAAGTAGTAGGAGCCAGAACCGTGATCCTCCCACCACCCGGAAGATGTCCCGCCGCTGAAGCACTTCGAGAAGGCCTGAGTCGAGTAAAACGCGTCCGGTGCGAGTTTCCTATTCTTGAAGAGGGTGACTGCCACACTCTTGTTGGTGTAGTCATCCTTGCAACCGGAGAACTTGATGTTCGTCCTGCCGCCGTCGTCGTCCCAGCGACGGGACTCATAGCCTGGGCCAGCCCCCGTCAAGTGACCGGTCCAGCTGGACGCCTGGGCGGGAGCGGCGATGAAGCCCAGGACTGCGGTGGTACCCAATGCCACCGCAGCTATGCGACGGGCGGATTCGCGGGAAGCAGCCAGACGCCTGGATCTCATGTGTGACCTCCGTAGTTGGAACGTGCCACAATGGCGAGCATTCGCACACATGATCCACACATGAAAGATGAGTGAACAACAGGATTGACATTTCCGGACAGACATTGGCCTGAACCTTCATTCGGCCCAGTGCCCGGCCCCGTCGTCCCGCCTCGATGAGATGGACTTCCCACCCGCCGTACGCTCGTACACATGACGACTGACGTACCCCTCCCCGCCCCCGGCCGCGAGATCCGGACGCTCGACGCCCTCGACCCCGAGCAGGCGGAGGCCGTATCCGGGATGCTCGCGGAGGCGGCCAGTTCCGATGGCAGGCAGGCCGTGTCCGAGCAGGGGCGGCTGCAGTTGCGCGGCGGGCACCGGGAAGGCGTGCGGCACTTCCTGCTGACCGCCGGGGGCGTGCTCGTCGGGTACGCGCAGCTGGAGGACACCGACCCCGTGGAGGCTCCGGCCGCCGAGCTGGTCGTGCACCCCTCGCACCGCGGGCACGGGCACGGGCGGGCGCTCGGGGCGGCGCTGCTGGCCGCCACCGGGAAGCGGCTGCGGGTGTGGGCGCACGGCGGCCGGTCCGCCGCGCGCCACCTCGCGCAGGTCCTCGGCCTCTCGCTCTTCCGCGAACTGCGCCAGCTGCGCCGCCCGTTGAGCCCGCTGAACATCGCGGAGCCGGTGCTGCCGCCGGGCGTCACCGTCCGCACGTTCGTCCCCGGCCAGGACGACGCCGCCTGGCTGGCCGTGAACCGCGCCGCCTTCGCCCACCACCCCGAGCAGGGCTCGCTGACCCAGCGCGACCTCGACGACCGCAAGGCCGAGCCCTGGTTCGACCCGAAGGGCTTCTTCCTCGCGGAGCGCGCCACCGATGACGGCGGCGCCGAGCTGATCGGCTTCCACTGGACGAAGGTGCACGCCGAGGACCAGCTCGGCGAGGTGTACGTCGTCGGCATCCGGCCCGACGCGCAGGGCGGCGGCCTGGGCAAGGCGCTCACCGCGATCGGGCTGCGCCACCTCGCCGCCGAGGGGCTGCCCACCGCGATGCTCTATGTCGACGCGGACAACACCGCGGCCGTGACGGTCTACGAGCGGATGGGCTTCACCACCCACGAGGTGGACCTGATGTACCGCACGGAGTCCTGAGCGGCCACAACCACTCCTGGGGCGGCGTCGTTTGACGTCGCCCCAGTTTTATGCCACCCTTTCACTACTCAATTAGTGAAAGGGGTGAACATGGCACAGTCCGCAGCAGTCGAGTACCGCATCGACCGGCGCAGCGGCATCGCCACGTACCTCCAGATCGTCCAGCAGACCAAACAGGCCCTGCGCCTGAATCTGCTGAAGCCCGGCGACCGGCTGCCCACCGCACGCGAGGTCGTCGAGGCCACCGCCATCAACCCGAACACCGTCCTCAAGGCCTACCGCGAGCTGGAACGCGAAGGGCTGGTCGAGGCGCGGCGCGGACTCGGCACCTTCGTCACCCGAACCCTCGGCGGCGCGGCGGCGGCCGACGACGCCCCGCTGCGCGCCGAACTCGCCGACTGGGCCCGCCGCGCCCGCACGGCCGGACTGGACAAGGACGACGTGAACGCGCTCTTCACCGCCGTACTGAACAAGACCTTCGAGGGAGAACAGGCCGGATGACAGCCGCTGCGATCGAGGCCGAGGGCCTCGGCATGAAGTACCGGGGCAGGGGCGGGGGCTGGGCGCTGCGCGACTGCTCGTTCCGGCTGCCCGCCGGACGCATATGCGCGCTCGTCGGCCCCAACGGCGCCGGGAAGTCGACGCTGTTGAGCCTGGCGGCGGGGTTCCTGCGGCCGGCCGAGGGCACCGTACGCGTGCTGGGCACGACCCCCGGGGAGGCCCGTGCCCGGATGGCGTTCGTGGCCCAGGACAAGCCGTTGTACCCGCAGTTGACGGTCACCGAGACGCTCTGGGCGGGCGCCGAGCTGAACCCGGACACCTGGGACCAGGACGCCGCGGAGCGCATCACGGAGCCGCTGCCCGGCGACGCCAGGGTCCGCACCCTGTCCGGCGGCCAGCACACCCGGCTCGCCCTGGCCCTGGCCCTCGGCAAGCGGCCGGAACTGCTGCTCCTGGACGAGCCCATGGCCGACCTCGACCCGCTCGGCCGGCACCAGCTGATGGGCGCCCTGATGGCCGAGGCCGCCGAGCGCTCCACCACCATCGTGATGTCCTCGCACATCCTCGCCGAGCTGGAGGGCGCCTGCGACTACCTGCTGCTCGTCGACGGCGGCCGCGTCCGCCTCGGCGGCGAGACCGACGACCTGCTCACCGCGCACACCCTGCTCACCGGCCCGGTACGGGACCTCGCCCCGCACACCGTCGTCGAGTCCCGCACCACGGGACGGCGGCAGACCGCACTCGTCCGGAAGGAGGGCCCGGTGGACACCGGCACCTGGGAGACCGCGGAACCGTCACTGGAGGAACTGCTGCTGGCACACCTCCGCTCCCCGGAGGCGCCCCCGCTGCTCACGCCGAGCGCGGCGGCCGGAACCCGGGCGGCGGTGAGCGCGGCATGAGCGCCCTCGCCCTGCGCGGCCCGGCCCGCGTCGTCGTGCTCCAGCACCGCCGCGCCCTGTGGATCACCGGGGCGCTCGCGCTCCTCGGGATCGTCCTGATGGGCGTGGCCTGGTGGGTGACGTCGGCCGCCGCCACCACCTTCGACGGCACCGGCTGCTCGGTACGGCACACGGTCCACGGCTGCGGCATCGCCGTCCGCCACTTCCTCGGCGTCGAGCTGTACTTCAACCACCTGCTCGGGTACGCGGGCGTCGCCATGATGGTGCTGCCCGCGGCGTTCGGCATGTTCGTCGCCGGGCCGATGATCGGCCGGGAGCTGGAGGACGGCACCTACCGGCTCTCCTGGAGCCAGTCCGTCAGCCCCGCCCGCTGGCTGACCGCGAAGCTCGCCGTGCCCGCCGTCCTCACCGTGGCCGGCGTCTCCGTACTGTCCGCCGTGTACGGCTGGGCCTGGTCCCGGGCGCGCGGCACGAACTACCCGGTCCAGTGGTTCGAGCCGCAGGTGTACGGGGCGATGGGCCCCGCCCCGGTGGGCTACGCCCTGCTCTGCCTGGCCCTCGGCGCCCTGGCCGCGGTACTGGTCCGGCGCACGCTGCCCGCGATGGCCGTCACCGCGGCCGCCTACGCCGCGGTGGTCGTGGTCATGAACGCCGTACGCGGCGGCCTGTGGCCGATGCGGACGGACACCACGGCCCTCGGACGGGAGATCCGGTATCCCTCGGCGGCCTCCGACGTCTCCGTCGGCTGGATGACCGGCGACGGCACCCGGCTGGGCGGCACCACCTGCGTGAGCGCGGATGACGTCGACGCCTGCATGGCCCGGCACGGCGCGGTCTCGAACTACGTCGACTACCACCCGGCCGCGCACTTCTGGCCGCTCCAGCTGATCGAGACCGGCATCGTGCTGGTCCTCGCGGCCGTCGCCGTCGCCCTCGCGTTCCGGGTACTGCGCCGCAGCCACGGCTGAGCCCGCCGCGGTGCGGCCGTGTCCGGGGGCCCTCCCCGCCCCCGGACACGGCCACACCGCTTCCTGCATGTCATGTCGCCGTTACCGGGCATTCAGACGCCCTTGCGACCCTCTCAGGATGCAGCCAGCTGTGCCGTCCCCCCGCAACGGGAGAATTCCCGGCAGAGAACGCGCCGACCGTGCGATCTCCGCGATCTCACCCCCCTCCGACGCGCCCCAGGAGCACTCGGCGCGGAAGAATGGGCCCATGAGCCAGCAGCCCAGCTCCGAGGTCCCGGTCCAGCCCGCCGCCCAGCCGTCCGTCGGCTCCCTCGCCGCACACCGGCCGCACGCCGTCGCCGCCGGCTCCACCCTGTCCACAGCGGCCGATCTGGACCCCGACATCGACGCCGACGCCGACGCGTACGAGCCCGATGTCGACGGGGACGAGCTGCCGCAGGGCCGGTTCCTGGACCGCGAACGCAGCTGGCTCGCGTTCAACGAACGTGTTCTGGAAATGGCCGAGGACCCCTCGACCCCCCTCCTCGAACGGGCTAATTTCCTCGCCATCTTCGCCTCGAACCTGGACGAGTTCTTCATGGTCCGGGTGGCGGGCCTGAAACGCCGGATCGCCACGGGTGTCGCCACCCGTTCCGCGTCCGGCCTCCAGCCCCGCGAGGTCCTCGACCTGATCTGGACCCGCTCGCGCGAACTCATGGCCCGGCACGCCGCCTGCTACCAGCAGGACGTCGCCCCCGCCCTGTCCGACGAGGGCATCCAGCTGATCCGCTGGCCGGAGCTGACCGAGAAGGAGCAGGCCCGCCTGTTCACCTTCTTCCGGCAGCGCGTCTTCCCGGTGCTCACCCCGCTGGCGGTCGACCCGGCGCACCCCTTCCCGTACATCTCCGGCCTCTCGCTCAACCTCGCCGTCGTCGTACGCAACCCGGTCAGCGGCCACCGCCACTTCGCCCGGGTCAAGGTCCCGCCGCTGCTGACCCGCTTCCTGGAGGCCTCCCCGCAGCGCTACGTCCCCATCGAGGACGTCATCGCCGCCCACCTGGAGGAGCTCTTCCCGGGCATGGAGGTGCTCGCGCACCACATGTTCCGGGTCACCAGGAACGAGGACCTGGAGGTGGAGGAGGACGACGCGGAGAACCTCCTCCAGGCCCTGGAGAAGGAGCTGATGCGCCGCCGCTTCGGCCCGCCGGTCCGGCTGGAGGTCGAGGAGTCCATCGACCCGTACGTGCTGGACCTGCTGGTCCGCGAGCTGAAGGTGTCCGACGCGGAGGTCTACCCGCTGCCCGGACCGCTCGACCTCACCGGGCTGTTCGGCATAGCTTCGCTGGACCGGCCCGAGCTGAAGTTCCCCAAGTTCATCGCCGGCACCCACCGCGACCTGGCCGAGGTCGAATCCGCCTCCGCGCCCGACATCTTCGCCGCCCTGCGCGAACGCGACGTCCTGCTGCACCACCCGTACGACTCCTTCTCCACCTCCGTCCAGGCCTTCCTGGAGCAGGCGGCGGGCGACCCGGACGTCCTCGCGATCAAGCAGACCCTGTACCGGACCTCGGGCGACTCCCCGATAGTGGACGCCCTCATCGACGCCGCCGAGTCCGGCAAGCAGGTCCTCGTACTCGTCGAGATCAAGGCCCGCTTCGACGAGCAGGCCAACATCAAGTGGGCGCGCAAGCTGGAGGAGGCGGGCTGCCACGTCGTCTACGGACTCGTCGGCCTCAAGACGCACTGCAAGCTCTCGCTCGTCGTCCGCCAGGAGAGCGACACACTGCGCCGCTACTCGCACGTCGGCACCGGCAACTACCACCCCAAGACGGCCCGGCTCTACGAGGACCTCGGCCTGCTCACCGCCGACCCGCAGGTCGGCGCGGACCTCTCCGACCTCTTCAACCGGCTCTCCGGCTACTCACGCCGCGAGACCTACCGCCGGCTGCTGGTCGCCCCCAAGTCGCTGCGCGACGGACTGATCGCCCGGATCAACAAGGAGATCACGCACCAGCGGGCCGGCCGCCCCGCCTACGTACGCATCAAGGTCAACTCGATGGTCGACGAAGCGATCATCGACGCCTGCTACCGGGCCGCGCAGGCGGGCGTCCCGGTCGACATCTGGGTACGCGGCATCTGCGCGATCCGCCCCGGCGTCACCGGCCTCTCGGAGAACATCCGGGTCCGCTCGATACTGGGCCGCTTCCTCGAACACTCCCGGGTGTTCTCCTTCGGCAACGGCGGCGAGCCCGAGGTCTGGTTCGGCAGCGCCGACATGATGCACCGCAACCTCGACCGCCGCATCGAGGCCCTGGTCAGGGTCACCGACCCCGCCCACCGGGCCGCGCTCAGCCGGCTCCTGGAGACGGGCATGGCCGACACCACCTCCTCCTGGCACCTGGGCCCCGACGGGAACTGGACCCGGCACGCCACGGACGCGGAGGGCCGGCCGCTGCGGCACGTACAGGAAATGCTCATTGACGCCCGGAGGCGCCGGCGTGCGACGCCCTGACCACCAGACCCAGACGGACGTGACCGCGGGGGCGGTGCTCGCACCGTATCTCCGGGCGCAGGCAGCGGACTTCCTGCGGAGTCTGCGCCTGCACCGCGAGAACAGTGCCCCCACGGACGCCGGTCCGCAGGCCGCCGAACAGGCCGCCGCGGCGCTCCGCCGCTCGTCCCGCCGGATCGGCGGCACCCTGCACACCTTCCGCGCCGCGCTCGACCCGCTCTGGGCCGAGCAGCTGCGCACCGAACTGGCCTGGCTGTCCGGCACGCTCGCCCGCGAGCACGCGTACGCGGACCGGCTGAACCGGCTCCTCGACGCGCTGCACGGGCTGTCCGGGACGCCCCTGCCTGCGGCCCGCACCTCCTCCGGCAACGGCGCCACGAAGGAGCGCGCCGGCCTCGGCGTCGGTGCGGCGCGCGCCGGCGCACTCCTGGAACGCCAGCTGACCCTCGCCCGGACCCGCGCGCACTCCGCCGCGCTCCAGGCCCTCGGCTCCTCCCGCTTCCACGCGGTGGCCGACGCGGTCGCGCTGCTCGCCTCCGAGGTCCCGCTCTCCCCCACCGCCACCGCACCCGCCGCCGAACTGCTGGCCGAGCCCGCGGACCGGGCCGAACAGCGGCTCCTCGGCGCGGTGGCCGCCCTCGCCGCCGAGACCGCGGCCGAGCCGTACAACGAGGCGCAGGACGCGCCCTGGCACCGGACCCGGCTGCTGCTGCGGCTGCACCGGTACGCCCACGAGGTGGTGCGCGGCGCCCCAGACCCGGTCCTGGCGGGCCCGGGGCACGCCCTCGACCTGCACCGGGACGCGGCGGAGGCGGCCGCCGCGGCGGCCTCTGCCGCCCGCACGCCACGGATCGCACCGGCGACCGCGTACGCCCTGGGCGTGCTGCACGCCGACCAGCGCCACGAGGTGGAGGCGGCGCGCGCCGTGTTCCGGGAGACCTGGCCGTACGCGGCGGCCGTGACCGCACGATGAACGGCACGGTCCGGGCGGCGGGGTGCGTGCTCTGGCGCCGCCCGGCCTCGGCCGCCGCCGGTGCGCCCGCTGCCGGGGTCGAGCTCTGCCTCGTGCACAGGCCCCGTTACGACGACTGGTCCTTCCCCAAGGGCAAGCTGAAACGCGGCGAGTCCCCGCGGGACGCGGCTCTGCGCGAGGTCCTGGAGGAGACGGGCCACCACTGCGTGCCGGGCGCCGTGCTGCCCCCGGTCCGGTACGTCGCGAACGGCCGCCCGAAGGAGGTCACCTACTGGTCCGCCGAGGCGACCGCGGGCTCCTTCGTGCCGAACCGTGAGGTGGACGCCGTGCTGTGGCTCCCGCCGGAGGCCGCCCGCGCCCGGCTGACCCAGCCGCGCGACCGCGCCCTGCTGGACACGGCCCAGTCCCTGCGCGCCCTGCCGAACGCGTAACCCCTTCCAACGCGTGACCCGGCCGAACGCGTAACCCCTCGGGAACGCGTGACCCGGCCGAACGCGCGATCCGGCCGATCCGGCCCGTCCCAGCGGCGGAACCAGGCCGCCCGACACGGTTCACCTCCCGTTCACTCACCCCCGCAGACCGCTTCACCTGTTCTGCCTAATTTCGGCAGTACACGGTGCGAGGCACAGACCGCACCGGCAATGACTTCGCACGACCCATCACCTCGCACGCCGTCGTAGACAGACATCAATCGCGGCGGCTCCTGGAAGGAACACCCGAAAGTGAAGCTTCAGCGCAAGAACCGGCTTCGTGCCACCGCGCTCGGTGCCCTCGCCGTCTCCGGCGCCCTGGTCCTCACGGCGTGCGGTTCGGACAACAACAGCGGCGGCGACACCGGCGGGAACGGCGGCAAGACGAAGGCCGCCTCGAACGTCAAGTGCGACGGCGCCAAGGGCCAGCTGCGCGCCTCCGGCTCCAGCGCCCAGAAGAACGCCATGGACCTGTGGGTCAAGGACTACATGGCCGCCTGTTCCGGCGTGGAGATCAACTACAACTCCTCCTCGTCCGGTGAGGGCATCGTCGCCTTCAACCAGGGCACCGTCGGCTTCGCCGGCTCCGACTCGGCGCTGAAGCCCGAAGAGGTCGCCGACTCGAAGAAGGTCTGCAAGACCGGCCAGGGCATCAACCTCCCGATGGTCGGCGGCCCGATCGCGGTCGGCTTCCACCTCGAAGGTGTCGACAGCCTGACGCTGGACGCCCCCACCCTCGCCAAGATCTTCGACACGAAGATCAAGAAGTGGAACGACAAGGCGATCGCCAAGCTCAACCCCGGCGCCAAGCTCCCGGACAAGGCCATCCAGCCCTTCCACCGCTCCGAGGACTCCGGCACCACCCAGAACCTGGGCAAGTACCTCGCCGCCACCGCCCCGAGCGACTGGAAGTACGAGGCCGAGAAGAAGTGGCCGGCCCCCGGTGGCCAGGCCGCGTCCGGCTCCTCCGGCGTCGCCACCCAGGTGAAGGCGGTCGACGGGGCGATCGGTTACTTCGAGCTCTCCTACGCCGCCTCGCAGAAGATCACCACGGTCGACATCAACACCGGCGGCGCCGCCCCGGTCAAGGCCTCCTCGGAGAACGCCTCCAAGGCCATCGCCGCCGCCAAGGTCACGGGCACCGGCAAGGACCTGGCGCTCGACCTCGACTACACCACCAAGGCCGAGGGCGCCTACCCCCTGGTCCTGGTGACGTACGAGGTCGTCTGCGACACCGGCAACAAGGCCGACACCCTCGGCACCGTCAAGTCCTTCCTGACCTACACCGCCTCCACCGAGGGCCAGCAGCTCCTCACCGAGGCCGGCTACGCCCCGATCCCCGAGGCGATCAACACCAAGGTCCGCGAGACGGTCGCCGGCCTCTCGTAACCCGGCCCGCACGACACGCAGCACGCGACACGCAGAAGCAACAGGCCGCCGGTCCGGCACACCCCTCCGGACCGGCGGCCACCACCACCCCCATCCGGTGCACCGCCGCCAGGGGAGCCTCCGCTCCTCCACACAGACCGGAAAGACCATGGCTTCCACCACACAGACAGAGACACCACCGGCCCGGCCGGGCGGGCGAACCCGCCCCCGGTCGGCCGGGCGCCTCGGCGACCGGATATTCCTGGGCCTGTCACAGGGCTCCGGCATCCTGCTGCTCGTGCTCATGGCGTCGATCGCCGTGTTCCTCAGCTACCGCGCCGCCATCGCCATCTCCAAGGACGAAGGCAACTTCTTCACCACCTTCGACTGGAACCCGGCAGGCAGCCCCCCCGTCTTCGGCATCGCGGTCCTGCTCTTCGGGACCGTCGTCAGCTCGATCATCGCGATGCTCATCGCGGTTCCGATCGCTGTCGGCATCGCCCTCTTCATCTCGCACTACGCGCCGCGCAAGCTGGCCGGACCGATCGCGTACGTCGTCGATCTGCTCGCCGCGGTGCCCAGCATCGTCTACGGCATCTGGGGCGCGCTCGTCCTGGTGCCGTACCTCGAAGGCCTGAACCTCTGGCTCGACCAGTTCTTCGGCTGGACGTACATCTTCGAGAAGACCGAGGTCGGCGTCGCCCGCTCGCTCTTCACCGTCGGCATCCTGCTCGCGATCATGATCCTGCCGATCGTGACCAGCGTCAGCCGCGAGGTCTTCCTCCAGGTCCCGAAGATGAACGAGGAGGCCGCGCTCGCGCTCGGCGCCACCCGCTGGGAGGTCATCCGCCTCTCGGTGCTGCCCTTCGGCCGCTCCGGCGTGATCTCCGCGTCGATGCTGGGCCTGGGCCGCGCGCTCGGCGAGACGATGGCCGTCGCCACGGTGCTGTCCCCGAACTTCCTCATCTCGCTGCACGTGCTCAATCCGGGCGGCGGGACGTTCGCCCAGAACATCGCCGCGAAGTTCGGCGAGGCCGACGCGTTCGGGCGGGACGCCCTGATCGCCTCCGGCCTGGTCCTCTTCGTCCTCACCCTGCTGGTCAACGGCGCCGCGCGGCTCATCATCGCCCGCCGCAAGGAGTACTCGGGGGCCAACGCATGAGCCACGCATCCACCAGCGTCCAGGACCGCCCGGCGCCGATACCGCCCGCACGGCGCAACAGCCTCAGCAGCCGTACGCTGCCCCGGACGGCACCGCTCGGCTTCGCCGCCGTCTCGATCGCCCTGGGCGTCGGCATCGGCGCGGCCGCCGGCTGGCACAGCCGCGTCCAGTGGGGCCTGCTCTCCGCGCTGTTCTTCCTGGTGATCTCGTACGTCGCGACCAGCGTCGTGGAGAACCGGCGGCAGGCCAAGGACCGCCTCGCCACCAGCCTGGTGTGGGTCTGCTTCCTGATCGCGATCGTCCCGCTGGCCTCGCTGCTCTGGACGACCGTCAGCCGGGGCTCCGGACGCCTCGACATCTACTTCCTGACCCACTCGATGGCCGGTGTGCTCGGCTCCGAGGACAGCGGCGGTGTCTACCACGCGCTGATCGGCACGCTGGAACAGGTCGGTATCGCCACGGTGATCTCCGCCCCGCTAGGCCTGCTCACCGCCGTCTACCTGGTGGAGTACGGCAAGGGGCCGCTCGCCAGGGCCGTCACCTTCTTCGTCGACGTGATGACCGGCATCCCGTCCATCGTGGCCGGCCTGTTCATCCTCTCGATCATGCTGATCGCGGGGCTGGAGCCCTCCGGCCTGATGGGCGCGCTGGCCCTGACGATCCTGATGATCCCGGTCGTGGTCCGCTCCACGGAGGAGATGCTGAAGCTCGTACCGAACGAGCTCCGCGAGGCCTCCCTCGCCCTCGGCATCCCGAAGTGGCGCACCATCCTGAAGGTGGTCCTGCCGACCGCGATCGGCGGCATCGCCACCGGCGTCATGCTCGCCATCGCCCGGATCGCCGGCGAGACCGCCCCGATCATCCTGCTGGTCTTCGGCAGTCAGCTGATCAACCCGAACCCCTTCGAAGGCGCCCAGTCCTCACTGCCGTTCTACATCTACGAGCAGTACAAGATCGGCGAGACCGCGTCGTACGACCGCGCCTGGGCCGCCGCCCTGGTCCTGATCGCCTTCGTCATGATCCTCAATCTGGTGGCCCGCGGCATCGCCCGCTGGAAGGCCCCGAAGACCGGCCGCTGAGGCCGACGGAAAGCAGTGATTCAGATGGCCAAGCGCATAGACATCAGTGGCCTGTCGGCCTACTACGGCGCCCACAAGGCGATCGACGACATCTCGATGACCGTGGAACCCCGCTCCGTGACCGCCTTCATCGGCCCGTCCGGCTGCGGCAAGTCCACCTTCCTGCGCACCCTGAACCGGATGCACGAGGTCACCCCCGGCGGCCGCGTCGAGGGCAAGGTGCTGCTGGACGACGAGAACCTGTACGGGACGAACGTCGACCCGGTCACCGTGCGCCGCACGGTCGGCATGGTCTTCCAGCGCCCCAACCCGTTCCCCACCATGTCGATCTTCGACAACGTCGCGGCGGGCCTGCGGCTGAACGGCAACTACCGCAAGAGCGCGCTGAACGACATCGTGGAGAAGTCGCTGCGCGGCGCGAACCTCTGGAACGAGGTCAAGGACCGGCTCAACAAGCCCGGCTCCGGTCTCTCCGGCGGCCAGCAGCAGCGGCTGTGCATCGCCCGCGCGATCGCGGTCGAACCGGACGTGCTGCTGATGGACGAGCCGTGCTCCGCCCTCGACCCGATCTCCACCCTCGCCATCGAGGACCTGATCGGTGAGCTGAAGGAGCGCTTCACGATCGTCATCGTGACGCACAACATGCAGCAGGCGGCCCGGGTCTCGGACCGCACCGCGTTCTTCAACCTCGCGGCGGTCGGCATGCCCGGCAAGCTGATCGAGATAGACGAGACCGCGCGGATCTTCTCCAACCCGTCGGTCCAGGCCACGGAGGACTACATCTCCGGCCGCTTCGGCTGAGCCGGGCCCGGAACCTCTCCCACAGACGGCCTTGGGGTGCTGCATGGCGGTGCCACCACAAGGCGAAAGGGTCCGCCCCGCTCTCCACAAGAGAGCGGGGCGGACCCACATCAAGCCACATCAAACCGATCAAGCCGCATCTGGACCGATCAAGCTCTGCCGAGACCGACCGAGCGGGTCGAGGGGCCGTCATCCGAAGAGCAGGAACACAACCCCGTAGCTGGCTCCGGCGACAAGCGCCGCGGCCGGCATCGTGATGAACCACCCCAGGATGATGTTCTTCGCGACACCCCACCGCACCGCGTTCACCCGCTTCGTGGCGCCCACACCCATGATCGCCGAGGTGATGACATGCGTCGTCGAGATCGGCGCGTGGAACAGGAAGGCGGAGCCGAACATGATCGACGCCCCCGTCGTCTCCGCGGCGAAGCCCTGCGGCGGATCCAGCTCGATGATCTTGCGGCCGAGCGTGCGCATGATGCGCCAGCCGCCCGCGTACGTACCCAGCGACAGCATCAGCGCGCAGACGAGCTTGACCCAGACCGGGATCGGGTCGCTGTACGTCTCGTGGCCGGAGATGACCAGGGCCATCACCACGATGCCCATCGTCTTCTGCGCGTCCTGCAGACCGTGACCGAGCGCCATGCCCGCGGCCGAGACCGTCTGCGCGATCCGGAAACCGCGCTTGGCCTTGTGCGGGTTGGACTTCCGGAACATCCACATGATGGCGACCATCACCAGATAGCCGACCACCAGGCCGATCACCGGCGAAATGAACATCGGGATGACGACCTTGTCGAGCACGCCCATCCAGTGCACCAGCGTCCCGCCCGCCAGCGCCGCGCCGACCATGCCGCCGAACAGGGCATGGGAGGACGACGACGGCAGGCCGAAGTACCAGGTGACCAGGTTCCAGATGATCGCGCCGACCAGCGCGGCGAAGAGGATCCCCATCCCCTTGTCGCCCTCGGGCGTCGCGATCAGGCCCTCGCTGACGGTCTTGGCGACCCCGCTGCCGAGGAACGCGCCGGCGAGGTTCATCACCGCCGCCATGGCCAGCGCCGCACGCGGGGTGAGCGCCCGGGTGGAGACCGAGGTGGCGATGGCGTTCGCGGAGTCGTGGAAGCCGTTCGTATACGTGAAGCCGAGCGCGACGCCGATGGTCACGACCAGTACAAAGGTGTCCACGTGGTTCAGGACTCCTTGACCGCGATGGTCTCCACCGTGTTCGCGACGTGCTCGAATGCGTCGGCAGCCTCTTCCAGCACGTCCACGATCTGCTTCAGCTTCAGCACCTCCATGGCGTCGTACTTGCCGTTGAAGAGCTGGGCGAGCAGCTTGCGGTGGATCTGGTCGGCCTGGTTCTCCAGGCGGTTGACCTCGATCCAGTACTCGGTGAGGTTGTCCATGGTCCGCAGGTTCGGCATGGCCGCGGCGGTCAGTTCCGCCGCCCGTGCCAGCACCTCGACCTGCTGCTCGACACCCTTGGGGAGCTCATCGACCTGGTACAGCACGACCAGGTCGACTGCCTCCTCCATGAAGTCCATGATGTCGTCGAGCGACGACGCGAGGTTGTAAATGTCCTCGCGGTCGAAGGGCGTAATGAAGGAGGAGTTCAGCTGGTGGAAGATCGCGTGGGTGGCGTCATCCCCCGCGTGCTCCGCTGCCCGCATACGCTCCGCGATCTCGACTCGGGAGGCAGAATCCGCCCCGAGCAGTTCCATCAGGAGTTTCGAGCCCGTGACGATGTTGTCCGCGGATGCGGAGAACATGTCGTAGAAGCTCGTCTCCCTGGGGGTCAGACGAAAGCGCACGTGGGGTCCTCGGGATGCTTTGGATTCGGTCAGGCTGATGCTAGGCGCATCATCCGGCCACGGCTAACCGGCATTCTTCAGTGTCGCGCATCAGGCACAGTGATCAGCACGGGACCCCGGTCACGTTTCAGCTGAATTCGTTAGGATATACCCACCAGGGGTATATAAACGGCAGGGTAAAGGGAAAACGGGAGGCAGCAATGACCACCACCGAGGCCACCGGGGCGGACCGGTCACCGGACACCGCGGACGCCACGACCCCGGCGGACACCGCCGTTCCGGCGGTCGAGATCGTCACCGATCACGACCGGGGCATACACGGCTACCACCACCAGAAGGCGGAGCACCTCAAGCGCCTGCGCCGCATCGAGGGCCAGATCCGCGGCCTGCAACGCATGGTCGACGAGGACGTCTACTGCATCGACATACTCACCCAGGTCTCCGCGTCCACGAAGGCGCTCCAGTCCTTCGCGCTCCAGCTGCTGGAGGAGCACCTGCGGCACTGCGTCGCGGACGCGGCCGTCAAGGGCGGCGAGGAGATCGACGCGAAGGTCGAGGAGGCCACCAAGGCCATCGCCCGGCTGCTGCGCACCTGAGCCGCTGCACATTCTGAGTACCTGAGCACCTGCTGCTTGCCCCGCGCGGGGCCCCTCCCCCGTGCCCCCGCCCTGCCCGCCCGCCGTCAGCCCCGGTGCTCTCCCTGCCGGGGGACGGTGGTGCGTTCAGTGATCACCTTCACATCGAGCACCTCGTCGATACGGTCCGCACTGAGGCGTTCCCCGATCGCCGCCGACGCCGCGATCATCAGCTCCCCGCACAGCTCGATCTCGGCGAGTGCCACATGGTCCGATACGGTCCGTGCGCCGAGCGTCACCACGTCACTCACCTCTCACTGCCGTCTCCGACTTCCTAGGGTAGGGAGCGCACCACACACCGCGCATGGCACGGACGGACCATTTCGCCTCAGCGAGATGCCTACGGCACAGCTCCTGGCCACCCCCGTCCGGCGGCTCCGGCGCATCGGGCGCGGTCCCGCCCCCGGTGATCCCGTCCGTGGCGGTCACGGCTGCTGCCCCTGCCGGATCTCACCGGTGTAGATGTCCCGCCCGGCCGGGATCCTCACGGACACCGGAACCCCGAACCCGTACAGCAGCGTCGTCGACACCACCTCCACCGCGGGCCCCTCGTTGGCGAAGCTGAACCGGTGCCGCACCTTGCGCAGCCGCCCCTGCTCGTCCAGATACGCGTCGAACGGCACGGTGTCCGTACGGAACCCCTTCGCCGCCGCCGTCAGCGCGCCCCGGGAGGCGGCCGGCGCCTGCCGCGCGGCCCGCCCGATGTCGGTGGTCCCCCGGTAGTGCCGCACCGTCACCCCGGCCAGATCGCTCTCGCCCAGGTACGTCACCGCACGCGCCCCGAGCAGCAGCTCGGCCGCGGCCATCGGATCGGTCGCCCCGCCGGTCACCAGGTTGCCGTCGGCCAGGGCCGTCGTGTCGATCCGGACCCACTTGTCCTCGGGCACCCCGGCGCCGCGGTTCATCATGTAGAGCGCGCCCGGGGCCAGCAGTTCCGTGATGGGCAGGTGCTCCTCCTTGCCCACGGCGTCCTGCGGCAGCACCACCTTGAGCCGCCCGGACCGGCTGCGGAAGTCGTACGTCCCCCGGCCCCTGATGGTCACCCGGGTACCGCCCGCCGCCGTCTCCATCGACGTGTTCACCTTGGCGGTGGTGCCCGCGCCGGCCTTCGTGTCCGCGTGGGCGGAGGTGCCCGCGTCACCGGACGTGCCCGCACCGGCTGTCGTGTCCTCGGCCCCGCCGCCGGGTCTCCCCGCTGTACGGGCGGCGGACGCGTCCGCCGCGCCGGTGAGCACCGCGGCCGCCTGCCGCACCGCCTCGACGGCTCGGGGCCCGGTCCGGTCGTCGGCCGCGGCCGGATCGCCGCCACCGCCGGAGCAACCGGCGGCCGCCGCCATCACGCCCATCGCGGCGAGGGCGCACACAGCGCGCGCCCCGCCTCCGGATCTGTGCTGCTGCACCACCATCGCCTGCCAACCCCCAACGCCGTACCGCTTGCCCGAGCCCCCCACCCGTTCCGGATAACGACTGCCCCTGTCCCCCGTAACGCCGACCGCCCACCCCTCACCGCCGGACGGCCCCGCCCAGTACCGTGGACGCGTGTATGACCAACACACCGCAGAGGTTCCACCGGCCGTGCCACCGGCCCGGTCCGCCCACGAACCCACCACCGTCGAACGCGGCTCGTTCTGCACCGCACGATGCGGCTGCGGCTGGTCCGGACCGGCCCGCAGATCCCGCGACCGGGCCCGCGCCGACGCCGACGCGCACCGCACCGCCCCCTGACCGGACCACCGGCCGCACCCCACGAGGACCCGTTTCCCCCCACCCCGGAGGTCCGATGACCCTGCCGAACCGGCGCACCGTCCTGACCGCGGGCGCCGCGGCCGTACTCACCGGCGTCACCGCCACCGCCTGCGACGACACCGGCTCCTCCACACCCACCGGCGGCTCGACCCCGGCCACGAGGACGGGCGGGCCCACGCCCACCGGCGCCTCCGCGTCCCCGTCGACGACCGCGCCCACCGGCCCGGCCGACTGGCCCGCGCTGGCCAAGAGCCTCGACGGCTCCCTCGTACGCCCCGACGACGCGGCCTATCCAACAGCCCGTCAGCTCTACAACACCCGCTACGACAAGCAGAAACCGGCCGCGGTCGCCTACGTGCGGCACGAGGACGACATCCGCGAGTGCCTGGCCTTCGCCCGGCGCAGCTCCACCCCCGTCGCCATCCGCAGCGGCGGCCACTCCTACGGCGGCTGGTCGAGCGGCGACGGCAGGCTCGTCATTGACGTCTCGTCACTCTCCCGCGTGGGCGGGGACGGCACGATCGGCGCGGGCGCCCGGCTCCTCGGCGTCTACCAGGGCCTCGCCGCGCACGGCGTGACCATCCCCGGCGGCTCCTGCCCCACGGTCGCGATCTCCGGCCTCACCCTCGGCGGCGGCCACGGGGTCGCGGCCCGCGCATACGGCCTGACCTGCGACAGCCTCACCGCCGCGACCATCGTCACCGCCGACGGCAAGACCCTCACCGCCGACGCCAAACACCACCCGGACCTCTTCTGGGCGCTGCGCGGCGCGGGCAACGGCAACTTCGGCGTCGTCACCGAACTCCGCTTCCGCACCCGCCCGGCCCCGCAGACCGTCACCGCGTACATGTCCTGGCCCTGGTCACGCGCCCGCTCCGTCATCACCGCCTGGCAGAAGTGGGGGCCGGACCAGCCGGACGAGATCTGGTCCTCCGCACACCTCGCGGCGGGCCCCGGCGGCGGAAACCCGACGGTGACGGTCTCGGCCTTCAGCCTCGGCACGTACAGCGATCTGCAGAACGCCGTCGACCGCCTCGCCGACCGGATCGGCTCCCCGGCCTCCTCCGTCTCGCTGCGCCGCCGCAGCTACCAGGAGGCGATGCTCGTGTACGCGGGCTGCTCGGGCATCACCGACGCCCAGTGCCATCTGCCGGGCACCACGCCCGGCCGCACCTCGCAGGGCACGCTCCAGCGCGAGACGTACGCGGCCGCGTCCGACTTCTACGACCACGCGCTGCCCCCGGCCGGTATCCAGGCCCTCCTCGACCGGACGGAGGCCTTCACCCGGCTCGACACGGCCGAGGGCGGCGGCGGATCGATCGCGCTCACCGCGCTGGGCGGGGCCATCAACCGGGTGGACCCGAAGGCCACGGCGTTCGTCCACCGGCACTCACGGATGCTCGCCCAGTACATCGGCGCCTGGCGCCCCGGCACCTCGGGCCGCCCACAACAGAACTGGCTGAAAGACACCCATTCCGCGCTGCGCCGGCACGCATCCGGAGCGGCCTACCAGAACTACGCGGACCCGGCGCTGACGGACTGGCGGGACGCCTACTACGGCACGGCCGCCGCCCGTCTGGCCGAGGTGAAGAAGCGGTACGACCCGGACGGCGCCTTCACGTTCCCGCAGGCGCTCTGAGGGGCCTGCGGGGGGAGCGGCGGCCGGGTCCCTCCCCCGCGGGCCCGGGCGGAAGGCCCCACCGGGCGGCCCGTCAGGACTGCGCGTCACGACTGCACGTCCCAATTGGGCGTCACGACTTCGGTCACGACTGGGCCGCACGACTTCAGTCACGGCGGTGCGTCGCGACGGGGGCTCGCGACTCCCGTCCCCGACTGCGCGTCACGACGGGGGCTCACAACTCCCGTCCCCGACTGCGCGTCACGACTGGGCCTCACAACTCCCGTTCCCGACTGCGCGACACGACTGCGCGTTTCTACGCCGCGAGCCCTTTCTCGCCGTCACCGCCGCCGGAGCCCGGCCTCGGCTCGGGAATCCCGAGCGCGTCGTCCCGGCTCCCGGTTCCCGCCGCGGACAGCGCCCGGCGCGACCGTACGAGCCTGCCTGCCCGGGGAGACCGGGAGACGGCACCCACCAGGGGGGCCAGCAGCATCATCGCGAGCGGGGCGAGCAGCAGGGCCGCAGCCGTGCCGAGAGCGAATCCGCCGATGACGTCGGTCGGGTAGTGAACGCCCATGTAGATCCGGCAGAAACCCTCCAGCAACGCGAGCCCGATCGCCGCGATGCCGAACCTGCGGTTCGCCACGAAGAGCCCGACCCCGAGGGCCATCGCCATCGTGGCGTGGTCGCTCACGAAGGAGAAGTCGTTCTTCCCGTCCACCAGGACTTCGAGCCCCTGGTGGTCCTTGAACGGCCTCGGACGTTCGACGAATCCGCGGATCGGGATGTTGATCAGCAGGGCGATGCCCGCGGCGAGCGGCGCCCACACGATTCCGGAGACAGCCGTCACCGAATCCTCGGGGGTCCCGCGCCGACGGGCGCTCCACCAGCACCACAGGACCACCAGGACCATGCCGAGCATGATCCCGTACTCGCCGATGAACTCCATGACCTTGTCGAACCAGGTGGGAGCGGACTTGGCGAGCCCGTTGATGTCGTAGAGCAGGCTGACGTCGGGGTTTGACCCATCCAGTGCGAGTCCAGCCATCTGCCGCGGCCCCTTGCCTTGTCTGCTGCTGATACCGCGGTGCACGCCCATGTGCACCGCTTTGACGAACCCCCGTGTTCGCTTCGATCACGTACGTGGGACGACGCTCGGTCAGTGGCCGCTGCCCCGGTCCAACCAGAGAACGACGCGTTCCGTGCGTACGTTCCACTCTCCACCGAATGATCACCATGACGTTATCGAAGAGTGACTCATCGTCGCAGCTCAGGGCCCAGGCTTCACAGAGAGTTCCGGCCACCGCCGCCCCCCGGTCAGGCGGCCGGCCGCGCGGTCGGAAGGGCTGCGGCACCGTCCTTGGTGACGCGTGTCGCACCGAAGTAGTCGGGCGAGTCGATCTTGTCGAACCGGATCACGGCACCGGTGTACGGCGCGTTGATCATGTACCCGCCGCCAACGTACAGGCCCACGTGGTGGATGGCGCGCGAGTTGGCCAGGTCGTCGGAGAAGAACACCAGGTCACCGGGGAGCAACTCGTCGCGCGAGGGGTGCGGTCCGGCGTTGTACTGGTCGTTCGCCACCCGCGGCAGCTCGATGTCCACCGTCCGGTACGCGGCCTGTGTCAGCCCCGAACAGTCGAACCGCCCGCCCTGCTCCGCCGTGCCGTTGCCGCCCCACAGGTATTTCGTCCCGAGCTTCTTCTGCGCGAAGTAGATGGCGCCCGCGGCCTGCTGGGATGGCTGCACCCGGCCCACGGGCTTGGCGAAGCTCTTCTCCAGGGACCGGATGATCTTGACGTAGTTCTCGGTCTCCGAGATGCCCGGGACCCCGCCCGCCTTGATCACCCGGTACGCGCCCGCGTTGTAGGCGGCCAGCATGTTGTCGGTCGCGTCCCCCGGAACCTTCTTCACGTACCCGGCAAGCTCGCAGTCGTACGACGCGGCGGACGGAATAGCGTCGGCGGGATCCCAGACGTCGCGGTCACCGTCCTTGTCCCCGTCGATGCCGTGTCCGGCCCAGGTCCCGGGGATGAACTGCGCGATGCCCTGCGCGGCGGCCGGACTCTCGGCGCCCGGGTCCCAGCCGCTCTCCTGGTACAGCTGGGCGGCGAGGAGGGCGGGGTTGATGGCGGGACAGAGGTTGCCCCACTTCTCGACGAGAGGCTGGTACTTGGCCGGCACCGCCCCCTTGGCCAGCCCGACAGCCCCGCCACCGCCGCCTCCGAGGCCGGCTGCGGCGGAGTACGTACCGACGACGAGCAACGCCACGAAGCACATGGCGGCCCCGACGCCGATCCCACCCACCAACCAGAATTTCCGCACCCCTCAACCTTCCCCCATCGGGGACGGGTTCATGGGTGTTTTCGACGGTGTGTGCGAGTCATCGGGGTCACTGACGGAGCATCAGGGTGCTCCGGCGGACCAGAAGTCGGAGCGGACGTGGGGGGCTGGAACGGGCTCACCCACGTGCTCCGATCCACCGGGTGGCGGTGCAGGCATCGACACCTCGGACCTTTCCACACACGGCGTGGCAACTTCGAAGAATGCCTGCCCACCCCCTCCGATAAGGAGCCTTACCCGAAATCCGTCCGACGTCTCAAAATAAGTTGCCGGACTTACCGAATTTGCATTAACGCCGATCTGGTGATAGCCAGCATCCATCCACTCGCGTTCCACAACCCCCAGGAAGCTACCTTTCCGCTCCTCGGAAATAACGGTGACTACCGCACGCCGTCGAGAAACATCACAGCTCCCCTCTGTCGACTCACCGTGCACCCACCGAACTGGTGGCTTGATACGGGAGAAAGTATCGTCAAGGATTTCATCCGCTCGATCCGCAGCTTCCTGCATATTCATCTTTCCTCGATCCCCTCGACTCTGTGGCCTGATCGTCTCAGCGCACGCTGAAAGCAGGAGTAGGGCGACCAATACAACAGCAGTACGAGCCCTCACCTGAGACGGTCCCTTTCGATCTGCCCCGACTTTCCTGCCACAATTCTTGCGATGTTATCTGCAGACCTCTGATCCTTGGCTGGATCGAAATAGTTCGAGTGTGCCTCAGTTGGACTATGGCCTCGCTCCAGTAGCCGAGGGCCATCGCTGACTGCAAAACGGTTGGCTCCGAAATCCCGATGCGCGGGGTCTGTGCCAAACCAGACGTCACTCTCCTCGGTTTGGGCATCCTGAGCTGCATAGCCTGCAGCGCCGCCAGCAATTCCCCCAGCAGCTCCTCCGATCATGGCCCCCAGAGGGCCTGCACCCATCCCCAGTGCGAATCCCGTAGATGCACCACCTGCCACCCCAGTTCCAAGTCCGCTCGCCTCGTAGCTGTTGGGCAACTTGGTCACGGGATCATTCTCTGCCGCTCCAACGAATACGTGCTCCTTCCCGACACCTAACTCTTCTGCGGAGTGTGCACCTGTACCAGGGCTTCCCACCAAGACCACATCGTCCGCTCCCGGGATTCCGCCGCCCTGCTGAGCAGCAAGACCAACGGTCAACGATCCGTAAGAATGCCCAATCGCCGTCACATGCGGATCCCCCTCCTGATTCGTTGCAGAAATCCCATCCATGAAACGGTTATAGGCAGCAGCCCCATCCCTGGCATTCGACTCACCCATGACATCTAGGTTTCCCATGAGATCATCAGTCGATGTCTGTGGCGCATCATAACCAAGCCATACGATTGAAGCCGTCGGGGAGCTGGGATCCATCTCTTTCGCTCCAATAGCAGTATCCCGAGCCCGCTTGAGGTCATTCCGCGCGAAATCCTCGTCCAACGACGTATTCAACCCGGGCACGTATGCCGAAACATTTCGCGCCGTATCCGGGTTCCCGTACGAGACAATCGCGCGGCCGTTCCCCTCGTCCCCGATGCCGAGCAGGTACATCGGCGGTTGCCGGCCCTCCTTCAATTGCCGGTCGATCTCCCGCAGCCCCGCCAGCTTCGTCTCCGCGTCCGCGTCGTCCTGGCCCTCCAGCTTGCCGATCAGCAGTTGGAGGTTGTCGCGGTTGGCCGTGTCGCGGACCAGGGCCGGGATGCCGTCCAGGTTGCCGATCTGGTCCGGGTACACCGCGAGGTACTCCTCGCGCTGTTCGTCCGTCAGGCCCGCCCACCACGTCTTGCGCGCCGCCGGGCTCGCATCGAGGGGGATGCCCGACTTCAGGTAGCCGCGCGCCGCGTCCCGTACCGCTGCTGCGTCGCCCGCCGCGTCCGTCCATGTCCGGTCCGGGACCTTCAGGCCCTCCTCGGCCTTCAGGTCCCGCAGGATTCGGGCGAACCGCCAGTCGATCTCGGCCGCCGTCCGTACGGCTTTGGTCACCCGGTCCGCGATGTCCTGCGCCTTGGCCGCGTTCGGGTTCGGCGCCACCAGCCCCGACGGCGGCAGCAGTCCCGGCGCCGCCGTCACCGAGGCCGTGCCGCCCGGCAACGGCTTACCGTCGATCAGGCCCTCGCCCGCCTCCGGGTACGTCACCGAGCCGTCCGCGTGGACGGTGAACCTCAGCGCCTCCGCATCGTCCAGCGCGTCCCGCAACGCCCGTTGCTGGGCCCTCATCTCGTGGGCGAGGCTGTTCAGCGCCGTACGGACCAGGCCGCACTCCGTGTACACGTACTGCAGGTTCCGGCCCAGCTGCCGCAGCCTGCCGACCGCCGCGTCCGCCGCCGCGCCCCGCTGGGTCTCGCGCAGGCCGTTCAGCAGTTGCTTCTCGATCCGGTCCCGTCCGGCGTCGGCGCGGTTGCTCGCCTTTCCCCATCCGTCGGCCGCACTCTCCAGCTCGGCGCACCTCAGGTCCCGTAACTGTGCCCAGGTCAGCGTGGAAGTCGGCGGCGGCGTCAACGTACGACTCCCCACTCCGGCCTCGCCACGGGTGTGAAGGACGACCTCACGGTCTCGTTCGTCTCGCCCTGGGCCCGTGCGACGCCCCGCAGGTTCCCCGCCAGGGACCCGCACTCCCGGCGCGCCGACTCGAAGCGCCGCTCCCACGACTCCCGTACGCTCCCCAGCTCCGCGAGGGCGCTCAGCCCGGCCGTACCGGCGAGCAGGCCCTCGTGCGCCGCCGCGAGCTCCGCCTTCACCGGCCCGAGGTGCGCGGCCATCCCCTCCGCGCCCCCGGCGGCCCGGACCCACACCCCTCCGCTGTGCCGCAGCTGATCCCCAGCAGACCCACCCGCCGCACCAGGCCCGCCAGACCTGCCAGCCCCACCTGCCCCACCAGACTCGCCCACCAGGTCGCTCAGCCTCTGCCGCCCACCGGGCTGCCCCACCACGGCCATGCCGCTCACCCCGCTCACCCCGTTCCTTGATCGTGGAGCGGCACTGTGCCAAAACGGGCGACCGCGACACGCCGGACCGGCCTGTGCACGGAGGCCCCGGGGGAGCAGGAAATCCCCTGCTCCCCCGGGGCCTCTCCGGCCGGTCCCGCCACGCGGGGATCACCCGAACGGTGGACCGGTTCACACCCCACGCGGTGCCTGCACGGGGCCGCTCGTGGGGCCGGCCGGGGAGACGTCGCGGCAGTTCGACCACACGCCAGGGTCGTTGACGGCCCCTCACCATCGCTGCGCCTCCAGCCGGGCGCGCGTCCCGCGGCCGGGGCGTGGCGGTACGTCCCGGCCACCCCCAGCGGGAAGAATGCGCCCCCATGAGCCAATCGCACCCCGCCCACCGCCAGTTCGCGTGGCTCCGCCCGATGGTCGCCCGCCCGGCCGACGAGCAGCACCGCACCGCGACCATGCTGGAGCTCTTCTTCGACCTCTGCTTCGTCACCGCCGTCGCCCAGGCGGCGACGGCGTTCGAGCACGAACTGGCGGAGGGGCGCATCGGCCACGGCGTGCTCGGCTACGCGATGGTGTTCTTCGCGATCTGGTGGGCCTGGATGAACTTCACGTGGTTCGCCTCCGCGTACGACACCGACGACGTGCCGTACCGGCTGCTCACCCTCCTGCAGATCACCGGCGCACTCGTCCTGGCCGCCGGCGCGACCGAGGCGGTCCAGCGCGAGGACTTCACCGTCATCACCTGGGGTTACGTCATCATGCGGCTGGCCATGGTGGCCCAGTGGCTGCGCGCCGCCCACGCCGATCCCGAACGGCGCCGCAGCTGCCTGCGCTACGCCGTGGGGATCCTCGTGGTGCAGGCCGGCTGGATCGTACGCCTCGCCCTGCCCGAAGGCAGCGGACTCGCGACGTTCGCGGTCCTCGTGGTCGCGGAGATCGCCGTCCCCGTGTGGGCCGAGCGGGCGGCCACCACCACGTGGCACCCGCACCACATCGCGGAACGGTACGGACTGTTCACGCTGATCGTGCTCGGTGAGTCGATCACCGCCGCCACCGGTGCCGTGCGCGTGTCCCTCGACACCCACGCGGCGCTCGGCGACCTCGCCGCACTCGTCGTCGGCGGGATCCTGACCGTGTTCGCCCTGTGGTGGCTGTACTTCGCACAGAGCGCGCCCCAGCGGCTCACCACCCTCCGCGTCGCGCTCCTCTGGGGCTACGGGCACTACTTCGTCTTCGCCTCGGCCGCCGCCGTCGGCGCCGCCCTCGCGCTCAACGTCACCCACGCCACGGGCCACGGCCACCTCTCCGACCACGCGGCGGCCTCGGTCTACACCGTTCCGGTCGCGCTCTTCGTCACCCTCGTGTGGCTGCTGCACCACCCCACTCCGGTGCGGTTCGACGCCGCCGACCTCGTACATCCGGTCGCGGTCGCCGCCGTTCTCGCCGCGACGTTCGCTCCCTCGCCCGTCCTCGTCACGGGCATCATCGCCGCACTCCTCATCGCGGCGAAGCTGGCCCTCTCCCCACGCGGCGCCACGAAGGCGTCACCCTGAACAGCACTAGCAGCAGCAACAACAGCAACAACAACGGTGCCCGCGCCCGCACCACGTTCAGCGAGTGGTGCGGGCCGCCTGCCCCGGCAGGGCGATCCCGTGGGCCTGGGCGACCCGCCCCGGACGCAGCGTCCACGGCACCGGTGAGGTGTCGGTCAGCCAGTCCTCCGCGACGATCCGGTGCACGACGAAGCCCCGCAGCGAGCGCGACAGCTTCCAGCCGAGGCCCTTGCACAGCTGGCCGTACGAGGGGCCGTGTCCGTGTTCCGCGCGGAAGGCGGCGGCGAATCCGGCTGCCTGCGGGCCACGGTCGGGGTGGCCGTCCTCCCAGGCGTCGTAGGCGGTGAGTACGGACCGGGGGGCGGGGACGTCGGCCGGCGGGTACATGAACGCCTTGGCCACCCGGCCCCTGGAGAACCGGCACAGGGAGCAGTGCTCGACCGCCTCCACGTGCCGCCGCAGAGCCGGACTCGTACCGGACTTCCAGGCGTCCCACGCGGCCGGGGTGATCTGCTCCGGCTCCGGGACGGCAGGCGGGCGGCTCGCCTCGACGCGCGCCTCCTCCTCGATCTCCTGAGGGGTACGGAACCTGCCCGCGAGGTGGCGTACCACCGGGTCGAGGCGGTACGCGTCGCCGGAGAGGTCACCGAGGAACCCCTTGACGGCGAGTTCCGGCACGGCGGCGCGGCAGGCCTCCGGCAGGTGGCCGGGGATCCGGCCGTGCAGCTCGGAGGTGCTGTGGGCCGCCAGGAACAGGGCCGCCAGCCGGATCGCCGGCGACGCCTTCTTGACCGGCTTCGCGATCCGCACGCGCAGGGCCCATCCCGAAACCCTCGACCGTGTGCCCTTGCCCAGGGGCAGCGGGTGGTCCGCCTCCCGGCTCATGTCCGGCACCCTGATCCCCACCGGAACGTCCTGGTCCCCGTCGACCAGCGGACCGGGCACCTCCCATCCGGCGGCCTCCAGATCGGCCACGGCCCGGCGCGGGTCCTCCAGCCGCAACGAGCGCACGTCGGTCCCGGTGACGTTGCCGACACCACCCCGTGCCGCCCGGATGGCCACCACGACGGCGAGGAACTGCGCGTCGACGGACGCGAGCGGCAGCTCGGCCACGTACGACAGGAGCGCGCGTGCGGCCTCTCCCTGCCGGTTCGTCAGCAGAAAGGGCGGCAGCGCGGGTTCGACGGACGACGCGGCGGCGATCTCTTGCGAGATGACAGTCTTGGGCACATCTCTCCTAACGCGGGGCAGCCGTCCAGGACACGGGCACCGGCCTCGCGACGTCGCGACACATCACGCCGGCCGCGCCGCACCACCGGCATCCGGGACCAGGAGAGAACGGTATCCGCCCGCGGGCTGCCGCGAAGGCGGCGGCCGGACAGCCGCCGGCCCGGGGCATCGCCAAGTCCCCGGGCCGGCGGCTGTCCGGCTCTGCTACGCGGACCGCAAGCGGTAGGCGTAGGTGTACGTCCGCCCGGCGTGCAGCAGGTACTCCGCGAGCGGCGGGGCGCCCCAGGAGTCGTTGCCGCCGACCCCCATCTGCCGGTGGTTGACGCCCAGGACCGTCTCGTCGCGCCGCTTCAGCTCGTAGGGGTGCTTCGGCCCCTCCAGGTCGAACGGCGAGTAGTGCAGGACGCTCGTCTCCAGCATGGGTTCGCCCTCGCCGGGGTCGGCCCGTACCAGCAGTCCGGTGCCGGAGCGGTCGGTCACCGACAGCGTGCGCACGTCGGTCATGTTGCCGGTCTGCTCGGGCCGGACGTAGGGCGCGACCTGGTCGTCGACGGTGGAGCGGTAGCGGCCCACGAACGCGCCGGTGTGCCGGTCCCAGTAGTTCTCCTGCGGGCCGCGCCCGTACCAGTCGATCTGCTCGAAGCCCTTCGGAACCGTCAGCAGCGCGCCCACCATGGGCAGATCGGGCAGCCCGGCGGCGGCCTCCAGGGTGTGCCTGACCCGGATCTCGCCGTCCCCGCGGACGGTGAACACGGTGGTCCAGGTGGACGTGGCCGGGGCGGTGGGCAGGGTGCACGCCACCTCGACAGTGACGACGCCGGGCGACGGCTGCCCGGTCTTGACGGAGGTCACCTCGCGGTCGGTACCGGCGTCCCGCCACGTCCGCAGGGAGTTCTGGGCGCCCCGGCCGATGTCGTTGTCGGTGGGCCCGCGCCAGAAGTTCGGCACCGGGCCGCCGGCCAGCAGCAGCCGGCCCTTCACCCGGTACGAGGCCAGCGTTCCGGTGGACTTGTCCAGGACCACCTCCGTGTCGCGCCCGCTGATCCGTACCCGTGCGCCGGTCTCGTCGAGGGTGAGGGCGGGCAGCGTGTCCGGGGCCCGGTCCGCGGGGGCCGGGGTGTGCCAGCCGAGCGCGAGCTGTTCGGCGGCCACGGTGTGCCCGGCCTCCGCCCACGCGGCCTCGGCCTTCAGGACGAAGGAGACGTTCAGCCAGTACTCGGCGCCCGGCTCGGGCTTCGCCGGCTTCCGGTACGGGATGCGTACGGAGCCCTCGTCACCGGGCGCCACCTTCGGCGCCGCGAGCCTGCCGTGCTGCACGCTCCGGCCGTCGCAGGTGACGTCCCAGCGCAGCTCGTACGCGTCCAGGCCGCTGAACAGGTGCTTGTTCCGTACGGTGACCGTCCCGGCCGCGAGGTCCGCCGCGGCGACGGCGACCGGCTGGTAGACCTTCTTGAGCTCCAGCAGACCGGGGTGCGGCGTACGGTCGGCCGCGACCAGCCCGTTGCAGCAGAAGTTGGCGTCGGTGGGATAGCCGTCGTGCCAGTCCCCGCCGTACGACAGGTAGGTGTGCTTGGGGTCGCCCGGCACCGGGAGCCGGATCGCCTGGTCCACCCAGTCCCACACGAAGGCACCGTGCAGATTCGGGTAGCGCTCGAAGATGTCCCAGTACTCCTTGAGGTTGCCGCTGCTGTTGCCCATGGCGTGCGCGTACTCGCACAGCATGAAGGGCGTCTCCTTGCCCGATCTGCCGTACGCCTCCACGTCCGCCGGCTTGGTGTACATCTCGCTGTGCAGGTCGGCGACCTCGTTCATGCCTTCGTAGTGCACGGGCCTGGAGGCGTCCCTGGCGTGCACCCAGTCGGCCATGGCCCGGAAGTTGGAGCCTCCGCCGGCCTCGTTGCCCAGCGACCAGACGACGATACTCGGATGGTTCTTGTCGCGCTCGACCATGGAGCGGATCCGGTCGACACAGGCGTCGGTCCACTCCGGCAGGGACGCCGGCACGGTGTCGCGGACGCCGTGGGTCTCCAGGTTCGTCTCGCCGATGACGTACAGGCCGTACTCGTCGCACAGCTCCAGCCAGTGCGGGCTGTTGGGGTAGTGCGAGGTGCGCACCGCGTTGATGTTGTGCTGCTTCATCAGCAGGATGTCCTGGAGCATCCGCGGCTCGCGGATCGCCTGACCGTCGTCGGGGTCGGACTCGTGACGGTTGGTGCCGCGGAACATCACGGGCTTGCCGTTCACGGTGAACTTCCCGGGCCCGTACTCGACCTCGCGGAAGCCGGTACGGGTGCGCTGGACGTCGACCGTCCGGCCGGAGCCGTCGGTGAGCGTGACGACGACGGTGTACAGGTTCGGGTCCTCGGCCGACCAGAGCGCGGGCGCGGAGACGTCCGCCTTCAGCGTCACCTCGGCGTCCCCGCCCGAACCCTTCGGGTCGACGTCGCCGGTGAGCGGACGGCCGACCCGGCGCCCCCGGCCGTCGTACAGCACCGCCTCGATGCGGTGGCCGGCCGCGCCGGCGCCGCCCCGGTCGCGCACCGTCGCGGTGACCGTGAGGACCGCGTCGCGGTACGCGTCGTCCAGCGCGGTCCGCACGAAGAGGTCCTGCACATGGACCGGCGCGACCGCGTACAGATAGACGTCCCGGAAGATCCCGGACAGGTCGATCATGTCCTGGTCCTCAAGCCAGCTGCCGTCGGACCAGCGGTAGACCTCGACGGCCAGGGTGTTGCCGCCCGGCCGGACATGGTCTGTGATGTCGAACTCGGCGGGGGTGTAGCTGTCCTCGCTGTAGCCGACCCGCTTGCCGTTGACCCAGAGGAAGAACGCCGACTTCACGCCCTGGAACGAGATCAGGGTGCGCCGGCCCGACCAGTCGCGCGGCACGGTGAAGGTGCGGCGGTAGGAGCCGACCGGGTTGAAGTCGTGCGGAACGGCGGGCGGGTCCGGGGTCTCGTAGCCGATCCACGGGTAGCGGATGTTGAGGTAGATCGGCTCCGGGTAGCCCTCGATCTCCCAGTTCGACGGTACGGGGATCCGGTCCCAGCCGCCGTCGTCGTAGCCGGGCGCCTCGAAGCCGGTGGGCCGGGCGTCGGGGTTCTTGGACCACTTGAAGCGCCAGGTCCCGTTCAGGGAACGGAAGTACGGCGACTTCTCCCTGTCCCCGCGCAGCGCCTCGGAGCCGTTCGCGTACGGCACGAGCTGGGCCCGCGCAGCCTCTCGGCCCACCTGGAACACTCTCGGCTCCGCGTCCCACTCGGGGCCCTCCGCGGCGAAGGCCTGTCTCTGCGCGGAGAAGACGGCCCAGCCCGCGAGGGCTGCCCCGGTCGAGAGGACGGAACGACGGCTCGGACGGTGTGCGCTCATGAAGCGGCTCCGAACGGAAGGCAACAAGAACCACCACCATCAGACGGAATCACTCAACACGCAAGACTCCGCGCGGGATCGCCGCGTGTCGCGGCCGACGCCGCCCCCACATCAGGGGCCCGACCACCTCAAAGGGCGTAACGGCACGGCCCAAGGTGGCCGGAAGTCGGCCCGGCCCGACCGGGAACCGCCCGGACCGCTCGCAGACACGGCCCCCGCCCTCGCTCGGCGAGCTCCGCAGGCGCCTGCTCACTCCACGGGGACGGTGCCGGGATGCGCGGATCGGTGCCGGGACGCTCGGGACGGCGCCGGGACGCGCGGGTCGGCGTCCACCCCCAGCCGGACCCGGCTGCGCCCCGCGCCCTGCGTCGCGCACACACGGGGAGTACGACCCCGAGGAGTGCCGCCAAGGGCGTTCGGGCCGGGGAGTTCGACCACATCGCCGAACCCGCCGACGGCTCGGGGCCCGCGCCGGGTCGGCCTGACCGGGGCGGAACCCCGACCGGGCCGGGCCACCCGGACACCGCCCTCGGATGCGACGATCCACGTCATGACCGGATGGATGTCCCGGACCCCGCGCCACGCGGTAGCGCTGGTCTGCGCGTACGTGACCGGCCTCCTCCTCGTGGGGTCCGTCGCGCACATCACCGGCCTCCTTCAACACGGCCTTCACCCCTACGCCTGGGCCCCGGGCTGGCTGAACCTGTACTGGACCTCGCTGGCACCTCTGGACACGCTCGCGGCTCTTCTCCTGCTCCGGGGAAAGCGTGCGGGGGTAGACCTCGCCTGCGCCGTCACGGCGACCGACCTCGTCGCCAACTGGTACGCGATTTACGGCATCCAGCACAGCCACTTCACGGAGCAGCCCGGTCTGCAACGGCTCACCGCGTTCGCCGTGCTCGTACTGGGAACAGCACCGTTCGTCCGCGGGCACCTCACCAAGTGACCGCCGTCCGCGAGCGCCCTGTGGATTCGGGCCTCCTCCGCGGGTGCGAGCGCCTGACAGGTCCGGACACGTGTCCGAAGACCTCGGCGCGGGCATGATCAATCGCATGAAAGCGGGCAAGAGGGACGTCGCGACCAACGGCAAGAGGCTCGACACGAACACCGGTGCGGGGGTTCGGACCGGCACTAGCACTAGCACTAGCACTGGTACCGGCACCGGCACCGGCACCGGCACCGGCACCGGCACACACAACTGCGCAAGCACTAGGCCGGGGCAGCCGGGGCAGGTCCTGCAATGGAACTTCTTCATAGGCGGGCACCTGAGCGCCTCCGTTCCCGTGCGCCTCGTCGAGCGTACGACCGCAGGTCAGCTCCTGTGGATGGAGACCGGCACGCCGATGTGGCGGACCGCCCTACCGCGTGGCACCACACATCTGCGGGACATAGCCCCGCACGAACGCCCCGCCGAGGGGTACCCCGTGGTCCCCGACCGGTGGCCGATGGGCAACGCCCTCTTCTACCAGCCGACCGGCGCGGCCCACTCCGTCCTGTGGCTGTTCGGGCGCAGACAGAAGTTCCGCGGCTGGTACGTCAATCTGGAACGCCGGCTCCACCACGGTGACGACATCGACATCGCGGACCACGAGCTGGACCTCAACGTGGCACCGGACCGCACGTGGCGATGGAAGGACGAGCAGTCCTTCGCGGAGAAGACCGGCCATCCCGCGTACTGGACCGCCGAGGAAGCGGTCGCCATCCGCTCCGAGGGGGACGCGGTGGCACGGCTCGCCGAGGCCGGAACGTTTCCCTTCGACGGCTCCTGGTGCGATTTCAGGCCACCCTCGGCATGGACGACACCACCCCGCCCACCGAACCCCCGCCGCTCGCTCCTGTGAACGACGCCCACCGCCACCTCGCCACACGTGCGCCGATAGGTGCGGTTCGGGCATGGATGCCCGTCTCGGCCAGGGTGGCGCGATGGGGATCATTGCCCGGCGTCACGCTCCGTGATACACAGAGTAACGATATGTAATTCGCTCACACACCGATTCGATCCGCAGGTCAGGGCGGTCAGACCGGTCAAATGTGCGAGACCCGGGTAAAGAGAGCCGTGAAGTCGTCGTGCGAACGCAGTTTCATCAGCGAAGATAGAGGGTGACTCGTGCCGTGCGGTGCGGGCACCGAACTACCCAGCAAGGGCGGTGACTTAAATGATCCTGGCAGCTGAGAAGGGCGACATCACCACCATCATCGGCGGAATCGCCCCGAACTGGGGGCCGTTCGGGACCTTGGGCAACGAGGCCCGCGTCATGATCGAAGTGGTGATGGCGATCGCCATCCTGCTCTGCCTCGGCATCGCGATCTGGGGAGCGGCGAAACAGCGGATCGGCGCGACGGCTCTGCGTGACACGTTCAGCGCGGAGCAGGGCAAGGGGCTGATCGTCGCCGGTCTCACCGGTGTGTTCATCATCGGATCGCTGGGAACCCTGTTCACCATCGTCTACGGGATGGCTGTCTAACCGACCGTCAGCCCGCGTCCGGGGGCACTCCCGCCCCGTCCCCACCATCCGCCCGTCGTGCCCACCGGCAGAGGTTGCGTCTCCCTGATGTCGAGTCACCACACCGCGCCCGCGCGGGAACCAGCACGGCTACCGTCGTACTACGACGCGGTCCAGGCAACGGTTGAGGGGGCGTACGCGGCATGAGTCCCGACGACGACGGCTACGGCAACGACTCCGGCCGTCCGAACGACGGCTACAGCACCCTCGGCGGCACGCGCCAGACCCGTACCCGCCTCCCCGACGCCCAGGGCGGCGACGGCTACGGCCCCCGCCGCCCGGCCCGCGGCTCCCGCTCGCTCTTCACCGTCCTCGGCGTGGTGGTCCTGCTCCTGGCCGCCATCGCCTTCGCGAACATGGGCGGAGGCGACGGGGACAACGGCGGCGACGGTGCGCGGGGAAGCGACGCCAAGAAGGCCGGCTCGGCACCGACCGCGGCCACGGGGACGAAGCCGGTGACGGGGAAGAACGGCTCGATTCCCTCGGGGTACGCGCATGACGAGCAGGGGGCGCAGAGCGCGGCGGCAAACTATTCCGTGGCACTCGGGTCGGCGGACATGTTCGACAAGGGCCGCAGACGTGCGATCGCCACTGCGGTATACGCGCCGGCGGTGGCGTCCGCACGCCAGGGCGACCTCGACAAGGTGTACTCCGGTGAAGCCTTCCTGGCGAACATCGGTCTGAGCGCGGACGGCACAGCCCCTGCCGGTCAGATCTTCATCTCACGTTCCAACCCTGTGGGAACCAAGGTGGAGAAGTTCAACGGCGACACAGCGACTGTCTCTGTCTGGTACTCAGCGTTGTTCGGCTTGGCCGGTGAAGGCTCGAAGAACCCGGTCTCCGAGAGCTGGTTCACCAATACCTTCGACCTTACGTGGATCAACGGCGACTGGAAGGTCACCGACTTCACGCAGAAGGACGGCCCCGCCCCGGTCGGTCGTGACCAGGCCGCCTCCCCTGCAGGAGAGATGGCCGATGCCGTGGAACAGTTCGGAGGTTTCACGTATGCCCGGTAAACGACAGAATCGTGTTCTATCGTTGTCAGCCCTTTTGGGCATTGTGCAGGTTTTTCTCGTCCTGTTGCCCACTCGGGCGTTCGCGGCACCCTCGCCGAGCCCAGCGCCCAGCAGGGGCAGCAATGCCTGTGATCTGATCCGCGGCCCCGCCAAGGACTACTGCGAAGGCAACGCAGGCTCCTCCAAGTCCAACGCCCCCAAAAGCGTCGACCCCGCCCTGGACCCCCTGACGTCCCTGGGCCGCGGCTGCGCCGACGCCGCCGCGTGGATCGTCGGCAAGCTCAGCGACGCCGTCAAGAGCACCGCCAACGTCGACTTCACGAACACCCGCTTCCTCCAGCAGTACGCGATCGTCTTCGCCGCCTCCACCGTGCTGACGCTCGTCCTGTGGCTGCTCGCCGTCGCCAAGCGCGCCATCCGCGGAGTGCCGCTCACCACCGCCATCTCGGAGGCCATCGGGTTCCTGTGGCTGACGGTCCTGGCTTCCGCGTTCACCCCGCTGATCCTGTACACGATCGTCTCCGCCACCGACGCCGTCACCGAGGTCATCGCCTCGTCCTCCGGCGGGCAGACCGACGTCTTCTTCGGGTCGTTCGCGGAGGCGCTCAAGAAGGACTCCGACATCGGCGGCGGACCGATCATGCTGATCGTCGTGTCCCTGGTGTCGATCCTCGCCGCAGGCATCCTCTGGCTGGAACTCGTGATCCGGGCCGCCCTCCTCTACGTCGGCGCCCTGCTCGGAACCGCCGTGTACGCGGGGCTCGTCGACAAGAACATGTGGGGGCACGTACGCCGCTGGGCAGGCATCATGATCGCCGTGATCATGGTGAAACCCGTCATCGTCGTCGTGCTCGGTCTGGCCGGCGCACTGTCCTCCGACGGTGGCCCGAACGCGTTCTCCGCCGTCGTCTCCGGACTGGCGATCATCCTGCTCGCGATCTTCGCCTCCGGCATGATCTACCGCTTCGTCCCCGGCTTCGGCGACGAGATCCAGGGCGCCCGTACCAACCGCAAGCAGGCCACCGACGGCTCCCAGGCCGCCGCGATGATCAGCTCGCCCGCCGCTCTCGTCTCCCAGGGCATCAAGACCCACAGCAGCCGCGGCGGCGGCCAGGACAACGGCGGCGGCAACAGCGGCGGCGGACGCCCCGCCAATCCGGTCAGCGGCGGAGTCGCCGCCCACAGCTCCCGCAACTCCGGGGGCGGGGCCGGCGGCGGATCCGCCCCCTCCGCCGCACCTCCGCCCCGCAGCGGCTCCGGCCCCACCTCCGGTACCCCGCACAGCAGCCGCGGCCCGCGCCGCGGATCAGGAAGTCCAGGTAACAGCAGCACAGGAGGTGGCGGGCGTTGAGCACGCAGTCCCATCCGATCGCGCCCCGCCGTACGTATCTCATCGGCCGGGCCAGGCCCAACGCCATGGTCGGCAAGAACCGCGAGACCGGCGAGATCGCCCTGATCATCGGCGGGGCGTTCCTCGGCATGATGAGCGGGCTGCTCGTACCGGTCCTGTCCATGCGGATCGTGCTGCTCACCGGCTTCCCGCTGCTCGCCCTGGCGATCGTCTACGTCCCGTACAGGCACCGGACGTTCTACAAGTGGTTCGAGATCAACCGCAGCTACAAGCGCTCCCTGCGCCGAGGCGCCACCTACCAGTCCGCTGCCATGGAAGCGGGCACCAGCGCCGACGGCCGCGAGGTGGAGATCGGGCCGCCCCCCGGCATCGGCCGGATCAACTGGCTGGCCGCACCCTTCGGCCCCGACGAGATCGCCGTACTCCTGCACGCCGACCGCCGCACCGTCACCGCCGCGATCGAGATCGAGGGGCCCGGCGTCGGGCTGCGCGACAGCGAGGACCAGGAAGCACTCGTCGACCGGTTCGGCACCCTGCTCAAGCACGTCGCCAACGGCGACGGCTTCGTGACCCGCATCCAGATGCTCGCCCGCACCCTGCCCGCCGACCCCGACGCCCACGCGAAGGACGTCGCCCAGCGCGGCGACAAGGCCTCCCCCGGCTGGCTCCAGGAGTCCTACGAGCAGCTCCAGTCGATGGTCTCCACCTCCAGCGAGCAGCACCGCGCCTACCTCGTCGCCTGCATGGAGTTCGACCGCGAACTCGCCGCAGAGGCCAACGCCATGGCCCGCGCCGCCCGCCCCCACGGCGGCCGCAAGCTCGACCGGGACGCCGGACTCGCGGTCGTCATGGCGCGCGAGCTCACCGACATCTGCGCCCGCCTCGCCGAGGCCGACATCCGGGTACGCCAGCCGCTCGGCCAGAGCCGCCTGGCCTCCCTCGTCCACTCGATGTACGACCCCGACCACCCCATCGACCACATCCAGGCGATGACGAAGCGCAACGCCTGGCCGGCCGAACTGGACGCGGTCGAGCCGACGTTCCTCCAGGCCAAGACCCGCGAATCGTCCACCCGCGCCCCCTGGTGCCACTCCACGGCCTGGGTGAAGGAGTGGCCGATGACACCCGTCGGCGTCAACTTCCTGGCCCCGCTCCTCGTCCACACGCCCGATGTGATCCGTACGGTCGCGGTCTGCATGGACCTCGAACCCACCGAGATCGCCATCGAGCGGATGCTCACCGAGAAGACCAACGACGACGCCGAGGCCAGCCGCCAGGCCAAGATGAACCGCACCGTCGACCCCCGCGACATCGCCGCCCACGGCCGGCTCGACCAGCGGGGTGAAGATCTCGCGAGCGGCGCGGCCGGGGTGAACCTGGTGGGGTACATCACCGTGTCGTCGCGTTCGCCCGAGTCCCTCGCCCGCGACAAGCGGACGATCCGGGCCTCGGCCGGCAAGTCGTACCTGAAGCTGGAGTGGTGCGACCGCGAGCACCACCGCGCGTTCGTGAACACCCTGCCGTTCGCCACCGGCATCCGCCGCTGACCGCCGACCTCACGATCGCACCGCACTACCCGAGAGCACCGCTTCACCACCGCATCGCCGAGAGCACCGAGAGAGACGAGAGGGAGGTCGGTCACGCCATGCGAGATCCGCTGTCCGCGTTGTCGGACGCCTTTACCGCCTTCCTCTTCGGGAAGGTGGAGACGACCCGGCTGCCCGTCCGCACCTCGACCGGACAGGCGCAGGCGGTCTACCTGCCCACCGCCGCCCCCGGTCTCGGCGACTCCGGCGTGATCATCGGCCGCGAGGTGTACTCCGGCAAGGGCTACATCTACGACCCCTTCCAGCTGTACGGGCAGCAGCTCCCCGCCCCGCACTGGCTGGTGCTCGGTGAGTCCGGCAACGGCAAGTCCGCGCTGGAGAAGACGTACGTGCTCCGCCAGCTCCGCTTCCGCGACCGCCAGGTCGTCGTCCTGGACGCCCAGGGCGAGGACGGGGTCGGCGAATGGAACCTCATCGCCCAGGAACTGGGCCTGACCCCCATCCGCCTCGACCCCACCTCCGCGCTCAACGGCGGCATCCGGCTCAACCCGCTCGACCCCGCAATCACCACGACCGGGCAGCTCGCCCTGCTCCGCACGATCATCGAAGTCGCCATGGGCCACGGCCTCGACGAACGGTCCGGCTTCGCGCTCAAGGTCGCGCACGCCTTCGTGAACGAGACGAAGAACGACCGCCAGCCCGTCCTGATGGACATCGTCGACCAACTGCGCCACCCGGAACCCGAGTCTGCCCAGGCGATGAACGTCGACATAGACGACGTACGGGCCTGGGGCCTGGACGTCGCCCTCGTCCTGGACCGGCTCGTCGACGGCGACCTGCGCGGCATGTTCGACGGGCCGACGTCCGCCGACATCGACCTGGACGCCCCACTGATCGTCTTCGACCTCTCCCACATCGACCGCAACTCGATCGCCATGCCGATCCTGATGGCGATCGTCGGCGTCTGGCTGGAGCACACCTGGATCAGGCCCGACCGGAAGAAACGCATCTTCCTGGTCGAGGAGGCCTGGCACATCATCAACTCCCCCTTCGTCGCGCAGCTCTTCCAGCGCCTGCTGAAGTTCGGCCGGCGACTCGGGCTGTCCTTCGTCGCCGTCGTCCACCACCTCAGCGATGTCGTCGACGGAGCCGCGGCGCGGGAAGCGGCGGCCATCCTCAAGATGGCCTCGACCCGCACGATCTACGCCCAGAAGGCCGACGAGGCCAGAGCCACCGGCCGGGTGCTCGGGCTGCCCCGATGGGCGGTCGAGATCATCCCCACGCTCACCCCGGGCATCGCCGTCTGGGACGTCAACGGGAACGTACAGGTCGTCAAACACCTGATCACCGAGGCCGAACGCCCCCTCGTCTTCACCGACCGCGCGATGACCGAGTCCTCCGCCATCGACCTGCTCCCGGAGGACGTACGCGCCGCCGAACTGGAGGCGGAACAGCGCGCGGCCCGGATCGAGAACCAACAGCGGCTCAACGAGTCGTCCGAGTCAACGGTGGCATGACATGGCAGGGCGCGGCGGGGCACGGTCCGGCGGCAACGGGGACGGCAGCGGCGGCATTCCCGACGGACTGCTGATCGGCCTGCTGGCCTTCCTGCTCGGGCTGACGCTGCTGGCCTGGACGGCCACCGGCCTGTCCGGGCTCCTCGCGCACGGTGCCTGGCCGCACGGCGTCACCCTCGCCGAGACCCCGCTGGCCATGCGGCGCCTGGTGGAGGCCCCGCACGACCTGCCGGCCGCCTGGCCGGCCACCCCGGCAGCGGCGCTCTCCGGATACGGGCTGTTCTGGGGCCTGTTCATCGGTGAGCTGATGGTGCTCGTCGTCCTGACCATCTTCGCCATGGGCGTGGTCGCACGCTGGCGCGGCGTACGGTCCCGGCAGCGCACCCAGCGCCTGGACCGACTGGAACGGCTGGAGGAGCACCAGCCGGAACGAGCCGCCCGGCAGGTCACCGACCTGGAGAAGGGCCAGGAGTACGGACATCAGTCCCCCTCTCCATCCCCGGCACCGGCCGCCACGGAACGCCTCCCCGAAACACAGCAACAGGCCACGGCCACCACGACCACCACCACCGAGCTCCTCGAAACCGCCGCCCCGCTCACCGTGCCCTCCCCCCGCGCCCCCCTCGTCGTCTACGGCCCCGCCGCCACCCGCCGGCCCACCGTCGTCCAGGCCATCAGCGAAGCCGACGGGCCCGTACTCGTCGTCACCTCGGACCCCAGCGTCTGGGCCGAGACCAAGGACGCCCGCGCCAAGCTCGGCCCCGTGCTCGTCTACGACCCCGGCCACCTCTGCGACACCCCGGCCCGGCTCCACTGGGCCCCCACCGCCGGCTGCGAACAGCCCGACCGGGCGGCCGCCCGCGCCGCCGCCCTCCTCACCCCGGTCCGCCCGCAGGCCCGCATCGACGCGGCCACGGCCGACACCGCCGAGACGCTCCTCCAGTGCTGGCTGCACGCCGCGGCCATCGACGGCCGCCCCTTCCGCCAGGTCCACCGCTGGGCCCTGGGCGGCTCCGCCCACGAACCGGTACGGCTGCTGCGTACCCACCCCAAGGCCGCGTCCGGACTGGCCGGACTCCTGGAATCCGCACTCACCGCGTACCCCGAACGCCGCGAGCTGGCACAGGAACTGACGGTCCGGGCCTTCGGAGCGCTCTCCTCTGTCCATGTCCGCGACGCCTGCACCCCCAACCGGGCCGATGCGCTCGCGCTGGAATCTTTCGCGGACGAAGGGGGCACGCTCTATGTGGTGGGTGAACCCATCGAGAATCCGCGATCGAGCCCGGGAGCCATGCCCCTGCTCACGGCGCTCGCCTCAGACGTGGTCGAGCACGGCCGCCGCATGGCCGCACGGTCATCCGACGGTCGGCTCGACCCACCAATGACGCTCGTCCTCGACGACGTCGCAGCCGTCGCACCGCTGCCCCGGCTGCCCGAGCTGCTGGCGAGCGGCAACAGCCTGGGCCTGCCCACCGTCGCCCTGCTCCGCTCCGCCGAACAGGGCCGAGCCCGCTGGACCCAGCAACTCCAGACGCCGACCACCCCCTGACCCACCCAGGCCACCCGAGTCCCACCGCTAAGGCGTAGCCACCTGCCCCACCCGGGCCCCACCACTACGACCGAACCACCTGACCCACCCAGGCCACCCCGACCCCACCACGACAGCCGAGCCGCCCGAGCCACCTCCACCCCCACTTACCCCCCCTCCCCACCGCTAGGGCCGGGCCACCGCGTACTCCAGCTCGCGCGCCTCCGGGTCGCCCTGGACCGGCACCGTCTCCCCGGTCGGCGCGAACCCGATCCGCCGGTAGAACGCCGAGGCCCGCAGGTTGTCCTCGTGCACGTACAGCCGTACCCGTTCGATTCTCGGCCCGTCCAGCGACCACGCCCAGTCCAGGCCGGCCCGGAACAGTTCCCCGGCCACTCCCCCGCCTCGCGCCTCGGGGCGTACGAACACCCCGACCACGTGGGCCTGGTGGACGTCGGCCGCCGCACCGAACGCCACCTCCCCGTCCGGGCGCTCGATCAGCACGGTCACCGAACCCGCCCAGCTTCCGTCCGCCGCCACCGCGACGAACTGCCGCTTCTCGCCGTCGCCCGACTCCGAAGAACCGGCCGCCCGCTCGCGCCAGAACGCGTCGGGCTGCTCCACCGCCTGCTCGTACGTCTCCAGGAACGCCAGCGGCGCCACCGGATCCCGCAGCGCGGCCAGCCGGAGTTCCTTCACCAGCTGCCATTCCCCGGCACGCACCGGCCGTATCACGTAGTCCATGCGCCGATCCTCACCCGCCACCGACGGCCGTGCAAACGGGTTCCCACCCCGGCCCGCGCGTCGTACCCCGGTACTACGCGCGCCGCCACCTCCCGCCCCCGGTCCGATGTCCCGCGCCCGCCCGCTCCGTAGCGTCAACCGCATGATCAGGGCATACGAACTCACCAAACGGTACGGGGACACCACCGTCGTCCAGGACCTCGACTTCACGGTCCGCCCCGGCACCGTGACCGGCTTCCTCGGCCCGAACGGCGCCGGAAAGTCGACCACCATGCGGATGCTGCTCGGCCTGGACGCCCCCACCCGGGGCAGTTCGACGATCGGCGGACGCGCGTACGCGAGCCACAGCGCACCGCTGACCGAAGTCGGCGCCCTGCTGGAGGCCCGCTCCGTCCACCCCGGCCGCACCGCCTTCCACCACCTGATGTCCCTCGCCCACACCCACGGCATCCCCCGCAGCCGCGTCGAGCACGTCCTCGACATGGTCGGACTGACCGCGGTCGCCGGGAAGCGGATCAAGGGATTCTCGCTCGGCATGGGCCAGCGGCTCGGCATCGCCTCCGCGCTGCTCGGCGACCCGGCCGTCCTCATCCTCGACGAACCGGTCAACGGTCTCGACCCCGAGGGCGTCCTGTGGGTACGCAACCTGCTGAGATCCCTCGCCGCGGAAGGCCGCACGGTCCTCGTCTCCTCGCACCTGATGAGCGAGATGGCGCTGACCGCCGACCACCTCGTCATCATCGGCCGCGGCCGCCTCCTCGCGGACACCACCGTCGACGACTTCGTCGCCACGGCCGGCGGCGCCTCGGTCCGCGTCCTCACCCCGCAGGCCCCCGCCCTGCGCGACCTCCTCCAGGGACCCGGAATCGACATCACCGGCCCCACCACCAGCCCCACCGGCGCCGAAGCCCGAGAACTCGCCAACTCCGCCAGTCCCCCTGCTGCCGACCCCGGTGAGCTACAGGTACGCGGCGCGGACGCCGCCCACATCGGCCGAGTCGCGGCCGCACACGCCATCCCGCTGTATGAGCTCACTCCGCGCACCGCCTCACTGGAGCAGGCCTTCATGGACCTCACCCATGAGTCGGTCGATTACCGGATCACCGCCCCCGAACCGACCGGAGCCCTCGCATGACCACCGCGGCAGTCACCCCGCACCCCTATCGCATCACCCCGGCCCGAGTGCTGCGCTCCGAGTGGCACAAGCTCCGGTCCCTGCGCTCCAGCTGGATCACGCTGGGATCGGCCGCCGCTCTGGTACTCGCCGTCGGCATCCTCATGGGCACGACCTATACGTCCGGCGGCGGCGATTCAGACGTCGACACGGTCGTCATGGTCCTCTACGGCACCACCCTCGGCACGCTGTGCACGGTCGTGCTGGGCATCCTGGTCACGGCGGGCGAGTACTCGACGGGCATGATCCGCGCCTCGCTCACCGCCGTCCCCCAACGACTCCCGGTCCTGTGGGCGAAGGCCGCGGTCTTCGCCGCCACCGTGTTCACCGTCATGCTCGCCACCTCGCTGGTCACCTTCGTCGTCGCGCAGTTCTTCCTCAACGACACCGACCAGGCAGCCTCCCTCACCGATCCCGGCGTCCTGCGCGCCGTGGCGGGCAACGCCGCCGGGACCACGCTCCTCAGCCTGATCGCCCTGGGCCTCGGCGCCCTGCTCCGCTCGACTCCCGGCGCCATCGGCGCGTTCATCGGGGGCGTGATGGTCCTTCCGGAGGTGCTCACCATGCTTCCCTACGACGCGGTGGAGACCGCCGTCCGCTATTTCCCCACCCAGGCCGCCGGCGTACTCGGCTCCGCCACCCCGCTCCCCGACGCCGCCTCCAACGGCGCCGCCCTGCTCGCCCTCCTCCTCTGGGCCTCGGCCTCACTCCTCGCGGCAGCCGCCCTCCTGCGCCGCCGCGACGCCTGACGCGAACCGACACCTGAGCCGAGGGTGCAAGGATCACGGGGGAGACGAAGAACGACCGGAGAGACACATGTGACGGAACGCAGAAGGACGCACACGTCACAGCGACACCGGGACGGACACGTGGCAGGGACGGAGGGACGCGCCCGTGACGGGTGGCAGGGGGAACACACGTGACCGACGACAGGAGGACGCACCCGTGACGGGCGACGGGGACGACGGGACCAACCGGGCGGCAACACCCCGCCCCAGCCCGCTCACCGGGCACATTCAGCGACAGCTCCAGCGCATCCGCGCGGCCGACCGCCGCCGGCCGGCCGTCTGGGACGGGCTGCTCACCACGTTCTGGGTCCTGTTCGCCGTGCTCGACGTCTCCTCGCACGGCTGGCGCACCGTCGCCATCGACCCGGACGTGTCCCCTCGGCTGGTGCTGCTGCTGAGCGCCGCGCTCTCCGCACCGCTGCTGTGGCGTCGCCGCCACCCGCTGGCCGTGCTGCTGTTCATGGCCCCGTTCGCGCTGGTCAACGTATGGACGGGGGCGGTCATCCAGGCCGCCTTCCTCCAGGAGATCGTGGTCTTCAACATCGCGCTCCGGCTCCCCCTGCGCACCCTGGCCCTGTCCGGCGGGATCGTGCTCGTCCCGCTCGCGATCGGCTCTGCCCACTTCCCGGAGCACTGGAACCAGCTCCTCGTCCCCCACCTGTACGCGTTCGTCTTGGCGTCCCTGTTCGGCATCGTGTTCCGGACCCGCAAGGAGTACACGGAGGCCCTGGTCGACCGCGCCAACCGGCTGGAACTCGAACGGGACCAGCAGGCCCAGCTGGCCGCCGTCGCCGAACGCACCCGGATCGCCCGGGAGATGCACGACATCATCGGCCACAACCTGTCCGTCATCACGGGGTTGGCCGACGGCGGCGCGTACGCCGCGGCCAAGAGCCCGGAACGGGCCGCCCAGGCCCTCGACGCGATCGGCACCACCAGCCGCCAGGCCCTCGCCGAACTCCGCCGCCTGCTCGGCGTCCTGCGCGATCCCCCCGAGAGCGCCGACCGCACCCCGCAACCGACCCTCGACGACATGGACACCCTGCTCACCGGCGTACGGACGGCGGGTCTTCCCGTACGGCTCCGCAGCCACGGCACGCCTCCGGCCGTCCCGCCCACCGCAGGGCGGCAGTTGACGGTCTACCGGGTGGTGCAGGAGGCGCTGACCAATACCCTGAAGCACGGCGGCGGACACTCCGCCCTGGCAGCCGAGGTCACCCTGACCTACCGGCCGAACGAGCTGGAGGCCGTGATCACCGACAACGGCACACCTGCTCCCGGCGCAGCCGCACCGGACGGCACCGGGCAGGGCATCACGGGCATGCGCGAACGCGCTTCCCTGTACGACGGCACCGTAGAAACGGGCCGGCCCACCGGCACAGGCTGGCAGGTACGGCTCCGGCTCCCTCTGGAGGACTCCCCCTCGTGACGACCGTGCTCATCGCGGACGACCAGCCGATGCAACGCTTCGGATTCCGCATGCTGTTGGAGAGCCAGGACGACATGACGGTCGTCGGCGAGGCCGCCAACGGCCACGAGGCCCTCCAGCTCGTCGCCCGGCACCAGCCGGACGTCGCCCTGATGGACATCCGCATGCCCCTGCTCGACGGCATCGAGGCGACCCGCCGCATCATCAGGACCGGCTCCCGCACCCGCGTCCTCATCGTCACGACGTTCGACCTGGACCGGTACGCGTACGACGGCCTGCGGGCCGGCGCGAGCGGTTTCCTCATCAAGGACGCGATGCCGGAGGAGCTGCTCTCCGGCATCCGTGCGGTCGCGAGCGGCGACGCGGTGGTGGCCCCCAGCCTGACCCGTCGCCTCCTGGACGCGTACGTCCAGCACCTGCCGACCACGCCGGGCGGACCCGCAACGCCTGATTCGCGCATCGGGACCCTCACCGGCAGGGAACGGGAGATCCTCACCGTCATCGGACAGGGCTGGACCAATTCGGAGATCGCGGAGCGATTGCACCTCGCCGAATCAACCGTGAAGACCCACGTCTCCCGCATCCTCGCGAAAACCGGTGCCAGGGACCGCGTCCAGGCAGTGATCCTGGCGTACGACACCCACCTGGTCACCGCGGGCTGAAGGGGCGGGGGTCCTTCTGGTCCGGGAACGCAGAAGAGCCCCGTGCCACAAGGGCACGGGGCTCAACTATTTTAAAAGGAGTTCGGCGGCGTCCTACTCTCCCACAGGG
>NZ_JBIVLK010000013.1:0-189451 GCF_044751215.1 Streptomyces sp. NPDC088730
TTCCGACTCTATCAGACTCTTTCGTGTCCGATTCCCGGTCGAAGCGGGCCTCGCATTTTCGCTTTCCAGTTCTTCGCTTTCGCGTTTCCCTTTCCAGCGGTTCCAACCTTACCAGACTCTATTTCGTTCCGTTTCCGGTTCGAATTTGAATTCCGGTGGCCGTTGAAGTGGCCTTGCCTTTCGGCTGATCCGACTTTATCAGAACTTCTGAGTCGGAATTTCCATCCTCCGCGGGCGTCACGCGGCGCACGAGTGCGCGCGGTGCTTCCCGGTGAGGCGGAGCCGTAAACGTACTGGAGCGGGGCTCCCCGATGCAAATCGGGGGCCCCGCTCCGGAGTTCGCGCCTGTCGGGGGTCAGACCTCGACGACGACGGGGAGGATCATCGGGCGCCGGCGGTAGGTGTCGGAGACCCACTTGCCCACCGTGCGGCGGACCAGCTGCTGGAGCTGGTGCGGCTCCATCACGCCGTCCTGGGCGGACTTGTTGAGTGCGTCCTGGACCTTCGGTACGACCGCGCTGAACGCCGAATCGTCGATGCCGGAGCCCCGGGCCTGGATGTGGGGGCCGCCCACGATCTTGCCGGAGTTGCTGTCGACCACGATGAAGACGGAGATGATGCCCTCGTCGCCCAGGATGCGGCGGTCCTTGAGGGAGGTCTCGGTGACGTCGCCGACCGAAAGGCCGTCGACGTACACATAGCCCGCCTGGACCTTGCCGACGATCTTGGCCTTGCCGTCGATCAGGTCGACCACCACGCCGTCCTCGGCGATGACGATGTGGTCCTTCGGTACGCCGGTGAGGGCGCCCAGCTCGGCGTTGGCCCTGAGGTGGCGCCATTCGCCGTGGACCGGCATCAGGTTCTTCGGCTTGCAGATGTTGTAGAAGTACAGCAGCTCGCCGGCCGAGGCGTGGCCCGAGACGTGGACCTTGGCGTTGCCCTTGTGGACGACGTTGGCGCCCCAGCGGGTGAGGCCGTTGATCACGCGGTAGACCGCGTTCTCGTTGCCCGGGATCAGCGACGACGCGAGGATGACGGTGTCGCCCTGGACGATCCGGATCTGGTGATCGCGGTTGGCCATCCGGGACAGGGCCGCCATCGGCTCGCCCTGTGAACCCGTGCAGACCAGCACGACCTCGTCGTCCGGCAGATCGTCGAGGGTCTTGACGTCGACGACGAGACCCGCGGGAACCTTCAGGTAGCCGAGATCACGGGCGATGCCCATGTTCCGGACCATCGACCGTCCGACGAAAGCGACCCGGCGGCCGTATTCGTGGGCCGTGTCGAGGATCTGCTGGATGCGGTGCACATGACTGGCGAAGCTCGCCACGATGATGCGCTTCTGGGCATTGGCGAAGACCGTGCGCAGGACGTTCGAGATGTCCCGCTCCGGCGGTACGAAGCCGGGCACCTCCGCGTTCGTCGAGTCGGAAAGCAGCAGGTCGATGCCCTCCTCGCTCAGCCGCGCGAAGGCGTGCAGGTCGGTGAGGCGGCCGTCCAGCGGAAGCTGGTCCATCTTGAAGTCACCGGTGGCGACGGCCATGCCCGCGGGGGTGCGGATGGCGACCGCGAGGGCGTCCGGGATGGAGTGGTTGACCGCGATGAACTCGCAGTCGAAGACGCCGATGCGCTCGCGCTGGCCCTCCGTGACCTCAAGGGTGTACGGACGGATGCGGTGCTCCTGGAGCTTCGCCTCGATGAGCGCGAGGGTCAGCTTGGAGCCGATCAGCGGGATGTCCGGCTTCAGGCGCAGCAGATACGGGACACCACCGATGTGGTCCTCGTGGCCGTGCGTGAGGACGATGCCCTCGACGTCGTCGAGGCGGTCCCGGATCGTCGTGAAGTCCGGAAGGATCAGGTCGATTCCGGGCTGCTCCTCCTCGGGGAAGAGGACACCGCAGTCGACGATGAGCAGGCGGCCGCCGTACTCGAAGACCGTCATGTTGCGGCCGATTTCGCCGAGGCCACCGAGCGGGGTGACCCGCAGGCCGCCCTTCGGGAGCTTCGGCGGGGTGCCGAGTTCAGGATGCGGATGACTCAAAAGACTCTCCTTACCACACGCGCCACGTACCGCTTGGGCACGTGGCGCGCATGTCAATCGTGCACTTGCTGTTGTCTTGGGGTGTTGCCCTCTTGCGAGGTTTCTTCGCGTATTCAGTTGTGAAGTCTGTGGTTACAGCTGTACCCCACCGGCGGCGAGATCGATCTTGAGCTGTGCCGTTTCGTGTGCGGAGAGTTCGACCAGGGGGAGGCGCAGCGGGCCCGCGGGGAGGCCCTGGAGGGTCAGCGCGGCCTTGGTGGTGATCACACCCTGGGTACGGAACATGCCGGTGAAGACGGGGAGCAGCTTCTGGTGGATCTCCGTGGCCTTCTGGACGTCGCCGCCGAGGAAGGCCTCCACGAGGGCCCGCAGGTCGGGGGTGACGACGTGGCCGACGACGGAGACGAGGCCGACCGCGCCGACCGAGAGGAGCGGGAGGTTCAGCATGTCGTCGCCCGAGTACCAGGCGAGGCCCGACTGGGCGATGGCCCAGCTGGCCCGGCCGAGGTCGCCCTTGGCGTCCTTGTTGGCCACGATGCGCGGGTGCTCCGCGAGCCTCACGAGCGTCTCTGTGTCGATCGGCACACCGCTGCGGCCGGGAATGTCGTAGAGCATCACCGGCAGGCCGGTGGTGTCCGCGATCGCCGTGAAGTGCCGCAGCAGGCCCTCCTGCGGCGGCTTGTTGTAGTACGGCGTCACGGCGAGGAGGCCGTGTGCGCCGGTCCGCTCGGCCGTGCGGGCGAGCTCGACGCTGTGGCGGGTGTCGTTGGTGCCGATGCCGGCGACGACGTGCGCCCGGTCTCCCACTGCTTCAAGCACAGCCCTTACGAGCTGGTCTTTCTCCGCGTCGCTGGTGGTCGGGGACTCGCCGGTGGTCCCGTTGATGATCAGGCCGTCGTTGCCTGCGTCCACCAGATGGGTGGCGAGCCGCTGGGCGCCGTCGAGGTCGAGTGCGCCGTCCGCCGTGAAGGGCGTGACCATAGCGGTGAGGACCCGCCCGAAGGGGGTCTGCGGAGTGGAGATCGGAGCCATGGGTAACACGCTACTCGTTGCTCGGCGCCCGGTGTCCCCTCGGGGGGACAAGCGATAGGAGCCCGGCACTGCCTGCTCGGGGGTTCAAGCAGTGCCGGGTCCGTTTGATCAGCCTAGATGAACTTCACGAAACGCCGCAATACGGACACCGCCTATGGGGCGACGCGTCCATTCTTGTTGAAGGCTGCATGGGTGAGCGGCATGAGCTCAGCCCAGTGCGCCTCCATCCGCTCTCCGACCATCTCGATCTCGCGCTGCGGGAAGGACGGGACCTTCGCCAGTTCGTGCTGGGTGCGCAGGCCGAGGAAGTGCATCAGCGAGCGGGCGTTGCACGTGGCGTACATCGAGGAGAACAGCCCGACCGGGAGAACCGCACGGGCCACTTCGCGGGCGACGCCCGCCGCGAGCATCTCCTGGTACGCCTCGTACGCCTGGCGGTAGGAGTCCTCCATGACGCGGCCCGTGAGCTCCTGCTGGGCCTCGGTGCCCTCGACGAACTCGTACTTGCCGGGACGGCCCTGCTGGACGAGCTTGCGGGACTCCCCCGGTACGTAGAAGAGCGGCTCCAGCTCCCTGTAGCGGCCCGATTCCTCGTTGTACGACCAGCCGACGCGGTGCCGCATGAACTCGCGGAAGACGAAGATCGGGGCGCTGATGAAGAACGTCATCGAGTTGTGCTCGAACGGGCTGCCGTGCCGGTCCCGCATCAGGTAGTTGATGAGCCCCTTGGAGCGCTCAGGATCCTTGGTGACCTCCTCCAGCGACTGCTCGCCGGCCGTGGAGACACGGGCGGCGAAGAGCACATCGGAGTCACCTGCGGCATGTTTCACCAGGTCAACGGTGACATCACTGCGGAAGCTGGGCTTTGCGGGCTCGGGGGTCTCGGTCACCGGCGGGGTCCTTCCAATGGCGTCGCTCGGGCGGCGCCCACTCTACGGGCCGCCACTGACAACGCGGTCGGCACCGCCCTTTCGAGGATTCTTTCGACCAATTCGGCGATTCGGGGCACCGATCGGGCCCGCCGTGCGTCTGACTCAGTAGCACCACCTGCTACAGAGTTCAAGGAGAGTTACCTCATGTTCCGCCGGCGTGAAGCCGTCCCGTTCTCGTTCGTGGCCGAGGCCGACCGATTCCGCAGCAACGTCACACCGCCTCCCCGGGAGCGCACCACCCTCTCCGAGCTGGCGGCCCGCGGCCTCGTCGGGTTCGCCGTGATCGCCGGCCTCGCCGGATCACTGCTGCTCGGCCTTCCGGCCCTGGCACCCGATCAGTCGTCGTCGCACAGCCAGCAGACCGAGGCAGCACCGGGGCACTGACTCGTACGGGCCCCCTGGGGTGGTACGCCCTGCCACCCCCTCGGTAGCCTCACCGGGCACAGCAATCGAGCGTGCTTGTGAGTGAGGATCAGTCGTGCCCCTGCCCTTCCTGACGGCCGACCGCGCGTTTGACGCGAGCGCTGAGGATGTAGCGCTGCCGTTCGACGACCACGACAGCTGGCGGCGTCCCTACCGCCCCGGACCGTGGCGGGTCGCGGCTGCGGCCACCCTTCTGCTGCTCGCCTCGTTCATCCTGTTCGCGGGGATGGTCATCGCCTTCGCCGGAGCCGTGCCCGGCGCGGGTGCCTGTCTGGCGCTCGCCCTCGCGGTGATCATCTGCGCCCTGCGGATGCTGCGGATCGGCGCCTGGGTGAGCCGGCACGGCGTGCGCCGCGTCGGCTTCTTCCGGACGACGACCGTGCCGTGGAACCGCGCCACGGAGGTCCGTACGGTGCAGCAGCCGGTGAAGTGGCTCGGCTTCCCCCGGACGGTTCAGGGCCAGGCCCTGATCGTCGTGCGCCGGGGTGGCGACGCGGTGCCGCCGCTGCTCACGGACTCCAACGCGGACTTCCTGACGCGGAGCGAGGCGTTTGACCGGGCCGCCGACACGATTGAGGCCTGGGGGGACGAGTACCGGCAGCACTAGGGCCTTGTGGCCTTGCCGTCCGGCGACCGGGGGTGTCTCCCTCAGTCGCCGGGCGGCTTTTCTGTGTCCTCAATCGCCGGACGGGCTCAAAAGATCGTCCTCAAACGCCGGACGGGCTTGAAGTGCCGGAGGCACCTGAGGGGCCTGTCCGGTCTGAGGTCCCCGACAAGCTTGAAGAGCCGGAGGCACCTGAGGCACCTGTCCGGTCTGGAGTCCCCGACAAGCTTGAAGAGCCGGAGGCACCTGAGGCACCTGTCGGGTCTGGAGTCCCTGACGGGCTTGGAGTGCCGGAGGCACCTGAGGGGCCTGTCCGGTCTGAGGTCCCCGACAAGCTTGAAGAGCCGGAGGCACCTGAGGCACCTGTCCGGTCCGGAGTCCCCGACGGGCTTGGAGTGACTGGCGTGGTTGTCGGGCTTGACGGGGCTGTGGTGGTGCTGTGCAGGGTGATGGCCCGTTGCATGGCCTTGCGGGCCCGGGGAGTGTCCCGGGCGTCCTGGTAGGCGACTGCCAGGCGGAACCAGCAGCGCCAGTCGTCCGGGGTGTCCTCCGTCTCCGCCTGGCGGCGCGCGAAGGCCGCGTCGGCGGCGTCGCGGTCGATGCGGCCGCTCGGGGTGCGGGCCAGGTCGTCGACCGGCAGCCCGCCCTCGGCGTCGAGCTCCGCGGCCAGGGCGTTGGCCCGCCGGACGAACTGGGTGTTCTTCCAGAGGAACCAGATGCCGATCAGCGGCAGGATCAGCACCGCGACCCCGAAGGTCACCGTGAGGAGCGTGCCGTGCCGGATGAGCAGGATGCCTCGGCTGCCGGCCAGGACGAAGTAGAAGACCAGGACGGCGGCGGTGACGGTGTACGTGATCTTTGCGCGCATGGCGGTGGGCTCAGTCAGTTCAGGTCGAGGAAGTTTTCCAGGCCGAACGTGAGGCCCGGAGTGGTCACCACCCGGCGGGTACCGAGCAGGATGCCCGGCATGAAGCTGCTGTGGTGCAGCGAATCGTGCCGGATGGTGAGGGTCTCGCCCTCGCTACCGAGCAGCACCTCCTGGTGGGCGAGGAGGCCGCGGAGCCGGACCGAGTGGACCGGAATCCCGTCGACGTCCGCTCCGCGCGCCCCGTCCAGCGCCGTGCTGGTGGCGTCCGGCTGGGGTGCGCTGCCCGCGTCGCGGCGGGCGGCGGCGATGAGCTGGGCGGTGCGGGCGGCGGTGCCGGAGGGGGCGTCGGCCTTGTTCGGGTGGTGGAGCTCGATCACCTCGACCGACTCGAAGTAGCGCGCGGCCTGCTGCGCGAACTTCATCGTGAGGACCGCGCCGATGGAGAAGTTGGGCGCGATGAGCACGCCGGTCTCCGGCGAGCCGGAGAGCCAGGTGTTCAGCCGCGCGAGCCGTTCGTCGGTCCAGCCGGTGGTGCCGACCACCGCGTGGATGCCGTGCCGGACGCAGAAGTCGAGGTTCTCCATCACCGAGGCGGGGGTGGTGAGCTCGACGACTGCCTGGGCGCCGGTGTCCGTGAGGGTCTCCAGCTTGTCGCCGCGGCCGAGTGCGGCCACCAGCTCCATGTCCTCCGCGGCCTCGACAGCTCGTACCGCCTCGGAGCCGATACGGCCCCTGGCACCGAGAACGGCTACGCGCAGCTTGCTCATGCTTACTTCTTTCGGGTGACTAGGCCACTGATTCGTGGAGGCGGTCGGCCTGCTTGTCCTTGAGCGGGCCGATGACCGACAGCGAGGGGCGGTGTCCGAGGACCTCGCCCGCCACCGCCCGGACATCGTCCGGGGTGACCTGTGCGATGCGGGCCAGCATGTCGTCGACCGACATCTGCTCGCCCCAGCACAGTTCGCTCTTGCCGATGCGGTTCATCAGCGCGCCGGTGTCCTCCAGGCCGAGGACCGTGGATCCGGAGAGCTGGCCGATGGCCCGGCCGATCTCGTCGTCGTCCAGTCCGTCCGACGCGACTCGGTCGAGCTCCTCGCGGCAGATCTTGAGGACGTCGTGCACCTGGCTGGGCCGGCAGCCCGCGTACACCCCGAAGAGGCCGCAGTCCGCGAAGCCCGAGGTGTACGAGTACACGCTGTAGGCGAGACCGCGCTTCTCCCGTACCTCCTGGAAGAGGCGGGAGCTCATTCCGCCGCCGAGGGCAGTGTTGAGTACCCCGAGTGCCCAGCGGCGCTCGTCGGTGCGGGCCAGTCCCGGCATGCCGAGGACGACGTGGGCCTGCTCGGTCTTGCGGTTGATCAGGTCGACCCGGCCCGCGGTGCGCAGCGTGCGGGAGCCCGCCCGGGGCGCCACCGGGGTGGCGTCGGTGCGGGAGAGCGCGCCGGCCCGCTCGAAGGCCCTGCGGACCTGGCGTACGACCGTGGCGTGGTCGACGTTGCCGGCGGCGGCGACGACGAGGTGCGTCGGGTCGTAGTGCTTCTTGTAGAAGCGGGCGATCTGGCCGCGGCTCAGGGCGTTGACCGTGTCGACCGTGCCGAGGACCGGGCGTCCCAGGGGGGTGTCGCCGAGCATGGTGTGCGCGAACAGGTCGTGCACGCAGTCGCCCGGGTCGTCCTCCGTCATGGCGATCTCCTCAAGGATGACGCCGCGCTCGGCGTCGACGTCCTCGGGGGCGATCAGGGAGCCGGTCAGCATGTCGCAGACGACATCGATGGCCAGCGGCAGGTCCGTGTCGAGGACCCGTGCGTAGTAGCAGGTGTACTCCTTCGCCGTGAAGGCGTTCATCTCGCCGCCGACCGCGTCGATGGCGGAGGAGATGTCCAGGGCGCTGCGGGTGCCGGTGCCCTTGAAGAGGAGGTGTTCGAGGTAGTGCGTCGCGCCGTTCAGGGTCGGGGTCTCGTCGCGTGATCCGACGTTGGCCCAGATCCCGAAGGTGGCGGAGCGTACGGAGGGCAGGGTCTCGGTGACGATGCGCAGGCCGCCGGGGAGGACCGTGCGGCGGACCGTGCCGATGCCGTTGCTGCCCTTGAGAAGCGTTTGGGTACGGGCGACGGCCCGCGCCTCCGAAGAGGTGCGGGCCGTCGTCACGGAACTACGGGACGTCACTTGGCGGCGTCGTCCTTCTTCTCGTCCTCTTCACCCTCGACGACCGGGATCAGCGAGAGCTTGCCGCGGGAGTCGATCTCGGCGATCTCGACCTGGACCTTGGCGCCGACGGCGAGCACGTCCTCGACGTTCTCCACGCGCTTGCCACCGGCGAGCTTGCGGATCTGCGAGATGTGCAGCAGGCCGTCCTTGCCGGGCATCAGGGAGACGAACGCACCGAAGGTGGTGGTCTTGACGACCGTACCCAGGTAGCGCTCGCCGACCTCCGGCATGGTCGGGTTGGCGATCGCGTTGATCGTGGCGCGCGCGGCCTCGGCCTGCGAGCCCTGCTGGGCACCGATGTAGATGGTGCCGTCGTCCTCGATCGTGATGTCGGCGCCGGTGTCCTCCTGGATCTGGTTGATCATCTTGCCCTTGGGGCCGATGACCTCACCGATCTTGTCCACCGGGATCTTGACGGTGATGATCCGCGGGGCGTTCGGGGACATCTCGTCCGGGACGTCGATGGCCTCGTTCATCACATCGAGGATGTGGAGGCGGGCGTCACGGGCCTGCTTCAGCGCGGCGGCCAGGACCGAGGCGGGGATGCCGTCGAGCTTGGTGTCGAGCTGGAGCGCGGTCACGAACTGCTTCGTACCGGCGACCTTGAAGTCCATGTCACCGAACGCGTCCTCCGCACCGAGGATGTCGGTGAGGGCGACGTAGTGGGTCTTGCCGTCGATCTCCTGCGAGATCAGGCCCATGGCGATACCGGCGACGGCGGCCTTGAGGGGCACACCGGCGTTCAGCAGGGACATGGTGGAGGCGCAGACCGAGCCCATGGACGTCGAGCCGTTGGAGCCCAGCGCCTCGGAGACCTGGCGGATCGCGTAGGGGAACTCCTCGCGCGACGGCAGCACCGGCACGATGGCGCGCTCGGCGAGCGCGCCGTGGCCGATCTCGCGGCGCTTGGGCGAACCCACCCGGCCGGTCTCACCGACGGAGTACGGCGGGAAGTTGTAGTTGTGCATGTAGCGCTTGCGGGTCACCGGGGAGAGGGTGTCCAGCTGCTGCTCCATGCGGAGCATGTTGAGGGTGGTGACGCCCAGGATCTGGGTCTCGCCACGCTCGAACAGCGCCGAGCCGTGCACGCGCGGGATGGCCTCGACCTCGGCGGCGAGCGTACGGATGTCCGTGACGCCGCGGCCGTCGATGCGGACCTTGTCCTTGATGACGCGCTCGCGGACCAGCTTCTTGGTCAGCGCGCGGTAGGCACCGGAGATCTCCTTCTCGCGGCCCTCGAAGGCCGGGAGGAGCTTCTCGCCCGCGATCTCCTTGATGCGGTCGAGCTCCGCCTCGCGGTCCTGCTTGCCGGCGATGGTGAGTGCCTTGGCGAGCTCGGTGCTGACGGCCTTGGTGAGCGCCTCCAGGACGTCGTCCTGGTAGTCGAGGAAGACCGGGAACTCGCCGGTGGGCTTGGCAGCCTTGGCGGCGAGGTCCGACTGGGCCTTGCAGAGCGACTTGATGAAGGGCTTCGCGGCTTCCAGACCGGCGGCGACGACCTCTTCGGTCGGGGCCTCCGCGCCGTCCTTGACGAGCTGGATGGTCTTCTCGGTGGCCTCGGCCTCGACCATCATGATCGCGACGTCGCCGTCCTCCAGGACGCGACCGGCGACGACCATGTCGAAGACGGCGTCCTCAAGCTCGGTGTGCGTCGGAAAGGCGACCCACTGGCCCTTGATCAGGGCGACGCGGGTGGCGCCGATGGGGCCGGAGAAGGGCAGGCCCGCCAGGATCGTCGAGGCGGAGGCGGCGTTGATCGCGACCACGTCGTACAGGTGGTCGGGGTTGAGCGCCATGATCGTCTCGACGATCTGGATCTCGTTGCGCAGGCCCTTCTTGAAGGAGGGGCGCAGCGGGCGGTCGATCAGGCGGCAGGTGAGGATCGCGTCCTCGGAGGGGCGGCCCTCCCGGCGGAAGAAGGAGCCGGGGATCTTGCCTGCGGCGTACTGCCGCTCCTCGACGTCCACCGTGAGGGGGAAGAAGTCGAGCTGGTCCTTGGGCCGCTTGGAAGCGGTGGTGGCCGACAGCACCATGGTGTCGTCGTCCAGGTACGCGACGGCGGAGCCGGCGGCCTGCTTGGCCAGGCGGCCCGTCTCGAAGCGGATGGTGCGGGTGCCGAAGGTTCCGTTGTCGATAACGGCCTCGGCGTAGTGGGTCTCGTTCTCCACTAGTGTTTTCTCCATACTCGTCGTCTTTCGTCCTGTCGCCCGTGTGGCGCAGGACGGTGCGGAGAGGCGCACCGTGTGTGCGGGGCCGGTCTTCGATCGAAGCTCCCGGGCGTTGTCCCGGGGGCCACTACCGAGGACCGGCGGCGGCCGTGGGGCGCCTCTCCTCGTCTGGTGTTGTACGTCCAGGTTACTGAGCTTGACCCCAGTCCCGCACGTACGGCAAAGGGAGCGGCCCCATGGATACGGGCACCGCTCCCTTTCACAGCGTCTTTACTTGGCGCCGCCGGCCGCGCCACGGCGGATGCCGAGGCGGTCGACGAGCGCACGGAAGCGCTGGATGTCCTTCTTGGCCAGGTACTGCAGAAGGCGGCGACGCTGGCCGACCAGGATCAGCAGACCACGACGGGAGTGGTGGTCGTGCTTGTGCGTCTTGAGGTGCTCCGTGAGGTCCGAGATGCGGCGGGAGAGCATGGCCACCTGAACCTCGGGGGAACCGGTGTCGCCCTCCTTCTGCGCGAACTCGGTCATGATCTGCTTCTTCGTAGCGGCGTCGAGCGGCACGCGGTACTCCTCTAGGTGTTCGATGCGCCCACGAGTGCCCCTGGTCTTGATCTCAGGGGAGCTTGCGTGACTCGGGAGCGAAGGTCCGATGAGCGCAGTTCCCAGAACGAACCGGGAACGCGTACACAAACGGCCACAGCCAGACTACCAGCCGCCCGGAGCGCACCCGACGGGAGCGCGGATCCGGACCGCGCGCTGCGGAATCCCGGACCGGGCCCCCCGCCCGTTCCGGGCCTGTACGGTGCCGTGCAGAGCCACCGTACGGAGAGGAACCCTTGACGATGGGCACGCAGGCGGAGAAGGACGAGCTGTACGCACTCGACATCTCGGGGGTGGAATGGCTGAGTGCGCCCGGCACCGAGGATGCCGAGGAGCGCGTCGAGATCGCACATCTGCCCGGCGGGGCGGTGGCGATGAGGTCCTCGCTGGATCCCGAGACCGTACTGCGCTACACGGAGGCCGAGTGGCGCGCCTTCGTACTGGGTGCCCGGGACGGCGAGTTCGACCTCAAGTAGCGGAGCGGAGCGGAGCGCCGGTACAAGGGGCACGACGGGACCCGGACCCGGACTCGGCCGCTGCCGCGGTGGGCACGTCGCGGTGGGCACGGGTCGCGGTGGGCACAGTGGGCACGTTCAGATGGACGTGCCCACCGTCGTGTGCGAAATGTTCAGGTTTCCCTGCGTAGATGCGCCCGTTTGATCGCATCTCCCTTCACTCTCTGCCGTACTCAGTTCACTTGGGGGCAGTACCTGACGTAGGGGACAGTGCCCGGGGTGCCGGACGGCCTGCCGTACGGGGCCCGATGACGATTAGGGTGGGTCCGGACGCGGCAGAAGAACCTGCGGGCAGGCAACGCGCGTTACAGGGGGAGAGCCGGGCGGTTCGCACTATGGGAACGGTCGCCCCCACCCACCACGGCACAGAGGGTGCTCGACCACACCAGGAGGCAAAGTGAACGGCGATCGGGACGAGATGCGCGGGAGCTGGGACAGGCCCGTCGACGAGTCGACCGACGCGGAGCCCGCCGAGACGACGGGTGAGTTCACCATCGACTACACCCCGCCCGCCTGGTACACGCAGAATACGCCGGGCGACTCCTCGGGCGGCGCAGGAACACACCTGGCTCCGCCCCCGCCCCCCAATGGCGCACCGGTGTCCGCACCCGGACTGCCGGCCGGCGGCGGTTTCGAACCCGGCTGGACTCCGGCACCGCCCGCCCCGGCTCAGCCCACTCCGGCACCGCTCGCCCCCGTGCAGCCGGCTCCCCCGGTGCCGCCGACGGGCGCCGCGGACATCGGCGGTGCGGCCGATCCGTCCGGGAACGGCGATGTGGAGAGCGGCTCGACCGTGCGGTTCTCGTCCGCCGCGCTGAGGCGGGAGATCGCGGAGCGCGAGACGCCGGCCGGTTCGCCGGGCGCCGATGGCGCGGGTACGGACGCGGACGCGGGTGACTCGGGTACGGACCCGGACGCCGGACAGGACGGGACCACCGGGGAGGAGGGCGAGCCCGACGCGGCTGCGCCGTCCGACACCTCGGCAACGGAGCCCGACGAGCCCTCGGCGGACGCGACGAACGGCGCGGGCGCCGACGGCACACCGCAGGCCGACGCCCCCTCCACCGACGCATCGCGGAACACCGACACATCGCGGAACACCGATGCCCCGCCCGCCCCCGACGCCCCGCAGAACGCCCCCGCCCCCTGGGCGCCGGCACCGCCGCAGGGCGGGCTGCCGCCGCTGCCGCCCTCGTTCCAGCCGGCCGCGCCGCAGCCCGCCGCGCCCCAGCCCGCGTCGCAGTGGCCGGGACAGCCCCCGGCGAACGTGGCACCGGGCGGCTACGGCTTTCCGCAGAACCAGGCGGCCCAGGCACCCCAGGTGCCCCAGGCACCCCAGGTGCCCCAGAACCCGCAGGCACCCCAGAACCCACAGCAGCCCGCGTTCCCTCAGCAGCCCCAGCCCGGAGCGCCCGCCCCGCAGCCGGGCTACGGCTTCCCTCAGCAGCCCCCCGCGCCGCAGCAGCCGCAGCAGCCGCAGTCCGGAGCCCCGCTCCCGATGCCGCACGCGCAGCAGCCCTCCCCTTACGCACCGCAGGCCCCTCAGCCGCCGCAGGCGGCGCAGTGGCCCGCTCAGCAGCAGGGCGGCGGTGGCGCCCCGCTGCCGCCGCCCGGACCTCAGCCACAGCAGCAGGGCGGCTACGGCTTCCCCCAGGGCAACCCGAACAACCCGAACAACCCGAACAACCCGAACCTGCCCGCCCAGATCACCCCGCCCCAGCCGGGTCAGCCCGGACAGCCAGGTCAGCCCGGACAGCAGCTTCCGCCGCAGGGGGCGCCCGTCGACCCGCGCACCGGAGCCGCCTGGCCCACTCCCGTCACCCACGACCAGCGGGAGCGTTCGGTGCCGGGCGCGCCGCTGGGGTACACGGCCGCGGTGGAGCTCTCGTCGGACCGGCTGGTCCGGGGCAAGCAGAAGACGAAGAGCAGCCGCGGGCCGTCCGCGGCCTCACGCTTCAAGATCGGCGGCAGGAAGGAGGAGATCGAGCGTCAGCGCAAGCTCGAACTCATCCGCACCCCGGTCCTCTCCTGCTACCGGATCGCGGTGATCAGCCTCAAGGGCGGCGTCGGCAAGACCACGACGACCACCGCGCTCGGCTCCACCCTGGCCACCGAACGGCAGGACAAGATCCTCGCCATCGACGCCAACCCGGACGCCGGAACGCTGGGCCGCCGGGTCCGCCGCGAGACCGGGGCGACCATCCGCGACCTGGTCCACGCGATCCCGCACCTCCACTCGTACATGGACATCCGGCGGTTCACCTCGCAGGCGTCCTCCGGTCTGGAGATCATCGCCAACGACGTGGACCCGGCTGTCTCGACGACGTTCAACGACGAGGACTACCGGCGCGCGATCGAGGTGCTGGGCAAGCAGTACCCGATCATCCTCACCGACTCCGGCACCGGTCTCCTCTACAGCGCGATGCGCGGTGTGCTCGACCTCGCCGACCAGCTGATCATCATCTCCACGCCTTCGGTCGACGGTGCGTCAAGTGCCTCCACCACACTGGACTGGCTGTCGGCGCACGGCTACGCCGACCTCGTGCAGCGCTCGCTCACAGTGATCTCCGGCGTCCGCGAGACCGGCAAGATGATCAAGGTCGACGACATCGTGCAGCACTTCGAGACGCGCTGCCGAGGCGTGGTCGTCGTACCGTTCGACGAGCATCTGTCGGCCGGTGCCGAGGTGGACCTCGACATGATGCGTCCGAAGACGCGGGAGGCGTACTTCAACCTCTCCGCCCTCGTCGCGGAGGACTTCGCGCGTGCCCAGCAGCAGCAGGGGCTGTGGACGTCGCAAGGCGGGAACCAACCGCCGCAGTACGCCCCGCCGATGCCCGGCCAGCAGCAGGTGCCGGGCCAGCAGCCCTACCCGCCCCAGCAGCCGGGCCAGCCGTATCCGCCCCAGCAGCAGCCCTACGGCGGTCAGCAGCCCCAGCAGCCGTACGGCGGACAGCAGCCCTACCCGCAGCAGCAGGCTCCCGGTGGCGGGCAGGGCTGGCAGCAGCAGCCTCCGCAGGCCCAGCCGCCCGCCGCGGATCCGAACGGTCAGCCGCAGCAGCAGTACGGCGGACAGCCCGGTCAGCCCGGTCAGCCGGGGCAGCCCGCGCATCCCGGACTGCAGGGCCCCGTGCCGCCCGCCGGGTGGCAGCAGCAGCCGCCGCCAGCGCCTCAGCAGTAAGGCGTCAGAGGTCTAAACCAATGAGGGTCCGCATCGTCTCCACGATGCGGGCCCTCTGCGCATTCCCGCAGCCCACACGCCGTTTCGATGACCGTTGACGCGGCTCGACCACCGCTGATAAACCTTCGCTTCACCAGCTGGCGATCCACAGATCAACCCGCCTTCTCCGTGCGAGTCATGACGCGAGGTCCCTGACCATGGTCGAAAGAGTCCCACCACCCGCCGCCCAGCCACGCTCACGTCTGCGTATCCTCCTGGCCGCCGGTGCCGCCGCCCTCGGGCTCGCCGCAGCGTCCGTCGTACCGGGGGTCCCGCTCGGGGCCGCATCGCCCCAGCAGGCGCAGGCCGCCGACAGCGGCAGGACGACACTGACCGTCGCGGTCGCGCAGAGCGTCGACTCACTGAGTCCGTTCCTCGCCCAGAAGCTGATGAGCACCAGCCTCACCCGGCTCATGTACGACTTCCTGACGAACTACGACCCCAAGGACAACCACGCGATCCCGGGCCTGGCCACCAAGTGGGAGCCGTCCGCGGACAAGCTGACGTGGACCTACACCATTCGGTCCAACTCCAAGTGGTCCGACGGTCAGCAGGCCACCGCGGAGGACGCGGCCTACACCTTCAACAAGATGATGACCGACGAGGGCGCGGCCCAGGCCAACGGCAGCTTCGTCACCAACTTCAAGAAGGTGACGGCTCCGAGCCCCACGAAGCTGGTCATCGAGCTGAAGGAACCGCAGGCCACCATGGCCGCGCTCGATGTCCCGATCGTCCCCAAGCACCTCTGGGACAAGGTCGGGGACTTCTCGAAGTTCAACAACGACACGAAGTTCCCGATCGTGGGCAACGGGCCGTTCGTCCTGACCGACTACAAGGTCGACCAGTATGTGAAGCTCAAGGCCAACAAGGACTTCTGGCGCGGTTCGCCCAAGTTCGACGAGTTGGTCTTCAAGACCTACAAGGACCAGGACGCCGCGGTCGCCGCACTCCGCAAGGGCGAGGTCTCCTTCGTCGCCGGTTCGCCCGCGCTGACGCCCGCCCAGGCCAACTCGCTCAAGGGCGAGAAGAACGTCAAGGTGAACGAGGGTCCGGGCCGCCGGTTCTTCGCACTGGCCACCAACCCCGGCGCGCAGACCAAGGACGGCAAGAAGTTCGGCGACGGCAACAAGGCGCTGCTCGACCTGAAGGTCCGCCAGGCGCTCTTCCTGTCCATCGACCGCGACACCCTCATCGACAAGGTCTTCCAGGGCCACGCCGTCAACGGCACGGGCTACATCCCGCCGCGCTTCCCGGCGTACAAGTGGGAACCCTCGGCGGACCAGAAGCTGGGCTACGACCCGGCCAAGGCGGCCAAGCTGCTCGACCAGGCGGGCTACAGGCTCAAGGGCGGCCAGCGCGTCGGCAAGGACGGCAAACCGCTCGACCTGCGCATCCTCTGCCACGCCACGGACCCGAACGACAAGGCGATCGGCAAGTACCTCAAGGAGTGGTGGGGGAAGCTCGGCATCGGCCTCAAGGTCGACTGCCTCGACGACGTCTCCGTGCCCTGGTACGCCGGTGAGTACGACCTCGCCTTCGACGGCTGGTCCGTCAACCCCGACCCGGACTTCGTCCTCGGCATCCACACCTGCGCCGCCCTGCCGGTCAAGGCCAAGGAGAGCGCGACCACGGACGACTTCATCTGCGACAAGACGTACGACGAGCTGTACAAGAAGCAGCTCGCCGAGTACGACCCGGCCAAGCGGGCGGACATCGTCAAGCAGATGCAGTCCTGGCTCTACGACTCCGGGTACATGAACGTCATCGCGTACCCGAACGCGGTCGAGGCCTACCGCACCGACCAGATCAAGTCGATCACGACGATGCCCGAGGCGGCCGGCAACATCTACGGCCAGGACGGCTACTGGAGCTGGTGGTCGGCCGTACCGGCGGGCAGCGGCGACGGCTCGGACAGCGACGGCGGATCGGGTTCCACCGGGGTCGTCATCGGCATCGTGGTCGTCGTCGTGGTCCTCGCGGGTGGCGGATTCCTCCTCATGAGGCGGCGTCGCACCACCGCGGACGACCGCGAGTAGTTCCATGGACCGCGGGTATTTTCCGCGGACGGGATGAGAGGGAGCGGCCGGCGGGGCCCGAAGCACCGCGGCCCCGCCGGCCGGTGTCCCTCTAAGCGCAGCACGAGTAACGAGAGTTCCCTCATGACAGCTGACAGCACTCCGGCGCTCGTGAAACAGGCGGATGCGGATACCGACGGTCCGGCTCCGGCCGGTCCGGCGGCCGCCCGCGGTCCACGGGCGCGCAACACCAAGGCCTATCTCCGGTATGTGGCCGCCAAGATCCTCGGCGCGGCCGTCTCCCTGTTCGCCGTTCTGGTCACCAGCTTCTTCCTCTTCCGGCTCATCCCCAGCGACCCGGTGAAGCAGATGACGGGCGGCCGCCGGGTCTCGGCCGAGCAGCTCGATTCGCTGCGTCATCAGTTCGGCCTGGACCAGCCGATGTGGCAGCAGTTCACCAGCTACGTGGGCGACGCGCTCACCGGTGACTTCGGCACCTCGTACCAGTTCCACGCCCCGGTGATGGACAAGATCGTCGAGGCCCTTCCGGCGACGCTGCTGCTCACCGGTACGGCGTACGTCCTCTACAGCGCGCTCGGCATCTGGCTGGGCACCCGTACCGCCTGGCGCAACGGTTCCATGAGCGACCGGTTCAACACCGCGCTGGCGCTCACGCTCTTCTCGGTGCCGTCGTTCTGGCTCGGGCTGCTCCTGATCATCGTCTTCTCGGTGGGCATCGGGCCGATCCCGGGCATGTTCCCGACCGGCGGCCTGGAGTCGGGCGACGAGACCGGCTTCGCCTACGTCCTCGACGTGGCGCACCACATGGTGCTGCCGGTGATCACCCTGGTCGCGGTCGGCTACGCGCAGACGCTGCTGGTCATGCGCTCCTCGCTGCTCGACGAGATGGGCAGCGACTATCTGACGACCGCCCGTGCGAAGGGGCTGCGCGACGACTCGGTACGCCGCAAGCACGCCGTGCCCAACGCGATGCTGCCGACCTTCACGCTGATGTTCGTCAACCTCGGACATGTGGTCGCCGGACAGATCCTGGTCGAGACGGTGTTCTCCTGGCCGGGTCTGGGCGGCCTCTTCTACCAGGGGCTCAGCGTCCCTGACCTGCCGCTCGTCCAAGGGCTGTTCTTCGTCTTCGCCACCGCGGTGATCCTGGCGAACACCCTGGCCGATGTGCTGTATCCGCTGCTCGATCCCCGGGTGGGCCGATGACGACCGAATCCATGCCGGCCTCCACCCCCGAGGCCGAGAAGCCCGCACCCGAAAGCCCCGGAACCGGGGCGGCCAAGAGCCCGCGTGCGCTGGCACGGGCCCGCAAGCGCCGCTCCATGGCCCGTTTCTGGCGCGAGTACCGCAGGCACCCGGGCGGACTGTGGGGGCTGGCCGGGCTGATCCTGATCGGGCTGATCGCCCTGTTCGCGCCGGTCCTGGCCGGCGCCGACTCGCAGAGCGTCACCTCCGCCCCCGGCGGTGCGCTGGAGTCCCCGAGCGGTGAGTTCCCGCTCGGCACCGACCAGTTCGGACGCAGCGTGCTCGCCCTGCTGGTGTGGGGGGCGCGCGTCTCGCTGACGGTGGGGCTGCTCGCCGCCTTCCTCTGCGTCGCCATCGGCACGGTCGTCGGTATCCTCGCGGGCCACTTCCGCGGCTGGTACTCGACGGTGCTGATGCGGGTCACCGACTGGTTCCTGGTGATGCCGACCCTGGTCCTGGCCATCGCGCTGGCCACCGTGATGGACCGTTCGCTGTGGACGGTCATCATCGCGATCGGCGTCACCACCTGGCCGACGACCGCCCGCCTGGTACGGGCGCAGACGCTCGCCGTGGAGTCCCGCCCCTACATCGAGCGGGCCCGCGCGCTGGGCGGCGGACACGGCCACATCATGACCCGGCACGTCCTGCCGAACGTGATGCCGCTGGTGCTCGCCCAGACCACGCTGGTGATCTCCAGCGCGATCCTGACCGAGGCCACCCTGGCTTTCCTGGGCCTCGGCGACCCGACCATCACCTCCTGGGGCGGCATGCTCCAGGACGCCCGCGAGGCCGGCGCGGTCAGCTCCGGCGACTGGTGGTACCTGGCACCGCCCGGAATCGCCATCGCCCTGGTGGCACTGGCGTTCACGCTGTGCGGCCGTGCCATCGAGACCGTCCTCAATCCCAAGCTGGGGGTGGCCCGTTGAGCACGACGAGCATCCGTAAGACGTCACTGCTCCAGGTCCGCGGTCTGACGGTGACGTACGCCGGCGGGGCCCAGGCGGTCCGCGGAGTGGATCTGGAGGTGGACGCGGGCCAGAAGCTCGGCATCGCCGGGGAGTCGGGCTGCGGGAAGTCGACGCTGGCGCTCGCGCTGCTGCGGCTGCTGCCCGCGGGCACCAAGGTCACCGGCGAGATCCTGCTGAACGGCGAGGACGTCCTCACCATGAAGTGGGGCCAGGTCCGGGCCGTGCGCTGGGCCGGTGCCTCGATCGTCTTCCAGGGCGCGATGCACTCGCTCAACGCGGTGCACCGCATCGGCGACCAGATCGCCGAGCCGATCGTGCTGCACAGCAAGGCGTCCCAGGCCAACGCCCGCAAGCGGGCCGGTGAGCTGCTGGAACAGGTGGGTCTGCCCGCTGCCCGGGTGGACGCCTATCCGCACGAGCTGTCCGGTGGGCAGCGGCAGCGCGTGATGATCGCGATGGCGCTCGCCTGCGACCCCGGGCTGATTATCGCCGACGAGCCGACGACCGCCCTCGATGTGATGATCCAGGCCCAGATCCTGCGCCTGATCGAGCAGCTGGTCTCCGAGCAGGACCTCGGACTGATCATGATCAGCCATGACCTGGCGGTGCTCTCCGACACCTGCGACCGGCTCGCGGTGATGTACGCGGGCCGGGTCGTCGAGCAGGGCCCCGCCTCCGAGGTCTACGAGAACGCGACCCACCCGTACAGCAAGGCCCTGTCGGGCGCCTTCCCGCGCATCGGGGACCCGGCCTCCCGGTTCGCTCCCCGGGGGCTGCCCGGCGATCCGCCCGACCCGTCGGCGCTGCCGGCCGGCTGCACGTTCCACCCGCGCTGCCCGGTGGCCCTGGACTCCTGCGCCACGCAGGACCAGGAGCTGCGGGACGCCGGGCCGGGACGGCGGGCCGCCTGTGTGCTGGTGGGTCCGCAGGGGGCCGCCGCCCCGGTCCTGCCGGGCGCAGAGGAAGCAAGGAGCACCACATGACCAGCACCACGGACCTGCTCAGCGCCCAGGCGCTGCACGTCACCTTCCCCGGCCGGCACGGCGTGGAGCCTGCGCGCGCCGTCGACGGCGTCGACCTGGACATCAGGCCGGGCGAGATCGTCGCCCTGGTCGGGGAGTCCGGGTGCGGCAAGACGACGCTGGCCCGTTCGCTGCTGGGCCTGGTCCCGCCCGTCTCCGGGCAGATCACCTTCGGCGGCAAGCCGCTCGGCTACGGGAGCCGGGCGCTCAAGGCGTACCGCAAGCGGGTCCAGCTGGTGCTCCAGGACCCGAGCGGCTCGCTGAACCCGCGCCACACGGTGTACGACGCGGTGGCCGAGGGGCTGCGGATCCACCGGTACGCCGGCGATGAGCGGGAGGCGGTCACCAACGCCCTCTCCCGGGCGGGGCTGCGGCCCCCGGAGCGGTTCTTCCTGCGCTACCCGCACGAGCTGTCGGGCGGCCAGCGCCAGCGCGTCGTGATCGCGGGCGCCCTGGTCCTGGAGCCGGAACTCATCGTGGCCGACGAGCCGGTGGCCTCGCTGGACGCCTCGGTGCGCGGCGAGATCCTGGCGCTGCTGCTGCGGCTGCGGGACGAGCTGGGCCTGTCCGCGCTGGTGGTCACGCACGACCTCGGCCTGGCGTGGAACATCGCGGACCGGGTGGCGGTGATGTACCTCGGCCGGATCGTGGAGACCGGTGACGTCGAGCAGATCCTGACGGCGCCCCGGCATCCGTACACCCAGGCGCTCCTGTCGGTGCTGCCGGAGGCGGCGGGCGATCCGGTGGTGCTGACCGGTGAGCCGCCGGACCCGTCGAAGATCCCGTCCGGCTGCCGCTTCCATGCGCGCTGCCAGGTGCTGGCCTCGGGCGAGGCGGAGCGTGCGGGGGTCGCGGACGCGTGCCGTACGAAGGATCTCCCGGTCCTGGCGGGGGGCGGCGAGACGCAGGTGGCGTGCCACTGGGCGAACGCGGCGGCGAAGGCTCCGGCCTAGGGAGTGCCCGGCGGGGGCCGATGCGGCGGCGGGCCGGTCCGGGGTTCCGGGTCCGCCCGCCGGCGCTGTTCCCGCCGCTCGTGGTGGATCGTGCCCGTCAGTTCGCCGAGCGGCCGCCCCGTGCCGCCCCAGCGGTGCTGGATGATCTCCGCGGCGATCGAGACCGCCGTCTCCTCCGGCGTACGGGCGCCGAGGTCGAGGCCCACGGGCGAGGCGAGCCGGGTCAGGTCGTTCTCGGCCACCCCCTCCTCGCGCAGCCGGGCGATCCGGTCGAGATGGGTGCGCCGGCTCCCCATCACACCGATGTAGGCGGCGGGCGTTCGCAACGCCGCGACCAGCAGCGGGACATCGAACTTCGGATCGTGCGTCAGGACGCAGACGACCGTGCGCCCGTCGATCTCCGTGTCCGAGAGGTAGGTGTGCGGCCAGGCGCAGACGACCTCGTCGGCGGTGGGAAACCGCTCACGGGTCGCGAACGCCGGACGGGCGTCGCACACGGTGACCCGGTACCCGAGGAACGAACCGATGCGCGCGGTGGCGGCCGCGTGGTCGATGGCGCCGAAGACGAGCATCCGGGGCGGTGGCGCGTACGTCTGGACGAAGACGGAGACGTCCTGCATCCGGCGCTCCCCGCGCTCCCCGTACCGCTGGAGGCCGGTGGCCCCCTGGGCGAGCAGTCCCCGGGCGTCGTCGGTGACGGCCGCGTCGAGCCCCTCGTTGCCGAGCGAGCCCTGTGCGCCGTCGCCCCTGACCACCAGCCTGGCCCCGGCCGCGGCCGGGCCCGGCAGGACGGTGGCCACGGCGACGGGTTCGCCGTCCGCGATCGAGTCCGTGACTCCCCGCAGCCAGGCGCGGTCGGCCGCGGAGGCGAACGGCGCGACCAGGACATCGATCGTGCCGCCGCAGGTCAGCCCGACACCGAAGGCCTCGTCGTCGCTGATCCCGTACGACTGGAGCTGCGGGATGCCGGAGGCGAGCACCTCGCCGGCCAGCTCGTACACCGCGCCCTCGACACAGCCACCGGACACGCTCCCCGCCACCGCTCCGCCGGCGGTCACCGCCATCACGGCGCCCGGGGACCGCGGGGCGCTGCCCCGGACGGAGACCACCGTGGCCAGGGCGAACGGGGTGCCGGCCTCGTGCCAGGCACGCAGCTCGGGAAGCAGTTCACGCACGGCACCCACCTCCTTCGGCCCGGTCCACCCTAGACGAAGCCCCGGCGCGGGAAGCCGGACGCGGCGACCGCGCCGCCGCTCAGCCCCGCTCGTACGCGGAGATCAGCTCGGTGCACCGCTTCACATCGGCGGCCATCGCCACGAGCAGCTCGTCGACCGACTCGAACTTCAGCATCCCCCGCACGTAGGCGAGGAAGTCCACGGCGACGTGCAGCCCGTACAGATCGAGGCCGACGCGGTCGATCGCGTAGGCCTCCACGGTCCGCTCCGTGGCGTCGAACTGCGGGTTCGTGCCGACGGAGATCGCGGCGGGCATCGACTCGCCGTTCACGTCGAGCCAGCCCGCGTACACCCCGTCGGCGGGGATCGCGGTGTGCGGCAGGGTCTCCACGTTCGCGGTGGGGAAGCCGAGCTCGCGGCCGCGCTGCGCACCTCGGACGACGATGCCCTCGACGCGGTGCGGGCGGCCCAGGATCTCGCGGGCGCCGGCCATGTCCCCCTCGGCGACCAGGCGGCGGGTGAGGGTGGACGAGAACGGTTCGCCGCCGCCCGCCTCGCCGCGCACCCGGAGGTCGATGACCTCGACCCGGTAGTCGTACGTACCGCCGAACTCGGTGAGCAGCCGCACGTTCCCCGCGGCCTTGTGGCCGAAGCGGAAGTTGGGGCCCTCGATGACCAGCTGCGCGTGGAGCTTGTCGACGAGCACCTTCACGATGAAGTCGGCCGGGGCCAGCTTCGAGAACTCGGTGGTGAACGGCAGGATCAGCAGCGCGTCCACGCCGAGCTCCGCCATCAGTTCGGCGCGCCGGTGGTGCGGGGCGAGCAGCGGCGGGTGGCTGCCGGGCCGGACGACCTCGCTGGGGTGCGGGTCGAACGTCACGACGACCGACGGCACGCCCAGCTCGCGGGCCCGTTCCACGGCACGGCCGATGATCAGCTGGTGTCCGCGGTGCACCCCGTCGTAGGAGCCGATGGTGACGACGCTGCGTCCCCAGTCCTGGGGGATGTCCTCCAAGCCACGCCAGCGCTGCACTCTGACCGCTCCTCGCCCGAACCTGTGTACGTGGGTTTGTCTCTTACGCAGGTCTAAGACTGCCATGCTCACGCTCTGCGGCCTGCATCGGCATGGGCATCGGGGTCCCGAGGGACTCCATGGTCCGCCGCGCGCCGGGACCGATCACCGCCGCCCACTCCTGCGGGGCGTCCGTCAGCCACCCGAGGACCATGCCGGCGAATCCCGGCACCTCACGGGCCAGTTCGACCAGCCGCCGGTCGAACCGGGCGGCGCCCTCCGGGGTCCTCACGAGCAGCATCCCGGTGCGGTGGACCAGGGCCCTGGTGCGGGCCCGGCCGCGCCCGGCACTGCCCGCCGCGGCGGCCCGCAGCAGCGCGTCGAGCACGACCGGGTCCCGGCGCGTGGCGCCCTGCTCGAAGTCCAGCAGCACTTCCAGCAGCTCGTCCCGCAGCGGCTGCGAGGCCGGGCTGCCGGGCGAGGCCAGCACGGCGGCGAGTGAACCACGCACGGGCGCGGCCGCCGGCCGGTCCCGGAGGAGTCCGGTCAGCAGCGGGAGCAGCAGGGCGCGGGCCGCGGGCCCGTGCTCCAGCCTGCGGTCGAGGTACGCGGCGGTGTGCACGGTGTCCTCCGGGTGGCTGTCGACGTACGCCCGTACGAGCCCGGCGGCGTGCAGGGCGAGTGCGGGGGCGTCGATCCCGGCGAGGGCGCGCAGCACCTCGCCCGCGCCGTCCCCGGACCGCAGGAGGCGCTCGCGGTACGCGGTCAGCACCTGCTCGGGGTGTGTGGGCAGGGCGACGGCGAGCGCGGCCGGGGACAGCCGGGGGCCGCCCGCGACGAAGGTGCGGAGCGCCTGCGGCAGCCAGCGGTCCCGGGTCTGCGGATCGGCCACCAGCCGGGTCAGCGCCGGTCCGTGCAGATCGGTGTCGCCGGGGCGGGCCAGCAGGGCGAGGGCGGAGCGGCGCAGCAGGTCCCGGTCGGCGTCGCGGGTGAGGTTCGGTGCGACGACCGCTCCGTAGCAGGCGGCCGCGATCCGCCGGGCGCGGCGGTCGTCGTCGCGGGACCAGCGTTCGACGGCCCGGCACAGCGCGGAGGGTTCGTCCTCGGCCAGAGCCGCGAGCAGTTCGCCGGCGCGGGGGTGATCGGTCGAGACGAGCGCGTCGGCCAGTTCGTCCACGGCGAGGTCGCGGCGGGCGTGGAGGAGGGCCTGGGCGGCTGCCGCGACGGTGGGGCGCGCCACCGCTCCCCGGTCGGCCGCGAGGGGGCGTTCGTCCGTGAACCAGGCGCACAGGAGCGGCTGGACCGTACGCGGCTGGGCGGCGAGCCGCCGTGCCACCGCGTCCAGGAAGCGGTCGCCGCCGGTGTCGTCCTCGCCGCGCGGCGGTCCGTCGGCGGGGACGAGCCGCCGGAACAGGTCCATCCGGTCCGCCTCCGGCAGCCGCAGCCGCCGCCAGAACCACGGCCCGAACTCCGCGTACACCCCCTGCGCACCGGCCCCGCCCGCCTCGGCCGAGCTGCGGACGATGCGCCCGGTGAGCAGCCGGAGCACCCCGAGGTGCGGTCGGGCGTCCGGCACCCGCAGCAGGGTCTCCGAGAGCAGATGCGCGGCCCACCAGCGGGCGTCGGGGGGCGGGCAGCCTCCGGCCGCGGGCGGTACGGCGGGATCGTCGCCCTCCGGGCCGGTCCCGTCCTCCCGTGCATCAGCGGCGGCCGGCCCGTCCTGCGAGGGGCCCGGTGTGCCGGTCCTCGAAGCTGTCCCGCTCCGTCCCGACGGCAGCCGGTCCAGCGCCTCGATCAGGTCGGCCAGCCGGTGGGCCAGCGCGGCGGGCCCCTGGCGGCGGCCGAGCAGCAGCAGCGACTGGATCACCGGGCCGATCCGGTGGCGCGGCACCGGGAGGGTGCGCGGCTCCGCGGCCCCGGCTCCCCCGGCGGGGGCGGTGCCGGGGCTGCCGGCCGTGTCCGGGCGACGGGGGTGCGGAACCCGCCCGCCGCTCTCCCCCGCCGAGGCGCCGGGGGCGTGCCAGCGGTGCACCAGCGACCGCAGCGCCGCGTCCAGATCCAGATGCGCGCCCTGGACCCAGTCCCCCAGCTCCTCGTGCGCGAAGCGGTAGCCCGCTCCGGCCGGGACCAGCAGGCCTTCGGTGAGCACGGCGGAGGCCCAGCCCGTGCGCCACGGGAAGACGTGCTCGAACGCGGCCCGGTCCAGCTCCCCCTGCCCCGGTCCGAGGCAGCGCCGGGCCGCCTCGTGGACCTGCCCCGCCACCTGCGCCGCCAGCCTCCGTACCGCGGTGCCGTTCGGGGCGGGCCGCCGCTGGGCGGCGATCCGGACCGCGACGCGCAGGCACATCAGGTCGAGGTGTGCGCCGAAGACCTCCTCCGTGCCGGGCCGCCCCGGCGTGTCCGGCGGGAGGGCCTCGCGTACCTCCGCCAGCAGCCGCAGGGTGAGCGGGTGCCGGTCGTGGCCGGGGGCGAGCGCGTCGGGCGGGAGCCCGTAGCGCTGCCGGGCCAGCTCGGCCTGGCCCACGGTGAGGTCGTCGATGCGCAGGGCGGACGGCAGTCGCCGGGCGGGCCTGGCCGGGCGGTGCAGTGCGTCCGGCGGACAGAGCGCGCCGGCGGTCTCCCAGTGCTCGGGGCGGCAGGCGACGACGAGCCGCGCCCCGTTCTCCCGCAGCCAGTCGACCGTGCCCGCGGTCCACCGGGCCAGCCGGTGCGCCAGGACGGGCGGCATCTCCTCGGGGCCGTCCAGCAGGACGAGCAGCGGGCTGCCCGCGTCCGCCGCCAGCCGGGCCACCCGCTCCGGGGTGGCGGCCGCCATGTCACCGGGGGCTCCGGCGGCGGTGACGATGCGTCCGGCCTGTCCGAGCGAGCGGACGATCGCGTCGGCCACGGAGGTGTCGTCGGCCAGCAGATCGGCGCCACGCAGCCAGAGGGTGAGGGCCGGCACCCGGCCGCGGGCCCGCCGGGCGGCCAGCGCGGCGAGTTCGGTGGTGCGGCCGGTGCCCGGCTCCCCGACCAGGCCGAGGACGACCGCGCCCGCCCCGTCGGGCTTCGCCGGCCCCGCGGCGGCGAACGCGCTGAACTCCGCGGTGGCCTCCGGCCGTTCCACCGGATCGGGCCGGACGTCGTGGCCGCCCGCGGAGCCGACGGACATGGCGGTCAGCTGGAGCGCTCCGGCCAGGTTCAGATCGCGGCCGTAGCCGGGGACACTCATGGCGTTGCGCCGCAGCAGCTCACCCAGCGGGCCTCCTTCGCCCGCCCCGGCCAGTGGCACCGCACATCCGGCGGCGGCGTGTCCGGCCCGCAGCGCGGTGCCGAGAACCGCGATGACCGCGCCGGTGTCCGGGTCGAGGACCGGCCCGCCCACGGCGGCGCCGCCGAGCCGCAGCGCGTCGCTGCCGTCCGTACCGAGGGCGAGTTCGAGAGCCCGGTCGATCCGGTGAGCGGGCCCGCCCGCCGTGTACGTCACCGGGACCGGGCCCAGGACGCGGGCCTCGCGCCAGCCGTGCGCGGCGATCGTCACATAGCTGCCTGCCTCGATCCGCTCGCGCTCCACGATCGGCAGCGGCCGCACGCCCAGCGCGTCCGGTCCGCCGGTGGGCAGGAGCGCGAGATCCAGCTCGGGCAGCGCGGTGACGTCCTCGGCCCCGACACGGCAGCTGCGTCCGTCCGCGCCGTGCAGGACGAGGTGGGCCGCCCCTTCGACGGCCTCGTGACTGGTCACGACCGTGCCCCGGTCGTCCGCGACGAACCCGGTCCCCCTCGTCCTGCCGGCCGGATCGCACAGTCGTACCAACGTCGCCCGGTCCCCGCATCCCATGATCCGACGGTAGGTCCACCGTGATCGACAAAGGGCCATCGGAGTGGAAGCGCCCCCGTTCGCACCCCTGATTCACTCCGAGCGCCTGCCCATTGGGGTGAATCAGTGGCGTTCGGCGGACAGGGGGCGACGGGGGCCTGGAACAGCCCTTACGGCCTGGTGCGCGACAGCGGGTGGATCAGCTCGTCAGCCGAAGACGGCGAGGCTCTTGGCCTTGCCCTTCTGCTCCTCGACGAGGACCAGGAACCGCCCGTCGGGCCCGAAGACCGCGACCGGCCCCGGCGGGTGGGCGGGCATGTCCAGCCGCATCCCGTTCAGCAGCAGCTTGGCCCGCTTGTCGTCGACGTCCCAGCGCGGGAACGCGGAGGCGGCGGCCTCGGCCACCGGCATCACGACCAGCTCCTCCTGGTGCTGGTCCAGCGTCCTCGCCCCGTCGAGACCGTACGGCCCGACGCGGGTGCGCCGCAGCGCGGTGAGATGGCCGCCCACCCCGAGTCCGGCGCCGAGGTCACGGGCGATGGCCCGGATGTACGTACCGGAGGAGCAGACCACGGAGACGACCAGGTCGACGACCGGGGTGCCGTCCGCCGCGACGGCCTGGCGGACGTCGTAGACGTTGAACGACGAGATGGTCACCGGCCGGGCCGGGATCTCGAACTCCTCGCCGCCGCGCACCCGCGCGTAGGACCGCTTGCCGTCGATCTTGATGGCGCTGACCTTGGACGGCACCTGCATGATGGCGCCGGTCAGCGCGGCGACCCCGGCGTCGATCCCCTCGCGCGTCACTCCCGAGGCGTCGGTGGACGAGGTGATCTCGCCCTCCGCGTCGTCCGTGACGGTGTCCTGGCCGAGCCGGATCGTACCGAGGTACTCCTTCTCGGTCAGTGCGAGATGGCCGAGCAGCTTGGTGGCCCGCTCGACGCCGAGCACGAGCACACCGGTCGCCATCGGGTCCAGCGTGCCGGCATGGCCGACGCGGCGGGTCCTGGCGATGCCGCGCATCTTGGCGACGACGTCATGCGAAGTGAAGCCGGACGGCTTGTCCACGATGACAAGTCCGTCCGGCGTCCTGTTCTGCGCTGTCATTCGGAGGCGGTGTCCTCGTCGGTCTCGTCCTCCGGCTTGCGGTACGGGTCGGCGTCACCCGCGTACGTGGCGCCCGAGGACGCCTCGCGCACCTTGGCGTCCGAGGCCCGTGCCCGGTCGAGCAGGTCCTCGATCGCCTTGGCGTTCTCGGGGAGCGCGTCCGCCATGAAGGACAGCGTGGGGGTGAACTTCGTCCCCGCCGCCGCACCGACCGCGGAACGCAGGATGCCCTTCGCGCTCTCCAGGCCGGCTGCCGCGCTCGCCCGGTCCTCGTCGTCGCCGTAGACCGTGTAGAAGACCGTGGCCTCCCGCAGGTCGCCGGTGACGCGGGTGTCCGTGATGGTCACGTGCGTACCCAGGCGCGGGTCCTTGATTCCGCGCTGCAGTTTCTCGGCGACCACCTCCTGGATGAGGTCCGCCAGCTTCTTAGCCCGCGCGTTGTCGGCCACTGGTCCGTCTCCTTCTCGCCTTGCTCAATCGTCTTCGTCGCTGTGCAGCCGCCGCCGTACGGACAGCAGCTCCACTTCCGGCCGGCCGGCGATCAGCCGCTCGCACCGGTCCAGCACGTCCGTGAGGTGTCCGGTGTCCCCGGAGACCACGGCGAGGCCGATCTCGGCCCTGCGATGGAGGTCCTGGCCGCCCGTCTCCGCCACGCTCACCGCGTACTTGCGCTGGAGCTCGGCAACGATCGGACGGACCACGGAGCGCTTCTCCTTCAGCGACCGTACGTCGCCGAGAAGCAGATCGAAGGACAGTGTCCCCACATACATGTATGTCCGGATGTCCCGCCGGTTCGGGTTCGCGCCCCGCCGGTGATTGGCAGGGACACGAGAACCGTACACGGAACGGCCGGGGCCGATCGACGGAAATACGACCCGTCGACCGGCCCCGACTGTTGAGGTACGGGTCAGCCTCGCGGCTTCTCGCGCATCTCGTACGTCGCGATGACGTCGTCGATCTTGATGTCGTTGAAGTTTCCGAGGTTGATACCGCCCTCGAAGCCTTCGCGGATCTCGGTGACGTCGTCCTTGAAGCGGCGCAGCCCGGAGATGTTGAGGCTCTCCGCGATGACCTTGCCGTCGCGGAGCAGGCGCGCCTTGGTGTTGCGCTTGACCTCGCCGGACCGGACCAGCACACCGGCGATGTTGCCCAGCTTGGACGAGCGGAAGATCTCGCGGATCTCCGCCGTACCGAGCTCGACCTCTTCGTACTCCGGCTTGAGCATGCCCTTGAGGGCCGCTTCGATCTCTTCGATCGCCTGGTAGATGACCGAGTAGTACCGGACGTCCACACCTTCGCGGTCGGCCATCTGCGCGGCACGCCCTGCGGCGCGCACGTTGAAGCCGATCACGATGGCGTCGGAGCCGGTCGCCAGGTCGATGTCCGACTCGGTGACCGCACCCACACCGCGGTGCAGGACCCGGATGTCGACCTCTTCGCCGACGTCGAGCTGGAGCAGCGAGGACTCGAGAGCCTCCACCGAACCGGACGCGTCGCCCTTGATGATGAGGTTGAGCTCCTGGACCAGACCGGCCTTGAGCGCCTCGTCCAGGTTCTCCAGGGAGAACCGGACACCCTTGCGGGCGAAGTTGGCGTTGCGCTCACGAGCGGCACGCTTCTCGGCGATCTGACGGGCCGTACGGTCCTCGTCGACCACCAGGAAGTTGTCGCCGGCACCCGGGACGTTGGTGAGACCCAGCACGAGGACGGGGGTCGAGGGACCCGCTTCCTCGACGTTCTCGCCCTTGTCGTCGAGCATGGCGCGCACGCGGCCGTAGGCGTCGCCCACGACCATCGTGTCGCCGACCCGCAGCGTGCCTCGCTGGACCAGGACGGTCGCGACGGCACCGCGGCCGCGGTCGAGGTGGGACTCGATCGCAATACCCTGCGCGTCCTGCTCCGGGTTGGCCCGCAGGTCGAGCGAGGCGTCGGCGGTGAGGACGACGGCCTCCAGAAGAGCCTCGATGTTGAGGCCCTGCTTGGCGGAGATGTCGACGAACATCGTGTCGCCGCCGTACTCCTCCGCCACCAGACCGAACTCGGTGAGCTGACCGCGCACCTTGGTCGGGTCCGCGCCCTCGACGTCGATCTTGTTGACCGCGACCACGATCGGCACCTCGGCCGCCTTGGCGTGGTTCAGCGCCTCGATCGTCTGGGGCATCACACCGTCGTTCGCCGCCACCACGAGGATCGCGATGTCGGTGGACTTCGCACCACGGGCACGCATGGCGGTGAACGCCTCGTGACCCGGGGTGTCGATGAAGGTGATCCTGCGGTCCTCGCCGTTGACCTCGGCGCCGACCTGGTAGGCACCGATGTGCTGCGTGATGCCGCCGGCCTCGCCCGCGACGACGTTCGTCTTGCGGATCGCGTCCAGCAGCCGGGTCTTACCGTGGTCGACGTGACCCATGACGGTCACGACCGGCGGACGGGAGACCAGGGCCTCTTCGCCGCCCTCGTCCTCGCCGAACTCGATGTCGAAGGACTCGAGCAGCTCGCGGTCCTCCTCCTCGGGGCTGACGATCTCCAGGACGAAGTTCATCTCGTCCGCGAGGAGCTTCAGCGTCTCGTCGGAGACGGACTGCGTGGCGGTGACCATCTCGCCGAGGTTCATCATCACGCCGACGAGCGACGCCGGGTTGGCGTTGATCTTCTCGGCGAAGTCGGTCAGCGAGGCACCGCGCGACAGCCGGACAGCCTGTCCGTTGCCGCGAGGCAGCATGACGCCGCCCACCGACGGGGCCTGCATGGCCTCGTACTCCTGGCGCCTCTGCCTCTTCGACTTGCGGCCACGACGCGCGGGACCACCGGGCCGGCCGAAGGCACCCTGTGTGCCACCACGGGCACCGGGACCGCCGGGACGGCCACCGAAGCCGGGACGACCGCCGAAGCCGCCGCCACCACCGGGACGGCCCGCGCCGCCACCGCCACCGGGACGGCCGGCGAAACCGCCGCCACCGCCACCGGGACCGGCCGGACGGCCTGCGAAGCCGCCGCCACCGGGACGGCCCGCGCCGCCACCGCCGCCGGGACGACCGCCGCCGCCACCGGGACCGCGGCCACCGCCGGGGCCACCACCGGGACGCGGACCGGCAGCGGGACGCTGCGGCATCATGCCCGGGTTGGGACGGTTACCGCCGGCGCCGGGGGCGCCGCCGGGACGAGGAGCCTGCGGGCGCGGCATGCCGCCCGGAGACGGACGTGCGCCGCCCTGGCCCTGGGGCCGCGGGGCGCCGCCGGGGCCGCCCTGCGGACGCGGGGCGCCGGGGCGCTCCGAGCCGCCACCGGGACGCGGGGCGCCGCCGGGACGGGGAGACTGCGGACGGGCCATGCCCGTCGAGCCACCCGAGGTGAACGGGTTGTTGCCCGGACGGGGACCCGCCGGACGGGCGCCGCCGGGGCGCGGGGCGCCCTGGCCCGCGGGACGTGCCGGACGGTCGCCGCCACGGCCACCGTCGCGCTGACCACCCTCGCGGCCGCCGTCACGCTGACCGCCGGCCGGAGCCGGACGGGCGGGGCGGGGACCCGGGGTGGCACCCGCGGGACGCGGGGCCTGCTGCTGGGGTGCGGCCGGCTGTGCCGGGGCCGGGGCCGAGAACTCGGCCGCGGGCACCGGGGTGACCGGGGCGGGCTTCGCGGGTGCGGGCTTGGGGCCCGGACGCGGGCCCGCCGACGGCGCGGAGGCCGGGGCGGGGGTGCTGCTCGGGGCCTCGGCGGCGGCCGGCTTGGCAGCCGGTACGCCGGGCTTCGGGGCAGCGGGACGTGCTGCGGCGGCCGGGGAGGGCGCCGCGGGCTTCACGGGGGCGGCCTTGCGGGGCGCGCCAGGCTTTGCAGCGGACTTGCCGGCGTTGCCACCGGGACCCTGCAGTGCGTCAGTCAACTTGCGTACAACCGGCGCCTCGATCGTCGAGGACGCCGAACGTACGAACTCACCGAGTTCCTGGAGCTTGGCCATGACGACCTTGCTCTCAACTCCGAACTCCTTGGCGAGTTCGTATACCCGGACCTTAGCCACTTCGCTCCTTTTAGGTCCGGGTTACCGCCGGACCGTCGCTACTTCATGGGCGTACTCATCGCGTACTCATCGAGTGCTCATCGCAATCTCGACCTACTTCCAACTCGCGAGGTACCTGACCGCACGGGGACCCGTGCCGTTCAATTTCCTGTTCCTACGGTGTCGCCCGTTCGACGAACCGCTGGACCGCTGCGGCGTCGAACGGCCCCTTGGCCTTGAAGGCCCGGGGGAATGCCCGGCGGCGGACCGCCAGGTCGAGACAGACAGATGCAGGGTGCAGATATGCACCCCGGCCGGGCAGCGTACCGCGAGGGTCGGGGACGCAGGCGCCTCCGTCCGCCACGATGCGCAGCAGCTCGCTCTTGGCCGCTCGCTCCCGGCAACCCACACAGGTTCGCTCAGGGCAAGCGCGGGCGTGCGTCCGGCCAGACACGTTTAAGTCTACCTCCCCGTACCGACCTCACCTGTTTGGGGCAAAGATCGAACGGATGTTGTCGTGATCTCAGCGGGATGTCGACGAGATCTATTCCTTGGTGACCCGCTCCGGTCGGGGCCGCGGCGCGTTCCGTTCCGCGCCCCGGCCCGTCGTCGGATCAGTTGCGCTCGGCGCGCTCCCGGGCCCGCTCGGCCCGCTCCCGGTCGGCCACGTCGCGCTCGGCGTCGGTCTCGGTGTCCGGGCGGATGTCGATGCGCCAGCCGGTGAGGCGGGCGGCGAGACGGGCGTTCTGGCCCTCCTTGCCGATCGCCAGCGACAGCTGGTAGTCGGGCACGGTGACCCGGGCGGAGCGGGCGCCGAGGTCCACGACCTCGACCTCGCTGACCCGGGCGGGCGACAGCGCGTTGGCGACCATCTCCGCCGGGTCGTCCGACCAGTCCACGATGTCGATCTTCTCGCCGAGCAGCTCGGCCATGACGTTGCGCACACGGCCGCCCATCGGGCCGATGCAGGCGCCCTTGGCGTTGAGGCCGGAGCGGGTGGAGCGGACCGCGATCTTGGTGCGGTGGCCGGCCTCGCGGGCGATCGCGCAGATCTCGACGGAGCCGTCCGCGATCTCCGGGACCTCCAGCGCGAAGAGCTTCTTCACCAGGTTGGGGTGGGTCCGCGACAGCGTCACCGACGGACCGCGCACCCCCTTGGCCACCCGTACGACATAGGTGCGCAGCCGCAGTCCGTGGGTGTACTCCTCGCCGGGGACCTGCTCCTGCACCGGCAGGATGGCCTCCAGCTTGCCGATGTCGACCAGGACGTTCTTCGGGTCCTTGCCCTGCTGGACGACGCCGGTGACGACATCGCCCTCGTGGCCCGCGTACTCACCGAACGTGCGGTCGTCCTCGGCGTCGCGCAGCCGCTGCAGGATGACCTGCTTGGCGGTGGTCGCGGCGATCCGGCCGAAGCCCGACGGGGTGTCGTCGAACTCCTTGGGCTCCTGGCCCTCCTCCAGATCGGCCGGGTCCTCCTTGGCCCACACCGTCACATGGCCGCGCTCGTCCAGCTCCACGCGCGCCCTGCGGTGGCTGCCGTCCGTGCGGTGGTACGCGATGAGGAGGGCCGACTCGATCGCCTCGACGAGCACGTCGAATGGGATCTCCTTGTCCTGCGCCAAGCCCTTCAGAAGCTTCACATCGATGTCCACGGCTACGCCTCCTCTTCCTTCTTGTCCTTGCGGTTGAATTCCAGCTCCACGCGCGCCTTGGCGATCTCGTCGAAGGAGATCCGGCGGGACGTGGGCTTGCGGCCCTTGACGCCCGGTACCTCGACATCGAGGCCCTCTTCGTCGACCGCGAGGACGCGGGCCACCAGCTCGCCGCCCTCGTTCAGGGTCAGCCTGGCCAGGCGGCCGGTGTTGCGTACGTAGTGGCGGTGCTCCGTCAGCGGGCGGTCGGCACCGGGAGAGCTGACCTCCAGGACGTACTCTTCCTCGCCCATCGCGTCGGTCTCGTCGAGCTTCTCGGAGATCGCGCGGCTCAGATCCGCGCAGGTGTCGAGCTCCACGCCCTCTTCGGAGTCCACGATGATCCGCAGCACCCGGCGGCGGCCGGCCCGGGACACTTCGATCTCTTCCAGATCCAGCTGCTCGGCGCTGACGAGCGGTTCTACCAGCCCGCGCAGCCTCTCGCTCTGGGGGGTGCTCATCCGGGTGACTCCTCGGCCGCGTGTGCTGTTGTGGGGATCGTCGTGTGTCTGGTCAAAGGGTATCCGGTCCCGGGGGGTGTTGCCGTCCGCCGGCCCCCCGAGCGCGGGTACGCTCGCCTGCGGTGATCACTTCCGGACACATCCGGTCAAGACAGGTCCAGCCCGAAGGAGAACAAGTGCGGCGCACGGGGACGACGCGCAGGGGCGCGCTCACCGCGACGGGAGCGATCGCCATGGGGGCGGTGCTGGCCGGCTGCGGGGACGGCGCGGAGGACGGGGGCGGCGGCCGGACGGGTTCCGCGCACGCCGGTGCCCGGACCGCCTCCGCCACCGCGGTGAAGGCTGAGGCGTCGCTGCGGAAGAAGGCCGCCGCCGTATCCACGTCCCTGCTGGCGCAGTACGAGAACGTGCTCGCCGCCCATCCGGCGACCTCGGCCGGGCTCACCCCGCTGCGCGACGCCGTACGCGCCCACGTCACGGCCCTCGCCCCGGCGGGAAAGGCCTCGCTCCAGTCCGTCCGGACCCGGCCCGCAGGCAGCCCCCCGGAGGCCGTCAAGGCACTGGCGGCCGCCGAGCGACGGGCCGCGGCCTCTTACACGGAGGCCCTGCTGGAGGCGCCCCCGGAGCTGGCCCGGCTGCTCGCCTCCGTCGCGGCGGCCGCCTCCGCACACTCCTACCTGCTGACCGGACTGGCCAAGGAGACGAAGGCGTGAGCGAGAAGGACGAGCGCGAGGCGACGCTCAAGGCCGCCCAGGCGGCACTGGCAGCGGAACACGCCGCGGTGTACGGGTACGGGGTGGCGGGCGGCCGGGTCGCCGCGGGCCGCCGCGCCGAGGCCACCGCCGCGCACCACGCCCACCGGGCCCGCCGCGACGCGCTGGTGCGCACGGTGCGCGGCCTGGGCGGCGAACCGGTGGCGGCGGACCCCGCGTACGCCCTGCCGTTCGCCGTGCCGGACCCGGCCGCGGCGGTGCGGTTCGCCGCCGTACTGGAGGACCGGGTGGCGGACGTCTACTCCGACCTCGTGCGGGCGGCCGGGGGGCCGTTGCGCCGGGAGGCCGCGGACGCGCTGCGGGAGGCCGCGGTGCGCGCGGTGCGCTGGCGGGGCAGCGGCGTACCCTTTCCCGGGCTCGTCGAGCGGGCCGCAGACGGTTCCCGCAAGGACGGTGCCGGTGAGAAGGACGAGGCGACGGGTGCCGACGCGAAGACCGGGTCGGACGCGAAGGGCCGGACCGGCGCGACGCACTGAGGCAGGCTCTGAAAGGGAACACAGCACGTATGGGTTTTGAACCGCCGCAGCGTCTGGTGCGAGCGCTCGGCGAGTCGTACGGGGATACGGCCGCCGGGGAATGGCTCGCGGAGCTTCCCGCACTGACCGACCGGGCGCTGGACCGGGCAGGGCGGGAGCTGTCCGTGGACCGGGTCGCCGCCCCGGGCGGGCGCAGCAGCCTGGTCCTGCTGGTGCGGGGCGCCGACGGAGCCCCGGCGGCGCTGAAGATCTCCCCGTCGGGGGCCGCGCCCGAGCTCGAACGGGCGGCGCTGGCGCACTGGAACGGCTGGGGCGCGGTCCAGCTGGTCGCACCGGATGAGGAGCTGCTCCCCGGGGACCCCGGCGCCGGCGCCCTGCTGCTGGAGCGGCTGCACCCCGAGGTGTCGCTGCGGTCGCTGCCGGAGGCGAAGGCCCTGCTGGAGGCGGCGGGCACGGTACGGCGGCTGTGGGTCGAGCCGCCGGCCGGTCACGCCTTCGAGACGGTCGCGGAGCGGACCGCGCGGCGGACCGGTCCGATGCGGGCCGCCGCGGCGGCGGACCCGGACCTTGAGCCGCTGGTCTCCGCGGCCCTGGCGGCGCGCGGGGAACTGGTCGCGGACTCCCCCGAGACTCTGCTGCTCCATGGCAACTTCCGGCAGAGCAAGGTGCTCTCGGGCGAGCGCGCGCCCTGGCTGACGGTCGGGCCGGAGCCGCTGGTCGGTGAGCGGGCCTACGATCTGGCGCGGCTGGTGCGGGACCGGGTGGAGGATCTGATCGCCTCGCCGGGCGGCGCGATGACGGCCCGGCGCAGGATCAAGCGGCTCGCGGAGTCGCTGGACGTGGACCGCGAGCGGCTGCACGGCTGGACGCTGTTCCGTGCGGTGGAGTCGGGCACCCGGGCGCTGGCCGCCGGCCGCACCGGGGAGGGCGAGGTCACGCTGGAGTTCGCGGGCTGGCTGTAGCGCCGGGGCACTTCTCGGCCCGAAGCGGGACCGAGTTCCTGGCGTGCCGTGAGGTTCACCGTCCGACGGCGGGAGACACGCTCGTGATCCCGGTGACCGGAGCCGCCGGAACTGGTGCCGTCCCTTGCCGTCCGGACCCGTCTCCGGCCCGGCCGGCGAGGACCTCCCGGTGGTGAGCCGCTCGGGGCGGGCGGCACGGCCTGGACGAACGCCGCCGCCTTCCGCCGAACCGCCCCGTTCCCGGCCCGGCAGCACTCCGTCCCGCCGGGCGGACCGACGGGACGGAGGGGTGTGCGTCCACGGAATCCGGGGCGGTCAGCCCTGTTCGGTGAGGCGGGCGATCGCCTCGTCGACGGTGAGCTCCTCGCGCTCGCCGGTGCGGCGGTCCTTCAGCTCCAGGACGCCTTCGGCCGAGCGGCGGCCGGCCACCAGGATCTTCGGGACGCCGATCAGCTCGGAGTCGGTGAACTTGACGCCGGGCGAGACGCCCGCGCGGTCGTCGACCAGCACGCGCAGACCGGCCGCGCCGAGCTTCTCGGAGACGTCGAGGGCCAGCTCGGTCTGGAGCGCCTTGCCCGCGGCGACCACGTGCACATCGGCCGGGGCGATCTCACGGGGCCAGCACAGGCCCTTGTCGTCGGCGGTCTGCTCGGCGAGGGCGGCCACCGCGCGGGAGACGCCGATGCCGTACGAGCCCATCGTGACGCGGACGGGCTTGCCCTGCTGGCCGAGGACGTCGAGCGAGAAGATGTCGGCGTACTTGCGGCCCAGCTGGAAGATGTGGCCGATCTCGATGGCGCGGTCCACCTGGAGGCCGGTGCCGCAGTTGGGGCAGGGGTCGCCCGCCTCGACGACGACGACGTCGAGGTAGTCGTCGACCTCGAAGTCGCGGCCCGCGACGACGTTGCGCGCGTGCTTGCCCTCCTTGTTGGCGCCGGTGATCCACGCGGTGCCGGAGGCGATGCGGGGGTCGGCGATGTAGCGGACCTTGTCCAGGCCCTGCGGTCCGACGTAGCCGCGCACCAGGTCGGGGCGGCCGACGAAGTCCTCCGCGGTGACGAGCTCGACGACGGCGGGGGCCAGGTGCTCACCGAGCTTGCCGAGATCGACCTCGCGGTCGCCGGGCACGCCCACGGCCACGATCTCGCCGTCCACCTTCACCAGGAGGTTCTTCAGGGTGGCGGAGGCCGGGACGCCGAGGTGGGCGGCCAGGGTCTCGATGGTGGGGGTGTCGGGGGTGTCCAGCTCCTCGACGGCGCCCACGGCCGAGGCGTCGGCCGGGGTGGACTTGAAGGTCACGGCCTCGGTGTTGGCGGCGTAGTCGCAGTTCGGACAGTCGACGAAGGTGTCCTCACCGGCGGGCGCGGGCGCGAGGAACTCCTCGGAGGCCGAGCCGCCCATGGCGCCGGAGACGGCGGAGACGATGCGGTGGTCGAGGCCGAGCCGCTCGAAGATCCGGATGTAGGCGCCGCGGTGCAGCTGGTACGCCTCCGCCAGACCCTCGTCCGTGGTGTCGAAGGAGTACGAGTCCTTCATCTGGAACTCGCGGCCGCGCAGCACGCCGGCCCGGGGGCGGGCCTCGTCGCGGTACTTGGTCTGGATCTGGTAGAGGATCACCGGCAGGTCCTTGTAGGACGAGCACATGTCCTTGACGACCTGGGTGAAGACCTCCTCGTGGGTGGGGCCGAGGAGGTAGTCGGCGCCCTTGCGGTCCTTGAGGCGGAACAGCAGGTCGCCGTACTCGTCGTAGCGGCCGCTCGCCTCGTACGCCTCCTTGGGGAGCAGCGCGGGGAGCAGCACCTCCTGGCCGCCGATGGCGTCCATCTCCTCGCGGACGACGCGGCTGACGTTTTCCAGGACCTTCTTGCCGAGCGGCAGCCAGGACCAGATGCCGGCGGCGGTGCGACGTACGTATCCGGCCCGGACGAGCAGCTTGTGGTTGAGCGTCTCGGCGTCCGCCGGGTCGTCGCGCAGTGTCTTGATCATCAATCGGGACATGCGCTGGACCTGGGCCATGGTGAACTCCTGCTCGGAAGGGTGATGTGCAGGAGGTTAGCCGGGCGGCACGGGCGGGCGGAAATCGATTCAGTCAGTCACGCGCCCTGCGGAGCAGTGGAAGCGGTGCTCCCATGACCGCGTACGGCTTGGGAGCGCTGGGGAAGAGCACCTGCCGGGCCAGGTCCTGGTAGCCGAGCGAGCGGTACAGACCGCGGGCCGGGCTCTCCGTGTCGATCGCGGAGAGGATGGAGCGGGGCTGGTCCACGGCGTCGGTGATGGTGGTGATCAGGGCGCGGCCGGTCCCCCGGTTCTGGAACTGCGGGTGGACGTGGAGTTCGGTGATCACGAAGGAGTCGTCGAGCCAGCGCGCGGAGCCGGTGGCGCGCAGGTAGGGCTCGACGACGGTGGACCACCAGTGGCCGCGTTCGTTCGGCATGCCGTAGACGAAGCCGACGAGCCGGTCGTCGGGGGTCAGGGCGCCCAGCGCGCGGGCGTGCGGGTGGTCGAGGTGTCTGAGGACGATGTGGCGGCGTACTTCGATCTCGTCGGGGCCGAGGCCGAAGGCGACGGCCTGGACGGCGAGCGCCTCGTCCACGCGTGCGGCGAGATCGATCGGTCCGATCCGGACGCTGGGTGTGTGGGGGCCGCCCCCCGAAGCTGCTGCCATGGACAGACCCTACTGTCCGTCGCGGCGGGCGGGGTACGGGCCGGTGAGGACGGGGGGTCGTGCGGGCGGCCGGGTCAGAACAGCACGCTCATGAACGCGCCGACCTCGCGGAAGCCGATCCGGCTGTACGCCTTGCGCGCGGGGGTGTTGTAGTCGTTGACGTACAGGCTGACGATCGGCGCGACCTCGGTCAGCGCGTGGCGCAGGACGGCCGCCATGCCGGTCTCCGAGTGGCCGCGGCCACGGAATTCGGGGGCCACCCAGACTCCCTGGATCTGGCAGGCCTGTGGGGTGGTGGCACCGATCTCGGCCTTGAAGACGACCTTGCCGTCCTCGATCCGGGCGAAGGAGCGGCCGGCGGCGATGAGCTCGGCGACGCGGGCCTGGTAGAGGAGTCCGCCGTCGCCGGCGAGCGGGGAGATGCCGACCTCCTCGGTGAACATGGCGACGCAGGCGGGCATCAGGATGTCCATCTCGTCCTTGCGGACGCGGCGGACCAGCGGGTCGGGCGCCACCTCCGCGGCGGGGCTGTCCGCGACCATGAGCGGCTGGTTGGCCCGGACCTCGCGGGCGGGGCCCCAGCCCGGTTCGAGCAGCCGCCACAGCTGGGCGGTCGGCTCCGCGGGGCCGACGATCGAGGAGCAGCGGCGGCCCGCCCTGCGGGCCCGGTCCGCGAAGGCCCTGACGGCTTCCGGACCGGCGCAGATGGGCACGAGGTTGGCCCCGGAGTAGCAGAGGGAGCGCAGCCGCCCGTTGGCGTACCAGCCCCACATCTCGCCGCCGAGGCGCCATGGGTCGAGGCCCGCGATCTGGACCCGGGAGGTCACGAAGGCGTTGGCTACGGGTTCGCTCTCCAGCACCGCGAGGGCGGCGCCGAGGTCGCTGGGTTCGAGGACCCGAGTGGTGGTCTGCGTCAACACGAGGGGGCCTCACCATGCGGTCTGCTGATTTCCGCACTGTACCGAAAGAGCCCGTGGGGCGCCGCTCGTGGCCGGAACGGCTTCTTCGGAGGGCGGTGAGACTGCTCACGGGCAACGCCCCGCGGACGTTCTCCGGCGGGGCGTTGTCGCGGGTTCCGTGGGGTATCCGGGGTTCAGCTGATGGAGACCTGGGGCTCGCCGGAGGCGATGCCGTCCTTCTCCATCTGTTCGGCGATCTTGAGGGCTTCCTCGATGAGGGTCTCGACGATCTTCGACTCGGGCACCGTCTTGATGATCTCGCCCTTGACGAAGATCTGGCCCTTGCCGTTGCCGGAGGCGACGCCGAGGTCGGCCTCGCGGGCCTCGCCGGGGCCGTTGACGACGCAGCCCATGACGGCGACCCGCAGCGGCACCTCCATGCCCTCCAGACCGGCGGTGACCTGGTCCGCGAGCTTGTACACGTCCACCTGGGCGCGACCGCACGACGGGCAGGACACGATCTCCAGCCGGCGCTGCTTCAGGTTCAGCGACTCCAGGATCTGGAGCCCGACCTTGACCTCTTCCGCGGGCGGCGCGGAGAGCGAGACGCGGATGGTGTCGCCGATGCCCTCGCTCAGCAGCGCGCCGAAGGCCACGGCGGACTTGATGGTGCCCTGGAACGCAGGTCCGGCCTCGGTGACGCCGAGGTGCAGGGGGTAGTCGCTCTGCGCGGCGAGCTGGCGGTAGGCGTTGACCATCACGACCGGGTCGTTGTGCTTGACCGAGATCTTGATGTCGCGGAAGCCGTGCTCCTCGAAGAGGGACGCCTCCCACAGGGCCGACTCGACCAGTGCCTCGGGGGTCGCCTTGCCGTACTTCTTGAGCAGCCGCGCGTCCAGCGAACCGGCGTTCACGCCGATCCGGATCGGGGTCCCGGCGTCCTTGGCGGCCCGCGCGATCTCCTTCACCTTGTCGTCGAACTGCTTGATGTTGCCCGGGTTCACCCGTACCGCCGCGCAGCCCGCGTCGATCGCCGCGAACACGTACTTCGGCTGGAAGTGGATGTCCGCGATGACCGGGATCTGCGACTTCGAGGCGATCGTCTTGAGCGCGTCCGCGTCGTCCTGGGTCGGGCACGCCACCCGCACGATCTGACAGCCGGAGGCCGTCAGCTCCGCGATCTGCTGGAGCGTGGCGCCGATGTCGGACGTGCGTGTCGTCGTCATCGACTGCACCGAAACCGGCGCGTCCCCGCCGACCGCCACCGACCCGACCTGGATCTTGCGGCTGACCCGCCGTACGGCGAGCTGGGTCGGAACGGTAGGCATTCCGAGAGAAATCGCAGTCATGCGCTGAGCATCCCCAAGGTTTGGATCAACGTCCCGAGATCGGCGGGCTCCGGCCTTCGAGGTTACGGCACCGAGGACAACCTGAGGCACACGGCGTCCGGCGTCCGCACAAAATGTGGCCCACCGGACGCATCGCGCGCATCCGCCGTCACCCCGGGACACACCGGGTGCGTCCGTCGCACCGGTCAGGTGATCTTGACCGGATTGACGACGTCGGCCACCAGCACGAGCAGCGTGAAGCAGATGAACACCCCGGCGACCACATAGGCGACGGGCATCAGCTTGGCGACGTCGAAGGGGCCCGGGTCGGGCCGCTTGAAGACGCGCGCCGCGTTCCGGCGGAGGGCCTCCCACAGGGCTCCCGCGATGTGGCCGCCGTCCAGCGGCAGCAGCGGCAGCATGTTGAAGAGGAACAGCGAGAGGTTGAAGCCGGCCAGCAGGAACAGCATCATCGCGATCTGGTTCTGCGCCGGGACGTCCAGCGTCATCACCTCGCCGCCGATCCTGGCCGCGCCGACGACGCCGACCGGTGAGTCGTCCGCGCGCTCGCCGCCGTCGAAGGCCGCGTTCCAGAGTGCGGGGATCTTGGACGGCAGGGCGATGATCGAGTCGACGCCGTTCTCGAACATGTCGCCCATGCGGACGACCGAGTCACCGAAGGAGAGCGGGATGATCTCCGTCTGCGCGGCGAATCCGAGGTAGCCGGCGGAGACGAACTTGCCGGGGATCACCTCGCCGTCGGAGTCCTTCTTCGCCACCGCGTTCTTCTTGAGCACGGCGTGCAGGGTCTTCTCCTGGCCGTCCCGCTGGACCGTGATGGTGGCGGGGCCGATCGTGTCGCGGATCCTGTCGGACAGCACGGACCACTCGCCGACCGGCTCGCCGTTGAACGCGACGATCTTGTCGCCCTCCCGGAGCCCGGCCGCCTGGGCGGGCGAGACCGGGTCGGACGACTTGCAGGTCTCGCGCTTCTCGCTCTGCGAGATCACGCACTTCTGGACGCCGGCGACCTCGGTCGTCTGGGTCTGGAAACCGAAGGTCATGGCGACGCCGAGGAAGATCGCGACGGCCAGGACCAGGTTCATGAACGGTCCGGCGAACATGACGATCACGCGCTTCCACGGCTTGCGCGTGTAGAAGAGGCGCTTCTCGTCGCCCGGCTCCAGCTCCTCGAAGGCGGCCGACCTGGCGTCCTCGATCATGCCGCGCCACGGTGACGTGGAGCGCGCCTCGATCCGGCCGTCGGGCCCCGGCGGGAACATCCCGATCATGCGGATGTAGCCGCCCGCCGGGATGGCCTTGAACCCGTACTCCGTGTCGCCCTTCTTGCGTGACCAGATCGTCGGGCCGAAGCCGACCATGTACTGGGGTACGCGGATGCCGAAGAGCTTCGCGGTCGAGAGGTGTCCCAGCTCGTGCCAGGCGATGGAGAAGAGCAGCCCGACGACGAAGACGGCGATGCCCAGAACGGTCAACAGGACCGACGTCATACTCATGCGCGCGCCTCCGCTGCGGCCTCGGCCGAGAGTTCCCGGGCCCGGGTCCGCGCCCAGGCCTCCGCTTCAAGGACGTCCGCGACGGTCAGTGGAGTTCCCGTCGGGGGTGTTCCGTGTTCGGCCACCACCGCGGTGACGGTGTCCATGATGCCGTTGAACGCGAGGCGTCCGGACAGGAACGCGTCCACACACTCCTCGTTGGCCGCGTTGAACACCGCGGGCGCGGTGCCGCCCAGCGTGCCCACGTGCCGGGCGAGGCCGACGGACGGGAACGCCTCGGTGTCCAGCGGGAAGAACTCCCAGGACGAGGCCTTCGACCAGTCGAATGCGGGGGCGGCGTCGGGGACGCGCTGCGGCCAGCCGAGACCGATGGCGATCGGTCCGCCCATGTCGGGCGGGGTCGCCTGGGCGAGGGTCGAGCCGTCGGTGAACTCCACCATGGAGTGGACGTAGGACTGGGGGTGGACCACGACCTCGATCCGGTCGAAGGGGATGTCGTAGAGGAGGTGCGCCTCGATGACTTCGAGCCCCTTGTTGACCAGGGTCGCGGAGTTGACCGTGATGACCGGGCCCATGGCCCAGGTCGGGTGCGCGAGTGCCTGCTCCCTCGTGACGTCCGCCAGCTCGCTCCTGGTGCGGCCCCGGAACGGGCCGCCGGACGCGGTGACGACGAGCTTGCGCACATCGCCGCGCTTGCCGGCCGCCAGTGCCTGGAAGAGGGCGGCGTGCTCGGAGTCGACCGGGATGATCTGGCCGGGCGCGGCCAGCGCCTTGACCAGCGGACCGCCGACGATCAGCGACTCCTTGTTGGCGAGGGCCAGCGTGCGGCCCGCCCCGAGCGCGGCCAGCGTGGGCGCCAGGCCGATCGAGCCGGTGATCCCGTTGAGCACGGTGTGGCAGTCACCGGCGGCCAGTTCGGTGGCCGCGTCCGGGCCGGCAAGGATCTCCGGGAGCGGCTCCGCTGTTCCGTACTCCTGCCGCAGCGCCTCGCGCAGGGCGGGGACCGCTTCGGGAGCGGCGACCGCCACCGTGCGCACCCGCAGGCGGCGCGCCTGCTCGGCGAGGAGGGCGACCCGGCCGCCCGCCGCCGATAGCGCGGTGACACGGAAGCGGTCGGGATTGCGGAGCACCAGGTCGATGGCCTGGGTGCCGATGGACCCGGTGGAGCCGAGGATGACGAGATCCCGGCGGCCTTCCACGGCGTCGAAGACGAGGTGCGGGTCTGCTAGGGGGGCAGGGCTGTCGCTCATGCCACCCATTGTTGCCGCATCCGCCGGGTGTGTGGACACAGCTTCCCGCATCCCGTGGCCGCCTGTCCCCGTTCGCCGGCTCCCGTCGTCCGCCGCGCTCCGGTCGTGCCGGGTGCCGGCGGCTCTCAGAAGTGCGTGGTCACGCCGAACTCCGCGCGCAGCCGGGCCATGTCGTGGAGGTCGGCCGGGCCGGGCTCGTACCCCTGGTGGAACTCGATCTGCTGCCGCACGGAAATGCAGCGCACCCGCGTCCCGCCGATGGTGCCGGTGACGAAGCACTCGGCCGGGTAGCGGAAGGGCTCCTGCGGGTCGAGCGAGGACTGGAGCGCCGAGCCGTCGGGGGCGAACCGCAGGGGGTGCAGGTCGATCTCGGGCCCGGAGGGGTGGCTGAGGACGAACCGGGCGGGGCGCCAGTCGAGCGTCTGCGCGTAGCCGACGGCCGCCAGGGCGGCGATGACAGCGGGTTCCTGTTCCTCGCGGTGCAGCAGGTCGAGGTCCCGGTGGCTGCGGGTCTCGGCGCCGATCAGGGCGTCGATCCCCCAGCCGCCGGCGATCACCACATCCGTACCGGCCGCACGCAGCACGGACAGGACGGACAGCACGTCGGCGGCGGACATCATGGCCGGGAGCCTAACCACGTCCGCCCGTCGGTTCCTGCCCTTTTCCGATGTCCTTCGCGAACGCGGCGAACTCCTCGTGGAAGCGGGGGTACGTCTTGCGTACGCAGCCGGGGTCGTCGTAGGTGAGGCCCGGGGTGCGCAGTCCTGCGACGGCGAAGGACATGACGATGCGGTGATCGCCGTGGGTGGCGATCTCGGCGGCGCGCGGGGTGCCGGGCCGGATCTCGATCCAGTCGGGGCCGGTCGCGACGGCGATGCCCATCCGCCGCAGGTTCCCGGCGCACGCCTCCAGCCGGTCGCACTCCTTGACCCGGGTGTTGCCGACGTCCTCGATGCGGACCGGCCCGGAGGCGTACGGGGCGATCGCCGCCAGTGTCGGCATGGTGTCGGAGATGTCGCGCATGTTGACGGTGAGGCCGTGGAGGGTGCCGGTGGAGCGGACCGTGGTGGATTCGGCGCTGGTGCGCACCTCCGCGCCCATCCTCCGCAGTACGCCGGCGAATCCCAGATCCCCCTGGAGGGCGTCCGTGCCGAGGCCGGGGACGGTGACCTCGCCGCCCGTGAGGGCCGCGGCGGCGAAGAAGTAGCTCGCGGTGGAGGCGTCCGGCTCGACCGCGTAGCCGGTGGCCCGGTAGCCGCCGGGCGGCACCGTGAAGACGTTGCCGCCGGGGCCGCTCCGGGTGACCTCGGCGCCGAAGCTGCGCATCATCGCCAGGGTGATCTCGATGTAGGGCGCGGAGACCAGTTCCGTGACGGTGATCCGCAGTCCGGTCTCCGTCAGCGGGCCGAGCATCAGCAGCGCGGTGAGGTACTGGCTGGACTGGCCGGCGTCCAGGGTCAGTTCGCCGCCCTTGATGCCCGCGGCCCTGATCCGCAGCGGGTGGTGGCCCTCGGCCGCCTCGTGGCGGAGGTCGACGCCGAGGAAGCGCAGCGCCTCGGTGAGCGGGGCGAGGGGGCGGCGGCGCATCTGGGCGGAGGCGTCGAAGCGGTAGGTGCCCCTCGCCCCGGCCGCGGCGAGGGTGGGCAGGAAGCGGGCCGTGGTCGCGCCGTCGCGGCAGTAGATGTCGGCCTCGGCGGCGGCGGGCCCGGACGGGCGGCCGGTGATCCGCCAGCGGTCCGCCTCCCGCACCACCTCGTAGCCGAGGCCGGTGAGCCCTTCGGCGAAGCCTTCGGTGTCGTCGGAGCTCAGCGGCCGTACGAGCGTGCTGGTGCCGTTCGCGGCGGCGGCCAGGAAGAGGGCGCGTGCGGTGACGGACTTGGAACCGGGGACGTGGATGACGGTCACGGGTCCGCATTCTGCCGCGCCGCGCGCACGGCGGCGGGGCGCGTCCAGCGAGTGGACGCGCCCCGCCGGTCCGGCGTCGGGCGCTCAGCGGATGGGCCGGTGCACGTTGTCCCGGGTGGAGGGGCCGGGGGTGGCGTCGGCGATCCACGGGCCTTCGCCGCTCGGGTCGATGATGCCCTCCTCCAGCCAGGTGTACGTGCCCGACAGGACGCCCTCGACGACGCGCCGGTCCAGCTCGTCGGTGTTGGACCAGAGCCGGGTGAAGAGTTCCTCGACCCGGACGCGGGACTGGTGGCAGAAGGCGTCCGCGAGCTGGTAGGCCTCGCGGCCGTGGTCGTCGCCGGTGCGCAGGAGTTCGGCCCGGACGCAGGCGGCGCTCATCGCGAAGAGTTCCGCGCCGATGTCGACGATCCGGCCGAGGAAGCCCTGTTTGGTCTCCATCCGGCCCTGCCAGCGCGACATGGCGTAGAAGGTGGAGCGGGCCAGCTTGCGGGAGGAGCGTTCGACGTAGCGCAGGTGGCCGGACAGGTCGGCGTGGCCGGCCGGGTTGAACTCCGCGTAGCTGCCGGGGAGCTGGCCGGGTCCGGCGACGAGCTTGGGCAGCCAGCGGGCGTAGAAGCCGGCGGCGTTGGCGCCCGCCCGCGCCTTGGCGGAGAGCGGCTTGTCGGGGTCGATGATGTCCCCCGCGACCTTCAGGTGGGCGTCGACCGCCTCCCGGGCGATCAGCAGGTGCATGATCTCCGTCGAGCCCTCGAAGATCCGGTTGATGCGCATGTCCCGGAGCATCTGCTCGGCGGGGACGGCCCGTTCGCCGCGGGCGGCGAGCGACTCCGCCGTCTCGAAGCCCCGGCCGCCGCGGATCTGGACGAGCTCGTCGGCCATCAGGCAGCCCATCTCGGAGCCGAGCAGCTTGGCGAGCGCGGCTTCGATCCGGATGTCGTTGCGGTTCTCGTCGGCCATCTGGGAGGCGAGGTCGACGACCGCTTCGAGGGCGAAGGTGGTCGCGGCGATGAAGGAGATCTTCGAGCCGACCGCCTCGTGCCGGGCGACCGGCCTGCCCCACTGCTCGCGGACCGCGGACCACTCGCGGGCGATCTTCAGGCACCACTTCCCGGAGCCGACGCACATCGCGGGCAGCGAGAGCCGTCCGGTGTTCAGGGTGGTGAGCGCGATCTTGAGCCCGGCGCCCTCGGGTCCGATGCGGTTCGCGGCGGGGACGCGCACCTGGTGGAAGCGGGTGACGCCGTTCTCCAGGCCGCGCAGCCCCATGAAGGCGTTGCGGTTCTCCACGGTGATGCCCGGGGAGTCCGCCTCGACCACGAAGGCGGTGATGCCGCCCTTGTGCCCCTCGGACTCCGGGACCCTGGCCATGACGACGAGGAGGTCCGCGACGACCCCGTTGGTCGTCCACAGCTTCACCCCGTCGAGCAGGTAGTCGGAGCCGTCCGGTACGGCGGAGGTGGCGAGGCGGGCCGGGTCGGAGCCGACGTCCGGTTCGGTCAGCAGGAACGCCGAGATGTCGGTACGGGCGAGCCGGGGCAGGAAGGTGTCCTTCTGCTCCTGGCTGCCGAAGGTCTTCAGCGGCTGGGGAACGCCGATGGACTGGTGGGCGGAGAGCAGGGCGCCGATCGCCGGGCTGGCGGAGCCGACCAGGGCGAGGGCCTTGTTGTAGTACACCTGGGTCAGGCCCAGACCGCCGTACTTCACGTCGATCTTCATGCCCAGCGCGCCGAGTTCCTTGAGGCCGTTGACCACCTCGTCGGGGATCTTGGCCTCGCGCTCGATCAGGGCGCCGTCGACGCTGCTGTCGCAGAACTCGCGCAGCCGGGCGAGGAACTCCTCGCCGCGGCGGACGTCCTCGCCGGCCGGCAGCGGATGCGGGTGGATCAGGTCCAGGCGGAAGCGGCCCAGGAAGAGTTCCTTGGCGAAACTGGGTTTGTGCCAGTCCCGTTCACGCGCGTCCTCGGCCACCTGGCGCGCCTCGCGCTCGGAGACCTTGGGGGTGTGCTGTCGCTCGGAGGGCCGTTGTGCGGATGGTGCGGACATGAGGAGCTCACCTCGCCGCTTCGTCGGGGGACTTCTACTCGTCCGTATGTACCCGATTGCGGCCGGTGCCACCATCGCCGGGACGCCGATCGGGTCGCCCGCCACTCCAGTGACCGGCCCGGCTCGCGGAAACGGAAACGGCCGGAGCCCCCGCACAGTGGGCTCCGGCCGTTCGGCCGCGGCCCTTGCGGGCCGCGGCACTACAGGGCGAGACCGGTGAGGACCAGGACCCGCTCGTAGGTGTAGTCGTCCATCGCGTACCGGACACCCTCGCGGCCGGTGCCGGACTGCTTGGTGCCGCCGTACGGCATCTGGTCCGCGCGGTACGAGGGGACGTCGCCGATGATCACGCCGCCGACCTCCAGCGCGCGGTGGGCGCGGAAGGCGGTCTGCAGGTCGTGGGTGAAGACGCCTGCCTGGAGGCCGTACTTGGAGGAGTTGACGGAGGCGAACGCCTCGGCCTCGCCGTCCACCTTCTGTACCGAGAGCACCGGCCCGAAGACCTCCTCGCAGGAGAGGCTGACCCCGTCGGGGAGGTCGGTGAGGACGGTCGGCGCGTAGGTCGCCCCGTCGCGCTCGCCGCCGGTGAGCAGCTTGCCGCCGGCCTGTACGGCCTCGTCGACCCAGGACTCGACGCGCTTGGCCGCGTCCTCGTTGACCAGCGGGCCGACGTCGGTGGCGGCGTCGGACGGGTCGCCGGTGACCTGGGCCTCCACGGCCGCGACGATCTTCGGGAGCAGCCGGTCGTAGACGGCGGCGTCCGCGATGACGCGCTGTACGGAGATGCAGGACTGGCCGCCCTGGTAGTTGGAGAAGGTCGCGATGCGGGTCGCGGCCCAGTCCAGGTCCGCCTCCGAGGCGTAGTCGGCGAGGACGACCGCCGCGCCGTTGCCGCCGAGCTCCAGGGTGCAGTGCTTGCGCGGCACCGAGTCCATGATCGAGTAGCCGACCGGGGCGGAGCCGGTGAACGAGATCACCGGCAGCCGCTCGTCCTGGACGAGGGCGGGCATCCGGTCGTTGGGGACCGTCAGCACGGACCAGGAACCGGCCGGCAGGTCGGTCTCGGCCAGCAGCTCGCCCAGGATCAGCGAGGAGATCGGGGTGGCCGGGGCGGGCTTCAGGATGATCGGGGCGCCGACGGCGATGGCCGGGGCGACCTTGTGGGCGCTGAGGTTCAGCGGGAAGTTGAACGGTGCGATGCCCAGGACCGTGCCGCGCGGGAAGCGCCGGGTGAGGCCGAGCCGGCCGGTGCCGCCGGCGTCGGTGTCCAGCCGCTGGGCCTCGCCGCCGTTGAAGCGGCGGGCCTCCTCGGAGGCGAACCGGAACACCGAGACGGCGCGGCCGACCTCGCCGCGCGCCCACTTGACGGGCTTGCCGTTCTCGGCGGAGATCAGCTGGGCGATCTCCTCGGTGCGCTCGGTCAGCCGGCGGGCGACGTGGTCGAGCGCGGCGGCGCGGACGTGGGCCGGGGTGGCGGCGAACTCGTCGCGCACGGCGTGGGCGGCGGCGACCGCCTCCTCCACCTGGGCCTCGGTGGGCACGGCGACGGTGCCGACGAGGCGGCCGTCCCAGGGGCTGGTGACGTCGAAGCTTTTCTCGCCGGTGGCCTCGCGGCCGGCCAGCCAGAAGGCGTGGGTGGAGGTCATGGAGGTTCCGGCCCTTCGATGTCGTGGGTGTGCCGTCCCCCACCGTAGGGGCGTGCCGTCCTCCTGGCGTTTGTCCGGGGTGGAGCAGAGGCGCTCCGGGGTGCGCCGGTTTGTCGCAGGTGGACCCGTGTCGCTACGGCGTCGTCGGCGGGCCGGTGACCTTGAGGGCCAGCCAGAGCTCCATCCGGCTGTCCGGATCGTCCAGCGACCGGCCGAGGATCTCCTCCACCCGCCGCATCCGGTAGCGCAGGGTGTGCCGGTGCACCCCCAGGTCCGCCGCGGCGGCATCCCACTGGCCGTGGTGGGAGAGCCAGGCCCGCAGCGAGGCGACCAGATCGCCGCGGCCCTTGGTGTCGTGTTCGTACAGGGCGCGGAGCATGGCGTCCGCGAAGGCGCGCACCGCGTCGTCGGCGAGCAGCGGGAGCACCGAGCCGGTCGCCAGCTCCTCGTGCTCGACCAGCGCCCTGCCCCGCCGGCGGGCCACGGACAGGGCCTGCTCGGCCTGCTTGTACGCGGCCGAGACGGCGATCGGGCCCGCGGGGGCGGAGAGGCCGACGACCACCAGGCTGTCGTCCGCCGGTTCGTGCGCGGGCCGTTTCTCCTGGGCCTCGGCGTAGGCCGTGCAGGCGGCGACCGCGGTGCCGCCGTCCGCGGCCAGGACGACGAGGCGTTCGCCCTCGGGCACCATCAGCACGGTCTCGCCCGACCGGGTCGCCGCGGTCTCCATCGCCTCGGCCAGCTGCCCCGTGGCCGAGGATTCGGACGCCTCCGCGATAAGCAGCCGGAACGGCGCGTCGAGCAGCCCGCCGTAGAGGTCTCCGGCGACGGCACGGGCGTGGTCGGGCTGGCCGGCGAGCAGCATCCGCAGCACCGCCGCGCCGAGTCGCTGTTCGGCGCCCTGGAGCGAGCGGGAGCGGGCGGTGATGAGGGTGAGCAGGGCCACCGCCGAGTGCACGGCGTACCGTTCCGCGGTGCCGAGGGCGGCCCCGGTGCCGACGGCGAGCGCGCCGCGGGCCCGGCGTCCGGTGCCCAGGGACTGGAGCTCGACCCGGTCGTCGCTGCCGCCCACGACCGCGCTGGCGGGGGCCGGGCGGTCCCGCAGGCGTTCCACGTCGGGGGTGAGCCGGGCGGCGCGGCGGGCGGCCCAGTCGGGGGCGGCGGCCACGACGGCCCCGGAGGCGTCGTACAGCGCGGCCCAGCCGTCGACGTGGGCGGCGAGCCGGGTGAGGAGTTCGCCGGGGCCGTCCCCGGCGAGCGCCGCCCTGGTGAGTTCGCGCTGCGCCTCGAATCCGGCGGTGACGGCCCGGTACTGGTCGGCGGCGATCTCGGAGGAGACGGCCTTGGCGATGGCGATGAACGGGGTGCGGCGGGGCACTTCGAGGAGCGGCAGCCCCGCTTCCTCCGCGGCCTCGATCAGTGCCTCCGGCACCTCGTCGTAGTTGACGCCGACGGCGAAGCCCACGCCGACGACCCCGGACCCGGCCAGCCGTCGTACGTACCGCCGCATGCCCTCCGGGCTCGCCGCGTCGAGGTTGGTCGCGGTGACCAGCAGCAGCTCGCCGCCCTCCATGTAGCGGACGGGGTCGGCCAGCTCACTGGCGTGCGCCCAGCGCACGGGCGTGTCGAGCCGGTCCGCCCCCGCACGGACCGTGAGTTTGAGCGCCGAGTGCTGGACGAGCGAGGCGAGCGTGGGCGGCATGGGACGGGCGACCTTTGGGAGGGGGCGTCGATTGCGCCGTCGCGTATGAACGGCCACCATCGATTCTGCCAGGGCGGCAGGGTTCCCGTAACCGCTGCCGCCTCTCCTGTACCGCCGGCCTCAGGCGCCCAGTCTCATCAGGAGCGGGGGCGCGTGCCGGCCGTCGACCGTGGTGAGGGAGATCACCGCGTGGCCGGCCGCGACCTCGTAGGCGAGACCGGAGGCGGACCAGCGTTCCCGTTCGACCTGGCGAACGGTCACGGCGTCCGTGGTCACGGCCTTGCCGGTGGCCAGCTTCCGCAGGGCGTGCAGGGCCCGGGTGAGCGGCTGGTCGGCGAAGACGCCGTGCTGGGCGACCTCCCGGACCTCCACCCACTCCTTGCCCCACGCCTCGGCGAAGCGTTTGCCGTCCCAGGTGGAGACGCCCGCGAAGGCCATGTTGCAGCCGACGGACCCGAGCAGGGCGGTGTGCAGCGCCTCGGGCACGTCGTCCAGGGTCCGCAGCGCGAGGACCGCCCCCGCGTTGACGGACCGCAGCCGCCGGATGCCCCGCACGGTCTCGGCGGTGACGGTGTGGGTGGCGTCGTCCAGGACGAGGCAGACGAACAGGGAGCGGTCGGAGCGGGCCGCGGCGATCGCGTTGAACTGGGCGAGGATGAGGCGGGCCAGTACGTGGGACGCCTCGGCGTGGGCGCGCTCCGGGAGGTCGATGCGGACCCGCATCGGATGCTTCTCCAGGGAGCGCAGTGAGAACGGCCGGGCGTCCTCCCCGGTGGAGAAGAAGGCGGCGAAGGCCGGCCGGTCGAGCACGGCGATCCGGTCGGCGAGGACGGCGGCCGGATCCCCCGGGCCGCCCGCCTGCCGGGCGCGGGCGTCCAGCTCGCGGAGCATCGTGTGCTCGCCGCCCGCCTCCAGGGCCTGGCGCAGGGCGGCCAGCGCGGTGACGGAGCCCTCCAGGAGTTCGCGGAGTTCGGGGACGCCGGGGAACCTGCCGTGGACGGTGCGGTAGGGGCCGAGGAGCTGGCCGAGGACGGTGCCCGCGCGCCTGCTGTCCAGGCCCGGGAGGTCACCGGCCAGCCCTTCCGCGAGGGTGGCCGCGGCCTCGTCGGGGTCGGTGGTGCCGCCGTACAGGTCGAAGTCGTGCACGGAGCCGGGGTCACCGATCCGGACGACGACGTCGTAGGCGTCGTCCGGTCCCAGCTGTGCGCCCGCCCCGCCGACGGCGAGCACCGCGGCCTGGCCGGTGAGCGCCCCGATGGCGAGGGATTCGATGACCGGCCGGACCACCGCGGCGGTCTTGCCCGAGCCCGGCGGGCCCACGGCCAGCAGCGAGGTGCCCAGCGAGGCGGGCTCCAGGGCCAGGCCGGAACCCCGGCGCGGATAGGGGTTGCGCGGGTCGTCCGCGCAGTCGCCGATCCGGACCTGGCCGGTGAGCGGGTCGTGCGGCGCGGTGCGCAGCGGCAGATCGCGGTCGCCCGAGGGGTGCAGGTAGGCGGCCGGGCCCTTGCGCAGCACGGTCTCGGTGAAGGATTCGAGGCGGTCCGCTCGGGTCCGGGCGACGGCCCAGGCGTGCCGCAGCCGTACGCAGTCCACATCGTTCATCCGGCCGGTGCGCACGGCGGCCGTGAGCGCCTCCGCGGCCTCCGTCCGGCCCGCGGCCCGCAGCTCCGGCCACTCCGCCGGGGCGGGCCCGGTCTGCGCGGGGGCGGCCCGGGGACGCCGGGGCGGCGCGGGGGTGCCGCGCTTCAGGAGGGGGCGCAGCTTCGCCGGCAGGAGGGGGGGCAGTTCCTTCGACCACGCGCCGATCCGGGCGAAGGGCCAGATGATCAAGGCGGCCGCCACGGCGTAGAGGATCCAGGAGATCAGCACGGCCAGGTACTTGTTGCCGCCGCCCTGCTGCACGCCCTGGGGAATGAGGGAGTACAGCAGGCCCACCAGCGGCACGCGCTGGCTGAAGTAGAGCCATAGGGCCAGCGCCGCCCCCGCCACCGTGGCCAGCGCTCTGGACCGGCCGAGCCGTTCTCCCGCGTAGTAGTGGAAGAGCCCGGCCCAGTTGCCGATCCGGGCGGCCCAGAAGCCCAGGAGGACCACCAGGGCCTGGTAATAGAGCTTGGTGGAGACTTCTACCAGCGCGGGCGCGCCGTCCCTGAGGGTGCCGAAGGTCCACCATTCGGGTCCGGTGATGATCTCGATCGGTTTGAACACGTACGGGATGTTTCGCTGGTCGAGCAGCAGCCACAGCAGCAGCCACAGCAGCAGGGTGGCGGCCGGCCCCACCAGGGAGGGGCGTGCCTGCCGTTCGGCGGGCCGGGGCACGTAGGCGTAGCGCCACACGCCGGGATCGCTCTCGGGGCGCGGGGCGTTCAGCCAGTCCGCGGTGGGCGCCCCCGTTCCGGCGGGGCGGTCCCGGCCGGGCGGAATCGCCGCGGACGGCTCCGCCGAGGGCGCCGGCACCGCGGGCGGGAACACCGGCGGGGCCATCGGCGGTGGGCCGGGCGGCCGCGCGGGAGGCGGTCCCGCCGGGTGCGGCACCGCGCCGCCGGGGCGGCCGGGGCCGCCGTCGGGCGGCTGCGCACCCCGCGTGCCCCGGGCGCCGTGCGTGCCTTCGTTGTCCATGAACCGTTGCCCCCTGACCAGCCAGGTCCGACCGCTGCACGGTCAATCTAGTGCGCGGACACGGGGAGTTCAGCAACCCGCCCGGATAGTGACGGAGCTGGGGCCGCCCGCGCTCCCCCCGTACCGCCTTCTGTCCGTCGCGGACAAGGACACGTCCGCCACCACTCCCGATCGGAGCATGCCCACGCCGCGCCCCCGCCCCTAGGGTCTGTACCGAGTCGTCCCGCAGCGTCACGGGGCTGGGCACGCACTCCCCCAAGCTCTCGGCCTCGCTTGAGCAGGGCGGGCCCCCTCCGGCGCCTTGCGATCGCACGCACCCAGCCCCGCTCCCTCTTCTGCTGGACGGCTCGGTACAGGCCCTAGCCTGCAGAAACAGAAGCGTCCGAGACACAACGTCCGAAGCATCCAGGAGCCCCGCATGACCGCAATTCCGCAGGAGCGCCGCGTCGTCACCGCCATTCCCGGCCCGAAGTCGGTGGAGCTGCAGGCCCGCCGGCTCGCGGCGGTCGCCGCGGGGGTGGGCTCCACCCTGCCGGTGTTCACCGCCCGTGCCGGTGGCGGGATCATCGAGGACGTGGACGGCAACCGGCTGATCGACTTCGGCTCCGGCATCGCCGTGACGTCGGTCGGCGCCTCCGCGGAGGCCGTGGTGCGCCGGGCGTCCGCGCAGCTCGCGGACTTCACCCACACCTGTTTCATGGTCACCCCGTACGAGGGGTACGTGGAGGTCTGTGAGCAGCTCGCCGAGCTGACGCCGGGCGACCACGCGAAGAAGTCCGCGCTGTTCAACTCGGGCGCGGAGGCCGTCGAGAACGCGGTGAAGATCGCCCGTGCGTACACCAAGCGCACCGCCGTCGTCGTCTTCGACCACGGCTACCACGGCCGGACCAACCTCACCATGGGCATGACGGCGAAGAACATGCCGTACAAGCAGGGCTTCGGCCCGTTCGCCCCCGAGGTCTACCGCGTCCCGGTGGCGTACGGCTACCGCTGGCCGACCGGCGCCGAGAACGCCGGTGCCGAGGCGTCCGCGCAGGCCATCGACGAGATCACCAAGCAGATCGGCGCGGACAACGTGGCCGCGATCGTCATCGAGCCGGTGCTCGGCGAGGGCGGCTTCATCGAGCCGGCCAAGGGCTTCCTCCCGGCGATCGCGCGGTTCGCCAAGGACAACGGCATCGTCTTCGTCGCGGACGAGATCCAGTCCGGCTTCTGCCGCACCGGCCAGTGGTTCGCCTGCGAGGACGAGGGCATCGTCCCCGACCTGATCACCACCGCCAAGGGCATCGCGGGCGGACTGCCGCTCTCCGCCGTCACCGGCCGCGCCGAGATCATGGACGCGGCGCACTCCGGCGGCCTCGGCGGCACGTACGGCGGGAACCCGGTCGCCTGCGCCGGTGCGCTCGGCGCGATCGAGACGATGCGCGAGCTGGACCTGAACGGGAAGGCCAGGCGCATCGAGGAGGTCATGAAGGGGCGCCTCGCCGAGATGCGGGCCAAGCTGCCGAACGGCGACCTCATCGGCGACATCCGGGGCCGCGGCGCGATGATCGCGATCGAGCTGGTGAAGCCCGGCACGAAGGACCCGAACCCGGAGGCGGCCGCGCGGCTCGCCAAGGCCTGCCATGCCGAGGGCGTGCTGGTGCTCACCTGTGGCACGTACGGCAACGTCCTGCGCTTCCTGCCGCCGCTGGTGATCGGTGAGGACCTGCTGACCGAGGGCCTCGACGTCATCGAGCAGGCGTTCGCCGGGGTCTGATCCGTGCGGGGCTCCGGAGCCGGCGCGGTGTTTCCTCCGGGGATGCCCGGCACCCGGATGGGCACCTGTGAAGAAGGTGTGCGGGGGCGATGGCGGGATAACGTTCCCGCTGTCGGACCCCCCACCACCTGACGTACGGTTTGCGCAGATGAGAGAAACACCCCGCCCGCAGGGGACTGCCGGCGACACCGGGTCGGAGCTCCCCCAGCACCGTCCTGGTTGTGCCTTCGCGCACACCACTGGAGCCTCGGGCTCCGGAACTCCTCACCGATCGGATGGCCGCCCGCCCCACACCCCCCGGGGCGCGCGGCACACCGGTCCGGCCGTCCGTCCCGGAACAACCCCCCCTGTTCCGGGACGGGCGGCTCTTCTCTTTTCCGTGGTGTCCGGCCTGCTGGCCCTGTTCGCGCTCACCACCTGGCAGATCGCTGCCGACGGCCCGCTGCGGAGCCTCGACGAGCGCACCGGCCGGGCCCTGGTGGGTCACGGTCCGGCCGGGCTCACCGAATTCCTCGCGGATCTCGGCAACACGCAGGTCGCGCTCCCGGTGCTGGGCTGCGCCATCGTCTGGTCGCTGGTGCGCGGTGCGCGCCGCGCCCCGGTCACCGCGGCGCTCACCATGGCCGCGGTGCCGCTGCTCGTCGTCCCGCTCAAGGACTGGATCGCCCGCCCCGGTCCGCTGACCGAGGCCACCGGCTACTACCCCTCCGGCCACGCGGCGACCGCGGCGGTGGCGTACGGGGCCGCGGCGCTGCTGCTCGCCCCGTATCCGCGGCGCTCATGGATGATGCCCGTCGCCGCCGTCCTGCTGACGGCGGCGACGGGCATCGGTCTGGTGCTGCGCGGCTACCACTGGCCGCTGGACGTGCTGGGCAGCTGGTTCCTGTGCGGGCTGCTACTGGTCCCGCTGTCGCTCAGCCGCCGAAGTAGGCGTCGAAGTTCTTCGAGAACTCCCAGTTGTTGAAGCGGTCCCAGTTGATCGACCAGGTCATCAGTCCGCGCAGTCCGGACCAGGTGCCGTGGGTGGCGTACGAGCCGCAGTCGGTCTTCTTCGTCAGGCAGTTCAGCGCCTTGGTGACCTCGGCGGGCGAGGTGTGCCCGTTGCCCGCCTGGGTCGAGGCCGGGAGGCCGATCGAGACCTGGTCGGGGCGCAGGCCCGGGAAGACCTTGGTCTGGTCGCCCGCCACCGGGAAGCCGGCCAGCAGCATGTCGGTCATCGCGATGTGGAAGTCGGCGCCGCCCATCGAGTGGTACTGGTTGTCCAGGCCCATGATGGAGCCGGAGTTGTAGTCCTGGACGTGCAGCAGGGTGAGGTCGTCGCGCAGGGCGTGGATCACCGGGAGGTAGGCGCCGGCCCGCGGGTCCTGGCCGCCCCAGGGGCCCGAGCCGTAGTACTGGTAGCCGAGCTGCACGAAGAAGGTCTCGGGGGCCATGGTGAGCACGAACTTCTCGCCGTACTTGGCCTTGAGCGTCTTCACCGCGGAGATCAGGTTGACGATGACCGGCGTGGTGGGGCTGCGGAAGTCGGTGTCGCCGGTGTTCAGCGAGAGCGAGTGGCCCTCGAAGTCGATGTCGAGTCCGTCCAGACCGTACTCGTCGATGATCTTGCTGACCGAGGAGACGAAGGTGTCACGGGCGGCGGTGGTGGCGAGCTGCACCTGTCCGTTCTGGCCGCCGATGGAGATCAGCACCTTCTTGCCCGCGGCCTGCTTGGCCTTGATGGCCGCCTTGAACTCGGCCGCCGACTCGACGTTCGGGCACTCGGCCACCGGGCACAGCGAGAAGCGGATGTCGCCGGAGGTGACGGAGGTGGGTTCACCGAAGGCCAGGTCGATGACGTCCCAGGAGTCGGGCACGTCCGCCATCCGGGTGTAGCCGGAGCCGTTGGCGAAGCTGGAGTGCAGATAGCCGACGAGGGCGTGGGCCGGCAGCTCGGCGCCGCCCTCTCCCCCGCTGCCGGCGGACTTGGTGGTGGCGGGCACCGCGGCGGACTTGGCGGACTCCCCCGCCGCGTTGGTGGCGGTGACCTGGAAGCTGTACGCGGTCGAGGCGGTGAGGCCGGTCACGGTGGCGGAGGTACCGGTGGTGGAGAGGACCTTCGTGCCGCCCCGGTAGACGTTGTAGCCGGTGGCGCCGGAGGCCGCCGTCCACGAAAGGGGGACGGAGGACGCGGTGGCGGTGCCCGCCTTGAGGCCCGCCGGTACCGCCGGGAGCGCGACCGGGTCGCCGCCGGGGCCGACGAGGCTGAGGTCGTCGGCGTAGTACGCGGGGGTGCCGTACCAGCCGTGCGTGTACACCTTGACCGAGGTGGTGGACGCGCCGGTCTTGAACGTGGTGGAGAGCTTCTGCCAGGCCCCGGCGGACTGCGTCCAGGTGGACACGTCGGTCGTGCCGGTGCCCTCCGCGCCCAGGTAGACGTAGCCGCCCTGCACCCAGGAGCTCAGCGTGTACGTGGAGTCGGGCTTGACCGTGACGGCCTGGGAGCACTTGGCGTAGTCGCTGCCGGCCGGGGTCGCCTTCAGCGCGGAGGTGCCGCCGTGCACCGGGGTGCTGACGGCGGCTCCGCTGCCGCCCGTACAGCTCCAGCCGTCCAGGCCGGCTTCGAAGGTTCCGTTGCGGGCCAGATCGGCGTCGGCAGCGGCGGCACTCGGCGCCGAGGCGGCCAGGCCGCCCGCTGCCAGCAGGGCGGCCGTGAAGGCGGCCAGCAGTCCGGTGATGCGGGCAGGGGGTCCCGTACGTTCCACAACGGCCTCCGTGCAGGGGGGAATCGGGTGGCCACAACATGGTCCAGACCAATCCGGTTGTCAAGACCTCTGGCACCCGGCGCCTATGTGGCCTCCCCCGCGGCGGCCCCTCCCGCGGCCTCGTGCATCGCGAGTTCCAGCAGGGCGACGTCGGTGAGCGTGCCCGATCCGTCCGGCGGAACCAGCCAGCGCACCCCGCCCGTGACCCGTCCTGGGTAGGGCACCACGATCCAGGTCCCCCGGCCCGCGCCCCGCACCCCCGTCCCGATCCACCGGTCCGCGGTGCCCGGCGGCACGAAGAACCCCATTCGGGCGTCACCGAAGCCGGCGAGGACCGGCCCCGGCCGGTCGATGAGCCGGGTGAGCACATCGAGCGCCGGATAGCCCAGCCTCCCCGGCAGAATCAGCACGTCCCAGCGCAGGCCGGCGGGAAGGAGCGCGATCCCCCGGGGATTGCGCTCCCACTCCCACCGGCAGGCGTCCGGGTCCGGCGCCACCGACACAAGCCACTCGACCGCTGCCCTGACCCCCGAGCCAGCCATGACCCGCCTCCGTTCCGTATCCCACCCGCGGCGAGTCGCGGGTGCGTTCACGGGAGAGAGCGCGGTGGAGCCGATCCATTACGCGAGTTCGGCTACCAGCCGGTAGTGAACTGGGTCACGCCCCGGCTCAGCTGTCGAAGCCGAGCCCCAGCCGGTCCATCGTCCGCAGCCAGAGATTGCGGTGGCCGCCGTTGTCGTCGGCCCGTGCCAGCGAGCGCTTCGTCAGCTCGATGCCGGCCCACGCGAAGGGCTCCGGCGGGAACGGCATCGGCTTGCTGCGCACCATCTCCAGCGCGGTCCGCTCCGTCTCCTCGCCGGCCAGCAGGTCGAGCATCACCTCGGCGCCGAACCGGGTGGCCCCGACGCCGAGTCCGGTGTATCCGGCGGCATAGGCGACCCGGCCCTGATGCGCGGTGCCGAAGAACGCGGAGAACCGGGAACAGGTGTCGATCGCGCCGCCCCAGGCATGGGTGAAACGCACTCCAGCCAATTGCGGAAAGCACTCGAAGAACTGTCCGGCGAGCTTCAGGAATGTCTCCGGACGCTGGTCGAGCGCGGCACTGAGCCGTCCCCCGTACGGATAGATCGCGTCGTATCCGCCCCACAGGATCCGGTTGTCCGCGGAAAGCCGGAAGTAATGGAACTGGTTGGCACTGTCCCCCAGCCCCTGCCGGTTCCTCCAGCCGATGGCGTCGAGCTGTCCGGCGGTCAGCGGCTCCGTCATCAGCGCGTAGTCGTAGACCGGGACGGTGTACGGGCGCACCCGCTTCACGAGCGAGGGGAAGATGTTCGTGCCGAGGGCGACGCGGCGGGCGAGCACCCTTCCGGCCGGGGTCCGGACCGCCATTCCGGTTCCGGTTCTGGCCAGCTCCAGGCCCCGGGTGTGCTCGTAGATCCGGACCCCCAGATCGAGGCAGGCCTGCTTCAGGCCCCAGGCCAGCTTGGCGGGGTGCAGCATCGCGACCCCGCGGCGGTCCCAGAGGCCACCCAGGAATGTCGGTGAGTCGACCTGGTCGCGCAGCGCGTCACCGTCGAGGAACTCGACGCCGCCGAAGCCGCGACGCTCCAGCTCCTGGTGCCATTCCCGCAGCTCTTCGAGCTGGTGGGGCTGAGTGGCGACGTCGATCTCACCGGTGCGCTCGAACTCGCAGTCGATGCCGTAGCGGGCGACCGCCTCCTCGATGGCGTCGAGGTTGCGCGCGCCCATCTCCTCCAGCTTCCCGATCTCGTCGGGCCAGCGCTCCAGCCCGTTGGACAGGCCGTGGGTGAGCGATGCGGCGCAGAATCCGCCGTTGCGGCCCGAGGCGGCCCAGCCCGTCTCGTGCCCCTCGATCAGTACGACATCGCGTTCCGGTTCGCGCTCCTTGGCGAGCAGCGCGGTCCACAGTCCGCTGTAGCCGGCGCCGATGACGAGGAGGTCGCAGTGCTCGTCTCCGGTGAGCGCGGGGAGCGCCTCGGGCCTGCCGGGGTCGTCCAGCCAGAACGACAGCGGCTTGGCACCGGCGATTGACTGGGCGGCGGCACTCATGGCGACTGGGGCCATGTTTTCCAACTCCTTAGGGACTTTCAGGGTCGTGCGTTGTTCTTCCGCCGGTTCGCTATCAGCTGGCCGGCGAGAACCACCAGTACCGCAATGATGAACATCGCCGTACCGATGACGTTGATCTGCACGGGCGTGCCGCGCTGTGCCGATCCCCAGACGAACATGGGGAAGGTCACGGTCGAGCCCGCGTTGAAATTGGTGATGATGAAATCGTCGAAGGAGAGCGCGAAAGCGAGCAGCGCTCCCGCGGCGATTCCGGGGGCGGCGATCGGCAGCGTCACCCGTACGAAGGTCTGCACGGGCCCGGCGTACAGATCGCGGGCCGCCTCCTCCAGCCTGGGGTCCATCGACATGACCCGCGCCTTGACCGCCGTCACCACGAAGCTGAGGCAGAACATGATGTGCGCGATGAGGATCGTCCAGAAGCCCAGCTGCGCGCCCATGTTGAGGAAGAGCGTGAGCAGGGACGCGGCCATGACGACCTCGGGCATCGCCATCGGCAGGAAGATCAGCGAGTTGATCGCGCCGCGCGCCCGGAAGCGGTAGCGGACCAGGGCGAACGCGATCATCGTGCCGAGCACGGTCGCGCCGACCGTGGCCCAGACGGCGATCTGGAGCGAGAGCGAGAGCGAGCCGCACATGTCGGCCACTCCGCAGGGGTCCTTCCAGGCGTCCAGCGAGAAGCGCTGCCAGGAGTAGTTGAACCGCCCGTTGGGCTTGTTGAAGGAGAACACCATCACGACGATGTTCGGCAGGATCATGTAGGCGAGGGTCAGCAGACCCGCGATGACGATGAGGTGGCGTCGCAGCCAGCGCAGTACGGGCATCAGACCAGGTCCTCCGTCCCGGAGCGGCGGATGTAGACAGTGACCGCGATCAGGACGACCGCCATCAGGATGAAGGAGAGCGCGGCCGCCGTCGGATAGTCGAGGACGCGCAGGAACTGGGTCTGGATGACGCTGCCGACCATCTTGGTGTCGGTGGATCCCAGCAGTTCCGCGTTCACGTAGTCGCCGCTGGCCGGGATGAAGGTCAGCAGGGTGCCGGAGACGACGCCCGGCATCGAGAGCGGGAACGTCACCTTCCGGAAGGTGGTGGCGGGGGTGGCGTACAGGTCCCCGGCCGCTTCGTGCAGCCGGCCGTCGATCCGCTCCAGCGAGGTGTAGAGCGGCAGGATCATGAACGGCAGGAAGTTGTACGTGAGACCGCAGACCACCGCCATCGGGGTGGCCAGCACCCGGTTGGACTCGGTCCAGCCGAGCCAGCTGGTGACGTCGAGGACGTGCAGGGTGTTCAGTACGTCGACGACCGCGCCGCCGTCCGCAAGGATCGTCTTCCAGGCGAGCGTGCGGATCAGGAAGCTGGTGAAGAACGGGGCGATGACCAGCACCAGCACCAGGTTGCGCCAGCGGCCGGCCTTGAACGCGATGAGGTAGGCCAGCGGGTAGCCGAGCAGCAGGCACAGGATCGTGGCGGTGCCCGCGTACAGCAGGGACCGGACGAACTGCGGGTAGTAGTCGCTCAGCGCGTCCCAGTACGTCTGGAAGTGCCAGGTGACCTCGAACCCCTTCTCCAGGGATCCGGTCTGGACGGAGGTCGACCCCTGGTAGATCAGCGGCAGCGCGAAGAAGACGACGAGCCAGAGGATGCCGGGCAGCAGCAGCCAGTAGGGGACGAGGCGCTTGCGGGTGGAGGGCTTGCGCACCTTCGGCTCCTCGGCGGGAGCGGGTGGCGCCTCCTGGGTGACGCTCACGCCGCGTCCTCCACCGTCTCCACACCCGCGGCGATGTCCTGGTCGGCGTCGAGGCCGAAGGTGTGCGCCGGGTTCCAGTGCAGGACGACCTCGGCCCCGGGGGTGAGCCTGGAATCACGCTCGATGTTCTGCTCGTACACCTGGAGCGACTTCCCGGCCGGGCTCTCCACCACGTACTGAGTGGAGACGCCGATGAAGCTGGAGTCGACGATCCGGCCGGTGACCCGGTTGCGGCCCTCCGCTATCGCGTCCGCGTCGTCGCGGTGCGCGAGGGAGATCTTCTCGGGGCGGATGCCGAGGAGCAGCTTGCCGCCGTTCGCGGCCGGCGCGGGACATCGGCCCTCGGGCAGTCGCAGCTTCCCGCCGCCCGCCGATACGACGATGTCGGTGCCGGTGGAGACGACTTCGCCCTCGATGAGGTTCGAGGTGCCGAGGAAGTTGGCGACGAACGTCGTCCGGGGGTTCTCGTAGAGATCGGCGGGGTCGCCCAGCTGCTCGACCCGGCCCGCGTTCATCACCGCGACGGTGTCGGCCATGGTCATGGCCTCTTCCTGGTCGTGGGTGACGTGGACGAAGGTGATGCCGACCTCGGTCTGGATGCGCTTGAGTTCGAGCTGCATCTGACGGCGCAGCTTGAGGTCGAGGGCGCCGAGCGGCTCGTCGAGGAGCAGCACCTGGGGGTGGTTGATCAGTGCGCGGGCGACGGCGACGCGCTGTTGCTGGCCGCCGGAGAGCTGGTGCGGCTTGCGCCGGGCGAAGTCGCCGAGCTGGACGAGCTCCAGCATGTCGTCGACCTGCTTCTTGACCGACTTGATGCCGCGCCGGCGCAGTCCGAAGGCGACGTTCTCGGTGATGTCGAGGTGCGGGAAGAGCGCGTAGCTCTGGAAGACGGTGTTGACGGGCCGCTTGTACGGGGGGAGGGCGGTGATGTCGCGGCCGCCGAGCGAGACGGTGCCGGTGGTGGCCTCCTCCAGGCCCGCGATCATCCGCAGGGTGGTGGTCTTGCCGCAGCCGGACGCGCCGAGCAGCGCGAAGAAGGAGCCTTGCGGGACGGTCAGATCGAGCGGTTGGACGGCGGCGAAGGAGCCGTACCTCTTGCTGATCCCGGTGAGGCGGACATCGCCGCCTGTCTGCTGCTGTGTCATGGAGGGCGGTCCCTGTGGTGTCAGAGGGGGATCGGGGTTTCTTCGGGACGGGGCGGTGTCAGGCGCCGATGAGCTTGGCGAACTTCTCCTCGTACGCCGTCTCTTCCTCGGCGGTCAGGGACCGGAAGGCGTGCGAGGCGGCCGCCATCTTCTTGTCCGGGAGGATCAGCGGGTTGTCGGCCATCGACCGGTCGATCCTGGCGAGCTCCTCGCGGACGCCGTCGACCGGGCAGACGAAGTTGATGTAGGCGGCGAGCTCGGCGGCGACCGGTGGCCGGTAGTAGTGGTCCATGAGCTTCTCGGCGTTGGTCTTGTGCCGTGCCTTCACCGGTACCAGCATGTTGTCGCTGGATATGACGTAGCCCGCGGCGGGTATCGCGTACTTGATGTCGGGGTTGCCGGCCTGGAGCTGGATGATGTCGCCGGCCCAGGCGACGCAGGCGGCGATGTCGCCCTTGTCGAGGTCCGCGGTGTAGTCGTTGCCGGTGAACCGGCGGATCTGGTTCCGGTCGACGCCCTTCTGGATCCGGCCGATCGCGGCGTCGTAGTCGGCGTCGGTGAAGGCGGCGGGGTCCTTGCCCATGTCGAGCAGGGTCATGCCGATGGAGTCGCGCATCTCCGAGAGGAAGCTGACCCGGCCCTTGAGCTTCGGGTCGTCGAGCAGCTGGCTGACGGAGTCGATCCTGCGGCCGCCGGTCGCCTTGGCGTTGTAGGCGATGACCGTGGGGATGCCGGCCCAGGGGTAGGAGTAGGCGCGGCCGGGGTCCCAGTCCGGGGAGCGGAACTGGGCCGAGAGGTTGGCGTAGGCGTGCGGCAGGTTCGAGGGGTCGAGCTTCTGCGCCCAGCCGAGCCGGACGATGCGGGCGGCCAGCCAGTCCGTGACGCAGATGATGTCGCGGCCGGTGTCCTGGCCGGCCGCGAGCTGCGGCTTGATCTTGCCGAAGAACTCGACGTTGTCGTTGATGTCCTCGGTGTACTTGACCTTGATCCCGGTCCGCCGGGTGAACTGCTCCAGCGTGGGCCGGTGCTTGCCGTCGTCGGTGACGTCCATGTACTCGGTCCAGTTGGAGAAGTTGACCTGCTTCTCCTTGGCCGAGTGGTCGTCGGAGGCGGCCGCGGCGTCCTCCTCCCGCTTGGCGGGAGGGATTCCGCACGCGCTGAGCACGCCCAGCCCGCCGAGTGTGAGCGCGCCGGTACCGGAGGCGCGCAGCAGTGATCGGCGGGTGAGAGCTCCCCTGCCGCTGGTCAGAGTGCGACGCATCGCGGCCAGCTGGGCCGCGGAGAGACGCTCGGGCTCGTACTGCTCCATGCGCGTTGCCCTTTCGGGTGGGTGTGCGGCCGGACCGGCCGGGTTATCGGTCCCCGAAGATCGTGCGGTGCCAGTCCTTGCGGGCGACCGCCGTGTTGTCGTACATGACGTGCTTGACCTGCGTGTACTCCTCGAAGGAATACGACGACATGTCCTTGCCGAAGCCGCTGGCCTTGTATCCGCCGTGCGGCATCTCGCTGATGATCGGGATGTGGTCGTTGATCCAGACGCAGCCCGCCTTGATCTCGCGGGTGGCGCGATTGGCCCGGTACAGGCCGCGGGTCCAGGCGGAGGCGGCGAGTCCGTACGGGGTGTCGTTGGCGAGCGCGATGCCCTCGTCGTCGGTGTCGAAGGGCAGCACCACCAGGACCGGGCCGAAGATCTCGGCCTGGACGATCTCGCTGTCCTGGGCGGCTCCGGCGATCAGGGTCGGCCGGTAGTAGGCGCCGTCGGCCAGCTCGCCGCCGGGGGCCTCGCCGCCGGTGACGACGGTGGCGTAGGCGCGGGCGCGCTCGACGAACGCGGCGACCCGGTCGCGCTGGGCGTGGCTGATCAGGGGGCCCAGGTCGGTGTCCGGGGCGAACGGGTCGCCCACCCGGACGGTCTCCATCAGCTCCGCGACGCCCTGCACGAAGGCGTCGTACAGCGGGCGCTGGACGTAGGCGCGGGTGGCCGCCGTGCAGTCCTGGCCGGTGTTGATGAGGGAGCCGGCGACCGCTCCGTGGACCGCGGCTTCGAGGTCGGCGTCGTCGAAGACGACGAAGGGGGCCTTGCCGCCGAGTTCGAGGTGGAGGCGCTTGACGGTGGAGGTGGCGATCTCCGCGACCCGCTTCCCGACGGCGGTGGAGCCGGTGAAGGAGGTCATCACGACGTCGGGGTGGCCGACGAGGTGTTCACCGGCGTCCCTGCCCGCGCCGTTGACGATGTTGATCACACCGTCCGGGATGCCCGCCTCGGTGGCCGCCTGCGCGAACATCAGCGAGGTCAGCGGGGTGATCTCGGCGGGCTTCAGCACGATGGTGTTGCCGGCGGCGACGGCCGGGAGGACCTTCCAGGCGGCCATCTGGAGCGGGTAGTTCCAGGGGGCGATGGAGCCGATGACGCCGATCGCCTCGCGCCGTACGTACGAGGTGTGGTCGCCGGAGTACTCGGCGGCGGACTTGCCTTCCAGGTGGCGGGCGGCGCCCGCGAAGAAGGAGGCGTTGTCGACGGTGCCGGGCACGTCGAACTCGGTGGAGAGCTTGACCGGCTTGCCGCACTGGAGGGACTCCGCGTACGCGAAGTCGTCCGCCTGCTCGGCGAGGACCGCGGCGAACCGGTGCATCGCCTCCGAGCGCTCGGCGGGGGTGGCTCCGGACCAGCCGGGGAAGGCCGCCCGTGCGGCGGCGACGGCCGCGTCGACGTCAGCGGTGCCGGCCAGTTCGTAGGTGTGGACGGTCTTGCCCGTGGCCGGGTTCACCACGTCGTGGCTGCGTCCCGAAGTGCCGGGTCGCAGTCTTCCGCCGATGTACTGCGCGCCGTCCGCGAAGCGGTCCTGTACCTGGAAGCTGTTGCCCATCACGCTCTCCTCCGCCGCTGTTCCCGGAGTGCGGGGCGGCGTAGCTCCTGCTCGATTTGAGTGCCGATCCTGACAGAGGGGACCGAGCCCAACAAGTGATTCCGTTGTTGCCTTTTGGTTACGCAACGGAATCTGTCGACCATGTGTCGTGTCAGTGCGGAATTCCCCGTACGTAGTGTCAGTGGCGGATGCCAGACTCACGTGTCATGGAACACATGGACGACCTCGTGGCGCGGACCGGGCGGGGCGAGCGCGTGAAGTACCTGAGGTTCTGGGGGCACCGGCCGCGGGCCGACGGGGAGATCGGGGCGGGCTGCCTCAGTCAGTGGTGGCCGTCGCCGTTCACGGTCGACGGGGTGGAGTACGCCTCGGCCGAGCACTGGATGATGGCCGGCAAGGCGCGGCTGTTCGGTGACGCGGAGGCGGAGACCCGTGCGGTGGCGGCGAAGAGCCCGGCAGAGGCGAAGAAGACGGGCCGGCTGGTCCGTGGTTTCGACGACACGGTCTGGGAGCGCGAGCGGTACGGGCTGGTGGTGACGGGCAGCCTGCACAAGTTCGGCCAGGATCCGGCGCTGGGGAGGTTCCTGCTGGGCACGGGCGAGCGGGTGCTGGTCGAGGCGAGTCCGATGGACCGGATATGGGGCATCGGGCTGGCGGCGGACGATCCGCGTGCGGAGGACCCGGCGGCCTGGCGGGGGCTGAATCTGCTCGGCTTCGCGCTGATGGACGCGCGGACGGAGCTGCGGCGGAAGGACGCCGGCCGGATATGAACCGGCCAGCGGGGCGAAGCGGAGCCCCGGGCGGGCGGTAGTCCGCCCGGGGCCCGCCTCCTAGCGAATCACTCCGGCGACCGGGGCGTCGATGACCAGGGACGCGGAGTACGGCTCGTAGCCGGAGCCGCTGTCCTCGTCGAAGTCGTCGCTGGCGATGGCCCAGATGACCAGCCCGAGGAACACGGCACTGACGACGATGCCGATCGAACCGAGGATGATACCGGCGAGGGCGACTCCGCCGTTGTCGGCCTCGCCCCGGCGGGCTCGGCCCCTGCCTATCAGACCGAAGATCAGCGCGAGGATGCCGAGGATGATCCCCAGCCCGTACAGGCAGAAGCCCGCCACCGCGATGATGCCGAGCACCATGGAGGCGATACCGAGCCCGTTCGCGGGCTGCGGCCCCCAGGCGTTCTGGCCGTAGCCGGGGTAGCCCGGGTAGCCGCCGCCGTACTGGGGGGCGGCCGGGTAGCCGTACTGGCCCGCGGACGGCTGGGCCGGTCCCACCGGGTAGCCGTACTGGCCGGCGGCCGGCGGGCTGTGCTGACCGGGACCGTTCGGGCCGACGGGCGGTGGCGGTACGTCCCCCGCACCGTACGGGCCGGACGGCTGCCCCGTGTCGGCCGGAGGGCCGAATCCGCCCGACGGGCCGAAACCGGCCGTGGGCGCGGCGTCCTGCGGCCCGTCGGCGCCCGGCATCGCGGTGACGGTCTGCTGGTCGTGCACGGCCGGCGGGCTGTCGTCCGGGGGGCTCTTCTTATCCAGCGGCACCCTGTTGTCCGGCGGAGCCCACGGATCGCGTGCCACGGCCCCGTCCTCGGGCTGCTCTGTGTTGTCTGACATGGGCCTCCCCCATCGTGATGCCCGTCATGCTACGGCCCGCCCCCGTCCTACGATGACTTCCGTCCGCCGCCCGGTACCCAGGTATGTCCGGGCCCCGCGCCACCCCCTGCCCCCGGAGGATCCGTTGTCCGATCTGCACCCCTTCATCGCGGGGCTGCCCAAGGCCGAGCTGCATGTCCACCACGTCGGTTCCGCCTCGCCCCGCATCGTCGCGGAACTGGCCGCGAAGCACCCCGATTCCAAGGTCCCCACCGCCCCGGAGGCGCTGGCCGACTACTTCTCCTTCACCGACTTCGCGCACTTCATCGACGTCTACCTCTCGGTCGTGGACCTGATCCGCACCCCGGAGGACGTCCGGCTGCTGACCTTCGAGGTCGCCCGCGACATGGCACGGCAGAACATCCGCTACGCGGAACTGACCGTCACCCCGTACTCCTCGACCCGGCGCGGCATTCCGGAACAGGGCTTCATGGAGGCCATAGAGGACGCCCGCAAGGCGGCTGAGGCCGAGCTGGGCGTGGTGCTGCGCTGGTGCTTCGACATCCCCGGCGAGGCCGGGCTCGCGTCCGCGGAGGAGACCGCCCGGCTCGCCGTCGACCTGCGGCCGGAGGGGCTGGTCTCGTTCGGCCTCGGCGGGCCCGAGATCGGGGTGGACCGCCCGCAGTTCAAGCCGTACTTCGACCGCGCCATCGCGGCGGGCCTGCACTCCGTGCCGCACGCCGGCGAGACGACCGGACCGCAGACGGTCTGGGACGCGCTGACCGCGCTGCGCGCCGAGCGCATCGGCCACGGCACCAGCTCCGTCCGCGACCCGAAGCTGCTGGAGCACCTGGCCGAGCACCGGATCGCGCTGGAGGTCTGCCCCACGTCGAACATCGCGACCCGCGCGGTAGCCGACATCGAGGAGCACCCGGTCAAGGAGATGGTGAAGGCGGGTGTGCTGGTCACGATCAACAGCGACGACCCGCCCATGTTCGGCACCGACCTCAACAGCGAGTACGGGGTGGCGGCCCGCCTGCTCGATCTCGACGAGCGGGGGCTCGCCTCGCTCGCGAAGAACGCCGTCGAGGCGTCCTTCCTCGACCCGGCCGGCAAGCGCGGGCTGGCCGAGGAGATCGACACGTACACGACGGACTGGCTGGCGGGCACCGGCCGCTGACCCCGGGCGGTGACAATGGCCCCATGGCCACCCCAGTCACCGCCGTCGCGCACCGCGGCGATCCGTACCGCGTCCGCGAGAACACCCTCCGCTCGATCCGCTCCGCCCTCGAACGGGGGGCGGACGCGGTCGAGATCGACGTCCGGGTCACCCGGGACGGTGTGCCGGTCCTGCTGCACGACGCCACGCTTGAGCGGCTGTGGGGTCATGACGTGCGGCTGGACCGGCTCACCCGGCAGGAGCTGGCCGAGCTGACGGCGGGCGGCGTGCCGACCCTGCGCGAGGCGCTCCTCGCCGTCGGGGCGCACCGCGTCATGGTCGATCTGCCCGGCTCCGACGAGGCCTCGGTACGGAAGATCGTCGGGACGGTACGGGAGTGCGGGGCCGGCGAGCGGGCCTACTACTGCGCGGGCCCCGAGTCGATGCTGCGGGTACGGGCCGCCGATCCGTCGGCCGAGATCGCGATGACCTGGACGACCCTCGCGCCGCCCCGGGCGGCGCTGCTGGAGGCGGTACGGCCGCGCTGGCTGAACTACCGGTTCGGCCTGGTGAGCCGGGAGCTGACGGACCGCAACCACCGGGACGGGCTGCTGGTCTCGGCCTGGACGGCGGACACCGGCCGCACCATGCGCAGGCTGCTGCGGCAGGGCGTGGACTCCATCACCACCAACCGGGTCGATGTACTGCGCAAGCTGATCGCCAACTCCCCGGACCATGCCTCTTCTTGATCGGTCCGGCATCATGGACGCCACCTCATCGTCCCGATGCCAGGCCCGGCGCCAGAGGAGCACACGTGCCCGTCCCCCACCACAACTCCCTTCCCGCACAGGTCCGTTCGGATGTCGCCCACAACGCCCGGGTCTGGAACTACTGGCTCGGCGGCAAGGACCACTTCCCGGTGGACCAGGCCGTCGGCGACCAGGTCACCGGCATGTACCCCAGCATCAAGGAGGTGGCGCGGGCCGACCGGGCGTTCCTGGGGCGCGCGGTGCGGTACCTGGCCGGTGACGCGGGCATCGGCCAGTTCCTGGACATCGGAACGGGGCTGCCGACCGCGGACAACACCCACGAGGTCGCCCAGCACACCGCGCCGGACGCCCGCGTCGTGTACGTCGACAACGACCCGACCGTCCTGGCGCACGCCCGCTCGCTGCTCACCAGTTCACCGGAGGGCGCGAGCGAGTACCTCGACGCGGACGCCCGCGAGCCGGAGCAGATCCTGCGCGCGGCCGGGCGGACGCTCGACCTGGAGCGGCCGGTCGCGGTCATGCTCCTCGGCATCCTCAACTTCGTCCTCGACACGGACGAGGCGCTGCGCATCGTCCGGCGGCTGATGGACGCGGTGCCGCCCGGCAGCTACCTGGTCCTCACCCATCCCACGCTGGAGCTGGGCGGCGAGGGCAACGAGGCGGCGATGCGGTTCTGGAACGAGAACGCCACGCCCCCGATCACGGCCCGCAGCCGCTTCGAGTTCGCCGCGTTCCTGACCGGTCTCGACCTCGTCGAGCCGGGCATCGTCTCCTGCGCGCACTGGCGCCCCGCGCCCGGCACCCGGCCGGCCGAGGTCGCCCAGTTCGGCGCCGTGGCCAGAAAGCGCTGAGGGCGCCCGGCGCGCGCACGGGACGTCACGGCCGGCCCCGAGGCGTCGCCCCGCTGGTGCAGGCCGCCGTCACCATGCCGTTCGTCGTGCCGTGCGCACCGGAGCTGCCGAGGGCGACGTGGACGTCGTACGGGCTGACGACCCTGCTGGTACTGCCGCTGGCCGCCCGCCGCCGGGCGGCCCTCACGGTGCTCATCGCCGTGCTCGCGGCCGGCGGCCCTGTACAAGTTCGCCGCCGACGGACCGGGCCGGCCGCTCCCGTACACCGGGCTGATGCCGTTCCACACCGTCGCCGAGCTCTCCTCGCCGCCGGAACGGATCGCCGGCGCACTGGTCACGGCGGCCGCGGTGCCGGTCTCGACCGGGCTCGACAGCACCGGCCTGCGGGAGCCGCTCTCCTCCCTGTTCGTGTTCGCCGCGGCCGGCTCGCCGTGACCCGGAAGGCGTGTCCGCGGCGGTGGAGGACCGGGCCCGCCAGGCTGGAGCCGACGCACGCCGGACCCGGAGTGAGCGGGGCGCACGCGACGCCACCGGGCCGCCCGGATCCGGTACGCGGATCCGGGCGGCCCGGTGGCAGCGGCGGGGCGGGAGCCCGCGCCGCGAACCGCTACCGGCCCTGGCCACTCCCCCGTTCCCCGGTGGAGGACCGCGCCGCGCCGGAGGACCCCGCCGGGGCCCCGTTGATCACGAACTGCGATCCGGGTTCGACCGTCACGTCCCCGTCACGCGATCCGCTGATCGTCACATCGGTGAGCGTGGCGCTGCCCCGCGCGCCGCCCATGGCGAGGATGCCGGAGCCGTTGGCGGAACCGGAGATGTTCACGTTGCTGATCTTGACGTCCGGGACCTCGCCGCCGCCGGTCTTGAACTGGATGCCGTCGTACGTCGAGTCCTCGATGTCGGTGTCACGGATGGTGACACCGGGGATGCCGGAGCCCTGGGCGAACAGGGTGATCGCGCCGAACTCCTGGTCCTCGTTCCAGAACGCGCCACCGGTCCGGTAGAGCCCGTTGTTCGCGATCAGGGTCTCCCCGGAGAAGGGCACCGGGTCGTGGTCGGTGGCCAGCATGATGCCGGGGTAGTTCATGGTGTCGGAGACGATGTTGTTCTCGATCGTGTTGCCGTAACCGCCGTAGACCGCGATGCCGTTGGCCCGCCAGGGCAGCTGGATCGTGTTGTTGCTGAAGACGTTGTCGTGGCCGACGTCGACCGCGGGGTCCTTGACGTACTTGCTGGCCCACACCGCCAGCGAGTCGTCCCCGGTGTTGCGGAAGGACGAGTCGGTGACGGAGGAGTTGCGGGTGCCGTTGGTGAAGTTGATGCCGTCCGCGTAGGTGTTGCGGATGCGCATCCCGGTGAATTCGAGTCCGTCGCCGGGGCCCCACAGCTCCGGGATGTTGCTGTAGTCGCGGCCGACCCAGGTGGCAACGTTGGCGTGCTCGATCCACACGTTGCTGATCTTGGTGTCCTTGCCGAAGCGGCCGTTGAGACCGACGCCGCCCTCGGCGTTGCCGTCACCGCCCCGGATGGTGCCGGAACCGAAGATCGCGATGTCCGAGATCTTGGTGTTGTCGTCGATGTCGAAGCCGAAGTTCCCCTCGTGCGGGTGGTTGATGCCCCCCGCGTCCTGCGGCGCCGTCAGCGTGTACAGCTGCGAGTGCCACATCCCGGCACCGCGGATCGTCACGTCGCTGATGCCCACCTGGTTGTACTGGCCCCGGTTCAGCGGGTCGTCGGTGAGGATCTTCTGCTCCTGCCGCCACTGCCCCGGCGGAATCCACACGCAGTCGATCTCGCCGTTCTGGTCGGCGGTGACGGCCGCCTGGATCGCGTCGGTGTCGTCCTTCCCGTCGTCGGGCACCGCACCGTACTCGGTGATCGAGGTGCACTCGGCGGGCTTGGCGGCGGGCGGCGCGACCTGCTCCAGGTCGACCAGGTCGACGACGTAGTACGCGGCGTCGTCGCCGGCGTCCCGCTGGAGCCGGAAGGTGGTTCCCTCGGGATAGGTCTTGTCGAGCAGCGCGTGCGACTCGTCGAACAGCCGCCGCGCGTCGCCGCCGGGGTTGTTCGTCAGGCCTTCCGGGTCGTCGGTGCTGCCGTACAGCCAGCTGTGCTTGGACGACAGGTCCAGCTTCTGTACGAACGTGCCGTCGGCGTAGAGGCTCAGCGTCTTGTCCTGGCCGCCGCCGCCCGGCGCGTCGGGAATGGAGTTGCGGACGACGATGGAATTGGTGCTGCCGGCCGAGGTGAACTCCACGTACTGGCCGGTGGAGTCGAGGCGTACCGACTTGCGGCCCGAGGACTCGGTGGCGAAGTTGGTGTGTCCGAAGGTGCGGGTGGCGTCCGTCTCCAGCAGGGTGCCGTTGTAGCTGCCGTCCTCCGCCTCGTACTCGGCGAACGGGGATGCCGCACCACGGGCGGCCGCGGCGGACGGCTCGGGGGCCACCGGCGCCGCGTGTGCGGCCGGTACGAGCCATGCGGCGGTCAGCGCGGCGCCGAGTGCGACGGCGATGCCCGGCCGGCTCCAGTCTCTCCTTGTCACAGCGTGCGTTCCTCTCGGTGTGGGGGGATGGTGCGTGCGTGGGGGCTGCTAGTTGCCGCTGTCCGGCTCGGGCCAGGCGGAGCAGTCGTCCCAGGTGGTGTCCCAGCCGGTGTTGCCGCCGCCGTCGGTGAGCGTGAAGGTGCCGGAGCCCTCGGGGTAGGGGCAGTTGTAGACGCCCGCCACGCCGGTCCCGGTGGCGGTGACGTCCGACATCGTCACGGCGCCGGGCGTCTCGGCCTGCACGACGACCGTGCCGACGCCGTCGACGTCCGACCCGTCGACGGTCACGTTCTTGACGTCCTGGCCGGTGCCGCCGCCGGAGACGAACTCGTAGGCGCTGTAGGGGCTGTCCTTGATGGTGGTGTCCGTGATGTTCACGTTCGCCTCGATGGCGCTGTCGTACGCGTCCACGCGCAGCGCACCCATCGGGTGGCCCCAGTTGGGGTTGAGGGCCCCGGTGCGCACGAGGGTGTTCCCGGAGACGGTGATGGTGCCGCCGAGGGGGAAGAACGGGTCGGCGAACTTCTGGTTCGAGATCGCGATCCCGCTGCCGAGGGCGTTGGTGTCGCTGATCAGGTTGTCCTTGACGGTGATGTCGCTGCCGCCGTAGATGGCGATGCCGTTCGCCAGGTTGGGCTGGGAGATGGTGTTGTTCGCGAAGGTGGAGTCGGTGTCGGCGGCGTTCAGCGACCACATGGCGAGCGAGTCGTCGCCCTGGTTGCGCAGGAAGTTGTCGCGCACCCGCACACCCTTCGCGGTGCCGTTGAGGTTCAGTCCGTCCGCGGTGGTGTCGAGGACGCGGTTGTTCTCGACGACCAGGTTGTCGTTGTTGCCGGTCAGCCAGAGCCCGACCTTGAGGTGCTGCAGCCACATGCCGCTGACCCGGGAGTCCGGGCCGAGGGAGCCGTTGACGAAGTTGTCCGGGTTGCTGTCGACCCGCTCGGTGACCTCTCCGACGACCGCGAAGTCCTTGATGGTGACCTTGCCCGCGGAGTTGCTCTGGTTGATGAACCGGGAGGCGTGCACGACCGAGTGCCAGCTGCCCGCGCCCTGGATCGTGACGTTCTCGACGCCGCTCAGCTCGGAGTCCACCCTGAAGTCGCCGGCCGGGATCCACACCGTGCCGCCGCCGGCCCTGGCCTCGGTGATCGCGTCGCGGAAGGCCTGGGTGGAGTCCTGCTGTCCGGTGGCGTCGGCGCCCTTGTCGACGACGGAGACCGCGCCGGAGGGTGCGGTGGCGGGCTCGTCCACCTGCTCGAAGTCGGCCACGTCGACGGTGACCTCGGTGGACGCGGCCTCCAGCTTCACCTTGTCGCCGGCCGCCAGGTCGCGGCCGAGCAGGAGGCGGGCGTTGTCGAAGAAGTGGTGGGTCCTGGCGCCGACGATCCAGGGGGTGTCGACGTAGCTGTACTTGGAGGTGACGGCCAGCGACGCGTCGAGCTTGGTGCCGTTGACGTAGACGGCGAGTGAACCGCTCTGCCCGTCGGGCACGTTGTACGCCACGTTCACCGCGTTGGCGGCCCGGTCGAGGGTGAACTCCACGCTCTGCCCGCTGCTCAGCCGCACGGCCTGCCGGCCGGACGCCTCGGAGGCGAGGGTGCCCTGGGTGTAGTCGGGGCCGATCTTCTGGCCGGTGGTGGCGGCGGACTCCGCCTCCGTGGAGCTGAACGGAAGGGTGGCGCCGGCCGCGGCCGCCGCTCTCGGCTCCGGGGCCCGCTGGGCGGAGGCCTGGCCGGTGACGCCGATGACCGTGCCCACGAGGGCGACCGCGACGGCGAGGACATACGAACCGCGTGTGGGGGATGACGTGCGCATGACACTCCAATTCTGCTGTGACTGGTGCTTCCCGGTGGGGGAGGTGGGGGGCGGGGGAAGCGCCTGTCACTCAAGCATCACGGCCACGTGAACACAAGATGTCGCTCAGATTTCGCAAATTTTCGACAGCGCGTTGAAACAACCAGCTGTCGCTCAGGTGCAGGCCGAGGAGAGCCGGGCCGTACCACGAAGAACCGGCACCACGCGCATTCCGCGTGATGCCGGTTCCTGGCCTTCAGTGCCCGCCGAAAGCCCTGGCCGCAGGCGATCGGGGTGGCTCTCTCACAACCCGACTATGGAGTTCCACTTCTTGGCGAACCCGGTGCGCTCCTCGGAGGTGATGTCGCGGGCGATCGCGAGCCGCTTGCGCATGGCGTCGTCGGGGAAGATCAGCGGGTCCTCGGCGAGTGCGGCGGTCTCCTCGTCCTTGGCGGAGGCGAGTACCTCGCGGGCGGCCGGGACCGGGCAGACGTAGTTGACCCAGGTCGCCAGTTCGGCGGCGACCTCGGGCTCGTAGTAGTAGTCGACGAGCTTCTCCGCGTTGCGCTTGTGGTGGGCGAGGTTGGGGATCATGAGTGATTCCGCCCAGAGCTCGGCCCCCTCCTCCGGCACGACGAACTCGATCTCCGGGTTGTCCGCCTGGAGCTGGATGACGTCGCCGGAGTAGGCCTGGCAGGCGAGCACGTCCCCGGTGGAGAGGTCCTTGATGTAGTCGTTGCCGGTGAAGCGGCGGATGTGCTTCGTCCGCACCAGCTTCTCCACCTGCTCGCAGATGTCGTAGAAGTCGTCGCGCTTCCAGCGGGTGATGTCGACACCGTTGCCCTGCATCAGCAGCGCGAAGGACTCGTCGAGCCCGGACAGCAGCGTCACCTTGCCGCGCAGATCGGGCGCCCACAGGTCGCTCAGGTGCTTGATCTCGCGGCCCAGCCGCTTGCGGTTGTACGCGATGCCGGTGATCCCGGACTGCCAGGGGACGCTGTGGGTGCGGCCCTTGTCGAAGGCGGGCGAGCGCAGCTGGGGATCGAGGTACTTCGCCACGTTGGGCTGCTTGGCCCGGTCCATCTCCTGGACCCAGCCGAGCCGGACGAACCGGGCGGCCATCCAGTCGCTGATGACGATGAGGTCGCGCCCGGTCTGCTGGTGGTTCATCAGCGCGGGGCTGATCTTCCCGAAGAACTCGTCGTTGTCGTTGATCTCCTCGGTGTACGTGACCGAGATCCCGGTGCGCTTGCTGAAGGCGTCCAGGGTGGGCCGCTTCGACTGGTTCTCGTCGTCGGTGTCGATGTAGAGCGGCCAGTTGGCGAAGTGCAGGGTGTGGTCACTGGCGGAGGAGTCGCGCCCGGCCCGGTCGGCGGGCCGCACATAGGCGGCGGGCACTCCGCAGCCGGCCAGCGTGACACCGGCCGCCCCCGCCCCGAGGGCGCGGAGCAGGGACCGGCGGGACATGGGGTTCTTCGGGATCGCTCGCACCTGCGCAGGATGCCGGTCGGGGGGTACGGCGGGCAATGGACCAACCGTCCAGCGGTGGCCGTCCGCCGCGCACACCCTGTCGAGGGCGGACGGACCCGGCGAGCGGGGACACCGCCCCCGGAGACACGGATACGGCCCCCGGGCACTCGCACAGTGCGCCCGGGGGCCGTATCCGTAGCCATGGAGCGGGGGTCCGCCGACGGGTCTCAGCCGTCGAGCGAGGTCATGACGTGCTTGATCCGGGTGTAGTCCTCGAAGCCGTAGGCCGAGAGGTCCTTGCCGTAGCCGGACTTCTTGAACCCGCCGTGCGGCATCTCGGCGACGAGCGGGATGTGGGTGTTGATCCACACGCAGCCGAAGTCGAGGTTCTTGGACATCCGCATGGCGCGGGCGTGGTCCTTGGTCCACACCGAGGAGGCCAGGGCGTACTCGACGCCGTTCGCCCACTCCAGCGCCTGCGCCTCGTCCCTGAACGACTGGACGGTGATGACCGGGCCGAAGACCTCGTGCTGGATGATCTCGTCGTCCTGCTTGAGGCCGGAGACGACGGTCGGGGCGTAGAAGTAGCCCTTCTCGCCGACGCGGTGGCCGCCCGCCTCGACCCTGGCGTGGGCGGGAAGGCGCTCGATGAAGCCGCTGACCTGGGCGAGCTGGTTGGCGTTGTTGAGCGGGCCGTAGAGCACGTCCTCGTCGTCCGGCTGTCCGGTCTTCGTGTCGGCGGCGGCCTTGGCCAGCGCGGTGACGAACTCGTCGTGGATGGACTCGTGGACCAGCACCCGGGTGGCGGCCGTGCAGTCCTGGCCGGCGTTGAAGTAGCCGGCGACCGAGATGTCCTCGACGGCCTTGGCGATGTCGGTGTCCTCGAACACGACGACCGGCGCCTTGCCGCCGAGCTCCAGGTGGACCCGCTTGACGTCCTTCGCGGCGGATTCGGCGACCTGCATGCCGGCCCGGACCGAACCGGTGATGGAGGCCATCGCGGGGGTCCGGTGCTCCACCATCGCGCGGCCGGTGTCCCGGTCGCCGCAGATGACGTTGAAGACGCCCTTGGGCAGGATCTGCCCGATGATCTCCGCGATCAGCACGGTGGAGGCGGGGGTGGTGTCGGAGGGCTTGATCACCACGGTGTTGCCCGCGGCGAGCGCCGGGGCGAACTTCCAGACGGCCATCATCATCGGGTAGTTCCACGGCGCGACCTGGGCGCAGACCCCGACCGGCTCGCGGCGGACGATGGAGGTCAGCCCCTCCATGTACTCGCCGGCCGAGCGGCCCTCCAGCAGCCGGGCGGCACCCGCGAAGAAGCGGATCTGGTCGACCATCGGCGGGAGTTCCTCGGTGCGGGTGAGCCCGACCGGCTTTCCGGTGTTCTCGGACTCGGCCGCGATGAGGTCCTCCGCCCGCTCCTCGAAGGCGTCCGCGATCTTCAGCAGGGCGCGCTGGCGCTCGGCGGGGGTGGCGTCGCGCCAGGCGGGGAAGGCCGCGGCGGCTGCCTCCATGGCGGCGTCCACGTCGGCGGCGCCGGAGAGCGGGGACGTCGCGTAGACCTCTTCCGTCACCGGGTTGACCACGTCGATGGTCCGCCCGTCGGCGGCGTCGCGGAACTCTCCGTTGATGTAGTTGCGCAGACGGCGCACCTCGGTGGTCACAGCCGGCCCTCCTGCTCTGAAGTCCAATGGGTGAGACGCCCAGCGTAGTCGCTCGGGTAACGCTTTCGACATACCCAACCGTCGTGAACTTCGGATTCAGTGAGATTCAGGTCGCTCAACAACGAATTTCATCGATCGAGGGTTGCGAGACAGACGAGTCCCGGTGCACAGTGGCTCCGTGGCCAGTCGCAGCGCAGACACCAGGACCGGGAACGGATCGTCCTCCACGGTCGATGCCGTCTCCCTCGCGATCATCGAACAGCTCCAGGAGGACGGGCGGCGTCCGTACGCCGCGATCGGCAAGGCCGTCGGCCTCTCCGAGGCGGCCGTGCGGCAGCGCGTCCAGAAGCTGCTCGACCAGGGCGTGATGCAGATCGTCGCCGTCACCGATCCGCTCACTGTGGGATTCAGACGGCAGGCGATGGTCGGGATCAACGTCGAGGGCGACCTCGATCCCGTCGCGGAGGCCCTGTCGGCCATGGCCGAGTGCGAGTACGTGGTGATGACCGCGGGCTCCTTCGACCTGATGGTGGAGATCGTCTGCGAGGACGACGACCACCTGCTGGAGACGATCAGCAAACGCATCCGGGCCATTCCCGGAGTGCGCTCCACCGAGAGCTTCGTCTACCTCAAGCTCAAGAAGCAGACCTATATGTGGGGAACCCGATAGCCGTGAGCAAGGACCTCAGCCGGACCGCGTACGACCACCTGTGGATGCACTTCACCCGCATGTCGGACTACGAGAACGCGCCCGTTCCCACCATCGTGCGTGGCGAGGGCACCTACATCTTCGACGACCAGGGCAAGCGCTACCTCGACGGGCTGTCCGGCCTGTTCGTGGTCAACGCCGGCCACGGCCGCCGCGAGCTCGCGGAGGCCGCGTACAAGCAGGCGCAGGAGCTGGCCTTCTTCCCGGTGTGGTCCTACGCCCACCCGAAGGCCGTCGAACTGGCCGAGCGCCTCGCGGACTACGCCCCGGGCGACCTCAACAAGGTCTTCTTCACCACCGGCGGCGGCGAGGCCGTCGAGACCGCGTGGAAGCTGGCGAAGCAGTACTTCAAGCTCAAGGGCAAGCCGACCAAGTACAAGGTCATCTCGCGCGCGGTCGCCTACCACGGCACCCCGCAGGGCGCCCTGTCGATCACCGGCCTGCCGGCCCTCAAGGCCCCCTTCGAGCCGCTGGTGCCCGGTGCGCACAAGGTGCCGAACACCAACATCTACCGCGCCCCGCTCTTCGGTGACGACCCCGAGGCCTTCGGCCGCTGGGCCGCCGACCAGATCGAGCAGGAGATCCTCTTCGAGGGCCCCGAGACCGTCGCCGCGGTCTTCCTGGAGCCGGTGCAGAACGCCGGAGGCTGCTTCCCGCCCCCGCCCGGCTACTTCCAGCGCGTCCGCGAGATCTGCGACCAGTACGACGTACTGCTCGTCTCCGACGAGGTCATCTGCGCCTTCGGCCGGCTCGGCACGATGTTCGCCTGCGACAAGTTCGGCTACGTACCGGACATGATCACCTGCGCCAAGGGCATGACCTCTGGCTACTCCCCGATCGGTGCCTGCATCATCTCGGACCGGCTCGCCGAGCCGTTCTACGAGGGCGACAACACCTTCCTGCACGGCTACACCTTCGGCGGCCACCCGGTCTCCGCGGCGGTCGGCCTCGCCAACCTCGACATCTTCGAGAAGGAAGGCCTCAACCAGCACGTCCTCGACAACGAGAACGCCTTCTTCACCACGCTGCAGAAGCTGCACGACCTGCCGATCGTCGGTGACGTCCGCGGCAACGGCTTCTTCTACGGCATCGAGCTGGTCAAGGACAAGGCCACCAAGGAGACGTTCACCGACGAGGAGACCGAGCGCGTCCTGTACGGCTTCCTCTCCAAGGCGCTGTACGAGAGCGGCCTGTACTGCCGGGCCGACGACCGGGGCGACCCGGTCGTCCAGCTCGCGCCGCCGCTGATCTCCGACCAGTCCACGTTCGACGAGATCGAGTCCATCCTGCGGTCCGTCCTGACGGAGGCCTGGACGAAGCTCTGACCGATCGCTCGACCGGCTGATCGAGCGAGCCCGGCTTGACCACCGCTTGACCCTCCACGGACGGTCCTCCAGCGGTCATTTCATACGGTCCAAAGCGGCCCGGATGCGCCCAATCGAGTGGGAAGCGGCGCATCCGGGCCGCGTGCTGTGCGCACACCGCGGTCCGAATCCTTACCGTGCCGAGTGACCGATCGGCCCTCTCTTCGTTCCCCCGTACGGGGGAACGGGATATCTGATCTGAACCGAGGTGTACGCCATGGTGGCCCCGCCGGACAACGACGTGATCTGGGCGCGCTCCCTGCACCACTCCCACAACGGCTCGCCCGCCCTCGGCGGGGTGTCCCTGGGGATCCGCGACGGCGAGATCCTCGCCGTGACCGGCCCGCGCGGCAGCGGCAAGACGACCCTGCTGCACTGCCTGTCCGGCCAACTGGTGCCCACCGAGGGGGAGGTGTGGTTCAACAGCGTCCCCGTCCACACCATGGGACCCCGGCTGCGCGAACGGCTGCGCCGGGACAAGTTCGGCTGGATCGCACCCGAGCCGCAGCTCGTCCCCGAGCTGACCACCTGGGAGAACACCGCCCTTCCGCTGCTGCTGCGCGGCGCCTCGCACCGGGAGGCCAAGAAGGCCGCCATGGAGTGGCTGGAGCGCCTCGACATCGGCATGTGCGCCAGGAAGCGGCCGCACACCCTCCAGCAGAGCCAGCGCCAGCGGATCTCGGTGGCCCGCGCGCTGGCCGCCGGCCCCGCGGTGATCTTCGCCGACGAACCCACCGCGACCCTGCACCGCACCGACCGCGCCCATGTCCTGCGCACCCTGACCAGCGCGGCCCGCTCGCACGGCATCACGGTGGTCCTCGCCACGCACGACGCGGAGATCGCCGCACTCGCGGACCGCGCGGTGCCACTGCTGGACGGCCGCCGGGTCGCCACGGTCAAGCTTGGCACCGGGACCGACACGGAAGGCCGCGCGGCGTGCTCGCTCTCCGTCTAGCCCGCGGCTCCCATCCTCTGGTCCTGGTGCGGCGGCTGCTGGTCGCGGCCGCCTCCGCCGGGGTCGGCTTCCTCCTGCTGTGCACCCTGGGCTACGCCTCCGGGCACCCGGCGCACTCCGCCGGTTCGGTGCTGCGGCTGCTGTGGTGCTTCGTGCCGCTGGCCGCCACCGTGCAGTTCGCCGTCGCGGTGGCCCGGACCGACCCGAGCACCCGCCCGCGCGCCGGACTCTCCGCCGTCGGCATGGGCCCGGTCCGGCTCAGTGTGCTCGCCGCGGTCTCCACCGCCGTCTCCTGCACCCTCGGCTCCATGGTGGCGCTGCTCTTCTTCCTCCACCTGCGCGGCGATCTGTCCGGGCTGCCGTTCGACGGCGCGGCGGCCGGGCTGCTGGGCGCCGACGCGTCGCTGCCGCTGGCCGCCGTCGTGCTCCTGCTGACCCTGGTGCCCGCGGCCGCGGCGACCGCGAGCGCGCTGGCGCTGCGCACCAGTCCGGTGCGGGCGGCGGACGTGCAGGACGGTGCGCGGGACCTGCTGCCCGAGGAGCAGGTGCCGGCCCCGGCCGCGCCGCCTGCCGGGCTGCCGTGGGGCGTCGCCCTGACGGCCGCCGGCCTCGCGGTCGAGGCGTACGCGAGCCGGGGTTCGTCGGGCAGCCCGTTCCCGCTCCCCGGAAAGCTGGACTCCACCCCGGCCTGGGTCCTGGTGGGGTGGACGCTGACGGCGATCGGCCTCGCCACGGCGGGCCCCGGGCTGACCCATCTCGCCGGACGGCTGCTCCAGGCGGTGCGCCCCGGAGCCGTACGGCTGCTGGCGGGCCGGGTGCTGATGGACGAGGCGCGCCGGATCGGCCGGCCGCTGGGCGTCGTCTGCGCGGTGCTCTCGGCCGTCATCGCCGCTTTCGCGCTGTACGGGACGGGCCCCCGTCCCTTCGGACCGCTCACCGCACTCGGCGCCGTACTCGTCATCGGCTGCACGACGGCGACGCTGCTGACCTCGGCGCTGGAGGCGAAGCAGGCCCGCGCGGAAACGGCACGGGCCCTGCTGCGGCTCGGCGCCCCGGCCTCGGCGCTGCGGGCCGCGACAGCGCTGCGCGCGGCCACACTGCTGCTCGTCTTCGCGCCGCTGACCTGGGCGATCGCGGAGCTGGCCGCGCTGCCGCTGACCGCCTGAGCGCCCGGCCGCCACCGGGCCGGGGCCGGGCGCCGGGCCGGCGCGGACCGGCAGGACACCGGTTCGTAGCATGAGGCCGTGGAAAATCCCGACGAGAGCTTTCCCGCCCCCGGCGCCGAGATCGAGTCGCTCGCCGCCTTCGACGAGGCGGTCGCCGCCGGCTCACTGGCCGGGCACCGCGTCCAGTCCGTCGATCTGACCGGCCGGACCGCCGCCCTGCTGGCCTCCGACACATCGGGCGCCGTCTTCCTCGGCTGCCCGATGGAGCCCGACGCGGCGACGAAGGCACGGGCCGACGGCGCGTTCGTCTTCCCGCCGGTGCCCGGCCTTCCCTTCGACCCGTACCGAGGCCTCCTCTACTCCCCCGACGCGCTCTACGACGGGCTGGCCAAGAACGGCTACGAGACCACGCCCGACGCCCTCGCCTACCGCTGGTTCCAGCGGACCCGGTCCAACGGTGACGCGTTCGCGTCGATGCTGCGCGCGCTCCACGACGACGCGGTCTCCGACGCGCTGGACGAACTTCTTGTCGGAGCGCGGGTGGTCGGCGTGATGGGGGGTCACGCGACGGCCCGCGGCAGTGATGCGTACGCGGCCGCGGCCCGTCTCGGCCGGACCCTGGCCCGCGGCGGACACACGGTCGCCACCGGCGGCGGGCCGGGTGCGATGGAGGCGGCGAACCTCGGCGCCTACGCGGCGCCGCACCCCGACGCGATGCTGGACCAGGCCTGCGAACTCCTCGCCGCCGTACCCTCGTTCAGCTCTTCGGTCTCCGACTGGGCGCTGGCCGCCTTCGCCGTGCGGGAACGGTGGCCGGACGGCGGTGACTCGGTGTCGGTCCCCACCTGGTTCTACGGACACGAGCCGCCGAACCCGTTCGCCGACCACATAGCCAAGTACTTCGCCAACGCTCTGCGTGAGGACGGGCTGCTGGCCCGCTCGACCGCGGGCGTGATCTTCCTTCCGGGCGCGGCCGGCACCGTCCAGGAGATCTTCGACAGCGCCACCCCGAACTACTACGGCTCACGCGGGGAGCCGGTCCCGATGGTGCTGGTCGGCCGGGACCACTGGACCAGGGAACTGCCCGCGTGGCCGCTCCTGCGGGCACTCGCCGCGGACCGGCAGATGGAGTCCCGTATCGCGCTCGTCGACACGGTGGAGGAGGCACCCGCGGAGCTCGCCCGGCTGTCGGCGAAGTAACCGGGCCCGCACGCGGCCCACCGACGGCCGCCGGGCCGGGGCCCGCTCACCGCCGGGCCGGGGCCCGTTCGCCGCCGGGCCGGCGGGCCGCTCACCGCCGGGCCGGCGGGCCGCTCACCGCCGGGCCGGGGCCCGCTCACCGCCGGGCCGGGGCCCGTTCACCGCCGGGCCGGGGCCCGTTCACCGCCGGACCGACGGGCCGCTCACCGCCGGGCCGGGGCCCGTTCACCGTCGGGCCGACGGGCCGCTCACCGCCGGGCCAGGGCCCGTTCACCGCCGGGCCGGCGGGCCCGGCAGGAACCGCCGCCGGGCCGGGGCGCCGCTCACCGCTCACCGCCGCCGTGCCCCGGCTCAACCGCCAGCAGCCCCGCCAGCCGTTCGTACGTCCCGTCCCAGCCCCACTCCGCCCGCACCCGCTCGCGCCCCCTCTCCCCCATCGCGGCGGCGGTGTCGCGGTCCTGGAGGAGGCCGATGAGCCGGGCTGCGACGGCCGGCACGTCCCGCCCGTCGACCAGATGCCCGGTCACCCCGTCGCGGACCGTGTCGGCCGCACCGCCCGAGTCCCCGGCCAGTACCGGGAGTCCCGCCGCGGCGGCCTCCAGGAACACGATGCCGAGGCCCTCCACCTCCAGGCCCCGGCGCCGGGTGCGGCACGGCATCGCGAAGACGTCGGCCGCCGTGAAGAACTCCGGCATCGCCGCATGCGGATGCCCGCCTGCCAGGACGACCGCGTCGGCGAGCCCGGCCGCGGCCGCCGCACGGCGCAGGGAGCCTGCGGCGGGGCCGTCGCCGACCAGCAGCAGGGTCGCTCCCGGGACCGCCCGTCTGACCTCCGGCAGCGCGCGAACCAGCGTGTCCTGGCCCTTGCGGGGAACGAGCCGCGCGACGCAGAGGACCACCGGCCGGTCGTTCAGCCCGTACCGCCGACGGACCGCGCTCTCCCCCGGGCTCGCGCGGAAGGCGTCGGCGTCCACCCCGGGCACCAGGCGCACCATCCGGCGCGCGGCCACCGGGCCGACGGCGGCCGCGATCGGCAGCCGGGTCGCCTCTCCGAGATGGGTGACGGTGTCCGTGACCGCCCCGATCCGCCGCAGGAGGGACCGGGCACCCGGGACGCGCGCCCACCACACCTCGTGGCCGTGGGTGGTGGCCACGATCCGCCGCACCCCGGCCTCCCGGCGCAGCCGGTCGCCCATCAGGGCCAGCGGCGCGGCCGCACCGAACCAGACCCGGTCGCAGCCGTACCGCCGGGCCAGAGCCGCCGCCCGGCCCGCGACGCGCGGGGTGGGCAGCAGCATCCGGGCCCGGTCGCGGATCACCGGGTAGGACAGCTCGGCGTCGTACGCGACGGCCCCGGGCTCGGACGAGGTGTAGACGACCACGGAATCGGCGGGAAAGCGGCTGGTCATCGCATGGACGAACGTCTCGATGCCGCCCTGGCGGGGCGGGAAGTCGTTGGTGACGACGAGAGTGCGGGCCATCGGGGCGTTCCTTCGAGGTGGGGTCGGGCCGCTGTGCTGTGCCGCGCCCGGCCGTGCTGCGACACGGCCCAGACGGCGAGCACCAACGGATAGACGAGGTAGCCGAACCGGGTGGCGGGCATGAGGGCGGTGGCGAGGCCCAGTCCGAGGGCCAGCCGCAGCGCGGCGGCGGACGCCGTCCCCGGTGGCCGGACGATCAGCGAACCGGCCACTGCCAGAGCGCAGCAGAGGAGCAGCACGAGGGCGACGGCCCGGCCTCCGGGCAGCCCGGCGGCGAGCAGATGTCCGGGGAAGGGGGTGGCGGCCGGTGACACGGCACCGGTCAGGCCGAGCGGGTATCCGACGACGTGCGTGCCGAAGGACGCCGGATCGCGCAGGGCCGCCGGGAGCACCAGTACAGCGGTGGTGAGTACCGCCACGAGGGCGCACCGCAGCGGCGCCCCGCGCCCGGCGGTGCCGCTCCGCCGCATCGACATCAGGAGCACGACGGCCACCGGGAGGGCGGGCCAGGCCGTCCACTTGAGCGCTGCGGCCAGCCCCGTCACCAGTCCGGCGGCGACCGGCCTGTCCCGTCCGGCCAGGGAGAGGCCCAGGCACATGAGTCCGGCCACCGGAAGGTCGACGCCACCCACCGCCAGCGGCAGGGCGACGAGGGGGCAGGCGGCCAGCGCGAGCAGCGGTGGCCGCCTGGCGCAGAGTGCGAGTGCGGCGAGAAAGGCGGCTCCGGTCCACAGCCGGGGATCGGTCAGCGGGCCCGCACCGAAGAGGGCGTGCGGAATCCCGAAGACCGCCATCGCGGGGAGGTAGGGGTCGAAGTCCGCCACCGCCACCGGATCGGGGGCGTAAGGAGATCCGGTCGTCAGCAGCAACCGCGCCGAGCGCGCGACGACTTCGACCTCCAGCTGGGCCCGGCCCATGAGTACGAGGACCAGCAGCGGCAGCCCCACCGCGCCGGCGGCCGCGAGCGCGGCCGCCGTACGGTGCCTCCCGCGGGCGGCCGGCCACACCGCGCTCGCGTATCCGACGGCGGCCGACGCACCCCAGATGCGGTGCGGGGCGAGTCCGGAGTGGAGCGCGAGGAGCAGGGCCACCGCGGCGCAGCCCGCCCACCCGGCCGCGGCACGTCGCGGACCGGAGCCAAACAGGGCCGCGCGGGCTCCGCGTCGAGAGAGGGGTACGGTCCCCGCGGCCGCCGCGGGACCTGCTGTCACGTCCATGAACCGAGGCTAGGAACGCGGCTCCCACGGCACGTCACACCGGAATCCGGTCTTCGCTCTCAACCCGTGGCATGAGACGCGACGGGGAATTCCACCCCTGCTCCGATGCGCCGACGGCCCCCGGTGCCGAACAATCCTGGGTATGAACAGCACGATCACACCCCGCGCCCGGGTCCAGCGGCTGCGCCTGTGGGCGCGCCGGTGGGCGGCGGCGCCCGCGTACCCATGGCTGACCGGGGGCGCGCTGACGCTGTTCGCGACGGGGGAGCTGATCGCCGTTCCGGGTTCGGTGATCACCACGTTCGGCGTGCTGGTCTGTACGGCCTCCCTGATGTGGCGGGGCACGCGGCCCGCGGTCGGCTTCCTGACCGTCGGCGCGGCCCTGCTGAGCTTCGGGACCGACGGCAACATGGCGTACGCGACCGTGGCCGGCACCCTGATCGGCAGCTACACGCTGGGCCGGCATCGCGTCCAGCACCCGGCCCTGCTCGTCGTCGGCGGCGCGCTGGCCTCGCTCACGGTCAACCTCGTGCACATCGACCGCTGGGCCCGCGCCGGATCGCCTGGGCTGCCCATGATCCAGGGGACCGACCGGTTCAGCCTCGGGCTGTACGCCGAGACGCTGGCGCTGACGGTGTTGATCCTGGGAGCCGTGAGCATGGGCGACGCGGTGCGCGCACGCGAGGAGAGCCGCAAGGAGCGAGCGGCAGCCCAGTCCAGACTGCTGGTGATGGAGCGGCGGCAGGCTGCGGAGGCGGAACGGGCAGCCATAGCCAGGGAGTTGCACGACATGATCGCCCATTCCGTCTCCATGATCGCTGTGCAGGCGGAGGGCGCAACCTACACCACGCCCGGACTGTCCCCGCAGGCCAGGGACGCCTTCCAGCAGATCGCGGGGACGGCGCGTGCCTCGATGAGCGAGCTGCGGCGGATGCTCGGGGTGCTGCGCACCGACCGGGAGCCGGGTACGGCGACGGCACCGCAGCCGACACTGGCCGGGCTGGAGGACCTGGTGGAGCAGCACCGGACGGTGGGGGGCAGGGCCGAGCTGCGGATCAGCGGTGAGCAGCCGGAGCTGCCCCCGTCCTGGGAGCTGTCGGCCTTCCGCATCGTGCAGGAGGCGCTGACGAATGTGCGCCGCCATGCTCCGGGGGCGCGGGCGGTGGTGGAGCTCGTCTACGAAAGCGGTCTGCTGGCCGTCCGGGTCGGTGACGACGGTCCGGGGCCCCGCGGCCCGCTGGGCGAGGGCACCGGCCACGGGCTGGTCGGGATGAACGAGCGGGCCGCGCTGCTCGGCGGCAGGCTCACCGCGGGCCGGGGTCCGGGCGGCGGTTTTCTCGTCGAGGCGGAGCTGCCGTGGTGATCCGGGTGCTGGTGGCCGACGACCAGGCCGTCGTACGGACCGCGTTCGCCGGACTGCTCGCCACCCAGCCGGACATCGAGGTGGTGGGCGAGGCGGAGGACGGGGCCGCGGCCGTCCGGATGGCCGCCGAGCACCGCCCCGATCTGGCGCTCCTCGACATCCGGATGCCGGGGCTGAACGGCATCGAGGCGGCGCGCGAGATCATCGCCGGCTCAGGCGGTGCGACCAGGGCGCTGATGCTGACGACGTTCGGACTCGACGAGTACGTGTACGACGCGCTGACGGCGGGGGCCAGCGGGTTCCTGCTGAAGGACGCGACGTTTCCCGAACTGCTGCACGCGGTAAGGGTGGTGGCCGAAGGCCAGGCACTGCTCTCCCCGGACATCACCGGCCGGCTGATCGCGGAGTTCACCCGCCAGCGGGTCGCCGCTCCGCCCGCGCGCTCCGTCGAGGGTCTGACCACACGGGAGGTGGAGGTGCTCGTCCTGATCGCCCGGGGTCTGTCGAACGCCGACATCGCGGACCGGCTCACCATCACCGCCCACACGGTCAAGACCCATATCAACCGGCTGTTCGCGAAGATGGAGCTGCGGGACCGGGCGCAGGCGGTGATTCTCGCGTACGAACTGGGGCTGGTCGTGGCCGGACACGGCGCGGGCCGGTCCCGGCCGGGGACGGGCCGGTGAGCCGCGGCCGGTCACAGCACGGCGGGCAGTACGACGCTCTCCGCCGCGTCGAAGGTGACGCCGACGACCGCGCCCTCCTCCGGTGTGCCGCGCAGCGAACACTCGGCGTCCAGGGCCGGTCCGTGCTCGGGGCGCAGCGTGACGGCGACGTGGTTGCCGCGGAAGGTGCGGGCGGCCACGGTGCAGCGCAGGCCGTCCTCCGGGGCGCCGATCAGGACGCCGGCCGGCCGCACCAGCAGATCGCAGGCCCCCTGCGGTGATCCGGCGGGCACCGGCACCTTGCCCCACTCCGTGTCGGCCGCCTCGCCGGTGACCGTCGCCTCCACCACGTTGTCGAAGCCCAGGAAGCGGGCGACGAAGGCCGACGCGGGGTGCTGCCAGACTTCCAGCGGAGTGCCCACCTGGGCGATGCGTCCGTCGCGCATCACGACGACGCGGTCGGCCAGCGCGAAGGCCTCGCCCTGGTCGTGGGTGACGGCGAGCACGGTCGTGCCCAAGCGGGCGAAGAGCGTGCGCAGTTCGACGACGAGGCGTTCGCGCAGGCTGCGGTCGAGCTGGCCGAGCGGCTCGTCCAGCATCAGCAGCCTGGGCCGGGGCGCGAGCGCGCGGGCCAGGGCGACGCGCTGCTGCTCGCCGCCGGAGAGCGCGGCAATGGCCCGCCGCCCGGCGCCGGGCAGCCCCACCAGGTCGAGGAGTTCGGCGACCTTGCGTTCCTGCTCGCCCCGGCCCACGCCGCGCATCCGCAGCCCGAAGGCGACGTTGGCGCCGACGTCCCGGTGCGGGAAGAGCTGGTGGTCCTGGAACATCAGGCCGAGTCCGCGCCGGTGCACCGGCACCCCGGTCTGGTCCGCGCCGTCGAGCAGGACCCGGCCGCCGTCCGGGTGCTGGAGACCGGCCACCACCCGCAGCAGCGTCGACTTCCCGCTGCCGCTCGGCCCGAGCACACAGACGATCTCGTGGTCCGCGACCTCCAGGTCCACCGCGTCCAGCGCCACCCGGTCGCCGAAGCGCACGGTGGCCGATTCGAGAGTCAGCATTGTGTCAGCATCCCTAGAACTCGCCGGATCGGTCGGTGCGGATGCGTTCGAGCAGCAGCAGCGACACCGCGCACACGAGCATCAGAATGGTGCTGAGGGCCATCGCCTGGCCGTAGTTGAGATCCCCGGACCGCCCCAGCAGCCGCGCCACCGCGACCGGGAGCGTCGGGTTGTCGGGCCGCGCGATGAACACCGTGGCGCCGAACTCCCCGAGCGACACGGCGAAGGCGAAGCCCGCCGCCACCAGCAGCGCCCGGCGCACCAGCGGCAGATCCACCTCGCGCCAGGCCCGCAGCGGCGAGGCACCGAGCACCGCGGCCGCCTCGCGCAGCCGCCCGTCCACCGCGCGCAGGACCGGCAGCATGGTCCGTACGACGAACGGCACCCCGACCAGCGCCTGGGCGAGCGGCACCAGGATCCAGGAGGTCCGCAGATCGAGCGGAGGCTTGTCCAGGGTGATCAGGAAGCCGAAGCCGACGGTGACGGCGGAGACCCCGAGGGGCAGCATCAGCAGCGCGTCGAAGCCCCTGACCAGCCGCCCGGCCCGCCTGGTCAGGGCCGCCGCGGCCAGGCCGCCGACGACCAGCGCGATGGCGGTCGCGACCAGGGCGTACCGCAGCGAGTTCCCGATCGCTTCGAGCGGCGCGACCAGGAACGTGCCGCTGTTCGCGTCCGCCGAGGCCAACGCCCGGTAGTAGCCGAGGCCGTGGCCGCCGGGCAGGTCGAGTGAGCGCTCCACCAGGATGGCGAGCGGCAGCAGGATCAGTACCAGCACGGTCAGCAGGACGCCCGCGAGCAGCGCCCACTGACCCGCCCCTCGTGGTCTGCGCGCGGTCTGCGCCGGGTCGACGAGCTTCAGCGCGCTCTCCCGGCGCCGCACGGTCCAGGCGTGCACGGCGAGGATCGCGCCGACCGCCGCGAACTGCACGAGCGTCAGCACGGCGGCCGTCGGCAGGGCGAGCAGCTGCGCGGTCTGGCGGTAGATCTCCACCTCCAGCGTGGAGAATCCGGGGCCGCCGAGGATCTGGACGACGCCGAAGGAGGTGAAGGTGAAGAGGAAGACCATCAGCGCGGCCGCCGCCACGGCGGGGGCGAGCGCCGGGAGCGTCACCCGTCGCCAGGCGGCGAACCGTCCGGCGCCGAGCACCCGGGCGGCCTCCTCCTGCCGCGGGTCGAGCTGTGACCACAGCCCGCCGACGGTGCGCACGACGACCGCGTAGTTGAAGAAGACATGGGCCAGCAGGATCGCCCACACCGTGGTGTCGAGCCGGACCCCCCACAGATCGTCGAGGAAGCCGCCGCGCCCCAGCAGGGCGAGGAAGGCGGTGCCCACGACGACGGTCGGCAGGACGAACGGCACCGTGACGACGGCCCTCAGCACCTGCTTGCCCGGAAAGTCGAACCGGGCGAACACATAGGCACCCGGCAGCGCGATCAGCAGGGTCAGCGCGGTCGAGGCGAGCGCCTGCCAGAGCGTGAACCAGAGGACGTCCTGGATGTCGGACCGGCTCAGCACCTCGCCGATCCGTCCGAACTGCCACGCCCCGCCGTCCTTGAGCCCGCGTCCCACGATCGCGACGACGGGGTAGGCGAAGAACACCGCGAAGAAGGCGACGGGCACGGCCATCAGGCCGAGCCGGACCGCGCTCCCGCGCCGCGACCGGGAACGTGCGGCCTTCCCGCCCGCGCCCGGTCCGCGTACGGGAGGCTTCGCTACTTCACTACCAGCGAGGACCATGACTGGACCCACTGCTCACGGTTCTTGGCGATCGCGTCCGGGGCGACGGTCGCGGGCTTGTCCGGGGTGGCCCCGAACCTGGTGAAGAGTTCCGGCACCTTCGCGCCCTTGGTGACCGGGCTGACGAACATGTTGAGCGGCATGTCCTCCTGGAACTTCTTCCCGATCATGAAGTCCAGCAGGGCCTTGCCGCCCGCCTCGTTCTTCGCGCCGTCGAGCAGGCCGGCGAACTCGATCTGCCGGAAGCACGTCCCGGTGGCGACCCCGGTCGGAGCGGTCTTGGGCCGCGGGTCCGCGTACAGCACCTCGACGGGCGGGCTGGAGGCGTAACTGACCACGAGCGGCCGGTCGGCCTTGGCCTTCTTGCCGCCCGCGGAGCCGGAGAACTCCTCGTTGTACGCCTGCTCCCAGCCGTCGACGACCTTGACGCCGTTGCTCTTCAGCTTCTTCCAGTAGTCCTGGTAGCCGTCCTCGCCGTAGGTGGCGATGCTGCCGAGGAGGAAGCCGAGGCCGGGCGAGGAGGTCGCGGCGTTCTCGGTGACGAGGAGGTTCTTGTACGCGGGCTTCGCCAGGTCGTCGAAGGTCTTCGGCGGAGCGAGCTTCTTGTCGGCGAAGTACTTCTTGTCGTAGTTGACGCAGATGTCGCCGGTGTCGACCGGCGTGACCCGGTGCTTTCCCGCGTCCAGCTGGACGTCGGACGCGACCCGGCCGAGGCCCTTGGCGGCGTACGGCGTGAAGAGGCCGTTGTCGAGGGCGCGCGAGAGCAGGGTGTTGTCGACGCCGAAGAACACGTCACCGCGCGGTGAGCCCTTGGTCAGGATCTCCTGGTTGAGGGCGGCGCCCGCGTCACCGCTCTTCAGGACCTTGACGGTGTAGCCGGTCTCCCGGGTGAACTCCTTCAGCACACCCTTGGAGGCGTTGAAGGAGTCGTGGCTGACGAGCGTGACGGTCTTGGAGCCGGTGCCCTTGGTGCCGGACGAGCCGGACGACGCGTCGTCCGAGCTGCCGCAGCCGGCGAGCGCGGTCGCGCCGATCGCGGCGGCGACGGCCGTCACCGCGACCTTCTTGGTGGTGCTCATGTGATTCCTCCTGGGGGTGACCAGGAAGAGACGCGGCCCCGCCCGCGCCGGTGGCGAACCGGAAGCGGGCAGGGCGCAACAGCTTGAGTAAGGTCCGAACTTCCTACCCGGAATGACCCGGGCGAGGTTCAGAGGGTCTGCGGCCAACCTGTCCTCGGTGCCGCACTCTCAGCGCTGTGGCGCTCCCCTGTCGGAATATGAAGTTGATTTCACGCCCAGGCTACACGGCTGGTTCCGGCCGCAGAGCCTGCCCCGGAGTCCGGGCGACGCACCCCAGGGTCTGTCCGGCGGATCATGGCCGGGGCGCCCCAGGGGCTGTCGTCACACTGCCGTCTGACGCCGCGCGGCCGCCCTTCGGGCGACGACGTAAGTTTGACGGCAGACCCTAGCGCTCGGACGCCGCGAGCTGCCCGCAGGCCCCGTCGATCTCCTGGCCCCGGGTGTCCCGCACGGTCACCGGCACCCCGTGGGCGGCGATGGCCTCGACGAACGCCTTCTCGTCCTCCGGCCGCGAGGCGGTCCACTTCGAGCCCGGTGTCGGGTTCAGCGGGATCAGGTTGACGTGTACCCGCTTGCCCTTGAGGAGCCGGCCGAGCCGGTCGCCCCGCCAGGCCTGGTCGTTGATGTCACGGATCAGCGCGTACTCGATGGAGATGCGGCGACCGGACTTCTCCGCGTACTCCCAGGCCGCGTCCAGCACCTCGCGCACCTTCCACCGGGTGTTCACGGGGACGAGGGTGTCGCGCAGCTCGTCGTCCGGGGCGTGCAGCGAGACGGCGAGACGGCACTTGAAGCCCTCGTCCGCGAAACGCAGCATCGCGGGCACCAGACCGACGGTCGAGACGGTGATCCCGCGCTGCGACAGCCCCAGCCCGTCGGGCTCGGGGTCGGTCAGCCGGCGGATGGAGCCGACCACCCGGTTGTAGTTGGCGAGCGGCTCGCCCATGCCCATGAAGACGATGTTGGAGAGCCGCGCGGGGCCTCCGGGGACCTCGCCGTCACGCAGCGCCCGCATGCCGTCCACGATCTGGTGGACGATCTCCGCCGTGGAGAGGTTGCGGTCGAGACCGGCCTGCCCGGTGGCGCAGAACGGGCAGTTCATCCCGCAGCCCGCCTGCGAGGAGATGCACATCGTGACGCGCTCGGGGTAGCGCATCAGGACGGACTCGACCAGCGTCCCGTCATGCAGCTTCCACAGGGTCTTGCGGGTGGTGTCGTCGTCGCAGCTGATGTGGCGGACCACGGACATCAGCTCGGGGAACAACGCCTCCGCGAGCTTGTCCCGCGACCCGGCCGGAATGTTGGTCCACTCCGAGGGGTCGTGCGCATACCGCGCGAAGTAGTGCTGCGAGAGCTGCTGCGCGCGGAAGGGCTTCTCGCCGGTCGCGGCGACGGCTTCCTTGCGCTCGGCGGGCGTGAGGTCGGCGAGGTGCCGCGGCGGCTTCTTGGCTCCGCGGGGCGCGACGAAAGTGAGTTCTCCGGGCTTAGGCATGGTTCTTCCAGTGTCGCAGACACGCCGGGGTGCGATCGGTCATCGCGGTCCGGCCTGCTTGAGGTACGGGTCACTCGGTGACCAGGGCCCGGATCGCCTGTTCCGACCAGTGGCCGGCGGCTCCGCGCGACGAGGCGACGTAGGCCGCCACGGTGTCCACGTCCCAGGCACCCGCGTCGAGCAGGCCGGCGGCGAGGAGGCGCGCGTATGCCCGGGAAGGAGGCACCGGGTTCACTTCGCCGGCCCGCCAGGGGGCCGTGAACGTGAGGACGGGCAGTCCGTCCAGCTGTCCGGCACACACCAGCGTCTCGTACCGCCCGTCTCCCAGCCGCGCGACACCTGACCTGAGCACCGGACCGAGATCAAGATCTTCACCGGGGCTCCTGTACATCTCCTGAGCGGCGATGTCCGCGAACTGTGACGCCGAGACAAGGTGGGCGCGGGCGAGGACCCGCCCCTCCTGTTCCGGGTCGTAGAAGGCTCGTCCGCCGCCCCAGACGGGCGACTCCGTGGCGAAGTACAGGGCGCCCGTCAGTTCCACGGGAACGGACCGGCCGGGCATGCGGCGGTCCCTGCATCCCGGATGCGCACGGCCCGCGCCGGGCGGCCGGCCGCCCTCGATGTAGGAGGCGAGCCGGTCGAGATGCGCGTTCGAGCCGTAAGAGGTGTACCAGACACGCTGCGGCGCGGACTCCTCCACGGCTCCGGGCTCGATCGAATGCGCGCCGGCCATGACGCCCCTTCCCCGCTCTGCTTGCGTTCCGCCAGCGTCTTCCGCTCTCCAGCGTCGCAGACACGCGCCGGGACCGCCGGAGCACCCCTGAACCGGGCCGGACGGGGTACCCGCAGTGACAGGAGCAAGCCCGCCGACCCAGCAGGAGGTATCAGCCGTGCACACCGTGAAGCACTGGTTCAGCCACAGCCTGGCCGCGCAGGCCCTGGTGCTCTTCGTACTGGGACTGGGGCTCGGAGCCGTGTTCCGCAGAGACGGTCATCCGGCCTTATGGGCGGTCCAGAGTCTGGTCTACACCGCCGTGATCGTCGGCATCCTGGCGTACCAGCGCCGCAGGACCAGCCTTGCAACCGGCGCGCGGCCCGGCACGGTCGTCGACCTCAACCGCAGGATCCGGCACCGCGAGGTGCCCAAGGACCCCGAGGAGCGGGCGGTCATGCGCCGGCTGGTCGAGGACCAGCTCGGGAAGATGGAGCGGGGCAGCCGGTGGCAGCCCTACTGGCTGGGATTCATGGGTCTGATCGCGGTGGGCATGCTGGTCCTCGGGTTCACCACCGGCTCGCCGGCCTTTCCGGTGGTCTTCGCCGTGGGCGTGATCGCCTTCTGCTGCTGGATCGTGTGGATGCGCAAGCGGGCGATGGAGCTCTATCAGCACATGCGCTCGGCCCTGCGGGAACGCGGCTGACGTCACCGACACGGGTGAGGGCCCACCGTCCGTGGACGGTGGGCCCTCACCCGTGGTGACGCGTACGGACGCTCAGCCGGAGCCGACGAAGAGGACCATCAGCAGCCAGACCACCGGCGCGGTCGGCAGCAGGGAGTCCAGCCGGTCCATGATGCCGCCGTGCCCGGGGAGCAGCGTGCCCATGTCCTTGATCCCGAGGTCCCGCTTGATCATGGACTCGCCCAGGTCACCGAGGGTGGCGCTGGCGGCGACCGCGAGCCCGAGCAGCAGCCCCTGCCACCAGGAGCCGTCGTCGATCAGGAACTGCATGCACAGCGCACCGGCCACCATCGCGAAGCTCACGGCTCCGAAGAGGCCCTCGCGGGTCTTTCCGGGGCTGATCCGGGGTGCGAGCTTGTGCTTGCCGAACCGCCAGCCGACGGCGTACGCGCCGGTGTCGCTGACCACGGTCAGCAGCAGGAAGGTCAGCACCCGCATCGGCCCGTCGTCCGCCGTCAGGAGCAAGGCGACGAAGGTGGCCAGGAACGGTACGTAGAACGCGGCGAAGACGCCGGCCGTGACGTCCTTGAGGTAGCCCTCCGGCGGTTCGGTCATCCGCCAGACGAGCACCGCCAGAGCGGTCAGGGCCATCGCGGCCCAGGCGCCCTCGGCACCTCGCGCGTAACCGGCCACGACCATGGCCGCGCCGCCGACCGCGAGGGGTACGAGCGGCGCCTTGATGCCCTTGCGCTCCTCCAGCCGGGAGGTGAGCTCCCAGAGGCCGACGACGACGGCGACCACGATCACGCCGACGAAGACGGCCTTGACGATGAAGAGCGAGGCGACGACGACCGCGCCCAGCCCCACGCCGACCCCTATGGCGGACCCGAGATCACGGCCCGCACGTTTCTTCTGCGGAGGTGGCGGCGCGGTGGACATGGGCTCCTGCGGCTTCTCGTCGCGGAACAGGGGGCCGCCGCTCAGGCGTGCGGCCCCCTGGTCCCGGTCATCACGGTCGTCAGCGTCTCTACCTGCGTCGGGAACGTCCGGCACGATGGGCATGGGCCGAGTCTGCTGGGCGTTATGCACATCGTATGCAGGACCCGCCGGAGCGGACCGCATCTCGGGAGCGGCCCCGTGGCCGGCGTCCCGCGGGACGCCCCAGGAAGAGTCGTTCATCAGACTTCGAGCAGCTCGGCTTCCTTGTGCTTCAGCAGCTCGTCCACCTGCGCGACGTACTTCGCGGTGGTGTCGTCGAGCTCCTTCTCGGCGCGGCGGACCTCGTCCTCGCCGGACTCCTTGTCCTTGACCAGCTTGTCCAGGGTCTCCTTGGCCTTGCGGCGGACCGCGCGGATCGAGATCTTGGAGTCCTCGGCCTTGGTCTTCGCGACCTTGATGTAGTCGCGACGGCGCTCTTCGGTGAGGTCGGGGAAGTTCACCCGGATGATATTGCCGTCGTTGCTCGGGTTGACGCCGAGGTCGGAGTCGCGGATGGCCTGCTCGATGTTGCGCAGCGCCGTCTTGTCGAAGGGCGTCACGACGGCCATCCGGGGCTCGGGCACCGAGAAAGAGGCCAGCTGGTTGATCGGGGTCAGCGCGCCGTAGTAGTCGGCGACGATCTTGTTGAACATCGCCGGGTGCGCACGGCCGGTACGGATCGCGGCGAAGTCCTCTTTCGCGACCACGACGGCCTTCTCCATCTTCTCCTCGGCCTCAAGGAGGGTTTCTTCGATCACCACGTGCTCCTGCGTGTCTTGAGTGGGCCCGGCGTGCTCGGGCCCGGCGGGTCCTGCGTCGCGTCCTCACCTGCACGGTGTCCGACCGGCAGGCCGTTGTCCATCCTTCGGGCCCCTGCTCGGGCCCCGGGAACCACCGGGTCTCCCCGGTCCGGTCCCCCGGTTCTCAGGCCCGGGTGCTCCGGTCGCTCACGAGCGAGCCGATCTTCTCACCCTTGACGGCTCGGGCGATATTGCCCGCCGCCGTCAGCTCGAAGACGAGGATCGGCAGCTGGTTGTCACGGCAGAGCGTGATGGCGGTGGCGTCGGCGACCTTGAGGTCGCGGGCGAGCACCTCGCCGTACTCCAGCGCGTCGAACTTCACCGCTCCGGGGTTGGTCTTCGGGTCGGAGTCGTAGACCCCGTCCACACCGTTCTTGCCCATCAGCAGCGCCTCGGCGTCGATCTCCAGGGCGCGCTGGGCCGCGGTGGTGTCGGTGGAGAAGTACGGCATGCCCATACCGGCGCCGAAGATGACGACGCGGCCCTTCTCCAGGTGCCGTACGGCGCGCAGCGGGATGTACGGCTCCGCGACCTGGCCCATGGTGATGGCGGTCTGGACGCGGGAGTCGATGCCCTCCTTCTCCAGGAAGTCCTGGAGCGCCAGGCAGTTCATGACCGTGCCGAGCATGCCCATGTAGTCGGACCGGGCCCGGTCCATACCGCGCTGCTGGAGCTCGGCGCCGCGGAAGAAGTTGCCGCCGCCGATGACGATCGCGATTTCCGCGCCGTCCCGGACGACCGCCGCGATCTCGCGTGCGATGGCGTGTACGACATCGGGGTCGACACCGAGACCCCCGCCACCGGCGAACGCCTCTCCGGACAGCTTCAGCATGAAGCGTCCGGGCACCTTGCCGTCGTCGCGCCTGTGGTCACCTTTTGCGGCGTCCGCGCCCTTGTTCATGGAGATTCTCCTCGTGCACATACGAAGAAGGCCATTGCCGGTGGGTCCGATGTCCCTCAGCGGCAATGGCCTCCTCGTCAGATCTGCGGTCGTACGGCGGTGTGCGGCCGTCGACTGCACCAGACCCTATCGGGGTCCACCGTTTTTCGCGGACGGACTCAGATGCCGACCTTGATGCGCGAGAAGCGCTTCAGGGTGACACCGGCCTCGTCCAGGACCTTCTGGACGGACTTCTTGTTGTCCAGCGCGTACGGCTGGCCGAGGAGGGTGGCCTCCTTGAAGAAGCCGTTGACGCGACCCTCGACGATCTTCGGGAGCGCGGCCTCGGGCTTGCCCTCGGCGCGTGTGGTCTCCTCGGCGACACGACGCTCGGTCTCGACGACCTCGGCCGGGACGTCCTCGCGGGAGAGGTACTTCGGCGCGAAGGCGGCGATGTGCTGGGCAAGGCCCTTCGCCAGCTCTGCGTCGGCCTTGTCCAGCTCGACCAGGACACCGATCTGCGGCGGCAGGTCGGGCATGGTGCGGTGCATGTACACGGAGACGTAGGCGCCGTTGAACTGCTCGAAGCGGTCCAGGACGATCTTCTCACCGAGGTTGGCGTTGGCCTCGTCGACGTACGCCTGAACCGTCTTGCCGGCCTCGATCTCGGAGGCGAGCAGCACGGCCAGGTCGGCCGGGGAGGTGGCGGCGACGTGCGCGGCCAGCGCGTTGGCGACGGCCTGGAACTTCTCGCCCTTGGCGACGAAGTCCGTCTCGCACTTCAGCTCAAGCAGGACGCCGGAGGTGTTGTCCTCGGAGATGAGGGAGACGACGGCGCCGTTCTCGGCAGAACGGCCCTCGCGCTTGGCGACGCCCTTCTGGCCCTTGATACGAAGGGCCTCGACGGCGCCTTCGACACTGCCGTCGGCCTCGTCGAGCGCCTTCTTGCAGTCCATCATGCCGGCGCCGGTGAGCTCACGGAGCTTCTTGACGTCAGCGGCGGTGTAGTTCGCCATGAGTCTGAATTTCTCTCTCGAAGTCTGAAAGATCTACGGGTGAACGGCGGGGGCGGTGCCTGTGCGGCACCGGCCCCCGCCGTCGTCAGCCGTGACGGGTGTCAGGCCTGCTCGCCGTCCGCGGCCGGAGCCTCGGCGGCGGGGGCCTCGACGGCCGGCGTCTCGGTGGCGGGCGCCTCGGCGGCGGCCGGGGCGTCAGCGGCCTCGGCGTCCGCGACCTTCTCGGTCTCGGCGGAGGTCTGGACCTCGGCGTCGGCCTTCTTGTCGCCCTCGAGCAGGTCACGCTCCCACTCGGCGAGCGGCTCGCCGGCGGCCTTCTCGCCCGGCTTCGAGTCGCCGGTCGCAGCGCCGGAGCGGGCGATGAGGCCCTCGGCTACGGCGTCGGCGATCACGCGGGTGAGCAGGGTGACGGAGCGGATCGCGTCGTCGTTGCCCGGAATCTTGTAGTCGACCTCGTCGGGGTCGCAGTTGGTGTCCAGGATCGCGACGACCGGGATGTGGAGCTTGCGCGCCTCACCGACGGCGATGTGCTCCTTCTTGGTGTCGACGATCCAGACGGCGCTCGGCACCTTCTGCATCTCGCGGATACCACCGAGGGTCTTCTCCAGCTTGGCCTTCTCGCGGGAGAGGACCAGGAGCTCCTTCTTGGTGAGGCCGGAGGCGGCCACGTCCTCGAAGTCGATGAGCTCAAGCTCCTTCAGACGCTGAAGGCGCTTGTAGACGGTGGAGAAGTTGGTGAGCATGCCACCGAGCCAACGCTGGTTGACGTACGGCATGCCGACGCGCGTCGCCTGCTCGGCGATGGCCTCCTGGGCCTGCTTCTTCGTACCCACGAACATGATGGAGCCGCCGTGGGCGACGGTCTCCTTGACGAACTCGTAGGCGCGGTCGATGTACGACAGCGACTGGAGCAGGTCGATGATGTAGATGCCGTTGCGCTCGGTGAAGATGAAGCGCTTCATCTTCGGGTTCCAGCGACGGGTCTGGTGACCGAAGTGGACGCCGCTTTCCAGCAGCTCCCGCATCGTGACGACGGCCATGGCCGTACTCCTTGAGGTACTCGGTTATCGCGACCGCAGGATTGCTGTCGCGCCTGACGCCCCGACGCGCCGTGCCACGAGGGACCGAGGAGCGCGGCCACCTCCGTTGAGAGGGAGATGGCGGGGCGTGCGAAGTCGACCCGGTGACCCGGATCGCCACAAGAAGTGTACGGGACCCGCTGAGTGCCGGGTGACGGCGCTGTCCACAACCGGCCGGTACTCCACAGATCCGGTCCATGATCCCCGCGGACCGGGCCGCCGGGGGACGGTTGTGCCATGCGAAACACATCTGACCAGGACGGATCCCGGCTCCGGTCCGGGGGCCGCCACGCACCGTGCGGTAGGCGGGGCGGCGGGCCTGGGCGCCTGGCGCGGGCGGTCTCGTCGGCGGCCGCCGCGGTGCTTCTCGCAGCGGGGTGGTGGGGCGGGACGGCGGCCGCCGCGGACCGGCCGCCCCCGCCCGTGACGGCGCCGCCGTCCGCCTCTGCCACGGTTGATCCGCCGCCCGTCGGAGGACGGGTCTGGCCGCTGGCCGGGCGGCCCGTGGTCGTACGGGGATGGGAGCCGCCCGCCTCGGACTACGGGCCGGGGCACCGCGGGGTGGACCTCGGCGCCGGACCGGGTACGCAGGTGCTCGCGGCCGCTTCCGGCCGGGTCTCGTTCGCGGGCGGCGTCGCGGGACGGGGGGTGCTGGCGATCGAGCTGGCGGGGACGGGCGGTCCGCCGCTGCGGACCACGTACGAGCCGGTGCGCCCGCTGGTCGCGAAGGGGGACGAGGTCACCGCGGGGCAGGTGGTGGCGGTGATGGCCACGGGGCCGTTCCACTGCGCGTCCGGCTGCCTGCACTGGGGGCTGCGCCGCGCGGCGGTGTATCTGGACCCGCTGTCGCTGCTGCCGCCCGCGCTGCTGCGGCGAGGGCCGTCCCGGCTGCTGCCGGTGGCCGGTGTGCCCGAACCCGGACCCGGGCCGCCTCCGGGCGGGGAGCCGGTGGCGGCGGACGGCGGGGGTGCCGCGACCGCGCCCCTGTACGGGGCCGTGGTGAGGCACCGGAGTCAGGAGACCTGCTCGCCGGGGGCGCCCCGGACGCCGCGGAGGATCATGGCGACGGCGGTGTCCGCGATCACGGCGGGCTCCTCCGCCACACTGAGTTCGATACGCCGCACCGCCGCGTCCACGGAGCCCTGGAGCAGCATCGCCGCCAGCCGGGGCTGCTCGTGGCCGAGGTCGCCGAGCGCCTCGACGATCATGGCGATCAGCCCGCCGTGGGCGGCGCGGATCTTCTCCCGGGCGCCCGCGTCCAGCTCGCTCGCGGAGATGGCGACGACGGCGCGGTGGCGCCGGTCCCCCACGAGATCGAGCTGCCGTCGTACGTACGCCTCGATCTTCCCCTCGGGCGTATCCGCCTGTTCCATGGCGTTCTCCACCTCGGCCGCCCAGACGGGGAAGTCGACGGCGCAGAGCTCCTCGACGACGGCGGCGCGGGAACGGAAGTACTCGTAGACGGAGGACCGGGCGAGGCCCGTGCGCTCGGCGAGGGCGGGGAAGGTCAACGCCTCCGTGCCTCCCTCGGACAGCAGGGAACGCGCTGCGTCCAGGAGGGCGCCGCGCTGCATGGTCCGGTGCTCGGCCACGGAGGCCGCTCGAATCCTGGGCACGGCTCCACTCTACGGCGGCCGCTGCCCGTGAGGGGGCGGGCGGTCCCGATCGGCCGGCCCGGGTGGACAGCGCCGGGCGCCGCCGGAGGCGGTCTCAGCGTCCGGCGTCGGCCAGTTTCGCGCGCAGCTGCAATACGGACTTCGTGTGGATCTGGCTGACCCGGCTCTCGGTCACCCCGAGGACGTTGCCGATCTCGGCCAGGGTGAGGCCCTCGTAGTAGTAGAGCGTGACCACGGTCTTCTCCCGGTCCGGGAGGGTGTTGATGGCGCGGGCGAGCAACCGCCGGAGCTCACGGCCCTCGGCCACTTCCACCGGATTGTCGGCGGCGGTGTCCTCCAGCGTGTCCATCAGGCTCAGCCGGTCGCCGCCCTCCCCGCCCACATGGAGCAGCTCCTCCAGCGCGACCACGTTCGCCAGCGACAACTGGCTGAAAACCGCGTGCAGTTCCTCCAGCCCGATCTCCATCTCCGCGGCGACCTCCGCCTCGGACGGGGTCCGCCGCAGCCGCGCCTCCAGCGTGGCGTAGGCGCGTTCCACCGCACGGGCCTTCTGGCGCACGGAGCGGGGGATCCAGTCCAGCGCCCGGAGTTCGTCGATCATCGCGCCGCGGATGCGGGTGATCGCGTACGTCTCGAACTTGATCGCCCGCTCGATGTCGAACTTCTCGATCGCGTCGATCAGCCCGAAGACCCCCGAGGAGACGAAGTCCGCCTGCTCGACGTTGGACGGAAGGCCCACACTCACCCGGCCGGCCACGTACTTCACCAGCGGCGAGTAGTGCAGGATCAGCTGCTCCCGCAACCTCTCGTCGCCCGTGGTCTTGTACGAGCGCCACAACTCGTCGAGGGAGGAGGGAGCGGGAGGGCGCACAGTGCCACGCGCAGCCGGTGGTACTGCCGCGCGGTCAGACCCGGAGGTGTGCTGGGGCATGTGGTGCCTTGAGCCGTTCTGCAGTGAAGTGCTGGGGAATGTGCGTCTGGGGCGGAATCCTTGTGAGCGTAGCGTGACTGAAGTGTCGCGGTGCGCGCAGGATATGGAATCGGAGCCGCGCACTTCCGGGGGAACGGACACGGCACCGGACGCGGGACCGGACCCGGTCACGGAGACGGCCGCGCACCCGGAGGACATGACTGGCGACCGGGGCCGACACGTCGCGCGCCGGCCCCGGAGGCGTTGCCGAACGATCCGCCGAGGTCATCGGCATCACCTTTTCACCCGAATGCTCCAGGTCAAGTACCGCCTCGCCGCGCGTCGTCATTGCAAGTCGGCTGCCGCGTCAACCGCCATCCCTCGCCATGACGTTCGACGAACCCCAGTGAGTGCAGTTCGTACAGCTTGGCGAGTGCCTCGTCGGCGCTCGTCCCGGCGGTACGGGCCACCTCGCGTACCCCGGCGGCGGTGCGGGCCGGGAGCGCGTCGAGAACCCTGGCGCAGCCGGTGTCCAGCAGGTCTCTGGGCAGCACCGCACCGCGTCTGGGTGGGGCGAGTTCCCCCATGTCACCGACCAGTTCGACGATTTCGGAGGCATCCGTCACCAGCACCCCCTCACCCCGCAGGAGTTCATGGACGCCTGCCGACAGACTGCTGGTGGCGGGCCCGGGGACGCCCATGGTGAAGCGGCCGAGCCGCTGGGCACAACGCGCCGTGACCAGGGAACCGCTGCGGTATTCGGCCTCGACCACGACGGTTCCCCTCGTCAACGCGGCGATCACCCTGTTCCGAAGGATGAACCGGCTGCGCGTGGGGTGTTCGGCCGGCGCCAGCTCACCCATGACGAGCCCCTGCTCGGCGACGCGCCCGATCAGTTCGGCGTGCCCGCGGGGGTACGCGACGTCCACCCCGCAGGCCAGCACCGCCGCCGTCGCCCCACCCGCGGCGAGAGCACCCCGGTGAGCGGCCCCGTCGACCCCGAACGCCGCGCCGGAGACCACCACCCACCCCCGCTCCGCGAGACCGGCGCCGAGGGTCGTCGCCATGTGCGCCCCGTACGGGGTGCAGGCGCGGGCGCCGACCACCGCCACCGAACGCAGCGCCCAGAGCCGCAGATCGGGCCTCCCCCGCACCCAGAGCCCGATCGGCCGGGTGTCCCCGAGGTCGTCCAGCTGGCTCGGCCACTCCCGGTCGCCCGGACAGACGAAGCGCCCGCCGACCGCGGCCACCGCCGCCAGGTCCCGGGCGGGGTCCGCCGCCTCCGCCCGCAGCCGGTAGCCGGCCAGCCGCCGCGCCGTCATCCCGCTGAGCCGCTCGGCCGATCCGTCCCGGGCCGTGATCCGCCGCAGCAGTTCCCCGGCGCCGCACTCCCGCAGCCAGCGGCCGCCCCGTTCGTCCCCAGGCTCCAGGACTCGCGTCAAAGCGACCCGCGCCAGCCGCTCCCCGTCCCCCGCCCCACCCGAAGACCACCCCGGCCGTTCCCCGTCCCCCGGTCCACCCGATGTCCACGCCGGCCGCTCCCCGTCCCCCGGTCCCGGCGGTGGCACCTCGGCCGGCGGGCCGGTCGCGGCGCCCGACGGCCGGCGGCCCGGCCCGGCCTGGTGCCCCGTCATGCCGTCCCCGCCGTCATCGGAGCCCCGCGCGGAATGCCGGTGCGCAGCTCCAGCGCCACCGCGATGTCCGAGGCGTCCGGCCGGCCGGCGCCCCGCAGATCCGCGAGGGTCCACGCCACCCGCAGGACCCGGTCCAGGCCGCGTGCGGTGAGCATGCCCCGTTCCATGTCCCGCTCGGCGGCCAGAAGCGCCCCGGGCGCCGCCGCCAGACGGGTCCTCAGCTCGTGGCCGGGCACCTCGCTGTTGGTGGTCCAGGGGGTGCCGGCCAGCCGCTCCGCGGCCCGCGCCCGCGCCTCCCGCACCCGGGCGGCGACCGTCGCCGTGGACTCGCCGCGACCGCCCTGCCCCATCAGGTCCGCGCGCCTGACCGGGTCGACGGCCACCCGCAGATCCACCCGGTCGAGCAGCGGACCGGAGAGCCGGGCCTGATAGCGCCGGACCGCGGCGGGCGGGCATTCGCAGCCTGCCCCGCTCAGGGTGTGCCGCCCGCACGGGCAGGGGTTGGCGGCCAGCACCATCAGGAAGCGGGCGGGCAGCCGTACCACCCCCGCGCTGCGCGCCACCACCACGTGCCCCGACTCCAGCGGCTGGCGCAGCGCGTCCAGGGCCCGTACCGAGAACTCCGGCGCCTCGTCCAGGAAGAGGATGCCGTGGTGGGCCAGCGACACCGCGCCCGGCCGGGGCAGCCCGTTGCCCCCGCCGACCAGTGACTGCATGGTCGCCGAATGGTGCGGCGCGCAGTAGGGCGCCCGGGAGACCAGGGGTTCGCCCGGCGGCAGGATGCCCGCCACCGAGTGGACCGCGGTGACCTCAAGGGATTCCTGCCTGGTCAGGGCCGGCAGGATCGCGGGCAGCCGTTCGGCGAGCATGGTCTTGCCCGCGCCCGGCGGTCCGGACAGCAGGAGGTGGTGACCGCCCGCCGCCGCGACCTCCAGGGCCTTGCGCGGCCGCTCCTGGCCCGCGACGTCCGCCAGGTCCGGCCGGTTTCCCTCGCCCTGTGCCGAGCCACGGGCGATGCCGGTGCCCGTACCGGCACCGGGCACCATCAGACCGGCCAGCATGGTGTCGGGGCGCCCCAGGTCGTGCGGCCGCTGTTCCTCGGGCACCGGTTCGTCGCAGAGCACGGCGATCAGCTGCCGCAGGCTCCGCACCCCGAGCACGGAGACCCCGGGTACCAGCGCCGCCTCGCCCGCCGTCTGCTCGGGGACGACCACCTGCCGGTAGCCGGCCTCCGCGGCGGCCAGCACGGCGGGCAGTACCCCGCGTACCGGCCGCACCCGGCCGTCGAGCCCCAGCTCACCGATCATCACGACATCCGCGATCGACGCGGGGTCGATCCTTTCGGCCGCGCCGAGCACCGCACACGCCACGGCGAGATCGAAGCCCGAGCCGCCCTTGGGCACCGACGCCGGGGACAGGCCCACCGTGAGCTTCTTCTGCGGCCACTCCGCGCCGGAGTTGGCGACCGCCGCCCGCACCCGGTCGCGGCTCTCCACCAGGCTCTTGTCGGGCAGTCCCACCAGGGTGAACGCCGCCACCCCGGCCTCCAGGTCCGCCTGGACCTCCACCACCACGCCCTCGACGCCGACCAGGGCGACCGAGCAGGCACGCGCGAACGCCATCAGGCCACCCCCCGCGCGTGCTCGGCCCGCGGCGCACCGCGCCTGGGCAGCACCACGCCGACCAGGTCGATCCGCACGCCCCCGGGCGGCGGGCCGCCGTGCCGGTCCAGCCAGAGCTCGGCGAGCCGGCGCAGCCGGTCCGCCTTGACCGGTGTCACGGCGGCCATCGGGTGCTCGAACCCGCCCGCCCTGCGCGTCTTCACCTCACAGATGACGAGCGCGTCGCCGTCCAGCGCGACGATGTCGATCTCGCCGGTGCGACAGCGCCAGTTCCGTTCCAGCACGGCCATGCCGGCTTCGGTCAGCAGCCGCGCCGCCAGATCCTCGCCGTACCGCCCGAGTGCCCCCCGTGCGTTCATATCGGCACCACCTCCGGCACCGACTCTGACGCGTCCGCCCGCAGCTAGTGGATCTTGGTGGACAAGCGGGCGGATGTGGAGAACTCAGCCACCCGGAAGTTCGAGATCGCTCTTGTTGAGCTCCTCGATGTTGACGTCCTTGAACGTCAGGACCCGGACCTGCTTGACGAACCGGGCCGGCCTGTACATGTCCCAGACCCAGGCATCCGCCATGGACACCTCGAAAAACACCTCGCCCTGGACCGAGTGCACCTGCATCTCGTAGTCATTGGTGAGGTAGAAGCGCCGTTCGGTCTCGATCACATATTTGAACAGACCGACGACATCGCGGTACTCCCGGTAGAGCTTCAGCTCCATCTCGGTCTCGTACTTCTCGAGGTCCTCGGCGCTCATTGGCATGTTCCCCTTCAGCCGTGCGTGCCCCCATTGTGCGCCAGGCCGGGCGCCCGGACGCTCAGGCGATTTCGGGAGCCAGAACCAACGGCGTACGCGGGGGACCCTCGTCGAGCAGCGTGTGCAGCAGCCCGGCGAGTCTGGTCGGGTACACCGTCTCACGCGTCGCCGACAGTTCGGCGGAGGTCCACCACCTCAGGCCCGCGACGCTGCGCCGTTCCAGCCCGGTCTGCCCACTGGTGTCCGTCAGGGTCTGTGCCGTACGGGCGAGGAAGTACCACTCGTCCTGCTCCCAGCGGCGGCCGTCGAACGGAAAGGAACACATCCGCTTCCAGAGGAGCGGGCCCAGTTCGGCATCCCTGATCCCGGTCTCCTCCGCCAGTTCGCGCAGCGCTGCCTGCTCGCGGGTCTCGTCGCCCTCCAGCCCGCCGCCGGGGGTGAACCACCAGGTGCTCGCGGGGTCCTCCGGTTCGAAGCCGTGCATCAGCAGAACGCGGTCGTCCGGATCGAGCAGAACCAGGCGGGAGACCTTGCGCTTCTCAGCGGACACCGGCGGCCGCCTTGCCCTGCTTGTTCCGCTTCGACCGGCCGGACCGGGCTGCGAGCGGCCCGTACACGGACCCGCCCAGGATGAGCAGCATGCCCGCGATCACCGCTGCGAGCTGAAGCTTGACCGGCCCCGCGGAGGACACCCCGCCGGGCAGGGCGGCGAAGGCGCTGGGCCGCTCCACCATGCTGCCCAGCGGCCAGGCCACGGCGTCCACCCGGGCCGTCACGGCGCTGCGGGGCACCGAGCCCTGTCCGCCGTCCTCCAGGTGGACCCGGGAGTCCAGCGAGACCCGGCGGTCGTCGCCCAGGAGGAAGAGCTGCCCCTTGGGCACCTGGGCCGTGAAGCCGTTCGCGGAGGCGGGGTCGTCGGAGCGCAGATACGGTTCCGCGACGGGTGTGCCGTTGATCGTCAGCCGGCCGTTCTTCTCGCAGCAGGCGACCTTGTCGCCGCCGACGCCGACGACCCGCTTCACCATCGGCATATCGCCCCACGCCGGATCGGTGAAGACCACGACATCGCCCCGGCGCACCTCGCTGCCGTCCACCCGTTGCGCGAGGACCCGGTCGCCCGCGTTCACCGTGGGGGTCATCGACTCGGTCGGCACCGTGTACGGCCGGTACACCACGGCCGCCCAGGCGAACCCGCCGAGGAAGAGCACACAGCCGACGGCCACCGCCAGCCCCGACAGCTTGCTGCCGAGCCGGCCGCGGCCGTCATCCGTACGTCCTGTTCCACTCATCCCAGCGTCCCCCATCGGAGATCGACAATCGCTGATCCGAGTCGGCACCCTACCCGGCGGTACGCCCAGCGGTCAGTTTCCGCCTGCGCCGGATCACGAGCGGCAGGGCACCGGCGAGGCCGAGCGCGCCGGGAGCCAGCGCGGCCGCGGTGTTGATCCCCTGCTGGTCGAAGGTGTCCGGGACCGGCAGGGTCGCCCAGCGGTTGACCGGCCACGCCACCAGGAAGGCCCGGCCCACGACGTCGTCCACCGGCACGAAGCCCTTGTTCACGTCGTTGGTGTGATACCGCGAGTCCGAGGAGTCCTGCCGGTGGTCGCCCATCACCCAGATCTTGCCGTCGGGCACCTTGAACGGGCCGAAGGGCATGTCGTCGCAGGGGGTGCCGCCGGGGAAGATGTACGGCTCGTCGAGCGGCTTGCCGTTGACGACGACCGGGCCGCCCCTCTTGCAGGACACGGTGTCGCCGCCGACCGCGATCGTCCGCTTGATCAGGTCCTTCTCCTGCGAGGAGGGCATCAGGCCGATGAAGCTCAGGAAGGTCTGCACCGCGTTCGACTCGGGTGTCGGCTCGCCGTCCAGCCAGCCGCTCGGGTCGTGGAAGACGACGACCTCACCGCGCTCCGGCTCGGAGCCGAACCACGGAGTGAGCTTGTCGACCAGCACCCGGTCACCCTGCTGAAGGGTGTTCTGCATCGAATCCGACGGAATCGAGAACGCCTGCACCAGAAACGTCTTGATCAGCAGCGCCAGAACCAGCGCGACACCGATGAGGAGCGGCAGCTCCTTCCAGAGGGGGCGGGGCTTCTTCGCCCGCCTGCCGCCTTGTTCCGGGATGCGCGCGGCCTCCGGCGCGGCCGGACCCGGTGTCCCTTCCACGGGATCGAGGGCAGCGTCGGCGGGCTGCTCGGTCCTCTCCGTGGACTGCCCGTGTCCGGATCGCGCTCCGTCTGCCACGTCGCTCACATTCATTCCTCACTCTGCGCCAACGACGGCCCACCCGGGCCCGCCGATCACAAACCCACCCCCCTGGACAACGAGCGGGGGTTCCCGGGGCTACTTCTGCCGCGCCGCCGCGGCCCTGTTCCGCCTGCGCCAGAGCACGAGGGGCAGTGCGCCGGCGAAGCCCAGCGCGCCGGGAGCCAGCGCGGCCGCGGCGTTGATCCCCGGCTGGTCGAAGGTCTTCGGGACGGGCAGGGTCGCCCAGCGGTTGACCGGCCACGCCACCACGATGGCCCGGCCCACGACCTCGTCGTTGGAGACGGTGCCGCCGCCCGGCAGCTCCTGGTGGTAGCGGGAGTCGAGGGAGTTCTGGCGGTGGTCGCCCATCACCCAGATACGGCCCTTGGGGACCTTGACCGGGCCGAACGGCTCGTCGTTGCAGGCGGTGTTCCCCTTGAAGATGAACGACTTGTCGTCCAGCGCCTTGCCGTTGACCATGACCGGACCGTTGTTCTTGCACTCCACCGTGTCACCGCCGACCGCGATGACCCGTTTGATCAGGTCCTTCTCCTCGGCGGACGGCATCAGCCCGATGAAGCTCAGGAACTTCTGCACCGCGTTCGGATCGGCCGTCGGGGTGTTCTCCAGCCAGCCGCCCGGATCGTGGAAGACGACGACCTCACCGCGCTCCGGCTCGGAGCCGAACCACGGAGTGAGCTTGTCGACCAGCACCCGGTCACCCCGCTGAAGGGTGTTCTGCATCGAATCCGACGGAATCGAGAACGCCTGCACCAGAAACGTCTTGATCAGCAGCGCCAGAACCAGCGCGACACCGATGAGGAGCGGCAGCTCCTTCCAGAAGGAGCGCGGCTTCTTCCTGGCCGTACTGCCACTGCCACCGCCCGGGGCATCGCCGTCACCCTCCGTCGTCCCGGCCGGCTCGGTGTTCCCGGGAATGTCCGGCCGGTCCTCGGGTTCGTCGTGTCCGGATCGTGCGCCCACCGCCAAATCCCCCACATCTGCTCCTTATTCCATGCCACCGCCTGCGCCCTAGCCGGTGCAGGCCAACCACTCCCATAACGAGCGGGAGTTCCGCAGGGGTCGGGAGCCGGATCATTCCGTTGGGATCCTGGGACACACTATTCGACGGTCCCGGGGCAGCCGCCGTCCCGGCGCGCGGGTCCGGGACCGAGGAGAACGCGGAACGTTGCTCAAGCGTCGTCCAGTGCCCGACGGGCCAGCCGATCACCACGGCCCGTCCCACTACGGCATCTTCGGAAACCGTGCCGTCGGCCGTCTTGTCCAGGTGGAAACGTGAATCGGCGGAATTGGAGCGATGGTCACCCATCACGAAGATTCGTCCGGCTGGAACCTTTACCTCGAATTTGATCGTGGAAGGGGGATTGCCGGGAAACAGATAGGGCTCGTCGACCGCCTGGCCGTTGACCATGAGGCGGCCGTCCGCGTCACAGCACCTCACCGTGTCGCCGCCGACGGCGACCACTCGTTTGATCAGGTCCTGTTCGTCGTCCGAGGGCAGCAGCCCGATGAAGGTCAGCGCCTCCTTCACCTGCTTGATGACGACGGGCGACTCCTTCGCCGTCACCGGATTCGGCGGCGGCCAGTCCGAGGGGTTCTTGAACACCACCACATCGCCACGCTGCGGGCGGGATCCGAACCACGGGGTGAGCTTGTCCACGAGGACCCGGTCACCGATCCGGATGGTCTGTTCCATCGAGCCCGACGGAATCACGAAGGCCTGCACCAGGAACGTCTTGAGGACCAGCGCGATCACCACCGCGACGGTGATGAGCAGGGGAACCTCCTGGACGGCCGATCTGCGCCGCTTCCGTTTCACCTTGCGGGCGAGCCTGCGCCGCTCCGCCCGGGTGGGCAACGGGCGGGGCGCCGTGCCGCCGCCCGCCGACGGCCGCGCCCCGGGACCGGCGGCGTTCTGCCGCCGCCCCCGGTTACCCATGCTTCGCCCCCGGCGCGGGTACGCCGTCGAAGGCCGCGGTGCCCGGGAGCGAGGCCACCCGTCCCAGCGGCCAGCCGATCCAGTCCACCCTGCCGATCACCTTGCCGACGGGCACCATGCCGCCTCCCGGTTCGCCCAGGTGGTCGCGGGAGTCCCGGGAACGGCTGCGGTGATCGCCCATCATCCAGAGCGTGCCGTCCGGCACGACGATGTCGAACGGGGCCCGCGAGGGCGCGTCGCCCGCGAACAGGTAGCCCTCGTCCAGCGGCCGGCCGTTCACCTGGATCCTGCCCCCCTTGTCGCAGCAGACCACCCGGTCGCCCCCCACGCCCACCACCCGTTTCACGAAGTCGGTCTCGGCGGGCTCCGCGAGCCCCAGGGAAGCCGCGGCCCCGTGCAGCAGCCCGGTGACGGGGTTCTCCGGCGGCGCCTCCTGCATGAAGGAGCCGGTGCCGTCGAAGACCACCACATCCCCCCGCCGGGGCTCGGAGCCGAAGCGGTACGCCAGTTTGTTGACCAGCACCCGGTCCCCGACCCGCAGCGTCGCCTCCATCGAGCCGCTGGGGATCAGGAAGGGCTGCACCACGAAGATGCTGAAGAGCAGGACGAAGACCGAGCAGACAGCACCGAGCGCGACCGTGCGCCGCCATGACATCGAGGCGGCGAAACGGTGCGGGATACGCGAAAAGCGCGACCCCTCCTCCGGCCCCGTGGGGGCTGCGGAGGAGCGGTCGCGCTCCGTGGTTCTTGCTTCCGTGTCCATCGGGGCCAGAGCTTATCCGGCCGTGCCGCGGACCTGGGAGCCAGCTCAGCGGTCGCGCTTCTCCTTGATCTTCGCGGCCTTGCCGCGCAGCTCACGGAGGAAGTACAGCTTGGCGCGACGGACGTCACCGCGGGTGACGAGCTCGATCTTCTCGAAGATCGGGCTGTGCACCGGGAAGGTGCGCTCGACGCCGACGCTGAAGGAGACCTTGCGGACCGTGAAGGTCTCGCCGACGCCCGCGCCCTGGCGGCGGATGACGATGCCCTTGAACTGCTGGATACGGGAGCGGTTGCCCTCGATCACGCGGACGTGAACGTTGACGGTGTCACCGGGGCGGAACGCCGGGACGTCGGTACGCAGCGAGGCGGCGTTGACGCCATCGAGCAGGGAAGTCATGTTGTCTGCTTTCTTCGCCGATGCCACAGGTCATCGACGGGAGAGTGATGAGATTCGGGTGCTGATCGCGTCGGGCGAGCGTCGGGACCATCCCCATCTGCATGAGGAGCACTACGGCCGCTTTCCCCCTGTGGCAGGGGCGCGCGTCGGACGTACAGCAGCGGCCTATTCTTCCACGGTCTCGGGCCTGCGCCAAAATCGGCCCCCGGGCTCGGGCGACCAGCCGAGGATCGAGAGCATCTCGCGGTCCTTCTTGTCGAAGCCGGACGCCTCGCAACGCTCGATCAGATCGGGCCGGTTGAGCGCGGTACGCCGGAAGGCCTCGTCCCGGCGCCAGCGCGCGATGCGGCCGTGGTGGCCGCTGAGCAGCACGTCCGGAATCCCCCGGCCGCGCCACTCGGGCGGCTTGGTGTAGACGGGCCCCTCCAGCAGATCGGCCATCGCGCCGGGTGCGAAGGAGTCGTCCCGGTGCGATTCGGCGTTGCCGAGCACGCCGGGCAGCAGCCGGGCCACCGCCTCCGTGATCACCAGTACCGCGGCTTCCCCGCCGGCCAGCACGTAGTCGCCGATGGACACCTCGACGACCGGCATCCGGGTGGCGTACTCCTCGGTCACCCGCCGGTCGATGCCCTCGTAGCGGGCCGGGGCGAAGATCAGCCAGGGCCGCTCGGACAGCTCGACGGCGAGTTCCTGGGTGAACGGCCGGCCGCTGGGCGTCGGCACCACGAGCACCGGGGAGTGCGCACCGGACTCGTAGCCGCCTGCCAGGGCCTCGTCCAGGGCGTCGCCCCACGGTTCGGTCTTCATGACCATGCCGGGGCCGCCGCCGTAGGGGGTGTCGTCGACCGTGTTGTGGCGGTCGTACGTCCACTCCCGCAGATCGTGCACGTGCACGTCGAGCCGGCCGCGGGCGCGGGCCTTGCCGACGAGCGAGACGTTCAGCGGTTCGAGGTACTCGGGGAAGATCGTGACGACGTCGAGGCGCATCAGGCGTCTTTCCCGCCCTCGGCGGCCCCGGCCGCCTCCTCGTCCCGCGAGGAGGCGACGACCGCCTCGCTCTCGTCGATCAGGCCCGGCGGCGGTGTGATCACCGCGCGCTGTTCCTCCAGGTCGATCTCGGAGACGATCTCCTCGACGAACGGGATCATCACCTCGGTGCCGTCGGGGCGCTCCACGATGAAGAGGTCCTGGGACGGCAGGTGCGTGATCTCGGTGATCCGGCCGATCTCGGTACCGTCGGCGAGAACCACGTCCAGGTCCATCAGCTGATGGTCGTAGAACTCCTCGGGGTCCTCCGGGAGCTCGTCCGGGTCGACCTCGGAGATCAGCAGCGTGTTGCGCAGCGCCTCGGCGGCCGTACGGTCCCGTACGCCCTCGAAACGCAGCAGCAGCCTGCCGCTGTGCACCCGGCCGGTCTCGATCGTCAGCGGTCCCGTCGACGCCGGCTCGGTGGCCAGTACCGCACCGGGGCCGAGCCGGAGCTCCGGCTCGTCCGTGCGCACCTCGACGGTGACCTCGCCCTTGATGCCGTGGGCGCGACCGATCCGCGCGACTACCAACTGCACCTTGTGTCTCTCCTGTCATACGACGACGGGCCGGGGCGGGCGCATGGCCCTCCCCGGCCCGTGCCGGTGTTCAACTCTGTCAGCGAACCTGGTCCACATCGACGAGGTCGACGCGGATGCCACGGCCGCCGATGGCTCCGACGACGGTACGCAACGCGCGTGCGGTGCGACCGTTGCGGCCGATCACCTTGCCGAGGTCGTCGGGGTGGACCCGGACCTCAAGCACACGGCCGCGACGCAGGGTGCGCGAGGCGACCTGCACGTCCTCGGGGTTGTCGACGATGCCTTTCACGAGGTGCTCAAGAGCCTCCTCGAGCATGATCAGGCCTCGGTCGACTCGGCGGGCGCAGCTGCGTCAGCAGCCTCGTCCGCCTTCTTGTCGGCCTTCTTCGCCTTCTGCGTGATGGCCTCGCCCTTGGACTCCTCGCCGGAGTCCTTGGTCAGGGCCTCGAACAGGGCGCGCTTGTCAGCCTTGGGCTCCGGCTGCAGAAGCGGCGCGGGGGCCGGGAGACCCTTGTGGGCCTGCCAGTCACCGGTGAGCTTCAGGATCGCGAGGACCGGCTCGGTCGGCTGGGCGCCGACGGACAGCCAGTACTGCGCGCGCTCTGCGTTGACCTCGATGCGCGAGGGGTTCTGTACCGGGTGGTACAGGCCGATCTCCTCGATGGCCCGGCCGTCACGGCGGGTACGGGAGTCGGCGACGACGATGCGGTAGTGAGGCGAACGGATCTTGCCCAGACGCTTCAGCTTGATCTTGACTGCCACGGAAGTGGTGTCTCCTGGTCTATGACGTGGTTGGGCACAACGAAGATGCCACGTGGGGTTGCGGTACTCGGGTGCCCGATGGACGCGTCAGCCGGAGGAGAGAGGGGTCCTATGCGACTGTCGAGTACAGCTAGCCATTGTGCCACACCACATCGGTTCACCCCACCGCGACCACTGCCTCCGGGATCCGGAACGGCTTTCCGCAGCCGCCGCAGACGATCGGGGCCTGCGCGAGGACCGAGGGGACCACGCGCACATTGCGACCGCAGTCGCAGACGGCCTTGACCCGCACTCCCCCTCCGGAGGAGCCGTGCCGGGCGGCCGGGCCGCGGAAGGAGCGCTTGGTGTCGGCGGCGGTGGCCACGGTGTGCGCCTTGAGTGCGCGCTGCAGCCGTTCCATCGTCGGCCGGTACCGGCGCTTGGCCTCGGGGTTGAGCGTGACCAGGGAGAAGCCACTGCTGGGGTGGGGCTCCTCGGCGTGGTCGAGGCCCAGCTCCTCGGCGATCGCCAGGAATCGGCGGTTGTGGTAGCGGCCGGCGCGTGAGGTGTCCCGGACACCTCTCGCGGCGGCGATGCCATGGACTGCCTCATGGAGCAGCCGTTCGAAGGAGAGCTCGGCGCCACAGGCGGACGACGACTCTCCGATCAGGGACTCGGGCGCGGCAAGATCGGGCAGCTCGGGGTGGTACCGCTGAATGTCGGCCCACGCCTGTGCCAGCTCTGCGGCAAGTACAGGTGGTGTCGTGCTCACGTCGTGACAACGAGCGCGAGTGCCCCGGTGTTCCGATTCCGGGCCATCCCAAATAATTTGCACGTACCAGTCAGTTGCCGTTCATGCGTCCTGACGAGGGCGGGTGCGCTGATCTGCGGAGAACTCTCACAGCTCACACCAAGGTGGTACGTAGCGACGTGTACGCCCGAGCGCGTAGACCGCGCGTACGCCCCCCGGTTCCCACGCCGCCCGGGCGCCCGGAGCGTCAGCGGGCACGGGCCGCGGGAACCCGACAGTACCGGGCCCGGTCCGCACCGCTCACCCCCTCCCCCGAGCACCCTCCCCCGAGCGCTCGACGTGCCCGGCCCCGCCCGCCGGGTGAGACTGGACCGGCGAGCGGTACCGGAGACAACCATTGCCCGTAGACCCCTGGACGCGGCGGCGGATGCGCAGTTCCCTGGCATACGGGGGAAGCGCGGCCGCACAGGCACGGGGGAATCGTCCACTCGGACACGACCGACTTGACCGGCATCTCGGCGGATTGGGGCGCATTCCATGACACCAACGCTCGTCCGGCACCACAGGCACGCGGAGTCGTCCGCCCCGGTGGACACCGGATCCCGGGCCCGGGACTGGGCCGAGATCCAGGAACGGATGCTCGCGCCGCTCTACGAGGCGGTGTACTGGCGGCTGGAGGTGGGGGCCGCCACCCGGATGCTCTCGCTCGGCTGCGGCTCCGGGCTCGCGCTGCTGATCGCGGCCGGCCGCGGAGCCCACGTCACCGGCATCGACAGCGACCCGGAACGCCTCGCGCTCGCCCGCGACCGGCTGCTGCCGGGCCCCGTGGCCGACGCCGGTCCCCCGGCCACCGGGCCATGGCTCCTGGACGGCGTCCCGGCCGTCGCGGCGGGCCACCAGCCGTACGGGCTGATCACCGCGTTCACACCGATCGGCTGCTCGGCCGACGACGCGGAGGAGCTGGTGGCCGCACTCGGCTCCGCGGTGCCGCTGGCGGCCCGGGGCAGCACGGTGGTCCTGACGGGCTGGGGCCCGCCGGAGCGGTGCGCCACCGCGGCGGTGCTGCGGGTGGCGGCCCGGCTCGCGGAGCGGACGGGTTCCCCCGGAGCGGGCGGCTGGCTGGGCGCGCAGCGGGACGATCTGGAGGACGTGGCCCTCCGGACCGGGCTGAGGCCGGACGGCTCCGGACGGGTGGCGTGCCCGTTCGGCTACGCGGACCTGGACAGCGCGGTCCGGGGCCTGCTGTCGACCCGGCTCTTCGACGCGGCGGTACGGGCGACGGACCGGACCCAGGTGGAGAAGGAGGTGGCGGAGGCCCTGCACCCGCACCTGCGCCGGGACGGCACCGTCTGGATGCCCAACGTGTTCCGCTATCTCGTCTGCACGACGTAGCGGCCGGCCCCGGACTCTGCCTGCACGACGTGGCCGCTGGCCCCAGGCGCTGTCTGCACGACCCACCGCCGGTCCCGGGCTCTGCCTGCGCGACGTGGCCGCCGGTCCCGGGTCCCGCCGGGCGCCGCCGGCCGGGGCGCTACGGCTTGTCCAGCCGGGTGATGCCCGCGGCCCGGTAGGCGGCCACCTCGTCCAGGGTCTCGTGCTCCAGCAGCGCCCCGGCCAGCGAGTCCAGCCGGTCCCGGTTGTTCCCGAGGAGCCGGCACGCCTCCTCGTAGCACTCGTCGACGATGCGGCGCATCTCGCCGTCCACCGCGTCCAGCGTCGCGGGTGCGGCGCTCAGGCCGTACGCCTGCTGGGCATCGGCCGGGATCGCCGTGAGGCGGCCCACCTTGTGGCTCATCCCCCAGCGGCCCACCATGCCCCGGGCCAGACCGGTGACCTGCTCCAGGTCGCTCTCCGCACCCGTGGTGACGACGCCGAACACCACCTGTTCGGCCGCCATCCCGCCGAGCGCGCCGATGATCCGGCCACGGAGGTACTCCTCGGTGTAGGCGTACTTGTCGGCGTCCGGTGTGGAGAGCGTGACCCCGAGGGCCCGGCCGCGCGGCACGATGGTGACCTTGCGGACCGGGTCGGCGCCGGGCTGGAGCATCCCCAGCAGCGCGTGCCCGCTCTCGTGGAAGGCGGTTCTGCGGCGTTCCTCGTCCGACATGACGAGCGAGCGCTCCGCACCGAGCTGGACCTTCTCCAGGGCGTCCGAGAGATCGGCGCCGCTCACCTCCCGCTGCCCCCGCTTGACGGCGAGCAGCGCGGCCTCGTTGGCCAGGTTGGCCAGATCTGCGCCGGTCATCCCCGGGGTCGTCCGGGCCACCTGGCCCAGGTCCACGTCCTGCGCCATCGGGATCTGCCGGGTGTGGATCTCCAGGATCGCCTCCCGGCCGGTCTTGTCCGGCGGGCTGACCTGGACGATCCGGTCGAAGCGGCCGGGCCGGGTGAGCGCCGGGTCGAGGACGTCGGCGCGGTTGGTGGCCGCGAGCACGATCACTCCCTCGGAGCCGGAGAAGCCGTCCATCTCGGTGAGGATCTGGTTGAGCGTCTGTTCGCGCTCGTCGTGCCCGCCCATGCCGGAGCCGCCGCCTCTGACCCGTCCGATGGTGTCGATCTCGTCGATGAAGACGATGGCGGGGGCGACCTTGCGCGCTTCGGCGAAGAGCTCCCGGACCCGGCCTGCTCCGACGCCGACGATCATCTCGATGAACTCGGAGGCCGAGGCCGAGAAGAACGGCACCCCCGCCTCCCCCGCGACGGCCCGCGCGAGCAGCGTCTTACCCGTGCCGGGAGGACCGGCGAGGAGGACGCCCCCGGGCATCCTGGCGCCCATCTCGCGGTAGGCGTCCGGGTTCTTCAGGAAGTCCACGACGTCGTCGAGTTCGCCCTCGACCTCGTCGATGCCGGCCACGTCGTCGAAGGTGGTGCGCCTGCCGCCCTCCAGCTCGACCGGCTTGGGCGGGGCCTTGCGGCCGAAGCCGCCCATCCCGCCGCCGAGGCCGCCCTTCGACATCCGCCGGGCGATGAACACCCAGAGCACGACGAGCAGCAGCATCGGCGCCAGCGAGATCAGCAGGTTGGCCAGGAAGCTGCGCTCCTTGACGACCGGTTCGGCCGTGACCGTGACGTCGTCCTTGACCAGTTCGGCCCAGAGGTTGTCGTCGGCGAAGGCGGGCCGCTGGGTGACGAACTTGGTGTACTTGTCGTCCTTCTTGCCCGGGACCTTCGCCTCCTTCTTCAGCTGCCCCTCGATGGCATCGCCCTTGGAGTAGATCTTGGAGACATTGCCCGAGGTGACCTGCTTGCTGAACTCCGTGTACGAGATCGTCCGCTCCTCCTCGCCGTTGAAGAAGGAGAGCAGCAGGTTGGCGATCAGATAGACGGCCAGCGCGGTCAGCAGCAGTCCGCCCCAGCCTCCGGGCATCTTCCGGCGGGGCGGCGGGGGCGGTGGTGCGCCCTCGGAGCGCCAGGGCTGGTCGGTGCGGTCGCGGGGAGGTACCGGACTGGTCACGCGCGCTCCTCTGCCGACAGCCGTTGAGCCGACATTAAGGGAGAAACGCGGACGAAGCCCTCGGAGCGGCGGTGCACTGGGCCCATGGAGGGAACGCCGCTCCCCCGCACACGCCCGAGGGGGCGCCCGCCGTGAAGCGGGCGCCCCCTCGGGGACAGGACACGGGCTCGGTCAGCCCATGAACTTCTTGAACTCGTCCGGCAGCTCGAAGTTCTTGTCGTCCTGACCGGCCGGCAGACCGAGCGCGCCGCCCTGCGCCGCCGCCTCGCGACGGGCGGCCTCGGCCTGCTCCTCGGCCTTGCGCTTCATCGGGTTGCCGCTCTTGCGCTTGCCCTTGGCCTGCTTCACCTGCTTCTTCTGCCGGCCGGGGCCGCCGCCCATGCCCGGCATCCCGGGCATACCCGGCATGCCGCCGCCCTGCGCCATCCTCGACATCATCTTGCGGGCCTCGAAGAACCGCTCGACCAGGCTCTTCACGGCGCTGACCTCGACACCGGAGCCCTTGGCGATACGGGCGCGGCGCGAACCGTTGATGATCGTCGGCTCGGAGCGCTCCTTCGGGGTCATCGACTTGATGATCGCGGCGGTGCGGTCGACGTCGCGCTCGTCGATGTTGTTGATCTGGTCCTTGATCTGCCCCATGCCGGGCAGCATCCCGAGCAGCTTGGAGATGGAGCCCATCTTGCGGACCTGCTCCATCTGGGCGAGGAAGTCGTCGAGCGTGAAGTCCTTGCCCTTGCTGGACGCCAGCTTGGAGGCCATCTTGGCGGCCTCGTCCTGGCTGAAGGTCTTCTCCGCCTGCTCGATCAGGGTGAGCAGGTCACCCATGTCGAGGATGCGCGAGGCCATCCGGTCCGGGTGGAAGGCGTCGAAGTCCTCCAGCTTCTCGCCGTTCGACGCGAAGATGATCTGCTTGCCCGTGACATGGGCGATCGAGAGGGCCGCGCCGCCTCGGGCGTCACCGTCGAGCTTGGAGAGCACCACACCGTCGAAGCCGACGCCGTCGCGGAAGGCCTCCGCGGTGTTGACCGCGTCCTGGCCGATCATCGCGTCGACGACGAAGAGGATCTCGTCGGGGCTGACGGCGTCGCGGATGTCCGCGGCCTGCTGCATCAGCTCCTGGTCGATGCCGAGGCGGCCGGCGGTGTCGACGACGACGATGTCGTACTGCTTGGCACGCGCGTGCTCGATCGAGTCCTTGGCGACCTGGACCGGGTCACCGACGCCGTTGCCCGGCTCCGGCGCGTACACCGCGACGCCGGCGCGCTCGGCGACGACGCTCAGCTGGTTGACGGCGTTGGGGCGCTGGAGGTCACAGGCGACGAGCAGCGGGGAGTGGCCCTGGCCCTTCAGCCAGAGGCCGAGCTTTCCGGCGAGGGTTGTCTTACCAGCGCCCTGGAGGCCGGCGAGCATGATCACGGTGGGCGCGGTCTTGGCGAACCGCAGCCGCCGGGTCTCGCCACCGAGGATGGAGACGAGCTCCTCGTTGACGATCTTGATCATCTGCTGCGCGGGGTTCAGCGCCTGGGAGACCTCGGCGCCGCGCGCCCGCTCCTTGACGTTGGCGATGAAGGACCGGACGACGGGCAGGGCGACATCGGCCTCAAGCAGGGCGATACGGATCTCGCGAGCCGTGGCGTCGATGTCCGCCTCGGACAAGCGGCCCTTGCCCCTGAGGTTCTTGAAAGTCGCGGCAAGGCGGTCGGAGAGAGTATCGAACACGGCGCTCGTCGGTCCTCAGGGTCGGGGGCGGGATGGGTCAGTCGTCCCCCAGGGTATCCGGACGCGCTGGAAGGCAAAGCCCTCGCCCGGTTCTCATGACGGACGAGGGCTGTCGCACACGGTGAAAGCGCTCAGCCGAGCGCCTTCTCGACCTCCTGGGCCAGCTCCGCCGCACGCTCTGCCGCCAGCGGCCGGCCGTCCTGACCGGTGACGTAGAACGCGTCCACGGCGTTGGACCCGAGCGTCGAGACATGCGCGCTGCGGACCCGTACCGCGCTCAGCTCCAGCGCCCGGCCGATCCGGTGGAGCAGACCCGGGGCGTCCTGGGCGCGCACCTCGATCACCGTGGCCAGCTGGGAGCCGGCCGCCGCGACCTTCACCCGCGGCGGCGGGGCCTTCACCCCGCGCCGGCGCGGGTAGGCCGCCTCGCGCTCGGCGAGCCGGGCCCGGATGTCCAGCGAACCGTCCAGGGCGCGTACGAGGTCGGCGCGCAGCCGGGCCGCCTGGGGCAGGGACCCGTACTCGGCGGCGACCCGCCAGCTGAGCAGCAGTACGTCGGCGCTCTCGCCCAGCTCGGTGGGGAGCTCGACGGCCCGCAGGTCCGCCGCGCGGACGGTGAGCCGGTGCAGGGCCAGCACCCCGGCGGCGGCGGGGAGGACCCCGGGCCGGTCCGGGAGGGCGATGAGGAGTTCGACGCCGACGGGCTCTGGGGCGTCCTCCTCCTGCGGGGTCCCGGCCTGGGCGTGCAGGGCGAGGACCGGTTCGCCGGTGCGCAGGGCCTCGATGGCGAGGCGTTCCTGTTCGGCGCTCGGGGCGGCGGGCTCCGGCTCCTCCGGTTCCTCGCCGGCGAGGACCGCCGCGACGCGTTTGACCAGGTCCGTGACGAGGGAGGCGCGCCAGGCGGACCAGGCGGCGGGCCCGGTGGCGAGGGCGTCGGCCTCGGTGAGCGCGTGCAGCAGCTCCAGGGTGGACGCGCTGCCGACGGCGGTGGCGACGGAGCGGACCGTCGCCGGGTCGTCGAGGTCGCGGCGGGTGGCGGTCTCGATGAGCAGCAGGTGGTGGCGTACGAGGGTGGCGATGACGCCCACGTCGTGCGGCTCGAAGCCGATCCGGGCGGCCATGTCGCGGGCGATGACCTCGCCCGCGACGGAGTGGTCGCCGGGCCAGCCCTTGCCGATGTCGTGCAGCAGGGCGGCGACGAGCAGCAGGTCGGGGCGGCCGACGCGGCGGGTGAGGGAGGAGGCGCGGACGGCCGCTTCGACGAGGTGGCGGTCGACGGTCCAGGTGTGGACGGGGTTGCGCTGGGGGCGGCAGTGGACCCGTTCCCAGTCGGGCAGCAGCCGGGTGATCAGCCCCTCCGCTTCGAGGGCCTCCCAGACGGGCACGGTTGCCTCGCCCGCGCCGAGCAGGGTGACGAGCTCCTCCCTGGCCTCGGCCGGCCACGGCACCGGCAGCGGCTTGGCGGTGCCGGCCAGGTGGCGTACGACGTGGCGGGAGAGCGGGAGTTCGGACTGGGCGGCGGCCGCGGCGGCGCGCAGGACCAACACCGGGTCGCGTTCCGGCCGGGCGGTGCGGGCGAGCACGACCTCGCCGTCCGCCTCGACGACGCCGTCCGCGAGCGGGCTGCGGTCGACGGCCGGGGCCCTGCCGCCGCCCAGCATGGCGCGCAGCCTGGGGCGGACGGACCGGGCCCGCAGCACCCGGTTGACCTCGCGCCAGGTGACGTCGGTGGCGTACGAGACGGTGCGGGCGGCCTCGTACAGCTGGCGCAGCAGGGCGTCGGCGTCCAGGAGGCCGAGGGCGTCGGCGACCTGGTCCTGTTCCTGGAGGGCGAGGCGGTCGGTGGCGCGGCCGGTCGTCAGGTGCAGGGCGTCGCGGGCGTCCAGCAGGACGCGGCGGGCCTCGGCGAGGCCCTCGCGGGGTGCGTCGGCGACCCAGGAGGCGGCCACTGCGCGCAGGGCGGTGGCGTCGCGCAGGCCGCCGCGGGCCTCCTTGAGGTCGGGTTCCAGCAGGAACTGCAGCTCGCCCTGGCGCTCGGCCCGTTCGCGGCAGAGCTCGTCGAGCGCGGGCAGCCGCTTGGGGGCCTGGTTGCGCCAGTCCGCGAGGATCGCGGTGCGCAGGGAGGCGACGAGGCCGAGGTCGCCGGCGACGGGCCGTGCGTCGAGCAGCCCGAGCTGCACCTTGAGGTCCTCGCCCGCCGTCTTACGGGCTTCGGCGGGGGTGCGCACGGAGTGGTCGAGGGCGAGGCCGAGGTCCCAGACGGGGTACCAGATGCGGTCGGCCAGGGTGGCGACGGCTCCGGCGTCGGCGCTGCCGTCGTGCAGGAGCAGCAGGTCGAGGTCGCTGCGCGGGGAGAGTTCGCCCCGTCCGTAGCCGCCGACGGCGACGAGGGCGGCGCCGCGGACCCCGGCGTGCGCGGCGGCGGAGGTGAAGAGGGCGCTCAGCCAGTCGTCGGTGAGCGAGGCGAGGGCCGCACGGCGCGGCGGCCCGGACCGCGCCTCTCCCTGGAGGAGGCGCAGCCGGGCCGCCGCATAGCCGCTGGGTCCCGAGTCCTCGGATTCGGTGGTCACTTCGGTACTCGTCACCCAGCTGCCTTTCCGTTCACGTCAATCGTCGGTCAGAGTGCGTCGGGGCCGCGTTCACCGGTGCGGACCCGGACGGCGGTCTCGACGGGCACGCTCCAGACCTTGCCGTCACCGATCTTGCCGGTCCGGGCCGCCTTGACGACGACCTCGATGAGCTGTTCGGCGTCCTCGTCCTCGACGAGCACCTCGATGCGGATCTTCGGGACGAGGTCGACGGTGTACTCGGCGCCCCGGTAGACCTCGGTGTGGCCGCGCTGGCGCCCGTAGCCGCTGGCTTCCGTGACCGTGAGGCCCTGGACGCCGAAGGCCTGGAGGGCCTCCTTGATCTCGTCGAGCCGGTGAGGCTTGACGACTGCGGTGATGAGCTTCATGCGTCCACCTTCTTGTTCGTCGGGGCTGCCGTGGTGCCGGGGGCGGGAGGCGTGGGGCGGGGGGACAGACCGCCGCCGGCGCCGCTGAAGTCGTACGCGGTCTCGGCGTGCTCGACCTGGTCGATGCCGGAGACCTCGTCGTCCTCCTGGACCCGCATCCCGATCGTCCGGTCGAGGAGGAAGGCGAGGACCGCGGAGACGACCAGAGAGTACGCGAGGACGGCGAAGACGCCGACGGCCTGCTTGCCGAGCTGGTCGAGCCCGCCGCCGTAGAAGAGGCCCTTGGCGTCGGACTGGACCCCGCCGGTGGCGAAGAAGCCGATGAGCAGGGAGCCCGCGATACCGCCGACGAGGTGGACGCCGACGACGTCCAGGGAGTCGTCGTAGCCGAACCTGTACTTCAGGCCGACCGCCATGGCGCACAGCACACCGGCGATGGCACCGACCGCGATGGCGCCGAGCGGGCTGACGGCGCCGCCCGCCGGGGTGATGGCGACGAGACCCGCGACGGCGCCGGAGGCGGCTCCCAGGGTGGTGAAGGAGCCGTGGCGGAGCTTCTCGTAGCCGAGCCAGGCGAGCATCGCGGCGGCGGTGGCGACCTGCGTGTTGACGAACATGACCGCGCCGACGCCGTCGTCGTTGCCGAGCCACGAACCGGCGTTGAAGCCGAACCAGCCGAACCAGAGCAGTCCGGCGCCGAGCATCACGAGCGGCAGGCTGTGCGGCCGCATCGGGTCCTTCTTGAAGCCGACCCGCTTGCCGATGACGAGGATCACGCCGAGGGCCGCGGCACCGGCGTTGATGTGGACGGCCGTACCGCCGGCGAAGTCGATGACGCCGAGTTCGTACAGCCAGCCGCCCGCGCCCCAGACCCAGTGCGCGACCGGGAAGTAGACGACGGTGACCCAGAGGGTGATGAAGAGCGCCCAGGAGGTGAACTTGACCCGGTCCGCGAGGGCACCGCTTATCAGGGCCGGGGTGAGGACGGCGAACATCAGCTGGAACACGGCGAAGACGTAGACCGGGATGGTGTAGCCGTCCCAGAGTTCCGTGACGCCGATCCCGCTGAGGCCGGCGAAGTCGGAGCTCCAGCCGATGAAGGACCCGATGTCGGAGCCGAAGGCGAGGCTGAATCCGTACAGCACCCACAGGATCGTGACGATCCCGAGGCTGATGAAGCTCATCATCAGCATGTTGAGGGTGCTCTTGACGCGGACCATGCCTCCGTAGAAGAAGGCCAGGGCCGGGGTCATGACCATCACGAGGGCGGAGCAGATGAGCATGAATCCGGTATTGGCGGCAGACAGCGTCGGGGCGTCTGCTGCGAACGTCGTGATGCCTGGGGGCATCGGCGTCTCCTCGTCGTCGGTGCGGCCGCGTGCGGGCGGTGGGGGCACAACCACGTGCGGAACCACTGGGGAAAGGGGCCGTCCTTATGCGCCATGAGATTCGCTCAGCGCCGTTTCCATGGATGCCGCGTGGTGTTTCGCCGCAGTGACGAAGGCGAGCGACGTGTTACGTCCCCATGAACCGCCCGTGCTGTTCCCGCGCTCGCACCTACTCTGCGGCCGGGGCCGCATACGGTGCGGTTACGACGCTCCGGTACGGGAACGACCACACGAACCGGCCACGGCGACCACCCACTGACCTGGCAATCGGGGGAGCCGAAGTCGGTCTGTGCGGGGTGGCCGTCGTGGCCGGGGACCGGGTGCCTTCAGACCGCTTCCGCGGTCTCGGGCAGCTGTTCGGTGAGGAGATCGGTGAGCCGGGCGACCTCGGGGATGTCCCCGAAGTCCCTGGCCGCGGTGTCGACCGTCTTGCGCAGCCGGGTGTTGACGCGCTCGGAACGGACCTTCTTGGCGACGCGCAGCGCCTTCTCCGCCAGCACGGTGGACTCCTCGGGCTCGCGCTTGAGGAGGTGGACCGTGGCGAGACCGATCAGGTTGAGGGCGTAGGAGCGCTGGTGCTCCTCGTCCTCCCCGAAGAGCTGGACCGCCTTCTGCATGACGGGCTCGGCCAGCGAGGCGTACGTGGGGCTGCGGCCGGCCACGTAGGCGAGGTCGCGGTAGGAGTGGGAGTTCTCGCCGTTCAGCTCGGCGTCGGAGAAGAAGCGGATCCAGTCGGGCTCGGGCTCGCCGTCGATTCCCGCGTCGAGGAAGGTGTCCTCCGCCATCCGGACGGCTCGTTTGCACTTGCTGGGCTGGCCCATGTTGGCGTAGGCGCGGGCCTCCATCGCGTACAGCATCGCCTGGGTCCGCGCGGTGGCGCAGTCCCGGCTGCCGTACTGGGCGAGGTGGATCAGTTCGAGGGCGTCGTCGGGCCGGCCGAGGTGGATCATCTGCCGGCTCATGCTGGACAGGACGTACGAGCCGAGCGGCTTGTCGCCGGCCTCCTTGGAGGCGTGCAGGGCGAGGACGAAGTACTTCTGGGCGGTGGGCTGGAGGCCGACGTCGTAACTCATCCAGCCCGCGAGCTCGGCCAGTTCGGCGGCGCAGCGGAACAGCCGTTTGGCGGTGGCGGCCGGCTGCGGCTCCTGGAGCAGGTCGGTGACCTCGTGGAGCTGGCCGACGACGGCCTTGCGGCGCAGTCCGCCGCCGCACTGCGCGTCCCACTGGCGGAACATCGCGGTGGTGGACTCCAGCAGGTCGAGCTCGGGTCCGGAGAGCCGCGAGGGGCGGCGGGCGGCGGCCTCCGGATCCGGCTCTGCGGCCGCGGCGGCGGTGACGGGCACCAGCCAGCGCTGCATGGGCTCGATGAGGGCGGGACCGGCGGCGAGCGCGAGGGAGCTGCCGAGGAAGCCGCGGCGGGCGAGCATCAGGTCGCTGCGGGAGAACTCGCTGAGCAGGGCGACGGTCTGGGGCCCGGCCCAGGGCAGGTCGACACCGGCCACCGACGGGGACTGGTGCGCGGCGCGTAACCCCAGGTCCTCGACGGCGACGACGCTGCCGAAGCGCTCCGAGAACAGCTCGGACAGGATGCGCGGGATCGGTTCGCGCGGCTGCTCGCCGTCCAGCCAGCGCCGTACCCGTGAGGTGTCGGTGCTGATGTGGTGGGCGCCCAGCTGGCGTGCTCTGCGGTTCACCTGGCGGGCCAGCTCGCCCTTCGACCAGCCGCTGCGCACGAACCACGATCCCAATTGCCCGTTGGGGCGCTTACCGGCATTCGAATCGCCTGCGCCGCTGCCACTCACTGGAACGCCCCCATCCCGCCGAAATACCGTCCGCCGCGAACCATTCTCAGAATGCCGTGAACCGATCCTGTCCGTACGGAGGTTGCACACCATCGAACAGAAACTCGGTTTGCCTCCGGCATACCCATGGGCGCACATACTTCCATGGTTCGTGTACCGACGGTAATCCTACGATCACCCCCTCGGGGAGGGTGATTGCGGAAACGCCACCATTCGCCACCCCTTCGGATGAACGTCACCGCAGCCGGGCGCGATTCACTTGACAGGTGACGACCAGCGGTAGGCGCAAAGGTGCATTCAGGGGCGTGCGAATGAGTTCGGACACTCTGGTGCACGCCCCGCGTCCGGCCGGATCAGCAGGGACGGCGGAGTGTCACGATTGAACCGCGGTCCGTAACCACCGCGAGCTGGACCCGTTGGAGGGGGCATGGGCTTCACGATCGGCGGCATCCGCGAACTGCGATCCGGCGCACGGCGCCGCGGCCGTGCGACCGAGGGCACCGCGGTGGCCGAGTACACGGGGTTATGGGGCTGGGCCGTCGCACCGGGTGCGCGGGCCTCGAACGGCACCTGCTCGTGCGGGGCGGCCGACTGCCCCTCCCCCGGCGCGCATCCGCTGGACTTCGCACGGGAGGTGCCCGCGGGGGCGACGCTCGACACCGCGGCGCGCGCCTGGGCCGAGGTGCCCGGCGCCTCGATGCTGCTGCCGGTGGGCCGCAGCTTCGACGTCCTCGAAGTCGCCGAGCAGTCCGGGCGCCGGGCGCTGGTGCGGATGGAGCGGATGGGCCTGCCGCTGGGCCCGGTGGCCGTGACGCCGGCCGGACGGGCGCAGTTCTTCGTGGCACCGGGCGCGGCCGCCGGACTCCCCCAGCTGCTGTACCGGATGGGCTGGGACGACGCGGAGCTGGACCTGCGGGCGCTCGGCCTCGGCTCCCACGTCACCGCGCCGCCGTCCGACCAGGGCGGCCTCGGCCCGGTCCGCTGGCTCCGCCCGCCGGCCCTGGACACCGCGGCGGCGCCGCCGGAGGCCCGGCTGCTGCTCGGCACGCTGGCGTACGTCTGCCACCGCTGGGCCCTCTGCGGCTGAGCCGCCCGGCGGCTCCGCGCAGCGAAAAGCCCGGCCGCCCGGATGTCCGGGCGGCCGGGCTGCTTCCGGTCCGCCTGTCTCAGTCCCCGATCAGGGCGTCCACGAACGCCTCCGGGTCGAAGGGTGCCAGGTCGTCCGGACCCTCGCCGAGGCCGATGAGCTTCACCGGTACGCCCAGCTCACGCTGGACGGCGATGACGATGCCGCCCTTGGCGGTGCCGTCCAGCTTGGTGAGGACGATGCCGGTGATGTCGACGACCTCCGCGAAGACCCGGGCCTGCACCAGGCCGTTCTGCCCGGTGGTGGCGTCCAGGACGAGCAGGATCTCGTCGAGCGGTCCGTGCTTCTCGACCACCCGCTTGACCTTGCCGAGCTCGTCCATCAGACCGGTCTTGGTGTGCAGCCGGCCCGCCGTGTCGATCAGTACGACGTCGGCGCCCTCCGTGATGCCCTCCTTCACCGCGTCGAAGGCGATCGAGGCCGGGTCACCGCCCTCGGGTCCGCGCACGGTGCGGGCGCCGACGCGCTCGCCCCAGGTCTGGAGCTGATCGGCGGCGGCGGCCCGGAAGGTGTCGGCCGCGCCGAGCACGACGCTGCGGCCGTCGGCCACGAGCACCCGGGCGAGCTTCCCGGTGGTGGTGGTCTTTCCGGTGCCGTTGACACCGACGACCATCACGACGCCGGGGGTGTCGGCGCCGCTCTCCGTCTTGACCGCACGGTCGAAGTCGGTGCCGAGCAGGGTGAGGAGCTCCTCGCGCAGGAGCGAGCGCAGGTCCTCGGGGGTACGGGTGCCGAGGACCCGGACGCGCTCCCGGAGCCGTTCCACCAGTTCCTGGGTGGGGGCGACGCCGACATCGGCGGTGAGGAGGGTGTCCTCGATCTCCTCCCAGGTGTCCTCGTCGAGGTTGTCCCGGGACAGGAGCGTGAGCAGCCCCTTGCCGAGGGAGTTCTGCGAGCGGGCGAGCCGGGCCCGCAGCCGTACGAGGCGGCCGGCGGTGGGCTCGGGAACGTCGAGCGCGGGGGGCGCGACGGCCTCCGGGGCCCGCTCCTCCTCGGCCTCCGCGGGCGGGAGCCCGACCTCCTCGATGGTGCGGCGCGATTCCTCGCGCGGCGTTTCGGCCTCGTCGCCGACATGGGGCTCGGCGGGAGGAGTGATGGTCGGCGTGCTCGACGGTGCCGGGGGCAGCTGCTTCTTCTTGCGGCTGCTGACCACGAGCCCGCTGATCACGCCGACCGCGACCAGGGCGATGACTACAGCAAGGATGACGAATTCCATAACCCACCCAGTATCGGTCACGAAAGGTGGGGAATCGCAGAAGGTGCGAACCCGTGACGGTGCGCGTACGAGCGATCACGGCCCACCGGAGTCCGTCCAGCAGAACACCTCTGAGCTGCGTGTCTGGTGCAGTCGAGAGTGTTTATACATGTCAGCACAGGGCTACAGCCGCTCCTTCGGTCTCCACCCACACAATGATGACCGCGCGTGTCCTTGCTCTGACCAGCGTCGTTCGCAGAACATGCGAATTTTTCGCGATCCATGCGAGGCGGCCCATGGCGCCCATTGACGGATCGGCTCACCTGTATCTGGCGGCCGGTGTGCCCCTACTGCGCCCGGAGGACCAGGTCTTCCAGGCAATGCTGGACGGCTGGCGCAACCAGCAGCTGGCCCGCAATCTCAGCTTCGGTACGGTCGAGCAACGAGAAGCGCTCATCCGGCGCTTCCGAGCCTTCACCGCCGCCGACCCGTGGCTATGGACGGCCGCGCACGTGGACGAGTTCACCACCGAGGCGCGAGGAGTCCGGTGGAACAGCCGCTCGACGGTGCTCGGCTATCAGACTGGGATCAGGCTCTTCATGGGCTATCTCACCGATTCTGCCTACGGCTGGCCGACCGAGTGTGAGACACGGTTCGGCACCCATCCCGTGCAGGTCTGCCATGAGTGGAACACTGCCCGCCACACCCAGGAAGCCCAGGCAGGGCCCGGCAAGCGAGCCCTCACTCACAACGAACTGCAGGCGCTGTTCGACCACGCCGACGAGCGCGCCGTGGCCGCGCAGTCCTCCGGCCGCAAGGGGTGGCTCACCGCCTTCCGCGATGCCACGTTGCTGAAGGTCGCATACAGCTGGGGCCTGCGCCGCAACGAGGTCCGACGCCTCGAACTGTGCGATCTGGGCAGCAATCCCAAGGCTCCGGAGTTCGGCAGCTACGGCATCGTCCACGTCCGCTTCGGGAAGGCCATGCGCGGTTCACCGCCCAAACGGCGGGCCGTGCTGACGGTCCCATTGTTCGACTGGGCAACGGACGCCCTCGGGCAGTGGGTCGAGGAGGTCCGCCCGTTGCTCGCAGAGGCCGACTCCCCCGTTCTTTGGCCCTCGGAGCGAGGATCGCTCCTGTGTCTCTCCTCCGTGACGTCCCTGTTCACGCGCTGCCGGCACGAGCTGGGGCTAGCGGAAGGACTGGACTTCCACTCGCTGCGGAGGTCGTACGTTTCCCACCTCATCGAGGCCGGCTACGACTCTCTGTTCGTGCAGCAGCAGGTCGGCCACGAACATGCGTCGACCACCACGATCTACACGCATGTTTCCCCCGATTACCGGGCCCGCACCGTGCGGGCTGCCCTGGATCGCATCGGGCACCGAGTGACTGTGGGGGAGGTCGCTCCATGAACCGTTCGGTGACGTACTCCTGGCGTTTGCGGGAGATCATGGCAGCACACGGCCTCAACAACATCTCCGACTTGATTCCGCTTCTCAAGGATCGGAGCATCGACCTGTCAGCCTCACAGATCTACCGCTTGGTTGGCCAACGTCCGGAACGCCTGTCACTGGCCTTGCTCGGCGCCCTCTGTGACGCGCTGGAGTGCAGCGTCGAGGACCTCTGCCGATTCGAAGTACAGACCACTCAGCAGCCCCGTCGAGCGGCCTCCGGCGGGCCCACGGTCATCGACCTGAACAGCACCATCCGCCCGCGACGGGCACGAGTACGACGGACTGATTGATATGCCCCGCTGCAAGAAGCCCTGCGCACGCTGCGGCGTCGTCACCGGCCGCTACGGCGTCGCCAAATGGCCCGAGGGATTCGTCTGTGGCCGCTGCTACTACCGTGCCATGCAGTGCCGCGGCGCCTGCCCAGCCTGCGGCGTCGAACGGCTCCTGCCCGGCCTCGACGCAGACCGTGTCCCCATCTGCCGCGATTGCGCGGGCATCCCCCGTGACTCCACTGCACACGTTGTGGGGAAGAAGCCGACCGCGGCCGTCGAGGCCTCTGCCATCGCTGCTGCCTCCAGGACGACCTGGCAACCCTTCTCGATGACGGCACAGGCCAGATCGCGCCGCCGCTGCGTCCGCTCGTCGATGCTTTGGTCACCCAGGATCGACCGGTCAGCGCCCGGCTGTGGGCCCGATTCCCACACGTCAAGACGCTCCTGCGCGGACTCGCGGACGGCAGTCTGCCACGAGACCTTTGACAACTTCACCCCACGGCAGGCCGCAGAGCACACACGCGAACTTCTCGTCACTACCGGGATCCTGGCAGAACGTAACCGGGCCGAGGTGGAATTTTTACGCTGGCTGGAGTGGAAGACGCCGCAAATCGCCAACCCCGAGGATCAGCAGCTAGTGCCGCATCAGGCAACGTTCGCCTCGTTCATGTCAGACTGCTCGGATGATCGTCAGACTCGCGGGAGATGAAGACTTCCCCGGCTTCCTTGGCCTGGCGGCCCAGGTCGAGCACTGGTTCGGTCCGATGGTGGAGGATGTCGGTTTCCATGACGCTGTGCGCAAGCACATGCGTCGGTCCAGGGCGCTCGTCGCTGTTTCCTCGGAGCCGGGTCTCCTCGGCGGGCTGCTATTCGGAGCGAAGGCGTCCACCTACCACGTCCACTGGCTTGTCGTCTCGGAGCAGGCACGGGGGAAGGGCGCCGGTCGTGCACTGATGTCGGACGCGATGCGTAGATGGGTGCAGAGCCCGGGCAGCATTGAGGTGGTCACTTTCGGGGTCGAACACCCCGGTGCTTTCGCCAGCGGCGCGCGTGTCTTCTACGAGCGACTCGGCTTCGCCCCTGCCGAGGCTGTCGGTCCAGGGCCGGAAGGCGGTTCCCGGCAGATCTATCGCCGGGCCGTCGCCTGATTCACGCGATGTTGGCCTTGGCGACGACGGCGCGTAGGCGCCGGTCGTCAGCGTGGCGGTTTCGCCAGATGATGTAGCGGCGGATCATGCTGCCCTGCTCCTTGTGGTCGGCGTGGTCTGTGCCGTCGAGAGTGAAGTAGCGCAAGGCTGTGAACTGGGCCTCGATGCGGTTGAGCCAGGAGCTGTTGGTCGGCGTGTAGGCCATCTCGACGTTGTTCGCCACCGCCCAGGTTCCGACGCGCTGGCACTTCTTCGTGCTCAGGTGCGGGGAGAAGTTGTCACTGACGATCGCGATCCGTACCTCGGGCGGGTAGAGGCTGCGCAGGTAGCGGCAGAACTCCAGGAACTGCGTGCGCTTCTTGATCGGTTTGATGTGGCCGTAGAGCTTGTCCTTGGTCAGGTCCAGGGCGGCGAAGAGGTGCCGTACTCCGCCGTAACGGTTGTAGGTCGCCCGGCGTCTGCGGCGGGGCTCGCGGTCTGGGTCCTTGTGCTTGCCGCCGCGTTCGGCCCACTGCTGCCCGGGGTGCGGCATCAGGTTGAGGGGTCCGAACTCGTCCATGCAGAAGATGACTTCGGGTTCGCCGTCCTCGGGTATGACCTCTCCGTCGGCGATCGCATAAAGGTGCTCGACGCGGGCCTTCTTGGCCGCGTAGTCCGGATCACGGGAGGTCTTCCAGGTCTTCAGGCGTTGAAAGGAGACGCCTTCCTCGCGGAGCAGAATGCGCAGGCCCTCGTGGCTGATGTCGTCGACCACCCCCTCGGCGACCAGGAAGTCCGCCAGCTTGGTCAGACTCCAGGTCGAGAACGGCAGATCGTGCTCAGTGGGCTTGGACTTGGCGATCTTCTTGATCTCACGGCGCTCCGGCAGCGTGAACGTCCTCGGCCGACCGCCGGAGTACTTCGGATACAGCGAGTCGAAGCCGTCCGTGTTGAAGTTGTGGATGACGTCTCTGACCCGGTCGTCGCTGGTGAACGACACCTCGGCGATCCTCGCCACCGGCATGCCCTGCGCGGACAGCAGAACCATCTGGGCCCGCCGCCAGGTCACCACCGACCCGGTGCCCCTGCGGATGATCCGCAGCAGCCGTTGCCCCTCGTCGTCATCGATCTCTCGAACCCGCACTCGTTCCGCCACCCGGACAGGATGACGGCCCCGGGCCGCCCGGCACAGCTCCCGGGCGGCGCGTCACACTGTGACTGAGCGTCCTCGCTGGCCAGCATCTCCGCGTCTCAACGGCGAGATGGCCCGCCGGTAGAGTCGGTTCGAGGGATCTGGGGGACTTATGACTGCAGCGGGTGCACCGCCCATCATCTTCGTGCACGGGACGCGGTTCAGCGCGGGACAGTGGAGCCCACAGCTCGCCGCACTCGACGAGGACTTCCGGGTACCGCGAACGCTCAGGCTGACCAAATCGTGCGCTCACTGGCCAACTGCGGCGCAGTCACGACCACAACAGCGAACGTTGCCTGACCCGGCACTAGTTCGCCGCTTCGCCACCTGGCACCATCTACGGCGTCTGCGTGAGCTCGATGCCCGCGGGGCTGTCGCACCGACGACCGTGGCCCGGGCCCGCGCCGCCGTCCGTGCCGGAGCCGACTTCCTGGCCTGGCTGCGGAAGCGCGGCCGCACCCCTATGACCTGTACACAAGGGCACGTGGACGAATGGCTCGCCACCGGCACAGGTACCCGGCGCAGCGCGGCAACCTTCGTGCACTGGGCCGTTCGCACCCGCGTCATGGCCCCGGTCGACTTCCCCTGGATCCGCTCGGCCAAGCTCGATTCCATCGGCCAGACCGAGCGACTGCACTTCCTCCGACGCATCGCCGAAGACAGCTCTATCCGTCTCGAAACCCGAGTACTCGGGCTACTCGTCCTTCTCTTCGCTCAGCCAGTGACACGGATCTCACGCATGAGCATCGACGACATCGAGATCACCGATGAGGAGGTCATCGTTCACCTCACCGGTGGGGAACCCGTCCCTGTTCCCCACCCATTTGACCAGCTCTTTTCGCGACTACCTGCCGCAACGACGCCACACGACAACTGCCCGCAACAACCGCACCCGCTGGCTCTTCCCTGGCTCGGTCCCAGGGCAGCCCTTGGCAATCGCAACCCTCCACAAAGGCCTGTGGGACGGCGGTATCCCCATCCGTCGCGGGCGGAACTCAGCCCTGCGCGATCTTGTCCTGGAGATGCCGCCGGCACTGGTAGCCAGGGCCCTCGGCTACAGCCCCCTAGCCACCGAACTACACGCCGCACGAGCAGGACGCCCGTGGGCGGATTACGCATCCATCCGGCGCTACCACGGCAAGCAGCTCCAGATCTTCTGAGGGCACTGAGCTTTCCCCAACCTCATGTTGATGCGTCGTGAAGGACGAGAACGGCCTTCACAACGTCGGTGATTCGATTGGTGCTGCAGCGAAGTTCCCGCAGAAGACGCCATCCTTCAGGGCAGCCGCGGCCTGCTCACCGAGACAGCGGGTCTTTGCGTGGAGGTGTTGGGGCGGCGTTTCCGCCGCTTGAGGCGCCAGCCCCGAAACAGTACCCGGACGGGTCCGCCGGCGCCTTGAAACGCCTTGTCCGCCCAACATTTAGGTCCTGCTTCGGTAAAGGATCGATGATCCCGTGCTGCCGCGCGGCAGTCAGGTCGTGAGCCGAGCCGGACAGAGTCGGCAAGGCCCCGAGCAACCGTCCGAACGGATCGATGAGAATCTGCACGTTCATGCCGTGCGGGCCAACGCTTCCCGGAGTAGGGGGTGTCGACTCGGTTGATCGGCAACAGGGTGTTGTCCAGTCAGGAACTCTCAAGGTGCGGTTGGCCAGATCAATTAAGGACAGATAGAAGAGCGGGCGAAGCTCCTGCCAGACACGGGTGGACTTGGTCGAGAAACCGTCTGCCGCGAGCTTCATCGGTCCAGCTCACGGTCAACACCGCCAGTTGGATAAGACTCACTACAACTTGCAGTTAGTCATCATACAGATCGCCGCGAACCATTAGCTCCGCGTTGGGCACTTGGCTCATCCGATTTTTGAATTCTTCCGAGACAGGCTTCGTCGTCGCGAAGATGACCCTAGCGGGATTTTTGATCGGCATCTGCGCAATCTGATCGAACTTTACAACGTCCTTCAACTTTAGCGTCTCCGTCTTGCACTCCCCAAAGATGATTTGACCGTCGAGAATGCAAGCAACGTCCATCTCGCGACTCTCACCCGGACCAGAGAAATCGATCAAATCAATCTCGGGAGCATAGTGAAACGCCGCATTTGACTGCGACTTAAGTTTATAGAGCACCTGAGCTGTAAGGTGCGAGTTCTTCTCATAGAACTGGTAGACGGTCTCAGCGAGCTTATAGCACCACCGAGGCTCCACCATGCCGTTCTTCCAATGCTTCTGCGTAAACTTTTGCTGGAAAGAACAACGATTACACGTGAAGGCAGAAGATAGGGCGTCCATGCTGTACCAAGAGGAAAGGCTGCACCTCTCACACTTGAGGATGTATCCCCGGTAAATAACCTCCTTGGTAAGCATGTCATCTATGAGATCTGCTGCCGCCTGCGGGCTGCCCAGGCATTGCGAAAACGCATCAAGGTCTAGATAAGAGCGCTGGTCGGTTCGGACGTAAAAGACACCGCTCTCGGCATTCTTATTGGTCTGCATAAACTTATCTAGAATGGATCGGGTCATCTTGGTCTTGATGAACTCACCCAACGCACTGAGGCCACCGAAACGACTGATCGCGTCATTGAAGTACTTGCCCTTATCCGAGTACCTTGCCGTGATGCCAACATTCGCGAAATAGAAGTTGATGAGACTCAACGCGTCTGGCATCTCAATCTTCGGCCGAACCATGATGGCATCAAGATCAGTGCCGAAAATCATAGAGTTCGGACACAGGTAAGCGATTCCGTCGTTAGCCACTCGCGACTCAGTGGTCGAGTTGTGAAGATTAGCAAGCTTCGGCCCCAGCGTCGGTAGCGACGGCGCTTGGTATCCTTCGATTTGAAGAGATGTCAGCCAATAGTGGTCGGGGAGCCTGATTGAGCTAAAACTCTTGGGCTTCGGTGTTTCAAAGGGACTGACGCTCTTCCCATCAACGAACACCATACTGCGATGGTTGACGTAGTTGTCGATCTCGTAGACTCGAAGCACGCAAGAGGTAGATACACTGTCAATGGGCACACAATCAATCTTGGACACAAACTTGTCAGGCTCAAAGTACGCGAGCCTTCCAATCTGGGTGCGATAGGCAACGAGTTGTGGCTGACTAAGACTCATGCTGCACAACTGCACATGCTTGGCGCTATGACCGTAACGAATTAGGGAGGAAATAACAGCGACAAGCTCGCGTGCACCTTGCTGCTCAAGCGTGAACTTTTCTACTTCCAGTCCCTGCTCATGACGTTTCCTGGCCGCATTCCGCGCCTTAGTAGAAGAACGCAGCCAGGCCTGTGGAATCCACCGAATTCCGTCATGCATACGGGACAACGAGTAATAGAAGCAAAAGTCCTCTACAGTGTCGCCAAGCACTACCACCACTGGTTCTTTATCTGACCGGTGATTGCCGGCCCTGTAATATTGCCCCAGGTGCAACATACTTAGACCGAATGGAGTGTTTGACATAAACTCTTCATCTAGGTGCGGTTCTTCATGCTCACCCAGGAAAGGCCGTTGCGGTCCTTGCACATGAGTCAAAACGTTTGTCAGTTTATACGTGTCTGACACTCGCCTCGCGGTGAACCCAGCTTCGCTAATATCGTCGACATACTCGCTACTCCCCACTCCCGTCTCAGAATGGACGAGTAGCTGAAACGTTGGGTCACTAATTACCGGCGGGAGCCTCACGAATCCAATGTGTCTGGTTGTCGCCGAGATAATCTTTGCGATCTTCGTGAAAGGGTACCCGAAGCCTGACGTACTGGTCAGATACTGGTCGACCGCATCACTGTGATGAAACGGACTCAGTCGGTAGATGAGCTCCTTACTTAGGCTTTCACTGATGATCAGCTCGCCCACTTGCGACTGCGCAGCGCTACTCGTAAACCAATCCTCGAACTCTGCGTCGGTCCAATCCCTAGTTTGTTGGCCATTTTTATGAAAATGCTTGATCTCCGCATATTTTTCTGGGCTGGCTTCTTCCAAGTCAGTGAATGTTAGATTGCAGACTGCGAGATAATCCGGGCTGTAGGCCTCAAGCAACTCCCAAAATTTGTCTTCAATCACTTCCCCATCTGTGGGCACGATCAGAAAATAGCGACCGCCCCACACTTGAGATGCTTGGGTGATGGCAACATTGGCCACTTTCCTCCAATATTCAAGATTTTTGTTAATGAAAATGGCGCACCGAGGTGGCCGCACTGTTGCGGTAATGTTTTGGTAAGTCGACTCGCTCACGATGCGCCTCCTTGAAGTACTGCACAGCATTAATTGAAGATCGCCAAAGCAAAACGATGTCCAGTGAAACCCCGAGAACGGCCCCCACCGCCAATCGTCTGACCATGTATCACTGGTGACATCGGAACACGTACGACGCTAATTCTGGCGGGCTGCCGCGCGTCCACTATTGCGACCAAAAATAGGCTGCGACAACAGTTGATTTCTTGCTCGTTGCGCCGGAGTTGGATCCGAATTCGTCTCAGCTCCCATTCTCCCCTTCGACTCCTGTTGATCAATACCCTTCACCTCTACTCACCGTGTCCTCGTTTCGGGCCGGGCCATCGGCTCTCCAGCTGAGCACTGGAGTCGGAACCGACAGGCTCGACGTACGGCACACCGCACGCAAATCATACCCACACCGCTACTCTCCGTAACTTTCTGCCGTGTTCGTGCGAACTTCTGCCGTGAACCCGTGAATCCCTACCGTTATCTCGGGTGTCGAGCGGGCGACAGGCAACAGGCATGTGAGGCATGTGTGCCTCAATGCTCCGTCCCTGACGGATATCTACGGGTTCTTCAGGCAAGTACGGCATCTTCGCGGCGTGGGAGCCTCCCCCGACGCTGCTTGTCACCGTCGAGCCTGAACCGTTCCCGTCCGCAGGGCGTCCATATGGGCACCCTGACACCCTGGAGCCGCCGCACCATGAGCACATCCGAACCGCCGCCTTGGCAGCACTGCGCACACGGTGCAGATCCTGCTTCCGACCCCGTTGGTTGCCGCGGCATCCACCTCCCCGGCCACACCGTATGCCTCGCCCACCTCGCCGACGACGAACGCGACGCCTACCTGGCCGTCCTGACTCCCGGCACCAGCATCGACCACCGGGGCACCAACTTCACCGAACCCCTCCTCAACGCCCTCCTCAACGGCCTCCGCGACCCCGAAACCGGGCACCCCCGGTTCGGCCATGCCAAGTTCGAATTGGCCACCTTCGAGGGCACCGCCTTGTTCGAGTCGGCGATCTTCGAGTGCGACGCCTTGTTCGAGTCGGCGACATTCAAGGGCAGCGCCAACTTCGCATCGGCGGCTTTCAAGGGCCAAGCCGGGTTCAGCCAGGCGACCTTCGAGATGGGGAGCGCGGGGTTCGGCTCGGCAACCTTCGAGGCGGCGACCTTCGAGAGCCGCGCCGAGTTCAGCCTGACGACCTTCGAGGTCATCGCCCAGTTCGATTCGGCGACCTTCACGGGCGACGCCGGGTTCCTCATGGCGATCTTCAAGGACATCGCCAGGTTCATCTCGGCCTCCTTCCAGGGCGACGCCCTGTTCATGGATGCGACCTTCCAGAACAAAACCTGGTTCGATTCAGCGACCTTCGAGGGCGACGCCGGGTTCGAGTCGACGACCTTCGTAGCAGCTGACCAGTTCGGACCTTTGGCGTGTGCTGGACGGGTTGTGCTGTCCGGTGCGGCGTTCGGTGGCCCGGTGACCCTCTCGTTCGCTGCGCGCCGTTTGGAGTGCCTTCGTACTCGCTGGTCATCGACAGCGGAGATCCGCCTGCGTTACGCCACGGTGGACTTCGCACATGCGGTGTTCGAGTACCCCCTCACGATCGCCGCCGAGCCGGATCCGTTCGTGCTCACCAACGGCCGACAGCTCGCCGAAGATCCCTTTCCGATCCTGCCGATCCCCTGCGACCCCAGGGTGCGGGTGGCGTCGCTGCGTGGGGTGGACGCCGCCCATCTGGTCCTCTTAGACCTCGATCTTTCGGGGTGCCTGTTCGTCGGCACCGTGCACCTGGACCAACTCCGTCTGGAGGGGGCCTGCACTTTCGACACCGCCCCGCCAGCCGCGTGGTGGCGCTGGCCGCCCGTGCGGTTCACCGAGCGCCGCGTCCTGGCCGAGGAACACCACTGGCGTGCCAGCCAGCCGGGAGCAGTGCAGGGCTGGAACGTGGCAGTCCTCGGCGCTGGACGCCCCGGGCCGTTGCAGCTGGCCCCGGTGTACCGGGCTCTGCGCAAGGCTTTCGAGGACGGCAAGCACGAGCCGGGGGCCGCGGACTTCTACTACGGGGAGATGGAGATGCGCCGCCACGCCGACGACATCCCCCGCAGTGAACGAGGGCTGTTGACCGCGTACTGGGCGTTGTCCGGCTACGGCTTGCGCGCCTCCCGGGCCCTGGCCTGGCTCGGCGCCGCCATGCTCCTCACCATCGTCTTGCTGATGGCTGTCGGCCTCGCCCAGGACACCCCGAAGCAGACCGCGACCGGCACCGTCCCGGCCGGCGGGGGCAAGGTCACCTTCGAGATCGACAAGGACGATCCGCAGAACCCCACCGTCAATCGGTTCACCGGCGAGCGCTTCGAGAACGCCCTGAACGTCACCCTCAACTCGGTGGTGTTCCGCACCTCCGGACGGGAGCTGACTACCGCCGGCACCTACATCGAGATGACCTCCCGCCTGGCCGAACCCGTCCTTCTCGGCCTGGCCGTCCTCGCTATCCGCAACCGCGTCAAACGCTGACGGCCCAGCCCAGGCCGGCGAAGCCCTGTGACCGGTTCGGCCGAACCGTTCCCGGCTGCGTGCCCTACTTGCCTGCGCCACCGCCTTCTTCGAGCTTCTGACACCTCGCACCCCTTGCCCTCCGGGCGGGAACTCGCGACGTCTCAATATCCGACGTCGTCAGTCCGCGGGGACAATCGGGGAATGGCCGTTCCGCAGGGGCCCGGGTGCACGATATTCCCCGCACGCCGACCGCGCCTCGCCGCGGTCGGCCCGCCGCCACCCGGCCGCACCCCGGCGTACGGCGGTGCGACGCACCCCTACACTTCTGACGCTACGTCAGCTACTGTCCGGCCTCGCCCAGCCCGCCCGGCGAAGGGGACAGTGTCATGGCCTTCACAGTCGTCCGGTTCAACCTCGTCGATCCAGCCGCCACGCCCGCCTCGCTCTCGGCCCGCTACCGCGCGGCCCTGGACATGGCCGCGTACGCCGACGAGCACGGCATCGACACCGTGCAGACCGAGGAGCACCACGGGGCCGCCAACTCCTGGCTGCCCTCCCCCTTCGTCCTGGCCGGGGCCGTCTTCGGCGCGACCGCCCGGATCGCGGTCACGGTCTCCGCGGTGATCGGGCCGCTGCACGACCCGTTGCGGCTGGCGGAGGACATCGCGGTGCTGGACCTGCTGAGCGCGGGCCGTCTGGTCACCGTCGCGGGGATCGGCTATCGGCCGGAGGAGTACGAGCGGGCGGGCGTCGAATGGGGCAGGCGCGGCCGGATCCAGGACGAGCTGCTGGAGACGCTGCTGCTGGCGTGGACCGGGGAACCGTTCGAGTTCCGCGGCCGCACGGTCACGGTGACCCCCCGGCCGTTCACCCGGCCGCACCCGCTGCTGCTGGTCGGCGGCAGCTCCCGGGCGGCGGCGCGGCGGGCGGCGCGGCTGGGGCTGCCGCTGTTCCCGAGCGCGCATCTCCCCGAGCTGGAGGCGTATTACCACGAGCGGCGCGCGGAGCACGGAACCGAGGGGTTCTGCATGATGCCCGCGGCCGAGACGCCCCTGCTGCACGTGTCCGAGGACCCGGACCGGACCTGGGCCGAGTACGGGGAGCACTTCCTGCACGAGGCCCGTACGTACGCCTCCTGGCAGTCCAAGGACATCCGCTCGGCCGTCCGCTCGGCGGCCACGACGGTGTCGGAGCTGCGCGACGAGGGCGTCTACCGGATCGTCACCCCGCGGGAGTGCGCGGAACTGGGCCAGGAGCTGGACAGCCTGGTGCTGCATCCGCTCTGCGGCGGGATGCCGGTCGAGGAGGGCTGGCGCAGTCTGCGGCTGTTCTGCGAGGCGGCCGGCGGCTGAAGGAGTGGTCCGCGCGGGGTACGGCGTGAGCAGTACCCCGCGCGGACCGGGGGTCAGCCCATCTCCTCCAGCGCCTTGCCCTTGGTCTCCTTGACGAACTTGAGGACGAAGGGGATCGAGAGCGTCGCGAAGCAGGCGTAGATGATGTACGTGCCCGACAGGTTCCAGTCGGCGAGGCTCGGGAAGCTCGCGGTGATCGCCCAGTTGGCGATCCACTGCGCGGACGCGGCGACGCCGAGCGCCGCGGCGCGGATCCGGTTCGGGAACATCTCGCCGAGGAAGACCCAGACGATGACACCCCACGACAGGGCGAAGAAGAGCACGAACACGTGGGCGGCGACGAGCGCCACCACGCCCTGGGTGTTGGGGAGCTTGCCGTCGACCAGGTTCGCGGAGAAGGCCCACGCCTCGAAGGCGAGCGCGACGGCCATGCCGCAGGAGCCGATGAGCGCCAGCGGGCGGCGGCCCACCCGGTCCACCAGCACCATCGCGATCACCGTACCGATGATGTTGATGATCGAGGTGGTGAACGAGTAGAAGAACGAGTCGGTCGGGTCGATGCCGACGGACTGCCACAGCGTCGCCGAGTAGTAGAACGCCACGTTGATGCCGACGAGCTGCTGGAAGACCGACAGGCCGATACCGATCCAGACGATGGGCAGGAAGCCGAGGCGGCTGCCCAGCAGATCCTTGAAGGTCGACTTGTGCTCGCGGTGCATCGCGGTCTCGATCTCGGTCACCCGGGCGTCGAGGTCGACCCCCTCGCCCTCGACCTCCGACAGGATCTGGCGGGCCCGCTCCTTCCTGCCGACCGAGATCAGGAACCGCGGCGACTCGGGGATCGCGAAGGACAGCAGACCGTACAGAACCGCGGGCACGACCATCACGCCGAGCATCCACTGCCAGGCTTCCAGTCCGCCGATCTTGCCGCGCTGGTCGCCGTCGGCGATCTGCAGGATGCCGTAGTTGACCAGCTGGGAGATGGCGATGCCGATGACGATCGCCGCCTGCTGGAAGGAGCCGAGACGGCCCCGGTAGGCGGGCGGCGAGACCTCCGCGATGTACGCCGGGCCGATCACCGAGGCCATGCCGATGGCGAAGCCTCCGATGATGCGCCAGATCGCCAGGTCCCAGAGCGCGAACGGGAGCGCGGATCCGACGGCGCTGATGGTGAAGAGGACCGAGGCGATCTGCATGCACCGGATACGGCCGATCCGGTCAGCGATGCGGCCCGCGGTGGCCGCGCCGATCGCACAGCCGATGAGGGCGATGGCGATGACCTGGGCGAGCGTGCCCGAGCCGATGTCGTACCGGCTGCGGATCGCCTCGACGGCCCCGTTGATCACGGAGCTGTCGTAACCGAAGAGGAAGCCACCCATCGCAGCGGCTGCCGTGATGAAGATGACATGGCCGAGGTGGTCCGGGTGGGCCGCTCTGGCTCCGGACTCTGGTCCCTGCGATGTGCTGGTCACGTGAACTCCTGGTGCCTGGCCGCAGACGCAGGCGTGGGGGGCGAGCTGTACCCAGTGGCGCATACGTTCATCTGCGCCACCACTTGGAGACGAAACGTCGGCACAGGGGCCAGATGTTCGGTCTTCGAAGCCTGCGGGCGGCTCAGCGCAGCCGCTGGCTGATCACCTTGGAGACCCCGTCACCCTGCATCGAGACGCCGTAGAGCGCGTCGGCGACCTCCATCGTCCGCTTCTGGTGCGTGATCACGATGAGCTGGGAGCTCTCCTGGAGCTCCACCATGATCCGGATCAGCCGCTGGAGGTTGGTGTCGTCGAGCGCCGCCTCGACCTCGTCCATCACGTAGAACGGGCTCGGCCTGGCCTTGAAGATGGAGACGAGCAACGCCACTGCCGTCAGCGACCGTTCACCGCCGGACAGCAGGGACAGCCGCTTCACCTTCTTGCCCGGCGGGCGGGCCTCGACGTCCACACCGCTGGTGAGCATGTTGTCCGGGTCGGTCAGGATGAGCCGCCCCTCGCCGCCCGGGAAGAGGCGCGAGAAGACCCCCTCGAACTCGCGGGCGGTGTCCCGGTACGCCTCGGTGAAGACCTGCTCGACGCGCTCGTCGACCTCCTTGATGACCTGCATCAGATCGGCCCTGGTCTTCTTCAGGTCCTCAAGCTGCTCGGAGAGAAACTTGTGCCGTTCCTCCAGTGCGGAGAACTCTTCGAGGGCGAGCGGGTTCACCTTCCCGAGTTGCTGGTACGCCCGTTCGGCCGACTTCAGCCGCTTCTCCTGCTCGGCCCTGACGAACGGCTTCGGCTGGTTGCGCGGATGCTCCGGATCCTCCGGCAGCTCCTCGCCCTCCGCGGCCGGGGACGGCGGCACGAGCTGGTCGGGCCCGTACTCCGCGGCCAGACCGGCCGGCTCCACGCCCAGCTCCTCCAGGGCCTTCGCCTCCAGCTGTTCTATCCGCAGCCGCTTCTCGGCACCGAGCACCTCGCCCCGGTGGACCGAGTCGGTCAGCTTGTCCAGCTCGTCCTTGAGCTCACGGCCCTGCAGCCGCTCCGCCGCCAGCTCCCGTTCCCGCTCGGCCTTGGCGGCCTCCGCCGCGGCCCGCTCCTGCTCGGCCCGTACGACGGACACCTCGACGTGGGCCAGCAGCTGACGGGCGCCGGACGCCACGGCGGAGGCCACCGCGGCCTCATGGCGCAGCCGCGCCCTGCGCTGCTCGACGCGGGCCCGCGCCTCCCGCTCCGCGCGGGCACCCCGGTCCAGGGAGTCGGCGCGGCCGGCCAGCGCCTTGACCCGTTCCTCATGGGTACGGACCTGGAGCCGGGCCTCCATCTCGGTCTGGCGGGCGTTGGCACCGTCGGCGGCGAGCCGGTCGCGGACAGCGCTGTCCGGCTCCTCGTCGGCGCCGTCCTGCGAGGCCTCCTCCGCCACGAGCAACCGCTCGGCCAGCTCCTCCGCGTCCTGCGTCGCGCGCTCCAGCGCCTCCTGGGCGCGGGCCGCGGAGGCGGCCATCCGGTCCGCCTCACCGGCCGCGCCCCGCGCCTGGCCGGCCAGCCGGCCGAGCTGCTGGGCCACCCCGGACTTCTCCCGCTCGGCGGCCCGGCGCCGCTCCCCCAGCTCCTCGACGAGCGCCGCGACGGTGCCGCGACGTTCCGCGGCGAGCCGCTGGGCCCCGGCCAGCTCCGTGCACCGCACCGCCAGTTCCGCCAGTTCGGCGGCGGCCTCGTCCACGGACGCCTGGACTTCGAGGAGGCTGGGCGCGCCCGCGGAACCGCCGTGCGCGAAGTGCGCCGAGAGGACGTCCCCCTCGCCGGTCACCGCCGTCAGCTCCGGGCGGGCGGCCACCAGGTCCTCGGCGTCCTCCAGCGTTCCGACGACCACCATGTCCCGCACCAGCCGGCGCACCGCGGCCATCAGTCCGGCGGGGCCGCTGACGAGGTCCGCGACGGCGGGGTCCTCCAGGCCGCCGAGCGCGGACGCGGCCGGGTGGCCGGCCGGAGCCGCCCCGGTTCCGTCCGCGCCCTGTCGCACCGGGAGCCGCTCCGCCGCCTGGCCCGGGACGCGGGCGGGCTCGCTCCGGGGCGCGGGCTCCGCTTCCACGCCCTGCCCGGGTACGTGGCCGGCACCAACACCGCCGAGACCGACACCGCCAGCACCACCAGGCACACCAGCACCACCAGGCACACGGGACACATCAGCACCAGCAGAAACACCAGGCACGCCAGCACCAGCACCAGCACCAGGCACGTCAGCACCAACACCAGCACCAGGCACGTCAGCACCAACAGCGCCTCCCCCTCCGGCGCCTCCCCCTCCGGCTCCCAGCAGCAGCGAGGCCCGGCCCGCGTCCAGTTTCCGCAGCAGCCTGATCGCCTCGGCCGCCGTGGCAGGGTCCGTCACCGCCAGCGCGTCCGCCGCCGCGCCCAGTGCGGCGGCCACCGCGACCTCGTGCCCCGGGGCCACCGTGAGCAGCTCCGCGGCCGGTCCGAGCAGGCCGGTCAGCCGGTCCCGGGCACCGAGCAGCACCCCGGTGCCGTCCTTGCGGCGCAGCCCGAGGGCCAGCGCGTCGTGGCGGGCCGCGACGGCGGCACGCTTCCGTTCGGCGGCGGTGGCGGCCTCCCGCGCGGCGGAGAGCGAGGCCTCCGTCTCCTTCAGCTCGCTCCGGGCGGCCTCGTGCCGCTCACCGAGTTCGGCGTCACCGGCGTCCAGCCCGTCGACCTCCGCCTTGAGCTGCTCGAACTCCTCCTGAGCGGCGACCGCCCGCTCCCGCGCCTCGTCGCGTGAGGCGGCCAGCCGGTCGATCTCCGACTGCGCGGAACCGGCGCGGCTGCGGGCCGCGTTGACCTGGCCGCTGAGCCGGGCGAGCCCTTCGCGGCGGTCCGCGAGGGCGCGGGCCGCGTCCTTCAGCCTGCGTTCCTCCGCCGCCAACTCCCGCTCCAGTTCGGAACGGTGGGAGGCGGTGTCCTCCAGGGCGTGCTCCGCGGCTTCCAGCGCCGCGGTCAGCTCCGCCTCCTGCTCGCGGATCCGGGCCGCCTCGCGCTCCATGTCCTCCGGGTCGCGGCCGCGCCGCTCCTCCTCCGGCGGGGCGGTGGCGCTCTTCACCCGGGCGTCGGCCAGTGAGATCGTGCCGCGCACCCGTTCGGCCAGCTGCGACAGCTCGTACCAGGTCTGCTGGGCGCGCTGGAGCCTGGGCGTGAGCCGCCGTACCTCGTCCTCAAGTTCCGCCTCGCGCCCCAGCGCCGCCTTGAGCTCCGCCTCTGCCGCCTCCCGGCGCCGCTTCAGCTCGGCCTCGTCCGCGATCTCGCTGCGCAAGGCGGTGTGCAGCCGGACCAGGTCGTCGGCGAGCAACCGCAGCCGGGCATCGCGCAGATCGGCCTGGATGACTGCGGCCCGGCGGGCGACCGCCGCCTGCCGGCCGAGTGGTTTCAGCTGTCGCCGCAGTTCGTCGGTGAGGTCCTGGACCCTGGCCAGGTTCGCCCCCATCGCGTCCAGCTTCCGCAGCGCCTTCTCCTTGCGCTTGCGGTGCTTCAGTACGCCGGCGGCCTCCTCGATGAACGCGCGGCGCCCCATCGGGTCGGCGTGGAGGACGGAGTCCAGCTGGCCCTGGCCGACGATGACGTGCATCTCGCGGCCGATGCCGGAGTCGGAGAGGAGTTCCTGGATGTCCAGCAGCCGGCAGGTGTCGCCATTGATCTGGTACTCGCTGCCGCCATTGCGGAACATGATCCGGGTGATCGTCACTTCGGCGTACTCGATGGGCAGTGCCCCGTCGGAGTTGTCGATGGTCAGCGACACTTCCGCCCTGCCGAGCGGAGGCCGCCCGGTGGTGCCGGCGAAGATGACGTCCTCCATCTTTCCGCCGCGCAGGGATTTGGCACCCTGCTCCCCCATGACCCAGGAAAGCGCGTCCACCACATTGGACTTGCCCGATCCATTGGGGCCGACCACGCAGGTGATCCCGGGTTCGAACCGCAGGGTCGTGGCGGAGGCGAACGATTTGAAACCACGCAGGGTCAGGGCCTTGAGGTGCACGCCGCCGGACTCTACCTTTCGCTCTCGGTTTCGCTGATGAAGGTGCAGGGCACATCAGACGGTAAGGGAAGGGGTGTACGTCCGGGGCGGGACGGGCGCGGTTCTGAGGGGAAAAGAAAGAAGGGACGCCGAAGCGTCCCCTGTAAATCTTGTGCATTGCTCTGTCGACGGATCCGGCGCCTCCGTGGAGACGCGCGTGCCGGATCAATGACGGGCAGCCGAAGACGCAGATCAGCGCATTCCACGAGCAAGCGATGATCAGGCGCGATCGATCTTCAATGATCCGGTGACGATCCGACGATGATTCCGTGCGGCTGACGCGTACAGCCCGACCGGCCCTGGGGCCATAGGTCAGGTCAGCGCCGGCTCCGCCTGAGGTACGTCGATGTCGATGCTGTCGAGCAGCGACTCTTGGTGCTGAGCGGCGGCGTTGAGCGCGTCGTTCTCGTCCTGGATCCGTACGATCTCGGATTCAAGATCCTGGACGCGCTGCTGAAGCCGTCGCATCTCGGCGAGGAGTCGCGGGTCGGAACCGCCGACGTAACCGAGAAGCGCCTTTGCCATGAGGATGGTCCTCCACACTGAGTGACCGACCGATGCGGTGTGGGTCGTGAGGGAATCGCACCCGCGGTGCTCGGCAGTGCTCTGTGTTCACTGCTGTTCTGCTGCCAAACAGCTCTGCCGAACAGCTAAGGTGCGCGGGGTTTTCAGCGTCTCACCAAAAAGTTTGACGGTCAACACGATCACACCCCGTAGAGAAGGGCGTCCCGGGGGCGCGCGGCCTGGCGATCATGCGGCGCGACTCTCCTGCGGGGCCCTCGGGGGCGCGGAGATCATCCTTCTCGCCGCAGCCTCGCACGGCAACCGATTCTTGGCAACCACCGGATCATTCCGCAGGTCATTTCATGTGTACGTGGAACGGCGCCCCTCGCTGTCACCCCGCGCCGCCCCTCGAACACAGCCCGAACACGGCACATCTCCGGTGCCCGTCCGGGCACCGGATCAGCGGATCGCGAACCCCTCGTATCCACCCCGCGGCGTGTCCCAGATCTCAGTGACTCCGTCAACGCGGCCGGGTGTGTCGTCCGAGCGCAGCCACTCCAGCAGACGGTGGCAATTCTCACGCCGCCCCTCGGCCACGACCTGCACTCTGCCGTCGTCGAGATTGAGGGCGAATCCGGTGAGGTCCCCGATCTCCAGAGCGTTTGCCCTGGTGAACCAGCGAAACCCTACTTGCTGTACTCGGCCGCGTACCCAGGCGGTGAGCCGTACATCTTCGTTCATGCCCGAACGCTAACTGCCCCATTACTTTCTGAGCACATCTCGCCGAAAGCTGATGGCGTACAGTCCCCTCGCAAAAGCTCACTCGATCGGGTGAGTCATGGTGGCGTCGAAAACGGCGTCGAGGTCGTCAGAAGGGCACAGCAGATGGGACGCCATCGACGCTCCGCCGCAGCTCCCACCGCTGAGGAAAGCGCGGGACGGGACGCCGGCCGGAGCCGGGGAGACCGGCGCGGGAAGCGGTCCGGCCTGCCGGTGCGCACAGGACTGCTCGGTGTCTCAGCGGCCATGGCCGTCGGGGCCGTCGCCGTGGCCTCCGGACTGCTGCCCGGTGGTGACAACTACCTGAGCGGCGGTTCGGCCGCCGACCAGGTGCGTTCCCAGGGCGCCCCGGACCTGCTGTCCCAGGGTGGCTCCACGACCCCGCCGGCCGACCGTCACACCGCGTCCGACACGGCCAGCCGCGGCACCGGCCGCGCCGACGGGCCGACGGAGCCGAGCCGCTCCGAGGACGGCAAGCCCTCCTCGTCCCCGTCCAAGACCTCCGGACCGGCGAAGGAAGCCGAGAACGCCGAGAACGCCGAGAACAAGGACAAGGACACGGACGTCGGCCGGCACGCGGGGAAGGCGGCGAGCACGCAGCCGTCCCGGAAGGCCGCCGCCTCGAATGCCCCCGCCGCACGGGCCACGAAGAGCGCCGCGGGCACGGCGGCCGCCGCTCCGGCCCCCTCGGCGTCCGCACCGGCCGCCACGCGGACCACGGCGCCGCCCGCCGCCGGCACCTCGGCCCAGGCCGCCGTGCTCTCCCTGGTCAACCAGGAGCGCGCCAAGGTGGGGTGCAGCCCGGTCACCGCGAGCGGTCCGCTGGCCTCGCTCGCCCAGGACTTCAGCGACGACATGGCGGCCCGCGGCTTCTTCGACCACACCGACCCCGACGGCAAGACCCCCTGGGACCGGGCCGCCAAGGCCGGCGTGGACGGGCTCGGCGGCGAGAACATCGCCCGCGGCCAGGCCGACGCACAGGCCGTGATGGACGCCTGGATGGACAGCGAGGGCCACCGCGCGAACATTCTCAACTGCGACTACAAGACACTCGGCGTGGGTGTCCACTTCGGCTCCGGCGGTCCCTGGTGGACCCAGGACTTCGGCTTCTGAGCCGCACCCGCCCCGTCTCACCAACAGCTGCTGCCCCGTACGCCCCACACGCTCTCCGCCGGATCGCGCAACCCCGGAGAGAGCGCTGTGCGGGCGTACGCTGGTTTGCATGGACGAGAACGGTGACAGCGGGACGGACGGCTGTCCGGACGAGGCGTGGGCCTTCGACGTGTTCTCCAAGCAGTGCCCCTCGCGCGGCACCCTGGAGCATGCCACCGGACGCTGGGGAAGCCTGACGCTCGGCGCCCTGTACGAAGGAAGCCTCCGCTTCAACGCGCTGCGCCGCCGGGTCGACGGCGTGAGCGAGAAGATGCTCTCCCAGACACTGCACGCACTGGAACGGGACGGCCTGGTACACCGCGAGGCGCAACTCACCAACCCGCCCCGCGTCGACTACGAGCTCACCCCGCTGGGGCGGCAGGTCGCCGAGCGGCTGCTCGGACTGATCCACCTCGTCGAGGGCCGGATGGACGAGGTCCTGGCCGCCCGCGCCCGTTACGACGAGGCCCGAACGGGCAGCGGGGGCTAGGGACTGTCCGGTGGATCAGCGCCGCGCCCCCGGCCATGATCCGCCGGACAGGCCCTAACGAGTCCAAGGGCCTGTCGTCGAACCGCCGGCGTCGCCCGAGGGGCCGCGCGGCGTCAGGTGCGTGCTCTCGGCTCGCACGGCGTCGCGCGGCAGACGGCGGTCCGGCGAGAGACCCTAGGGGCGCGGCGGGCGCTGGCAGCGCGGGCAGAAGTAGCTGGACCGGTTCATCCAGGCGCGACGCCTCATCGGCGTACCGCAGCGGTGGCACGGCTCGTCCTCGCGACCGTAGGCGTCGAGCGACCGGTCGAAGTAGCCGGACTCGCCGTTCACATTGACGTAGAGGCTGTCGAAGCTCGTGCCGCCCTGTGCCAGTGCCGCGTTCATCACATCGCGGACGTGGCCGAGCAGCTCGGCCGACTTGGGGCGGGTCAGGGTCGCGGTCGGCCGGTCGTAGTGCAGCTTGGCGCGCCACAGCGCCTCGTCCGCGTAGATGTTGCCGACCCCGCTGATCAGCGACTGGTCGAGCAGGGCGCGCTTGACGGTGGTGCGGCGCAGTCGCAGCGCGGTGTGGAACGCGGCATCGTCGAATTCCGGGTCCAGCGGATCGCGGGCGATGTGCGCGATGGTGTCGGGCACTCCGTCGGGAGTGTTGTCGTGCAGCGAGAGGCCGCCGAACGTGCGCTGGTCGACGAAGCGGAGTTCGGTGCCGAGGGAGTCGTCGAACCGGATCCTGATCCGCAGGTGCTTCTCGTCGGCGGCGTCCTGCGGCTGCACGAGCAGCTGACCGCTCATGCCGAGGTGGCCGAGGAGCGAGCTGGACGTGTCGTCCAGCGGCACCCAGAGGTATTTGCCCCGGCGCATCGCGGGCCCGAACCGGACCCCGTCGAGCCGGGCCGCGAAGTCCACGCCGCCCGCGAGATGGCGGCGGACGGCACGCGGGTGCAGTACCTCGACCTCACCGACCGTGCGCCCGGTCACCCAGCGCTGGAGACCGCGTCGGACGACTTCGACCTCGGGCAGCTCAGGCACGGTGTCACTCCTGTATCTGGAAGGAATCCGGTATCCGAAGAGAATCCGGGTATCCGAAGAGGATCCGGACAGAGAGAACCCCCCGGTGCGCAGGGCACCGGGGGGTCTTCCGGGGTCAGGCCGGAGCGACGTCCGTGGATGACGGCGGTTCGGCAGGGGTGTCGGCGGCCCCTCCGTCGGCAGCGGCCTTGCCGGCCACAGCCTCCCGCGTCTCCGCGGCGGCACTGATCTCGCGCCAGGCGGATTCCGCCGCCTGTTGCTCCGCTTCCTTCTTGCTACGGCCGGTGCCGGTGCCGTACGAGACACCACCGACGCGAGCAGCAGCAGTAAAGGTCTTCTCGTGGTCCGGGCCGGTCTCCGTGACGAGGTACTCGGGGACTCCGAGGCTCTCGCTCGCGGTGAGCTCCTGGAGACTGGTCTTCCAGTCCAGGCCGGCGCCGAGGTTGGAGGACCTGTCGATCAGCGGGTCGAAGAGCCGGTGAACCAGCTCGGAGGCCGCGCCGAGGCCCTGATCGAGATAGACCGCGCCGAGCACCGCTTCAAGGGTGTCGGCGAGGATGGACGCCTTGTCCCGGCCACCCGTGCCCTCTTCACCGCGGCCGAGCCGGATGAAGGAGCCGAGTTCGAGGCCGCGGCCCACTTCCGCAAGCGCACGCGAGTTGACCACCGCGGCCCGCAATTTGGCCAGCTGGCCTTCAGGCAGGTCGGGGTGGGTGCGGTACAGCGTGTCCGTGACCACCAGGCCGAGCACCGAGTCCCCGAGGAACTCAAGCCGCTCGTTGGTGGGCAGGCCGCCGTTCTCGTACGCGTACGAACGGTGGGTCAGCGCACGCACCAGAAGGGCGGACTCAAGGTGATACCCGAGCCGCCCTTCCAGAAGCGTGTGGGACGAGGCTGTGTTGACGTTGTCTGCCTGCTTCTTGGCGTGGGACAACTCAGACATCGGGCCTCTCACCAGCCGCTCAGACCTCGAGGACCTGGCGCTTGTTGTACGTGCCGCAGCTCGGGCACGCGATGTGCTGCAGCTTCGGCTCCTGGCAACGCTCGCACGAAACCAGGGTGGGGACCGCAGCCTTCCACTGCGACCGGCGGTGGCGCGTGTTGCTGCGCGACATCTTCCGCTTCGGAACAGCCACGGCTACTTCTCCTGCTTCTCGTCGACGCCAGGTTCGGCGCCGCCCATGTTGTCCTTCTCGCCGTCCTGAACGGTCTCGGCGAGTCCCTGCAATGCCGCCCAACGGATGTCGAGGGCTTCGTGGTGGTGACCGGGGTTCTCGTCCAGCCTGACTCCGCATTCGGAGCACAGACCGGCGCAGGTCTCCCGGCACACCGGCTGCATCGGCAGTGCGAGCACTACCGCATCACGCAGCACTGACTCAAGGTCGAACAAGCCGTCCTCAAGGAAGAACCTGTCCTCGTCGTCCTCGGCGTCGTCGACCGGGTCCGCCGTCTTGCTGCGGTTCCGGTCATCGGCGTCAGGGTACGAGAACATTTCCTGGAAGTCCGCCTCGACCTCAAGGCTCAGCGGCTCCAGACACCTTACGCACTCCCCCTCGGCCGATGCACGGGCGGTGCCTGTGACAAGCACACCTTCCATGACCGATTCGAGGCGGACGTCCAGCTCCACGGGTGCGCCTTCCGGCACACCGACGACTCCGTCGATACCGAAGTCCTTGGGGGCGTCCACCGAGCGGGTCAGCCGCTTCATGGCACCCGGACGCCGACCCAGCTCGTGCGTATCGAACACGAGAGGGTTTCGGTGGTCGAGGTGGCCGTTCAGGGCTTTTCCTGCTTTCGAATCAATGCGCATCACGCGTGGTGGGGAGGGGCCGACCGACTCCGGAGTCGAAGCGGGCAGCCAGGATCGCGGACATACGCGCGACCGAAGAACCAGGATACTTGACGCGTCGCCCAGCTCCCAATCCGGCCTTGACCGGGCGCAGGGCAGCGGCCCCCGCCGGTTCCCGGCCGGTCAGCGCTCCTGTTCGTACCGGCGCAGCTGGTCCAGGTCGATCATGCTGGTGTCGAACAGGCTGGTCTCGTCCAGCGCGCCCTCACCGTGCTGCTGGAGGGGCTGCTGGGCCTGGACGGGCTGCTGCTGCCAGGCGTCGTAGCCCTGGGCGGGCGGCGGGACGGCCTGGTTCTGGTCGTAGCCCTGCTGCTGGTAGCCGGTGTAGGGGTCCGGCTGCTGCTGGTAGCCGTACACGTCCTGCTGGGGCTGGTCCTGGTAGGGGTACGTCTGCGCGTACTGCGGCTCCTGCTGTACGGGGTACTGGGACTCCTGCCGCACGGGGTACTGCGGATCGGCCTGCTGGGGCACCTGCGGCGGCTGCGGGGTGGCGATCTCGGCCAGTCCCGCCCAGTGGTCCTCGTCGCTGGTGTGGCCCCGGCCGCCCGCGGCGTCCTGGGCGGCCATGTGCGCGCCGAGGTCGTCGGTGGCGACCCGGCCGTGCAGCTTCTGCCGGCCCCGGCCCACCGCCTCCAGGGTCTTGGCGAGCACCGCCTCGAAGGCGCCGAGCTTGGTGTCCACGTACTCGTCGGCCCGGCGCTGGAGCGTGGCCGGGTCGGCGCTGCGCTCGGGGGCCTCCGCGAAGTCCGGGTCCTCGTAGCCCTGCTCGTCGAAGCCCTGGCCGCGGCCGAGGAGCTTCTCTCGGCCCCGGTCGACGGAGCCGATGGTCTTGGTGAGGACGACCTCGAAGTTGGCGAGCTTGCTGTCGACGTACTCGTCGGCCTCGGCGCGGATCTCGTCGGCCTCCTTGCGGGCCTCACCGAGGATCCGGTCGGCCTCCGCCTGGGAGCGCCGGGCGATCTCGGTGTCGGAGATCAGCGAGCCGCGCTCGGCGTGGGCGGCCTCGATGATCCGCCCCGCCTCCTGGCGGGCCTGCTCGACCAGCTGCTCATGGCCGCCGATCAGCTCGGCGGCCTGCGCGAGGGAGCCGGGCAGGGCCTCGCGCACCTCTTCGAGCATCGCGAGCAGATCCGCGCGGTTGACCACGCAGGACGCCGACATGGGCATCGACCGGGCGCTCCCGACCGCTTCGACGATCTCGTCGAGCTTCTTCTGCACGTCCACCGTGTGCTCGCCACTCTCTACTGCCGATTGGAGACGGACGGGACGACTGTACGGCCAGTCGGCGCCCGCCCGACACCTAGTGACGGTCTGTCAGGGCCTCACTGCTGGGCGAGGCGCTCGGTCAGGGCCTCGCGGACCAGCGGGGGCAGCAGGTGCGAGACGTCACCGCCCCAGGTCGCCACCTCCTTGACCAGCGAGGACGACAGGAAGCTGTAGGTCGGATTGGTCGGCACGAAGAGCGTTTCGACGCCCGAGAGCCCGTTGTTCATCTGGGCCATCTGGAGTTCGTAGTCGAAGTCGCTGACGGCCCGCAGGCCCTTCACGATCGCCGGGATGTCGCGCTGCTTGCAGAAGTCGACCAGCAGTCCGTGGAAGGACTCGACCTGTACGTTGCCGAAGTCCTCGGTGACCTGGCGGATCATGTCGATCCGCTCGTCGACCGTGAACAGACCCTTCTTGGACTGGTTGATCATCACCGCGACGTGTACGACGTCGTACAGCTTCGAGGCGCGGCCGATGATGTCGAGATGTCCGTTGGTGATGGGGTCGAACGACCCCGGGCAGACGGCGCGGCGCAACTTGATTCCCTCGCTCTCCGGTCCGGTCATCGTGCGTCTTCGCACGCAGCGGCGGCGCGACCGTACCAAAGCGTTCCCTCGCCGTAGCGACGGGCCCGCAATGGCTCGAATCCCTTGGGCCAGCTGAATTCTCCGCCTCTGGTGCTGCGCTCCACGGTGACGAGCGCATCGGCCGAGAGCCACCCCTGGGTACGGAGTGTGAGCAGTATCTCGCCAAGATCGTCGTCGGTGACGGCGTACGGAGGGTCGAGGAACACCACGTCGTACGGCTCCGCGGGCGCCGGTCCTGTCACGATCTGTTCTGCTTTGCCGGTACGGACCTCCGCGCCGGGCAGGCCCAGGGTGCGGACGTTGTCCCGGACGGTGCGGACGGCCTTGGCGTCGGCCTCGACGAGCAGGGCGTGGACCGCGCCCCGGGAGAGCGCTTCGAGGCCGACGGCGCCGGAGCCCGCGTACAGATCGGCGATCCGGATGCCGTCGAGGGTGCCGAGGAGCGCCTGCCAGGTGGAGAACAGGCCCTCGCGCGCCCGGTCGGACGTGGGGCGGGTGCCGGTACCGGGCGGGACGGCCAGGCGGCGTCCGCCGGCCGAGCCGGCGATCACGCGGGTCATGGGTGTCTGGTCCTCGGGTCGGGGCGGCGCGCAGGGTGCTGCGGGCGCCGTGCCACCCACGATATGGCGTCGGCGCGGCCGGGGCGCCCCGGGGCGGACGCCCCCGCCCTCACCCCTTGTCGAGGTACTCCTCGCGGTCCTTGTCGAGCAGCGCGTCCAGCACCAGGCGCAGCTCGGGCAGGTGCTCCAGCTCGGGGTCCGCGGCGACGACCTCGACGGCCTCCGCGCGGGCGGCGGCGATGACCTCCTCGTCGTCGATGACGCTGAGGACCCGCAGCGAGGAGCGGACCCCGGACTGGGCCTGGCCGAGGACATCGCCCTCGCGGCGCTCCTCCAGGTCGATCCGGGACAGCTCGAAGCCGTCGAGGGTGGAGGCGACGGCGGAGAGCCGGGCGCGGGCGGGACTCGCCTCGTGGGCCTCGCTGACCAGCAGGCAGAGTCCGGGGGCGGAGCCGCGGCCGACCCGGCCGCGCAGCTGGTGCAGCTGCGAGACGCCGAACCGGTCGGCGTCCATGATCACCATCGCGGTGGCGTTGGGGACGTTGACCCCGACCTCGATGACCGTGGTCGCCACCAGCACGTCGACCTGGCCTGCGGCGAAGCGCCGCATCACGTCGTCCTTCTCTTCGGGGTGCATCCTGCCGTGCAGCACCTCGATGCGCAGCCCCTTCAGCGGCCCCTTGGCAAGCTGCTCCGCGATCTCCAGGACGGCGAGCGGCGGGCGCTTGTCCGCCTCCTCCGCGGCCGCCTTCTTCCCCTTCTTGGCTGCCGTCTCGTTCTCGTCGTCACCGATCCGGGGGCAGACCACGTAGGCCTGGTGCCCGTTCTCCACCTCTTCGCGGACCCGTTCCCAGGCACGGCTGAGGAAGTGCGGCTTGTCCTTGGCGGGGACGACATGGCTGGCGATCGGGGAACGGCCGGCCGGCAGCTGGTCCAGGACGGAGGTCTCCAGGTCACCGAAGACGGTCATGGCGACGGTGCGGGGAATGGGGGTGGCGGTCATGACGAGCAGATGCGGCGACCTCTTTTCCCCCTGGGAGTGCGCCTTGGACCGGAGGGCGTCGCGCTGCTCGACGCCGAAGCGGTGCTGCTCGTCGACGACGACCAGTCCCAGCTCGTGGAACTTCACCTTGTCCTCGATCAGCGCGTGGGTGCCGATGACGATGCCGGCCTCGCCGGTGACCAGGTCAAGGAGCGCCTGGCGGCGGGCGGGCATGCCCATGGAACCGGTGAGCAGGACCACCTTGGTGCCCTGGTCCGCGCCGCCCAGCATGCCGCCCTCGGCCAGCTCGCCCATCATCTCGGTAATGGAGCGGTGGTGCTGCTGGGCGAGGACCTCTGTGGGAGCGAGCATGGCGCCCTGGCCGCCCGCGTCGACGACGGCGAGCATCGCGCGCAGCGCGACCATGGTCTTTCCCGAGCCGACCTCGCCCTGGAGCAGCCGGTGCATCGGGTGCTCAGTCGCCAGATCGTCGAAGATCTCCTTGGAGACCTTGAGCTGGCCGTCGGTGAGGGTGAAGGGGAGCGTGGCGTCGAAGGCGTCGAGCAGCCCGCCGGGGACGGGTCTGCGGGCGACGGCGGGCAGCTGGGTGTCCGCGTACCGGCGGCGGGCCAGCGCGACCTGGAGGACGAAGGCCTCGTCCCACTTGAGCCGGTCCCTGGCCGCCGCGACGTCGGCCTTGGTCTGCGGGCGGTGGATCCTCAGCAGCGCCTCGGGCAGCGCGGTGAAGCCGCGGCCCTCGCGCAGTGCGGGCGGCAGCGGGTCGACGGCCTCCTGGGCGCTGGGCAGCACGGCGTCGACCGCCTTGGCGATCCGCCAGGAGTCGAGCTGCTTGCAAGCCGGGTAGATCGGGAGCAGCTTGCCGGCGAAGGCGTCCACGGCCTCGGTCGCCCCGGCCTCGTCGGTGAGTTCGGCGTCGAGGAGCTGGTAGGTGGGGTGGGCCAGCTGCATCTTGCGGTTGAAGACGGAGACCTTGCCGGCGAACATGGCGCGCCGGCCCGGCAGCAGCTCCTTGTGCGGCTTGTGGACGCCGTGGCCGAAGAAGACCAGCTGGAGCCGTCCGTGGCCGTCGGTGAGGGTCACTTCGAGGCGCTTGCCCCGGCCGCCGTTGAACGTCATCACGCGGGCGTCCGCGACCTGCGCGACGACCGTGACGTGCTCGTCCAGCGGGAGGTCGGTCAGCGCCGTGAGCCGGCCGCGCTCCTCGTACCGCCGCGGGTAGTGGTGCAGCAGATCACCGACCGTGTGCAGGTCGAGGTGTTCGGCCATCACCTTCGCGGTGGCGCCGCCGAGCAGCTTCTTGAGGGGTTCGTCGAACGCAGACACGTAGTCCATTGCACACCACGCCACTGACAGTTGTCCGGCGCGGCCCGGGTTGTGGGTCCGTACGGGGGTGGGGCGCCGGGGTCGTCCGGCGCACTCCCTCTTCTCCTCAGTCGCCGGACGGGCTTGATTCCGCCTGCCCGGTCCGTGGTTTCGCCGGGCCTACTCCACGCCGATCAGGAGCGGGGCGCACTGGTGGCCGCCCCGGTAGACCACCGTGTCCACCGCGAGGTAGCCCTCGCGGACGTGTTCCTCCAGCGTCGCGGCCAGTGCGTCGGGGGCGTCCTCGCCCAGGACCAGGGTGACCAGTTCGCCGCCGGCCGCCAGCATCCGGTCCAGCACGCTGCGGGCCGTCTGCTGGACGTCCTGGCCGATGACGGCGACATCGCCGTCGACGAGGCCCAGGATGTCGCCGGCCTGGCAGATCCCCGCCATGGTCCAGGACTGCCGCTCCGCGACGGCCAGTTCGGCGTACCGGGTGGCTCCGGCCGCCGCGGTCATCGCGACCACGTCCTCGTCGAAGCTGCGGTCGGCCTCGTGGACGGCCAGCGCCGCGATGCCCTGGACCGCGGCCCTGGTGGGGATGAGGGCGACCCGGATACCCTCGGCGCGGGCCTGCTCGGCGGCGGCCGCGGCGGTGTGGCGCAGGTCCGCGTCGTTGGGCAGGAGCACCACCTCGCGGGCGTGGGCGCGGCGGATCGCGTCGACCAGTTCGCCGCTGGCGGGCGGCTCCCCGGGGCGGGCCAGCACCGTCGTCGCCCCGGCCTCCGCGCACAGGCCGCCGAGGCCGTCGCCCGGGACGACCACGACGACGGCGCGCTGGGCGGGCTCGGGGCGGGCGTGCAGCCGGTCCGCGGCGAAGTGGGTGATCCGGATGCGGTACGGGCGTCCGGCCTCGACCCCGGCCTCCACCGCCGCACCGGCGTCGTCGACGTGCACATGGACGTTCCAGAGCCCGTCGCCCCCCACCACGACGAGCGAGTCGCCCAGCGCGTCGAGCCGGGTCCGCAGCCGCCGCACGGCCTCGTCCCCGGCCTCCAGCAGGTAGATGACCTCGAAGGCCGGACCGCCCGGCGGATCGTCCGCCGCGGGGCAGCCGTCGGCGGCGGCGAACGGGACGGGCGCGGCCGGCATCTCGTACGGCCGCTCCGGAGCCCGGCCGGAGACCGCCTCGACCAGCGCTCCGAGGACCGCCACCAGTCCCCGCCCGCCGGCGTCCACGACCCCGGCCCTGCCGAGCACGGCCAGCTGTCCTGGGGTCGCCTCCAGGGCGGTGCGCGCCCCCTCGTACGCCGCCCGCGCCACCGCGCCCGCTCCGGCACCGGCCCCGGTGCGCCCCGCGGCCTCGGCGGCCGCGGTGGCCACCGTCAGGACCGTGCCCTCGACGGGGTGGGCGACAGCCTCGCGCGCCGAGGCCGCGGCCCGGGTCAGCGCGAGGCGCAGCCGGTCCGCCCCGGCCGGGACACCGGGCTCCTCCGCCAGCACCCCGGCCATTCCGCGCAGCAACTGCGCCAGGATCGTTCCGGAGTTGCCCCGTGCGCCGAGCAGCGCCCCGTGCGCCATGGCGCGTACCGCGTCGGCGGTGGAGGGTGCGGAGGTGCCGGTCTCATGGGCGGCGAACACCGCCTCGACGGCCGCCGCCGCGGATTCCGCGGTCAGGTAGAGGTTGGTGCCGGTGTCCCCGTCGGCGACGGGATACACGTTGATCGCGTCGATCGCCTCGCGCTCCCGGCCGAGTGCGTCCAGCGCCAGTGAGCACCAGGTACGCACCGCGACGGCGTCCAGGTCGTCGGCGGTCTGCGGCACCTGTCGGTCCTCCTCGGAACGGGGCCTGGGGCGGCGGGCTGCACCGCAGGGTAGCCCCGGCCGGTGCTCCCCGGCGGGGTCAGGGGCGGGGCGGGCAGCTGTGGATCCCATGGTAGTTTCGTATCTCCGACGCAGCCGTTGTATGCTGCTTCGGTTGCCCGACGAGAGTCGGGACATTCCCCCGGTACCGCCACTTCAGTCATTGAATCCGGCGTGCCGGAATTCACTGTAAGTGCATCTGAAGTTTTGGAGTGACCCGTGGCTGCCAACTGCGACGTTTGCGGCAAGGGGCCGAGCTTCGGCAACAGCATTTCGCACTCGCACCGCCGTACGTCCCGTCGCTGGAATCCCAACATCCAGCGCGTGCGTGCCGTGGTCGGGCGGACGCCGAAGCGGCTCAACGTCTGCACCTCGTGCATCAAGGCCGGCAAGGTCGCGCGCTGACGTTCCCGTCGTAGCGCAGCCTTACCGGTTGCCCAAAAAGCCGGTCCATCTCGGTGGACCGGCTTTTTGCTGTGCCCGTGCGGGCCGGGGAGGGTGTCTTCGGCCCCCTCCCCGGCCCCGTCAGCCGGCGTTCCGCAGCTGCCAGCCGTGGTCGACCGGGCCGATCCCCGCGCCCAGTGCGAAGCCCGCCGCGATCGCCCCGGTCACGTAGGACTTGGCGGCCCGTACCGCCGTGGGCACGTCCTGGCCCCTGGCCAGTCCGCAGGCGATCGCGGAGGCGAGGGTGCAGCCCGTGCCGTGCGTGTGGCGGTTGTCGTGGCGGGGGGCGCGGAGCCAGTGTTCCTCGGAGCCGTCGGTCAGCAGGTCCACCGGATCGCCCGGCAGATGCCCGCCCTTGATCACCACCCAGCGGGGTCCGAAGCCGAGCAGTCCGGCCGCGGCCCGTCGCATCCCGGCCTCGTCGGTGACCCTCACGCCGGTGATCTGCGCCACCTCGTCGAGATTCGGAGTGGCCACGGTCGCGACGGGCAGCAGCTTCGTGCGCACCGAGTCCAGTGCCTCCGCGGCGAGCAGCGGGTCGCCGTGCTTGGAGACGCCCACCGGGTCCACGACGGCCGGGGCGTCCGTCCCGGCGATCAGCGCGGCGACGGTCTCGACGAGGGCGGCGGAGGAGAGCATGCCGGTCTTGACGGCGTTCACCCCGATGTCGTCGACGACGCTGCGGTACTGGGCGCGGACGGCTTCCGGGGGCAGTTCCCAGGCGCCCTGCACACCCAGCGAGTTCTGCGCGGTGACGGCGGTCAGCACGCTCATGCCGTGCGTGCCGAGCGCCAGCATCGTCTTCAGGTCCGCCTGGATGCCGGCACCGCCGCCGGAGTCGGATCCGGCGACGGTGAGCACACGGGGAGGTACGGCGGGAGATATGGGCATGGCCCGCAATCTACTGGGCGTCCTCGATGTCCCCGAAGTGGTCCCAGCCGTTCTTGCTGGTCCAGGGGGCTCCGTCGACGGTCACCTGGGGCAGTGCCGAGGGGTTAAGGACCTCGCCGATCACCTTCCAGCGGGCCGGCAGCTTCACGTCGGGCGGGAACGTCGCGACGATCGCGTGGTCCTCTCCCCCGGTGAGCACCCACTGGAGGGGGTCCACGCCGACGGCCTGCCCGATGTCGGACATCTGGGACGGGATGTCGATCCGGCCCGAACGCAGGTCGATGCGGACCTTGCTCGCCTCCGCGATGTGCCCGAGGTCGGCGACGAGTCCGTCGCTGACGTCGGTCATCGCGGTGGCACCGAGCCCGGCGGCCGCGGGGCCCGCGTGGTACGGCGGTTCGGGCCTCCGGTGGGCCTCGACGAAGGCGCGAGGCGAGCGGAAGCCGCGGGAGAGCACGGCGTACCCGGCGGCGGACCAGCCGAGCCAGCCGGTGACGGCGACGACGTCACCGGGCTGGGCGCCCGCCCTGGTGACGGGTTCGTGGTTGCGCAGATCACCGAGCGCGGTGATCGCGACGGTGATGGTGTCGCCGCGCACCACATCGCCGCCGACGACGGCCGCCCCGGCGACCTGGCACTCGTCGCGGATGCCGTCCATGAGCTCCCCGGCCCAGGTCACGGGGAGTTCGGCGGGGACGACGAGGCCGAGGAGCAGCGCGGTGGGCACGGCGCCCATGGCGGCGATGTCGGCGAGGTTCTGCGCGGCGGCCTTGCGGCCGACGTCGTACGCCGTCGACCAGTCGCGCCGGAAGTGCCGTCCCTCCAGCAGGATGTCGGTACTGGCCACGACCCTGCGGTCGGGAGCGGTCACGACCGCGGCGTCGTCGCCGGGGCCCAGCCGTACCGCCGGAGTGGTGGTGAGCCGGGACGTCAGCTCTCTGATGAGCCCGAACTCCCCCAACTCGCCCACGGTTCCCTTCACCGAGTGTCACCCCTCATCTGTCGCGCCGGACGGGCGTCCGGCCTGTTTCGGCGGCCTGCGGGCGCCCGGACCGCGGACCGGCCCCGGGGGCGGTCCGTCCTGGTCGTCACGGGCACGCGGGTCCCCCGTCCGCACCGCTGGACTTGCGGTCGCGGGCCGTCACTGCTGTCGGTACTGTCAAGAGATACGTCAACTTGTGTGTTCTGTACGCCACGCTGTGGGCGTCATCCGGACCGCAGGTCTCCCCGCGGCCCGGGGCGACGCGATACCGTGGCGTCCCTTTCCCCCACATGATCCTCGTGGCCGCCCTGGAGGTTCCGTGGTACAGGCGTACATCCTTATTCAGACCGAGGTGGGCAAGGCGTCGACAGTCGCCCAGACCATCGCCAGAATCCCGGGAGTGATCCAGGCAGAGGACGTCACCGGTCCCTACGATGTGATCGTGCGTGCACAGGCCGACACGGTCGATGAGCTGGGGCGCATGGTGGTCGCCAAGGTCCAGCAGGTGGACGGCATCACCAGAACCCTGACCTGCCCGGTCGTGCACCTGTAACCCCCGTCTAGGCTGGGCCGGTGACGTCTACCCGCCGCCGGCTTTCCCGTCCCGTGATCCTCGGTCCGTCCGCTGCCCTGGTGCTCATGGCCGCGGCGGGCTGCTCCTCCGGAGATGCCTCGGCGTCGGTCACGGTTCCCACCCCGTCGCCGGAAGCCGCAGCCTACTGCCGTGCGTTGCACAAGGAGCTGCCGAGTGCCGTCGCCGGTCAGGAGCGCAGTGACCCGGGGTCCGGCTCGGACCTGACCGCCGGGTGGGGGGACGGGGAGATCGTACTGCGCTGCGGTGTCCCACGCCCGGCGAAGATGGATGACGCCCAGTCGAAGGCGATCGACGCGAGCGGCGTCAACTGGATGCTGGAGCAGCTGGACGACGGCCGGCCCCGGTTCACGACCACGCTCCGCAAGGCGTACGTCGAGGTGACGTTGTCGGCGGCGTACGCGCATGACGCGAGTCCGCTGGCGGCCTTCGCCCCGGCGGTCAGGAAGACCGTCCCCGACAGCCTGTAGGGCGTGCGCCCCGGTGCGGAGCGCACGCCCTCGGCCGCGCGGTCGAGGTCTCAGCGCAGTCCGGTCGGCCGGTTCAGCGCCGCCTGGATGAGCCGGTCCACCAGCTGCGGGTAACCGACGCCGCTCTCCTGCCACATGCGCGGGTACATGGAGATCGGGGTGAAGCCCGGCAGGGTGTTGATCTCGTTGATGACGAAGCCGCCGTCCTCCGTGAGGAAGAAGTCGGCGCGCACCAGCCCCTCGCAGGACGCCGCCTCGAAGGCCTCGACGGCGAGCCGCTGGACCTCCGCGGTCTGGTCCTCGGTGAGCGGGGCCGGCACGATGCCGGGCGCCGCGTCGATGTACTTGGCCTCGAAGTCGTAGAAGTCGTGCGCGGTGACCGGGGGGATCTCGGCCGGTGCGCTGGCGCGCGGCCCGTCCTCGAACTCCAGCACCCCGCACTCGATCTCGCGGCCGCGCAGCAACGATTCGACGAGGAACTTGGGGTCGTGGCGGCGGGCCTCCTCGATCGCCTCGTCGAGGCCGGAGGCGTCCTCGACCTTGGTGATGCCGATCGAGGAGCCGGCCCTGGCCGGCTTCACGAAGAGCGGCCAGCCGTGGTCACCGGCGAACTCCACGATGCGCTTGCGGGCGGCCTGCGGGTCCTGGTCCCACTCACGGGGGCGTACGACGACGTACGGGCCGACGGGCAGCCCGAAGGAGGTGAAGACCCGCTTCATGTACTCCTTGTCCTGGCCGACCGCGGAGGCGAGGACGCCGGCGCCGACGTACGGCACCCCGGAGAGTTCCAGGAGGCCCTGGAGCGTGCCGTCCTCACCGTAGGGGCCGTGCAGAACGGGGAAGACGACGTCGACCTCGCCGAGCACCTTGGGGACCGCGCCGGGCTCGCTGTAGACCACTTCGCGGCTGCCGGGATCGACGGAGAGCACGACCGCGCCCTCGTCGGACTCGGCGAGCTGGCCCACGTCCGGCATCTTCCGGTCCGTGATGGCCATGCGTTCGGGGTCGTCGGCGGTGAGCGCCCAGCGGCCGTCCGTCGTGATGCCGATCGGCAGGACGTCGTACTTCGTCCGGTCGATGGCGTTCAGGACGGCACCGGCCGTGACCACCGAAATGCCGTGTTCGGAGCTGCGGCCGCCGAACACGACGGCCACACGCGGCTTGCGGAGCTGCTGCTCCGTGCTCTGGGGGAGGTTCTCGCTGCTCATATCGCGATGAGCGTACCTGCTGGTACGGGTCGAGTCAGCGCCGCCGGTGCCGCCCGGCGGGTGAACCCGGCGCCGGGGAGGGGCGCCGGCCTCAGTGCCGCTCGGCCTTGGCGCTGCGCGACATGAGCTCCTTGAGGGCGACCATCGGGGGCTTTCCCTCGTGGACGATGCCGACGACCGTCTCGGTCAGCGGCATCTCCACACCGTGCCTGCGCGCCAGATCGAGCACCGATTCGCAGGACTTGACGCCCTCCGCGGTCTGCTTGGTGACGGCGATGGTTTCCTGAAGGGTCATGCCCCGGCCGAGGTTGGTGCCGAAGGTGTGGTTGCGCGAGAGCGGCGAGGAGCAGGTCGCCACCAGGTCGCCGAGGCCGGCCAGTCCGGAGAAGGTCAGCGGGTCGGCGCCCATCGCGTGGCCGAGCCGGGTGGTCTCGGCCAGGCCGCGGGTGATGAGGGAGCCCTTGGCGTTGTCCCCCAGTCCCATGCCGTCCGCGATGCCGACGGCCAGCCCGATGACGTTCTTGACGGCGCCGCCGAGTTCGCAGCCGACCACGTCGGTGTTGGTGTAGGGGCGGAAGTAGGGAGTGTGGCAGGCGGCCTGGAGGCGGCGGGCCACCGATTCGTCCTGACAGGCGACGACGGCCGCGGCGGGGCGGCGTTCCGCGATCTCCTTGGCGAGGTTGGGCCCGGTGACGACGGCGATGCGGTCCGCGCCGACGCCGGTGACGTCCTCGATGACCTCGCTCATCAGCTTCGCGGTGCCGAGTTCGACGCCCTTCATCATGGAGACCAGTACCGTCTTGGACTCCAGGTGCGGGGCCCAGGCCGCGAGGTTGGCGCGCAGCGTCTGGGAGGGCACGACGAGCACCGCGAAGTCGGCGCCGCGCAGCGCCTCCGCCGCGTCCGTGGTGGCCCGGACCGATGCGGGGAGTTCGATGCCCGGCAGGTAGTCGGGGTTGGTACGGGTCGTGTTGACGGCCTCGGCGACCTCGGCACGGCGTCCCCAGAGGGTGACCTCGCAGCCTGCGTCGGCCAGGACCACGCCGAAGGCCGTACCCCATGAGCCGGTTCCGAAGACGGCTGCTTTTACGGGGTGGGTCACTTGGGTCCCTCTCGTTCGGCCTTGCGCCGCTGTTCCGCGCGGGCCTTTCGGTGGTCGTAGAGCTCTGCGGGGGCCGGCAGCCCGCGTACGTCCGCCAGCTGCTCGGTGATCGCGAGCATGATGACCTCGGTCGCCTCGCGCAGGACGTCGGGCGTCGGCTCCTTGTCGTAGAAGCGGGAGAGGTCGACCGGCGGACCGGCCTGGACCTGGAGCGTCTTGCGGGGGAAGAGCCGCAGCTTCTTGTCCGTGGCGTAGGGCGGCATCGCCAGGTTGGCGCCCCACTGGGCGACGGGGATGACCGGGGCCCTGGTCATCAACGCGACGCGGGCAGCGCCGGTCTTGCCGCCCATCGGCCACATCTCGGGGTCGCGGGTGAGGGTGCCCTCCGGGTAGAAGGCGACGCACTCACCGCGCTCGATGGCGGCGACGGCGGCCCGGAAGGCGTCCAGCGCGTTGGTGGTCTCGCGGTACACGGGAATCTGGCCGGTGCCCCGCAGCATCATCCCGACGAAGGGGGTCTTGAAGAGCCCCGCCTTCGCGAGGAGCCTCGGCACCCGGCCGGTGTTGTACTGGAAGTGCCCGTACGAAAGCGGGTCGAGATACGAGTTGTGATTGACCGCAGTTATAAAGCCGCCATCGGCCGGAATATGTTCCATCCCTCGCCAGTCGCGCTTGAACAGAACCACCAGCGGCGGTTTTGCGATGACCGCTGCCAAGCGGTACCAGAAGCCGATTCTGCGGCGGGACACCCGGACACCCTTCTCTACGGACCTGGCTGTGGAGCACTACTGACTGACTACCGACGGTCAAGTCTCGCCCCAGGCCCCTGCTCTGTCGAGAACACCGTACGCCTCACCTTCGGGACCGACCCTCCAGGCTGTCGCACCGGCAGGCGAGAATAGGCGGTGATGCGCATCGAGGGGGAGACCGCCACGAACACCGACCCGACCGGCCGCTGGTCCCTGGTCGTCCCGTTGAAGCCGCTGGCGCGGGCCAAGAGCAGGCTGATGCCCGCGTCCGGCGCCCTGTTGCGGCCCCGGCTGGCCCTGGCCTTCGCCCAGGACACCGTGTACGCCGCGCTGGCCTGCCCGGCCGTCGCGGATGTGGTGGTAGTCACGGACGACGCGACGGCGGGCACCGCGCTGGCGGCCCTCGGTGCCCGCGTCGTGGCCGACTCCCCCGCCGCCGGGCTCAACGCGGCCCTCGCGCACGGTGAGCGTGCGGTGCGCGCGGCCCGGCCCGGAGCGGCGGTCGCCGTGCTCAACGCGGACCTGCCCGCACTTCGCCACCCGGAATTGGCCCGGGTGCTCGATTTTTCGGCCGCTTTTCCGCGCGCATTTGTGACCGATGCGGCGGGAATCGGAACAACATTTCTGTCCGCTGGGCCAGGAGTGGAATTGCGCCCCGATTTCGGCGGTCGGTCCCGGGACCGGCACCTCGCGTCGGGAGCCGCGGAAATCACGCTCTCCGGCATCGATTCGGTGCGCCAGGACGTGGACACCGGCGACGATCTGCGGGCGGCGCTCGTCCTGGGGGTCGGCCCCCACACGGCGGGGCGCTGGGCCGCCGGGGTCCCCTCGATGGACCGCTAGGCTGCCGTTCATGCAGGCGACCTCGTACACGTACGACCCCGAGACCCGCACCGGCAGTGTGCTGCTCGACGACGGCACCCCGGTGGATTTCGACGCCCAGGCCTTCGACGCCGGCGGCCTGCGGCTGCTGCGGCCGGGCCAGCGGGTACGGATCGAGGGCCGGGGTGAGGGGGCCGGGCTGCGGATCACGCTGGTGACGCTGCAGACCTTCTGAGCCCGCCGCCATGCCCTGAACAGCCCGCGGGCCGGGCTCCCCGAGGGGAGCCCGGCCCGGCGCGTGTGAGGAGCCCTGTGCTGCTGGGTCTCACTTCTTCCGTGCGGTGGCCTTCTTGGCCGTGGTCTTGCGCGCGGTGGTCTTCTTCGCGGGCGCCTTCTTCGCCGTGGTCTTCTTGGCGGGCGCGGTCTTGCTGGCGACGGCCTTCTTGGCGGTCGTCGTCTTCTTCGCCGCCGCGGGGGTCGCCTTCTTCGCGGCCGCCGTGGTCTTCTTCGCCGCCGCGGACGTCTTCTTCGCGGTCGCCTTCTTGGCGGTGGCGGTGGCGGGGGCGGTGGTCTTCTTCGCCGCCGCCACGGTCTTCTTGGCGGTGGCCTTCTTCGCCACGGCCTTCTTCGCGGTGGCCTTCTTGGCGGCCGCCTTGGCCGTCGTACGGGTGGAAGAACCGCCCGAGAGGCTGCCCTTGGGCGCCTTCTTCACCGCCACATCGTTCTTGGGGAGCTTCTTCGAGCCGCTCACCAGGTCCTTGAAGCCCTGTCCCGCACGGAAACGGGGCACGGACGTCTTCTTGACCCGCACCCGCTCACCCGTCTGCGGGTTGCGGGCGTAGCGGGCCGGGCGGTCGACCTTCTCGAACGAGCCGAAGCCGGTGACCGAAACACGGTCACCTGCGACGACCGCACGAACGATCGCGTCGAGCACCGCATCGACGGCGTCCGCGGCCTGCTGTCGGCCGCCGACCTTGTCGGCAATCGCTTCTACGAGCTGCGCCTTGTTCACGTCTTCCCCTTCGGAGACATAGCCAGAACGAAAGTGTTCAAGCTTTTTCGCACGTTAGGCAGATATATACCGCAAATCAAACACGAAACGGGCTAATCACCCTAGTGCCGCAACGAAGTCGACCGCTGCGCAGTTCCGCAGAGTCAGTCACCTTCGGGGAATCGGCCCTCATCGAGGTCCTTCATCAACCGGTCCAGACGCCTTGCCGCATCCGGTAGATCGTGCTTCGCCGCGGCCGTGACGACCAGCAGCTTCCGGGACAGCGCCATCCGTACGCTCTCCGGGACTTGCAGTGCACGCACTCGCGAGTGCGCTTCCTTCAATTGGTCGGCGACTTGGCCGTAAAGCTTGAGTTGGCTGTCGCGTTCCATGCACCGATTGTGCCATCTGGGGCGAGTTGTCGCCCGACGGGGTCTCAACAAGCGACTGCGCCCCCTACCAGAAGGCAGGGGGCGCAGTACTGGAAAGGCGCTGCTCAGGCGTGAATTGTACGTGGCTTGTGGGCGGGCCTGGCCGCCTCGTAGGCCGCGATGTCCGGTTCGTTCTGCAGGGTGAGGCTGATGTCGTCCAGCCCGTTCAGCAGCCGCCAGCGGGCGTTCTCGTCGAGCTCGAAGTCGGCCGTGATGCCCTCGGCGAGCACCTGGCGCTTCTCCAGGTCGACCGTGATCTCCGCGGTCGGGTCGGCCTCGGTCAGCTCCCACAGGGCGTCGACGACCTGCTGGTCCAGGACCACGGTCAGCAGCCCGTTCTTCAGCGAGTTGCCTCGGAAGATGTCGGCGAACCGGGAGGAGACGACCGCCTTGAAGCCGAAGTTCTGCAGGGCCCAGACGGCGTGCTCACGGGACGAGCCGGTGCCGAAGTCGGGGCCGGCCACCAGGACCGAGGCACCCTTGCGCTCCGGGCGGTTGAGGACGAAGTTCTCGTCCTTGCGCCAGGCCTCGAAGAGCCCGTCCTCGAAGCCGTCCCGGGTGACCTTTTTCAGCCAGTGGGCGGGGATGATCTGGTCGGTGTCGACGTTGCTGCGGCGCAGCGGGACGGCCCGGCCGGTGTGTGCGGTGAAAGCTTCCATGATTCTCAGACTCCGGCGGGCGTACGGGCGTCGGACAGGTCGGCCGGCGAGGCCAGATGGCCCAGCACGGCGGTGGCGGCGGCGACCTGCGGGGAGACCAGGTGGGTGCGGCCGCCCTTGCCCTGCCGGCCCTCGAAGTTGCGGTTCGAGGTGGAGGCGGAGCGCTCGCCGGGCGCCAGCTGGTCGGGGTTCATACCGAGGCACATCGAGCAACCCGCGTGCCGCCATTCGGCGCCGGCGGCCTTGAAGACCTTGTCCAGGCCCTCCTCGACGGCCTGCAGGGCGACCCGCACGGAACCCGGGACGACCAGCATCCGTACCCCGTCGGCGACCTGGCGGCCGTCCATGACGGCGGCGGCGTTGCGCAGGTCCTCGATCCGGCCGTTGGTGCAGGAACCTACGAAGACGGTGTCCACGTTGATCTCGCGCAGCGGCTGCCCGGCGGTCAACCCCATGTACTCCAGGGCCTTTTCCGCGGCGTTGCGCTCCGAGGCGTCCTCGTACGAGGCGGGGTCGGGGACGCTGGCCGACAGCGGTGCGCCCTGGCCGGGGTTGGTGCCCCAGGTGACGAACGGCGCCAGTTCGGCGGCCTCGATGACGACCTCGGCGTCGAAGACCGCGTCGTCGTCGGTGCGCAGCGTCTCCCAGTACGCCACCGCGGCGTCCCAGTCCTCGCCCTGCGGGGCGTGGTCGCGGCCCCGGAGGTAGTCGAAGGTGGTCTCGTCGGGGGCGATCATGCCCGCCCGCGCTCCGGCCTCGATCGACATGTTGCAGATGGTCATCCGGGCCTCCATCGAGAGCTTCTCGATGGCGGAGCCGCGGTATTCGAGGATGTAGCCCTGGCCGCCGCCGGTGCCGATCCGGGCGATGATCGCGAGGATCAGGTCCTTGGCGGTGACGCTGTCGGGCAGTTCGCCCTCGACGGTGATCGCCATCGTCTTCGGGCGGGCCAGCGGCAGCGTCTGGGTGGCCAGTACGTGCTCGACCTGGCTGGTGCCGATGCCGAACGCCAGCGCGCCGAACGCGCCGTGCGTGGAGGTGTGGGAGTCGCCACAGACGACCGTGGTGCCGGGCTGGGTCAGTCCCAGCTGCGGGCCGACCACGTGCACGACGCCCTGCTCCACGTCGCCCAGCGGGTGCAGCCGGACGCCGAAGTCCGCGCAGTTCTTGCGCAGGGTCTCCAGCTGGGCGCGGGAGACCGGGTCCGCGATCGGCTTGTCGATGTCGAGGGTGGGGGTGTTGTGGTCCTCGGTGGCGATGGTGAGGTCGAGGCGCCGCACCGGGCGTCCGGCCTGCCGCAGACCGTCGAAGGCCTGCGGGCTGGTCACCTCGTGCAGCAGGTGCAGATCGATGAAGAGGAGGTCGGGCTCGCCTTCGGCGCGCCGGACGACGTGGTCGTCCCAAACCTTCTCCGCGAGTGTCCTACCCATCGCTTTCCCTCCGGCCGGCGTCGTCGCCGGCCCAACTAGAGATTCGGTGCGCCCCCGTCCGGACCCCCGTGCGGGGCGGTGGCTACGGGCCGTTGTGGGGCCGCCCGTACAGGTTCGCAACTTCCCCGGAAAATTGAACTTGCGTTTCACAGAGTGAGACGCGAGTATCGTCGTATGGACAACTCTAGCGGCGTCGGCGTTCTCGACAAGGCAGCTCTGGTATTGAGCGCCCTGGAGTCCGGTCCGGCCACCCTCGCCGGGCTGGTCGCGGCGACCGGGCTCGCACGACCCACGGCCCACCGACTGGCCGTGGCACTGGAACACCACCGCATGGTGGCGAGGGACATGCAGGGCCGCTTCATTCTCGGCCCCCGGCTGTCGGAGCTCGCGGCGGCGGCGGGCGAGGACCGGCTGCTCGCCACGGCCGGACCGGTGCTCACCCACCTTCGCGACATCACCGGGGAGAGCGCTCAGCTCTACCGCCGGCAGGGCGACATGCGGATCTGCGTGGCGGCGGCGGAGCGGCTGTCCGGCCTTCGGGACACCGTGCCGGTCGGCTCCACGCTCACCATGAAGGCGGGTTCGTCCGCCCAGATCCTGATGGCGTGGGAGGAGCCGGAGCGCCTGCACCGTGGCCTCCAGGGCGCCCGCTTCACCGCGACGGCGCTCTCCGGCGTACGGCGCCGGGGATGGGCCCAGTCGATCGGCGAGCGGGAACCGGGCGTCGCCTCGGTCTCCGCACCGGTACGCGGCCCCTCGAACCGGGTGGTGGCGGCGGTCTCGGTCTCCGGGCCGATCGAGCGGCTGACCCGTCACCCGGGCCGGATGCACGCCCAGGCCATCATCGACTCGGCTGCCCGGCTGAGCGAGGCGCTGCGCCGCACCGGCTGAGCCGGCCCGCCCCCGCCCTCCAGCACCGGCCGCCCCAGCGTCGTGGCGGCCCCTTCAGAACCTCACGTCACCTCCCGCTCCACCTCGCCTCACCCCGCTGCACCCAGCTTCACCCCGCTTCACCCGACTTCGCCGGTGAACGGTGCGCGAAGCGGTCCGCCGCCCGGCGCCCCCGGCTCTCGACCGGCAGTGACCCGGTCGCCGCGGCCAGTCCGTACGCCGGCATATCCGCGTAGACGGACTCGTAGCCGCCCTCGGGGACCACATAGGCCTCGTGCCACAGCCCCACATGCCGGCGGGACTTCTTCTCCTTGCGGTTGATCATCGTCCACGCCCTGCGGTGGAACATGTCGGGCGCCGCCGCGTACGCGTACAGCTTCTCCTTCGACTCCCAGTACTGGACGACGTAGTACGTCCTGGGCGAGCCGAACAGGAGGGTGTGCCCGAGCAGGCCCCTGCTGCTGTCCCTGCCCAATTCCCGCAGCATGCGCGGCATCGCGAGGAGGACCGGGAGCCAGTGGTGGACTCCCCGGAAGTGGTTGATCCGCATCCCGATCAGCAGGACCACCACCTCCCCCTCGGCTGCGGCGGTTATCCGTCCCGGAACCGGTTTCGTGAACACGCGGGCCCCCTGGCCTCGTTTCGGTCGCGCCGACCTCGCCGATCACCTTGATCGCGCTGATCGCGCTGATCGCATTGCGCATTGATCACATTGGAGAGTGCCACTATCCAATGGTGGGATAGTGGCACTGCCCAAGGGTGGGAGCAAGGGAAGGCACGGCATGCGGCTCTCGGAACTGAGTGAGCGGAGCGGCGTCAAGACCGCGACGATCAAGTACTACCTGCGCGAGGGGCTGTTGCCTCCCGGCGGGCGGGTGAGCGCCACTCAGGCCGAGTACGACGAGAGCCATCTGCGCCGGCTGCGGCTGGTCCGGGCGCTGCTCCAGGTCGGCCGGCTGCCGGTCGCCACCGCCCGCGAGGTGCTGAAGCAGGCCGACGACGAGTCGCTGGGCCGGACGATGCGCCTGGGCGCCTCGCTCTGGGCACTCCCGCACGGCCCGGAACCGGACGAGGAGGCGCCGGAGACGGTGGCCGCACGGGCCGAAACCGACCGGCTCCTGGACCGGTTGGGCTGGAGGACCGCCCAGGAGATCGGTTCGCTCTCCCCCGCCCACCGGTCCGTGGTGGCGTCACTGGCCACACTCATCCGCCTGGGATACCCCTGCGAGGGCGACTACTTGGCGGAGCACGCGCGGCTGATGCACCAAGTGGCGGTCCAGGACCTGGACATGATGGAGACGTATCCCACCGAGGCGGAGCAGGTGGAGCACGCGGTCGCCTCAGCGGTCCTGTACGAACCGCTGCTGGCCGCTCTGCGGCGGCTGGCCCAGGAGGAGGAGTCCGCCCGGCGGTTCGGGCTCTGAGCCGTACGCACACGTGCACACGGCACGCGGGCGCACACAAGCAGAAGGCCCCTCACCGGAGTGAGGGGCCTTCTGTCTGTTGCTCTCCTGTACCCCCGACCGGATTCGAACCGGCGCTACTGCCGTGAGAGGGCAGCGTGCTAGGCCGCTACACAACGGGGGCCTGTGTCCTGCGATTTGCTTGTTTTACGCTGGGCTACCAGGACTCGAACCTAGAATGACGGTACCAGAAACCGTAGTGTTGCCAATTACACCATAGCCCATGGTGTTACAAGTACCCCCGACCGGATTCGAACCGGCGCTACTGCCGTGAGAGGGCAGCGTGCTAGGCCGCTACACAACGGGGGCCCTAGCGATCCTGCATCGAGAGCGTGGGTGCGACCCAGATGTTCTCGCGGGAAGGATCTGTACCCCCGACCGGATTCGAACCGGCGCTACTGCCGTGAGAGGGCAGCGTGCTAGGCCGCTACACAACGGGGGCGTGTTGTTACAGATGAAGCTCTGCGCTGGGCTACCAGGACTCGAACCTAGAATGACGGTACCAGAAACCGTAGTGTTGCCAATTACACCATAGCCCACTGAAACGCAACCCTTGACGGGTTTTATTTCCGTGTGCGCTTCCCGACCGGATCCTTCGGCCCGCTCGGGCGGCGCAGGAAGAACATTACCCGAAGGTGTCCGGCGCTCCAAAACGGGTATTGCGCGCCAACAGCCCGGGGAGCTGATCGAGACCGGTGATCCGGGCCAGTTCGGGCCGCCCGCCACGCCCGTCGCGGTCCAGCCAGACACCGCTCAGCCCCGCCGCCACCGCACCGGCCGCGTCGATGTCGGGGTGGTCGCCCACGTACACGACCTCCCGCGGCTCCAGCCCGAGGGCCTCGACGGCGGCGTGGAACGCCCCGGCCTCGGGCTTGGAGATGCCCAGTTCGACGGCGCACACCACGGCCTCGAAGCGGTCGCGCACGCCGAGAACGCGCAGCTTGCGGTCCTGGTTGATGATGCTGGAGTTCGACAGCACCGCATGGCGGTAGCCGTCGGCGAGCCGGTCCAGGGCCGGCACGGCGTCGGGGAAGAGCGACCAGGCGGCCTCGTAGTGGCTCGCGTGCCGGGCGAACCACTGGTCGGCCTCCGCGTCCGTGAGCGGCCGCCCCAGGAACGTACGCACCCGCTCGCGCCGCTGCCCCTGGAAGTCGGTCTCCCCCGCGGCGAAACGCTCCCACTGCACATCGGTGATCGCCCGCCACGCGTCGAGGGCCTCCTCGGCGGACACGTATCCGTCCGGCAGGCCCTCGTTCTCCAGATGCGTGCGCATGCCGACCCGGTCGGCGCCCGTGTAGTCGAAGATCGTGTCGTCGATGTCCCAGAGCACTGCTCGGATCGGCATACGACCACGCTACCGCCCGCTGGGCGGGCGCCGCTGCCCGTGTGCGGACGGGGGCTCAGAACCGCTGCTGGCCGACGCCCGGCGGCAGGAGGCAGGGGGTGCTGATCTCAGCGGCAACACCCGCCCCTTCCGCGCCCGCTCAGGTGGTGAGCAGGACACCGCCGTAGCTCGCCGCCGCGATGACCACCCAGGAGGCGAGGCCGAGCACGGCGGTCCTGGCTCCGGAGCGGGCGAGCGTCGGCAGGTGGACGGCGGTGCCGAGGCCGAAGAGTGCGGCGGCCAGCAGGAGTTCCTGCGCGGTGGCCGCGGCGTCGAGCGCCGCGGCCGGCAGCAGACCCGTGCTGCGCAGGGCCGTCATCGCCAGGAAGCCGATCAGGAACAGCGGCACCACGGCCGGTCGGCGCCCGCCCGACTGCTGCCGGTCACCCTGCCCGTCACCGGCCGCCCCGCGTGCCCGTCGGCGGTAGGCCACGGCCACCCCGGCGACCAGCGGTGCGAGCATCGCCACCCTGATCAGCTTGACCAGCACGGCCTCACCGAGCGCGGTCGGCCCGGCCGTCTGCGCGGTGGCCACGACCTGGCCGACGTCGTGCACGCCCGCGCCCACCCAGCGGCCGAACTGGACGGTGTCCAGGCCCAGCGGTTGGTGCAGCAGCGGCAGTACGGCGATGGCGAGGGTCCCGCACAGGGTGACCAGCGCGACCGAGGTCGCCACGTCGGCCGCGAGCCGCTCGTCGTCGTCCTCCTTGCCGAGCGCGCCGCTGACCGCGCTGATCGCGGAGGCGCCGCAGATCGAGTAGCCGGTGGCGATCAGCAGCGGCTGGTCGCCGGGCAGCCCGAGCTTCCGGCCGAGCCACCAGATGCCGAAGAAGGCCACCAGGACGACGCCGAACACCATCGCCACGGTCGCCCAGCCGAGCCCGAGGACGTCTCCGACGCTGAGCTTCAGCCCGAGCAGCACGATGCCGGCGCGCATCAGCCGCTTCCCCGCCGTCGAGAGCCCCGCCCGGCCCCGGCCGCGTACGAAGGGCCGCACGCCGGGAAGGTGCGCCGCCACGACTCCGAGCACCACCGCCGCCGTCAGCATCGGCACGGCGGGCAGCAGGGCGTGCACCCCCTCGGCCAGCCCGAGCCCGACGCCGGCCAGCGCGAGGCCGGGGGCGTTGCCGCGCACCGGACCCGGCGTGGACCCGCCGCCGCCCCATGACGGCTTCGCCGGCTGTCGCACGGACGGCGACCAGGAGTGTTCGGTGTCCAGGGTCATGATCACCAGCCTCGGCGCGATCCCCGCCGACCGGTAGACGCGAACCGGAGCCCAGGTCATAGGGTTGCCCTATGAAGGTTTTCCTATGAGCGGACGCGACGGGAACCGGGATCCCGGGCAGCTCCCACTGCCCGATCTGCAGTCGCTGCAGCTGCTCGTCGGCGTGGCGGAGACCGGCAGCCTGGGCCGGGCGGCGACGCGGCTGCTCATCAGCCAGCCGTCGGCCAGCGCCCGGATGCGAACCCTGGAGCGCCGTCTCGGGCTCCAGCTCCTGGACCGCTCCACCGCCGGGTCCCGGCTGACCCCGGCCGGAGCGGTGGTGACCGACTGGGCCCGGACGGTACTCGAAGGGGCCACCGCGCTGGTCGAGGGGGCCGCCGCGCTGCGCTCGCGGCAGGACAGCCGGCTGCGGGTCGCCGCCAGTCTGACCATCGCGGAGGAGCTGATGCCCGGCTGGCTCGTCACCCTGCGGGAGAGCGCCCCGGACGCCCACGTGGGGCTGACGGTGACCAACAGCTGGGGCGTGGTCGAGGCACTGCGGCGCGGGGGCTGCGATCTGGGATTCATCGAGGGGCCCCGGGTCCCCGACGACCTGCACCGCTCGGCGGTGGGGCGGGACCGGCTCGCGGTCGTGGTCGCCCCCGGTCACCCCTGGACCCGCCGCCGCAGCGCACTGACCGGACGTGAGCTGGCCGACACCCCGCTGCTGCTGCGCGAGGCAGGCTCCGGCACCCGGGAGACGCTGGAGCGGGCGCTGCGCGCGTACGACGGCGTCTCCGTCCCGGTCCTTGAGCTCGGCTCCACCGCCCCGCTGCGCAGTGCCGCGGCCCGGGGGCTGGCTCCGGCCGTCCTCTCCGCGCTCGCCGTGCGCGAGGACGTGGCCTCGGGCCGGCTGGTCGAGATCGAGGTCGCCCCGGCCGTCCGGCTGCAACGCGTCCTGCACGCCGTCTGGCCCAAGGGCCACGAACTGCCGGAGCCGGCCCTTCACCTGCTGCGGGTGGCCAAGCACCAGTAGCGGGTGAGGAGCCGGCTCGCGTGATCCGCGACCCGCTCAGGCGGTCAGACGGTCAGCTTCGCCAGTGCGGCGTCCACCCGGGCCAGGGTCTTCTCGCGGCCCAGGATCTCCAGGGACTCGAAGAGCGGCAGCCCGATCGTGCGGCCGGTGACGGCGACACGGACCGGGGCCTGGGCCTTGCCGAGCTTCAGGCCGTGCTCCTCACCGGCGGCGAGGACGGCGGCCTTGAGGGCGTCCGTGTTCCACTCCGCCTCGGTCAGCTTGGCGCGGGCCGTCACGAGCAGGGCGTAGGAGCCCTCCTTCATCGCCTTGGCCCAGGACGCCTCGTCGGTGACCGGCTCGTCGAGGAAGAGGAAGTCGACGTTGGCCGTGATCTCCGAGAGGACCGTCACGCGGGTCTGGGCGTGCGGGGCGATCGCCGCGAACAGGTCCGCGTCGAAGGCCTCCGGGGCCCAGGGGGCGAACGGCGCCTTCAGCCAGGGGCCGCACGCCTCGGTGAAGGTCTTCACATCGAGCCGGCGGATGTGCTCGGCGTTGACGTGCTCGCACTTCTTGAGGTCGAAACGGGCCGGGTTGGCGTTGACGTCCTCGATGTCGAAGGCGGCGACCATCTCGTCGATGTCGAAGATGTCGCGGTCCTCCGCGATCGACCAGCCGAGCAGCGAGAGGTAGTTGAGCAGCCCCTCGGGCAGGAAGCCGCGCTCGCGGTAGAGGTTGAGCGAGGCCTGCGGGTCGCGCTTGGAGAGCTTCTTGTTGCCCTCGCCCATGACGTACGGAAGGTGCCCGAACGCGGGGGTCTGCTTGGCGATGCCCAGTTCGGCGAGCGCCCGGTACAGCGCGATCTGGCGCGGGGTGGAGGAGAGCAGGTCCTCGCCGCGCAGGACGTGGGTGATCTCCATCAGCGCGTCGTCGACCGGGTTGACCAGCGTGTAGAGCGGAGCGCCGTTGGCGCGGACGATGCCGTAGTCCGGCACGTTCTCCGGCTGCACGGTGATGTCGCCGCGGACCAGGTCGGTGAAGGTGATCGCCTCGTCGGGCATCCGGAAGCGGACGATCGAGGTGCGGCCCTCGGCCTCGTACGCGGCGGTCTGCTCGGCGCTCAGGTCACGGCAGTGGCCGTCGTAGCCGGAGGGCTTGCCGGCGGCGCGGGCGGCGTCGCGGCGGGCGTCGAGCTCCTCGGTCGTGCAGTAGCAGCGGTACGCGTGGCCGGCGGCGAGGAGCTTCCCGGCGACGTCCCGGTAGATGTCCATCCGCTGCGACTGGCGGTACGGGGCGTGCGGGCCGCCGATCTCCGGGCCCTCGTCCCAGTCGAGGCCGAGCCAGCGCATCGAGTCCAGGAGCTGCTCGTACGACTCCTCGGAGTCGCGCGCCGCGTCGGTGTCCTCGATGCGGAAGACCAGGGTGCCCTGGTGGTGCCGGGCGAAGGCCCAGTTGAAGAGGGCTGTCCGGACCAGGCCCACGTGGGGGTTGCCGGTCGGGGAGGGACAGAAACGTACGCGTACGTCGGTGTTAGCCACGCTTGATCACCTTGTTGGTGAGAGTGCCGATGCCTTCGATGGTGACGGCGACCTCGTCGCCGACGTGCAGGGGCCCGACCCCTGCGGGAGTGCCGGTGAGGATCACGTCGCCCGGGAGCAGCGTCATGGCTTCCGTGATGTGGACGACCAGGTCCTCGATGGAGCGGATCATCTCGCTCGTCCGGCCCAGCTGGCGTTGCTCGCCGTTGACGGTGGCCTGGATGGTGAGGTCGCCGGGGTCGAGGTCGGTCTCCACCCAGGGGCCGAGCGGGCAGGAGGTGTCGAAGCCCTTGGCCCTGGCCCACTGCTTCTCGCGCTTCTGGGCGTCGCGTGCGGTGACGTCGTTGGCGCAGGTGTAGCCGAAGATGACGTCCTTGACCCGCTCGCGCGGCACTTCGCGGCACATCCGGCCGATGACCACGGCCAGTTCGGCCTCGTGGTGCACCTCTTCGGAGAAGGAGGGGTACTCGATGGCGTCGCCGGAGCCGATCACCGAGGTGGTGGGCTTGAAGAAGGCGACGGGGACGTCGGGGACCTCGTTGCCGAGCTCCGCGGCGTGCTCCGCGTAGTTGCGGCCGATGGCCACGACCTTGTTGGGGAGCACGGGCGGCAGCAGCCGGACCTTGTTCAGCGGGACCTTGGTCCCGGAGAGCTCGAACTCGGCGTACGGGATGCCCTTGATGATGTCGAGGACGAGACCATCGGGCCCGTCGCCCTCGACGGCGCCGAAGGCGACATTGCCGTCGATGGAGAACCTGGCGATGCGCACGGGAAGCTGTGGCCCCTCACTTGCTGGCTGACTGAAGACTGAGGCTCCAGGCTAACGCGGGTGAGGGGGGAGGCCGCGCGTATTACTCCGCAGTGGCGGTGGCGGAGACGGGGGCGACCATGAGGATCGTGCGGCGGGGGTTGGCCGTCTGCGTCGGCAGGTCGAGGGCGTGCTCCGGCCGCTCCGGCGTCTGCAGCGCTTCGGCGTCCTTGAGGTGCGCCAGCGTCGTACGCCGGGGGTTGGCAATGTTGCGGAACACCATCGTCGTCTTCATCTGCCGTCGGACCCTGTCGTGAGGGGCGCCGCCGGAGGGGCGCCGGTTGTCGGTTCTGCCATCCCTGTAAAGCGTCAGGCTAAACATCCAATTCCCTCCCGGAGCCCGGAAGAGACGACGATCATCATGTGAGTTTGCTCACCAGTGACCCGACAATTGCACCAATCCGGGCGGCTGAGTCGATCGGTCAAACCAGACATTGCATCCCTGAATCAACCATTCCGCTCCTGATCATGTCGTCTGGGACACCCCTCACCCTCACCTGATTCACCCTCAATAGTCCGGTTTGGCGGCGAACCGGCTCCACGGCTTGTTACCCCCCCATCACAACGTGTCACCCAGGTCACAGCCCGGTACCTGGCCCTTGTTGGAGATCCTGCACTGTGCTGGAATTCCACGCACCGCCGCAGGTTTCAGGCCGGCGCGCAGGGGGCGCAACGCAGCGCCGATCCGAGTGGCGGCGGGAAGGGGAAGAACGCCGGTCACTCACGACCACCATGGGGCGGTACAACGCCCCACGACGCCGACACCGTTCCATCCGTCCATGACGGAGGGAACGCCTGGTCCAGAGGTTGCGACGCTAGTGCAGGGACGTTTCAAGAGGGATGGCAGCGCAGCGGCTGAACAGGAGCCGCGCGGCGGGACCGACCGCGGCTCCTCGCCCCAGCACGCCCAGAACCCCGGACCGGCCGCGGCCGGCGACACCACGGACCGCGCCAAGCGCTCCGGCTCACCGGCGGGCGACAACGCCGATCCGGTCGCGTCGCCGAAGTCCCAGGGCCCGGTCAACACCGGATCGCGGGTAGCTCTGCGCAACTGGCGCATCAGCACGCGTCTGGTCTCCCTGCTCGCCCTCCCCGTGGTCGCGGCGACCACCCTGGGTGGCCTCCGCATCAACGACTCCATGAACGATATCCAGCAGCTGGAGCACATGCAGCTGCTGACCAAGATGACCAAGCAGGCGACGTCGCTGGCCCAGGCGCTCCAGGAGGAGCGGGACCGGTCGGCCGGCCCGCTCTCCAACGGAGTGCCGGCCGACGACTTCAAGGTCACCGAGCCCCGGAAGAAGACCGACCGGGCCAAGAAGGCCTTCTTCGACGCGACGAACGACATCGGCGACACCGAGGGCGACGAGGCGCTGGAGAGCATCCACTCCAGCGTCCAGCAGATCGCCTCGCAGCTGGGCGGCATCCGCGACATCCGCAAGCAGGCGTTCGCCAAGGGCACGCCGAGCCTCCAGACCGTCGACGCGTACAGCCAGCTGATCACCTCGCTGCTGAGCCTCTCGCAGGACATGGCGCAGGCGACCAGCAGCCCCGAGATGATCAAGCGGACCCGCGCCCTGGCGGCCTTCTCCTCCGCCAAGGAGTACGCCTCGGTCCAGCGCGCGGTCATCGCCGCGGCGCTGCCGGGCGGCAACGACAAGCAGCCGAAGCTCGATTCGAACGACCGTCAGTTCGGCCTGGCGGCGCTGCGCAAGGAAGAACTGGCGCGTCGCTCGTTCGAGTTGATCTACACGACCACCGGCAACAGCGCGGCCGAGCTGACCGCCACCCTCGACGAGGGCAACCCGGAGATCAAGGCCGCCGACACCTACGCCAAGAAGGTGCTCGACAGCCCGACCAGCATGACCGGGACGGCCCGGCGTTCGTACCTCGACTGGTACGACCAGGACTCCACCAAGATCCAGGCCATGAAGCAGATCGAGGAGACGCTCCTCAGCGACATGGAGGGCAAGGCGCGCGAACTGCGCGACGAGTCCCAGCGCGAGGCGATCATCTCCGGTGCGCTCATCCTGCTGGTGCTCGGTGTCTCGCTGGTCGGCGCCTTCGTCGTCGCCCGGTCGATGATCCGCTCGCTGCGCCGGCTCCAGGACACGGCCACGCGCGTCGCCCAGGACCGGCTGCCGGAGCTCGTCAAGCAGCTCTCCGAGGCCGACCCGCAGGACGTCGACACCTCGGTCGAGTCCGTCGGTGTGCACTCCCGTGACGAGATCGGCAAGGTCGCCGCGGCCTTCGACGACGTGCACCGCGAGGCCGTTCGGCTCGCCGCAGAGCAGGCCCTCCTCCGGGGCAACGTCAACGCGATGTTCACCAACCTCTCGCGTCGTTCGCAGGGCCTCATCCAGCGCCAGCTCTCGCTCATCTCCGAGCTGGAGTCGCGCGAGGCCGACCCGGACCAGCTGTCCTCGCTCTTCAAGCTCGACCACCTCGCGACCCGTATGCGCCGTAACGGCGAGAACCTCCTCGTCCTCGCGGGCGAGGAGCCGGGCCGCCGGTGGACCCGTCCGGTGCCGCTGGTCGACGTGCTCCGTGCCGCCGCCTCCGAGGTGGAGCAGTACGAGCGCATCGAGCTGGCCGCGGTGCCCGCCACCGAGGTCGCCGGCCGGGTCGTCAACGACCTCGTGCACCTCCTCGCCGAGCTGCTGGAGAACGCCACGTCGTTCTCCTCGCCGCAGACCAAGGTCCGGGTCACCGGTCACGCGCTGCCCGACGGCCGGGTGCTCGTCGAGATCCACGACACGGGCATCGGCCTCTCCCCCGAGGACCTCGCGGCGATCAACGAGCGGCTCGCCTCGCCGCCCACCGTGGACGTCTCGGTCTCCCGCCGCATGGGTCTGTTCGTGGTCGGCCGGCTCTCCCTGCGCCACGGCATCCGCATTCAGCTGCGGCCCTCCGACTCCGGAGGCACGACCGCGCTGGTCATGCTCCCCGTCGATGTCGCGCACGGCGGCAAGATGCCGGTGCCGAAGCAGGCCCAGGGCCAGCAGCCCGCTCCCGGCGGCCTGCTCGCCGGCGGCGCACCCGCGCCGCGCCCCGGTCTCGACAGCGCTCCGTCGGCGCCCGGCGGCCGGCTCCCGGCCGGTCCGGCTGCCGGCCGCGGCCAGGTCGGTGCGGGCTCCGGTCCGCGCGCCGCGCTGCCCGCCCGGGACACCGCCGCCAGGGCCCAGAATCCGCAGGGGCCGGGACAGCCCGGCCAGAACGGGCCGGGTGTGCCGAACGGCCGGCCCGGCCAGCAGGGCTCCGGCTTCCAGGGCGCCGGGCTCTCCGGCACCGGCCCGCAGGCCCGGCAGCCGCAGGACGGCTCACGTCAGGAGCCCCCGCGCCAGGGCGGCGGCCTCTCCGGCGCCTTCGGCGGCGGTGCCCGGCTGGGCGCCCGCGGCCAGGGCGACGGCGCCGGGCGCACGGACCCGGCCCAGGGCAGCCTGTTCAGTCAGCGGCGTCCGGAGCAGAACGGCCCCGGCAACGGCCCCGCCCGGCAGAACCCGGCGGGCCAGGGCGGCGGCTTCCAGCAGCCCGGCGGCCCCGGCGAGAACGGCCGCCAGCTGCCCCCGGTCGGCGGTCCGCGTGCGGAGCTGCCCGGTGGCGACCCCGCGCCGAACAGGGGATTCCCCGCTCCGCAGCGCCCGCAGGCCACCAGCTGGGGTTCCGAGGAGCAGTCCGCACCCCAGCAGCGCTCCCCGCTCGACGCCCCCCGGGGCCACGAGGAGCCCGACTCCACCAACCAGTTCCAGCGGCCGCTGAGCCCGCCGCCGCTCACCCCTCGCCGTCCGATGGACGACCGGCAGGGACCCGGCTCCACCTCGGAGTTCGCCCGCCCGGACTTCTCGGCGCCCGCTCCGGGCGCGCAGACGCCGGACCCGGCGAGCACCGCTCAGTTCCCCCGCCCCGACTTCGGCCAGCCGCAGGACCAGGGACAGGGCCTGGGGCAGGGCTTGGGGCAGGGACAGCCCGGACCGGTCCGCCGCGACCGGGGCAACGAGGACTTCGGTGCTCCGCGCCCGCCCGTCCCGCCGCAGGACCCGCAGTACCGGCCGGCCCTGCCGCAGCAGCCCGAGGCGCTTCCGCCGGCCTCCGGGCCCGGTGACGGCCGTACGCCGCTGTACGACACGCTGGAGACCAACTGGTTCCACGGTCCGCAGCAGAACGGGCAGCAGCCGAACCAGCAGCAGCCCGCCGCGCCGCAGGCACCCGGCTTCCCCCAGCAGCAGCCCGCCGAAGAGCGTCCCGCTCCGCCCGCACCGCAGCGCGGACCGGGCGACACCAACGGCGTCACGAGCTCCTGGCGCGCCTCGCCGAACGACGAACTCGTCCGGCAGGCGGAGCGGGTGAAGAAGCCCGCAGCAGGCGGAATCACCACTTCCGGCCTGCCTCGCCGGGTACCGCGTGCCAATCTGGTGCCGGGCACCGCCCAGCAGCAGAATCACCAGTCCGGTCCCCAGGTCTCGCGTGCGCCCGATGATGTGCGCGGGCGTCTTACCAATCTCCGCCGGGGCATCCAGCAGGGGCGTCAGGCCAACAACGGCCAGTCGACCGGCAGTTTCCCCATCGGCCCCACTCACCAGCAGGAGCGTTAGTTGAGCCCGATGAGTCAGGCCGCGCAGAATCTGAACTGGCTGATCACCAACTTCGTGGACAACACCCCCGGGGTGTCGCACACGGTGGTGGTCTCCGCGGATGGCCTGCTGCTGGCGATGTCCGAAGGTTTCCCGCGCGACCGCGCCGACCAGCTGGCGGCTGTCGCCTCCGGTCTGACCTCGCTGACCGCGGGCGCCTCCCGGATCTTCGAGGGCGGCGCCGTCAGCCAGACCGTGGTGGAGATGGAACGCGGGTTCCTCTTCCTGATGTCCGTCTCCGACGGTTCCTCACTTGCCGTACTCGCCCATCCGGACGCCGACATCGGTCTGGTCGGGTACGAAATGGCGCTCTTGGTCGACCGGGCGGGCACCGTCCTCACCCCGGACCTCCGCGCCGAGCTCCAGGGCAGCCTGCTCCACTAGGCGGCCGTGAATCGGTGACACAGACGATTACCCCAGGTATTGCAATCAACCCTCGCCCGTCCGGCCGCTTACAGCCCCCCACCGGCCCCTTCCGACGGCAAGCCGACGTCCTGCTGTCACGCCCGGAGGATTCATGACCCCGCCACCCGCCTCACCCGATCCGTACGGCGCGCTGAACCACGCGTCGTACGAAGGTGAAGGCGACCAGCCGCTGGTTCGTCCGTACGCCATGACCGGCGGCCGGACCCGACCGCGCTACCAGCTAGCCATAGAGGCTCTGGTCAGCACCACGGCCGACCCCGCGCACCTGGGGACACTGCTCCCCGAGCACCAGCGGATCTGCCACCTGTGCCGCGAGGTCAAGTCGGTGGCCGAGGTGTCGGCCCTGCTGTCGATGCCGCTCGGTGTGGCCCGGATCCTCGTCGCGGACCTGGCGGAAGCCGGCATGGTGGCCATCCACCAGCCGGGCAACGGAGAGGCCGGCGGCGCGCCGGATGTGACACTGCTCGAAAGGGTGCTCAGTGGACTTCGCAAGCTCTAGTGGCGGTGCCGCCCGTGCCACCACCTCGGCGAAGATCGTGGTGGCAGGCGGATTCGGCGTGGGTAAGACCACGTTTGTCGGTGCTGTTTCGGAGATCAATCCGCTGCGCACCGAAGCCGTGATGACGTCCGCGTCCGCGGGCATCGACGACCTCACACACACCGGAGGCAAGACCACCACGACGGTGGCCATGGACTTCGGACGCATCACCCTGGACCAGGACCTGATCCTGTACCTCTTCGGTACACCCGGCCAGGACCGCTTCTGGTTCATGTGGGACGACCTCGTACGCGGCGCCATCGGCGCCGTCGTACTCGTCGACACCCGCCGCCTCGCCGACTGCTTCCCCGCCGTCGACTACTTCGAGAACAGCGGACTCCCCTTCGTCATCGCCCTCAACGGCTTCGACGGACACCAGCCCTACACCCCCGACGAAGTCCGCGAAGCACTCCAGATCGGACCGGACACCCCGATCATCACGACGGACGCCCGGCACCGCGGCGACGCCAAGAGCGGTCTGATCACGCTGGTGGAGCACGCGTTGATGGCAAGGCTCAAGTAGGCACAAGTCGGTATTGCCGTACGGCAGTTAAAGTAGTCACACGGGGGTGGGCTGTGTCCTTTGACACGATCCGCCCCCGTGTTCATAACGTTTCGAAAGAGAATTACCTCACGTTCGACACCCGATGCGTACGCGCGGTACCGCTGCGCTCAACTGAGCCCCGCCTTTTGGCGGGGCTCGTTCTTTATGCCCGTTTTATCTGAGGTCTGCGCCACTTGGGATCGCGGGTTCCGACTGTTTGGAACGCGGCCGTCCGACGTGCTGCAATTCGACGAACTCCCGAGTAGTAGGGCCCTGAACGAACACGGCACAACGTAGGTGCCGACGCCGAGAGGTTGTTGGTCGAGTGAGGCGTAACAACGAGGGCTCCACGGCGCAGCCGGAGCGGGGCAACTTCACCCCGCCGCGCGCCGCGGCGTCGTCCGCCGACGTGTCCGGAGGGGCCGCTGCCGGTGGCAGCACCAACCGGATGTCCCCGCGCAACTGGCGGGTGCCCACCCGGCTGAACGCGATCCTCCTGATCCCCGTACTGGTCGGACTGGTCATGGGCGGCTTCCAGGTGAAGGGGTCGATCGACACCTGGCAGGAGGCCCAGGACGCCGAGAAGACCGCGCTGATCGTGCGGGCGGCCTCCGAGTACGGCCAGGCGCTGCTGAACGAGCGCGACCTCAGCGCCCAGCCACTCCTCTCCAACAAGCGCGACGCGGCGGCCGTCTCCGAGGTGCGGGCCACCACCGACGCGGCCGCCGACAAGTTCGACACGGCCGTGAAGGACATGCCCGGGAAGGCGGGCCTGGAGCGCCGCCTCAAGCTGTTCCGGATGGAGGAGCCCACCCTTCCCGAGCTGCGCAAGGCCGCCTACGCCGAGGCCATGGACCCGGTGAAGACCGAAGAGGGCTACGTCCAGGTCCAGCACTCCCTGATGGAGTTCTGCAACGAGCTCGGTCTCGGCACCGGCAACATCACCAGTTACGGCCGTACCGTCTACGCGATCGAGTTGGCCAAGGCTGCAGAATCGCTTCAGCGCTCCATCGGCATGCACCTCCTGGTACGGCCCAGCCAGGAGAAGGGCAAGTTCAACGACCAGGTCAAGGCCTTCGGCTCGTACAACTACCTGGAGCAGATCGCCCTCGGTGAGTTCGTCTCCGGCGGTACCGAAGCCGACGCGGCCCGGCTGAAGAAGGTCATGGCGGCCAAGGCGGCCGACGGCGCCGCCCAGGTCAAGTCCGCCAAGGAGAAGGCCGACGCGGCCGGTGTCCCGTTCGTGACGCCGCCCACCGTGAACGGCTCGGTCTACGACGGCATGGCCCAGCAGCTCGGGCTGGGCCGGACCCCCGCCGAGCTCAAGGCGAAGGGGATCACCCCCGAGACCTGGATGGCCGCGGCCACCGCGAAGTTCGACGGGTACACCACGGTCGAGGAAGAGCTCGTCGACAAGGCCGTGACCGAGGCGGCGGACATCTCGTCCGGCGCCCGCACCGACGCCATCGTCAACGCCGCGATCGTGATCGTCGCCCTGCTGGCCGCGTTCGTCCTGGCCGGGCTCATGGCCCGCCAGATGAGCCACTCGATGCGCCGGCTGCGCAATGCCGCCTTCGGTATCGCGGAGCAGCGGCTGCCCTCGCTCGTCGACCAGCTGTCCCGGACCGACCCGGGCCGGGTGGACACCCGCGTGCAGCCGATCCCGATCAACAGCCGGGACGAGATCGGTGAGGTCGCCCGCGCCTTCGACCAGGTGCACCGCGAGGCGGTCCGGCTCGCGGCCGAGCAGGCCATGCTGCGGGGCAACGTCAACGCGATCTTCACCAACCTCTCGCGCCGCAACCAGTCGCTCATCGAGGGCCAGCTGACCCTCATCACCGGCCTGGAGAACAACGAGGCCGACCCGGACCAGCTGGAGAGCCTCTTCCGGCTGGACCACCTCGCGACCCGGATGCGCCGCAACGGCGAGAACCTCCTCGTCCTGGCCGGCGAGGAGCCGGGCCGCCGCTGGAACCAGCCAGTGCCGCTGGTGGACGTGTTGCGGGCCGCCTCCTCCGAGGTGGAGTCCTACGAGCGCATCGAGCTCTCCGGGGTGCCGGAGAGCGAGATCCACGGCCAGTCCGTCACCGACCTCGTCCACCTGCTGGCCGAGCTGCTGGAGAACGCCACGACGTTCTCCTCGCCGCAGACCAAGGTGCGGGTCACCGCGACCCGGCTGCCGGACAGCCGCGTGATGATCGAGATCCACGACAAGGGCATCGGCCTCACCGCGGAGGACTTCGCCGACATCAACCACAAGCTGGCCAACCCGCCGACGGTGGACGCCGCGGTCTCCCAGCGCATGGGCCTGTTCGTGGTCGGCCGGCTCGCCGACCGGCACGGCATCCGGGTCCAGCTGCGCCCCTCCGGCGAGCAGGCCGGAACCACCTCGCTGGTCATGCTGCCCGCCGCCATCACCCACGGTGGCGGTGGCGAGGGCGCGCCCTCGCCGGACGACTTCACGGTCTCCTCGATCATTCCGCAGCAGCACGCGTTCGACGCGCCGCCGCTCCAGCCCCAGTTGCGTACGGCGGCCGAGCTCGGCTTCGACGACTCCCGCTACGGCGAGGCGTCCGGGGATGCCCCACAGCTCGACCCGGTGGGCCGCTCGCTGATGCGCGAGGAGCGCCGCGCGGCCCTGGAGACGCAGACCGGCGCCGGGGAGCTGACGGCGTTCCCGCAGCAGGAGTCCCAGGAGCAGTACCCGCAAGCGGCGTACCAGGAGGCGCCCTACGCCGCCGCGGACCCGTACGCGCTGGAACCCCGGCAGGACGGCCCGTACGCCCAGGAGCCGCATCAGCAGGACGGGCAGCACGGGCAGCACGGGCAGCTGGAGCAGCAGGAGCAGCAGCAGTACGGACAGCCGGTGTACGAGGGCGGCTACGACCCGTTCCGCGGTGAGACCGGCTACGTCCAACAGCCCGGCTATCAGGGGCAGAACGGCTATCCGGAGTCGGTATACCCGGCCCCCGAGGCGCCTCAGCAGGCTTACGACGGGCAGTACGCCACCCAGCCCCAGCAGGAGAAGTGGCCGGAACAGGGCGGCTATCAGGGTGGTTACGAACTCCCGGCCCAGGCCGAACCGGAATCTACTGGGAGCGCCCCCGCCGAATCGCCGGACAGCGTAGGCTTCGACCGTTCGGGCCCCGTGCCGAACCCGGGCCACGAGATGACCGAGGCCGGTCTTCCGCGCCGGGGCGGCCAGCAGCACTGGCAGCCCACCGGACGCGGGAACGAACGGCCCGCCGCCGAGCAGGAGCAGCAGGAACCGCTCCAGCAGCCCCCGTCCGCACAGCAGGACACGGACGGTGCGGACGACGGGACGGACGGGTCGCGGTCGGCCAACGACGAACGCTGGGAACGGGCCGAGCAGCTCCGGGACCCGAAGGCGGGCGGGGTCACCCCCTCCGGTCTTCCCCGGCGCGTGCCCAAGGCCAACCTGGTCGAGGGCACGGCCGAGCAGACCCAGCAGGGCGGCCCCCAGGTCTCCCGCGCCCCGGAGGACGTGCGTGGCAGGTTGAGCAACCTGCGGCGGGGCGTCCTGCGGGGACGTAACGCGGGTTCGGACAGCAGTAATACCTACAACCAGGAGCGTTAGTGTGAGCCCGATGAGCCAGGCGGCGCAGAATCTGAACTGGTTGATCACCAACTTCGTGGACAACACCCCCGGGGTGTCGCACACGGTGGTGGTCTCCGCGGATGGCCTGCTGCTGGCGATGTCCGAAGGTTTCCCGCGCGACCGCGCCGACCAGCTGGCGGCTGTCGCCTCCGGTCTGACCTCGCTGACCGCGGGCGCCTCCCGGATCTTCGAGGGCGGCGCCGTGAATCAGACAGTTGTGGAGATGGAGCGGGGATTCCTCTTCATCATGTCCGTTTCCGACGGATCTTCCTTGGCCGTTCTCGCACACCCGGACGCCGATATCGGTCTGGTCGGGTACGAAATGGCACTTCTGGTGGATCGCGCCGGCGGTGTCCTCACTCCGGACCTCCGCGCCGAACTTCAGGGAAGCCTTCTTAACTAGTAGACAGACAGTGCGTTTCGCGTCATCGCGCCATAGGGTGCGGTGGCGCGGACCCACTGGGACCGGGACCGGCAGGCGGAGGAGGAATCGTGGGTACACCCCCAGGCGGACACCAGTTCAACGCTGGTCAGCAGGTACCGGGTGAGCACAGGGGCGATGGCTTCGACTTCCCCTCTCCGCCCGGCAGACAGGGCGGACAGCAGCCATTCCGGCCGTTCCTGCAGCCGCGGCGCGCCCAGGGCGCCGACGACTGGCCGCACCAGGACGCACGCGGCTCGGACGACTGGCCCCAGCAGCCCCAGCAGCCCCAGCGTCCGCACCGGTACGACTCGCCGCAGCCGCCGCCCCGCATCGAGCCGGTGCAGCCGCGGTGGGCCCCCGAGCCGTCCGCTCCCGCCGCGCACAATCCGCTGGTTCGTCCGTACGCCATGACAGGTGGACGGACCCGACCGCGCTACCAACTCGCCATTGAGGCGTTGGTCAGTACTACGGCTGATCCGTCCCGGCTGCAAGGGCAGTTGCCCGAGCACCAGCGGATCTGCCGGCTGTGCATCGAGATCAAGTCAGTGGCCGAGATCTCGGCCCTGCTCTCGATCCCTCTCGGCGTTGCCCGGATCCTCGTAGCCGACCTGGCAGAGGCCGGACTCGTCGCTATCCACCAGCCCGGCGGCGAAGAGTCCGCCGGCGGCCAGCCAGATGTGACACTGCTCGAAAGGGTGCTCAGTGGACTTCGCAAGCTCTAGCGGCGGAGCGGCCCGCTCCACTACCTCGGCGAAGATCGTGGTGGCAGGGGGCTTCGGCGTGGGTAAGACCACGTTTGTCGGTGCTGTTTCGGAGATCAATCCGCTGCGCACCGAAGCCGTGATGACGTCCGCGTCCGCGGGCATCGACGACCTCACACACACCGGGGACAAGACCACCACGACGGTGGCCATGGACTTCGGACGCATCACCCTGGACCAGGACCTGATCCTGTACCTCTTCGGTACACCCGGCCAGGACCGCTTCTGGTTCATGTGGGACGACCTCGTACGCGGCGCCATCGGCGCCGTCGTACTCGTCGACACCCGCCGCCTCGCCGACTGCTTCCCCGCCGTCGACTACTTCGAGAACAGCGGACTCCCCTTCGTCATCGCCCTCAACGGCTTCGACGGACACCAGCCCTACACCCCCGACGAAGTCCGCGAAGCACTCCAGATCGGACCGGACACCCCGATTCTGACCACGGACGCGCGGCATCGGGCGGATGCGAAGAGTGCGCTGATCACGTTGGTGGAGCATGCGCTGATGGCTCGCCTGCGGTAGGTCTCCCGCCGGATACGCGTGAGGCCCCGCGCCCCCTTGCCGGGGGTGCGGGGCCTTTTCGTTGTGGTGCGGCCGGCCTCCGGCCGTGCCCTGTCCTCAATCGCCGGACGGGCCTGGGACGGCTGGTCGGGTCCTGACGTGGCGGGCTCGGGCCTGCGACGGCCGGTCAGGGCCTGAGGGGGCGGGCTCGGGCCTGAGACGGCCGACGGGCTGGGAGGGGTCAGCCCTGCCAGCTGTGGGGGGCCCGGAAGCCGGGGGTGCGCTCCAGGCGGCGCCAGCCGGCTGTGTCACGGCCCCGGTGGGCGGGAGTGGCTGCGGCGGCGGGCTGGGCGGCTGCGCGGGCGAGCAGGACCGCGGTTATCGCGGCCAGCTCCTCGGGGTCGGCCAGACCCTTCTCGACGCGCAGCACGGACTCGGCGGCAGTGGTCATGGGTGTCTCTCCGTCTTCTCGGCAGTGCTGCGGACTACTGCGGGGGGTTGCCGTGTTTGCGGGACGGCAGGTCTGCGTGCTTGGTGCGGAGCATCGCCAGGGAGGCGATCAGGACCTCGCGGGTCTCGGCGGGGTCGAT
>NZ_JBIVLK010000014.1:0-184749 GCF_044751215.1 Streptomyces sp. NPDC088730
GCGTCGAGCACGTCTTCGCCCGCATGAAGACCTGGAAGATCCTTCGCGACTGCCGCCTTAAGGGCGACGGGGTCCACCACGCCATGCTCGGAATCGCCCGCCTACACAACCTCAACCTCGCCGGATGGACGGGCAGTCGGGTTGGTCACCGGCCACGTCCACACGCCTCAGAGATCATTTACGGGACAGGACTTAGGAACCTGGGTGGTCCGGCCGCCGTTCCGGTTGCGGGCGAGGGCGTCGACCAGCGGGGTGTCGCCCTGCTCGGCAAGGGCCGTAGCAGCGGTCCGGGCCGCGGTGTCGAACACGCCAGGAACGCCCACGGTGTGTTCGGCCATCAGTTCCCGCACCAGGCTGTACGGATCGTCCCTGCCCGGTGTGGGCGGGGCGGCGTATTCGTGTGCGTACTCGGGCCACAACGTGCCCAGGATCGGTCCGAGTTCTCGTCGAGCAGCAGCGAACGACCCACGACAACGACCTGGTGGCTGTCTGCATCGGTGACGACCTGGTGGTTCGTGGAGTATCGATAGTTCTTCGACTGCTCCGCAATCGTGTGGTCGCGGGTGGACGCGACAGTGCCGTCCACGATGAGCACGGTGCCCTTGCGGAATCGCTGCCGTTGCTTGGGCGCGAGCAACGGCGCCGTGCTGGTGACTATCCGGTCGGCCGCGGACTTCGAGATGCCGAACAGCGGCGCGATCTGTCGCAGCGTCAGGTGGTTCGCCAGTAGACGGCCACAAGCAGGACCCGATCCTCAAGCGGCAGTGACCACGGGCGCCCCAGACGAAGCTCGTCGGCGCACTCACAGCGAGGGACGGCGATCAGCTGGAGGAAGAGCTGCGGGCTCAGCCTGGTGAACGGGACTATTCACGAAGGTTCGGAAGCCATGATCACGCCAGCCATACCAAGATCATGGCAGGCGAAGATCACGCCTTTCCTCCAGCTCAGGCAGTCTCCAGTGCTGGGGGAAGGTTCGCGCTCGTGTAGGCATCCGCGACGCTGAACGCACTGGCGCAAGTTGGGCACTCAGCACGGCCGAAGAGGTGCCTGATGCCCTCCGCGATGCGCTGTTGCCCGTCGCGGACCGCAGTGGCGTGCATCCAGCGGCCGGGGTCGGGAAGCTCCTCGACTTGGGCCGGCAGCAGCTCTCGCCGCTCGATGTCACCGCGATCCCAGTCGCGGATGGCCGAGTAGAAGCCGTAGTCCCCGATCGCGATGGTCACCTCCGCCACGCAGTCCGGACAGGACACCGCGTAGAAGTCGTCGGCGAAGCTCTCCAGGGCGGCACTCCAGTGGTACTGCCCCGCGAGCGCGAGCAGATCACCGAAGACCCGGTCGTACTCGGCAGGGCGGCTCCGCAGTCGCTGGTCCGCCAGGTCGCGCAGTCGGCTGAGCGCCCCCGGACGGCCCGCGAGCAGGGCTTCCCCGTCAGGATGCTGCAAAGTACCGCGCGCGATGGCGGCCGCCAGTTCAAGAGCCAGCGCAGTTGCGGAAGCCAGGTCCGCCAACCGGGGCAGAGCGGTAAAGCTCGCCGGCGAGACAGTCCCACCGTGCAGGCACAGACGATCCCAAAGCTCCTCCCATGCCTCGGGAGCTTCCTCGCGCTCGACCAAATCGAGAAGCACCGGCACTCGCTCAGTCTCCCCGCGGGTGTCCACCGCCTGCGTCCAGTCCGTCACCACGGTATTCAATCGCTCCCAGAGCCCCAGGTGTCAACCAGCCAGAGGCCGGAGCCGCACTCTTCCTTGATCGTTACGGGACAGCCCCTTAGCCTCGATCTCTCGTGACGGGCCATCGGATTCTCCGGCGGTCCGTTTCGGTTTGTCGGGTCGGTGACGGGTAGAACGATGACCCGACTGTCGCGTCGGATGTGCGCCGGGTTCCACGGCTCCGGTGAGCAATTCAGATTCGTCGGAACGGGCCGTTGCTGCTGGTCATCCAGGATGTGGGAGTGCTTCGAGTCGCTGGACCGCGCCTGTGACCACGTCGGTCCAGGTCCAGTGACAGGTGAATCTCAGGTGCCGGCGGCGGGCGGTGGTGACGAGCTGGGCGGCGGCGGAGAACAGTCGCAACCGCAGACGGCGGGGTTCCTAGAGCCTCGGCCTACCGGTCAGAGCAACCGCCAGCTCAGACGCGCCATGTTCCTCTCCGCCTTCGCCTGGATGGGCGCCGACCCCGCCTCCCGCACCTACTACGACAAGCAACGCGCCCGCGGCAAAACCCACGCCCAGGCCCTCCTCCGCCTCGCCCGCCAACGCATCAGCGTTCTGTTCGCCATGCTCCGCGACGGCACCTTCTACGAGTCATGAGTCCCCGAAACAGCTACCGCATGACCGGCCTCGGACTTGCGTAGCTGAACCAAACGGTTTCACAGGCAGTCGCATCCTGTGGAGTAGAACAGCAGGAAGAGGGCCGTCATGGCGGTCACGGTGAACCCGACAGCGGTCAGGGCGGCGAGGCCCCGACGGCGCCCCTTCGCGGGGGTGCGGAAGGTCTGCCAGGCGCCGTGGGCGAGGAGGAGACTGAGCAGCCCAGCCCCCGCGATGGTGAAGCGCGGGCTGAGGGACCAGCTCAGGTAGGCGATCAGAGCCAGGCAGCCGAGCAGGGCGCAGGTGAGCAGGCTGAGGATCACCTCGGCGACGGCTTCTCCCACCGTCTCGACCAGGAACTCGCCGACGCCTTTCGCTGCCCTGCGGACCCCCATGACGTCCTCCCCCTTGCGCCGATGGCCCCGAGCGGGGCCTGGTATGGAGGACCCCCCGCCGAGCCGGAATGGTTGCCGGGGTACTCAAGAGTCGCCGACTGCGGCACACGGTCACACCTTGACGAAGGACATAGAGGCACCCCCAACCACCGGGAACATCGCGCCCCCTTCGCCGTATATCCGCCCCGGCCAGCGACGCCACCGGCTGCGCCCGCCACGGTATCTCTGCGGCTGACGACTCAATCGACGGGGGTTCTGCATACTCCGGTGCCTCGCGGTTGTCTTCCGGCGCCTCAAACGATCAAGATCCTTAACCCTGGATCCTGCCTGTCCGGGCGTGATCCAAACGAATGGCCCTGGGCTTGATCCGCCTTGACGGACATTCGAGATCTGGGGTTCAGCCCCGGGAGGATGCCCATCATCGAGAGTACGGGGGAAGACGAAACCTCACCGCCCTCGTCGTTCGTTCACGCCTGAGTTCAAGGCCAAGAACGTCGGGTTGTCAGGCGAGGCAGCCGCCCGGCGGGGGCGATCACAGAAGACTTCGAACTTACGGTACGGGGGTGGGCATTGCAGGCCAAAATCGATGCGGGCGAGCGCAACGGGCTGACCGGCAGTGAGCTCGCAGGCCTGGCCACGTCGCGGCGGGAGCATCGCAGGCTGCGTGACGCAGTTGCTGCTGGACAGCCACTGCGCCCTCACCCAACAGATGCCCGGCTCCTCCCACGTGATGTACGGGGCCATCCTGCGGGGCGCGCGCGCCCGTTGAAGGCGAAGAGATCCTCCACCAGATCCTCATCGGCTGTTGCCAGGGTGGGCGAAGACAAGGGCATAGGCGCGCTGGGGCTGGCTGGTTGCACGGTCGCTCGCGATGGAGACAGTACGGAGAACAGCGGCGGCCACGGTGAAGTCGAAGACGTCGGTTCATACGGCGCGACACACGGGCACGAGTCGATCGGACTTGGGGCGACGATCGGCGCGCTGGGTACCGAGCGGGCCTGAGAGTCGAGCCGCCGGGGCGACGCTGGATCCTCGGTGCCTGGCGATCTTTCCGAGCTGGACCCGACACGTCTGTAGAAGAGCGTCGCTCATTCTGGCGTCAGACTCATCTCGAACCACACGAGCTTGCTGACTGAGAGCCTGGTCGCACCCCACCGTCTGGCCAGCCGGTTGACCAGGAAGAGCCCGCGTCCGCCTTCGTCGGTGTCCCGGGCGCGCCGCTGCTGGGGCAGCTGCGGTGAGTCGTCGCCGACCTCGCGTCGCAGGATGTCGGTCCGCGGCAGCCGCAGGGTCACCGGCCGCTCCGCATATCGCACGGCGTTGGTCACGACCTCGCTGACCAGGAGCTCCACCACGTCCGCGATGTTGTCTAGCCCCCACCTGCTGAGTGGGCGGTTCGTAAGTTGATGTCCGTTTCGGTCTCGGTTACTGCTTCTTGCTGAACGTGCCGGGCTCGGCCGCGCTGAGGATTGCTAGTGTGGCCAGGGCGTGGATTTCGGCCTGGGGCCCCTCCAGCGTCAGACAGCCCTCGCGGGGGCGGGCACAGAAACCGGTCGAATACATTGCAAGTCCCTCTCGTAGATGTCTCCTAGGGCGTCTATGACCTGGATTCTGATGTCCAGTACGGAGATTCTCTCAAGAGCCTTGGAGCCGAGAGCCAGCAATTCCATACCTTCTCTGCTGACGTTGGTCATCGGCACGGCCGCACCCGAACCGAGGTGAAGCAGGAAGTAGTCGTCATCCCAGTTGAGCCCCAGCGACGCCAGCGATTCGATGGCCGTGGCCCAGGAAACCCAGGCGGAAGGGATGACGGCGATGCCCGAGCCTGTCGGGGAGGTCTGGATCCGGTAAGCGACGAAGTGGATCACGGCTCTACCCCCGCCCGCGTTGACCAGGGAGACCGTCCTCAGCGAATCGTTGAGTTCGCCGTCCCGGTCGCCGGGCGCCAACACGGCCAGCATGTCGTCGCAGATAGCCTCCAGCGGCGATGGCTGGTCCGGACCGGCCAGCTGCGTTGCGGCGGCGGCGAGCCGCTCTTGAAGCATCTCGATGCCCGTCCAGACGTCCCGTGCCCGGGACTCCACCAAGCCGTCCGTGTACAGCAGGAGTGTGGCTCCTGCCGGTGCGTCCAGCTCGACTGCCTCGAAGCCGACTCGCCGACGCCGATGGGGCGCACCGGGCAGCACCTAACCGACCTGACGTCCAGTCAGAAAAGTCAGCATCCGTCCTGGCACACAAGGTCAGACGCGGACACAGATGGGAACGCCGGTCCGTCGAAAGGCCTTCCCCCGATGCACCCTCAGCCGCTTCCAGACCTCTCCCGCCCACAGCGACGACGCAGGCATGATCAAGCTCACCTCGAAAGCCAGCGATCCGTAAGGACCCGCAGCTCAGCGCACCCGTCCACGCGGCTTCAAGGGCACAGCGGGCAGCGCGGGAGCCGGGAGTGGCGCACCGTCATAGCCGCGTACGGTGCCGAACCGGTCACCGTTCGTCCAGTCCGCGCGCGCCTGCTCGATCTCCTCCTGCGAACGCCCCACGAAGTTCCACCACATGACGATCTCCTCCTCGAAGGGCTCACCGCCCACCAGCATCAGACCGGCGTCGGACTCCGCGCGCAGCGGGAGTTCGGAGCGGCCGCAGCCGAGGTAGAGCATCGAGCCCGGCAGGACGGGTACGCCGTCGACCTCGGCCTCGCCGGACATCGACAGCACCGCGTACTCGAAGTCGGGGTCGAGCGGGAGACGCGCCTCGGCGCCCCGGTCCAGGGCCAGGTCCGCGCCGACGATCGGGGTGTACGCGGTGCCGGGCGAGGTCGCGCCGTCGAGGTCCCCGAGGATCACCGTGGCCGTGAGGCCGGGGGCGGTGACCGTCGGCAGGTCCGTGTGGTGCTGGAAGTGCGGCTCGGCATCGCGGTGCGCGTTCGGGAGCGCGACCCAGAGCTGCGCGCCGTGCAGCAGCGCGGCGTGCGACCTGGGGCTCTCCTCGGAGTGGCTGATCGCCCGGCCGGAGGTCATCAGGCCGAGTTCGCGCGGGCGGATCGTCGCGAGGCTGCCGACGCTGTCGCGGTGCAGGACCTCGCCCTCGTGCAGCCAGCTGACCGTCTGGAGGCCCATGTGGGGGTGGGGCGGTACCTGCATCCCGGGCTCGTCGGTGATGTCGTCGGGGCCGTAGTGGTCCACGAAGGCCCAGGCCCCGACCATGCGGCGGCCGAGATTGGGCAGCAGTCTGCGGACCTCGGTGGACTCCCCGAGCTTCACGTGACGCGGGGTGAGGAGCTCACGTACCGGTTCGGCCACGACGAAACCGCGTCCCCCGCAGACGGAGGGGACGGCCTGGCGATCGAGATTGCTCATGGCGCTCAACCTATTCCCGTTACGGGCCCGGTCCGACGGCGCCCACGCCGAATATTTAGTGGAATGTTAAACCATCCCGGAGTGTTGTGGCGGTTGACGCGCACGGGACCGGCCCGGCGGCGAGCCTCGACCGAGGAGGACGAATGAGCGACACCTACTACGAGTTCGGAACCGCCGCCGAGCGGTGGGACCGCGCACAGTTCTTCTTCGAGTCGAAGGAGTACCTGGTCGCGGCCCGGATTCTGGGCGGGCTGGTCGAGGAGGTGCCGGAGCAGGTCGCGCCGCGTCTGCTGCTGGCCAGGGCCTACTACCACTCGGCGCGGCTCGGCCGGGCCGAGACGGAGCTGCGGGCGGTGCTGGAACTCGATCCGGTCGAGCACTACGCCCGGCTGATGCTCGGGCGCACGCTGGAGCGCCAGGGGCGCCCGGCGGAGGCGGCGACGCACCTTCGGGTGGCGGCCGCGCTGTCCGGGGACTTCACACCGACCGGGGGCGAGTAGCCACCGGCCGGTCGCCGCCACCTCCGGAGCCGGCCGGCCGGCTCCGGAGAATATCCGGGTGTGGGCCGTGCGGACCGCGTGATAGCCACTGGGTCATGACTGTGCTCAGTACTCCACGCCTCCTGCTCCGCGCCATGAGCGCATCCGACGCCGAACACGTGGTGGCGGGCCGACCGCCGGACGGCGTGCGGTGGGCCGACGGGTATCCCTCCCCCGGCGAGCAGGCGGCGGCCACCCGGCTGCTCGACACCATCGCCGGCGCCGGCGATCCGAGCCCGTTCGGCTCGTACGAGATACGGCTCGGGGAGGACGGGCCGGTGATCGGCGGGTTGGGGTTCCACGGAGCGCCCGACGAGGCCGGGCACGTCACGATCGGTTACGGACTCGTGCCCTCGGTCCGGGGCATGGGGTACGCCGCCGAGGCGCTCCGCGCGCTGCTGCGGTTCGCCCGGGACCGGGGTGCCAGCTGCGTGCACGGGGACACCGACCTCGACAACATCGCGTCCCAGCACGTCATGACGGCCGCGGGCATGCGTTTCGTGCGTCAGGACTCCGCGCTGAAGCACTACCGGGTGGACTGGGACGGGCCCGGTCAGGAGTGATCCGGACCGGAACCGGAGTGGGGCGGGACCCGCGAGGTGAGTCCTCGCGGGTCCCGCCCCGCTCCGGTTCCGGCAGCGCCTTGTGCGGGTCAGCCCGCGGCGGTGGCGGTCCGTTCCGGCGTCCCGCTTCCGGCCGTGGCGGCCTGCGCCCTCGGCACCAGCAACCGCTCCGTGAGGTAGCCGAAGACCAGCCCGAAGGTGGTCCAGAGCGTGAACTGAACCGCGAGCGTGGCCAGCCTGAACTGCCACAGCAGGGTGGCCGGGAAGTCCCGTCCCACCTCGTTGAACGAGGGCAGGAAGGCGTACGCGAGGCCGATCAGCAGCACGTAGCCGGCCGCCGCGGCGATCGTCGCGTTCCAGGCGCCCAGGCGGGGAGCCAGTCGCCTCCCGAGGATGACGGCGGCGACGGCCAGCAGCACGCTGAGCGCGACCATCAGGAAGAACAGCGTGGTGCGTTTGCCGATGGTGTCGGGGTTGCCGACAGCCGGCGGATTGGCCGGGTACTTCAGGAACGGCACGACGTACACGGTCAGCAGAGCGGCGCCCGCGATCAGCGCCGCCGTGGCCCGCGGGCCGAACCGGCCCATCCGGCCGAGCGCGTAGCAGAAGACCAGTGCGGCGATGCCGCCGATTGCCACGCCGAAGACGAGCACGCCGGTGGCGAGGCCCGCGGTGGACTGCATGGTGCGGCTGACGAGTTCCTCGCCGCCGCCGTGGTCGTGGCTGTGCGCCTCTTCGAGGGCGATGGCCGCGTCCACCCGGGACTCACCGAGGCAGTAGGCGACGATCAGCGCGAGCGCGCCCGCGATCAGACCGGCCAGCATGCCGCGGACCAGCAGAGCTCTGACAGATATGGAGTTCATGAGGGATTCCCCTGGATCAGCCCGGTAGGTCAGTGGCAGGGGAAACCGAGCAGGTGACGGCCGTCGTGGACCCACTCGTGCACGCCCGCGCCCGAGATGACGGAGGTGGCGCCCTGCTCGGCGCCGACGAAGTACAGCAGGATCAGCATGACGATGCCGAAGAAGACCGCCCAAGGGGCAATGGCCTTCAGCGAGATGGGGGTGATGGCGGGTGCGCCGGTGGTGGGGGCAGCAGTCTGTGCCATGGCAGAACCTCCTGTGGGAACACGCGTCCCGATCGTGGTGCCTGAGACGAAGGTGCTGGGTCTGACTTCCCGCACAGGTACGGGTTCACAGTGGCGCGACCGTGCCGGATTCTCACCGGGCTTCCATCACACCGTCGTCATGTCGTCGCGACCATACCGCCTGGAAGCGGGGCCCGCCATGGTGCGTCGAAGGCGCCGAGGAGTCCGGATGCCATGGTGTGCTTGGCCGGCTGGTCACTGTTCAGGGAGTTGAGGGCGGTCATGACGGTACGGGTGATGTTGATCTCACCGGCGATGAACGCCGCGCTGCGCGAGGCCCGGTTCGCCGGCGACGCACCGCTTGACGCATCCGGTCTGCGGCAGGCCCGGTCCGCCGCCGGTGCCGCACCGGCGGCGGACCGGTGCCTGCGGGGTCCGTCCCTGCGCTGTGCCGCCACCGCGGACGCCCTCGGGCTCCGGTCCGTTCCCGAACCCGCCCTGCGCGACTGGGAGATGGGCCGCTGGTCCGGCGCACGGCTCACCGAGGTGAGCGAGGAGGAGCCGGACGGGGTGGCCGCCTGGCTGACCGATCCGTCCGCCGCTCCGCACGGGGGCGAGTCCCTGCTGGAGCTGTGCACCCGGGTGGGCGCGTGGCTCGACTCCCCGCACGGGAGTCACCGGGCAGACGGGAGCGACAGTAGTCACGAGGGCGACGGCGGACGGGTGTTGGCGGTGGCCGAGCCCGCCGTGATCCGGGCCGCCGCCGTCCACGCGCTGGACCTCCCGCCGCAGGCCTTCTGGCGGCTGGACGTGGCGCCGCTGACCGTCACGGAGCTCAGCGGCAGGTCGGGGCGGTGGAACCTGCGCTGCGGCCGGCCGCTCCTGCCGGAACCCGTGGACTGACGGACGTACCGCAGGGACGGCGGGTTCGATGCGTGCAAGAACTGTGGTCTGTGAGGAGCCTTGACACGCTCTTGGTTCACTTCTTAAATCACGTAGTGAACTAAGGCCTCGACTCCCCCACGTGGCCGCCGTGCCCCCACTTGTCATATGCATGGCGAGTCACATTTCCTCCGTCCAGTACGGGAAGGAAATCCCTATGAGCTCCCCCCACCTGACCAGGCGCCTCCTGGTCTCCGCACTCTCGGTACTCGCCCTCGTCTCCGCCACCTCAAGCCTCGCTTCCGCCGCTCCCGCGCCCCTTCCGGCGGCACAGGAATCCGTCACGAACCAGGCGTCCGCCGCCGCGACGTTCACCGACGACTTCGACGGAGCCGCCGGTTCCGCCGTTGACGGCGGCAAGTGGCAGATCGAGACCGGCGACAACGTCGACAACCACGAGCGGCAGTACTACACCGCCGGGAACAGCAACGCGGCACTGGACGGCCAGGGCCATCTGGTCATCACCGCGCGCAAGGAGAACCCGAGCAACTACCAGTGCTGGTACGGGACGTGTCAGTACACCTCGGCACGGCTGAACACCTCGGGCAGGTTCACCCAGGCCTACGGCCATGTCGAGGCCCGGATGAAGATCCCGCGCGGCCAGGGCATGTGGCCCGCCTTCTGGATGCTCGGCGACGACATCGGACAGGTCGGCTGGCCCAACTCCGGCGAGATCGACATCATGGAGAACGTCGGCTTCGAACCCGGCACCGTCCACGGCACCCTGCACGGACCCGGCTACTCCGGCTCCGCCGGCATCGGCGCCGGATACACCCTCCCCGACGGCCGGGCCTTCGCCGACGACTTCCACACCTTCGCCATCGACTGGGCCCCGGACTCCATCACCTGGTCCGTCGACGGCAACGCCTACCAGCACCGCACCCCCGCCGACACCAACGGCAACACCTGGGCCTTCAACAAGCCCTTCTTCCTCATCCTCAACCTCGCCGTCGGCGGCTACTGGCCCGGCGACCCCGACAACAACACCGCCTTCCCCCAGCAACTCGTCGTCGACCACGTCCGCGTCACCACCAACGACACCCAGCCCCCGGCCTGACGCGGAGCGGTCCCGCCGGCTGCCCGGCGGGACCGCTCGGGCGCTACGCCCCCCGGTACGTCTCCAGGAGCCGCAGCCAGATCTCGCTGATCGTCGGGTAGGCGGGGACCGCGTGCCAGAGCCGCTCGACGGGGACCTCCGCCACGACGGCGACGGTCGCCGAATGCAGCAGTTCGCCGGTGCCCGGACCCACGAAGGTGACGCCGAGCAGGATCTCCCGGTCGAGATCCACGATCATCCGGGCGCGGCCCCGGTAGCCGTCCGCGTACAGCCCGGCGCCCGCCACCGCGCCGAGGTCGTGATCGACGGCCCTGACCCGGTAGCCCGCCTGCTCCGCCTCGGCCAGGGTGAGGCCGACCGAGGCGGCCTCCGGGTCGGTGAAGACGACCTGGGGAACGGCGGCGTGATCGGCGGTCGCCGCGTGGGCGCCCCAGCGGTCGGTCTCCAGCAGCGGGACACCCTGGGCGCGGGCGGCGATCGCCGCTCCGGCGATCCGGGCCTGGTACTTGCCCTGGTGGGTCAGGAGCGCGCGGTGGTTGACGTCCCCGACGGCGTAGAGCCAGCCGGTGCCCTCGACCCGGCAGCTGTCGTCCACGCCCAGCCAGGAACCCGGCTTCAGATGCACGGTCTCCAGTCCCAGGTCGTCGGTGCGCGGGGCGCGGCCGGTGGCGAAGAGGATCTCGTCGGCCTCGACGCTCTCGCCGTTGTCGAGCTCGACGGTGACCGGTCCGTCCGGGGCCGGGCGCCGTACGGCGGTGGCCGAGACGCCGAACCGGAGATCGGCCCCGGCCTCGGTCAGTGCCTCCGCGACCAGCTCACCGGCGAACGGCTCCATCCGGGGCAGCAGCCCCGCACCGCGGACGAGCATGGTGACCTCCGCGCCCAGGGCGCCCCACACCGTGGCCATCTCCACCCCGACCACGCCCCCGCCGACGACCACGAGCCGTCCGGGCACCTCCTTGGCGCTCGTCGCCTCCCGGCTCGTCCAGGGGCGGGCCTCCGCGATTCCGGGCAGATCGGGGACCACGGCCCGGCTGCCGGTGCACACGGCGACGGCGTGCCGGGCGGTGAGCCGCTGTTCCGTGCCGTCGGGTGCCGTGACGGAGACGGCCTTCGTGCCGGCCAGCCGGCCGGTGCCCCGGTAGATGTCCGCGCCGATGCCCTCCAGCCAGGCCACCTGGCCGTCGTCCTTCCAGTGGGAGGCGTAGTCGTCCCGGTGGGCGAGGACGGCGGCGGTGTCGAGCGGGCCCTGTACTGATCCGCTGAGCCCGGGGACGCGCCGGGCCTCCGCGCGGGCGACGACCGGGCGCAGCAGGGCCTTGCTCGGCATACAGGCCCAGTACGAACACTCTCCGCCGATGAGCTCGGACTCCACGATCGCGGCGCTCAGACCGGCGGCCCTGGCCCGGTCCGCCACGTTCTCACCCACCGGACCGGCCCCGATGACCACGACGTCGTACTCGACAGGCTCCACAGCATGTGTCATGAGGACCATTTTGGTCGTGGGTGTGCGCGGCGGCCACATGGGCAGGCGGAATAGTTCAAGCACAGGCACCGTTGTCCGGGGACACGTCCGCACGGGCACAGGAAGAGGTAGCAGAGCATGAGCACCGTAGAGCTCACCAAGGAAAACTTCGATCAGGTCGTCAGCGAGAACGAGTTCGTCCTGATCGACTTCTGGGCTTCCTGGTGCGGCCCGTGTCGGCAGTTCGCCCCGGTCTACGACTCGGCGTCCGAACGCCACGCCGATCTGGTCTTCGCCAAGGTCGACACGGAGGCGCAGCAGGAGCTGGCCGCGGCCTTCGAGATCCGGTCGATCCCGACGCTCATGATCGTCCGTGACAACGTGGCGGTCTTCTCGCAGCCGGGCGCACTGCCGGAGGCCGCGCTGGAGGACGTCATCGGTCAGGCCCGGAAGCTGGACATGGACGAGGTCCGCAAGTCCATCGAGGACGAGCAGAAGGAGCAGAAGTAGGCGTCTCGCGAGAGCGCGCGAAGCCCGTCGGGGCCCGGCCGTCGAGGCCGGGCCCCGATGCGTTGCGGGGCGGCGGACTCAGCCGTCCGTGTGGTTTTCGGGGACGTGGTTCCCGGAAGCGTGGTTCTCGGGGACGTGGTTCTCCGTAGCGGACTTCTCGCGGACGGGCTGCTCCGAGATCCGGACCGTGAGTCCGTAGTCGAGTTCCGAGCCGTCGACGAGGATGGCCTCGACGGTGTGGGTCGCCGGGTCGATGTCCGCCACCATGCCCTCCCCGGCGTATCGCGGGTAACCGGACTCGCCCGACGCTCCGGTCGCCTCCACGACCGCGGAGCGGATGGTCCGCCCGGTGCCGGAGGCGTCCGCCCCGTTGGCGTCGGTGAACTGGGGGATCAGCAGGATCTCGTAACTCCGCGGATGGCTCATGGTCATGACGCTAGGCATGAGAGCTCCGCCGCGCACGTTGCCGCGCTGGCGGGCCCGTTCAGCTCGAATCGCGGTGGACGGCCCGCGCCCGCAGCAGGTCGTGGCGTTCGGGGTCCTTCCCGGGGCTGCGTACCAGCCGGTCGACCAGATCGGCGAGCGGCTGCTCCGTGTCCAGTTCCATCCGTACGCTGCTGAGCCTGGGCCTCAGCAGCCTCGCCAGCATCAGGTCGTCCGCGCCGACCACCGCGGTCTCGCCGGGAACCTCGATGCCCGCGTCCTGCAGCGCCCGCATCAGGAGCATCGCGTGGATGTCGTCGTGGGCGAAGACGGCGTCCAGGCCGAGCGTGCGCCAGCGGGCGGCGAGCACGGCGGCCGATTCCTCGTCGTTGCGCAGCGGCAGCGGCTCGATGCGGGCCGTGCCGGCGGCGGCCTGCCTGGCACCGGCGAGTCTGGGTCCGGCGAACGGCGCGAGGCCCGGTTCCTCGGGCATCACCACGCCGATCCGGCGCCTGCCGCGGTCCAGCAGATGCCGGACGGCGCAGCTGCCGACCCTGCGCTGGTCCATGATCAGCGCGTGGGCGCCCGCCACGGGCTGCGGTCCGAGCGTGATCACCGCCTTGGCGCCGGAGCGCCGGAGCACGGCTGCGCCCTGCGGGGTGAGGGGGACGGAGCCGGGGACGATGACGGCGACGGGCCGGAGCTCCGCCCACGCGCGGGCCGCGTCGTCGGCGTCCAGTCCGAGGGAGCCGTACTGGACCACGGTGTAGTCGAGGCGGCGCAGTCCTGATTCCAGCTCGCGCAGGAAGCGGTGGTGCAGGGGGCCGGAGGGAAAGCTCCCGGTGGGCAGCAGCACCATGCGGGAGTGTCCGGCGCGCAGGCTCCGGGCGGCCGCGTGCGGTACGTAGCCGAGCTCGGCGGCCGCGTCGCGCACCCGGCGGCGGGTCGGATCGCTGATCCGTACGGCCGCGTTGTTGTTCAGTACGTAGGACACGGTGGCCCGGGAGACGCCGGCGAGCCGCGCCACGTCGGCGCTGGTCGGGACGGGGCCTTCGGCGGGCTGCTCGGGTAACTGAATCATGGCGTCGGGCAGTCTTACAGACCCGTTCGGTACGGGAACGCTCCGGCCCCCGTACCCGTTTCGCGGACCCGCTCCACGCGAGGGGCCGTGCGGGTTCTACGGTGTTGCGATGACCATCCAGCACCGCAGCGAAATGAATGACGGCTCGGCCGCCTCTCCCGGCCGCACCGGCCCCGGCGCCACCGCGGAGGCCGACCCGCACGGGGTGGGCCCGGTCCGCGCCACGTACGCCCCCGACCGGGACGGCGATCCCGACCCCGGCGAAATCGTCTGGACCTGGGTGCCGTTCGAGGAGAACGACGGGCGCGGCAAGGACCGTCCGGTTCTCGTCGTGGCACGTGAGGAGGCGGGCACCCTGCTCGCCGTACAGCTCTCCAGCAAGCAGCACGACCAGGACCGCGAGTGGGTGGCGCTGGGCGCCGGCCCCTGGGACAGCTCGGGGCGGCCGTCCTGGGTCGACCTGGACCGGGTGCTGCGGGTGCACGAGGTCGGGATGCGGCGCGAGGCGTGTGCCCTGGACCGGGACAGGTTCGACCTGGTCGCCGAGCGGCTCCGGGTGCTCTACGGCTGGGGGTGAGGGTGCGGCGGCCCGCCACCTCCACGGTGTCCCCGTGCGAGCGTGCCGGGCCGCGGACCCGAACGGCCCAGGCGGGCCGTGCCGGATGACGTCGAAGCCTATGGCTCAACGTCAGGGTGAGGGTTGACCCGTAGTTCCGAACACCTGATCGAACGCAGCCCTGGTGGGCGATTCGCCGTCGCGGTCGAGGATGCCGAAGACGAGCTGCTCGAAGTGGCCCGCGAACCGGCCCTCATCGGCGAGCAGAGCGCGGAACACGCCCGCCACCTCCAACGGATCGCATCGGAACACACCACAGCCCCAGGCCCCCAGCACCAGCCTGCGGTATCCGCGCACCGCCGCGACCTCCAGCACCCGCTCGGCCCGTGCGGCGAGCGCGGCCCCGACGAGGTGGGCCGAGCCGGGGTCCGTACGGCGGATCACCCCGGCGTTCGGCGCGGGCGAGGTGAGGAATCCAGCCAGATACGGGGTGTCGAGGAGCCGGCCCCGGTCGTCGCGGAAGACCGGCACGCCCGGTGAGTGGATCACCCGGTCGGTGTAGAAGGGGCTGCGCTCGGCGCGGTGGTGGGCGTAGAACTCCGGGGCCCTGCGCAGCGTGGCGTAGAGCGCGGAGCCGCGGCACAGGGCCTCCTCCTGCGCCTGGGCCCCGTTGAGGTAGCCGCCACCGGGGTTACGGGCGGAGGCGTAGTTCAGGACGGCGACCTTGCCCGGCCGTTCGCCGGTCATCCGGGCGGCCGCCTGGAGACTGCTCTCGCCGGTGACCTCGACGACCGGTGTGCGGTCGTGGTCCAGCGACGCCACCGGCACCGGCTCCGGGCCGTACAGCCGTGTACCCGAGAGGGCGGCCGTCAGCGCCCGTTCGATGCTCACTTCGCGCCCTTGCGGCGTGCGGTAGGACCCCGCCTCGACGATGGCCTCGGTCTCTCGCGCGATGGCGCGCAGCCGGGCGCTCACCGGCCCTCCCCCTTATGGTGCATACGGAGCATGGTCGACGCTCCCGCGGTTTGGACGCAACCGAGTTCCTGACGTGCCGGGGCACTCTTGTGCGAACTCCCGGCAGGGGTTTGGGTAGGACGGACGCACCGGCAAAGGAGGCCCGGCATGTCACCCGAAACGTCCGGCGGCCACGGTCCGACCGGCCACGCCCCGCCCCTCGGCGAGGGCGAGGCCGAGGATCTGCTGCGCGGCATCTGCTTCAAGACGGGACCGCCGCGCATCGTGGGAGTCGAGCTGGAATGGCTCCTGCACGATCGCGACCGCCCGCACAGTCCCGTCCCCCACCACCGTCTCGAAGCGGCCGCAACGGCCGTCCGGGCGCTGTCCCTGAACGCCGCGGTGACCTTCGAACCCGGCGGACAGCTGGAGCTCAGCTCGCGCCCCGCCAATTCCCTCATGGCGTGTGTCAACGACACCGCCGACGATCTCGTAGCCGTACGTGCCGCGCTCGACCGGCTGGACCTCACCGCCGCCGGGCTCGGTGTCGACCCCTGGCAGTCGCCGCGCAGGCTGCTGCGCGAACCCCGTTACGACGCCATGGAGAAGGCGTTGGACCGGTGGGGGCCTGCGGGCCGCGCCATGATGTGCACGACCGCGTCCGTCCAGGTCTGTCTGGACGCCGGAGAGGAGGAACCCGGTCCGCTCGGTTACGGGCGGCGCTGGCAGATGGCCCATCTGCTGGGCGCGGTACTGGTGGCGGTGTTCGCCAACTCCCCGTTCCGGCAGGGCAGCCCCACGCCGTGGCGCTCCGCGCGCCAGTCCCTGTGGGCCGATCTCGACCCGCAGCGCACGCTCGCCCCGGCCGGCTCGCTGCCGGCCCGGGACGCCTGGGCCTCGTACGTCCTGGACACGCCGGTCCTGTGTGTCCGCGGTGAGACGGGGCCGTGGCACGTGCCCGAGGGGCTCAGCCTCCGGGAGTGGATCCGGTCCGGGGCGCCTCGGCGCCCGGTCCGTTCCGACCTCGACTACCACATCACCACGCTGTTCCCGCCGGTCCGTCCGCGCGGGCACCTTGAGCTGCGCATGATCGACGCGCAGTCCGGTACCGACGGATGGCTCGTGCCGCTCGCGGTCACCACTGCCCTGTTCGACGACCCGGAGACCGCCGAGACCGTGTACCGCACCGTCAAGCCGCTGGCCGAGACCGCTGGGCCGCTGGCCCCTCCGCGCAATCCGCTCTGGCTCGCCGCCGCCCGCGACGGACTGGCCGATCCCGAACTGCGGGCGGCGGCCACCGCCTGCTTCGAACTGGCCCTGGCGGCGCTGCCCAGGATGGGCGCCACGCGGGCGGTGCAGGACACCGTGGCGGACTTCCACGACCGGTACGTCGCCCGGGGCCGATGTCCCGCCGACGACCTCCGGGCCACGCTCTCGGCCGACCTGGCGGACGGCCGGTACGACCCGAAGGGGACCCCCTCATGACCGACTCCCCCGCACCTGACACGCAGGACGGGACCGGCACGCAGTACGGACCCGAGGCGCTGGACGCCGAGGTGCTCCGCGAGCGTGCCGTAGCCGCGCTCCTCACCGCACGGGAGCGCACCACACTGCTCACCGACAGCGTGGACGATCACGAACTGACCGCTCAGCACTCCCCGTTGATGTCTCCGCTGGTCTGGGACCTCGCGCACATCGGCAACCAGGAAGAACTGTGGCTGCTGCGCGGCGTGGGCGGGCGGGAGGCGATGCGCCCGGAGATCGACGGCCTGTACGACGCCTTCGAGCACCCCCGGGCCGCCCGCCCCTCGCTGCCGCTGCTGGCCCCCGCAGAGGCCAGGTCGTACGCCGCGGAGGTGCGCGGCCGGGCGCTGGACGTGCTCGGCTCGGCGCCGCTCGGCGGGCGCCCCCTGCTGCGGTCCGCGTTCGCCTTCGGGATGATCGCGCAGCACGAACAGCAGCACGACGAAACCATGCTGATTACCCATCAGCTACGCTCCGGCCCTGCCGCGCTCACCGCCCCTGAGCCGCCCCGGGCCGCCGACGCCGCCACTCTTCCGGCCGAAGTACTCGTCCCGGGCGGACCGTTCACCATGGGCACCTCGACCGAACCATGGGCGCTGGACAACGAACGCCCCGCGCACCGTCGCGAGGTGCCCGCCTTCTTCCTGGACACCGCCCCGGTGACCTGCGGCGCGTACCGGGCGTTCATCGAGGACGGCGGCTACACCGAGCGGCGCTGGTGGGCGCCGGAGGGGTGGGCGATGGTCCGTGAACACGAGCTGACGGCACCTCTGTTCTGGCACCGGGACGCCGGCCAGTGGCTGCGCCGGCGCTTCGGCATGACCGAACCGGTATCGGCGGACGAACCGGTGCTGCACGTCAGCTGGTACGAGGCGGACGCGTACGCCCGCTGGGCCGGGCGCAGGCTGCCCACCGAGGCCGAATGGGAGAAGGCGGCCCGCCACGACCCGGCCGCCGGCCGGTCCCGGCGCTACCCGTGGGGCGACGAGGACCCCGCATCGGACCACGCCAACCTCGGCCAGCGCCATCTGCGGCCCGCCCCCGCCGGGGCGTATCCGGCCGGGCGGTCGCCGTCCGGCGCGGGGCAGCTGATCGGGGACGTGTGGGAGTGGACGTCGAGCGACTTCCTGCCCTACCCGGGCTTCGCGGCGTTCCCGTACCGCGAGTACTCGGAGGTGTTCTTCGGCCCCGGGCACAAGGTGCTGCGCGGCGGGTCGTTCGCGGTGGACGCGGTGGCCTGCCGGGGCACGTTCCGCAACTGGGACCTGCCGGTCCGGCGGCAGATCTTCTCGGGGTTCCGCACCGCGAGGGATGCCTGATGTGCCGTCATATCGCCTATGTGGGGCCGCCGATCAGCCTGGGCGAGATTCTGACCCGGCCCTCGCATTCACTGGTGCGCCAGTCCTGGGAGCCGCGCCGGCAGCGGCACGGGACGGTCAACGCGGACGGCTTCGGCGTCGGCTGGTACGCGGACGGGGACCCGGTCCCCGGACGCTACCGCCGCCCCGGACCCGTCTGGGGCGACCGGACCTTCGCCGATCTGGCCAGGGTGGTGCGCAGCCGTGCCGTGCTGGCCGCGGTCCGCGATGCCACCGAATTCGATCCGGACGGCGAGGCCGCGGCCGCGCCGTTCGCCGCGGGCGAGGTGCTGTTCAGCCACAACGGCGCGGTGAAGGGCTGGCCCGGCTCGATGGCGCCCCTCGCAGCGACGCTGCCCCCGGCCGAACTGCTGAGACTGGCCGCCCGCTGCGATTCGGCGCTGGTCTGGGCCCTGGTGCGGCACCGGCTCGCGGCGGGCGACGCGCTCCCGCAGGCCGTCGCGGACACCGTGCTGGAGGTCGCGGAGGCTGCTCCGGGCTCCCGGCTCAACCTGCTGCTCACCGATGGTTCCACCATCGTGGCGACCGCCTGGGGCGACACCCTGTGGCACTGGTCCGAGCCCGGCCGGCACGCGGTCGTGGCCTCGGAGCCCTACGACGACGATCCGCGCTGGCGCGAGGTCCCGGACCGCACCCTGCTCACCGCGACCCGCACCGACGTATCGCTGACCCCGCTCAAGGAGCCCGCCGAGTGAGTCCCTTTCTGCTGACCCGCACCCTGCCGGTGGACGCGACGGCCGCGGCGCTGCGCGCCGACGTCCTGGACGGTCTGACCCGGCAGCCGAAGACGCTGCCGCCCAAGTGGTTCTACGACGCCCGCGGCAGCGAGCTGTTCGAGGAGATCACCCGGCTCCCCGAGTACTACCCCACCCGTGCCGAGCGGGAGATCCTGATCGGCCGGGCCGGCGCGATCGCCGCCGCGTCCGGCGCCCGGACCCTGGTGGAACTGGGCTCGGGGTCCTCGGAGAAGACCCGGCACCTGCTCGACGCGCTGCCGGAGCTGCACACCTATGTGCCGGTCGACGTGAGCGAGAGCGCGCTGCGCGGGGCGGCCGAGGCGCTGCTGGAGGAGCGGCCCGGCCTGTCCGTGCACGCGCTCATCGCCGACTTCACCGGCGCGCTGACACTGCCGCGGACCCCGGGACCGCGGCTGGTCGCGTTCCTGGGCGGCACCATCGGCAACCTGCTGCCGCAGGAGCGGGCCGCGTTCCTCTCGTCCGTACGCTCGCTGCTCTCCCCCGGCGACAGCCTGCTGCTCGGCACGGATCTGGTGAAGGACGAGGAGGTGCTCGTCGCGGCGTACGACGACGCCGCGGGAGTCACGGCGGCGTTCAACCGGAACGTCCTCTCGGTCGTCGACCGGGAGCTGGGGGCCGACTTCGAGCCCGCCGACTTCGAGCACGTGGCCCGGTGGGATCCGGAGCGGGAGTGGATCGAGATGCGGCTGCGGGCCCGCCGGGAGCTCACCGTGAAGATCCCGGAACTGAATCTGGTGGTGCCGTTCGAGGCCGGTGAGGAGCTGCGGACGGAGATCTCGGCGAAATTCCGCGAGGAGGGGGTACGGGACGAACTGGACGGGGCCGGGCTGCGGCTGACTCAGTGGTGGACGGACAGCGCGGGCAGGTACGCGCTGTCGCTGGCCACGGCGGACTGAGCCAGCCCGGCCAGTTCACGGCGGCCGGGCACCGCGCCCGCCGGGATCGGCGCCAGTACCCGGATCTCGGCGGTCAGCCCGGCCGCCCGCACCACCCGCCACAGCGAGACGGTCAGCGGATCGTCACCGACGAAGGCCGCGGCGCCCGCCGGAGCGCGGTGGTCCGGCGGGCCGCCCAGGTAGCGGATGCGCAGCGGCTGGACGGCGGCCCCGGCGTCGATCGCGGCCTGGAACGCGGCGGGCCGGAACCGGCCGCCCGACCCCCGGCCGCACCAGGTACTGCCCTCGGGGAAGACCACGACTCGGGCGCCGCCGCGCAGCGCCGCAGCGAGGCCGCGCACGGTGGCGGGCAGGGTGCGCAGCCGCTCGCGCTCGACGAACAGGGTGCCCCCGAGCGCCGCCAGCGGGCCCAGCACCGGCCAGTGCCGGATGTCGCTCTTGGCCAGCATCCGGCCGGGGCAGACGGCCGCGACCAGCGGGATGTCCAGCCAGGAGACGTGGTTGGCGACCACCAGCACCCCCGGGGCGCAGGCGCGGATGCCCGCCGCTCCGGCCGGCCCGCCCGGGAGCCCACCGCCGATGCCCGCCGCGCCGCCCCGTACAGCAGGGGTGCCGGACCGCACGGCGGGCGGCCCGGTGATCCGTACCCGCACCCCGAACGCCCGCAGCACCGTGTGCGCCCACCACCGGATCAGCAACTCCCGCCGTGCCCCACCGGTCAGCGACAGCGCGAGCGGGGCGCACAGCACCCCGGCGAGGGTCAGCGCGCATCCGGCCAGCAGCAGAGCCGCCGCCGGGACCGGGTGCCGGGCCGGTCCCGCGTGGACCGCGCAGCCGGGCGGGGTGCACGGGGAGTCGGGCAGCCAGTGGCTCACTGCTGCGGGGCGAGCGAGAGGAAGTGGCGGAGGTAGCGCGGGTCGGTGCCGCGCAGCGACAGCAGTACGTACAGATCGGCGACGTTGAACTCGGGGTCGTGGGCGGGCGCCCCGCAGATCCGGGCGCCGAGGCGCAGATAGCCGCGCAGCAGCGGCGGGAGCGCGGCGAGCCCGCCGGGGCCGCCGGGAAGGGCCGCTGGGGCCTGCCAGAGGCGGTGCGGGGAGACCCAGTAGTCCTCGGGCGCGAGGTGCTTGTTCCGTACGGTCTCCCAGGCGCGGGCCGCTGCTCCGCCGCCGTCGGAGAGGGAGATCGAACAGCAGCCGGCCAGCCAGTTGTGGCCGGTGCGCTCCATGTAACGGGCCAGGCCGGCCCAGATCAGTGCGATGACGGCACCGTCGCGGTGGGCCGGGTGGACGCAGGAGCGGCCGACCTCGACCAGGTCGTCGCGGATCGGGGCGAGCCTGGCGAGGTCGAACTCGCCCTCCGCGTAGAGGCGTCCGGCGATCCGGGCCCGCTCGGGCGGCAGCAGGCGGTAGGTGGCGACGACGTCGCCGGTTGCCGTCTCCCGGACCAGCAGATGGTCGCAGTACGCGTCGAACGCGTCGCTGTCCAGGCCCGGTTCCGGGCCCTCCAGCCGGGCGCCGAACTCTGCGGCGAAGACCTGGTGGCGCAGGCGCTGGGCGGCGCGCACCTCCTCCTGGTCCACGGCGAGGGAGACCCGGTAGCGCGGTGGGACGGCGGGCCGCGCCGGCTGCCGCGCGGCGACGGGCGGGGCGGCGGCGAGGGCGGAGACGGCAGAAGTGGCGGAGGCGGTGGAGGCGGTGGAGGCGGTGGAGGCGGTGGAGGCGGTGGGCAGCGCGTGCATGACGGTCTCCGGGGACGGTTCGGCAAGGGCGGCTGCCGGGCCGCCGCGGCAGGCGCGGCAAGCCCGGCTCCTTACTTCTTCCGTGACCGGCTGGATTCGACGTGACCGCCATGGAGAGCCGGGATGTGCGACGGCTGAATCCCGTGGTGCGCACCGGCCCCGTGCACCGGCCGGCCGCGCGGTCAGCTGCCCGCGAGTACTCCCGTGATCTTCTCCGAGGCGGTCTTCGCCTCCGCCGCCGGGTCACCGCCCTGCAGCACGGCCGTCATGTACGGCTTGATCGGGTTGTCGGCCTCCACCGCCGCCCACTGCGGCGAGTTGGGGGTGGCATGGCCCTCCGCCGCGCCCTCGGCCATCGCGGCGGTGCTCTCCTCGCCCTCGATGACATGGGCCAGGGTGGTCTTGTTGGGCACGTAGCTCATGGCCTTGGCCAGTTCCTCCTGCCACTTGGCGCCGGCCAGTTCCTTGATCACGTCGATGCCCGCGCTCCGCCGGTGCGCCTTCTCCGGAACGATCAGATCGGATCCGCCGGTGAATACCGAACCGGGGGACTTCTCGGTCTTGCCCGGGATCGGGAAGTATCCCAGTTTTCCCCTGAGTTCGGGATTCGCCTTCTCGATCAGCGTCGCGGTACTGGGGGTGGAAATGATCTGTGCGACATCTCCCTTGGCGAACACATTGCCCTGCGGGGGCTTTTCCTCGTCCGCGTCCTTGGGGCCTGCACCGAGCGCCTGGAGCTGCTGGTAGAACTCCATGCCCCGCAGGGCCGCGGCGGAGTTGAGGGTGCCCTTCCAGTCGCCGCTCTTCTCGCTCGCGAGTTCACCGCCCTCGTCCCAGATGAATCCGGCGAGCACGTACCAGTTCTGGCCCGGCAGGTACATGCCCTGATTGCCGTCCCGGTTCAGCTTCTCGCTGTCAGCGATCCACTGCGCGCGCGTCTTCGGCAGGGACTTGATGCCGGCCTCTTTGAAGAGGTCCTTGTTGTAGATCACCACCCGGTTGGCCGCGTACCAGGGGATTCCGTACTGGACGCCGCCGATGCTGCCCGGTTCGGCGAGGCCGGGCAGCCAGTCCTCGCTGCCGAGGTCCCGCATCGACTCCAGGGTCAGGTCGCGCAGCCCGCCGCTCTCCGCGTACTGGGCCACCTGGGTGTTGCCGACCTCGATGACGTCCGGGGTGTCCTTGCCGCCCAGGGCGTCGATGACCTTCGGCCCGATACCGCTCCAGCTCTGGATTTTGAAGTCCAGTTCGACCGACGGGTGCGCCGCTTCGTACGACTTCTTGAATTTGGCCAGGAAGTCGGGGCTCACGCTGTCCTTCATCAGCCAGATGGTGACTTTCTTGCTGTCGGAGCCACCCGAACCGGGGATCACACCGCAGCCGCCCAGTGCGGCTACGGATATCAGGGCAACAGCTCCTACGAGCATGCGGTTCTTCACGGGGTCACCTTCTGCGAAACGGCACGACAAGACCAGGACCCGGTGTGGGGGACTGCGGGCTGCGCTCGCACGGGCGTGGCTGGATTTTGGTATGGACCAATACATTGGTCAAGGCCGGTTCCGGACGCGCGACCGCCCCGCCAACTCTCGCGAACCCCGTCAAGGTGGGGCACCTTGGTAGAGGCGAGAGGAGACATAAGATGTCAAACCATACGTATCGCGTCACAGAGATCGTAGGAACCTCCCATGAGGGCGTCGACGCGGCAGTCCGCAACGCCGTCGCGAGGGCTTCGGAAACGTTGCACAATCTCGATTGGTTCGAGATCACAGAGGTGCGCGGCCAGATCAAGGACGGCCGGATCGAGCACTACCAGGTCGGCCTGAAAGTCGGCTTCCGGCTCGACGAAAAGGACTGATCCGGAACGCGCACGGCGAGCCCGCGCGTCCGTCAGCGCGGGCGGCGCCCGCACCCAGTGGCCCCGCGGCCCAGCGGCACAGTGGCCCGCCGAGGCCTAGAATCGGGCTGTTTGTCCTGACCGCCCCGCCCCGAACCGTACGGAGTCCCCCGCCCCCATGCCCACCCCCCACGACCCGTACGTCAGGGTCCGCGGCGCCCGCGAGCACAACCTCCAGGACGTTCGGGTCGACATCCCGCGCGACACGCTCACCGTCTTCACCGGTGTCTCCGGATCCGGAAAGTCCTCGCTGGCCTTCGGGACCATCTACGCCGAGGCCCAGCGCCGCTATTTCGAGTCCGTCGCCCCGTACGCCCGCCGGCTGATCCACCAGGTCGGGGCGCCGGCGGTGGGCGAGATCACCGGGCTGCCGCCGGCCGTGTCGCTGGAGCAGCGCCGCTCCGCGCCGGGCGCCAGGTCCTCGGTGGGGACGGTGACCACACTGTCGAACTCGCTGCGGATGCTGTTCTCCCGGGCCGGGAGGTATCCGGAGGGTGCCGAGCGGCTGGACTCCGACGCGTTCTCACCGAACACCGCCGCGGGGGCCTGTCCGCGCTGCCACGGCCTCGGCCGGGTGCACCGCACCACGGAGGAGCTGCTGGTTCCCGACCCCTCGCTGTCGATCAGGGACGGCGCGATCGCCGCCTGGCCGGGGGCCTGGCAGGGCAAGAACCTGCGCGATGTGCTGGACGCCCTGGGGTACGACGTCGCACGGCCGTGGCGCGAGCTCGACCCGGCGGACCGGGAGTGGATCCTGTTCACCGACGAGCAGCCGGTGGTGACGGTCCATCCGGTGCGTGACGCGGGCCGGATCCAACGCCCCTACCAGGGCACGTACATGAGCGCGCGCCGCTATGTGATGCACACCTTCGCGGACACCAGGAGCCGGTCCCTGCGGACGAAGGCGGAGCGCTTCCTGACCAGTGAGCCGTGTCCGGTCTGCGAGGGCAGCCGGCTGCGGCCGGAGGCCATGGCGGTCACCTTCGCCGGCCGGACGATCGCGGAGCTGGCGGGACTCCCGCTCACCGGGCTCGCCGAGGCGCTGACGACGGCCGGCGGGGGCGACACCGCCCGGGTGCTGACGACCGATCTGCTGGCCCGGATCGAGACGGTCACCGAGCTGGGGCTCGGCTATCTCAGCCTGGACCGCACGGCCCCGACGCTCTCCTCCGGCGAGCTTCAACGACTGCGGCTGGCCACGCAGTTGCGGTCCGGACTGTTCGGCGTCGTCTACGTACTGGACGAGCCGTCAGCCGGCCTGCACCCGGCGGACACCGAGTCGCTGCTCGGGGTGCTCGGCCGGCTGAAGGAGGCCGGGAACACGGTCTTCGTCGTGGAGCATCAGATGGATGTGGTGCGGCGGGCCGACTGGCTGGTCGACGTGGGGCCGCTGGCCGGTGAGCACGGCGGCCGGGTGCTGCACAGCGGCCCGCCGGCCGGTCTCGCCGAGGTCGAGGAGTCGGCGACGCGCCGCTTCCTCTTCGACGAGGCGCCGGCCCCGGTGCGCGAGGTGCGGGAGCCCACCGGGTGGCTTCGGCTGCACGGCGTGGAGCGGCACAATGTGCGCGGCGTGGACGCGGCCTTCCCGCTCGGGGTGTTCACCGCCGTCACGGGGGTCTCGGGGTCGGGCAAGTCGACGCTGGTGGGGCAGGTCCTGGCGGACGTGCTGGCCGACCGGCGGGCCCCGGCACAGGCAGAGGCCGATCAGCCTCGCGAGCGGCCCGTACCCGGGTGCGCGTCGGCCGAGGGGCTGGCGGCGGTGGACCGTCTCGTCCAGGTCGACCAGAAGCCCATCGGCCGTACGCCGCGTTCCAACCTGGCCACGTACACCGGGCTGTTCGACGTCGTGCGCAAGCTGTTCGCCGCGACGGACACGGCGGTCGAGCGCGGCTACCGGGCCGGGCGGTTCTCCTTCAACGTGGCGGGCGGACGGTGCGAGACCTGCCAGGGTGAGGGGTTCGTCTCCGTGGAGCTGCTCTTCCTGCCCAGTACGTACGCGCCCTGCCCGGACTGCCACGGCGCGCGGTACAACCCGCAGACCCTCGAAGTCACCCTGCGCGGGCGGGACATCGCCCAGGTGCTGGACCTCACGGTCGAGTCGGCGGCCGGTTTCTTCGCCGGTACGCCCGGCGCCGAACGCAGTCTGCGCACCCTGCTCGACGTGGGGCTCGGCTATCTGCGGCTGGGGCAGCCGGCGACCGAGCTCTCCGGCGGCGAGGCGCAGCGCATCAAGCTGGCCGCCGAGCTCCAGCGCGCCCGCCGGGGCCACACCCTGTACCTGCTGGACGAGCCGACGACGGGGCTGCATCCGGCCGATGTCGAGGTCCTGATGCGGCAGTTGCACGGGCTGGTCGACGCGGGCAGCACCGTGGTGGTCGTCGAGCACGACATGGCCGTGGTCGCGGGCGCCGACTGGGTGATCGACCTCGGGCCGGGCGGCGGCGACCGGGGCGGCCGGATCGTGGCGACGGGGCCGCCCTCGGCCGTGGCGCGGGCGGAGGGCAGCCGGACGGCGGCGTACCTCCGGGCCTCGCTCCACCTCGACTGACCGTTCTTTTCTCCCCAACTCCCCCATTTGCCCTGCCGGTTGCCGGTTCGGGCAGCCCAAGGGAAATAAAACAGTAAAGAACGTTGACAGTTAGCTGGTCCAGACCAATTATGGGCATGCCTCACGGCCGCTCCACGCCGTGCGGTACGTGACCCCCGGCCGGGATTCACAGGAACGGACCACGCCCTCGACGGGCGTGGCAGAGCCGTGCGATCCGCCCGTTGTCTCACTCCGCTGGGAGCTACCCCATGAGACGTCCAAGAACAGTCGCCGCCGTCCTGAGCGCCCTGGCCACGGCCGTCGCGTCCGCCGGCCTGGTCCTCGGATCAGGCGCCGGCGCGCAGGCCACCGCCACCGCCGCCACTCCCCTGCCCGCGCATGTCTTCGCCCCGTACTTCGAGGCGTACAACGGAGACAGTCCGGCCGCCCTCTCACAGGCGTCCGGTGCCAAGTACCTGACCATGGCCTTCGTCCAGACCGAGGCCCGGGGTTCCTGCACCCCGTACTGGAACGGCGATTCGAGTACGCCGATCGCCCAGTCCGAGTACGGCGCCGACTTCACGACCATCCGGTCGCGCGGCGGCGACGTGATCCCGTCGTTCGGCGGGTACGCGGCCGACAACGGCGGCACCGAGATCGCCGACAGCTGCACGAGCGTCGACTCCATCGCCGCGGCGTACGAGAAGGTCATCACGACCTACGACGTGTCCCGGCTCGACATGGACATCGAGGACAACTCGCTGGAGAACAGCGCCGGGATCGACCGCCGCAACAAGGCGATCAAGAAGGTGCAGGACTGGGCCGCCGCCAACGGCCGCTCGGTGCAGATCTCGTACACCCTGCCCACCACAACCAGCGGGCTCGCCCCCAGCGGGCTCGCGGTGCTCAAGAACGCGGTGACCAACGGCGCCCAGGTGGACGTCGTGAACCTCATGACGTTCGACTACTACGACGGCGCCTCGCACAACATGGCGCAGGACACCCAGACGGCGATCACCGGCCTGAAGGGCCAGCTGGCCAAGCTCTACCCGTCGAAGACCGAGGCCCAGCTGTGGGGCATGACCGGCATCATCGAGATGCCGGGCATCGACGACTACGGCCCCGCCGAGACGTTCACCACCGCGGACGCCACCTCGGTGTACAACTGGGCCGTCTCCAAGGGCGTCAGCACCCTGTCGTTCTGGGCGCTGCAGCGTGACAACGGCGGCTGCCCCGGCACCGGCGGCAGCGACACCTGCTCCGGGATCGCGCAGGACACCTGGTACTTCAGCCACACGTTCGCGCCCTTCACCACGGGCGGCGGCACCGGCCCGGTGACGGACGACTACTCGGTGGCCGTCGCCCCCGGTTCCGCGACGGTCGCGCCCGGCGGTTCGGCCACGGCGACCGTGAGCACCGCGGTCACCTCCGGCAACGCCAAGACCGTCGCGCTGACGACGAGCGGGGCGCCGGCCGGTGTGACGGCCACGCTCAGCCCGACGTCGGTCACCGCGGGCGGGACGTCGAAGCTGACCGTCACCGCCTCGGCCTCGGCGGCGCCCGGCACGTACAAGGTCAATGTGACCGGTGCGGCGGGCACGCTCAGCCACTCGGCGGCCTTCACGCTGACCGTCTCCGGACCGGGAGGCGGCACCGGATCGCTGGTGAACGGCGACTTCGAGACGGGTTCGCTCGGCCCCTGGACCTGTGAGTCCGGCGGCTCCGTCGTCTCCACCCCGGTGCACGGCGGTACGCACGCGCTCGCCGCTGCGGCCACCGCCTCGCAGACAGGCGAGTGCACGCAGACGCTGACGCTGTCCCCCAACACCAAGTACACGCTGAGCGGCTGGGTGCAGGGCAGCTACGGCTACCTCGGCGTCAAGGGCGGGGCCACGGCCAGCACCTGGGGCTCGTCCAGCGGTTACGCCAAGCAGTCGGTGGCCTTCACCACCGGGGCCAGCGGCGCGGTGACGGTGTACCTGCACGGCTGGTACGGACAGGGCACGGTCTACGGTGACGACCTCTCCGTGACGTCCTGACCGACGAGGCGACCAGAGGGCGGAGCCCCGGCTCCGGAGGCGGGCGGCCTCCGGAGCCGGGGCTCCGCGCGTCAGCGGTGGACCTTGCGGGTCGCCCGCAGCCATTCCTTGTTCATCGCTGAGATCGACGGCAGCGGGATGCCCTTCGGGCAGGCGGTCGCGCACTCCCCCGTGAGGGTGCAGCCGCCGAAGCCCTCGCTGTCCATCTGCCCCACCATGTCGAGGACCCGGGTCTCGCGCTCCGGGGCGCCCTGCGGCAGCACGTTCAGGTGGTTGACCTTCGCCGAGGTGAAGAGCATCGCGGAGCCGTTGGGGCAGGCCGCCACGCAGGCACCGCAGCCGATGCACTCCGCGTGCTCGAAGGCGGAGTCGGCGTCCGGCTTGGGCACGGGCGTGGCGTGCGCGTCCGGTGCCGTACCGGTCGGGGCGGAGATGTAGCCGCCGGCCTGGATGATCCGGTCGAAGGCGGAGCGGTCCACGACCAGGTCCTTGACGACCGGGAAGGCCGAGGCGCGCCAGGGCTCGATGTCGATGGTGTCGCCGTCCTCGAAGGACCGCATGTGGAGCTGGCAGGTGGTGGTGCGCTCCGGGCCGTGGGCGTCCCCGTTGATGACCAGGCTGCACGCGCCGCAGATCCCTTCGCGGCAGTCGTGGTCGAACGCGACGGGGTCGTCCCCTTCGAGGATGAGTTCCTCGTTGAGGGTGTCGAGCATCTCCAGGAACGACATGTCCTGGGAGATGCCCTCCACCCGGTAGGTGGACATGGCGCCGGGGGCGTCGGCGTTCTTCTGGCGCCAGACGCGCAGGGTGAGCTTCATGCGTAGCTCCGCTGAGTGGGGTGGACGTACTCGAAGACCAGGTCTTCCTTGTGCAGGACGGGAGCGTCGCCGGTGCCGGTGAACTCCCAGGCCGCGGCGTAGGAGAACTCCTCGTCGCGCCGGGCGGCCTCGCCGTCCGGGGTCTGCGACTCCTCGCGGAAGTGCCCTCCGCAGGACTCGGCGCGGTGCAGTGCGTCGAGGCACATCAGCTCCGCGAGCTCCAGGTAGTCGACGATGCGGTTGGCCTTCTCCAGCGACTGGTTGAACTCGTCGCCGGTGCCGGGGACCTTGATTTGCCGCCAGAACTCCTCGCGGATCAGCGGCAGCTTGCCGAGCGCCTTGCGCAGCCCCTCCTCCGTGCGGGCCATACCGCAGTACTCCCACATGAGTTCACCGATCTCCCGGTGGAAGGAGTCGGGGGTGCGGTCGCCGTCGACGGCCAGCAGCAGGTTGATCCGGTCCTCCGTCTCGGCCACCGCCTCCTCCACCTCTGGATGCGAGGCGTCGACCTTCTCGTGGTGCGGGTTGCGGGCCAGGTAGTCGTTGATCGTCGACGGGAGGACGAAGTAGCCGTCCGCGAGGCCCTGCATCAGCGCGGAGGCTCCGAGGCGGTTGGCCCCGTGGTCGGAGAAGTTCGCCTCCCCGATCGCGAACAGCCCGGGGATCGTGGTCTGGAGGTCGTAGTCGACCCAGAGCCCGCCCATCGTGTAGTGCACGGCCGGGTAGATGCGCATCGGTGTCTCGTACGGGTTCTCCGCGGTGATCTGCGCGTACATGTCGAAGAGGTTGCCGTACTTCTCCTCGACCTTCGCCCGGCCCATCCGCTGGACGGCCTCCGCGAAGTCCAGGTAGACGCCCTGCCCGCCGGGGCCGACCCCGCGGCCCTCGTCGCAGACGTTCTTGGCCGCGCGGGAGGCGATGTCGCGGGGCACCAGGTTCCCGAAGGCGGGGTAGACGCGCTCCAGGTAGTAGTCGCGCTCGTCCTCGGGGATCTCGCCCGCGGGGCGGGTGTCGCCCTTGGCCTTCGGGACCCAGATGCGGCCGTCGTTGCGCAGCGACTCACTCATCAGCGTCAGCTTGGACTGGTGCTCACCGGTGCGCGGGATGCAGGTGGGGTGGATCTGGGTGAAGCAGGGGTTGGCGAAGTACGCGCCGCGCCGGTGGGCGCGCCAGATGGCGGTGGCGTTGGAGTTCATGGCGTTGGTCGACAGGTAGAAGACGTTGCCGTATCCGCCGCTGGCCAGCACGACCGCGTCGGCGAAGTACGTGTCGATCTTCCCGGTGACCAGGTCACGGGCGACGATGCCGCGGGCCTTGCCGTCGACGACGATCAGGTCGAGCATCTCGGTGCGGGGGTGCAGTTCGACGTTGCCCGCGGCGATCTGCCGGGACAGGGCCTGGTAGGCGCCCAGCAGCAGCTGCTGCCCCGTCTGGCCGCGGGCGTAGAAGGTGCGGGAGACCTGGACGCCGCCGAAGGAGCGGTTGTCGAGGAGTCCGCCGTACTCGCGGGCGAAGGGGACGCCCTGGGCCACGCACTGGTCGATGATCTCGACGGAGATCTGGGCGAGCCGGTGCACGTTGGACTCACGGGCGCGGAAGTCGCCGCCCTTGACGGTGTCGTAGAAGAGCCGGTGGACGGAGTCGCCGTCGTTGCGGTAGTTCTTCGCGGCGTTGATGCCGCCCTGGGCGGCCACCGAGTGGGCCCGGCGGGGCGAGTCCTGGAAGCAGAACTGGACGACGTGGTAGCCCTGTTCGGCCAGGGTGGCGCCGGCGGAGCCGCCGGCCAGACCGGTGCCGATGACGATGACGGTGTGCTTGCGGCGGTTGGCCGGGTTGACCAGCTTCGCCTCGAAGCGGCGGGTGTCCCAGCGTTCCGCGACGGGCCCGCCGGGAGCGCGGGTGTCGGCGAGAGGCTCGCCGGTCGCGTAGTCGGTGTAGTCGTTCATGTCAGCTCACCACTCCGGTCATGACGGCGACGGGTACGGAGACGAAGCCCGCCGTCAGCACCAGCGCGAGCGCGTTGGCGAGGGTCTTCAGGACGCGGTCGCGGGTCGCGCGGCCCGCTCCCAGGGTCTGCGCCGCGCTCCAGAACCCGTGCTGGACGTGCAGTCCCATGGCGATCATGGCGACGATGTAGATGACGTTGCCGTACCAGGTGGAGAAGGTGTCGATGACGTTCTGGTACGGGTGTCCGGACTGGAATCCGCCCGAGTGCACGGTGCCGGTCGTCAGGTCCAGGATGTGCCAGACGATGAACAGCGCGAGGATGACGCCGCCGTAGCGCATGGTGTTGGTGGCATAGCTGGCACGCGGCTTGCGGTGTACGTACTTGCTGGGCCGCGCCCTGAGGTCGCGGCGGCTGAGCTGGTACGCGGAGACGGCGTGCAGCACCACGGCGGCGACGAGCACCAGCCGGACGATCCACAGCGCCCACTCGTGGTGCAGGAACGGCTCGCCCATCACGCGCAGCCAGTGCGCGTAGCCGTTGAACTCGCCCGGTCCGAAGAAGATCTTCAGGTTGCCGACCATGTGGACGACCAAGTAGAGGAGCATGATCAGGCCGCTCACGGCCATGATCGTCTTCTTGCCGACGGACGAGTCCCAGAGCGAACGCGTCATGGACGGCCGTCGGTCCGTCCGTGTTGCCAATGCCATGGACACGACGCTAGGGCCGAAGGGCCCGATCAGTCCAAGACATGGAGCAGCTGATCTCCATAGCCACTGACTATCGAGCGAGATACGTTGAGCGCATGCAGCTTCAGCAGCTCGTGTACTTCGTGGCCGTGGCCGAAGCCCGGCACTTCACCCGCGCCGCCGAGGACGTCCACGTGTCACAGCCCTCGCTCTCGCAACAGATCAGGGCGCTGGAGAGCGAGCTGGGGGCCGAGCTGTTCAGCCGCGCCCGGGGGAACATCGCGCTGACCGACGCGGGCGAGGCGCTGCTGCCGCTGGCCCGGCGCATCCTGGCCGACGCGGACACCGCCAGGCAGGAGGTACAGGAGCTGGTCCAGCTGCGCCGGGGCCGGGTCCGGCTCGGTGCGACCCCCAGCGTCTGCACGGGGCTGCTGCCCGACGTGCTGCGCGCCTTCCACGATCTGCACCCGGGCGTCCGGCTGCTGCTGGAGGAGGGCGGTTCGCACGACCTGGTACGGGAGCTGGCGCGCGGCGCCCTCGACCTCGCTCTCGTGGTGCTTCCGCTCCCCGCGGCCTCACCGGCCCTGACCACGGTCGAGCTGCTCCAGGAGGATCTGGTGGTGGTCTCGTCGGCGGCGGGGCCGCGGCCCGGCCGGGGCGGGCGGGTGCGGATCGCGGATCTGCAGAGCGAGCCGCTGGTGATGTTCCGGCACGGCTACGACCTGCGGGAGCTGACCGTGGCCGCCTGCCGGGCCGAGGGCTTCGAGCCGTCGTTCACCGTGGAGGGCGGCGAGATGGACGCGGTCCTCGGGATCGTCCGGGCCGGTCTCGGGATCGCGGTGGTCCCGAGCATGGTGGCCGCCCGGACGGGCCACGGCCTGCGGACGACGCCACTGGCGAAGCCGGGGCTCCGCCGCACGATCGCGCTCGCGCACCGCAGTGACGTCGATCCGCCGCGGGCGGCGCGCGAGTTCCAGCGGGTGCTGCTGGCGAGCCGGGCGGACGCCTCGCCCCCGGGTGGCTGACGCGCCCGGGGCCAGTGCGTCCGCCGGCCTCACACCGCGTCGGCCAGCAGCAGCGAGTGGATCCGGTCCGGGGCGCCGGGCCGCGCGTAGTACCAGCCCTGGGCCGTGTCGCAGCCCAGCTCCCGCAGCTGCTCCGCCTGGGCCCCGGTCTCCACGCCCTCCACCGTCACCGCCAGGTCGAGACTGTGCGCGAGCGACACGATGCCCTCGACGATCTTCAGGTCCACCGGATCGGCCGGGTGGTGCTGCATCCCCTGGGTGAAGGAACGGTCCAGCTTCAGCACGCTCACCGGCAGCCGCCGCAGGTTCGCCAGGTTCGAGTAACCCGTGCCGAAGTCGTCGAGCGCTATGCCGACGCCCATGTCGGCCAGCTGGCGCAGCGGCTTCAGCAGATCGTCGTCGGCGCCGATGAGCGCCGACTCGGTGACCTCCAGGCACAGCGCCGCGGGCTCCAGCCCGGACCGCTCCAGGACGTCGACGGTCTCCGCGACCAGGTGCGGATGGTGCAGCTGGGCGGGCGAGAGGTTGACGTTGATCCGCAGCGGGCCCCCGTCGGTGTGCCGCTCCTGCCAGAAGTTGGCCTGGCGTACCGACTCCTCCAGCACCCAGCGGCCGAGCGGCACGATCAGCCCGGTGTGCTCGGCGAGCGCGATGAACCGGTCGGGCCCCAGCACCCCGTGCTGCGGGTGGCACCAGCGCACCAGTGCCTCCGCCCCGTGCACCGAACCGTCCCCGAGGTGCACCAGCGGCTGGTACTCGATGAAGAACTCGCCGCGCTCCAGCGCGGCCGGCAGCGCCGTGGTCAGCCCGTGCCGGGTGATGGCACGGGCGTCCGCCTCCGCGTCGGCCAGCTCGAAGCGGTTGCCGCCCGCGGACTTGGCCCGGTACATCGTGATGTCGGCGCTGCGCAGCACCTCGGCGGCGCTGCGCTCGCCGGCCGGGCCCTCGACGACCCCGATGGACCCCCGGACGGTGAGCTCACGGCCGTCCAGCCGGATCGGCGTGCCGAGCACCCCGAGGATGCGGCAGGCCAGTTCGTCGACCTCGGATGCCGTGTCGGGACCGGTCGTCAGCGCCACGAACTCGTCGCCGCCGAGCCGCGCCACCATCTCGCCCGGCGCGGTCGCGCAGCTCTGCAGCCGGTCCGCGACCTCGACGAGCAGCCGGTCGCCCGAGGCGTGGCCCAGGCTGTCGTTGATCGCCTTGAAGCCGTCCAGGTCCAGGTAGCAGAGCCCGAAACGGCTGCCGTCACCGGCCGAGAGCGCTTTCTCCAGGCGCTCGAAAAAAAGGGTGCGGTTCGGCAGGCCGGTGAGCGCGTCGTGCGTGGCCTCGTACCGGAGACGCAGATTCAGCAGCCTGCGCTCCGTGGTGTCCTCCATCAACGCCAGCTGATACTCAGGACGGCCCTCCGCGTCGCGCAGCAGGGACACCGTCAGATTGGTCCACAGGACCGTTCCGTCGTTGCGGTAGAACGCCTTCTCGACCCGGTAGTGGTCGCGCTCGCCGCTCACCAGCTCGTTGTAGTACGCCCAGACCTTCGGGGAGTCCTCGGGGTGGACCCACTCGTTGACGCGGTGGCTGCGCACATGGTGGTCGAGCCCGCCGAACATCCGGGTGAGGGTGTCGTTGACCTCCAGCACGTTGCCGTCGAGGTCGGCGATCCCGATGCCGATGGCGGCGTCCTTGAATACGGCACGGAACCGCGCCTCGGTCGCGTGCAGCGCCTGTTCGGCCTGGGAGCGCGCGGCGAGCGCCGAGCGGGCGATGGCCTCCTGCTCGGCGAGGGTCCGCTCGCGCAGCGCCTGGCTGAAGCCGCCCGCGACGGCGTGCTGGATCCTGGCGCAGCGGGACCGGCTGTCCTCGGTCGCCAGTGCCACGGGGCCGTTGTTCCCGCAGTACAGGACGAGGTAGGAGTCGACGACACCGAGCGTGGAGCTGAGCGCGTCCGGGTCCGTGCAGTGCGCGGCGACGAGTGCGCCGCCCACCCCGGCGGCCGATACGGCGTCGAAGGGGCGGGCGTGCAGGGTGTCGCTGAGTATGCGGGCCAGCGGGAGCAGATGGTGTTCGAACTCCGGGCGGGTCAGGGAGGTGGCCGTCGACGGGAATATGGCCCGGCTCCAGATCGTGGCGAATCGCCGGAGCCGGTCCTCGGGGCCGTCGGGCTCCGCGTCCGGTGCGCCGGACGACTGGGCGGGAATACTCACGCCTTGCGTCCCACTCCCGCGAAGCCCGAGAAGGCGTACGGGTCTTCACCGCCCTGCGCCACCGGGGTGTCGGGGCGCCAGCTCGGCATCGGCACCAGACCGGGGTCGACCATCTCGTACCCGTCGAAGAACCGGCCGATCTCCTCGGACGAGCGCATGACCAGCGGGTTGCGGATGTCCTTGTACACGCCGACCGCGCCGCCGGCCTCCTCCCGCGTCAGCGGGATGCCCTCGTACGAGGCGTGGGTGACGACGAGGAGGCTTCCGGGGGCCAGGAGGTCACGCAGTTCCGCGACCGCCTTGTGCGGTTCGTCGGAGTCCTCGATGAAGTGGAGTACGGCGACGAGCAGCAGCGCCACCGGCCGGTCGAAGTCGAGGAGTCCGGCGATCTCCGGGTTGTCCCGGATCTCGCGCGGTCGGCGCAGATCGGCGGTGGCGATCACCGCCGCGGAATTGCCCTCAAGCACGGCCTGGCTGTGTGCGACCGCGACCGGATCGTGGTCGACGTACGCCACCCGGGCCTCGGGGGAGATGCCCTGGGCGACCTCATGGACATTACCGAAGGTCGGTATCCCGGAACCGATGTCCAGGAACTGGGAGATCCCCTCATCGAGGGCGTAGCGCACTGCCCGGCGCATAAAGGCACGGTTCGCCTGCATGATCTTGGGAAGTCCCGGCATGAACTCCATGGCCTTGCGGGCCGCTTCCCGGTCCACCTCGAAATTGTGCGAGCCGCCCAGATAGAAGTCATACATTCGGGACACGCTCGGCACCGAAATGTCAATGCCTCGCGGTGCCCAGGCGGGACGCTCCATCGATCTCTCCAACAAGTCGCCACGGCGATCCGGCCATGTTCATGGTCAGTGTTGACCAGAGGCTACTGATCGCCCGCCAGGAGAGCGAGCGGAAACGGAAATTAGCGGTCCGTTATTGGTCACACCCGTGGCAACTGCAACCGTCCCGTCGCTGCGTGTGACATTCGGCCGACTGAACCCCTGAAAAAGGTTCGCAATAGAACTACTTTGACGTATCGGCCGACTCGGCAATGCGGGACCCCGGACACCATCTTCCCCCGGCTGCGGGGCTGTTGGCACCGGCCGGCCCGCCGTGGCCGGAGCGGGCGCGCGGCCGCCACACACGAGGCGCCCCACCGGATGCGCCTGCCAACTCTCCTGCCGACGCTGGCAGTTGCGATGCGGAATCGCGTGATGCATGACCATGGGGGCGGCCGCATGGGCCCACTTTGTTGAATGCGTCCGCAGATTTTTCCCCGGCCGCAAACACCCAGTGCTTCAGGTCCCCACCATCAGGGGAATCCGGCGGCCACGCGGCGTGCCGTCGTGCGGCCCGGAACATGCTCCCGGTCGTGTACGGATCACTCATCGGCCGGCTCTCGGCGGCCGTCGCACTCATCTGGCTGCTGACCGCCCCGGTGCCCGCGGTCGCGAGCAACTGCGGGTACGCCTCGATCGGAGACGACGGGGGCAGTTCGGCGACCGCCAGCAGTGGTGACGGCAGTTGTCACGCGGGGCCGAAGCCCGAGCCCACTCCACCGCCCGCACCCCGGCCCCCTCCGCCTCCCCCACCCCCCGCACCACCACCGCCCCCTCCGTCCCCTCCGCCGCCCTCTCCTCCACCGCCCCCACCCCCACCACCAGCACCGGCACCGCCCCAGCCGGAGCCGGCACCCCCGCCTCCTCCGCCACCGCCTCCCCCTCCGTCGCCGCCCCCCTCGCCCTCGCCCTCACCGTCCGTGCGCCCCACACCCAGGCCGGTGGCCCTGCCCGCCTACCGCAGACCGGTCCGTAAGGCCCCGGAGCGCCATACCTCCCTGGTCACGCTCACCTTGATGATCACAGCCCCCGCGGTGTTCGCCGTCGCCGTGCTGCGGCCCCGTTCCCGATGACCTCCGGAGACCCACATGTCGGAATGGCTTGTTCTCACCTTCGCCATGGTCGCGGCCACCGCCGTGGTACTGACCATCGCCGTACTCAACAACCGCCGGCTGCCCGAGGACGACGACCCGTCCGAAACCCCTGACGTCATCGAGTACATGACGATGATGATCGGCGTGGTCTACGCGATCGTCCTGGGCCTCGCCATCGCGGGCGTCTGGGAGGGCCGCGGAGCGGCCCAGGAATACGTCCGCCAGGAGGCGCAGGCGCTCCACGAGGTCGACGCGCGCTCGTCCGTCTACCCGGTCGAGGTACGCACCCGGATCCGCACCGACGTCGATGCCTACGTCAGCTTCGTCGTGCACGACGAGTGGCAGACCATGATCGACCACGGCAGGCTCGACGACCGCGGCTCGCAGCTCCTGGACCGGGTGCGCGCCGACGTCACCGACTACAAGCCGAAGACCGACCACGAGGGACAGGCGTACCAGCCGCTCGTCGACCAGATCGCCGCGGCCGACGACGCCCGCAGCGCACGCGGGCAGAGCGCCGGGGCCACCATGCCCGGGGTCGTCTGGTTCGGGCTGATCATCGGGGCACTGGTGACCGTGGGACTGATCTTCACCCTGCAGATCCGGCGCACTTTCCGGGAGCTCCTGCTGGCCGGCCTGTTCAGTGTCCTGATCGCCTTTCTGCTCTTCCTGATCTGGGACTTCGACTCGCCTTTCGGCCGGGGCCTCTCGGCGACCGCCGCGCCGTTCCTCGATCTGTTCCCCCGGGCTTCAGGAGGTTAGGAGCGGACCCTGCGCCGCTCGGGGGACAGCGGCGCCCCATTGGACGACTCCGATCGCGGGCGAAATGCGCCACTTCTAGCGTTGGCGGCATCGAGGCGCATTTCTGATGCTTTGCGGGAATCCGTTCCGCAACTGCTCCTCGGGGACCCGGAGGAATCACCATGCGCGCAATACGTGTCGCTCCCGTCGCCCTGCTCGGCGCGGCGGCCTTCGCCCTCACCGGCCCGGCCGCGACCGCGTATGCCGCGACTGCGGGCGGACCGTCCAACAGCGGGAGCGGATACAGCGTCACGCCTTCGGCGGTCGCGCCGGGCGGTCAGGTGACGCTGGCCGCCAAGGGGTGCTCGACGGCGGCCACGGCGTCCTCCGGGGTGTTCGACACCGTCACCATCCCCAGGGGCGGCACCGCCAGGGCAACGGTCGACTGGGATGCCAAACCGGCCGCCGCGTACGAGGTGACGTTCACCTGCAACACATCGCCGAGCTCCACGGCGAAGGTGAACCTCACGATCAGCGCGGCCACGAACAAGCCCACCACCAGCTCCACGAGCACCACGGTTTCGACGGCCTCGCCCGCCGGCGTTCAGGGTGGACTCGGCGGCAGCATCGACAGCCCGGACACCGCGATGATCGTGGGCGGCACCGCACTGGCCGTGGCGGCCGCGACCAGCACCGTCTTCGTGGCGCGGCGGCGCAGGGAGAACCGCTCGCACTGACCGGCACCGCCGGCGGGAACGGAAGTCGCCCCGGGTCCTCTCACAGGACCCGGGGCGACGTGGTTATCGGTCCGGCAGGTATGTCCGCGAGGTCAGACCGCCCCATGGCCGTTCCTCCGGCGGCGCATGATGTACATGCCTCCACCGAGGGCCGCGGAGGCGACCAGGCCCGCGCCCACACCCATGTCCGCCGGGCTCGCGGCCATCGAGCCGCCGAGCCCGCCCTGTGCGCCCCGGCTGTTGAGCACGGTGAACCGGTGCCCGGCCGTCCGGTCGGTGCCGTCGCAGCGCACCGTCAGGTTGTAGGAGCCGGGTGTGGCGTCGTTGAAGATCCGGACCCTGGCGTGACCGACCCGGCCCGCGGAGAGCCGCGTGGTCCGGAAGGCGTGGGACGAGACGCTGCCTCCCCGGCCGCAGCCCTCCGCGCTGACCTGCATGGCCGCACCCTGGTGCACGCGCTCGGGATCGACGGTCACGTTGTTCGGGCCGTTGTTGCGGCCGTTCCCGTTCCCGTTGTTGTTCCCGTTGCCGTTGCCGTTGTTGTTCCCGTTTCCGTTGCCGTTGCCGTTGTTGTTGCCGTTGTTGTTGCCGTTGTTGTTGCCATTGCCGTTGTCCCAGTTGCCCGGGTCGTTCCAGTCGTTCTGGCTGTTCCCGTTGTTCTGGCCGTTCCCGACGTCTCCACCGGCTGCTGCCATCGGGGCGCCGAGCCCGAGGGCGGCGACGGCGGTCGCGGCGACAACGAGAGCGCGTGTAGCACGCATCGTTCGAACCTCCAGCGGGAAGCGCCCCCGGAGCTCGGTGCGCCGGGATGGATCGACGAGAACGCCTCCCATGACGAACCCTCACCAGATCCTTGATCCAGCGCATTTCGGCGCTGCTCCACCCCGGTGATCCGACACACCGTGCGCACACCGGCCGGACTGACGGATTCGCAGGTCACAGGGCGTCAGAACTTTTATCCGCGCACTACTCCGATGCGCAACCGCCCGCCCGGCCGCCACCCGTTCGCCCCTCCCTGATCGCCGCCCGGCCGCCCCGCGCCTAGCGTTCCCCTCGTCGCGACGAAGGGAGAACCATGGGCCGGGACAACTGGCACCCCGAACGGATCAGACACTCGCCCTGGGGCGCGCTCGCCCTGGTGATGCTCACCGGTCTCGCGCTGATGCGGAACGGCGCGGACCTCTCGCCAGGACCGCCCCAGCCGGTCGCCGCCACGTCGGTCGGCCACCAGAAGCACGTGCCCGCGGCACCCGTGTCGGGCCCGGCGGTCAAGCCGCTGGCGTACGCCCCCGTGGACCGCGTTTCCATCCCCTCGATCCAGGTCGACGCGCCGGTCATCGATGTGAACCTGGACCCGGACGGCTGGATCGAGACGCCTCCCCCGCAGGACCCCAACCTCGCGGGCTGGTACCAGAACGGCATCGCGCCGGGGCAGCTGGGCACCTCGGTCGTCGTCGGCCACGTGGACAACGAGGCGGGCCCGGCGGTCTTCTACAGCCTGGGTTCGCTGGAGAAGGGCAGCCGCGTCGAGGTCACCCGCAGCGATGACCGGGTCGCCGTCTTCGAGGTCTACGGGGTCGAGGTGTTCGCGAAGAACGACTTCCCCGGCGCCCGGGTGTACGGCGACACCGGCAAGGCGGAACTGCGGGTCATCACCTGCGGCGGCGGATTCACCAAGGCCAACGGCTACGACGGCAACGTCGTGGTCTTCGCCCGGCTGGTCGCGACGCGCTGACGGCCGCTGCCCGGGGCGGTCCCGTCCCCGGGCCCCGGCCGGCGCACGGCTCAGCGGCGCCGCGGCACGGTGAGCCGGTAGCCCTCGTCCAGCAGCTCGGGCAGATACCGCCCCAGCGCGGCCACGCTCTGCGCACGGTTGCCGCCCGCGTCGTGCGACAGCACCACGACGCCGGGTCCGGCCCCCTCCCTGACCCGCTGGACGATGCTGTCGGTACCGGGAACGGTCCAGTCCAGCGTGTCCACCGTCCAGGCCATCGGTTCCATGCCCATCGCCGCGCCGATCTCGAAGGAATTGCGGTTCCAGGCCCCGTAGGGCGCCCGGTACCAGAGCGGCGGCGCTCCGGTGATCTTCTCGATCACCTCGCTGGTACGCCCCAGTTCGTCGGTGATGCCCGCCCGGGAGAGCTTGGTGACCAGCGGATGCGTCCACGAGTGGTTGCCCACCGTGTGTCCGTCGCCGGAGATCCTGCGCACCAGGTCCTGGTTGTCGTTGGCCATCTCCCCGCAGAGGAAGAACATGGCCCGTACGTCGTGCTTGCGCAGCGTGTCCAGGATGTGCGGGGTGTAGAGCGGGTCCGGCCCGTCGTCGAAGGTCAGCACCATGGCGTGCCCGATGTCGGGCAGCCTCTCGAAAGGCCGGGTGCGGACGGGCGGCGCCGCGGGCCGGTAGTGGGCCGGTGTGTTCGCTGTCATGGGGCTCAGACGATAGGACAGCGGCCTGGTCCGGAGAGCCGCGGGCGGCCCCGCCGCGGCGTCGGACGGTGTCGCGGGGCGCCGGAAGGGGGTGCCCGCGGTGTCCGCGGCGACCAGGCGCACGAGAGAGGCCGCGCCCAGTCCGGCGGCCAGCCTCAGCAGCGTCCTGCGCATCGGCATCCTCTGATCATTTTTCATGACCAACTGCTCGCACGTCCGGGATCCCACCCACCTCAACGACACCGGTCGCGCGGGGTTTTGCACCCAATGGGGGGAGCCCGTCCGTGGCAACCGGCGTCCGCGCACCCCCGTCGCCGGGAGCCCGGACGGGTCGCTGTCACGGCAGCGGATAGCCTCACTGCCGTGACAGACCAGCAGCCTCACCAGTTCGAACGTGGCACAGACGGCCCAAAAGTGATCGTCGCGGGCCTCGACGGTTCGGAGTCGTCCATGCGTGCCGCGGCCTATGCCGCCGGGCTCGCCCGCCGGCAGCGGGCCATGCTCGCCCTCGTCTACGTACAGCCCGTGCTGCCCGCGGGTGCCGCGCTCGGTGTGCCGGTCGGTGATACGACCGGCGAGGTCGCGGAGGGTCTGGTGAACGAAATCCGGGAGTCAACCGAGCGGATGAAGGACATATGGGATGTGCGCTGGGAGTTCCACACCTTCCGCGGTGATCCGTACAACGGCCTGGTGACGGCAGCGGACGAACTCAAGGCGGATGCCGTGGTGGTGGGCGCGTCGGAGTCGGCGGGCCACCGTTTCATCGGCTCGGTGGCCGTCCGCCTGGTGAAGGCGGGACGCTGGCCCGTCACCGTCGTCCCGTAAGTCCCCGCCCGCCCCGCACCGACGCCGCCCGACCGCTCACCGCACCATTCGCCGCCCCGTGCGACCGCTCGTCGCACGGGGCGGCGTTTGTCCTGTTGCCAGGCGCGCGGATGCGTTCGTATACGCGAATCAGCGGCGAGGCGGCAGGGACCTCCGCGGGGAAGGACGTTCACCATGACCACGACGACGACCGACGAGCGGGCCCTCGCGGATCTGCAGCGTGACCACGGCCCGGCCCTGTTCCACTTCCTGCTCGGGCTCACCTTCGGCGACCGGCAGCGGGCCGAGGATCTGCTCCAGGAGACCCTGGTGCGGGCCTGGCAGCACCCGGAGGCCTTCGACGGCCCGTACGAGTCGATGCGGCCCTGGCTGTTCACCGTGGGCCGCCGGCTGGCGATCGACGCCCGCAGGTCGCGGCTGGCCCGGCCCGCGGAGGTGGGCGACGCGGTGCTGGAGAGCGCCCCGTGCGGCCGGGACACCGCCGAGTCCGCGGTCGCCGCGCTCGATGTGCGCGAGGCGGTGCGCGGCCTGAGCCCCGAGCACCGGGCGGTGCTGGTCCAGATCTACTTCCGGGGGCTGAGCGTGGGCGAGACGGCCGAGGTGCTCGGGATTCCGGCCGGGACCGTGAAGTCCCGTTCGTACTACGCGCTGCGGCTGCTCTCCCGCAATCTGCCGGGCTACTCAAGGAGGTCCTCCTCGCTGAGCAGCGGGAGCAGCGCCGCGGCCTCCGCCACCGCCACGTAGTCGGCGGCGCAGCGGTCGCAGCTCCGCAGGTGGCGGGAGACCTCCAGCGCCTCCGGGGCCGGGAGCGCGTCCAGTACATAGGCTCCGAGCAGTTGCCTCATGTGCGGTCCCTTCCCGGGCTCTGCGGTCATCGCACCCTCTTGTGTGTGACGTATACGGTCCGACGGATCCTGTCCTTCTGGCCACGCGGGGCGCGCTCCCCCGGTTCAATGCTGCGTGTGGGGGCGTGCCGAGAACGGAATGGGGCGAGACGCGATGCGTCCGGAACGTCAGGACGGATCCAGTGGCGGCGGACTGCTGATCCCGATGGCCTGGATGTACGCGGAGTACATCGCCGACGAGCTGCTGCGCACCGGGGAGCTGATGGAACCGGCCACGCTGGAGTACCGGGCGGGGCGTGACGCGCTCGCCCTCACGGTCTTCCTCTCCGACGGCGCGGTGGCCGAGGCGCTGCCCGCCGCCCGGGTGGACGAGCTGCGGCTGCTGACGGCGTACGGGGCCCCGTGGCGCGGCTGGGTCTGTGAGCGGCTCGACGCGCTGGAGGCGGCGCGGGGCGGCCCCGACCCGGATCTCGCGCTGGCACGGGCGGCGTGGCGGTGGCTGGAGGACACCGAACTGCTGGCGGCCGACCTCGACGCGATCGGCCCGCCGCCCGGGGCGCCGGCCGACGGCCCGGAGGACCCGGAGGCGGAGGGGGCGGCGGCGGAGGGGGCGGCGGCGCAGGTGTGGACGCCGGCCTGGCAGCTGGGGCTCCCGCTGGGGCACCTCTCGATCCATCTGTACTGAGGGCCTACCGTCCGTGGGGAGAGCCTGCCGGGCGCCTCTCAGGAACCGTGCACCCCGGCGCGGTACTTCGGCAGCCGTACCGTGATCCGCATTCCGGCGCCGATGCCCGTCTCGATGACGAGCCCGTAGTCGTCGCCGTACACCTGGCGCAGCCGTTCGTCCACGTTGAGCAGGCCGACCCCGGTGGACTTGCCGCCCTCGCCGCGCAGGATGTGGCGCAGCCGTTCGGGGTCCATGCCGATGCCGTCGTCCTCGATGACCACCTCGGCCTCCGAACCGGCGTCCAGCGCGCTGATGGTGATGCGGCTGGAGGTGACGGCTCCTTCGAGTCCGTGTTTGACGGCGTTCTCGACGAGGGGCTGGAGGCAGAGGAACGGCAGGGCGACGGGGAGCACCTCCGGCGCGACCTGGAGGGTGACCGCGAGCCGTTCCCCGAAGCGGGCCCGGACCAGGGCCAGGTACTGGTCGATGGAGTGCAGCTCGTCCGCGAGGGTGGTGAAGTCGCCGTGGCTGCGGAACGAGTAGCGGGTGAAGTCGGCGAACTCCAGCAGGAGTTCACGGGCCTGCTCGGGGTCGGTGCGGACGAAGGAGGCGATGGCGGCGAGCGAGTTGAAGATGAAGTGCGGGGAGATCTGCGCGCGCAGGGCCCTGATCTCGGCCTCGATGAGCTGGGTGCGTGAGCGGTCGAGCTCGGCGAGTTCCAGCTGTACGCAGACCCAGCGGGCGACCTCCCCCGCCGCCCGTGCCAGGACCGCCGACTCCCTCGGCGCGTAGGCGATCAGGGCGCCCAGGACCCGGTGGTCGACGGTGAGCGGCACGGCGACGGCCCACCGCAGCGGGCAGTCCAGATCGTCGCAGTCGCTGCGGAAGGCGGTGTCGCGGCCGCTGGCGAGCAGCTCCGCCACCTGTTCCATGACGTGTTCGCCGTGGTGGCCGCCCTCGCCGTCCCAGACCAGGGTCCGCTCGCGGTCGGTGAGGCACAGGGCGTCGGTGCCGAGCAGGGAGCGCAGCCTGCGGGCGGACTTGCGGGCGCTGTCCTCGGTGAGTCCGGCGCGCAGCGGCGGCGCGGCCAGCGAGGCGGTGTGCAGGGTCTCGAAGGTGGCGTGTTCGACGGGGGTGCCGACGTCGCTGGTGCGGACGGGACGGGCGGTCCGGCGTCCGGCCAGCAGGCCGGCCCCGAACAGCAGTGCGCCCAGGAGCACGATGACGGCGTATCCGGCCCCGGTCACCGGTGCCTCCCTGAGGTGAGCGCTTCCGGCAGGTGGAAGCGGGTCATGGCGGCGTTGGTGCCGGCCGGTATCCGGCCGGACGTGGCCAGCGACACGAGGATCATGGCGAGGAAGCCGACGGGCACGGACCAGACGGCGGGCCAGGCGAGCAGGGCGTGCGGCCAGCCGGGCGGGCGCACCGCGCCGCTGACGGTGATCGCGACGGCAAGCAGTGCGGAGCCGCCGCCGAGCAGGAGTCCGGCGACGGCGCCGGGCGGGGTGAGGCGGCGCCACCAGATCCCGAGGACCAGCAGCGGGCAGAAGGAGGACGCGGACACCGCGAACGCCATCCCCACGGAGTCCGCGACCGGCACCCGGCTGACCAGCAGGGAGCCGGCCAGCGGGACGGAGATGGCGAGGACGGTGGCCAGCCGGAAGTGCCGTACGCCGCGCGAGGGCAGGACGTCCTGGGTGATGACTCCGGCGACGGCCATGGTCAGTCCGGAGGCGGTGGACAGGAACGCGGCGAAGGCGCCGCCCGCGATGAGCGCGCCGAGCAGGTCGCCGCCGAGGCCGCCGATGACCCGGCCGGGCAGCAGGAGCACGGCGGCGTCCGCGTCGCCGCCGTGGATCAGCTCGGGGGCGTACAGCCGGCCGAGGGCTCCGTAGACGGGCGGCAGCAGGTAGAAGACGCCGATCAAGGCGAGGACGGCGACGGTGGTGCGGCGGGCGTCGCGGCCGTTGGGGCTGGTGTAGAAGCGGACGACGACGTGCGGCAGGCCCATGGTGCCGAGGAAGGTGGCGACGATGAGCCCGTAGGTGGCGTACAGCGGGTGGTCGGCGCGGAAGACGGACAGCTGTTCGTCGAAGGTGACGCGGGGCCGTCCGTCGCCCTGCCAGGCCAGGACCAGGAAGAGGGCGGGGACCAGGAGCGCGGTCAGTTTCAGCCAGTACTGGAAGACCTGGACGAAGGTGATGGAGCGCATGCCGCCCGCGGCGACGGCCAGCACGACCACGGAGGCGACCAGGACGTCCCCGAGCCAGCCGGGCGCCCCGGTGAGGATCTTCAGGGTCAGCCCGGCGCCCTGGAGCTGCGGCACCAGGTAGAGCCAGCCGGCTCCGACGACGAGCACGCTGACGAGCCGGCGCACCTGCCGGGATTCGAGCCGCCCCTCGGCGAAGTCGGGCAGGGTGTACGCCCCCGAGCGGCGCAGCGGCGCGGCGACGAAGACCAGCAGGACGAGGTACCCGGCCGTGTAGCCGACGGGGTACCAGAGCATGTCGGGGCCGTGCACGAGCACCAGTCCGGCGATGCCGAGGAAGGAGGCGGCGGAGAGGTACTCGCCGCTGATCGCGGCCGCGTTGAGTCGGGGCCGTACGGTGCGGGAGGCGACGTAGAAGTCGGACGTGGTGCGGGAGATGCGCAGTCCGAATCCGCCGACGAGGACGGTGGCGGAGACGACGGCGGCGACCGCCGTCACCGCGTAGGCGCGGCTCACTGTGCGGGGCGGCCTTCCACGAGCCGGGCGAAGTCGTGTTCGTTGCGCTCGGCACGGCGCACGTACCACCAGGCGATCAGGGTGAGCGGCGGGTAGGCGGCGAAGCCGAGCACGGCCCACACGACGGCGTCGCTGCGCAGCGCCGCGAAGACCAGCGGCAGGGTGCCCGCGACGACGGCGAGCGCGGCGAAGGCGGTGAGCCCGGCGCGCAGTTGGCTGCGCATCAGCGAGCGTACGTAGGCACCGCCGAGCGCGGTCTGTTCGTCGATCTCCGACTGGGTGCGGTAGCGCGGCAGCGGCCGGACCCGCCGGGGCTCCCCCGTCACCACTTCACGCCGGGGCGTTGACTCTGCGGACATGGGGCCGGAGTGTACGCAGCACCCGGCCTCGCTGGGAAGGGCTTCGAAACGCGGGTAGCCGCTGGTCAGCGGCCGCCCTGCCGCATCAGCAGATCGCGCAGGGCACGGGTGTGGCGGCGGCTGACGGCGAGTTCGGCGGTGCCGATGCGCACGCTCATGCTGCCCGCGTCGAGGCGCAGTTCGTCGATCCGGCCGAGGGCCACGAGGTGGCGGCGGTGGATGCGTACGAAGCCGCGGGCCCGCCAGCGTTCCTCCAGGGTGGTCAGAGGCACCCGGACCAGGTGGCTTCCGGTGGCGGTGTGCAGCCGCGCGTAGTCGCCCTGCGCCTCGGCGTACGCGATGTCGTCGATCGGGACGAAGCGGATGACGCCGCCCAGTTCGACCGGGATCTGGTCCTGCGCGGTGTCGTGGACGGGCGCGGAGCGCTCCCCGACCTGTTCGGCGACGCGGCGCACCGCTTCGGCCAGGCGCTCGCGGCGTACCGGTTTCAGGACGTAGTCGACGGCCTTGAGGTCGAAGGCCTGTACGGCGAAGTCCTCATGGGCGGTGACGAAGACGATGAGCGGGGGCGCGGCGAATCCGGCCAGCAGCTGGGCGACGTCGAGACCGGTCAGCCCGGCCATGTGGATGTCGAGGAAGACCACGTCGATGGCGGCGGGGTCATCGGGTCCCGCGTCGACGGCGCCGCCGATGCGGCGCAGCGCCTCGGTGGCTCCGGTGGCTCCTTCGGCGCTGCGGATGCGGGGGTCGGCGCGCAGGAGGTACAGGAGCTCCTCCAGGGCGGGTTCTTCGTCGTCGACGGCGAGTACGCGCAGCATGAGGCCGGAGTGTAGACCGGCCGGGTGGCCTGGGAGGCACCGGAGCCCGTCGGCCGGGCGCTACTTGAGCAGTCTGGAGAGTCTGCGGTCGGCGAGCGGTTTCCCGCCGGTCTGGCAGGTCGGGCAGTACTGGAGCGAGGAGTCGCTGAAGGAGACCTCCCGGATGGTGTCGCCGCAGACCGGGCAGGCCTCTCCGGTACGTCCGTGGACCCGCATCCCGCTGCGCTTCTCGGCCTTGAGCTTCTTCGCCGCGAGGCCGCTGGAGCGGGCGACCGCGTCGTCGAGGGTGGTGCGCAGGGCCGTGTGCAGCCGGGTGATCTCGTCGTCGGTGAGGTGCGCGGTGAGTTTGAAGGGTGACATCTTCGCGACGTGCAGGATCTCGTCGCTGTAGGCGTTGCCGATGCCGGCGATGAGTGACTGGTCGCGCAGCGCGCCCTTGATCTGCCGGCGTTCCCCTTCGAGCAGCGCGGCGAACGTGTCCCGGTCGAAGGACGGGTCGAGCGGGTCGGGTCCGAGGCGGGCCACGCCGGGCACTTCGGCCGGGTCGTGGACGAGGTGGACGGCGAGGCGCTTGGTGGTGCCAGCCTCGGTGAGGTCGAAGCCGTCGCCGCCGGTGAGGACGGTGCGCAGCGCCAGTGGCCCCTTGCCGGGGCGCGGCGGGGTAGCGGGGAAGCCGTCCTTCCACTGGAGCCAGCCGGCCCGTGCGAGGTGGGTGAGCAGGTGCAGGGGGCCCACCGCGATGTCCAGGAATTTGCCGTGCCGCCGGACGCCGGTGACCGTGCCGCCGTGCAGGGCGGTGAGCGGCGGGTCGTACGTCTTCAGGACGCTGATGGCGAGCGGGAGTACGCGGTCGATCTCCTTGCCGACGAGGTGCTCGTCGAGGAAGGCCCGCAGGGCTTCGACTTCCGGCAGTTCTGGCATGGTCCCAGCCTGCCGCAGGCGGCGCCGGGGTGCCTACCGGAGGCCGTAGACCCGCTCGGCGGTGGTGGCGAGGACGGCGGCCCGCTCGCCGGGGCCGAGGCCGCTGACCAGGGTGTGGGCGGCCTCGACGACCTCGGTGTACGTGGCCGCGAGCCGGCACACCGGCCAGTCCGAGCCGAACATCAGCCGGGTCGGCCCGAAGGCGTCGACGACGGTGTCCGCGTAGGGGCGCAGGTCCTCGACGGTCCAGTTGTGCGGGTCGGCCTCTGTGACCAGGCCGGAGAGTTTGCACACGGTGTTGGGGAGGGCGGCGAGGGCCCTCAGGTCGTCCGCCCAGGGGCGCAGGCCGCCGGTGGCGATGGGCGGTTTGCCCGCGTGGTCGAGGACGAAGGTGAGGCCGGGCAGCAGTCCGGCGGCCCGGACTGCGGCGGGCAGTTGGTGCGGCTGGACCACCAGGTCGTAGACGAGTCCGGCGCCGGCCACCGCCGTCAGGCCGCGCAGGACGTCGGGGCGCAGCAGCCATTCGGGGTCGGGTTCGCTCTGGACCTGGTGGCGCAGCGAGACGAGCCGGTCGCCGCCGGGCAGCTCGCGCAGGGCGGCGAGGGTGTCGGTGATGTCCGGCGCGGTGAGGTCGCTCCAGCCCACCACCCCGGCGACCAGATCGCTGCCGTCCGCGAGTGCGAGGAACTCGGGGGTCTCCTCCGGGACGGTGACGGTCTGCACGAGCACGGTCGCGGTCACGCCGTTGGCGCGGGCCTCCGGTTCCAGGTCGGTGAGGGAGAAGTCGCGGCGCAGGGGCGCGAGTTCCTCGCCGGTGATCCACTCCTGGTCGCGTACCGAGAGGTCCCAGATGTGGTGGTGGGCGTCGACGATCCGTGGGGTGGGGGTCATCTCACAGCTCCCAGGCGACGGGGAGTCCGGCTTCGGCGCCGTCCGAGGAGTAGTCGTGCGTGACGTCGAGGAGCTCGTCCATCCTGGCCTGCCAGGCGACGTTGACGGGGAGCTCTTCCAGTTCGGCGAGGAGTCGGGCGTAGTCCTCGCACTCGATGACGTGGAACAGGTCGGTGCCGCTGCGCCAGATCGTCCAGGAGGTGGCGCCCGCCGCGCGGATCGCCCGGGTCAGTTCGGCCGGGACCTCGCGGTGCGCGGCCTCGTACTGGGCTATGCGGTCCGCGCGGACCTTGGTGTGCAGGGCGATGCGCATGTCAGATTCCGTTCTCGGGCAGCAGTCCCTCTTCGCGCAGCTCGTCCCAGAGCCCGCCGGGGACCGGCTCGCGCAGCAGGGCGGCCGCGTCGCGCACCTCGTCCGGGGAGCGGGTGCCGACGAGGACACCGGCGACGGCGGGGTGGGTGAGCGGGTAGTGCAGGGCGGCGGCGCGCAGCGGTACGCCGTGGCCCTCGGTGACGGCCTTCAGGCGCAGGGCCCGGTCCAGGAGGTCCAGGGGCGCGGCGGCGTAGTCGTACGTCGCGCCGGGTCGCGGGTCGGCGAGGAGGCCGGAGTTGAAGACCCCGCCGACGACGACGCTGCGGCCGCGGGCGGCGGCCTCCGGCAGCAGCGTGCTCAGGGCGGACTGGTCGAGGAGGGTGAAGCGGCCGGCGCAGAGGACCACGTCGGCGTCGGTGTCGCGGACGAAGCGGGTGAGCATCGCGGTCTGGTTCATGCCGGCCCCGATGGCGCCGATCACGCCCTCTGCGCGCAGCTTCTCCAGCTCCGGATAGGCCTCCTGGAAGGCGGCTTCCGCGTGGTCGTCCGGGTCGTGCAGGTAGGCGATGTCGACGCGGTCGAGGCCGAGCCGTTCCAGGCTGTCCTCGATGCTGCGGCGGACACCGGCGGCGCTGAAGTCCCAGCGGCGGCGGTGGGTGGCCGGCACGGCGAAGCCCTCGGAGAGCTCTTCCGACGGGGAGGGCCCGCCGCCGGGCACCGGGTCGAGCACCCGGCCGACCTTCGTGGACAGCACGTACGAGTCGCGGGGGCGGTCGCGGAGCGCCTCACCGAGCCGGCGTTCCGAGAGGCCCAGTCCGTAGTGCGGGGCGGTGTCGAAGTAGCGGACGCCCTCGTCCCAGGCGGTCTCGACGGCGGCCGCGGCCAGCGCCGGTTCGACGGCGGTGAAGAGATTACCGATGGCGGCCGCCCCGAAGGACAGCTCGGTGACCTCGACCGCGCTGTTTCCCAGCCTGTTGCGCCGCATTGCTGTGCCGCCCTCCCCGATGATCGCTCTGCCCACTCAGCACATATTCATCGGATCACTCGACCCCGTCAACACCTCGGAGGCGATCAAGTACGGCGATTTCCCGGGAATCTGTCCGATCTATGGTGTCGCCCCGAGTCAGGCATTCGAGCCCCCTTCTCCACACCGCCCCGGCAGGTCAGCGGACGGGCAGCGCCGCGAGCAGCTCTGCCACCTCTTCCTCCGCGCAGCGCCCCAGCCGCTCCAGATCGGGCAGCGCCCTGCCGTCGGCCACCAGTCCGACCTGCACCCGGCCGCCGTACGTCGTGAGCGCCACGGCCAGCGACTGCCCCCGGGCCAGCGGCGCCATCGGGTACAGCGCGCGCAACGGGCAGCCGGCGAGGGAGAGCGCGGAGCGCGGCAGCGGCACGCTGGTGACCAGGACGTCGAAGAGCATCCTGGCCGCGCCGCCGGCGAGCGGGGCGCCGAAGCGGTGGGCCAGCGAAGGAAGCTGATCGGCGAGCACGGCGACCGCGCCGGCCCCGCGCAGCGGCCCCGCGGTCTTGTTGCGGTCCATGGCGCCGCGTACCGCCCGCAGCCGTTCCCAGGGGTCGGGTTCCGAGACGGGGAGGCCGAGCAGGTACGCGGACAGCCGGTTCCCGGTGGCGGCGGCTCCCGGGCGGCGCCGGGAGACGGGGACCAGGGCGCGTGGATCGGCGCCGGGCAGCGGCTCGCCGCGCTCCAGCATCCAGCGGCGCAGCGCTCCGGCGACGACCGCGAGCAGCACGTCGTTGGCCGTGCCGCCCGCGGCCCGGCGGATGCGCTGCACGGCGTCGAGGCCGAGATCGGCGGTGGCCAGCCGCCGGGTGCCGCTGGAGCTGGCACTGAGCGCCGTCGCACCGCGCAGGTCGAGGCGGCTGGCCCGCACCAGCGAGGCGCCGACGCCGAACGCGCGGCCGAGGTCCTCGATCCGGCCGAGCGCGAGACCGGCGACCTGGCGCGGACCGGGCATCCAGGAACGCGGGGGTACCGGCCTGGTCCGGCCGGCCGACGCCCCGGTCCGCCCGCGGCCCGGAGCGGAGGCGATCTCGTCGAAGATCCCGGCCCCGATCGCGACCGCCCGCATCCCGTCGGCGAGCGCGTGATGGAGCTTGACCAGGACGGCGAACGGGCCGTCAGCGGCGCCGCCGATCACGTACATCTGCCACGGCGGCAGCCCTCTGCGCAGCGGCTGTTCCATCAGTTCGCCGGCGAGCCGGGTGGCCGCCGCCATGAAGGCGCCCTCGCCGCCGGCCTCCGTCCCGGGCAGCTCCACCCGCCTGACGTGCCGGTGGACGTCGAAGTCCTTGTCCACCGACCAGGCCGCGCCGCCGACCGGCAGCAGTACGTCGCGCACCCGCATCCGCAGCCGGGGGATCGCGGCGGCGCGGGCACCGAGCAGCTCCAGCAGGGCGTCCGGGCCGGGCGAGGGGCCCGAGTCCGGGGAGAAGACGGCGAGCGCGCCGAGGTGCATGGGGTGGGCATCGGACTCAAGGTGCCAGAAGGCCAGATCGAGAGGTGCCAGTAGCTCAGTGCCCAACGGGTCCTCATGTCATCGAAGACAAAGACTGACGGAAATCAAGAAATCAAGAAATCAAGGAATCAAGAAATTACAGTCAATCTCTCTCGGTCAGTTACGGTCAAGTACAAACATGTTACGTTCTGTTACTTTGCAGTAGCGTTCACGGCCGCCGACCGGCTGCGTCGGTCCGGCACCTCAGTCACGAGGCGGAATGCTGAATTCGCACCAGACGCACTTGCCGGTCCCCCGGGACTCGACGCCCCAGGCGTCCGCGAGCTGGTCCACCAGCATCAGCCCCCGGCCCGACACCCCCGATTCACCCGCGTCCCGGCGGCGCGGCAGCGCACTCGACCGGTCCTCGACGTCGACCCGGAGCCGTCGTCCGGCCCCGGTGAGCACCCGGATGGTGACGATCGCGCCGCCGTCGGTGTGCATCAGCGCGTTGGTGGTCAGCTCGTCGGCGGCCAGCTCCACCTCGTCGGCGCGGTCCTTCGCGCCCCAGGCCCGCACCGCCGCACGGATCATGTGGCGCGCCGAGCTCAGCGCCTCGGGGTCGTTCTGCGCCACGTGCTGCTGGAGCCGGCCACCGGGCTGCGGCGCGTGGGCGGCCCGGCGCCGCAGCAGCAGCACGGCGACATCGTCCTCTCCGCCGCGCTCGTCCACCCATTCGCAGAGCCGGTCGGCCAGTTCCTGGAGGTCCTGCGGACCGTTCCTGACCATGTCGGCCAGCAGCCGCATGCCCTCGTCGAGATCCGCTCCGGGCAGCTCCACCAGTCCGTCGGTGAACAGCACCATGGTCTGGCCGGGATCCAGCTCGACCGTGCTGACCGGGTACTCCAGCCGCCCGAACATCGCGGAGAGCCCCAGTGGCAGCCCCCCGTCCACGGACACCTTGCGGCAGGTCCCGTCGGCCTCCCGGACCAGCGGGTCCACATGTCCGGCCCGGACCAGCTGGACGACGCCCGTGGTCAGGTCGGCCTCGGCGTAGGTACAGGTCGCGAAACGGTCGGTGTCCAGCTCGTGCAGGAAGACGGAGGCCCGCGCCATCACCGTCGCCGGGCTGTGGCCCTCGGCCGCGTAGGCGCGCAGCACGATGCGCAGCTGGCCCATGACGGCGGCGGCGTGGGTGTCGTGCCCCTGTACGTCACCGATGACGGCGCCCACCCTGCCGCCGGGCAGCGGGATGACGTCGTACCAGTCGCCGCCGATGTCCCGGCCCAGGCGGGCCGAGCGGTAGCGGACGGCGGTCTGCGCGCCGGGCACCTCGGGAATCCGGCGCGGCAGCATGGCCTGCTGGAGCCCCTCGGCGAGGTCGTGCTCCTGCTCGTAGAGCATGGCGCGCTGCAGGCTCTGGGCGATGGAGCTGCCGAGGGCGACGAGCAGATTGCGTTCGTCGCCGGTGAAGCCGTCCTTGTCGCTGTAGAGCAGCCCGAGCGCGCCGATCGGGCGGGCCTGGGCGATCAGTGGCAGATAGGCCGCGGAGGTGATGCCGAGATGACTGATGTGGGGCCACAGGATCGGGTACGAGGCCGCGAAGTCCGCCGCGGACTCGATGAAGCGCGGGGTGAGCGTGCGCACGGCCTCGCTCATCGGGTACGGCTCGTCCGTCCGGGTGTAGCGGGTGCCGGGCACGAAGGAGCCCTCCGGCCCGTCCGCCACCAGGTGGATGCGCCCAGCCTCTATCAACCCGATGACCAGGCTCGTCGCGCCCAGGTGCGCGAGCCCCTGGGAGTTCTTGAGCACGTCGGTGACGTCCCGGACGGTACGGGCGTGCGCCAGCGCGGCCGCGGTGGCCTCCACCAGGCTGGTCCGGCGCCTGCGCTCCCGGTCCAGGTCACGGCGGGCGGTGGAGTCGGCCAGCTCCTGGGTGGCGTCCCGGACGATGCCGATGATCCGGCGGGGCCGCCCGGTCGCGTCGCGCTGGACGAAGCCCTGGGTGTGGGTCCAGCGCAGGCTCCCGTCGCGGCGCAGACTGCGGAAGTACGCCCCGTAGTTGCTCCGGCCGCTCTTGAGCGCCTGCGAGACCAGCGCGTCCAGCCGTACGCCCTCGTCCGGGGGCACCCGCACGGCGAGCGACTCCGGCCGGCCGTCGTACTCCTCGGCCCGCAGGTCGAACACGTCCAGGGCGGGCTCGTCCATGTGCATGAGGCCGCTGTCGAGGTCCCAGTCGAAGCTGCCCATACGGTTCAGGGCGAGACTGAGGTCCGGGTGGGCGGGCCAGTCGTCCGGGAGTGACAGGGCACCCGCTACCCGATCATCCATGTGGGTCACTCTGCCATCATTTGTCCGATTCTTCGAGTGAGCTGTCCACCAGTTGAACGTGCGATGGGACACATTCCCCGGGCCTGCCCGCAGGCCCGTATTCCAGGGAATCGGCGCGCGGAGGCCCGTTCCGGAGTACCGGATACCCCCGCAGAACGCCGACCCGCCCCGAAACCGGACGCGGGCAGCGGCTAACGTGTGCAGGGGCGAACTAAGCCAAGCCTTACCAAGGCGCGCCCCGGCCGTGTTCGCCCGCAGTCCGCCCGCTCTTCGCCCGTTCTAAGGAACAGCCCTCCATGACACGCCCCGTCCGCGTAGCCATCGTCGGAGCCGGTCCCGCCGGAATCTACGCAGCGGACGCGCTGCTCAAATCCGAGGCCGCCGCAGAGCCGGGCGTGTCCATCGACCTGTTCGAGCGGATGCCCGCCCCCTTCGGCCTGATCCGCTACGGCGTGGCGCCGGACCACCCCCGGATCAAGGGCATCGTGCAGGCGCTCCACCAGGTCCTGGACAAGCCGCAGCTGCGGCTCTTCGGCAATGTCGACTACCCGAACGACATCGGCCTCGACGAGCTGCGGTCCTTCTACGACGCCGTGATCTTCTCCACCGGCGCCGACGCGGACCGGGCCCTGGACATACCGGGCAGCGAGCTGGAGGGCTCGCACGGAGCCGCCGACTTCGTCTCCTGGTACGACGGCCACCCGGACGTGGCGCGCACCTGGCCGCTGGAGGCCGAGAAGGTCGCCGTGCTGGGCGTCGGCAACGTGGCCCTGGACGTGGCGCGGATGCTCGCCAAGACCGGCGACGAACTCCTGCCGACCGAGATCCCCGCCAACGTGTACGAGGGCCTCAAGGCCAACAAGGCGCTGGAGGTGCACGTCTTCGGGCGGCGCGGTCCGGCCCAGGCCAAGTTCAGCCCGATGGAGCTGCGCGAGCTGGACCACTCGCCCAACATCGAGGTCATCGTCAACCCCGAGGACATCGACTACGACCAGGGCTCGATCGAGACCCGTCGCGGTAACAAGCAGGCCAACATGGTCGCCTCCACGCTGGAGAACTGGGCGATCCGCGACATCGGCGAGCGGCCGCACAAGCTCTTCCTGCACTTCTTCGAGTCCCCGGTCGAGATCCTCGGCGAGGACGGCCGGGTCACCGGTCTGCGCACCGAGCGCACCGAGCTGGACGGCACCGGCAACGTACGCGGCACCGGCCGGTTCAACGACTGGGACGTGCAGAGCGTCTACCGCGCGGTCGGCTACTACTCGCAGGAGCTCCCCAAGCTCCCCTTCGACGTCGCCTCCGGCACCGTTCCGCACGCCGCCGGACGGGTGCTGGCCGGTGACGAGCCGATGGACTCCGTGTACGTCACCGGCTGGATCAAGCGGGGCCCGATCGGCCTGATCGGCCACACCAAGGGCGACGCCAACGAGACCGTCGCCTGCCTGCTGGAGGACCACACCACCGGCCGGCTGCCCGCTCCGGCGCAGCCCGAGCCGGAGGCCGTCACCGATTTCCTGCGCGCCCGCGGCGTCCGCTACACCACCCGTGAGGGCTGGTACCGCCTGGACGCCCACGAGCGCTCCCTCGGCGCGGAGCAGGGCCGCGAGCGGATCAAGGTCGTGGAGCGCGACGCCATGCTCGACGCCTCGGAGCCCGGCAACTGACAGCACGGCCGACGGCCCCGGAAGGTCTCCGCACGGGGGATCCCTCCGGGGCCGTCGGCCGTCGCGGGGCCGGAGCGGTCAGCGCCCCTGCAGCGCCTTGACGTTGTCGCCGAAGGTCCAGTTCTTGGACCCGTCCCAGTTCAGCGACCAGTCCATCAGTCCCTTGAGGCTGCCGCCGTAGTGGTTCCAGGCCTGGGACACCAGTCCCGGCGCCATGTAGCCGCCGCCCGCGCCGGGCTGGGCGGGCAGTCCGGGGACCTGCTTGTCGTAGGGGACCTTGACGGTGGTGCCCTGGATGACGAGTCCCTTGTTGAGGCAGTCCGTCTGCGCGGTGAACCCCGCGACGGTGCCGGCCCCGTACGAGTCGCCGGAGCAGCCGTACATGCTGCCGTTGTAGTACTGCATGTTCAGCCACCAGAGCCGGCCGTTGTCCGCGTACTTCTTGACGATGGGCAGGTACGCGCCCCAGATCGAGCCGTACGTGATGCTGCCGCCGGTGACGTAGGCCGTCTCGGGCGCCATCGTCAGACCGAAGTTCGACGGCATCCGGGCGAGTACCCCGTCGATGATGCGGATCAGGTTGGACTGCGAGGCCGACAGCTGGTTGATCTTGCCGCTGCCGCTCAGGCCGGTCTCGATGTCGATGTCGATGCCGTCGAAGTTGTACTTCTTGAGGATCGGCACCACCGTCTCGACGAAACGGTCGGCCACCGCGCTGGAGCTGAGGTCGATCCCGGCGGCCGCGCCGCCGATGGACATCAGGGTGGTGAGTCCGGACGCCTTCGCCTGGCACATCTGGGCCGGGGTGGGGACCTTCACGGTCGAGTCCATCCCGTCCTCCCACAGGACGGTGCCGTCGGAGAGGATCACCGGGAAGGCCGCGTTGATCACGTTGTAGCCGTGCTGCGTGATGCGGCTGTCGGTGACGGGGATCCAGCCCAGCGGCGGGTGCACGCCGTTGGAGGCGCCGTCCCAGTTCTCCCAGTACCCCTGGAGCACCTTGCCCGCGGGCTTCGACTTGACGGCGCAGGTGTCGTCCTGCGCGGAGCTCGGCGTCGCCGCGACGAGCATCTGTACGACGCAGGCCGCCGCGATGCCGACGCCCAGCAGACGTGATGTCCGACCGAACATGTCCGGTTCCCTTCGTGGGGTGGAGACCAGAGAAGCCGAAATTGCCATGATCCTGACAAGTCAGAGTCCTGGCATCCCGGCCGCCACAACGCGGCACACGCTAAAGAGGTCCAGACCTTCCGTCAATAGGTCTGGACCATATGCGCGAGCGCCGGGCTCACCCGGTGACGGGCCCCACACCCCCACTCTCGCCGTCCGGCCACGGCAGCCGGATCGCGGTCTGCGGCTCCCGCGTCACCGAGGGCACCGGATCCCCGGGCGGATCGTCCGGCTCCGCCGGGGTGCCGGTCGGCTCGTCGGGCGGGAGCTCCGGGGGTTCGGTGGCGTCACCGGAGGGCAGACCGCTCGGACAGCGCGGCGCCGCCCGTCCGGCTTCCGGGACCCCCGAGGGGCTCGCGGTCACGGCGGCCTCCTCCCCCGGTGGAGTCGGGACGCCGGGAGTGGGGCAGTCCGTCGGCTCCCCCGGCGGCACCTTCGGCAGCGGCCCGGTGATATCGGCGTCCGGGTCGTACGGCGGCGGCACCCGGGGGGTGCGGTCCCGGCCGCCCTCGTCCCCGGTCCGCCGCTCGATCCAGGCGTCGTTCACGACGTCGACGATCACCAGGCCGGAGACCTCGCGCGGGGCCGGCCCGACGGCGACGATGCGCGACGGGTCGTAACCGGTCCACTCCCCCGCCCGGCCGGCCGGTGCGCGGGCACGGTCCGGCGCGGTCAGCGGGTTTCCGCAGGCACACCTCACCCTCGGCAGCCCGTAACCGTCGGCCAGCACGGCGGTGCCCGCCTGGAGCACGGACTGGAACGTGGTCACGGATCCCCCGTCGAAGCCGTGGTCGGCCACCCGGGTGTCGGCGCGCAGCAGGACCGGGGTCAGCCCACGCAGGAACCCGGGGATCCCGGCCGTCGAGACGCCCGCCGCGTGCGCGAACGCCGCTCCCCTGACGCGGTCGGCGGTGAGCAGCCGGATCTGCTTCCCGACATCGCAGGAGGCCACGGACCGGATGCCGCCGTAGAGGCCGGGGGTGGCGCCGGTGATCTCGTGGACCGCGCCGCCGCCGGAACCGGGGGACTTACGCGGGGCGGTGCGCGAGGGCGTCGGCTCCGCGCCGGGCGGCCGGGCCGTGGACGCGGTGAAGGGGTCCGGGCCCCGCGACGCGGCGGGCTGGAGCAGGACCGCCCGGACGTCGGCCGTCCCCTTCGTGCCGCTGCTGCTGCCGTGGGTGGCCTGTGCGCAGCCCGCGGCGAGGAGTATCCCGGCGGACAGCGTGGCGCCCGCGGCGCGGCGCAGACGGATGGGTGAGCGCACGAAGAGGCCTCCTGCCGGTTCACCGGTCCCGAGCGGTCCCCTCATGTCTGCCGCAGTTGACCCCGCCCCGCAAGCCGGGGGCGGACGGCGCTCGCGGCACCCGGAAGATACCGGAGCCTTCTCCTTGAACACGTTCAAGAAAGCCTCTAGAGTCGGCGCGGGAAAGCAGTTGAACGCGTTCAACTAGGGGGGTGGATCATGTCTGTCCTGGTCGGCCTGATCGTGATGCTCGGCATGCTGGTGATCGTGCCGGCCGGGCTGCGGCTGGCGGACGTGCCGGAGCTCCACCGGATCCGGCGGCTGTGGCCGGCCTTCGCCGTACCCGGAGCCGTCTCCCTCTGGCTGCCGCGCGGCCCCGCCGCCACGGCCCTCGCGCTCTGCTACGCGCTCGGGGCCGCGCTCCTCGCACTGCACGCCCCGCCCCGGCTCGTCCGCCGCTCCGCACCGATCCGTGCCCCGCGTACGGCACCGGCCGAGATCGCGCTGCTCACGGCACTCGTGACGCCCTCGATCGCCGCCACCGCGCTGGTCGCGGAGCGCTCCGGCAGTCCACTGTTCGGGTTCGGCCCCGGCATCCTGGCGCTGACCGTGCCGCACTTCCACTTCGCCGGGTTCGCCGCCGCGCTGGTCTCCGGACTGCTCTGCCGGCTCGTGGACAGCCCGGCGGGCCGGTTCGCGGCGATGAGCGTGCCGCTGGGCACCCTGCTCGTCCTGATCGGCTACTTCGTCGGGGAGTGGGCCGAACTCGCCGGCGCGGTCGTGCTCACGGCGGGGATGTGGGCCACCGCCCTGCTGACCTGGCGACGGCTCCGCACCGGCCGCGACCGGGCCACCCGGCTGCTGCTCGGCACCTCGGCCGGCGTGCTCGCGGTGACCATGGCGCTCGCGCTCAGCTGGGCGCTGGGCGAGGCCACCGGACTGCCCCACCCCACCCTGACCTGGATGGCCGCCACCCACGGCGTGGGCAACGCGCTGGGCTTCGCGCTCTGCTCGATGCTCGCCTGGAAGCGGCTCCGCGACCGCACCGACCACGAAGGACGCATCGCATGAGCACACTGACCTACCCCGAGGCGGGCGCCACCCGGCTCGGCCCGCTTCCCGACGGTTACCACCACCTCCACCACCGGAGCCGGGTCGGCCACGGGCGCGCGGACTTCGAGGCCGCCGGTGCCGCCGTCACCGGGTTCCGTATGCACCGGGCCTCCGGCGCCGGGGTCGAGGCTTCGGCACCACGCGCCGAGCCCGGCGGGGCCGTTCGGGTGTCCCTCGGCATCGGCCCGGTCCGGTTCTCCGCGCCCTGCCGGGTCGTCTGGACCGAATACGGGACTCGGCGCATCGGATTCGCCTACGGAACGCTGGCCCGGCACCCCGAGTGCGGTGAGGAGTCCTTCGTGGTCGACCTGGCCGACGACGGGACGGTGTCGTTCACCGTGATGGCGTTCAGCCGCCCGGCCCGCTGGTACGCCCGGCTCGCCGGTCCGCTCGTACCGGTGGCCCAGCGCTGGTACGCGCGCAGGCTCGGCCGCACCCTGCGCCGGATCGTCACACGGACGCGCCAGCAGCCGGACTGACACGCCGGAAGGCCCCGCGGGGCCGATACTGGGGGCGATGGAGTGGTTCACCGCAGACGGGTACTGGCTCAGCCGGCTGATCTTTCAGCGGGCGCTCGCCGTCATCTATCTGACCGCCTTCCTCACCGCCGCGCTCCAGTTCCGGGCGCTGACCGGTGAACGCGGCATGCTGCCCGCCCCCGCGCTGCTGCGGCGCACCGGCTGGCGCACCGCCCCCGGGCTCTTCCGCCTCCACTACTCCGACCGGTTCTTCGCGCTGGTCGCCTGGACCGGCTGCGCGCTCTCCGTCGCCCTGATCGCGGGCGTGGACGCCCGGCTGCCGCTGTGGGCGGCGATGCTGCTGTGGGCCCTGCCCTGGGCGCTGTACCTGTCGATCGTCCAGGTCGGGGACGTCTGGTACGGCTTCGGCTGGGAGTCGCTGCTGCTGGAGACCGGCTTCCTCGCCGCCTTCCTCGGCAACGGACACACCGCACCGCCGGTGCTGGTGCTGTGGCTGCTGCGCTGGGTGCTGTTCCGGGTCGAGTTCGGGGCCGGGATGATCAAGATCCGCGGCGACGCGTGCTGGCGCGGGCTGACGTGTCTGTACTTCCACCACGAGACCCAGCCGATGCCCGGACCGCTGAGCTGGTTCTTCCACCATCTGCCCCGGCCGCTGCACCGGGCCGAGGCGGCGGCCAACCATGTGACCCAACTGCTGGTCCCGGTGCTGCTGTTCACCCCGCAGCCGGTGGCAGGCGCGGCGGCCGGGCTGATGATCCTCACCCAGCTGTGGCTGGTGCTGTCGGGGAACTTCGCCTGGCTCAACTGGCTGACGATCGTGCTCGCCCTGTCGGCCGTCGACTGGTCCCCGGTGGCCGAGCCGCCCGCGCAGTCCGCCGCGCCCCTCTGGTACGAGGTGGTGGTCATCGCCGTCACCGCCCTGGTCCTGTTCCTCAGTTACCGTCCGGCCCGCAATCTGGTCTCGCGCCGCCAGGTGATGAACCGCTCCTTCGACCCGCTGCACCTGGTCAACACCTACGGCGCGTTCGGCAGCATCAGCCGGGTCCGGCTTGAGGTGGTGGTGGAGGGGACGGCCGAGCGGACCGTGGGTCCTGACACGGTCTGGCAGGAGTACGGATTCCGGGGGAAGCCCGGCGATCCGCGGCGGCTGCCGCGCCAGTTCGCCCCGTACCACCTGCGGCTCGACTGGATGATGTGGTTCGCCGCGCTCTCGCCCGCCTATGCCCGCCCCTGGTTCGGGCCGTTCGTCCAGCGCCTGCTGGAGAACGACCGGGACACGCTGCGGCTGCTGCGGCACAACCCGTTCCCGGATGTGCCGCCGGAGCACGTCCGCGCCAGGGTGTACCGCTACCGGTACACGACCTGGCGCGAACTGCGGACCACCGGGCAGTGGTGGCACCGCACCCACGTACGGGAGTTCATGCGCCCGGTGCCGCGCCCCGGACCGGTCAGCCCTTCCAGCCGACCTTGAACACCCAGGCGTGCTCGCCGGTCCTGCGGGCCGCCGCCGGTACGTCGATCACCAGCGAGTCACCGGTGGTGCGCCAGCTCAGCGGCCGGTCGTACCCGAGCAGCGTGATCCGGTCGCCGCCGCGCACCGGCACCGGCGCCTGGACCGTCAGGGTCGCGCCGGGCCGGACCAGCGAGTGGATGTAGAACGCCCGGTCCGGCCGGATCGTGAACCGCAGGTCCTCGCCCAGCTGCGGCATCCGCGACCAGTACGTGGTGCCGTAGACCGCCTCCCCGTTGGTCCTGAGCCACTGCCCCGTCTCGCGCAGCCTGCGCTGCATGATGTCGGGGATGGTGCCGTCGGCCTTCGGACCGATGTCGAGCAGGAAGTTGCCGTTCTTGGAGACGATGTCGACGAGCGAGTGCACGATCTCCTCGGCCGTCATGTACTTCTCGTCCGGGGTCTGCGCGTTGTAGCCGTAGCTGTACGGGTCGAGGCCCCGGCTGGACTCCCACTTGGCGGTGACGATCCGGTCGTACGTCGTGTACTCGGGCGTGGTGAAGTCGTGGGGACCGATTCCGGAGCGGTCGTTGACCGTCACGTCGATCGGCCGGGCCCGGTTCTTGGCGTGGTTGAAGTACTCGGCGAGCACCCGGTGGCTGTCGTTGTCGCCGCCGATGTCGCACCAGATGATCTCGGGGTCGTACCCGTCGACCAGCTCCAGCATCTGCGGGCCCTGGAACCCGGTGACGTAGTCCCTGCCCGGCGTGTGGCCGGTGTACGGGACGGGCTCCAGGGTGTACGGATTGCGCGGGGCGTGGCCCATCCACGGGTGGTCCGGGTTGAACCACTCGGGCATGGAGAAGTACAGCCCCCGGTGGAGTTCGGGGGCGTAGCGCCGTGAGGCGTCGAAGAGTTCCCTGACCACATCGCGTTTGGGGCCCATCTTCACCGAGTTGCGGTCGGAGAGCTTGGTGTCCCAGAGCGCGAAGCCCTCATGGTGTTTCGAGGTGAGGACGTGGTACTGCGCGCCGGCGTCCCGGAACAGCTCCACCCAGGCGCGCGGGTCGAAGTGCTCGGCGCGGAACCGGGGGATGAAGTCGTCGTAGGCGAAGGACTCGCCGTAGGTGTCGCGGTGGTGGGCGTAGACGGGGTTGCCCGGGTCCTGCATCTGGTTCCAGTACCACTCGGCGTACTGCGTGCCGACCGGGGCCCAGGCCGGGACGGAGTAGACGCCCCAGTGGATGAAGATCCCGAACTTCGCGTCCTGGTACCAGTACGGCGCCTGGTGGGTGGAGAGGGACGCGTCCGTGGGCGTGTAGTCGGGGACGCCGAGGGTGAGCGAGCGCCGGACCGTCGCCGCCCGCTGCCCCCGGCCGCGTGCGACGACGCTGCCGTCGCGGGCGGTCCCGGCGGCGGTGCCCGGTCTGTTGCGGATGCCGATGCGGACGCGGGCCTGGTCACCGGGGGCGAGGCGGGTGATGCGGGCGGGTGCGACGGTGCGTGCGCCGGGTACGTCGACCGAGAGGCTGAGTCCGTCGGCGGCGAGGATGCCCACGGTGCCCGCGTTGACGACGGTGGCCTCGACGCTCTGGGCGCCGTCGTCCAGCAGCGCGGTGGTGGAGTGCGCGTCCCGTACGGCCAGTGCCCGTCCCTCGGCGGCCGGCTGGAGGGAGAGCGCGAAGACGTGCAGGGAGGGCTTGTTCTCCTCAGCCGGCTGCGTGGTGGGGAGCGTCACCGCGACGGCCTGTCTCGCCGGGTCGAACGGGATCTCGGAAACGGCGATGGAGACCGGGTGGGGGTCCTTCGCGCCGTCGGGGCCGTAGCGGTAGGCGGAGGTCAGATCGCCGCTGCCGGCATACCAGTCGGGTCCGGCGAGGGCCGGTTCGGACGTGGTGCCGTCGGCGTAGTGCACCGTCGCCCTGCCTGAGGCGGCTCCGTAGCTGCACGCGGTGAGGAAGAGGCCGCAGAGGTAGCGGCCCGGCGGGAGGCCGACGCGCTGTCCGAGGGCGACGACATTGTTCTTCGCCCCGGCCCCGGCGGCCGGGAAGCGGAAGAGGGTACCGGCTATCTCCCGTTCGCCTGCCGGGAGTTCCTCGCCGGGGAAGGTGTAGCCGGAGCCGTCGAAGCTGCCGCCCCGGTCCTCCGCGGTGTCGATGCCGTCGTTGTCGAACCAGTCGTCGAGGGGGACGGGGACGGCCGGGGGCACGGCCCCCCAGTCACCTCCGTGCCGGGTCTCGGGCGCGGTCCCGGTTCGCGGGGCCGCTTCGGCGGTGGCGGGGGTGAGCAGGGCGGCGCCGACTGCCGCCCCTGCCGTCATTCCGAGTACGTGGCGCCTGGGAAGTTCGGTCATGACGTCCGATGATTGAAGCAGGACGTGAACCTGTCAATGCAATCTTCCAGACAGAACGAAACTTCTCTCCCACATCCATCGGATGACTCGGCGGACGAGACGGGGCGGTCCGGGCATCCGGGGTCCGCCCCCTCTCCCGTCGGCTACTTCCCCTGCTCGCGGGCCCGCAGCAGGGTGCTGATCTGCTTGACGAGTTCGTCGTCGCTGTTCACCGGCTTGCTGGAGACCAGCGCGCCGAGGCGCTCCGCGGTCTGGAAGTCGTACGCCCGCTCCTGCTCCTCGCCGGGCACCCGGTCGTACTCCTCCTTGGCGCGGAAGCCGACGGTCAGGTCCACGGCCTTGGCGATGAGCCAGGTCAGGATGAAGGAGAAGGCGATCACCGCGACGATCGCGACGAGCTGCTTGCCCAGCAGACCCCAGCCGCCCCCGTAGAAGAGCCCCTTCTTGCCGCTGATGCGCGCGGTGGCGAACAGGCCCACCATGATCAGGCCGATCAGACCGCCGACCCCGTGCACACCCACCACGTCGAGCGTGTCGTCCACGTTGAAGCGGAACTTCAGGGTGATCGCGAACGCGCAGACCGCGCCGACCACGAGGCCGGTGATGACCGCGCCCAGCGTGTTGATCTCACCGCAGGCCGGGGTGATGGCGACCATGCCCGCGACGGCGGACGAGACGACCCCCATCGTGGTGACCCGGCCGGTGCGCCACTTCTCCACCAGCGGCCATGTGACCATCGCACCCGCCGCGCCGAGCTGGGTGTTGATGAAGGCCGCGGCCGCGGTGCCCTGGTCGCTCAGCGCGGAGCCGGAGTTGAAGCCGAACCAGCCGAACCACAGCAGCCCGACCCCGATGACCACAAGCGGAATGTTGTTGGGGCGCTCCTCGCGGCGGGCGAAGTCGCGCGGCGCCCGCAGGACGAGCGCGACGGCCAGACCCGCCACACCGGAGTTGAGCTCCACCGGGAGACCGCCGGCGAAGTCGAGGGCGCCGAGGTGCCTGACGATCCAGCCGTCCGTGTCGAACACCCAGTGCGCGATGGGGATGTAGACGATGAGCAGCCACAGCACGACGAAGACCAGCCAGCCCCGCATCGTCGCGCGGTCCGCGATCGAACCGCTGATCAGCGCCACCGTGATGATGGCGAAGCCCATCTGGAAGGTGCTGTAGACGTAGGTGGGGATCGCCCCGGTCAGTGTCGTCAGGCCGATGTCGTGCATGAACACGTGGTCGAGGTTCCCGATGACTCCGGCGCCTCCGACATCGGGGCCGAAGGCGAGGGTGTACCCGATGGCCCACCAGACGAGGGTGCCGAACGCGAGCGCGGCGAAGCTCATCTTGATCATCATCAGCACGTGCTTGGTGCGCACCATGCCGCCGTAGAAGAACGCGAGACCGGGCGTCATCAGCAGCACCATGGCGGTGGAGGCGAGCAGCCAGGCGGTGTCCCCGGAGTCGTACGCGGGTGGCATCGGCGCGGGAGCGGTGTTCATCGGCGGGTACCTCGTCGGTTTCGTGGGGGCGGGCAGGACCGGGACGGGCGCTACGGTTTGCGCAGGTCGGGGGCCGGATGGCCGGTGAGCAGCCGGCGCACGGACTGCCAGACGGCCTGGTGCGCCGCGGCGACCCGGATCGGGCTGTCGTCCAGCAGCCGCACCCAGGCGCCGCAGTCCCGGGGCAGGACGCTCACCCCGTACAGGACGCCGAGCGGTGCCAGCGCCCCGTGCAGGGCGTCGGCCACTTCGGCGGCGGGGGCGCGCTCGGTCACCACGAAGAGCGAGGCGACGTGGTCGTGGCCGGCGAACACCCCCGGACCGAGGACTCCCGCGCCGTTCGGACCGGGGGCCAGGCGCAGGGTGTCGAGGGCGAGCAGGGTGCCGTCGGGCCTGCTGATGCGCAGGTCGGTGGCGAGCACCCGGTAGGCGTGGCGTTCCCCCCGGGCGAGCCGTCCGGCGGTGAGGGTGTCGCCGACGACCACGGTGGCGCCGCTCGCCACCGTGACCTCGGTGCGCTGGTAGAAGCGCGCGTCCTTGAACGGGATCACCGGGTCCGGCAGGTACTCGACGTAGCTCCCGGCCTCCGCCGTCAGGTGCACCCGCTGGCTCGCGTAGTCGTGCTCCATCCGGAAGACCTTGGTGGCGGCCTGGGTGGTCAGGTGGACCTGGGTGTCCGGGCCGCAGCGGAAGTCCGTCCGGTAGCGGTCGGCCTGCGCGTAGCCGCCGCCGGTCGCCATCAGGTAGACGTAGCTCATGCCGGGCAGCGCGGGGTCGATCCACAGCGGCCGCATGATCTGCAGCGGTGTCTTCTGGTAGCGCTCGACGAGTTCGGTGCGCCCGCCCCGCACGGCGAAGGCCAGGTCGAGGATGCCGACCTTGGCCGGGGATCCGGGCGCGAGCGTGTCGGGCACGGAGGCCAGGGCCGCCACGTCCGGCGGGATCCGGACCGCGGCGTAGTACTCCTCGGCCAGCCGGTCGGCCGGTGGCCGGTGCGGGGCGAGCGTCATCTCAGATCAGCACCTTGCGGCGCGATTCGAGGTAGACCGCGATGTCGTCGATGCCGACGCCGGTCAGGCAGTCGGTGAGGACGACGGGGCGGTTGTCCCGGACCCGGTGGGCGTCGGACTCCATGACGTTGATGTCCGTGCGCACGTACTGGGCGATATCGATCTTGTTGATGACGAGCAGATCGCACTCGGTGATGCCGGGGCCGCGCTTACGGGGCATCTTCTCGCCCTCCGCGGTGTCCAGCACGAAGAGGAAGAGGTCCACGAGGGCCGGGCTGAAGGTCAGCGTGAGGTTGTCGCCGCCGGACTCGTAGAGCAGCGTGTCGGTGTCCGGGAAGCGCTCCAGCATCTCGGCGCCGGCCGCCAGGTTCATCGTGGGGTCGTCGCGTACGGCGGTGTGCGGGCAGGCGCCCGTCTCGACGCCGACGACCCGTTCCGGTTCCAGCACACCGGCCAGGGTGCGGCGGACGTGCTGGGCGTCCTCCTGGGTGTAGATGTCGTTGGTGATAACGGCGGGACGGTGCCCGCGCTCGATCAGCATCGGCACCAGCGCCTCGATGAGCGCCGTCTTGCCGGATCCGACCGGTCCGCCGATGCCGACCCGCAGTACGTTGTCGTCCATGGTGCTCCCTGTGTGTGACGGGGTTGGTTTCAGCTGGCGAAGAGCCGGGCCTCGGCGCGCTCATGACGGCCCGACATGATGTCCGAGGCGAAGAGGGTGGCGCCCACGTCGTCGAGTTCGCGCCGCAGCGCCGCCTCGACGGCCTCCTCGATGACGGGCCCGGCGCCCCGCAGGAGCGTCTGCGCCGAGCGGTGGTCGGTCAGCCTGAGGCGCAGGGCCGCGCCCGCGAAGCTGACGCAGAAGGCGAACAGGTCGGCGGCGACGGCCTGCCGGACCGGGACCCCGGTCGCGGCGTAGATGACGCCCGCGGCGACCGCCTGGGTACCGGGGGCCTCCCGGCGCACCACACGGCCGAAGTAGTCGCTGATCTCCGGGCGGTCGAAGACCTCCTGCCCGAGGTCCAGCAGCTGCCGTCCGGTCCGGGTGGCGGCCTGGCGCATCTCGCGTCCCAGCTTGGTCGCGAAGAGGTGCTCGTCGATCCGGACCGCTGCCGCCGGGTCGCCCGCCGCGGTGGCGCGGTGGGCGAGGGCGAGCGCCGTGGCGTCGGCGGGGCCGACGCCGTGCAGCAGCAGATCGTGGAGCAGGTGCGGCACGGTCGCGGCGTCGACGGCGCCGGCCTGGGCGAAGCCCTCCAGGCTGTGCGACAGCGTGTAGAAGCCGCTCGGGAAGGCCGAGTCGGTCAGCTGGAGGCTGACCAGCAGCGGCCCGAGGCCGGTGGCGGCCGCGATCATGGCGGGCGGGGGTTCGCCCGCGCTGTCGCCCTCGTTGCGGTACATCGGCCCTAGACCAGGAAGTACAGGTGGTTGAGGGGCAGCGTCTCGGCCGGGTCGATGGTGGCGACCTTGCCGTTGAGCGTGACCTTGAACGTCTCCGGGTCGACCTGGATGTCCGGCAGGGCGTCGTTGCGGACCATGTTGTGCTTGCCGATGGTGCGGGTGCGCCGGACCGGCAGGACCGTGCGTTCCAGGCCGAGTTCGGCGGGGACGCCGGCGGCGATGCCCGCCTGGGACATGAAGGTGACGTGGGTGGCCTGCAGCGCCTTGCCGTACTGGCCGAACATCGGCCGGTAGATGACCGGCTGCGGGGTGGGCAGGGAGGCGTTGGGGTCGCCCATCTGGGCCCAGGAGACGATGCCGCCCTTGATCACCATCTTCGGCTTGGCAGCGAAGGAGTGGATGGGCCACAGCACGATGTCGGCGATCTTGCCCTTCTCGATCGATCCGACGTGCTCGGCGATGCCGGAGGCGATGGCCGGGTTGATGGTGACCTTGGCGAGGTAGCGCAGCACCCGCTGGTTGTCGTTGCGCGCCGAGTCGCCCTCCATCCTGCCGAGCTTGTCCTTGCAGTGGTGGGCGGTCTGGAAGGCCCGGGTGACGGACTCCCCGACCCGGCCCATGGCCTGGGAGTCGGAGGAGAACATGCTGATCACACCGAGGTCGTGCAGTACGGACTCGGCGGCGATCGTCTCGGCCCGCACCCGGCTGTCCGCGAAGGACACGTCCTCGGGGATGTCGTGGCTGAGGTGGTGGCAGACCATGACCATGTCCAGGAGCTCGTCCACCGAGTTCTTGGTGTAGGGCAGGGTCGGGTTGGTGGAGGACGGCAGGATGTTCGGCTCGCCCGCGACCCGCATGATGTCGGGTGCGTGGCCGCCGCCCGCGCCCTCGCTGTGGAAGGTGTGGATGGCCCGGCCGTCGATCGCGGAGCGGGTGTCCTCGAAGAAGCCGCTCTCGTTCAGGCTGTCGGTGTGGATGGAGACCTGGACGTCGTGCGCGTCCGCGACGTTCAGGGCGTTGTCGATGACGGCCGGGGTGGCGCCCCAGTCCTCGTGCACCTTGAGGCCGCAGGCGCCCGCCACGATCTGCTCGTTGAGCGCTTCCGGCAGGCTGCCGTTGCCCTTGCCCATGATGCCGAGGTTGACCGGGAAGCCCTCGGCCGCCTGGAGGAACCTGGCGATGTTGAACGGGCCGGGGGTACAGGTGGTGCCGTTGGTGCCGTCCGTCGGCCCGGTGCCGCCACCGATGAGGGTGGTGATGCCGTTGGTGAGCGCCTGTTCGGCCTGTTGCGGGGCGATCAGGTGGACGTGGGTGTCGATGGCGCCCGCGGTGGCGATGAGGTGCTCCCCCGCGATGGCCTCGGTGCCCGCGCCGATGACCAGGTTCGGATCGACGTTGTTCTGGGTCTGCGGATTGCCGGACTTGCCGATGCCGACGATGAAGCCGTCCTTGATGCCGATGTCGCACTTGACCACCCCGACCATCGGATCGATGACCACGACGTTGGTGATGACGGTGTCGAGGGCGCCCTGGGCAGCGGTGATCTGCGGATCGGAGGCCATGCCGTCCCGCATGGTCTTGCCGCCGCCGTAGAGGACCTCGTCGCCGTACTGACCCTCGCTGTAGTCCTTCTCGACCTCGACGACGAGGTTGGTGTCGGCCAGGTGGAAACGGTCTCCGACCGTCGGGCCGAACATGTCGGTGTACTGCTTGCGGGGCAGGATGGGCATCAGCGCGAACCCTTCTTCTTTTCCTTGGCGGCTTTGGCGGGCTTGGCGGTGGGCTTGGCCGCGCGCTTGGCGGTGGGCTTGGCGACGGGCTTGGCGGTGGGCTTGGCGACGGGCTTGGCGGTGGGCTTGGCGACGGGCTTGGCCGCGCGCTTCGAGACGGTTCTGCCTGCCCCGGTGCTCCTGGCGGCGGTGTTCTGCGCGCCCTGGAAGCCCTGCTCGATGGCCTTGCGGACGGCTTCGACCCGGGCGGGGTGGGAGGCGAGGCTGCCGTTGAGCAGCCCGCTGAAGCCGATCAGCCGGCCGGTCCCTCCGTACGCGCACAGCTCGACCTCGCGCGAACCGCCGGGCTCGAAGCGCACCGAGGTGCCGGCGGGGATGTTGAGGTGCATGCCGAGCGTCTCCTCGCGGTCGAACGACAGCGCCGAGTTGACCTCGAAGAAGTGGTAGTGCGAGCCGATCTGCACCGCTCGGTCGCCCGTGTTGCTCACGGTGGCCTTCAGCGTGCGGCGGCCCGCGTTGATCTCGATGGGGTCCTTGCCGTAGAGGTACTTCTGACGGAACGTCATGCGATGCTCCTGATGACTTGGCCCGCTCCATCGGCGGATGGGTGCGGGTGCGGGTGCGGATGGCCCGGACCGTGAGGGTGGTGGTGCCCTGAACCGTGTCCATGGCCGTGGCCGTGGTCGTGTCCCTCGCCCGGTGGGTGGGTGTGGGAGTGGCCGTGGTTGTCTGCCGCGGTCAGCCCGGCCGCGATCCCGTCGTCGCCGTGCTCGTGACGGCGCCGCAGGGCGTCCGCCACCCGCTCGGCCAGCACCCGTCGCAGCGCGGACGCGGAGACGAGGGGGCCGGCGCTGTCCACCACCGGCCCGGCCCGGCCGGCGGGCCCGGGCACCTCGGGCGGTGCGAACCCGCCCGGAAGCAGCGTCACGTGCTCCGCGCCGAGCAGCCGGCAGCGCCGGACGCCCTCGGCCGGGTCCGGGTCCCCGCCGGTGAACGCCACCTCGACGAGGGCATGCCGCCCGTAGCGGCGGACGAGCGCGGCGATCCGGTACAGCTCCGCGTCCTCGAACGGATCGCCGGACGGGGCCGTGACCAGCAGGGCGGAGTCCCCCGGCACCCGTCCCGCCGCCGCGCGCAGCCAGCCGACGAGGTGCTGTGCGGTGCCGAAGGGCTCGGTGAGCACGGTGGCCGCCCGGTCGCCGCCGGCAACGGATCGCAGGGTCCGGGCGGTGTCCGCGACGAGCTCGGGGTCCCGGCCGAGCGTCATCGGGACGACCGCGGCATCCTGACCCCGGCGCCGGTGCGCGGAGATGCTCCGGAACAGCTCGCGCCCGCTCGGCACGACGCTCACCCCGGGGTCCACGAGTCCCTCCAGCGCACGCCCGTAACCGGCTTCGTGGCCGCACACGGCGATGACGGCGCAGCGCTCGGCCACCGGGGTCAGCCCCCGATCGGGTCGTGGCAGGACACCAGCTTCGTACCGTCCACGAAGGACGCCTCGACCTGGAGCAGGCCGAGCATCTCCCGTACGCCGGGCATGGTGTCCCGCTCGCCCACGACATGGCGGCCCAGCTCCATGCAGTCCGCGACGCTCCTGCCGTCACGCGCGGCTTCGAGGATCGCCTCTGTGATCAGCGCGACCGACTCGCTGTAGTTGAGCTTGAGGCCGCGTTCCTGGCGTTTGCGGGCCAGGTCGGCCACCACGTACACCAGCAGCTTGTCGATCTCGCGAGGGGCGAGGTTCATCGTCAGTACCTTCCTCGGGTTGTACGGGCTTGGGGCGCGGGGACCGGCCGGGGCGGTCAGCCGCTCCGGCGGAGCCGGGGCAGCAGCGGCACGGCGGCCAGCAGTGCCCAGGTCGTGAGAATGAACGGCCAGGTGAAGGTGTGGCCGCCGAAGGGCTTGAAAAAGGACGTCAGGGACGCCGTGAGCCCGGTGCTGACGGCCGCGCCGAACAGGGCGTACGCCGCGGTCCAGGCGGTGTTCGCCATGAACACCGCACCGAGGGCGATGGCCACGAGCACCGCGTTGTATCCGTAGATGCCGTTGGCGATCAGGGCCGTCGGCGCGCCCAGCACCCACGCGGCGACGATGCCGACCACGCTGCCGGCCGACGCGTAGAGCACGACGCGCAGGCCGGCCAGGGCGAGGCCGACGAGCATGATCAGCCCGACGTACCAGCTGTCGATCAGGAAGACCTGCGAGATGTTGTTGAAGAACGCGTGCCACAGGGCGGTCCAGGTCCACCCGGTATCGCCGGTGGTGGTGCTGGCCACCGAGGCCGGGTTGCCGTGCCAGACCCGTGAGAACGAGGGAGCGCCCACCACCATCACCCCGGAGACCAGACAGAAGGGCGCGGTGAGCGGGGTGAGCCCGTAGGGCGTGAGGAAGGTGCCCAGGGTGGCCATCAGGACCGTGGAGATGACGGCGCCGACAACGGTCAGCACGTAGGTGGCGAGATGGTTGCCCAGCGAGGAGACGAGGGCGATGCCCGTGAGGCAGCCCGCGTACCCCTGGAGTCCGAGCGCGATCCCGGACCGGTCGACAGCGAGGGCGTAGGCGGTCGCGGTGGCGATCAGGGTGCCGAGCGTGGCGTAGAGACCGTTCTGCCAGCCGGACACCCACAGCGCGACGAGGATCGCCACACCGGTCAGGAGCCCGGCCTGGAGATCGACCTGCCCGAACCCCCGCAGGGAGGCCAACACGTACGCGGACGGCTGACGGCTCTCCAGCCGCCGGACGATTTCCGGCTCGGCGAGGGGCAAGGCAGACTCCAGCGGCTCGACGACGAGGAGGCCCTCCGGTCGGACGGACCGGGAGCGTATCCCTACATATGCCATCAAGTCACAGAATGATCAGATAATCGCGCTACGAAGCCTCCGGTTGACCCACCCGGGTACGGACTCGGCCGGACTGGCGCGCTACGCCCCGGACGGACCCGCCCGCTCCATAGATTCGCGGAATGTCACCCAGGATGAGGCTGCACCTGCGCAGCCACCCCGACCATCACCCGGGGGTGCAGCTGTCGGTGGTGGCCGCCGTCGCGGTCGGCGGCGCCGCCGGAGCCGTCGCCCGGTACGGCGCCGAACGCCTCTGGCCCACCGGTGCGACGGCCTTCCCATGGACGCTTCTGCTGATCAACACGGTCGGCTGTTTCCTGATGGGCGTTCTGATGGTCACCCTGAAGCTGCGCTTCCCCGGCGCGCCCCGGCTGATCAGTCCGCTGCTCGGCACCGGAGTGCTCGGCGGGTTCACCTCGTTCTCGCACTACACGGACAACGTCCGGCAGCTGTTCGAGAACCACCAGCCCGGTTACGCGGCCGGCTGCCTGGTGCTGACCGTGGTGGCCGCGCTGTCCGCCGTGACGGCGGGCGCGTTCGCCACCCACTTCGCCTTCGGGCGTTCCTACGTCACGGAGAACGGCGCGTCATGACCGACTGGCTGCTCGTCATCGCCGGCGGACTCGTGGGCGCACCGCTGCGCTACTACCTCGGGGTCGACGCGAAGTTCCGCCTGCACAGCGCCTTCCCGTGGGGCACCTTCGCCGCCAACGCCGGCGCCGCCCTGTTCCTCGGCTTCGTCGCGGAGGCGGTGGCCGGCGGGGAGCTGGGCGCCCGGCTCGATCTGCTGCTCGCCACCGGGTTCTGCGGGGCTCTGTCGACCTGGTCGACGTTCTCCTACGAACTGCTGACCCTGAACTCCGCCCGCCGGCTCATCCTGGCGGCGGGCTATCTGCTGCTGACCGTGGGCGCGGGCGTCGGCCTCTCGTTCGCCGGGGCCGCCGTGGCCCGCGCGGCCTTCTGAACGGGGCGCCCGTCGCACCACAGAGCTCCGGCCCGCACCCCGTTCACGGGGCGGGCCGGAGCTCCGTGGTGCGACGCTCAGTCGATGCCGGGCAGGATGTGCGGCTCGGCGAGGTCGTCCTCGTAGCCGGCCAGCCGGATCGGTGCGGACCTGGCCCAGACCTCGATGTTCCGGAGCTTCTCGGGCCTGCGGGCCCGCTCTCCGGACCGCTCGGCCGGTCGCTTCTCGTACTTCGTCAGTTCCGGTGTCGTCACCGCGCACTCCTTTGTGTCGCGTAACCCCGGGCGTCGCCGACGCTCCGGCTCCTATGCCGGCACGTCGACCGCCCGCCGGGGCGGGGGAAGGATCAGCTTCGGTCGCGGTGGCGCCGGTACAGGGCGGGACGGCGGCCTGGTTGACAAGCCTGTCCCAGGACGGCCGGGGAATCTTCGTGGATCCCTCGGTGGCGTCCGTTCCCCTCAGAGTAACCAAATGAGCGCCGCTACGCTCGATGGAACGTGTGCCCTGGGTCACTTTCGGCCACCGGGCACGGAAAAGACCCGGCCCGGGAGACTTCCCGGGCCGGGTCCGCGACTCCGTGCGGGGACGCTGCCCCCGGCCGCTACCAGTTCGCCGGAGCGTAGTCCTTGAGGAAGCAGCCGTACAGCGCCTCGCCCGCCTCACCGCGCACGATCGGGTCGTAGACGCGAGCGGCGCCGTCGACCAGGTCGAGCGGGGCGTGGAAGCCCTCCTCCGCCAGCCGCATCTTGTCCGGGTGCGGCCGCTCGTCGGTGATCCAGCCGGTGTCGACGGCGGTCATCAGGATGCCGTCCTTCTCGAACATCTCCTGGGCGCTGGTGCGGGTGAGCATGTTCAGCGCGGCCTTGGCCATGTTGGTGTGCGGGTGCCCCGCCCCCTTGTAGCCGCGGCCGAACACCCCCTCCATCGCTGAGACGTTGACCACGTAGGAGTGGGCCGACGCCGTCGCGGCCATGGCCGGGCGGAGCCGGCTGATCAGGATGAACGGCGCGGTCGAGTTGCAGAGCTGGACCTCCAGCAGCTCGATCGGCTCGACCTCGTCGACTGTCTGGATCCAGCTGTTGCTGTGGTGCAGGTCGGGGACCAGGCCGCCCGCGTCGATGGCGGTTCCGGCGGCGATCCGTTCCGGCGAGGCGGATCCGGTGACCAGCGCGAGATCGGTGACGTCCTGCGCGCTCAGCCCGTCCTTGCGGGCGGCGGGCAGCGCGGCGACGCGGTCGACGCTGCCGCTGCCGAAGGTGCCGATCACCTCGGCGGCGGGGAGTTCACCCGCGGGCAGCGGGGCCGACTCGGCACCGAGCAGTTCGCTGTACGCCTGCGGTGAGCGGCGCACCGTCTGGGCGGCGTTGTTGATCAGGATGTCCAGCGGGCCCGCCGCGGCGACGGACTCGGCCAGCGCGACGACCTGGGCGGGGTCGCGGAGATCGATGCCGACGATCTTCAGCCGGTGGATCCACTCGTCGCTGTCCTCCATCGCCTTGAAGCGGCGGATCGCGTCGTTGGGGAAGCGGGTGGTGATCGTGGTGTGCGCGCCGTCCCGCAGCAGGCGCAGCGCGATGTACATACCGATCTTGGCGCGGCCGCCGGTGAGCAGCGCCCGGCGGCCGGTCAGGTCGGTGCGCGCGTCACGGCGGGAGCGGTTCTCCCGGGCGCACGGCTGGCAGAGCTGGTGGTAGAACGCGTCGACCTCGACGTACCGCGTCTTGCAGATGTAGCAGGACCTGGGGCGCTGGAGGACGCCCGCGATCTCCGCGGCGGCGGAGGAGGACGGCAGGACGCCCTGGGTCTCGTCGTCGATGCGCTCCGCCGAACCGGTCGCGGTGGCCTCGGTGACGGCCTTGTCGTGCGCGGTCTTGGCGGCCCGGCGCTCCTGACGGCGGCGCTGCTTCACGGTCCGGTAGATACCGGCGGTGGCGCGGCGCACCGCGATGGCGTCCGGGTGGTCGACCTCGATGGCGTCCAGCTCGTCGAGCACGCTCAGGCAGACGGCCAGCCGCTGCGGGTCGATGCCGGGACCGAACTCCCCGGCACCGGTCACGAGCTCCTCGGTACCGAGCTCGGGGCCGTCGTCTGTCACCGTCATTGCCGTTCCTCTGTTGCTTGTGCCGCCGGATTCTCCCGGCGACCGTGGCGCGCCGCCGAGCCGGACTCACGAGGACTCGCGTCCACGGGACTGAAGGTCCGGCCGCGGGCTTCTGCGTGGAGCCGCCGCACTGCGGGCCGAACGCCCCCGCCAAGTTTGCCATGCTCCGGCGGCTGCTCCATTCGAGTACGTCAGCCGGATTCACCCGAGGGCGCGGCCGAGGGCCGCGTCCCGCTTCCGCCCGCGTCCTTCCGGGTGCTCAGCGGTGCGGCGATGTCCTCCAGGGACCGGCCTTCCGCCGCCACGGCGAAGAAGCAGGCCACCAGCCCGGCCGCGATCATGAGCACGGCCCCGATACAGAAGGCCAGCGCGGTGTCGGCGACCACGCCGCTCGCCGTGAGGTCGGCGAAGACGAGGGGTCCGGAGATTCCGCCGGCGGCGGTGCCGATGGCGTAGAAGAAGGCGATCGCCATCGCGCGGGTCTCCATCGGGAAGATCTCGCTGACGGTCAGGTAGGCGGAGCTGGCACCGGCGGAGGCGAAGAAGAGCACGACGCACCAGCAGGCGGTCATGGTGACTGCCGAGAGCCACCCGCTGTTGAAGAACCACGCGGTGACCAGGAGCAGGACGCCGGACAGGATGTACGTCCCGGCGATCATGGGTTTGCGGCCGACGGTGTCGAAGAACCGGCTGAGCAGGAGCGGCCCGAGGAAGTTGCAGGAGGCGATGACCGCGAAGTAGTAGCCGGTGGCGCCGCTCGACACGTCGAAGAACGTGACGAGGATCGAGCCGAAGCCGAACGTGACGGCGTTGTAGAGGAACGCCTGCCCGATGAAGAGCGAGAAGCCCAGCACGGCCCGTTTCGGGTAGGACCGGAAGACGGTCCTGGCGATCAGCCCGAAGCCGATCCCGCCCCGCTGCTCGACGGTGATGGCTGTCCCGGCCTCCGGGAGCGTCCGTCCCGTCTGTGACTCCACCTCACGTTCCACCTCGGCGACGAGCTTCTCCGCTTCCTCGTCCCGGCCGTGGATGAACATCCAGCGGGGGCTCTCCGGCACGTGGCGGCGCACGAGGAGGATGACGAGCCCGAGGACGACCCCCAGGGCGAAGGTGAGGCGCCAGCCGACGTCCTTCGGGAAGATGGACGTGTTCAGGGCGAGCACGGAGAGCAGCGAGCCGGCCACCGCACCGAGCCAGAAGCTGCCGTTGATGATGAGGTCGACGCGTCCCCGGTACTTGCTCGGAATGAGTTCGTCGATGGCCGAGTTGATCGCCGCGTACTCCCCTCCGATCCCGAAGCCGGTGAGGAACCGGAAGAGGAAGAACCACCAGACCGAGAAGGAGACCGCGGTGAGCGCCGTCGCCAGGAGGTAGACGGCGAGCGTGATCAGGAAGAGCTTCTTCCTGCCGTAGCGGTCGGTGAGCCACCCGAAGACCAGCGCACCCGAACACGCCCCCGCCACGTACATCGCCGCGGCGATCCCGGTGACCTGGCCGGCGCTGATGGGCAGACCGCTGCCGTCCTCGGAGAGCCGGCTCGCGATGTTGCCGACGACCGTGACCTCCAGGCCGTCCAGGATCCAGACCGTCCCCAGCCCGATCACGATCATCCAGTGCCACCCCGACCAGGGGAGTCTGTCGAGTCTGGCCGGAATCCTGGTCGTGACAGTGGCCGTAGCCGGGCTCTTGGAATCGCTGTTCGCCATGGCATCTCCCTGCATCGGATACAAGACAGTGCCCGCGAATGCGGGCCGCCAACATCCCGGATCCAACCAGCACTGCGACAAACATGGGCATAACGCCGCACATGTCCTTCGCGGCCACGTCAGCGAAAAAAAATCGCATCCATTCGGCATGACCTCGCTGATGCGGGGCACACGAGGTCTGACGCACTTGGCTAGCAGGAGGGGCGACAACATGGCAGCCACGACGGGGCAGACCGGCGCAGTGCTTGGTACTACCCGCACGTTCTCGGAGCAGACCGGCATCCGTTCGGAGCCCGGCACCTCGGAGCTGCCGTGGATCGAGGACACCGGGAAGGTGGCTCCGAAGGACGCCCGCGCCCTGTCGAAGCTGTTCCTCGACCGGCTCCAGGTCCTCGAAGAGGGCACTCACGAGTACCAGTACGCACGCAACACCCTCATCGAGATGAATCTCTCACTGGTGCGGTACGCCGCCTCACGGTTCCGCAACCGCGGTGGCGACGACGCCGAGGACATCATCCAGGTGGGGACCATCGGGCTGATCAAGGCGATCGACCGGTTCGACCTCTCTCGTGATGTCGAATTCGCCACTTTCGCGGTCCCCTACATCGTCGGGGAGATCAAGCGCTTCTTCCGGGACACGACCTGGGCGGTACACGTGCCGCGGCGGCTCCAGGAGCTGCGGGTCGACCTGGCGAAGGCGAAGGAGGAGCTCTCGGCGAAGCTCGACCGCGATCCGACGGTCAAGGAGCTGGCCGAGCTCCTCGATCTGCCCGAGGAAGAGATCATCGAGGGCCTCGTCGCGGCCAACGGCTATTCGGCGGGGTCCCTGGACTCCCCCTCGGCCGAGACCGACGGCGGGAGCGACCAGCGGTCGTTCGCCGAGATGATCGGTGAGGCCGACCCCGGGATGGAGACCGTCGAGAACCTCCACACGCTGGCGCCGCTGCTGGAACAGCTCGACGAGCGCGAGCGCAGCATCGTGCGGATGCGCTTCGGCCAGGAGATGACGCAGTCCCAGATCGGTGCCGAGCTCGGCGTCTCGCAGATGCACGTGTCTCGGCTGCTGGCCCGCATCGTCAAGCAGTTGCGTGCCGGGATGTCCGTCGAGGCGTGACGTCCGAATTCTGAGAGCGTCCGGTACCGGCAACGCCCGTAGCGGCTCACACAGCAGTCGAATGACGCCCGCCCGCACTTGGGCGGGCGTCATTCACATATGCTTCCTGGCGACGGCGGGCGGCCCGCTCGATCACAACGAGAGGGTGAGGCGTGGCTGAGACGCGTACTGGCTCCCACGCGCGGCATCCGGTCAGCGCGGTGCTCCCGCTGCAGGCCGGAGCGCTGCCGGGCGGCCGGACCTCAGTCTGGGACGTCGATGCAGCCATTCTGCTGGTGGAGGACGATGCGGGCGACGCCCTCCTCGTCGAGGAGATGCTCGCCGACGGCGAGCTGGACTCCGCGCTCACCTGGTGCAAGACGCTGACCGAGGCCCTGACGTTTCTGCGCGGGCACCGGACACCCGTCTGCGTCCTGCTCGACCTGCACCTTCCCGATGTGCACGGGCTGAGCGCCGTCACCCAGATCGTGGAGAGCACTCCGGACGCCGCGATCGTGGTGCTGACCGGACTGGCCGAGGCCGAGGCCGGACTGGACGCGGTGGCCACCGGTGCGCAGGACTACCTGGTCAAGGGACGGCTCGACCCGCAGGCCCTGTCCCGCGCCGTCCGCTACGCCCTCCAGCGCAAGCAGGTCGAACGGGCGGCGTCGGCCCTGCGCGCCAACCAGCAGATGGCCCAGGAGAACGCCCGGCTGGAACGCGGGCTGCTGCCCGTACCGCTCCTGAACGACGACAGCTTCGAGGCGGTCGCCCGCTACGAGCCCGGCCGCGCCCACGGTCTGCTCAGCGGTGACTTCTACGACGTGGTCCAGACGTCCGACGGCACGGTGCACGCCGTGATCGGCGATGTGTCGGGGCACGGCGCGGCGGAGGCCGCGCTGGGGGTGTGCCTCCGGGTGGCCTGGCGCACGGCTGTGCTGTGCCGCACCGACCAGCTGGAACAGATAGCCCTGCTTGAGGAGATCCTGGTCGCGGAGCGGTCCGACCCGCACGTCTTCGCGACCGTCACCTCGCTCGTCTTCCCGCCCGGCGGGGACCACGTACGGATCGTCCGGGCGGGACACCCCGGGCTGCTGCTGCGCCAGGGCACGGAAATCGAGTGGGTGGAGCCCGAGGGCGGCATCGCGCTCGGACTGCTGCCCGGTCACGGTCAGTGGATCTCCACCGACCTGGCGCTGGCGCCCGGCGCCCGTCTCGTACTCTTCAGTGACGGCCTGTTCGAGGGGCGCACCGGCCCCGACTCCCGGCTGGGCGAGGACGGACTGCTGGCGATGGCCCGGAACCGGGCCACGCTGCCGGCCCGTCCGTTCATCGACGCACTGGTCGACGGAGCCGCCGACGCGGCGGCTCCCCACGGCGGCCTCGCCGATGACGTGGCCGTGCTTCATCTAGCCTGGAACAGGACACCTCATGACCAGTGATTCACCGGCGGACACCCCGCTGCGGCCAGGGCGGCTGGCACGGCTGTCGGTCCAGAACTGGGTCCATCTGATCCTGGTCTGCTTCGTCGTGGTCGTGTGCGGCTGCCTGGTCGTCGGCGGACTCGTGCTGGCCCGGATATCCGACCGGACCACCGAACTGGTGGACCGTATCCAGCCCGCCCGCTCCGCCTCCTTCCAGCTGCAGAACTCGCTGCTGGACCAGGAGACCGGGGTCAGGGGCTACGCCCTCAGCGGCGACCCCGCCTTCCTCCAGCCCTACGCGACGGGCAAGCGCGACGAACAGCTCCGGCTGGCCCGGGTCCGTTCCGCGATGGGCGGCGCCGAGCCGTACGCCGGTGATCTGGACCGGATCGCCGCGGCCGCCGCGCAGTGGCGCGAGAAGCACGCCGAACCGCTGATCGCCACCGTCCGCCGGGACGGCCGGGAGAACCGGTCCTCCGCCAGAACCGCCGAGAGCAAGACGGCCTTCGACACACTGCGGCGGCTCTACGCGACGCAGCAGTCGCATCTCGACACCGCCCGCGACCACGCCCGTGCCCAGCTCAACGACGCACGCGACACCCGCGACCGGACGCTGATCGCGCTCGTGGCCTGCTTCGTGTTGTGCGTCATCGCCCTCAGCCTGCTGCTGCACCGGGTGGTGGGCCGTCCGCTCCACGCGCTGGCCGAGGCCTCCCGGCACGTACAGTCCGGCGCCTTCCGCCGCCGTATCGAGGTGCGCGGCCCGTCCGACGTGAGGGCGGTGGCGGCCGCCGTCGAGGACATGCGGTGCCGGCTGGTCGACGAGCTCGACGCCGCCCAGGGGCGGGAGGAGCTGCTGGCCCAGCAGACTGAGGAGCTCCGCCGTTCCAACTCGGAGCTGGAGCAGTTCGCGTACGTCGCCTCGCACGATCTCCAGGAGCCGCTGCGGAAGGTCGCGTCCTTCTGCCAGCTCCTGGAGAAGCGTTACGGGACGGAACTGGACAAACGCGGCAAGCAGTACATCGACTTCGCGGTCGACGGTGCCAAGCGCATGCAGGTGCTCATCAACGACCTGCTGACCTTCTCCCGGGTGGGCCGGGTCCACGACAGCTGGAGCAGCGTCGACCTCGACCGCTCGCTGGACCGGGCGCTCGCCAATCTGGCGCTGGTCATCGAGGAGTCCGGAACCACGGTCGTGCGCGAGGACGCGCTGCCCGAGGTGAACGGCGACGGCACGACCCTCGCCATGATCTGGCAGAACCTGATCGGGAACGCGGTGAAGTTCCGGCGCCCGGACGAGCCGTGCGTGATCACGGTCGGCTGCGTCCGGGAGGACGACGTCTGGCACTTCACCGTGACGGACAACGGGATCGGGATCGCCCCCGAGTTCGCCGAGAAGGTCTTCGTGATCTTCCAGCGTCTGCACGCCCGTGACGAGTACGACGGCACCGGGATCGGACTGGCCCTCTGCCGCAAGATCATCGAGTTCCACGGCGGCCGCATCTGGCTCGATCCCGAGCCCCGCCAGGGCACCCGCGTCCACTTCAGCCTGCCTGTCGAGGACGACACCTCCCCGGCCGACGAGGCCGCCCCACCCGCCGAGATCCCCGGAGATACCGCGTGACCCATCCCGCAAAGCCCATTGAGGTCCTGCTCGTCGAGGACGATCCCGGTGACGAGCTGATGACGCGTGAGGCGTTCGAGGACAACAAGATCCGCAACACCCTCCACGTGGTCCGCGACGGACAGGAGGCGCTCGACTTCCTCTACCGCCGCGGCGAGCACGGCGGGGCCCCGCGCCCCGATCTGATCCTGCTCGACCTGAACCTGCCCAAGTACGACGGTCGCCAGGTACTGGAGCAGATCAAGCAGGACCCGGAGCTCTCCCTCATTCCCGTGGTCGTGCTGACGACGTCCTCCGCGGAGGAGGACATCCTGCGCAGCTACAAACTGCACGCCAACGCCTACGTCACGAAGCCGGTCGACCTCGATCAGTTCATCGCGGCGGTCCGCCAGATCGACGAGTTCTTCGTGACCGTGGTCCGGCTTCCCGGACGTGCGTAGAATCTGCTGGCACCGGCCGGGAGTGGGATCTTCCGGCCGGGGTAAACGAGCAGCGAGAAGAGAGGCCCTCACGGTCTCGCCGCCGCGCCCTGGCTGGAGCACATGAACGAACAGGCCATCTCCGGGCCGGACGACTCCCCGATGAGCCGTCCGCCCTCGGAGGCACTGCACGCCGCCGAGGTGTTCGACGGCGAGCCCGGGTGCATCTCTCTGGCGCGGGCGCTGGCCGACCGTTTTCTCGCGCGGCTCGTCTCCGAGTGGATGGCCGTGCTCGGCACCCACACCCGCAACGACCTGATGCTGGCCGTGAGCGAACTGGTCACCAACGCCGACCGCTACAGCCACGGCCCCTATCTGCTGGAGCTGGAGGGCACGGCGGAGCGGATCAGCGTCACCGTGTACGACAGCAGCAGCGCGCTCCCGGTCTTCTACTCCCCCGACCCGAGCCGGCTGGGCGGTCACGGCATGGAGATCGTGGTGGCCCTGTGCGACCGGCTGACGGCCGAGCGGGTCCCCGTCGGCAAGCGCATCCGAGCCGAGTTCACACTCAGCAGCTGATTCCGGGCCGCCCCGGCGGTTCCCGGCTCCGGTGTTCCACGGGCCCGCGTGGGGGTCAGCCGTCGCCGTTGGGTCTGCCGAACCAGTCGACGCAGACGACCAGCGCGTCGTCGAGCGGGTCCGATTGGCGGTAGTCCGCGAGTTCGCGCAGCACGGCGCCCGGCACCGAGGCGGCGGGCAGCAGCCGCGTCGCGAGGACCGCCCTGGCGAGGCCCCGCTCGACATAGGCCTCACCGAGCGGCGAGACGGTGTCGTACACCCCGTCGCTGACGAGCAGCAGCCGGTCGCCCGGGACCAGCTGGAGGTACTGGACGTCGTACCGCGACTCCTCGAACATGCCGAGCGGCAGCTGCGCGTCCAGTTCTATGCGGGCGACCTTCCTGCCGCGCAGCCGCCACAGCTGCGGGGAGCCCGCGTCCACCGCGCCGACCGTTCCGGTGGCGAGGTCGAAGCGGAGCAGCAGGGTCGACACATGGGCGGCGCCGCGGTGCTGGTCGTAGAGCGCCTGGTCGGCGAGTGCGGCCTGGTCCGCGATGCCGATGCCGGCCCTTCTGGCGTTGCGCAGGGCGTTCACGGCGAGGTTGGTGAGCAGGGAGGCCTGGATGCCCTCGCCCATGCCGTTGGTCACGGAGACGGTCAGCTGGTCGCCGTCCGCGGCCCAGTCGAAGTTGTCGCCGTGGATGGCGTAGGCCGGCTCCAGCTGGGCACCGATGGCGTACTCGGCCGCGGTGAACGCGCGGGCGGGGAGCAGCTGCCACTGCATCTCGGCGGCCAGGGTGAGCCGGGCGATACGGCGGGCGGCCTGGTACAGGTCGGTGTCCCGTTCGGCGACGATGATCTCGTGGCCCAGCAGGTCGGCCACCTGGGCCAGCTCGTCCATGGTCCGCGGGGTGGAGCCGCCCGCCGGGAGCCGGACGGTGAGGATGCCGAGGCGCTCGCCCCGTACGGTGACCGGAAAGTGGTGGTCGACGGCGCCGCCGCGGTCCGCCGGCTGCTCGTGCGGGAGCTGGCTGCCGAAGGCCCGGCCCTGCGGGCTGTTGTGCATCGACAGGACGCGTTCACGCCCCGGCGGGGAGCCGACCGGCTTGAGCACCGTCATTCCGTAGTCCGCCAGCAGCAGTTCCACGGACCGGGCGTCGTACGCCGCGGCGAGCGCCTCGCGCACCGTCTCGACCAGGGCGTGCGGTGCGGCCGCGCGTACGGCTCTCTCGATTTCGGTACGGACGTTCACGGTCTTGCGCTCATTCCTCTTCGGGTTGTGGGGCCCGGGCCGGGCTGACAGGAGGGTGTGCCGGATGAAAGAGTGGATGGATGCGCCACCGTACCGATCCTCCTCACCGCCTTGAGCGGGTGTCCGAGGACGTGTGTGCCGCATCGGAACTGCTGGAGGTGCTCTGGGGCCGAGGCCAGGAGGCCGCTCCTCCGGGCACGGTGTCGCCTTCGCAGCTGCGGGCCCTCCTCGTCATCGAGAAGCAGGAGGGCAGCAACCTCCGCTCGCTCGGTGAGGCGCTCGGCTCGCGGGCTCCGTCGGTGAGCCGGCTCTGCGACCGGATGGAGGCCATGGGCCTCGTCCAGCGGGACCCGAGCCAGACGAGCCGCCGTGAGGTCGAGCTGCGGCTGACCGGGCGGGGCCACGCCCTGCTGGAGGAGTACCGGGCCATCCGCACGCGTGAGCTCGCGGCCGTGCTGGAGCGGATGCAGCCCTCCGACGTGGCGGCCCTCGCCGGAGGGCTGGCCGCCTTCCGTTCGGCCGCGGCGCAGCGGCTCACCGGAGACCGGCTCCCTGACGACGTCGCGGACAGCGCCTGACTCCGGCCGACGCGGTACTAGCTTCATCGAGCCCCTGCTTCCGCGTTTCCGAGGCGCTCCCGGAGGGGATCCGCCCATTGATCATTCAAGTACAGATTGTTACCTCACGGAGAATGTTGTCAACTGGCAACTATTGCTTCTATCGTTGGCCTTCACCCACCGTGAGCAGGGACGGACATGCACCGGACCGTCCTCGTCAACCAGGGTTCTCCCCGCCATCCAGTGCGTCATGAGGTGACCGTGCTCCCATCCCCCAGTGCCGGCAGAGCCATGAGAATCGTCCCACGTGAGGACCGCGGAGCGCTGGTGCTCGCCGTGACCGGCGATCTCGACATCGACAACGTCGCCCTGCTCGGCGCGGCCCTGGAGAACGCGGCCGCGAGCGGCGAAGGCCCCGTCGTCGTCGATCTCTCGGACGTGAATTTCGCGGACTCGACGACGGTCAACGTGCTGCTCCGGGGCCAGACCCTGCTGGGTCCCCGGCTGCGGCTCGCGGAGCCGTCCCCGTTCATGGAGCGGCTCATCGGGGTGCTGAGCCTCGACAGCGCGCTGCCGGTCTTCGCGACCGTCACCGAGGCGATCGGCCCCCCGCTCCCCCACTGAACCCCGAACGCCGGGCGCCCTTCCCCCGGACCACGGGGGAAGGGCGCCCGGCGTTGCCGCGGATCGGCCGGTCAGCCGAGCGGGGGCGGAGCGTCCCCGGGCGAGGTGCCCCAGGCCGAGGGCGCGTCGCCCACCGTGAAGGAGAGCGAGCGGGCCGAGCGGATGTCGTCCGTGGTCAGGTAGGTGCGTGACTGCTTCGCACCGTCGAGTCGGGCCGACTGGATGTAGCGCTCGGTCTCCGAGGCGCCCGGGGCGCTCACCGTGAGCGAGCCGCGCGGGTAGTACCGGCGGTCGAGCTTGATGTCGACGCGCTCGAACGCGGGCGTGGACAGGCCCCAGGTGTCGGTGCCGGGCTGGACCGGGAAGACCCCGATCGAGGACAGCACCATCCACGCGGACATGGTGCCCAGGTCGTCATTGCCCGTCATCCCGGTGGGGCCGTTGGTGAAGAGCGTCAGGGCCGCGTGGACCACATCGGTCGTCTTCCACGGCTGGCCGGTGGAGAGATAGGTGTACGGGGCGATGAGGTCGGGCTCGTTCTGCGGGTTGTACTTGTCGGCGTTGTAGTACGCGTACGGGCCGTTGACCCAGACCTCACGGGCGGTCTTCGCGGGGTCGGCCAGCAGCTCGTCGTACGCGAAGAAGGAGTCGAGCCGCCGGTTGGCGGCGTCCTTGCCGCCGATCAGGTCGACCATGCCGGGGATGTCCTGCGGCACCATCCACTGGTACTGCCAGGACGTGCCCTCGTGGAAGCCCTCGCTCTCGGCCGGGTCGGCCGGTCCGGTGAAGGCTCCGGCGGCGTCGCGGGCGCGGAAGAAGCCGGTCGACGGGTCGAAGATCCTCCGGTAGTTCTGCGCGCGGGCGTCGTACCGGGCGGCGTCGGCCTTGTGGCCGAGGTCACGCGCCATCTCGGCGAGCGTCCCGTCGGACAGGGCGTACTCCAGGGTGGCGGAGGCGCCGTGGTCGTAGTCGGAATCGCCGGGCTTGGCGTGCTCACGGCCCTTGACGTACGGGGCGAAGCCGTCCTTGAGGTACTCGGCGTTGGCCTCCCGGCCGACCGGGGCGGAGTCCGCGGGCGGCACACCGTCCGCGTTCTTCTTGAGGGCGCGGTACGCCTGCTCCTCGTAGCCCTTCAGCAGTCCCTGCTGGTAGGCGTTGGTGAGGAAGGGGGTGACCGGGTCGCCGGTCATGATATTCGTCTCGACCGTGCCGTAGCCCCACTTGGGCAGCCAGCCGCTCTCCGCGTCGATCCGCAGGACCGATACCGCCATGTCACGCGACTCGCGCGGGGCGAGCAGCGAGAGGAGCTGGGCCTGGGTGCGGTAGGTGTCCCAGAGTGACCAGTTCTGGTAGTAGGTGAAGGCCCCGTGGGCATCGACGGCGCGGTGCTTCTTCTGGTCCCAGCCGGTGTAGCGGCCGTCCACGTCGCTGCCGATGTTGGGCGCGAGGAAGGACCGGTAGAGGGAGGAGTAGAAGGTGCGGCGCAGCTCGTCGCTGCCGCCCTGGGCCTTCACGCCTTCGAGGCGGTCCTCCCAGTCGCGCTGCGCGGCGCGCTCGACGCGGTCGAAGCCGCGCCCGCCCTCGGCGCGGAGGTTGAGGGCCGCGCCCTTGGCGTCGACGTAGCTCAGGGCGGTGGTGGCCTCGACGGTCCGGTCCTTGCTGGTGTCGAAGCGGAGCCAGGCGCCGTTGCGCGCGTCGGTGGCGGAGGACTTCTTCGAGCCCTCGGTGACGGTGTCGCCCTTCCAGGTGCCGGAGGTGGTGAACGGCCGGTCGAAGTGGGTGACGGTGTAGACCGTGTACGGCTTGGTGTCCTGGCAGAAGCCGCTGCCGGTGATCGCGGTGCGCACGGTGCGGCGGTCCAGGATCTCGACCTCGGACGAGAGGGTCCTGTGCAGCGACTGGCCCGCGTTGAGCAGCACGTTGGCCTTGTCGGTGGCCGGGAAGGTGTAGCGCTGGACGCCGGTGCGCCGAGTGGCGGTCAGCTCGGCGTCGATGCCGGTCTTGAGCCCGACCTTGTAGTAGCCGGGGCTCGCCTTCTCGTCGTCGTGGCTGAACTCCGCCGCGTACGTCGCGTAGTCGGTCTCGGTGACGTCGCCGGTGGTGGGCAGGGTCGGCAGATCGCCGCCGAGTCCGCAGCCGACGCCGGAGAGATGGACGGCGGAGAAGCCGCGGATGTGGTTCTCGCCGTAGTCGTATCCGGTGTTGTGGCCGGTGTCCGGAGAGAGCTGCACCATGCCGAAGGGCACGGAGGCGCCGGGGTAGGTGTTGCCCTCGTTCTGGGTGCCGATGAACGGGTTGACCAGATCGGTCAGCCGGCCGTCGTTGCGCGGCGCGGCCTCGGCCGCGGCCGTGGCCCCCGTGGTGAGGACACCGCCCAGGAGGGCTGCGGCCGCGAGTGCGGCCGCGGGGCCGCGCAGTCTCGGCCGTGGGGTCCGGTGCATGGGCATACTCCTTCGGACAACGTTGTCAGAGCGCGATCATTCTTGGTTCCCCGTCAGCCCCCGTCAAGAGGGCGGACGGGCCCGGTCCGGCCCGCCCGCGAGGGCCGGACCGGAGCGGGCCGTACGGATCAGCCGGCGGGGCACCCCGCCACGGTGGGCTGCGAGGCGTCGTGGATCAGCGCCTGCTGGGCGTCGTGCACCCGCTTCACATCGGGTTTGACGATCCTGCGGTCATAGGTGAGCAGACCGTTCAACTCGCCTTCCACGTCGGAGATCTGCGTGTACACGGCGCCGTTGCCGCCCTTGCAGGCGAGCGCGTGCACCTCGTCGAGCTTGGCGAGGTAGTCGTCCGTGTAGGTGGCCGGGTCGACGGCGATGTACGACTGCTGCACGGCCCAGGCGTGGCCCGGGACCGCCAGACCCAGTCCGCCGTACTCGCCGCTGATCAGGGCGCGCCGGCCGTCCGGCTTCGGCAGCGCCGGACTCGGGTAGCCGTGCTCGTCGATGATGTCACCGGTGCCGCCGTCGACGCCCAGGTTGATCCCGGACATGCTGTTGACCAGGCGCGTCGGGTCCCAGGACTTGGCCTGGTCGGCGATGCGGGCCTCGTCGTACTGGCCCCAGCCCTCGTTGAAGGTGACCCACATGACGACGGACGGGTGGCTGGAGTGTTCGTCGATCATCTCCTTCATCTCGTGCTCGTACTCGGTGCGGGCGGCGGCCGACGGGTTGACGGTGTTCATCGCCGGCATGTCCTGCCAGACCATCAGGCCCAGCTTGTCCGCCCAGTAGAACCAGCGGTCGGGCTCCACCTTGATGTGCTTGCGCACCGAGTTGAAGCCCATCGCCTTGTGCATCCTCAGGTCGTACGCGAGTGCCTCGTCGGTGGGCGCGGTGTGCAGCCCGTCCGGCCAGAACCCCTGGTCGAGGGTGGCCATCAGGAAGACCGGCTTGCCGTTCAGCACGGTGCGCGGGGTGCCGTTCACCTTCTCGACGGCGATGGACCGCATCCCGAAGTAGCTGCCGACCCGGTCGGAGCCGACGGTGACCCTGAGCTGGTAGAGGTGCGGATCGTCGGCGGACCACAGGTGCGGGTCCGGGATCCGCACCTTCAGGGCCGATCCGGTCCGCCCGGTGGCCGTGCCGACCTTGCGCCTGCCGTCGTACGCGGTCGCGGTGACGGGGACACCGTCGCGTACGCCGCGCACCTCGACGGCGACGCTCCTGCCCGGGACGTCCGGGGTGATCTTCAGCGAGTCCGCGTGGTCGGCGGCGACCGGCTCCATCCAGACGGTCTGCCAGATGCCGGAGGACGGGGTGTACCAGATGCCGCTGGGGTCGAGGCGCTGCTTGCCCATCGGCGGGTTCTCGCCGTCCGCGGCGTCGGTCGGGTCGTAGACGCCGACGATCAGCTCCTGGGTGCGGCCGGGCTTGAGCGCGTCGGTCACATCGGCGCTGAACTTGTCGTAGCCGCCCTTGTGTTCGGTGACCTGGTGCCCGTTGACGTACACCTCGGCCTGCCAGTCGACCGCGCCGAAGTTGAGCTGGAGCCGCTTGCCCGAGCCGACCTTCCAGTTCTTGGGCACGGTGAAGGTACGGCGGTACCACATGCGGTCCTCGTGCCGTTCGATCCCGGAGAGCTGGGATTCGACCGGGTACGGGACGAGGATCCTCTCGCCGAGCTTCCTGCCCACCGGGGGCCGCTCCCCGGCCTTCGCCGCGGCGAACTCCCAGGAGCCGTTGAGGTTCTGCCAGTTGTCACGGGTGAGCTGGGGGCGCGGGTACTCGGGGAGCGCGTTCTTCGGCCCCACCTCGTCGGCCCACTTCGTGCTCAGCTCGTGCGTGGAGCGGTTCGGCCCGCTGGACCAGAAGGCGCCGACCCGCTTGCCGTCCTCTCCGGCCAGTGCGCCGTCGCCGTCGTAGCGGATGTCGGCCAGACCGGTGGCGTTGCCGGCCTTGTTGCCGACGACCGGCTCCTTGAGGGCGACGGTCAGGCTGCGCGGGTCCTTCGGGTCGGCCCTGACCGCGCCGAGCGGCCACTCGGCGCCGCCGATCACGGCGTCGAGGTGGTTCACCAGTCCGGCCGGGAGCTTCCCGAGCTTCTGCGCGAAGTCCAGCTTGAGGGTGCGGCCGTCCGCGAGCACGGTGGCGGCGATCGCCCCGTCGTACGCGAAGTCGTCGGGCAGCCGGAAGGCGGACTGCGGCACCGGTACCTTCGTGCCGCCGGGCTCGGTCCACTTGAGGTGGAGGTTCGAGCCGCCCTCGTGCTCGAAGTACTCGACCTTGAAGTCGTAGGCCTTGCCCGCGGTCAACTCGACCGGCTCCGAGGTCTGTTCCTTCTCCCAGTCGTCGACCCAGTGGTCGATGACCGGTTTGCCGTCGATCCAGAGACGGAAGCCGTTGTCCCCGATCATGGCGAAGGTGTGGGCGCCGGACTTCTCCGGCACGATCTTCCCGGTCCACCGGATGCTGGCGTCGTCGGCCTGCCCGGTGGCCGAGGTCAGCCGCGACTCCAGGCTCTGGAAGTCGATGGCGGGGTCGAATCCGGTGGCCTTCAGCTCACCGAAGTCGAAGGCTCCCGGGGCGGACTGGGTGTAGTACTCCCCCTTGAGCCCCTGCACGTCGGCCGGGCTCCGGGGGTCCTGGTCCGCCGCGGAGGCGGCGGGTACGGCGGACAGTCCCGCGGCCCCGACGACGGCGGCGAGCAGCAGGGCAAGCTTCTTTCTGATGCGCACGGATCCTCCTTGCGAGGAAGGGTGGCGGCTCGTTGCAACAGGATGTACAACGTTGGAAGGAATGGCAGTTGGCATGACAGCACGACCGATGCGGCCCTGTCCAGGTGCATGACATCCGACTCTCGGGAGGGAGCAACACCGGGAGAACCAGCGGCACATCGGCGTGGCACGGGGCAGGACGCGCCCCCGCCGCGCCGCCCTTCGGCACGACCGCGACCAGGGACTCGGCAGCCCGGGAAGCGCCCCCGGGGCACGGCAACGGACAGGACCACCGGCCGGCGGCCGGATGACCGCACCCCGCCGGCAGCCGCTCCGCCCGCCCCGGCAGAACCGGCGAGGCGGCGAACCGGCGAACCGCCACGCGGAACACGGTCTATGCGCGCCCCGCCGCTCCGGGCGCGCTGTCGAAGACGCAGTCACCGCACAGGCCGCCGCCCGGAACGCGGTAGTAGAGGCAGCAGGTGGTCCGGCGGAACCCGGGGCCGTGCGGGGCGCCGGTGTCGCGCAGCCCGTGGTGGTCGAAGAGCTCGGCCGCCAGGGCTCTGGCGCGGGCGGCGACATCCGGTCTGCCGTGCGTACGCGCCCAGCCGGTCAGCTGGCGCACGGTTCCGGCCAAGGCGGATCCGGCGTTGCCCCGCAGGAGGCGGGACGAGACGGGCGTGTCGCGGCGGATCGCCGCGGCGAGCGGTTCGAGATGGCCGTACTGGACGACGTCCCTGATCCGGGCCGCGGTGCCCGGCAGCGGCTCGGCGGAGTCCGTCCAGAGGTCCTCGGGCGCCGGCCGGTCCGGGTCCCAGTGGAGGTTCTCCGCCCGCAGGTCGGGGAAGCGGCCCGAGAGTGCCGCCGGGCCCAGCGCGCAGGACCACAGCCGTGCGGCCAGGCCCAGCTGCGCGACGGAGGCGGCCACCCGGCGCTCTGCCGTGCCGAGCCGCTCGGCGACGGTGTCGATCCGGGAGGTGAGCGGCGCGGTGTCCCCCTCGTACAGGCGGGCCAGCGCGCGGTGTCCGCCGTCCGGTGACGGGACCGTCCCGAGCGCGAAGAACACGCCCACCGAGGCCGCTCGCGGCTCGTCCATCGTGCTGTCGCCCTCCGCTTCCCCGGCCACCTGTCGTGACGCCGCGGACACCAGGAGTGCCACGGCTCGCGGTCCACCGTATCCGTACGGGATGATCGTTCTGACGTCGGCGGCAGGGGGGACTACCGTCGGGAGGAGGACACCGTAACCACTGCCGTACTACCAAAGCAGTACGCCGGATCGCCGTCTCAGGGACGACGACGCGGCGGCTTTGAAGGGCCATCGTGGTGTACATGAGTTCCCTCGCGCTGTCCGTGCTGCTGTCACTGGTCTCCGCGGTCGCCTACGCGGCCGGCGCGATCGTCCAGGAGCGCGTCGCCACGGCCTCCGACGGCCGCTCGCTCGCTCCGCTGCGCAACCGGGTCTGGTGGGCCGCGGTCGTGCTGAACGGCGTGGGAGCGCTTCTGCACGTGGTGGCGCTGGCCTACGGTCCGCTCAGCCTGGTGCAGCCGCTGGGCGCCCTGACCATCGTCTTCGCCCTGCCGATGGCCGCCCTCTTCGTCCACCGCAGGGCCGGGGCGACGGCCTGGCGCGGCGCGGTCATGGCGACCGTCGGGCTGGCGGGCCTGCTCGCCCTCACCGGAAGCTCCGACGCCCACACCCTGGACGGCCCGCAGCAGCTGATGCTCGGCACGGTGACGTTCGGCGCGGTGGCGGCGCTCGTCCTGGTCTCGAAGGCGATGCGCCGGCCGGTGATGCGGAGCGTGGTGCTGGCCGCCGCAGCGGGTGTGGCGTTCGGTATCGCCTCGGTGTTCACGAAGACCGTGGCCATGGAGTGGACCTCGGGCTCGGTGCGGACCGGCCTGCCCGCCCTGCTGGTGATCGCGGCCCTCGCCGCCACCGGGCTGCTGCTGTCGCAGGCCGCGTACCGGGGCGCGGGTCTGACCGCCCCGCTCGCCACGGTCACCGTGGTGAACCCGGTCGTCGCGGCGGTCGTCGGCCTCACGCTGTTCGGTGAGTCGTTCCGGCACGGCACCGCGGGCGCCATGCTCGCCCTCGCCTGCGGGGTCGTCGCGGCCGGCGGGCTGATCCTGCTCACCACGGAACGGATGGGCGCGGAGCGCCGACGGGCCCAGGAGGCGGCGGACGGCGGGGCGCGGAAGGCCGGGCAGAGCGCGGACGGGGCTCCGGACGCCCCCGCGCCGCCCGGCCCGGACGCGTCTCCGGCCCTAGCGGGGCCCGGCGCGGAGCCAGGGGATTTCGGCGGGCCCGCCGGCACTCCGGACCCGGCGGGCGAGACAGGGCGGCCGGCCGGGGCACCGGCGGCCGCGTCGGCGTTTTCCGAACCCGCGGAGCCGGGACCCCCGACCCCGGAAGCGTTCCCCGGCCGGCTGTCGCTTCCTGTACGGATTCCGCCGCCGGAGCGCCGCTCGGTACAGGCCGGGTACGGTCCGCACACCGCGGGCGCGGGACGCGGCGGATCGCCCGCCGGGTCCACCGCCTCGCCCGCCGCTGCCGGCGCCACAGCCGTGACGGCCGATGACGCCGCTCGGGGCGGGACCGTTCAGATCTTGACGCCGCCCGCCCTGAGGTAGGCCAGCGGGTCGATGTCGGAGCCGTACTCGGGGCCGGTGCGGACCTCGAAGTGCAGGTGGGGACCGGTCACGTTGCCGGTGGCGCCGGACCGGGCGATGCGCTGGCCCTCGCCGACCCGCTGTCCGGCGCGTACGTGGAGCGCCGACAGGTGCCCGTACTGGCTGTACTTGCCGTCGCTGTGCCGGATGACGATCTGGTAGCCGTACGCCCCTCCCCAGCCGGCCGTGACGACCGTGCCGGAGGACATCGCCTTGACCGAGGTGCCGGTGGGCACGGGGAAGTCGACGCCCGTGTGGTATCCGCTCGACCAGGCACCGGCCTGCCGGTACTGGGTGCCGGTACGGGCTTCGACCGGGGCGGTGATCCCGGCGTGCTTCGCGGTGTGCCCGCTCTTGTGGGCCTCGGTCTTCCTGGCAGTCTCAGTCTTCTTGTGGGTCTCGGTCCGGTGGGTCTCGGTTTTCTTCGGTGCGGGCCGGGCCTGCTGCTTGGGCTGCGCCACCGGGCTGGGGTGTGCCGGCTTGGCCGTCTGCTTCGGGTGCGCCTGCTTCGGTGCGGGCTGCGCCGTCCGCTTCGGCGCGGCCTGCCGGGCCGCCGGCTTCGGATCGGCCTTCGGGACGCTCTTCGTGGCCGCCCTCGGGGACCCGGCCAGGTCGAGGCTCAGCCGCTGGCCGGGGAAGATCAGGTCCGGGTCGTCACCGACGACCTTGCGGTTCGCCGAGTACAGCCGCTGCCAGGCGCCGAGGTCGCGGTCGGCCGCGATCCCGGAGAGCGAGTCGCCGCTCGCCACCGTGTACGAGCCGCGCTTCCCGGGCACCGATGCCGGCGTACCGGCCGCCGGGGGCTGCTCCGTCCGGGTCTTCGCGGGCGTCGAGGTCTTGGATTCGGCCGCCGCCCGCTTCGGCGCCGCGACCTTGGTCGTCCGCTCGGTCTGCGGGCTGATGTCGGGAGAGTCACCGCCCCGCGCCAGCCCGGCCCGCGTGGAGCAGAGCGGCCAGGCGCCCGGCCCCTGCCCCTTCAGGACCTTCTCCGCGATGGCGATCTGCTGGTCCCTGCTGGCCAGGTCGGCGCGTGGCGCGTACTCCGCGCCGCCGTACGCCGCCCAGGTCGACCGGGTGAACTGGAGCCCGCCGAAATAGCCGTTGCCGTTGTTGATGTGCCAGTTTCCGGTGGACTCGCAAGCGGCCACCTTCTCCCACACATCGCCCGATGCCGCACCCGCCGACGCGGCCGTGATCAGCGGGAGGGCTAGTCCCGCACCGCCCGCCGTGACCAGTACCGAGACCCGGTTGATGCGGCTCGGCTGATATCTGCGGTGCCGTCCGTTCGCGGCCATGACTTGGCTCCCCCACTGACAGTAGGACACGTCGCAAGCGGTCAACTTATGTGCTGACAGCCGGTGATGACAAGAGCGCGACCGGTAACCCGCCTCAACCCCCGCGCAGCCGTTCCCCATTGACACGGTCGACGTCGGCCAGCGACGCTGGCCCAGGCACGACGGGAGAGCGCTCTCCGGCAACCGGAGCGCTGGGGTGAAGGGACATGGCCGTCATGACGGACGAAGAGATCGACCCGCTGCTGGAGAAGCTCGACGCCACGCAGAAGGCGCGTCTGCTGACCGGCGGGAGCACCTGGCGCACCCACCCCGAACCGGCTGTCGGACTGCGCGCCCTCACCCTCTCCGACGGACCCGCCGGGGTACGCGGCGAGACGTGGGACGAGCGCGAGACCTCGCTCGTGCTCCCCTCCCCGACCGCGATGGCGGCCTCCTGGGACGAGCGGCTGCTCACGGATCTCGGCGCGCTGCTCGCCGCGGAGGCCCGCCGCAAGGGAGTGGACGTGGTCCTCGCCCCGACCCTCAACCTGCACCGCTCGCCGCTGGGCGGGCGGCACTTCGAATGCTTCTCCGAGGACCCGCTGCTGACCGGGCGGACCGGGGCCGCGCTCATCAGGGGCATCCAGTCGGGCGGGGTCGCCGCCACCGCCAAGCACTTCGTCGCCAACGACGCCGAGACGGACCGGCTGACCGTCGACGTCCGCATGGACGAGCAGACCCTGCACGAGGTCTATCTCGCCCCCTTCGAGGCAGCGGTGGAGGCCGGGGTGTGGGCCGTGATGTCCGCGTACAACAAGGTCGACGGCGTGACGATGTCCGCGTCCCCGCTGCTGGAGAACCCGCTCAAGAGCGACTGGGGGTTCGACGGCACCGTCGTCTCCGACTGGGGAGGCGTGCGGACCCTCCTGGACACCGCCCGCTCCGCGCAGGACCTGGCGATGCCCGGACCCGACGGTCCCTGGGCGACCGGCCTGCTCGCCGCCGTGGAGCGGGGGCTGGTCCCCGCGGAGGTGATCGACGACAAGGTGCGGCGGCTGCTGCGGCTGGCGCGTCGCGTGGGCGCGCTCGGCTCCCCCGGACCGGTACGGCGGCCCGCGGTGGCCCCGGCCGCCAGGCGGGCGCTGCTGCGCCGCGCCGTCGCCGCCGGTTCGGTACTGCTCCGCAACGACGGGCGGCTGCTCCCGCTCGATCCGGCGGCGCTGCGCTCGGTCGCGGTGATCGGCCCGCACGCCTCTGCGGTACGGATCCAGGGCGGCGGCAGCGCGGAGGTTTTTCCCGACTCCGTGGTGACTCCGCTGGCGGGGATCCAGGAGGCGCTGGGCGGGGACGCGAGGGTGACCTACCGGCCGGGACTGGCGCGGTCGCCGCTGCCCCGCCCCCTCGGCCGGGACTGGTCGCGCGACCCCCGGTCCGGGGAACCGGGCGTACTCGTGCGGCTGCTGGACGCGAGCGGGGCCGAACTCCACGCGGAGCACCGGCTGTCCGGCCGGATCGTGGAGCCCTCCGTCACGGTCGGGGGCGCAGCGGCCGTGGAGATCCGGGCCCTGGTCCGGCCGCCCGTGGGCGGGGTGTGGACCTGGGCGGTGGGAGGCTGGGGCGACATCTCGCTGTCCGTCGGCGGCCGGGAGGTGCTGGCCGGGACCTTCCCACTGGACAGCGACGATCCGACCCGGGTCCATGTCGCGCCGCCCGAGCACCGCGTGCGGGCCGAACTCGTGGCGGGCGAGGAGGTGGAGGTGGTGGCGCTGCGCTCGCTCGCGCCGCGTTCCGGAGTCGCGACGGTCCTCGCCGCCGCCCCGCCCGCCGGGGACGCATCCGCCGCGCTCGCCGAGGCCGTGGCCGCCGCACGGGCGGCGGAGGTCGCGGTGGTGGTCGTGGGGACCACCGAGCAGAGCGAGTCGGAGGGGCACGACCGCGAGAGCCTCGCCCTGCCCGAGGGCCAGGACGCACTCGTCCGCGCCGTGGTGCGGGCCAATCCGCGCACGGTGGTCGTGGTCAACTCGGGCGGCCCGGTCGCCCTTCCCTGGCACTCCCGGGTGCCCGCCCTGCTGCTCGCCTGGTTCCCGGGGCAGGAGGCCGGCGGCGGGCTGGCGGACGTGCTGTTCGGCCGGGCCGAGCCCGGCGGGCGGCTGCCGACCACCTGGGGCGCCGCCCAGGACGACGCACCGGTGCTCGACACCCGGCCCTCCCCCGACGGGCGGCTGCGCTACGAGGAGGGCCAGCACATCGGCTACCGGGCCTGGCTGCGCTCCGGCTCCGCGCCTGCCTACTGGTTCGGCCACGGCCTGGGCTACACGGACTGGGAGTACGAGGAGCTGACCGCCCCGGCCGGAGCAAGGGCCGGGGAGCCGTTCGACGTACGGGTCCGGGTGCGCAACTCGGGCCGCCGGTCCGGCCGCGAAGTGGTCCAGGTCTATCTCGCCAGGAGCGGGTCCGCGGTGGAGCGGCCGGTGCGCCGGCTGATCGGATACGCGGCCGTCCGGGCGAGGCCTGGGGAGAGCGCGGTCGCGGTGGTACGGGTGTCCGGGCGGGCCCTGGCGCACTGGTCGGCGGAGCGGCACGGCTGGGAGACGGAGCCCGGCGGGTTCACGCTGCTGGCGGGCCGCTCGGCGGGCGAACTGCCGCTCACCGCGACGCTGACGGCGACCGGGCCGGCGCCCTCGCCCGGCACCGGTGTTCCGGAGGCGGCGCACCGCGATGGAGAGCGCTCTCCGTCGGTGCTATAAATGCGCTCATGACGGATGATCTGCGCTCGGCCGGTACACCCACCCTGGAGGACGTGGCGAGGGCGGCCGGAGTCTCCCGCGCCACCGTCTCCCGGGTGATCAACGGAGTACGCAATGTCGATCCGGTGATCCAGGAGGCCGTGCGCCGGGCGGTCGCCAGCACCGGATACGCACCCAACCGCGCGGCGCGCTCGCTGGTGACCCGGCGCACCGACGCCATCGCGCTGGTGGTCTCCGGCGCCGGGGTGGAGACCGAACCGGCGGACGGGGCACGCCCGGCCGGCTCCGGGGCCGCGGAGGCCGGCGAGCCCGACACCGGTTCCGCCTTCACCGCGCAGGTGTTCGCGGACCCGTTCTTCGGCCGGGTGGTGACCGGGGTGGTCAACTACCTGCGCCCCCGCGGCATGCACCCGGTGCTGATGTTCGCCGAGACGTCACGGGCCCGGGAGGACGTGGTCTCCTTCCTCCGCCAGGGCAGCGCCGACGGCGCGCTGGTCGTGTCCACGCACGCGGAGGACCCGCTGCCGGGCCTGCTGACGGACGCGGGGCTGCCCGCGGTGCTGTACGCGAGGCCGGCCCGCCCGGTCCGGATCAGCTATGTCGACCTCGCCCACCAGGACGGCGCCCGGCTGGCGGCCGAGCATCTGCTGTCCCGGGGCTGCCGCCGCATCGCGACGATCACCGGGCCGCTCGACGTACCGGCCGGGCAGGAACGGCTGGCGGGTTTCCGTGACACGCTGACGGGGCTCGGGCACCCGTACATCCCGATCGCGGAGGGGCAGTTCACCCAGGAGAGCGGTGAGGCCGCGATGGAGCGGCTGCTGGTCGAACATCCCGACGTGGACGCGGTGTTCGCGGCCAACGACCTGATGGCGGTGGGCGCCTGCCACGTCCTGCGGGAACACGGGAAACGGGTGCCGGAGGACGTCGCGGTGATCGGGTTCGACGACAGCAGCGCGGCGTCCGCCTGCCGCCCGCCGCTGACCACGATCCGGCAGCCCGTCGAGGCGATGGCCGCCGAGATGGCCCGGTTGCTGATCGAGCGGCTGGCGAAGCCGGACGGGGCGGCCACCTCCGTGATCTTCGAACCGGCCCTGGTGGTGCGGGACTCGGCGTAGGAGCTGTCCGGCGAGCGCACTCCGTACCGGCCCTCCAGGACGCTGGACCACCGCGTATGGCGGCTGGAGCGGCTGGCCCGCGGGATCGTCACGGAGGCCGGACAGGACCGGGACCAGGCGTATCCGGAGTTCCGTCAGGCCCGGAACCGCTATGCCGCGCACGCTCGGGACGGTCTCGGCGTCCCGGGGCCGCGGTCCCCGGGACGTGGTCCGGCCGGCCGCGCGGCGTCCCGCGGGCCTGCCGTCGTCCTCGCCGCGGCGACCCCGGGGCCGGCGAGCGGCCCGTACGGCGCCGGCCCACCGCCCCGTCCGGAGTCCGTGCCGCCCCACGTCACGCCGGCGCGTGCGGCGTCCACGCCACCACCCCCGCAGCACGCCGCGCCGCCTTTCACGCCCCCTCAGCCCGTCGCGTCCGGAGCGGTCTGCGGGTGCTCCCGCTTGCGTACGGCGTCCGCGGCGGTCCTGAACCCCGGCGCCGGGGCGTTGGGCAGGGGCTCGGGGGCCGGGCGGCTGCCGCCTCTGGCGAGGAAGTCGGCCAGCGGCAGCGTCGCGGCGCCGACCGTGACGGCGTCGGGGCCGAGGCGGCCCATCTCGATCGTGGTCCGGGCCGCGGCGTGCCGGAGCGCGTACTCCTGTGCGTAGCGGCGGATGTCGGGCAGCAGGTGCGGTCCGATCAGCAGGCCCGCCCAGCCGCCGAGCAGGATGCGTTCGGGCAGGAAGAGGTTGATCAGGTCTCCCAGCGCCGCGCCCAGGCATTCGGCCGTCTCGTCCAGGAGCGACACCGCCAGCGGGTCGGGCTCACCGCCGGGGCCGGGGTAGGCCGCGGCCAGCAGCGCGGCTAGCGCGGTCTCGTCGTCGGCGTCGGCGGCGAGCGGGCCGCCCGCCTCGTGCCAGCGCTCGCGCATCGCCTCGGCGCCCGCGTACGCCTCCAGGCAGCCGATGGAGCCGCAACGGCAGCGGCGTCCGCGCAGCTGAACGGTGGTGTGCCCCCATTCGAGGGCCATGCTGCTGCGGTCCTCGTCGAGCAGGTCGCCGTGGTTCACGCAGGCTCCGACACCGGAACCGATGAGCGCGATGGCCGAGGCCCCCGCGCCCCGGCCGCCGCCGAACCACATCTCGGCCTGGCCCAGCGTCTTGGCGCCGTTGTCGATGAAGAACGGCACCTCCGGCGGGACCCGGACGGCCGCGCGGAGCAACTGCTCGAAGGGGACGGCACTCCAGTCGATCGTCTGGCCGTGGACGACGGATCCCACATCGCCGACGGCGCCGTCCGGGGCGTCCCGCTCGATGATTCCCGGGACGCCGATCCCGATGCCGAGCAGCCGGCGCGGATCGGCTCCGGCGTCGCGGAGCACATCGGCGACCCCGCTGCGGACGTGGCCGACGATGCGGCCGACGTCGTAACCGTGCTGGGCCAGCAGCCTCTCGGTACGGGCGAGTTCGGTGAGGGCGAGGTCGAAGAGCTCCACCCTGATCCGGGTCTCCCCGATGTCGATGCCGATCAGGAGGCCGCCCGCGGGTGCGACGCGCAGCAGTGTGCGGGGGCGGCCGCCGTCGGACTCGACGACTCCGGCCTCCTCCAGGAGGCCCTCGGCGTCAAGTTCCGTAACAACGTTGCTGATGGAACCCGAGCTCAGCCCGGTGGCGGGACCGAGCTCCTGGCGGCTCAGCGGGCCGTCGAAATACAACCGTTGCAATACCCTCGCCCGGTTGCCCCGTCGCAGGTCACGCACGGTCCGTCTGTTGCGCTCAGCCATGTGGCTCCTTCCCTTCCCGCAACATACCGTGACCGCGGGACTTGACGCGACCTTCTCTCAGCTCTTAAATCACGTCATAAATTAAGTCCTGAAGACCGTTCGATTCTCGAACACGGCCTTCCTCCCCGGAAAGGGGCCATCCCGCATGCGCAACGTCAGAGCCGCAGCAGCAGTCACCCTCGCGATCTCCATCGCCGCCGGCGTCACCGGCTGCGGAGGCGGCTCGTCCGCCTCGGGCGGCAGCAACGATTCGCCGAAGACCCTCACCTACTGGGCGTCCAACCAGGGCCCCAGCATCGAGGCCGACAAGAAGATCCTCACCCCCGAGCTGAAGAAGTTCGAGAAGCAGACCGGCATCAAGGTCAAGCTGGAGGTCGTGCCCTGGGCCGATCTGCTCAACCGGATCCTCGCCGCCACCACGTCCGGTCAGGGCCCGGACGTGCTGAACATCGGCAACACCTGGTCGGCGTCGCTCCAGGCGACGGGCGCGCTGCTCCCCTGGAACAAGGAGAACTTCGACGCGATCGGCGGCCGGGACCGCTTCGTCGAGTCGGCGGTGGCCTCGGCCGGAGCGGAGGGCAAGGACCCCTCCGCGGTGCCCCTGTACTCCCTCGCGTACGCCCTCTACTACAACAAGAAGAGCTTCGCGGAGGCGGGCATCAGCAAGCCGCCGGCCACCTGGGACGAGCTGGTCGCGGACGGCAAGAAGCTCTCCAAAGGCGGCAAGTGGGGGCTGGGTGCCGAGGGCTCCAACCTCTCCAACAACATCCACCAGACCTTCGTCCTGGGCCAGCAGCACGGTGCGGACTTCTTCGACAAGTCCGGCAAGGCCACCTTCACCTCCGACGGCGCCGTCGCGGCCGTGAAGCAGTACATCGACTTCATGGCCAAGGACAAGATCATCGCTCCGGGCAACGCGGAGTACGCCCAGAACCAGTCCCTGACGGACTTCGCCAAGGGCAAGACCGCGATGGTGCTGTGGCAGGCCGCCGCTTCCACCTTCGCCTCCCAGGGCATGAAGCCCGAGGACTGGGGAGCGGCCCCGGTCCCCGTCGCGGACGGCACCCCGGGCACCGGCAAGAACACCAACTCCATGGTCGCCGGCATCAACATGGCGGTGTTCAAGAACACCAAGAACATCGACGGCGCCAAGAAGTTCGTGAAGTTCATGACCAGCGACGCCGAGCAGAAGCTGCTCAACAAGACCTACGGATCGATCCCGCCGGTCAAGACCGCCCAGGCCGACGAGGCGTTCTCCGCCCCGGACCTGAAGGTCCTGCGCGACACCCTGTCCACCAGCGCGGCCCCGCTGCCGCAGGTGCCGAACGAGTCGCAGTTCGAGACGGCCGTGGGTACGGCGGTCAAGGAGCTGTGGGCCGACGCCGCGGCCGGACGCCCCGTGACCACCGAATCCGTCAAGGCGCGCCTGGAAAAGGCCCAGCAGACGATGCAGCAGTAAGGCTCCCTCATGACCGCCACCGTGACCACCGAGAGCCGGACGGAAAAGTCGGACAGGGTGACGAGCCGGGGCAACGGGGGTGCGCGCAGGCGACTGCCGCGCATCCCCGACCGGATCCGCCAGGGCGGACTGCCCTATCTCCTGCTCCTGCCGGCCGTCCTGCTCGAACTCCTCGTCCACGTGATTCCGATGATCATCGGAATCGTGATGAGCTTCCGCGAGCTCACGCAGTTCTACATCAACAACTGGGGCGGAGCGCCCTGGAGCGGCTTCGACAACTACAAGATCGCCGTGGACGTCAACGCCCCGATCGGCGAGGCGCTGCTCCACTCGTTCTTCGTCACCTGTGTCTTCACGTTCTTCGCCGTCGGCCTGGCCTGGCTGTTCGGGGTCACGGCGGCGATCATGCTCCAGGAGAACTTCCGCGGCCGGGGCTTCCTCCGGGCGATCTTCCTCGTGCCGTACGCTCTGCCGGTCTACGCGGCAGTCATCACCTGGGCGTTCATGTTCCAGCGGGACAACGGCCTGGTCAACCACGTGCTGCACGACCAGCTCGGGCTGACCGACCAGCCCTCCTTCTGGCTGATCGGCGACAACAGCATCTACGCGCTGATCATCGTCTCGGTCTGGAAGGGCTGGCCGTTCGCCTTCCTGATCGTGATGGCGGGGCTCCAGAACATCCCGCGCGAGCTGTACGAGGCCTCCGCGATCGACGGCGCCGGCATCTGGCAGCAGATCCGCAAGATCACCCTGCCGGCGCTGCGCCCGGTCAACCAGGTCCTCGTGCTCGTCCTGTTCCTGTGGACGTTCAACGACTTCAACACCCCGTACGTGCTGTTCGGGAAGGCGGCGCCGGAGAACGCGGACCTGATCTCGATCCACATCTACCAGTCGTCGTTCGTCACCTGGAACTTCGGCACCGGATCCGCCATGTCCGTCCTCCTGCTGCTCTTCCTGCTGCTCGTGACGGCCGGCTACCTGATCATCACCTCACGCGGAAGGAAGGGCGCCGATGCCTAGCAATGCCCAGTCGGCCGTGGCGCCCGGGGTATCGAAGTCCCGGGCCGGGAGGCGGTCCCCGATGGCCGCTCCGCAGTCCTTCCTCTGGACCCGCCGCGTCATCCTGGCCTTCCTGGCCGCCTTCGCGCTGCTGCCCGTCTACGTGATGGTCAGCAGTTCGCTCAAGCCGCTCCAGGACGTGTCGGGCAAGTTCCACTGGATACCGTCCGGGCTGACGGTCCAGCCGTACTTCGACATCTGGAAGACCGTCCCGCTGGCCCGGTACTTCGTCAACTCGCTGGTCGTCGCGGGTTCGGCGACGGTCCTCTCGGTGATCATCGCGGTGTTCTCCGCGTACGCCGTGAGCCGCTACAAGTTCCGCGGCAAGCGCGTCTTCACCGTCACGGTGCTCTCCACCCAGATGTTCCCCGGCATCCTCTTCCTGCTCCCGCTGTTCCTCATCTTCGTCAACATCGGGAACAGCACCGGCATCGCGCTGTACGGCTCGCGCGGCGGACTGATCCTGACGTATCTGACGTTCTCGCTGCCGTTCTCCATCTGGATGCTCATCGGCTACTTCGACTCGATCCCGAAGGATCTGGACGAGGCCGCCCTGGTGGACGGCTGCGGACCGCTCGGCGCCCTGTTCCGGGTCGTCGTGCCGGCCGCCGTGCCGGGCATCGTCGCCGTCGCCGTGTACGCCTTCATGACGGCCTGGGGCGAAGTGCTCTTCGCGTCCGTCATGACCAACGACACCACCCGCACCCTGGCCGTCGGCCTCCAGGGCTACGCCACCCAGAACGACGTGTACTGGAACCAGGTCATGGCCGCCTCGCTCGTCGTCAGCGTCCCGATCGTCGCCGGATTCCTGCTGCTCCAGCGGTACCTGGTCGCGGGCCTCACGGCGGGAGCCGTCAAGTGACCACTTCGGAAAGGAAGTCCGTGAACGACCTCAGCGCCCTCCCGGCCGACTTCACCTGGGGCGTCGCCACCGCCGCGTACCAGATCGAGGGCGCCGTGGCGGAGGACGGCCGCGCCCCGTCGATCTGGGACACCTTCTCCCACACCCCGGGCAAGATCGCCGGCGACGACACCGGGGACGTTGCCTGCGACCACTACCACCGGGTGCCGGAGGACATCGGCCTGATCAAGGAGGTGGGGGCGGGCGCGTACCGCTTCTCGCTCGCCTGGCCGCGGATCGTCCCTGGCGGCGACGGCCCCGTCAACAAGGCCGGGCTGGACTTCTACGACCGGCTGGTCGACGGGCTCCTCGACGCGGGGATCACCCCGTTCGCCACGCTGTACCACTGGGACCTGCCGCAGGCGCTCCAGGACCGGGGCGGCTGGACGGTCCGGGAGACGGCAGAGCACTTCGCCGCGTACACCTCGGCCGTCGTGGAGCGCCTCGGTGACCGGGTGAAGGACTGGGCGACCCTCAACGAGCCGCTCTGCTCGGCCTGGATCGGTCACCTGGAGGGCACCATGGCGCCGGGTCTCACCGACCTGACCGCCGCCGTCCGGGCCTCGTACCACCTGCACCTCGGGCACGGTCTCGCCGTGCGGGCGATCCGCGCCGCGTCCTCGGACGCCCGCGTCGGCATCGTCAACAACCTCAGCCCGGTGGAGGCCGCCACCGACCGCGAGGCGGACCGGGCCGCCGCCGTGCGCGGTGACGGGCACATCAACCGCTGGTGGCTCGACCCGATCCTCGGGCGCGGCTACCCGCAGGACATGGTCGACCTGTACGGCGTCGAACTCCCGGTCCGGGACGGCGACATGGACCTCATCTCGGCACCGCTCGACTGGATGGGCGTGAACTACTACTTCCGCCAGGTCGTCACCGCCGACGCGACCGGTCCCGTCCCGCACGCCAAGCAGGTCTACCTGCCCGGCTCCCGCCACACCCACATGGACTGGGAGGTGCACGCCGAGGGCCTGGAGCAGCTGCTGCTGCGCCTGACCGAGGAGTACGGCGTCGAGCGCATCTACGTCACCGAGAACGGCTCGGCGTACCAGGACGTCGTGCTGGCCGACGGTTCGGTGCACGACCCGGAGCGCACCCAGTACCTGGAGGAGCACCTCGCCGCCTGTGCGCGCGCCGTCCGCAAGGGCGCGCCGCTGGCCGGGTACTTCGCCTGGTCGCTGCTGGACAACTTCGAGTGGGCGTACGGCTACGACAAGCGCTTCGGCCTGGTCCACGTGGACTACGCGACGCAGCGCCGCACGGTCAAGAGCAGTGGCCGGCGCTACGCCGAGCTGATCCGGGAGGCCGGGGCGGGCCGTTCGGGCAGGACCGCCTGACCCCGGCCGGCCCTCGTGGCCGGCCTGCCTCCGGCTGCGGCGGACGACCGCCGCGGCCGGAGGTTTCGCTTTTCCGCCGGGATCGGCGCGCGGCCGGGTCCGGGCATGAGTCCGCGGTGGTCACGGATCGCCGTGACCACCGCGGACTTCCTCACCGCACCGACAGCGGGGATGGGACGGTGCGGGCGGCCTGCGGGACCGTCAGTCCGGCCGGGTGCGAGACCCGGCCGGGAGAGCGCTCTCCCAACCGGAACCAGTCTTGCGCCGCAGCTCAGCGAGTGTCAAGACGGGCGAGCAGGGCACGGGAGGTGACGGAGGACGGTGCGAGGCGCCCAGGAGGGCGGCGCGCACCCGCCTGCCCGGCTGAACAGGCCGTCCGCGGGTCCCGAATCCATACTGGACAACGCGGCATCAAGGCATCGCGACATCCCCGGCGTACCGGCGCCCCCGACAGATTGCAGGAGTATCCAGATGAGCGGCACCGCGCAGATCGGCGTCACCGGGCTCGCGGTGATGGGCCGCAACCTCGCCCGTAACTTCGCCCGCAACGGCTTCACGGTCGCGGTGCACAACCGCACGGCGGCGAAGACCGACGCCCTGATCGAGGACTTCGGTGAGGAAGGGACCTTCGTCGCCGCGCACACGCCGCAGGAGTTCGTCGCGGCGCTGGAGCGGCCCCGGCGCCTGGTCGTCATGGTGAAGGCGGGCGAGCCCACGGACGCGGTGATCCAGGAGTTCGCGCCGCTGCTGGAGGCGGGCGACGTCATCATCGACGGCGGGAACGCCCACTTCGAGGACACCCGGCGCCGGGAGAAGGAGCTGCGGGAGCGCGGCATCCACTTCGTCGGCGCCGGCATCTCGGGCGGCGAGGAGGGCGCGCTGAACGGGCCGAGCATCATGCCGGGCGGCAGCGACGAGTCGTACGCCTCGCTCGGGCCGATGCTGGAGAAGATCTCCGCGAAGGCCAAGGACGGGGCCCCGTGTGTCACGCACATCGGCCCGGACGGCGCCGGTCATTTCGTGAAGATGACGCACAACGGCATCGAGTACGCGGACATGCAGCTGATCGGTGAGGCCTACCAGCTGCTCCGCGACGTGGCGGGGTACTCCGCCACGCAGATCGCCGACACCTTCCGCACCTGGAACACCGGACGCCTGGACTCCTACCTCATCGAGATCACCGCGGAGGTCCTCTCCCACGTGGACGCGGCGACCGGCAAGCCCTTCGTGGACGTGGTGCTCGACCAGGCGGAGCAGAAGGGCACCGGCCGCTGGACCGTGCAGATCGCCCTGGACCTGGGCGTTCCCGTCTCCGCGATCGCCGAGGCCGTCTTCGCCCGCTCCGTCTCCGGCCACGCCGCGCTCCGCGAGGCCTCCCGCCACCTCGCCGGACCGACCGCCCGCAAGCTCGGCAAGGACGAGGCGGCGGCCTTCGCCGACCAGGTCGAGCAGGCCCTGTACGCCTCGAAGATCGTCTCCTACACGCAGGGCTTCCACGAGATCGCGGCCGGCAGCGAGACGTACGACTGGAACATCGACCTCGGCAGGGTCGCCGCGATCTGGCGCGGCGGCTGCATCATCCGGGCCGCGTTCCTCGACCGGATCACCAGCGCCTACGAGGCGCGGGCCCAGCTGCCGAGCCTGCTGGCCGACAAGAGCTTCGCCCAGGAGATCGCCGCCGCGCAGGACGACTGGCGCGCCGTCGTGGCCACCGCCGTCACCCAGGGCGTCCCCACACCCGCCTTCGCCGCCACCCTCGCCTACTACGACTCGCTGCGCGCCGAACGGCTGCCCGCCGCGCTCACCCAGGGCCAGCGCGACTACTTCGGCGCGCACACCTACCGCCGGGTCGACCGCGACGGCGTCTTCCACACCCTCTGGGGCGGGGACAAGAGCGAAGTCGAGAGCTGACGGGCGGGCCGGACGGCCGCCCGGCCCACCCCGGGCTCCGCCGCCCGCCCCGCGCCGGTCAGCGCCCCGAGATCAGGTCCGCCACCCGGGCGAGGGGAGACGTACTGGTGCGGTGCCCCTCCACTTCCTGGCGGTCCGCGGCCCGGTAGACCGCGTACATTCCGTGGACCCCCATCCAGCGCAGCGGCTCCGGCTCCCAGCGCGGCGAGGTGCGGCCGGTCCACGGCAGCCGGGTGCGTTCGGTCTCCTCTCCGATGACCAGGTCGGTGAGGGTGCGGGCCGCGAGATGCGAGGCCGTCACGCCCTGGCCCACGTATCCGCCCGCCGAGCCGATGCCGGTGGCCCGGTCCAGCTGGACGGTGGGACACCAGTCACGGGGTACCGCGAGCACACCGGACCAGGCGTGGGCGACGGGAACACCGGCGGCCGCCGGGAACAGCGCGGCCAGTGTCCGGGCCAGCGAGGCCACGGTCCGGGTGCTGGTGCCGCCGTCCCCGTCGACGCGGGATCCGAACCGGTAGGGCACTCCCCGCCCGCCCAGGGCGATCCGGCCGTCGGCGGTACGCTGCCCGTAGAGGTAGGCGTGGGTCTGGTCGCTGAACAGCTCCTGTCCTTCCCAGCCGATGCTCTGCCAGGCAGCCGGGGACAGCGGCTCGGTCACGAGCATCGACGAGTTCATCGGCAGCCAGGTGCGCTTCTCACCGGGCAGTTCGGAGGTGAAGCCCTCGGTGCAGCGCAGCACGTGACGTGCGCTCACCGAGCCGAACGGCGTGGTCGCCTCGTGCGGGGCGATCGCCGTGACGGGCGTCGACTCGTACAGGCGTACCCCCAGCCGGACGACGCTCTCGGCGAGGCCGGTGACCAGCCGGGCGGGGTGGATACGGGCGCAGTGCGGGTTAAAGGCCGCGCCGAGGCCGCCCGCGACCTCGACGCGCTTCTTCAACTCCGCCGCGGAGAGGAGCCTTTCGTCCGTGTTGCCCCATTCCCTGTCGTGCGTGACGGAAGCCCGCAGCCGGTCCAGCTGGGCCGGTGCGTGGGCGACACGCAGATAGCCGCTCTTCACCGCGTCCGCCGCGATGCCCTCACGCCTGAGCGTCGAGAGCACCACATCTACCTCCTCGTTCATCAGGGCCTGGAACCGCAGGACGGCCTCCTTGCCGCGTTCTGCGGCGAACCGGGCGGGCGAACCCGGGATCTTGCCGGACAGCCAGCCGCCGTTGCGGCCGGAGGCGCCGAAACCCGCGAACTCCCGCTCCAGAACGACGATGTCCCAGTCGGGCCGGGCCTTCTTGAGGTGGTACGCGGTCCAGAGCCCGGTGTATCCGGCGCCGATGACGCACACATCCGCGGTGGTCGAACCGTCGAGCGGGGTGCGTCGCGAGGGGAAGCCGGTCTGGCTGAACCAGAAGGACACCTGGCCGTTGGCCGGGTCAGAGGTGGACATGGCAGAACTCCGGGAGAGTGCGATCAGGGGTGTGGTGAGGGGCGGGCGGATCAGCGGGCGGAGGCGGCCGCGCCGGCCCGTGGGGTCCCCGGCAGGACGTCGTCCTCGGAGCGGCGGGGCAACGCCAGACACGCCGCGGCCATCCCCAGGGCGACGATCCCGGTGAGGGCGGCCACCGGGGCCGTGCTGCCACTGCGGTCGAGCAGGTAGGTGGAGAGGCTCGGGGCGATACCACCGATGGAGCCGGCGATTCCGTAGCTGAGGGAGGCGCCCGTGTAGCGGACCTCGGGGCGGAACAGCAGGACGACCTCGGCGGCCAGGACCCCGTAGCCGGCTCCGACGAAGGCCATGCTGACGGCGACGCCCAGATACAGCAGCGCCGCGTTCTGGGTGCCCACCAGGGCGAAGGCGGGCCATGCCCAGACCAGCAGGCCGACGGCGGAGGCCACGGCGATCCCGCGTGCGCCGAAGCGGGGTGCCAGGAGGGCGCCGACGAGGACGAAGAGACCCTCGCTGACCGCGGCGATCAGGTTCGCGGGCAGCGTGATGGAGGTGCTCATCCCGAGTGTGCCGGTCGCGTAGACGAGGGTGAACGTGGTCAGCAGGTAGTAGGTGACGAAGACGCCGGCGAACGCGCCCACCCCGATGAGGACGCGCCGCCAGTCCTGGCGCAGCACCTCGACGACGGGGAGCCGTGCGGGCTTCGGTGCTTCGCCGGCCGCGGTGAAGTCCGGCGACTCGTGGATCTTCGTGCGGATCGCCATGCCGATGGGGATGAGCAGGACGGAGGCGAGGAAGGGCAGTCGCCAGCCCCAGCTGTGCAGCCAGGCCTCCGAGCCGCTGGTGACGGCCATGAAGACGAGGGTGGCGAGGACCAGGCCGAGCGGTGAGCCCAGTTGGGCGAAGGCCCCGAAGAGCGTCTTGCGGCGGGGCGCCGCGTGCTCGACGCCGATGAGCGCCGCGCCGCCCCACTCGCCGCCGACCGCCATCCCCTGCACGATGCGCAGGAGCAGCAGGAGGAGCGGGGCCGCGACCCCGATGGCGCCGTACGACGGCAGGAGGCCGACCGCGACGGTGGCACCGCCCATCAGGAGCAGGGTGACGACGAGGGTGCGCTTGCGCCCCACCCGGTCCCCGAAGTGCCCGAAGATCACGGCACCGAGCGGACGGGCGAGGAAACCGGCGCCGAAGGTGGCGAGGGAGAGCAGTGTGCCGACGAGCGGCGGGAGTCCGGGGAAGAAGACGTGGTTGAAGACGAGCGCGGAAGCGGTGCCGTAGATGAAGAAGTCGTACCACTCGATGGTGGTCCCGATGATCTGGGCGGAGGCGAGCCGTCTCGTGGAGAGGGCGGGCCCGGATCCGGCGGAGGCCGGGGTCGTTCCTTGACGCATGACGTACTCCTGGCGAGGCGGCAGGACGGACGGCGAGGGCAGAGGCGTTCCGAGTCGGTGCGGTGAGCGGCGTCGGCCGCCCGTTGGCTCGGTTACTGGACGGCGCGCGTGGCGGAGGGTGCCGGGCGGGGCACTAGGCGCGGGGGGGCGGAGGCGACACCGTCGCGGTCGTCGGCTTCGATGCGGTGTGCGGCGCGGTCGGACGGTTCTCCGTGGCCGCCTCCGCCGCCGGTGACCACGCTGACGCGGTCGCCGGCCCCCAGCTTTTCGTGGAAGACGACAGGGAGTTGTTCGACGGATCCGTCGGCGCGGGTGATGGTGAACGAGCCCGGCCGCCCCGGGCCCGCGCCGTCCAGGCCGGGTGCGCCGGTGCGGTGGCGGTCCGCGTATCCGGCGATGTCGACGCCGTCGGACACGGCCTCGTAGGTACGCCGGATACCCAGGCCGCCCCGGTACTCGCCGGTGCCGCCGGAGTGCTCGTGGAGCGCGTACTCGACGACCCGGAAGTGCGAGTAGTCGGACTCCAGGGCCTCGACGGGGGCGTTCGCACAGTTGGAGATGGGGTTGTCGAGGGCGTCGGCTCCGTCGTGTGCGGCGCACGCGCCCCAGCCGCCGCCGAGGATTTCCAGGACGACCTGGTAGCTGCTGGTGTCCCGGTCGAGGTGGCTGACGGTGAACGCGGTCGTGGTGTCGAAACCGGTCGCGGCGGCCCGTTCCGGAACCTGCCGCCCGAGCGCCTGGACGATCGCGTTGAAGACCCGGCTGGCGGGAGTGAGCCGGCTGCGTACGGCGGCGGGAGACCTCGGGTTGAGGATGCTGCCGAACGGGGCGTGCACGGTGATGGGCCGGTTGCAGCCCTCGTTGAACGGGATGTCGGGTTCGTCCAGCAGGCAGCGGACGGCGCTGATGGCCGAGGAGACGGTCGAGGCGAGGGGACAGTTGACGTTGCCGTCGATCTGGTCGCCGCTGCCCGTGAAGTCGAGGTGGATCTCCTCGCCCGCCACGGTGACCCTGACCCGGATGTCGACCGTTCCGGCGTCCCAGGGGCTGCCGTCGAGCGTCTGCACGGACTCGTAGACACCGTCCGGGATGCGGCCGAGTGCCGCCCGGGTGCGTCGCTCGGAGTAGTCCTTGAGCTCGTCCATGGCCGTGAGGCAGTCGGCGGTGCCGAATCGGGCGGCGGCCTCCTTGAGCCGGGCCGCGGCCGTGCGGTTGGCGGCGAACTGGGCGTTGAGATCGCCGACGACGAGGTCGGGCACGCGGACGTTGGCCCGCACCATCTCCTCGACGAAGCCGCCGCGCCCCCAGTCGCGCGATACGGAGAACCGGCTGAGCGGCAGGCGGAGGCCTTCCTGGTAGATCTCGGTCGCGGTGGCGTTGAGGCCGGGGCTGCCACCGCCGATGTCGACGTGGTGGGCGACGCTCGCGGCGAACGCCACCAGGTGCCCGTCGGTGAGAACGGGGGTGAAGAGGTAGATGTCCTGGAGGTGCTGGCCGCCGTTGAACGGGTCGTTCATCAGCAGCGCGTCGTCCTCTGTCAGCGTGGACAGGTCGACGGCGTCGGCCAGGCCGCGGATCGCGGACGATATGCCCGCGGTCATGATCGGGATGCATTCGGCCTGGTCGATGACCTCCCCGCGGGCGTCGGTCAGCGCGACCGAGTAGTCGCGCGCTTCCCGGACGATCGAGGAGAACGCCGCCCGGCGCAGGTCGGTGGCCATCTCGCGGGTGATGGAGGAGAGCGCGGCCCGGATCAGGCCGAGCCGGGCTGTGTCGAGAGGCATGGGTCAGCTCCTGGTGAGGACGAGGTTGGTGGCCGGGTCGACGGTGGCGGTCCAGCCGCTGGGCACATAGGTCGTCGAGGACTCGTCGGTGATCACGGCGGGTCCGGCCAGTTCGGTGCCGGCGGGCAGGGCTCCCCGCGACACGGTGACGGTGGGGCGGGGTGTGCCGTACTCCAGGACGGTGCCCTGCTGAACCGGTTCGCCGGGCCGGTGCTCGACGGCGGGGAGCGCCACCTGGGGGCGGGGTCGGCCGACGCTCAGCCGGAGGGTCACCACCTGCACGGGGGCGGTGTGATCCGCGTGTCCGAAGCGCTGGGCGTGCAGGGAGTGGAAGGCCGCTACGAGTTGTTGTACGAGGTCCTCCCCCTCCGGCTGGGGCAGCGGGACGGAGAGCTCGAAGCCCTGCCCGGCATAGCGCATGTCGGCGGTCCAGGTGTCGTGCACGGTGGTGGCGTCGACGCCCTGCCCGGCGAGTTCGCTGTGGGCCTCACCGGTGACGGCGGCCATGACCTCCCGCAGACGTGTGTGGTCGAGCGTGCCGGCGGCGGCGAGGACGGTGCGGGCGAACTCACGCCGGAATCCGGAGGCCAGCAGGCCGTAGGCGGAGGCGAGTCCGGAGTGCGGGGCGATCACGACGCGCCGCATCCCCAGTTCGTCGGCGACGCCCGCCGCGTGCACCGGGCCCGCGCCCCCGTAGGCGAGCAGCGTCAGCCGGCGCGGGTCCTGGCCGCGCTCGACCGAGGCGACCCGGATGGCACCCGCCATGGCGACGTTGGCCAGCTGATGGGCCGACCAGGCGGCCTCGCCCGCCGTGACGCCGAGCCGGGCGGCGAGCGGGGCGAAGACGGCTTCCGCGGCGTCCAGGTCGAGCGGGAAGCGTCCGGCCAGCCTCGGGTGCGGCCCGAGCAGGCCGAGGACGGCGTTCGCGTCGGTGACGGTGGGCACCGGTCCGCCGCGTCCGTAGCAGGCGGGCCCCGGGTCGGCCCCGGCGCTCCGCGGGCCGACAGTGAGCAGGCCTCCGCTGTCGACGGCGATGATGCTGCCGCCGCCGGCGCCGACGGTCGTGATGTCGATCATCGGCACGCGCACCGGCAGCCCGTCGACGGTGACCTCCGGAGTGAGCTGCGGGGTGCCGTCGACAACGAGGGACACGTCCGTGCTGGTACCGCCCATGTCCATGGTGACGACGTCCCCGAGCCCGGCCGATTCGGCGACGGCCACGGCCGCGCTGACCCCGGCGGCGGGGCCGGAGAGCAGCATCGTCACCGGCCGGGCCGTCACCACGGGCACCGGCACGGCGCCGCCGTTGGACTGCATCACCTGCAGTCCCGTGATGCCGCGTCGAGCCGCCTCGTCGGCGAGCCGGAGCAGATACCCGGAGACGGCGGGCCGGACGAAGGCGTCGACCACGGTGGTGCTGGCGCGCTCGTACTCGCGGAATTCGCGTGCCACCTCGCAGGACAGGGACACCGGCAGCCCGGGGGCGAGATCGGCGGTCAGCTCGGCCAGCCGCCGTTCGTGCGCGGGGTTGCCGTACGAGTGCAGCAGGCACACCGCGATCGCGGTGACGTCCTGGGCGAGCAGTTCCTTCACCGCGCGCCGCGCGCTCTCCTCGTCGAGTCCGAGCGCGATCTCGCCCGACGCGAGGATCCGCTCATCGATCTCCTGGACCAGATGCCGCGGCACGAGCGGTGCGGGCTTGACGTACCTCAGGTCGTACATGCGGTCACGGTCCTGGCGCTGGAGCGTGAGCAGGTCACGGAAACCGCGGGTGACGAGGAGGCCGAGGCGAGGGCCGCGGCGTTCGAGAAGGGCGTTGGTCGCCACCGTGCTGCCGTGCAGCAGGGCCGCGCCCTCACGCAGTTCGGCCGGCAGCTCGTCGATCGCCTCGATCACCGCACGCGACGGGTCCTGCGGAGTGGAGAAGACCTTCGAGGTCGCCCGCAGCCTGCCGTCGTCGTCGAGGACGACCAGGTCGGTGAAGGTGCCACCGCATTCGACACCAATACGCATGAGGCCCCCTTTCTATGACTCAATGTGACAACCCGAATTCAGATCCGGCCTTGAAATGTGACGTTCCCATGGCCGACGATGCGCGGTAATACGTCGTTCTCCCCATGGACGAGGGTGCGCGTCGGTGCTGGTCAGCCCCGTTGGGCGGACCGCCCGGAAGAAGGAGGTGCGCATGGCACGGGACCGGTCCGGGCTGTCCGAGAGCGTGTCCGAAAACGAGCGGCGGGTAGGCCCTGGCGTGGCCAGGCTCGACGCGTCCGGCCGCTATGAGCGCCTCGACGTGCTGGGCTGCGATCTCGTGATGGATCAGCGGGTGAGGCGCTGGGCGGAGCTGATGCCGGCCACCCGCAAGTCAGCTGTCTCCTTCGTGTGGGTCACCGAGGACGGCGTATGGGCCCACATCGATCTCGCGGTGCCGCCGACGGCCGAGGGCCGGCAGGTCACCGTCACGGTCGCGGTACGGACCGGCGAACCGCCGTACGGTCTCACCGCGCGTGAACTCGACGTGCTCACGCTGCTCGCGGGTGGTCTCACCAACACCTCCGTCGCCCGCTACCTCGGCACGAGCCCGCGCACCGTCGGCAAGCAGGTGGAAGCGCTCCTGGACAAACTGGGGCAGCCGAGCCGCGGCGCGGCGGCCGCGTTCGCCGTGGACAGCGGGCTGCTGCGGCTTCCGGTACCCGGCCACTGCGCCGAACTGTCCGCCCTGGGCGTGGGCATGCTCGACGCGCTGGAACGCGGCCGCAGCAGGCCGCCCAGATTCGCGGGCGCCCCGCGCCGCAACTCCCGGCTCTTCGCCCCCCGGCCGCTGACCGTGGGCCTGATGGCCCCGCTGCTCGGCGCCTACGGCGCCGACGGCGAGGAACTGCGCAGGGGCGCCGAACTCGCGGTGGCCGAACTGAACGCCCGCGGAGGGGTGTCGGGGCAGCCGCTGGAGCTGGCGGCCTTCCCGCTCGACAACCAGGACGCGGCCTCGGTGGACACGGCGTTCCGTGCGGCGGGCGCACGCGACCTGTCCGCCCTGGTCGGCTCGTACCTGCTCGTCGACGAGCGTTCCAGCTACGAGCGTGCCGCCGAGTACGCGATCCCGTACCTGAACGTCGGCAGCAGCGACCTCCAGGCGGCCTGGGTCGACTCGGAGCCATCCGTTTTCGGCAATGTGTTCCAGGCCGGCCCGAGGCGCAGCAACTATGTGCACGGCTTCCTGCGGTTTGCCTCCCGGACGGGCGCGGCGGGCCTGTGGCAGCCGCCGCGCCGGACCATCGGCGTGGTCGAACCCGAGGTCGCGGACGGCGAGATCCTGCCGCACCGGGGCGCGGACCTGATCGAGGCCGCGGGCTGGCGCGTGGAGTTCCGGATCAAGACCAGACCACCGTACGACGACTGGTCGGAGGTCCTGGAGCAGTTGCGGCGCACCTCCCCGGCGGCGCTGCTGCTGGGCAACCACCCGCCGACCGCGATGGCCGCGTTCCAGCGCGCCTTCGTCCGGGATCCCTCGCCGACCCTCGTCTACAACGTGTACACGCCATCCGTTCCGGCCTATCTCGGCGCGGCGGGCGGGGCTGCCGAGGGAGTCGTCTGGGCCAGTGTCACCGGCCGGTACGGCGACGCCCGGGGAGCCTCCTTCGCCCGGAACTACGCCCGCCTGCACGGCGGCATCCCCGGTCACGGCCTGGCGGGGGCCGGCTACGACCAGATACAGGTCCTCGCGCGGGCCTGGAGCGCCACCTCCAGCCCGGGGCACCCGGGTGAGACCGTGGACGCCCTGCGCAGCGTCGTGCACCGGGGGGTCAACGGCGCGTACTTCCTGGGAGCGGCGGGGCAGACCAACGCGGCCTACCCGGACGAGAACCCCGATCCGTCACTCGCCCAGGCACCGCTGGTCTACCAGGTGCAGGACGGCGCCAGCCGGGCGATCCACCCGGCGCCGTACGCCGAGGCCGCGTTCCGGCTGCCGCCCTGGCTGCGGCGGGAGTGCCCGCGCCGGGCAGCCGTGTGACCACGCGCTCACGTCTTCGCGCCGAAGTCCTGTGTCCACCACGGTCCGCCGCTTCCCTTGTGGATGCCGATGCCGATGTCCTCGAAGTCGCAGTTGAGGATGTTGGCGCGGTGGCCCGGACTGTTCATCCAGGACTCCATCACCGATTCGGGAGTCTGCTGGCCCCGGGCGATGTTCTCGCCGTACGTCGACCAGTGGTAGCCGGCGTCGGTGATGCGGCGTCCGGGGTCGGCGCCGTCGGGGTTGGTGTGCTCGAAGAAGTCGCGGGCGGCCATGTCGTCGGAGTGCCGCAGCGCCGCGTCCGTGAGCTGCGGGTCCTCCTTGACCGGTCCGCATCCGGCCGTCGCCCGCTCCTGGTTGACCAGGGCGACGACCTGGGCCGTGTCGTCCAGGGGGGCGGGTCGCGTGGCGGGGGCGCTCGACGGAGGCGGTACGGGCGTCTCCTTCGGCGCCGGGGCGACGCTCTTGTGCGGTTTGCGGGCCGGGGGCGCGGAGGCGCTCCGCTTCTTGGCCGGCGAGGGCGGGGCCGAGAGTGAGGGCGAGCCGGACCCCGGGGGCGGCGACGAGGCGGTGGCCGGGCTTCCGGACGCCGTGAGACCGGCGATGGGCTCCGCCGACGTGCTCGACGCGCTGTCTCCCCCGGTCCCCGCTCCGGGCCCGAGGGAGGCGTACCAGAGGCCGCCGCCCGTCATGCACGCCACCACCACCGCGCCCCCGACCGCCCGGCGCTGTATCCGCCGCCGGCGTCGGGCGGCGGCGCGGGAGGGGGTGCGGCCGCCCGTGTGCCGCCCGCCCCCGGAGCGGTGCCGGCCGGACCGGGCGACTGTCGTGCCGCCGCCCGGCGCGGAGCCGGAGGCGTATGCGGCGGCGACCGGTGCGGTGTCGTCCCTGCCCGGCCACAGCGCGAGGAGCGCCGCGGGCACCGCGACCAGCGCCAGTCCGGCCAGCAGCCCCTCCGCGGGCATCAGGCCGCTCCACAGCCCCGCGCACCGGAAGCAGTCACGGGCGTGCCGGGCTATTCGCTTGCGCCAGAGCGCGGAGGGGCGGCCGTCCCAGGTCGCGCAGACGGCCCGGAGTTCCTCGCACGGCGGCTGCGCGCCGAGTGCCCGCACGACGACCCGGGCCGTCTCCAGCCGCGCCTTCATCCGCTGCACCCGGACCGCCGCGTACTCCGGCGAGAGCTCCAGCGCCCCGGCCACCTCGGTCCGGGTCAGCTCCCCGGCGCACTCCAGCCACCACAGCGACAGCAGGCCCCGGTCCTCCGGCTCCAGCCACCGCGTCGCACACGCCGTCTCCCGGCGCTGTCCGGACAGCTGCAGGCGCATCATCGTCAGATCGACGAAGTCGGCTCCCGGGTCAGCGATCTCCCCGGCCTCCTCCAGCGTGCCGGGCGCGATATCGCGGTCCCGCCAGTGCGCACGTATCTGGTTCATCGCGATCGCCACCAGCCAGGAGCGGAAACTCTCCGGGGTGCGCAGACCGCCGAGGCCGTCCAGTGCGCGGAGCATGGTCTCCTGCACCACGTCGTCCACGTCCGCCGAACCGTTCAGCGCCCGGCCCACGATGTTGTAGACGAGCGGGAGGTACGCGCTGGCCAGTGCGTCCTGCGCCCCCGCGTCCCCGTTGCGCGCGGCGATCACCAGTGGCACCGGATCCACCGCGTGGTGATGACTGCTCATGAATTGGGTCCCTGTCCTGTAGGCCGCCGATGATGCCCGATGACTGGGAGACTGCCGGGGGCGGCCGGGATATCAGTTCCTCGGAGCGGAGTTTCCGGTGCGTGTCCCCGCGCGGGCGGCCCGACGGATCAGGCGAGCTTCCTGAGCAGTTCGTCCGCGAGCGGGGCGGCCGAGGCCGGGTTCTGGCCGGTGACCAGATTGCGGTCGACGACCACGTACGGGGCCCACGGCTCGCCCTCCTGGAAGTCGGTGCCGATCTCCACCAGCCGGTCCTGGAGCAGCCACGCGGCCTTGTCCGCGAACCCGGCCTGGCTCTCCTCCGTGTTGGTGAAGCCGGTGAGCCGGTAGCCGGCGAACGCGTTGGTCCCGTCGTCCTTCGTGGCGGCCAGCACGGCGGCCGGGGCGTGGCAGACGATGCCGAGGGGCAGGCCCGACTCCAGCGCGCGGACCAGCAGCCTGCCGGAGTCCGCGTTCACCGCCAGGTCCTCCATCGGGCCGTGGCCACCGGGGTAGAACACCGCCGCGTAGTCCGCCGGGTCCACGTCCGCCAGCCGCAGCGGCTGCTGGAGTTCGCTCATGGCGGCGAGGACCCCCGCCACCCGGTCGGCGTTCTCCTGGCCGTCGTTGAACTCCGGCGCCAGGCTCCCCCGGTCGACGGTCGGCACCACGCCGCCGGGGGTGGCGACGACGATCTCGTAACCGGCGGCCTTGAACCGCTCGTACGGCGCCACGGCCTCCTCGGCCCAGAAGCCGGTCGGGTGCAGGGAGCCGTCGGCGAGGGTCCAGTGGTCGGAACCGGTCATCACGAAAAGAATCTGTGCCATGTCACTTCTTCCGCAGGGCCCTGGCGTCGTCCGCCCGGGACGCTTCGCGCGATTTCGCGCCTACGGACCCGACCGTACGGTGCGCACCCGCCGGAGTCCGGCAGGGGCGCTACGGTGGGCCGCGCGAAAGCCATGGGGTGACGTGGGTGGGGCGGCGGGCGGGGGCGTGGTCTCCGACGCCACCACGCGGCCGGAGCCGGACCCCGACCGGCAGGGCCTGAGCGGGGTGGCCGACGCCGTCATCAACACCGCGCGCACCGGCGCCGCCAAACCCGATCCGAGGGTCTACCGCATCGCCGCGGAGCGCGTCGGGGCCGCGCCGGGCCGCTGTCTGTTCGTGGACGACACCGGGGCCAATGCGGCCGCCGCCCGGCGCGAGGGCATGACCGCGCTCCACTACCGCCGCCCGGAGGATCTGCGGGCCGTCCTCGCCCCGCTGCTCGATGCCGCCGGCTCCCGGGCGCGACAGAGCTGACGAGGCGTAACGCGCCCGGGGACGGGTGAGGACGGCCGGTACGGTGGGGCATCGCGCCGCCGCAACCGTCGCGCCGCCCGGCACGGCGGAGTGACGGCGTTCTCCTTCCGGCGGCCGGCTGCCCGGAAGGCCGCACGAGGATCGGAGGCTCTGTGGCAATCGACATCAACGAACCGTTCGGCCAGAACTGGACGCACGCGGCGCAGTTCGGGATCGCGTTCGGGCTCTCCTGCGCGATCGGGATCGAGCGAGAGATCCGCCAGAAGGCGGCCGGCCTGCGCACGTACACGATCGTCGGGCTCGGGGCCGCACTGTTCACCCTGGTCAGCAAGTTCGGCTTCTCGGACGTGCTGGTCACCGGGCAGGTCGAGTTGGACCCGTCCCGGGTGGCGGCGCAGATCGTCTCCGGGCTCGGGTTCATCGGCGGTGGCGTCATCTTCGTCCACCGCGGTTCGGTCAAGGGGCTGACCACGGCCGCGTCCATCTGGCTGACCGCGGCGGTCGGCTGCGCGGCCGGCGCGGGCCTGCCCGTGCTCGCCACCCTCGCCACGCTCGCCTACTTCCTGGTGTCGTACGGCGTGCGCCCGCTGGCCCACCGGCTCCCGGCGCTGCGCAACGCCTCGATCGGCTACCGGATCACCTACACGGAGGGGGTGGGCGCGCTGCGGGAGCTGGTCAGGCACTGCACGGAGGCGGGGTTCGCCATCTCCGAGCTGACCACGCTCGCCGCCGACGGCGAGGGGGTGTTCCGGCGCCGTCGCCGGTCGGAGACCGTGCCCCCGCCCGAGCGGACCGTCGAGATCGCGCTCAGCGTGCAGGGCAGGGGCGATCCGGACGCGCTGATGGCCCGGCTGTCGGGCACCACCGGGGTGCTGGCGTGCAGCCGGAGCGACCTCGCCGACGAGTGAGCGGACCGGGGCCCCGCCCGGCCGGGCGGGCGAGGGACCGGCGCGGATGTCGCCCGGTCGGACGCGCCGGAGTGCGGCGCCCCGCCGGGTGTGGGTAAGTGGCAGCGGGCCCCGCCGTCCGCACCCGCGTGGGTACCCGCCGTACCGCCTTGTCGCCCACGCACCTCATGGAGCCGCCGCATGCCCGGGACCACCGAGGAAGCGGCCGCGGCGCAGCCCGTCGCCGCACCGCTGACCAGTGCCGCGCTGATCCTGGTCGCCACGATCGAGCCGGGCGGTGAGCCCGCTGTCCGTGCGGCGCTGCCGGACCTAGCGGCCCTCGCCCGCTCCATCGGGTTCCGTTTCCCCGGCTCCGGGCTGGCCTGTGTGACCGGGTTCGGCTCCGACGCCTGGGACCGGCTGTTCGCGGGGCCGCGTCCCGCCTCGCTCCATCCCTTCGAGGAACTGCGCGGGGCCCGGCACCACGCCCCCGCCACCCCGGGCGACCTGCTGTTCCACATCCGGGCCGAGCGGATGGACGTGTGCTACGAGTGGGCCTCCCAGCTGCTCGGCCGGCTCGGCGGTGCGGTGGAGGTCGTCGACGAGACGCACGGGTTCCGCTACTTCGACCACCGGGATCTGCTGGGGTTCGTGGACGGCACCGAGAACCCGGTCGGTCCGGACGCGCTCTCGGCGGCGCTGGTCGGAGACGAGGACCCGGACTTCGCGGGCGGCAGTTATGTCGTCGTGCAGAAGTACCTGCACGATCTGACGTCGTGGAACGCGCTGAGCACCGAGGAACAGGAGCGGGTGATCGGGCGGACCAAGTTCACCGACATCGAGTTCGCCGACGACGTCAAACCCGCCGACTCCCATGTGGCGCTGAACACCATCACGGACCCGGACGGTACGGAGCGCGACATCCTGCGTGCCAACATGCCGTTCGGCAGCTTCGGGCAGGGTGAGTTCGGTACGTACTTCATCGCGTACGCCGCCGATCCCGGCGTCACCGAACAGATGCTCAGGAACATGTTCCTGGGCAGTCCCCCCGGCACCCACGACCGCATCCTCGACTTCTCGACAGCGGTCACCGGCACGCTCTTCCACGCCCCCGGCGCCGACTTCCTCGACGCCCCGCCGCCGTCGCCCGCGTCCGCAGAGGCCGGGACCGGGGACCTGCCGGCGCCGGCGTCCGCGCCCGCGGCACAGGCCCCGGTCCCGCCGGGCTCCCGTGACGGTTCGCTGCACATCGGCAGCCTGCAAGAAAGCGCCCAGTGATGAACAACCTCCACCGCGCACTCGCCCCCGTCACACAAGCCGCCTGGGACCAGATCGAAGAGGAGGCCCGGCGCACCTTCAGCCGCCATGTGGCGGGCCGTCGCGTCGTCGACGTCAGCGGGCCGGAGGGCCCGAGGCTGGCGGCCGTCGGTGACGGCCACCTCCGGGAGATCGACCCGCCCACCCCCGATGTGCTGGCCCGCGCCCGCACCTCGGTACCGGTCATCGAGTGGCGGGTGCCGTTCACGCTGAACAGGGCGGCGGTGGACGACGTCGAGCGCGGCTCCGACGACAGCGACTGGCAGCCGGTCAAGGACGCCGCCCGGACCTGTGCGTTCGCGGAGGACATGGCGCTCATCGACGGCTACGCGGCGGCCGGGATCACCGGTCTGCGGGACGGTTCCTCACACACCCCGCTGCCGCTGCCGGCGGACGCCCGGGACTATCCGGCCACCGTCAGCCAGGCGCTGACCCAGCTGCGGCTGGCCGGTGTCGACGGGCCCTACCGGCTGCTGCTGGGCGCGGACGCGTTCACGGAGGCGACCGAGACGTCCGACCACGGATACCCCGTCTCCACCCATCTGGGCCGGCTGCTGGACGACCAGATCCTGTGGGCGCCCGCCGTGGCGGGCGGGGTGCTGCTGTCCACCCGGGGCGGCGACTTCGAGCTGTGCCTGGGCGAGGATCTGTCGATCGGCTATCAGGAGCACGACGCGACGACCGTCAGCCTGTACTTCCACCAGTCGTTCACGTTCCGGATGCTGACGCCGGAGGCCGTGATCCCGATCATCGCCTGATCGCGGCTCATGCCGGAGGCTCGTAACGGTGAGCCTCCGGCATGAGCGCGGAGGGCGGCGGTGTTCGTCGAGCCGCCGGTGGTCGGGGACGGCGGCGGCCGGTCACCCGCGTGTGCCACCCGCACGGTTCAGCCCACCGGTGAGGGCTCCGGCTCCGGCGGCGGCACCGGCTCGGGGTTCGGCGCGGGCGGCTGCGGGATCGGGTCGGGCGAGGGCCCCGGCGGCGTGGGGACGGGCGGCGTCGGCCCCGGACCCGGCGGTACGGGCTCCGGCTCCGGCAGCGGCTGGGGCGGCCCCGGAATGGGCCCCGGGGTGGGCGCGGGCGGGACGGGGTCGGGAAACGGATGGGTCATCTCGGTCCTCCGAACGGTCTGGGTGGATCTCCTCCACCGTCTCCCGGGGCGGCTGCCCCCGCCCGGCGAGTCCATACGTTCGGGCTACGAAAGATCCGCCCGGCTCACCGAAGCGGCCACTGCCGCCGCGGCGGCCAGACCCGGCCCGGGGCTGGACAGCACCGGAATCCGGGTGACCGTACGGGTGACGGCACCGGCCATGGAGGCCTGGGCCAGCACGATCACATCGGCGTCCGCCACCGCGTCGACGGCTTGGGCCACCAGATCCAGGTAGCCGGCACGCCGGCCCGCCTCGAAGCGCTCCCAGGCGCCCTCGACCAGCACGGTGCGCACCGCCGCCGGACGCCGGCCCGCCGCGTCGGCCTCCTCCGCGATCAGCGCGAGGGTGGGCGCCAGGGTGGCGGCGAGCGCCGCGATGACGGTCACCCGCTCGGCACGTGCCGCGACGGCCGCCATCGGGCGGTCGACCCGCAGCACCGGGACGCCGAGCGCCGGGCCGAGCGACTCCGCGACGCCGCCGATCGTCGAGCAGGTACAGAGCACCGCGGTGGCCCCCTCGGCGACCGCGCCGGCGAGGACCGCCTCGACCTCGCCCGTCACCGCCTGCGGCCCGCGCCGCCCGGCCCGGTCGAGGAGGCCCTCGTGCACGAGGTGGCGCAGCACCAGCCCCGGATGGCCGGCATCACGCAGGGCGTCGAAGACCGGGACATGGACCGGGGAGGTGTGCAGCAGGGCGAGAGGCATGGTCCGGACGCTATCGGCCCTGCCGCCGGCCCCAGGGATCAGTACAGCTCGGGACGGGACGCGAGCTGCTCCTTCGCCCGCTCCACCAGTGCGGCCGGAGCCTGCGGTGCCTCGTCGGGATGGCGCGACGCCCACTTCGCGGCGTACGGGCAGAGCGGTACGACGGGAACTCCGTCACGGCCCGCCATCGCGTAGAACTCCCTGACCAGGGCACTCCCGATGCCCTTGCCCTCGTGCCCCGGCTCCACAACCGTGTGCACGGCGACGAGCACGGCGGGGGCCCCGTCCATCACGAAGTACACGATGACCCCGGCGGCCGCGCCGTCCTGGTACGCGAGCAGCTTGCCCGCCGCCCGGTCGTCACGGATGTCGGGTCCGTCCTGTCCGTCCTGGCCGCTCCGGTCCGCCATGTCGGGTGCTCCTTCGGTAGGTCGGTCGCTTCAACGCGCCGCTGGGACGGCGTGCGGGCTGCGCTCGGTGTCGGTGCCCGGGACGGGGGCGGAGGCGTCGCCGCCGAGCGCGACGATCCGGTTGCCCGCGTCGACGTGGACGACGCTCGGGACCAGGCTGCGCGCCTCGGCGTCGTCGACCTGCGCGTAGCTGATCAGGATGACCAGGTCGCCGGGGTGGACGAGGTGGGCGGCGGCGCCGTTGATGCCGATGACTCCGGAGCCGCGTTCGCCCTCGATGATGTACGTCTCCAGCCGGGCCCCGTTGTCGATGTCCACGATGTGCACGAGTTCGCCGGGCAGCAGATCCGCGGCCTCCATCAGCTCGGCGTCGACGGTGACGGAACCGACGTAGTGCAGGTCGGCCTGGGTCACGGTGGCCCGGTGGATCTTGGATTTGAACATGGTGCGCATCATCGGAACACTCCACTCGTAGGCTCCCTGCCTGCGTTTTTGCAGGTCAAGGGCTATTTCGCCAGCCTACAACGAGTCGCATTCCCGTGCAGCCGCCGCCCGGATTTCCCCGGCGGCTTCTACACACCGTCCAGCCGCCTGGTCACCGTGTCGAGTGTCGGCCAAGGCGGACCCTCCCGCAGCAAGCGCAGGAGTTCCGCTCCGAACCGCCTCCCCTTCGGAAACTGGTCGCCGAGCTCCCAACGCCACGCGGCGACCATCGCGATAACGAGCTGCCGGCACTCGTCCAGGAGCCCTTCGTCAACGCCCGGGTAGTGCTCGCAGACCGCCGCGGGAACATGGGCGAGATCGAACTCGACGGGTCCGCGGCAGCACGTCTCAAGGTCGATGAACAACGGGCCGTTCCTCGTGCTGAGCAGATTGCCTGGATGCGGCTCGCCGTGGAGCAGCTGCTCCACGGCGCCGCGGTCGTCGATCGCTCGTCGCAGACCTGCCAGCCTGCCGCCGAGGAACACGCGGTCCGCGCCGGTGAGCTCCGGCGAGCGTTCCGGGTCGGCGACGACTTCTTCCGCCTCCGTGATCCGGTCCGTGAACCTCGGACTCGGCATTTCGACCTGGCGCATGCCGGCGTGCAGCTGCTCCAGCGCCTTGGCGTAGCCGACCGGTGAGGTGGAAGGTGTCACGGGCTCGTAGTAGGTCCACAGCGTCACCGCGAAGCCATCGCGCGTGTACACACGCGGATCCGCCCGAGGCTCCAAGGGGCACACCGGGCATCCGGCCTGGGTGAGCCGCTGAGCGAGCTCGACTTCGAACTGTGCGACCTCTCGTCCCACAGGGGCGACCCGGGCGAAGACGTCGCAAGGCGTCAGCCGCAGTGCCAGCTTGTTCGAGTTGTGGAGAACGATCGCGTCGTTTGCCGGCAGGTCGAGCGACGCGGCGACCGAAGTCGCAGCCGCGATCGCACGCGTGACGTCGGTCATGTCCATCCTCGCATCGTGGCATGGACAAGCGAGGGCGATGCCAGCCGGCGTGGTCAGGTGCCGGCTGTCGCGGCCCGGCACAGTACAAGACGTCGACGCCCACCCGGGCAAAGGCGAACCCGGACACGGCATCAGTCGCAAGGCCCCCCTCAAGCGGTACGCCGATCCCAAGAACGAGTTCACGCGCGAGTCACGACCGAGCCCGCACAAGTCCCGGATTCAGCAGGCGACTTCGGGCAGCCACCACCAGGGGCAGGAAAGCCGTCGCCACACAGAGGGCCGAGATCGGACGCCTTACCCGCTCAGTCACCCAACGCACGCTCGCGAAAGCAGTCCTCACACAACAGAGGGACGAGACACAACGGAGGGACGAACTCCACGGGCACCGGGCCGGGTCGGACAACATCGTCCTCTCCCTCCCCCGCCCTCGGCATGACCGCGAGAGACCGCGGCAGCTGCGGCTGAGCGCTTCACCCGGCGCCCCTCGTCGAGTGAAGCGCTCAGCTTCGGGCGTGACTACAGGCCGAGGACCTGGGCGGCGAGCTCGGTGCCCCGCAAGCGGGCCTCGATCTTGGCGAAGGCCATCTCCCGCGAGGTGGAGGTGTCGTCGGCGAAGGGGGCGAAGCCGGCGTCGTCACAGGTGCCCAGCTGGTCGACCGGGATGTAGCGTGCGGCCTCCAGGACGCGGTCGCGTACTTCCTCGGGGCTCTCGACCCTGGGGTCGGTCGGGTCGATGACGCCGATGAACACACGTGTACCGGGACGCAGTTGGTCGGCGATGGCCTGCAGGACTCGCGCGGGATCGGGCTCACTGGCCAGCTGGAGATAGAAGCTGCCCACCGCGAGCTGGAACAGCCTGGGCAGCAGTCCGGTGTAGTCGACGTCGAGACTGTGGGTGGAGTCCTGGTCGGCTCCGGGGTCGGTGTGCACTCCGAGGCGGGCCCGCTCGTCTTCGGTGAACCGGTCCAGGACCTTGTTGTTGAGGGCGACGAAGTCGTTGAGGAGACCGCCGGACGGGTCGAGCTTCAACGACAGCCGGCCTTCCGTGAAGTCCAGCTGTACGCGATGCGCGCCCTCGTCGAGGCATCCGCGGATCTCGGCCTCGGCCTCGTCCGCGAGGTCGCCCAGGAACGCCTCCCGGGAGTATCCGTCGATGCCGTTGGCGGGGTAGAGCAGGCTCAGGGCCGAGGGCGCGACCACGGTCTGTTTGACGGGGCAGCTGGTGTGGGCGCGGGCGGCGCGGAGGTAGGTCTCTGCCCGGACCTGGTAGCGGAACGGCCCGCCGGTCAGGGCGGGCAGCTGCCGGGTGTGCCCGTCGGCGAAGGGGATGACGGCACCGTCGGTGGCAAGACCCGCGAGGCCGGTGAGGGGGTAGGTGAGCGAGCTGGGCTTGCCCTGGTCGCCGTCGACCAGAACCGGGCTGCCCAGTTTCTCCAGCTGGGCGAGGGTGTCGGCGACGGCCTCGCTCTGGACGCGTGCCAGCTCCGAGTCGCCCAGATTCCCTGCGGCGTGCTCGGCGAAGGCGTTTCGCAGCGCGGGCGAACGAGGAAGGCTGCCGATCGGCTCGGTAGGAATAGTCATGACGCGCACCCTAAGAAGTCTCCGAGATGCCCCCGATCGGGAGTGAAGTCCGCCTGACGGCGCCGCTCCCGCCATTCCCAGGGCGTTGAGCGGAACATCATCACCGCTCACAAACCATGAAGTTCACCTGATCGGGCTTCTGACAGAGGATCGCGGGTTGACTCCTGAAGCGTCGTCATCAACGGGAGATCGTGCATCCGTCAGCATGTCCGCCCGCTCGGACGCTCGGCCACGCCAACTCAAGCACTCAGCCTCGTCCACCACCTCGACCGTGCCGGGGACCGGCCCGGCGAACTCGTCCCCCGCATCCGGGTGGCCATCGCGAAGATCCAGAACGGGGAGCTGCACAGCGAGACGGGCCGGACCGCCCGACCGACACCCGGGGCGGCGCACACCGTCCGTCCATCGCGACCGCGGCCGGCCGGGAGAACACCCGCCTCGTGAGGGGGCGGGGGCCGCCGGCACGGGAGCCTGGCCGCCGACGCCCTGGTTTCGCCGGCCACGCAGTTCTTCGACCGCGGACGCCGGCCGGGATGCGCGCAAGGAGTGGCCGTGCCCGGCGGCCGGGTCCTGTCGCCCTAGCGGGGATCCGCCGGGCCGGGTGGAAGCGGTGGGCATTACCGTGAGCGTTGCCCGCGCCGTCGTCGTTCCGGGCGCCGCCGCGATGGGCCTGCGGTCCGGTCGAGACGGGCGCCGCCCCCATAGGAATAGCGCCCTGGACGAGGTCTCCGCATGACTGGCATACACAGGCGGCACCGCCGCGACGATCCGGCGATGTCCGCGGACCCGCGTTCGGACACCGAACTCGGGCGAGAGGTAAGAGGGTCGGGGGATCCGGCGGCGCTCGCCGAGCTCTACGAGCGCCATCACTCGGCCGTCCTCACCTATGCCCGTACCTTCGCCCGCGATCCGCACTCCGCCGAAGACCTGGCCTCGGAGGCGTTCGCCCGCGTCCTGCGCGCGGTGCGGTCGGGTGCCGGGCCCGAGGCGGCCTGGCGGCCTTACCTGCTCACCGTGGTGCGGAACACCGCCGGGGAATGGGCGGCCACCGCCCGGCGCACCGAGCTGCGCGAGGACTTCGAGCAGTGGCTCGACGTGGGGGCGCCCGCCGCGGGGCCGGGAGCCGGGGGTGTGGAATACGCGGGCGGCGACGAGCGGATGGTAGCGCTGGAGGACCAGGACATGATTGTCCGCGGCTTCCGCTCCCTGCCGGAGCGCTGGCAGGTGGCTCTGTGGCACAGCGTGGTGGAGGGCGAGTCGGCCGAACGGATCGGCGTGCTGCTGGGCCTGAGCCCGAGTGGTGTCACGTCGCTCACCGCGAGGGCCCGTGAAGGGCTGCGTGAGGCGTACTTGAGCGCGCACGCGGAGAGCGGCAGCCGCAGCGAGGAGTGCCGGCGCCACGGTTCGCTGCTCGCCGCGGCCGCGCGTCGCGGCGGCGCCCGTCGCGACAGGCGGCTGGGCCGGCATCTGCGGGACTGCGAGGACTGCCGGCGGTCGCTCACCGAACTCACCTATCTGGACGGCCGGCTGGGCGCCGTCCTGCCTGCCGGACTGCTCCTCTGGGGCGGACATGCCTATGTCACCGCCCAGCTCGGAGCGGCCGGCGGTGGCGCGGCGGCGGGATCGGCGGCCGCGTCGGCGAGCGGTGGAGGGGCGCCTGCCGCGTCCGCCGCGTCCGCCGCGGGAGGAAAGGCCGCCCTGCTGGGTGCCGCCGCAGCCACCGTGTCCGCGCTGGTGGTCGGCGGCCTGCTCCTGCTGCCCGGCGGCGGGGAGGATTCCCCGGCGGCCGGCTCCTCCCGGCCTGCCGGTGTCGTCGCGCGCCCCACGAAGGCTGTGCCCCCGACGTCGCACAGCCCCCGGGCCCGCCGCACCGCCACCGCGAGCCCCTCCCCCACCGCGAGTCCCTCGCCCTCCGTGAGCACCTCGCCGCCCCCGCGGGAATGGCTACCGGCGGCAGAGGACCGCACCAGGCTGCGGCTCGCGTCCACCGGCCGGTGCATGGAGATACCCGGGGGCAGCACGGCCGTCGGCGTCCAGGCGCGGGAGGCGCCCTGCGACGGGGGCCGGGACCAGGTGTGGGACCTGCTGCGGCCGAACGACGACGGCCGGGTGCAGATACGCAACGCCGGGACCGGCAAGTGCCTGGCCAACCAGGGCACCGAGATCGACGACGCCCCGGTCGTGCAGAGGGTCTGCGCCCCTGCCGACCCCCAGCAGTCCTGGGGGCTGTGGCAGCCGGAGGGCTCCGGTGAGGCGCGGTTCAGACAGCAGGGCGACCGCATGTACCTGGGGCTCAACGACTGGAAGAACGCAGAGGACGGCGTGCGGCACACCACCGATATCGGCACCAACCACCACTACTACGCCTCCCCCTCCTTCGGCTTCCGCTACGACGGGGCGCTGTTCGACGGCCGTCTCGCCGGGCTGCCCGCGGACGGCACCACGGGGGCCGGCTGACACCGCCACGGACAGTTTGGCAAAGGATCGGCAAAGCAGCGGGACGGGGGTGTGCGGGCGCACTCCCCACCCCCGTAAACGTTCCACCGACCCCCACAAGGACCCCCATGCATCAGCGCGCCCGTACGAGAATCGCCACCGTCGCGGCCACCACCGCCGTCCTCGCCGCCGGTGCCACGGTCACCGCGGCCCACGCCGCCGACGAGACCCCGGCCGAGAACCGGGTACTCGTGGTCGTGGTCGACTTCCAGGACGTCAAGCACTCCGACGCCGAGGCGGTCAAGGAGGACGCCAGGAAGGAGTACTTCGGCGGTTCCCAGTCGATCGCGGGCTACTACACCAAGGTCTCCCAGGGAGCCTTCACGTACGTCCCGGCCGCCAAGGACGAGGTCGTCGGACCGTACGAGCTGGACCTGCCGCAGAACCCGTGCGACGCCGGAGCCGTGCGCAAGGCGGCAGCCGAGGCCGCGGAGGCCGACGGCTACACGGCGGACGAGGACTACGACAGCATCTCCATCCTGCAGCCGAGCGCCGGAAGCGACTGCGGCTGGGCCGGGCTCGGCTCCGTACCCGGTCCGAACACCTGGCTCCAGGTCGGCGAGGACAGCAAGATCAGCAAGGCCGCCATGGTCCACGAGTTCGGACACAACCAGGGCTTCGGCCACCACGAGCGCGACGAGTGCCCGGACGGCGACCTCGCCCGCTGCACCACCGGAGAGGGATACAGCGGCAAGACCCCCATGGGCGGCGGCGGACCCGGCGTCGGCTTCGCCGCTCCCGAGCTGATCAGCCGGGGCTGGCTGCCCGGCGGCCAGGCCGTCACCGTGAAGAAGTCCGCCACCTTCACCCTCAGCGCCCTCTTCGGCGGCAAGGCGGGCGGTGTCCGAGCCCTGGACATACCGCTGGGCAAGGACCGGTTGGTCGTGGAGTACCGCCACGAGGACCCGACCTACACGGACGACGAGGACGGCAGCCTCGACGCCGCCGTCGAGGGCGTGCACGCCTACCTGGCGCCCGAGGGCGACTACAACAAGTCCCGGCTCCTGGACCCCACTCCGGGCGAGGGCAAGGGCAAGGAGGACGCCATCACCACGCTGACCGACAAGAAGAACAAGGTCGAGGTCGAGGTCGGCCGGTCCGGCGGCGGGTCGGCCACCGTGTCGGTCGGCCTCGACGGTGTGCCCGCCCCCGCGTCCGGCTCCGCCGGGCAGGGCAACACCGCCGCACCCGCGCCGCAGGCCCAGGGCGGTGAAGGCGCCCCCGTCTCGGAGAAGGGCTCCGACGTCGGCGCGCCCGCGGCGCCGCAGCGGGCGGAGAAGGACGGCGCCGGCACCACGGACCTGGCGGAGACGGGCGGCAGCTCCACGACCCCGCTGATCGCCGCCGCCGGGGCCGCGATGGCCGGCATCGGAGGCGTGTGCCTCTACACACTGCGCCGCCGTGGACGCCGTAGCGCGTAGGCAGACCCGCCGTCCGGGCTCGGCCGGGCCGGTCAACGCGACGATTGCCGCTTGACCCCGGCCGGCCCGCGACGGTGCGGCGCCGGCTGCCGCCGTGGCCGGCGGACGGCAGGGTACTTCGAGTGGTCGGGCCGTGTTCGGCGATGCCGAGGAGCACACCCCGTCGCCGCCGGGCGGGAATGGAGCACCGAGACGGTGATCGGCCGCCTGTATTCGGCCTCCTTCGCCGCCCGGCCGCCGCGCGACGAGCGGGTCGAGACTTCGAGCACCGTGCCCGCGCCCCGCTCGACGAGCACGCGGCACGCCGCCGCCGGCGGCCCGGGGGAAGTCGTGGACCTGCCCCCCGGGACCGGCTGCGCGGCTGAGTACCCCGGCGCGGGGAGAAGGCGTCACCGGATCAAGAGGTGAGCTGGTGCCGCGGCCTGCCCCGGAGGGGCGCCCGTACAACGGGCGGTGGATTGACGGGTTCAGGAGTTCACCGCGGTGCCGCCGGACGTGATCAGGCCCTCGCGGTAGGCGATGCCCACCGCCTCCGTGCGGCTCGCGGCGCCCAGCTTGGCGAGGATGTTCGAGACGTGGACGCTCGCCGTCTTGCCGCTGATGAACAGCTCCTCGCCGATCTGGCGGTTGGTGCGCCCCTGGCCGAGCAGCCGCAGCACCTCGCTCTCCCGGGCGGTCAGGGCGGCGATCCGCCCCCCGCTGGCCCGTGACTCGGTGAGGCGGCCCCGCCGGACCAGGGCGTCGAGCGCCTCGCACAGCGGCACCGCGCCGAGCCGCACGGCCGTGTCCCGGGCCGCGTACGCCTGCTCGGCGGCCTCCTCGCGGCGGCCGGCGACGAGCAGGGCCTCCGCGAGCCGCCGGCGGCACCTGGCCAGTTCGTACGGATCGCCGTAGCCGAACGCCGTCACGGCCCGCTCCCAGGCGGCGACGTCCGGCCCGGTGGCGGCGCGTACTCCTTCCGCCTCGGCGCGGGCCGACCAGGCCAGGCCCTCGGGCCCCTGCCCGGTTCCGTCGTCGCCGTGGGCCGCCGTGCTCCGGGCAAGCCCCAGCAGTTCGGCGGCGATCCCCGCCCAGCGCCCGGCGCCCGTCGCGTCGCCGGACAGTCGGGACTCGTCCGCAGCATCCGCGACCGCCGACAGGGTGAGCGAGGCGAGCCGGACCACGGCGTCGGGCCGGTCGGACCCCGAGGCCTCCGACAGTCTCCCGACGGAGGCGTGCAACTGCCGTACGCAGTCCTCTGCGTCGCCCCGCAGTGCCGCGGCGTCGATCAGCACGATGCTCGCGACGAGCGACGCCATCCAGTCCGGGGGGCCGTCGAGCAGCGCGCGGGCACCGCCGACGGCCGCGTCGTACTCGCCGCGCGCCAGGGCGACGTACAGCGCGGGTGCCGTCGCGAACCCGGACGCGGCGGTGAGGATCTGGACGTCTGCGGCGGCGGCCCGCGCGCACTCGTCCCAGCGGCCCAGCGTGTAGAGCAGCAGGGACTGCAGATAGCGCAGTTCCACGGCGTACGGGGAGGAGAGCAGACCGGCGCGGCGGGCACGGTCGAGTCCGATGTCGATCCAGTTCAGGCAAGGGTCCAGTTCGCCGCAGTCGTAGCAGCCGATCGCGAGGTTGTACAGCGCCCGCATCTCCACCGGGAGGTTCCCGGCGCTGCGGGCCAGTTCACGGGCCGTGAGGAGCCGCTCCCGCCCCTTCGGGGTCTGCCGGTCGTGCGCCTCCAGGCCGATCAGCGAGATCATCAGGTCGGCCTGGGCATCGACCAGCCGGAGCCGTTCGGCGACATCCAGCGCCTGCCGGGCGACGCGCTCGGCGTCCTCGTCCCGGCCCACGTACCGGGCGGCCATGACGTGGGTCGCGGCGGCCCACACCCAGGTGCGCGAGGGGGGCTCGGCCGGGATCAGCGCGAGCGCCTCGCTGCTGTAGGTGAACGCCGCCTCAAGATTGTCGGTCCGCATCAGGTTGCCGGCGAGGGTGTAGCGCACCCGCGCGGCGAGTTCGGAGCCGGCGTCCGAGCCGGCGCGTGCGAGCGCGGAGCGGGTGAGCTGGACAGCGCGGTGGGGCTCACCGGAGTGAGCCGCGGCGGCCGAGGCGCGAAGGGTGAGGGCGACCGGGTCGCTGTGCTCCGGGTGGGCGGACGGGTCCACCGCGGCCCACAGTTCGAGCGCGGTCTCCAGGTGGCGCAACTCCTCGGCGGGCGCGTGGACGAGCTGGGCGTGGTCCGCCGCTTCGAGGGAGGCAACCAGCGCGTCGGCCAGGTCGTGGCTCTCGCGCGAGTGGTGGGCCCGCTCCGCGGAGCTCTGGGCCGAACGGCCCTCGCCCGCGAGGAACGCGGCGAACCGGCCGTGCAGCCGGACCCGCTCGCCGGGCAGCAGATCCGCATAGAGGGCCTCGCGGGTGAGGGCGTGCCGGAAGGAGTACGCAGCGTCTTCGCCGGGCAGCAGCAGCTGGTGCCCGACCGCCTCGCGCAGCGCCGACTCCAGCTCCTCCTCGGGCAGTTGTACGGCGTCCCGCAACAGCTCGTGTCGGACCCGGCGCCCCGCCACGGCCGCCGTGCGCAGCACCTGCTGGGCGGTCTCGGTCAGCTGCTCGATCCGGATGAGCAGGACGTCGGCGAGGCCGCTGGGCAGGACGGCCGGGGCGGCACCCTCGCCGTCGGGCAGCGCGGCGAGCAACTCCTCGGCGTAGAAGGCGTTTCCCTCGGCGCGGTCGACGATGCGGCGGACCGTGCTGTCGGAGACGGCGCCGCCGCACTGTGCGGATACGAGCCTGGCTATGTCCGCGTCGGCCAGCGGGCGCATTTCCAGCCGGTCCACGGCGGGCAGTCTGACCAGCTCGGCGAGCAGGGGGCGCAGCGGGTGGCGGCGGTGCAGGTCGTCCGCACGGTACGAGGCGAAGACCGCGAGCCGGTGGGGCGGGCCGCCGGGCGCGGGCCGCTGGAGGGCGCCCCGGCTGAGCAGAAAGCGGAGCAGGTCGCGAGAGGAGTGGTCGGCCCAGTGGAGGTCTTCGAGGACCAGGAGGAGCGGTGCCAGGGCTGTCAGGTCGGCGAGGAGGCCGGCGATGCCCTCGAAGAGCTGGAGGCGGCTGCCGGCGTCGGGCACGGGGCCGGCCCCCTCGCCCGTGCCGATCAGGCGGCCCACCGCGGGGTACGCGGCGAAGACGGGGGCGAGCCGTTCGTCGGCGGCCGCCGCGCCGAGTATCTCCGTGAACGGCAGGTAGGGCAGCCCGACGTCCCCGAGGTCCACGCAGTGCCCGGTCAGGACGGTCATACCGGTGGTCGCCGCGTGCGCCGCGGCCACCGTCAGCGTGCGGGTCTTGCCGACACCGGCGTCTCCGGCCACGAGGACCGCGCGCGGGTCGCCGGCCGCGGCCCGCTCCAGCACGCCGGTGAGCCGGGCGAGTTCGTCGGCCCGGCCGACGAACGGTGTATCGAATGTCTGGGCCACTGGTCCATCCAAGCACGCCCGGCAGTTACCGCACGTAAACCCCTGGTCTCCGGTGCCGGGGGCACGGCGGCACCGGGCGGGTGCCGCGAGGAGAACGCCGGTGATCGCCGGGCGCGCGGTGTCCAGCAGGTCGGGGCAGTCCGTCCGGGAACCGGCCACGCCCCTGGAGCGCCCCGTGCGGGAGGCGGTCTCGTCGGTGAAGGCGGCCGGGCGCGGTCGGGATGCCCGTACGGACCCACCGTGCGCGTCACCTTCCGTACGGTGACATCACGAAAGAGGGGGAATGAGTGCTCTCGTCCTGATCGACATGATCAATGCGCTCGTCCTCGCCGGTACATCAGCAGGAGTTCCCGTGTCCGGACGAAAGCCCGTCCTGAGCGCCCGTACAGCCGTGGTGACCGGAGCCGCGCGTGGCCTCGGTGCGGCTGTCGCACGCGAACTGTCCGGGCGAGGCGTCCGCGTGGCCCTGCTCGGCCTGGAGGACGACGCGCTTGCCCGGACCGCCGCCGCACTGCCCACGGAGCCGGTGCACTGGCACGTGGACGTCGCCCGACGACCAGGCGATGGCCCGTGTCGCCGAAGAGGTCGGGCGTCGTCCGGGCCCCGTCTCGGTCGTCGTCGCCCGTGCCGGGGTGGCGGAGGGAGGTCCGTTCGCCGGCTCCGATCCGGAGGCCTGGCGGCGCGTGATCGAGGTCAACCTCGTGGGCAGCGCGATCACGGCACGGACGTTCCTGCCGCGGCTGCTCCGCACCCGCGGTCACTACCAGCAGATCGCCTCGCTCGCGTCCATCGGCGCGGCGCCGGTGATGAGTGCGTACTGCGCGTCCAAGGCGGGCGTGGAGTCCTTCTCCCACGCCCTGCGCGCCGAACCGGCCCCGCACCGGGTCAGCGTACGCATCGCGTATCCGGACTGGATCGACACCGGCCTGATCCGCGATGCCGGCCAGCACCGTGTGCTGCGCGAGCTCCGGGCCCGTATGCCGCCGCCAGCGCGCAGGACCTACGCCCCGGATTACGTGGCCCGGCTCGTGGTCGGCGCGCTCGAACGGCGGCACCTTCCGTATCTGTGCCGGGCCGGCTCCGGAGTGTCCAGGCGGTGCGAGGCGGTCTGCCGGGGCTGGTCCCGGTGCTGACACGCCGGGAGCTGACGCGATCGCCGTTCGAGGCCACGGGTCTGCTGGGGGCCGGCGGACGCGCGGCGGAGGGAACCGGGCCGGCGCAGGCCTGGACCCGGGCTCCCGTGTGTGGCCGGTGCTCCACCGCGGCTCACCGGCGGCGCGTGCGGCGCGCAGAACGCACGCCGCGCAGCGCGGCCCGAGCGGCGTTCGCGCCGGGCGCCCCGTGGACCCCGCCGCCGGGGTGCGCGGAGGCCGAGGCGAGGTAGAGGCCCTTCACCGGCGTTTCGGGCCGCCCGGTCCCCGGAGTCGGCCGGAACAGCAGCTGCTGGTGGGCGGCCGCGGTTCCGCCGTTGATCGCGCCGCCGTGCAGGTTGGCGTCCATGGACTCAAGGGCGGGCGGTGCGAGGATGCGGCGGGAGGCGATGAGGGAGCGGAACCCGGGGGCCCTCCGTTCCATCTCGGCCTCCATGCGGTCGGCCATGGCTTCCTGTTCACGCCGGTCCCAGCGCCCGGTCAGGTCGTCCTCGCCCGCGTCCCCCTTGATCAGGTGCGGGACATGGGTGTAGGCCCAGGCCGATTCGGTGCCGGCCGGTGAACGGGTGGCGTCTGCCGTGGTCATCTGTCCGACGAGGAGGAAGGGCCGGTCGGGAACCCGGCCCGTCGCGATCTGCGCGGCGAAGCGGGTGAGGCCGTCGACCCCGTCGGCCAGGTGGACCGTGCCCGCCGATCCGGCCCCTGCGGCGGTCCAGGGCACGCGGGCTGTCAGTGCCCAGTCGACCTTGAACGTCGCGTAGTCCCACTGGAACCCGCGCAAGTCCTTCAGCAGCCGGTCGGGGAGGTACCGCGCTTCGACCAGTTCGCCGTAGAGCGCGGGCGCGGACACATCGGCCAGCACGGCGCGGGACGCCGGTACGGACTCGCCCTCCGCTGTGCGTACGCCGACGGCTCGTCCGCCGCGCACGACGATCTCGTCGACGCGCTTCCCGCAGCGGACCACACCTCCGTGCCGCTCCAGCCTCCGCACCAGAGCGGCGGTGAGCGCACCGGCGCCTCCGACCGGCACCGGGAATCCGTAGGTCTGTCCGAGCATGGACATCAGCCACCCGAAGCCCCCGCTGCCCGCCGCTTCGGGGCCGAGGTCCGCGTGCAGCGCGTTGCCCGCGAGCAGGAGCCTGGCGGCCTCGCCGCGAAACTGTTCCTCCCCCAGACGACGGACGGGCAGCAACAGCGTCCGCGCCAGCCGGAGACCGCCGGCGGCCCGGAGACGGGCCGCCAGCCGGACACCGGACCGCACCGGCGGGAAGGGGGTGAACAGGGCGCGCAGAAGGTCCGGGCCCAGGTGGTTCCACGTGCGGTACAGGTCGAGCCAGGCGGCACCGTCGCCGGCGGCGAACATGTCCAGGCCCTCCGCCGTGTTCTCGGCTCCACGTTCGAGAAGCGCGCAGCGGCCGTCCGGCAAGGGGTGTGCCAGGACGCGCGGGGCACGGCTCCAGCCGAGCCCTTCGGCGCTCAGGTCCAGCCCCGCCAGCACCGGAGAGGCGGCCGCCAGCGGATAGAAGGCGCTGAACAGGTCGCTCACGTAGTCGGGATGGACGCCCCGGTCGCTGCGGACCGCGCCGCCCGGCTCCGGCTGTGCCTCGAACACCTCCACGGTCCATCCCGCGTCGGCCAGAAGATTCGCCGCCACGAGGCCGTTGGGCCCCGCGCCGACGACCACCGCGTCCGGCATCGATACCTCCACGTGCTCGACGTTCCGGGGCACCCGGCCGCTCTTGCCGTGCCGCTCCTGTGGCATGACAGCCGGCCGGTGCGGACTTCAGGCCCTGTGCATCCCCCGCGGGGCCGTCTCGACGGTGTCGGCCAGTCGGGCGAGCATGCTGCGGTGGCGTAGTTGGATCAGCGCGTCCACGGCTGTGTTGTGCAGCTTGCCGGCCGGGCCGCGCAGCGGGTGTTCATCGATGGTCACCAGGGCGTTGTCGCCCCACGGCCGCACTTCCAGGGCGATCCGGGCGGTGCCGAGCCACCCGCTGTCTACCTCCAGTTCCAGCACCCCGGGAGGCTCGCAGCGCCGCACGACGGTGCTTCCGGCCACCGACCACGGACCGGCCCGGACCGTGTACGTGATGCTGGAGCCGACCTGCGGCCACTCTCCGTCCTCGGGACGCGACTCCGACGTCCCCACCACCCAGTCCGCGTACCGTCTGCCGTCGGCCAGAACCGCCCAGACATCGTGCACGGGGCTTTCGATCAGTCGATGTCGTACGGCCATCGGTCCTCCACGTCTCGTTGAGCGGGCGTCCGCTTCGGCCAGGCCGGCCGGACACCGCGCTCAGGGGATCAGCAGCGTTTTGATCATCCCGTCGCGCTTGTCCTGGAAGGTCTTGTAGGCGTGCGGCCCCTCTTCGAGCGGCAGGCGGTGCGTCGCGAAGTCATCGACGCCCAACGGGTCCTCGTCCGTGAGCAGCGGGAGGATGTCGTCGACCCAGCGTCTGACGTTGGCCTGTCCCATCCGGAGCTGGATCTGCTTGTCGAACATGGTCAGCATCGGCAGGGGGTCGGCCGCGCCGCCGTACACACCGGACACCGAGACCGTGCCGCCCCTGCGCACCACGTCGACCGCCGCCCGGAGAGCGGCCAGCCGGTCCAGGCCCACCGTTTCCATGAGCCGTTCCCCAAGGGCGTCGGGCAGCACCCCCACCGCCCCGTGCGCCGCTTTCGCGACGGGTGCGCCGTGCGCCTCCATGCCGACCGCGTCGATCACCGCGTCGGTGCCCCGTCCGTCGGTGAGATCGCGGATGGCGTCGCCGAGTTCCTTGCCGTGCCGGCGCAGGTCGAGGCTGAGCACCCCGTCCGCCGCGGCGCGGGACAGCCGGTCGGGCACGAGGTCGACGCCCACCACCAGGCCCGCGCCCCGGTGCCTGGCGATACGCGCGGCCATCGCGCCGATGGGCCCGAGCCCCAGAACGGTCACCGACCCACCGGGCGGGATCGCCGCGTACTCCACGGCCTGCCAGGCGGTGGGCAGCACGTCGGACAGGTAGACGAACCGGTCGTCCGCCGGCCCGTGTGGCACCTTGACCGGCAGGGTGTCTCCGAACGGAACCCGCAACAGCTCCGCCTGGCCACCGGGCACCTGGCCGTAGAGCTTGGTGTAGCCGAAGAGGGCTGCTCCCATGCCCCGCTCGCGGACCTGCGTGGTCTCACACTGGGAGTGCAGCCCCTGATCGCACATGTAGCAGTGCCCGCACGAGATGTTGAACGGGATGACGACACGGTCCCCGGGGGCGAGCGAGGTCACCTGGGGGCCGACCGCCTCCACGATGCCCATGGGTTCGTGGCCGAGGATGTCTCCGGGGTCGAGGTAGGGGCCCAGGACTTCGTAGAGGTGCAGGTCCGAGCCGCAGATGCCGGTGGACGTGATCCTGACGATGATGTCCGTCGGGTCCTCGATCCTCGGATCGGGAACGGTCTCCACCCGGACGTCCCTCTTGCCCTGCCAGGTCAGTGCGCGCATCAGGCGAATCCTCTCGGGAGAGATCCCGGCCGCAGACAGCCGCGGACAACGGCGCTCCGCACTTCACTGTCGCGCCCTTCCCGGCCGGGCGCATTCCGGCAGACGGCCGCGGGGGCCGGTGGCCGGCAGGTAGGTGTGTACGGGCTCGGGGCATAGGTACGGGCGTGAGCGATGAGCGGAACAGCCACCCGGACACCACACACCGTCGTCCCGAAGGAGTCAGCGACAAGACCGTCGAAGCGCTGGGCGCCCTGTCGAAGGCGCTGGAGACGACCGAACGCGCCCGCGGCGCGCTGTACGAGTTCCACCAGCTGACCGGCAGCGCCGACTTCGCCGTCGGCGACGCGGTCCGGCTCCTGCGCGAGGCCGGCCACGACCGGGACGCCGATCTCGTCGAACGTGAGGTACTCGGCCGCAACGTCATCCCCGGCCACTGGACCTTCCAGCTCGTCGAGGCCTACAACCTGACCTACTACCGGCCGTTCACCGACATCGAACGGCAATTGGTCCGCAAGCTCGCCCAGGGCCGCGACCACCTGTACGAGGCCGAACTGAAACGGGCCCGCCGCCCGCGGGGCGGCACCCCCGGCGCCCCCACCGGGGAACCGGCCGCCGTGGACCCGGACTAGAGGATCCGCCGACGGCCTCTCCCGGCCGGTGACCCGCGCGTGCGCCCCTGCCGCGCGGGTTCCCGGACACGTGGGTTTCCGGACACGTGGGTTTCCGGACATGTGCCGCAGCGGTCATGCCTTGCGTTTCGGTGGGCAGGTGTGTGCCGAACCAGAAAGGCTGCGGACGAGGAGGACCGCCGGACACAGGCCGTGATCGCCAAAGTGGCGGCCGACCTGAGCGCGGCCCATCCTGGACGAACGGCGAGCAGTCCTCGCCACAACAAGGGCGAGAGGCGGCCATGGCCGTATCACTTCGCACGAGACCACGGCGCATGCTGACGGTACCGGGCGTCTACACCCCGCAGCACGACACGCACCTCCTCATGCGGGCCCTGGCCCGGGAGAACATCAGCCCCGGCACACGTGTCCTGGAGCTGGGGACCGGCAGCGGGGCCCTGGCGGTTCACGCGGCCCGGCTGGGCGCCCGGGTCACCGCCATCGACGTCTCCCACCGGGCGGTGCTGTGTGCCCGGGTGAACGCCGCGATCCACCGCAGCCGGATCACCGTCCGGTATCGCGATCTGTCCGCTCTCGACGCGGGACGGTACGACATGGTGATCAGCAACCCCCCGTACGTTCCCTCGCCGGCCGCTCTGCCGCCGTTGCGGGGCAGAGCCCGTGCCTGGGAGGGCGGTCCGGACGGCCGGGCCGTCGTCGACCGGGTCTGTGCGACCGCCGCGACCGTTCTGCGGCCCGGCGGAACCCTGCTCATGGTGCATTCGAAGATGTGCGGCGCCCAGGCCACCATCGACGTCCTCGCGCGGGCGCGCCTGGACGCGGAGGTCATTGACAGCGAACTCATCCCCCTCGGCCCCGTCCTGCGCTCCCGGCTGCCGTGGCTGCGCGATCAGGGACTGCTGGGCGACCAGGAGCAGGACAAAGAGGAACTGGTGGTCATCCGTGCCCGCACATGCTGATCCCCGCCGTATCCGTCTCGAACGGAACGGACCGCTCCTGGTGGAGGGGCCCGTGACCGTCACCGGGCATGACGGCGTGGCTGTCACCTCCGAGCGCTTCGTGGTGGCGGTGTGCACCTGCCGTCGCAGCCGCCGCTATCCCTGGTGCGACACCAGCCACCGCAGCCGCTCGACGCCCGCCGGGTCCGAGAGCGACGCCGCCACCGGCCCGGAATCAGGTGCGGCGGCATGACCGGTGGGCCCTACCTCGAATCACGTGCCGTCAGCCCGGTGCTGCCCGCTCCACGCGGTGTCGTCTCCCACGCCGTTCTGTCGGCCCTGCGGGACGGACACGTCCCGCAGGTGGATCCGCGGGCCGTGTCGGAGGCCGATCCTTACGGGGACGATCTCCAGCTCGCGCTCTACGCGCTCTACGAGTTGCACTACCAGGGATTCGACGGCGTCGGTGACGACCGTGAGTGGGATTCCGACCTGCTGCGGCTGCGCGGTGCGCTGGAACACCGCTTCCTGACCGCCCTGCGCACGGACGTGCCGGGGGACGCCGACGCGCATGGGGCCCTCGCCACGATCCTCACCGAACCGGCCGTTGACGACGGCACCGGTGTGAGTGACTTCCTGCAGAGCGAGGGCCTGCTCTGGCAGGTCCGGGAGTACGCGGCCCTGCGCTCCCTGTACCACCTGAAGGAGGCCGACCCGCACGCGTGGGTCATCCCGCGGCTGCACGGCCGGGCGAAGGCCGCGATGGTGGCGGTGGAGTACGACGAGTTCGGCGCCGGACGCGCCGAGGATGTCCACGCCCGGCTCTTCGCGGACCTGATGGACGACCTCGCCCTGGACCACGCCTACGGCCGCTATCTCGACGCGACCCCGGCGCAGGGGCTGTGCACGGTCAACGTGATGTCGCTGTTCGGACTGCACCGGGCGCTGCGCGGCGCTCTCGTGGGGCACTTCGCCGCGGTGGAGGTGACGTCCTCTCCCGGGTCCCGGCGGCTCGCGAAGGCGATGCGCCGCACCGGGGCCGGGCCGGCCGCCGCCCGCTTCTACGACGAGCACGTCGAGGCCGACGCGGTGCACGAGCAGGTCATCCGGCACGAGGTGATCGATCCCCTCCTGTCGGCAGAGCCCGGTCTGGACGCCGACGTGGCCTTCGGCGTCCAGGCCACCGGTCTGCTGGAGGACAGGCTGGGTGCGCTGTTGCTGACGGCCTGGCGGGACGGCCGCTCCGCCCTGCGCGTCCCGCTGCCGGCGGCGACGCAGCATCCCGGCAGCCCGGGTGACCGATGATCACCGGGCCTGAGGGCCGGGGCTCCCTCGTCATCCTCGCCAACTTCGTTTCCCCGCTGGCGGCGGACCTGCGTGAGGAGCAGATCCTGCGCCAGTGGTCGGAGCAGGCACCGCGCAAACTGTGGCTCACCCGGCCGGGCGACGTCTTGATCAGTCCCGTCCCGCTCAGTGATCCGTTCCGCCGGTACGTCTTTCACCGGTTGGGCATACCCGACGGCTCCGTGACCGTCGTCGTCGTGCCGGACACCCCGCACGTACCGATGCCCGAGGCGCTGGCCGGGCACGGGCTGCTGGAGCCTCTGCGGGCCCTCGTCGGTGAGCGCCCGACGGCCCGGCTGCTCCCGACCGCGCTGGACGAGGCGGCCGTCGCCCTGGCCGCGGACCTCCGCATCCCCGTACTGCCCTACGAAGCGGGCGCGCCCAGTGCCGCGACCCTGCGAGCGGTTGCCGGGATGAACACCAAGTCCGGCTTCCGCACGGTCGCCCGCTCCCTCGGCCTGCGCCTGCCCCGCGGCCGGTCCTGCACGGGCGCGGAGCTGGGCCGGGCGACCGGCGCACTGCTGGACGCCCACGAACGGGTGGTCGTCAAACCGGACCGCTCCGCCGGCGGCCACGGCCTGCGTTTCGTCACCCGGAGCGAGCGCTGCCCGGCACAACCGCCGCCGCCCCCGGACAGCCACTGGGTCGTCGAGGAGTACGTGGACCACACCGCGGCCGTCAGCGCGCAGGGGCACATCAGCGCGGGCCGGGTCGAGGTCACGTACGACGGCGAGATGCGCATGAGCGGCGGCTCCTTCGCGGGCTACCGCTCGCCCCTCGCCGGCCTGTCCGGACCGGCATGCGGGGAACTGACCGCCTGGACCCGGGCGCTCGGCCGCAAACTGGCCCTCGACGGCTACCGCGGGGCATACAGCCTGGACGCGCTGTCCGCCCACGACGGGACGCTGTACGCACTGGAATGCAACGTACGCCGCACCGCGACCACCACGGCCCACGCCCTGGTGAGCCGGCTGACCGGCGCGGGCCGGCCCATGCCCGCCTGGGCCACCGGCACGGCTGTCGCCGCCGCTCCGCTCTCCTTCGACGCGGCCGTGGCGCGGCTGACCGGGGCCGGACTCGACTTCCGGCCCGGCGACGCCGAAGGGGTACTCCTCTACACCGACCGTCCGGCCGGCGGGAGCGGTTGGCGGTACACGGCCCTGGCCACCGACCACGCCCGGCTCACCGAACTGGAAGCCGGACTGGCCGCGGCCCTCGGCCGCAAGGACCTGTGAGGGAACGCGGCCGGGGCCACCAAGGGGCCTTCCGCAGGACTCGCCGCGCCGGCCTCACTGAACGCGGCGCGACCTCTCGGGAGCAGCGTTCTCCTCGTCGTCGTCCGCGCTGTCGTCGTCCCCCGGCACGTAGACATCAAGAACCCTGATGTTGATCTCGACGACTTCCAGTCCGGTCATCGTCTCCACCGCATCGGTGACATGGATGCGGATCTTCTTGGCGGTGTCCAGAATGAGCGTCCCGTAGTCGACCACGATGTCGACGTCGACGGCGGCCTGCTTCTCGCCCACCTCGACCTTCACTCCGCGGCCCGGGTCGTTGGAGCGGGACACCTTGTCCCGCATCGCTCCCACAGCCCGGGAGGCACCCCCGCCGACGGCGTGGACCCCATCGGTCTCACGTACCGCTATCCCCGCGATCGTCGATACCACGGAATCCGCGATGACCGTCGTCCCCCTGGTTCCGCCCGACGACCCGTTCGATCCCAGTGCCGTTCCGTTTTCAGTGCCGTTCGTCGCCATGAGTACCTCGCAGCGAGAGTTCCGTGGGAGCCAGCCGGACGCGGCGGACGATTTCCGCCGCCCGCGCCCCTTTCCACGGTGCGCCAAGATCCCCACATACGCCATTCGGGTGCCCCGGCGGCGCAGCGTATTCGGGTCTGCCGCTCCTGGCTCCGCCCTCAGTCACGCGGCAGGAGGGAACCCAGGGGCCCGAGGTCGAGATTGAGGTCTTCCATCCGTACCCCGTGCTGCTCGCAGAGCTCCGCCATGCGCTGGTCGAGCATCATCAGGGTGGTGCCGATCTCATCGGTCTGATCGTCGGTCAGATCACCTTCGTCGATGCGCCGCAGGGCTTGACGCTCCATCAACTGCCGGAGCAGTTCGACCACCGTGAGTACCAGGGTGACCAGATCTCGCCCCATCTGCCCGGAATCCAGGTCCACTCGTGAGCTCGTCACAGCGGCCCGCTGTCAGACCAGGGGGCGGGAACCCGCTCGTTGACCGATGACAGCAGCGCGTGGAGTGAGACACGTACGAGCGGTACGTCGGCGATCGCGATGACCAGGTCGCCACTCACGACCACCCCGGTCGCCAGGACACGGTCCAGGAGGTCGACCAGTGGCACCCCGATCGGGCCGCTCAAGCCGCCGGGGCCGTCCCACGGAACTGCTTCGTGCGTCATGGACTACACCCCGCCCACGAAGGAGTAGGGCACCCACGGCCCGGAGACCTCGATGTGCGCACCGGTACGCTGTCGCAAGCCGTCAACCAGCAGATCCAGTTCGGCGGCCCGATCCGCCGCGACCAGATAGGTCGCGTTCAGGATCTGTACGCGACGCTCGTCAACGGCTCCGTTGCCGTGCGGGCGGAGCCGGCGGGACTCCGTGGCAAGGCGGCTGACGTCCGCGTCCACGGCATCCGCGAGCCGCAAGGAATCCGTCTGCCGCTGCTCACGCCGCGACCGCAGGTTGCGCTTGCGTTCCAGGTAGGCTCTGCCCGCTCCGGGGGCCGGGCCCGCCCCGTCCGCCGCCGCTGCCGTCAGCTCCTCAGGGGCGTCATCGGCCGCGCTCCGCGTGGCGGGTGCGTAGACTTTGATCCCCCATTCGGCGTGCCGCGCGATACGCGTCAGCGCCGTGCGGAAACGTGCCGACTCATTGGCGAGTGCGAGCGCGGCCCTCTCATCCCCGTTGTACAACGTGGCCAGCGGCAGGGGCACCGTGGGAAAACGCGCGGCGACTGCCGAGACGACCTCATGGTGGGCACGCGCGTACCGTTCGAGTTCGGCCTCGTCGGTCAGCCGTCTCTGCCAGACCTCGTCCGTGAAGTCAGCCTCGCGAACGGTCTGCACGATCGCTGTGAGCGGGCCGATGCGCAGGGAGCGCACCGGTTCGTCGGGCGCGACCCCGGTGAGACCGTCCGCGTGGGGGTTTCCCTCCGTCTGGCAGACCGCGAACACGTAGGTGGCGTTCGTCTCCGATGGCCTCGCGCCGCACTCCGTCATGAGCCCCTGTTCTTCCTCTCCCCGGCTCATCGCGGGTCCGCTGATTTCTCTTCGGAGTGCGATTCAAGTGCCTCAAGCCGCGCCCGCAGCTCGCGGTTCTCATCCTTGAGGGCGTTCCTGGCCGCGTGGGAGCTGAGTGCCGGATCGGTCTCCCACCAGTCGATCCCGGCCTTCTTCGCCGTGTCCACGGACGCGACGAAGAGCCGCAGGCGAATGGTGAGCAGCTCGATGTCGAGAAGGTCGATCTTGATGTCCCCGGCGATCACGATTCCCTTGTCGAGTACGCGCTCCAGGATGTCCGCCAAGTTGGTGTTCTGCGGTCCGGCTACGGGATAGGAAGCATCCTGTCGGAAGTCGAGATCAGTCACTTCGTGCTCTCCGTGATCGCTGCTTCGCGGACGTGGTCCGCCTTCTGCGCGGTGCCTCGTCCTCTTCTTCCTCTTCCGGCTCTTCCTCTTCCGGCTCGTCCTCTTCTTCCTCTTCCGGCTCTTCCTCCTCGTCGTCCGGCTCCTCCTCGTCGTCCTCGTCCGTCAGCGGGCCCTCGTCCTCACCGTCGTCCTCCTCGTCCCACTCGTCCTCGTCCTCGTCCTCGTATTCCTCCCCCTCCGGGTCCTCCTCGTTCTCGCCTTCCTCCTCGTTCTCCGCCTCTTCCTTCTCCATGGCCTCTTCGTGCGATACGACTACTTCTCCGTCGCGGATCTCGCCGCGCCACGCGTCCGGCTCCTCGTCCGTGAGCGTGACGTACCGCTGGAAGTGCTTGAAGTCGAGCCGGATCCGGCGTCCTTGCACACGCCACAGGTTGCCCGTCTTCTCGAAGAAGCCGGACGGGTAGTACTCGATGACCAGGACGATGCGGGTGAGGGACGGTGCCAGTTCATGGAAGCTCACCACGCCTCGGGTCGTGCCCTTGGCTCCCTCGGATGTCCAGACAATGCGGTCGTCCGGAACCTGTTCCTGGACCGTTGCCTTGAAGCTTCGGGAGGAGGGCCCCACCTTGACCTTCCAGTCGCTCGACATCTCTTCGTCCATCGAGACATCGCGCACGCCCTTGGCGAAGCTGCTGAACTGGTCGTACTGGGTCCAGTGGTCGTAGGCGGTGCGGAGCGGTACTCCCACATCGAGAACCTCGATGATGTTCATGACCTTTCCGCCGCTCGCCTTACGTTTGCTCTTTCCGCCGCCGAAGGCCTCCTTGGCCTTGTCCACCACGTTGTCCTTGACGCCCTTGGCCTTCTCCGAGACGAACGCCTTCACCGGAGAGTCGCCCTGGAGTACGCGGGAACCGATGGCCGGCAAAGAGCCTCCGTTCTCAGCGACATCGGTCAGCTGACTGGTGACATCGGTCAGCTTGTCCCCTGCCTTCTCCGCGAGCTTCTCCACCTGCGTGGTGAGGAAGTTGGACAGCTCACCGCGGAGTTTGCCCATTCCGGATTCTTCGGTCTCTTCGGTCTCGTCGGTCTCTTCCGACTCAGGCTCTGCCTTTTCCGTCCTGGCCATGACTCGCTACCTCCGACCGCTGGTGCGCTTGGATGCGGCCCGCTTCGACGATGACTTGCCTGCTGCCGTCTTCTTGGCGGCCGTCTTCTTCGCCGGGGCGGTCTTCTTGGCAGCGGCCTTCTTCGCAGAGCCGCCGGGCTTCTTGGCTGCCGCCTTCTTGGCCGGGGCGGTCTTCTTGGCAGCGGCCTTCTTCGCAGAGCCGCCGGGCTTCTTGGCTGCCGCCTTCTTGGCTGGGGCGGTCTTCTTCGCCGCGGCCTTCTTCGCCGGGGCCGCCTTCTTGGAAGCAGTCGTCTTCCTGGCCGGAGCGGTCCGCTTCGCCGCGGCCTTGTCAGTCCGGGACGTTCCGCCTCCCCCACCGCTCTTGGCCCTGTCCGACGATGTCCGGCGGGACGGGCGCCTTCTCGGCTGCTCCTCCTCCGGCTCTTCCTCCGCCTCGGGTTCTTCTTCGTCTTCTTCCTCGTCGTCGTCCTCTTCTTCGTCCTCGTCCTCGTCCTCTACTGGCTGCTCACCCTCATCGTCACCCTCCTCCGGTTCCTCTTCGTCCTCGTACTCCTCGTCCTCGTCCTCGTACGCCTCGTCCTCGTCTGCGTCTGCGTCTGCGTCTGCGAGTTCTTCGTCGCCCTCGTCCTCGTCCTCCTGGCCGTCCTCGTAGTCGTCGCTCTCGTCCTCGTCGCTCTCGTCCTCGTCCGCGTCGGTCGGGGGTTCAAGAAGACGAGCCGTGCGCTCGCTGATCGAGCCGGCCAATGTGCTCATGCTGCGGTTGGCGGCAGCCGTCACGGCCTTGCGGCCCGCGTCAAGAACTTCGCCCCTGAGCTGTTCCTGGAGTTCAGCGACCTGGGGGACCTCGCTGAGCCGGCGCATGCCCTCTGCGGCGAGTTGGCGGGGCTCCAGGCCGAAGCGCCGGCCGGCAAGATAGGTCGCGACGCTGAGCGCGACCCGTCCCTTTTTGGTCCGGCCCAGCACATAGCCGCCGACTACCGCGACCGCGAGGGTCAACTTCGTCTGATCTTCCATGAGTTCGTCACCTTCGATCACTCTGTGCCGGGCCGGCCTGTACGGCGTGCAGCCGGTCGAGCAAGCGTTCCTCTTCGCGTTCGAACTCCTCCAGACTGATGTCTCCGGATTCAAGTTCCTGGTTGAGTACCGCCAGCTGCGCACGTAGCACAGCGGGGTCGTGCAGCTCGCGCTCGCCGGCGTCATTGAGCTTCTCCGCCACCCAGACCACGCCGCGCACCGGCGCGAGCGGAAGCGTGAGCAGACCGGTGATCAGTCCCATCTCAGTTCCCGCCCACGAGCGCGGGTCGGGCCTCCGCCGAAACGAAGCTGTAGCAGGGAAGCGGGCCGACGGGCCGGACCTCCGCATGCTCCCGAAAGGCCGCCCCGAGGCTCTGGGCCCGCGAGAGGAAGGCCTCGCTCTCGGAGCGGTCGACGAGGAAGGACTCGTTCAGCACGCATCCCTGGACCTCCGGACCCGGGACGGACGCACGGGCAGCAGGTGCGAGCTCGCGCAGGATCCGCTGCCCCGCGGCGGCTGCCCGTCTGGTGAGGGCGCCGGCGATGGCCTCGCCCAGCCGAATGCTGGCCTCGTAGCCCGGTTCCCTCCGGGCGGCCGCCCGGAGCCGCCGCACGCTCGTGTCCTCGGCGACGAGTGCTTCCAGCGCGTTCTGCGCGGGAAGGACCTTCACGTTGATCTCGACGCGGCCCGCGAGCCGGTCCAGCGTGGCGGCGTACCCGGCTTCCTGGGCGGTCAGCTGCGCGATGACCGACCGCTCGTCCGCCGCGACCATGCCGAACCGCATGGGGAGCACCGGTCCTTCGTCACCCAGTCGCGTCAGAAGGTCCTGGTGTGCCAGCAGATCGCGACGCCGGGCGCGCAGTTGCGGCGGCGCGTCGCTGACGACCGCTGCAAGCGGGCCCTGACCGATGAGCCGGAGGACCGCCGGCGGGGATCCGACGCCGACCGCGTCCTTCGGCAGCGCCGTCGCGGCCCGCAGGATCGCGTAGACGTAGACACCCTCGGCCGGCGCGCTCACGCTCATGCCTCCGCGCGCCGTCGTCGGCTCTCAGTGCTGCGGGCGGGTGCACGTCGCTTCTTGGGACGCTCCTGCGGCTCGTCCTCTTCCTCGGACGAGTCGTCGCCACCGCCTACTGCTTTGCGTACGGTGTTGCCCACGGTCTCCACCGCGTTTCGCGCCTTGCGCTTTCCCACCGACTTGGCCACACCGCCGCCCAGAAGCTCGGGAATGGTGGTGCTGCCGGAATCGCGCTCAAGGTCGAGCCGGTTGCACGCCTCCGCGAAGCGCAGGTACGTATCCACACTCGCGACGACGATGCGGGCATCGATCTTCAGGATCTCGATGCCGACCAGCGAAACACGGATGAATACGTCGATGACCATGCCACGGTCAAGAATGAGCTCCAGTACGTCGTACAACGTTCCGGCGCGTGGCGGGCAGGCCACTACCTCGTCCGTGTAGGTGGTCGCGGTCATGGAAAGTCCTTCCAACAGGGGGCGGAGCGCGGGTCACTCGTCGGCTGCACCGCGTCGGTAGCGGCGGACCCTGCGGTACTGCAGGAGTTCGCCGTCCCGGTCCAGCTGCACCTCGTAGGAGGCGAGGAGGCTTGTGGTGTCGGGGATGCGTGGCACTTCGAGAACATCCACCACCACGCACCAGCCGTCTTCCTCGCGGCGCACGGCGGAGACCCCCTCCGCGGGATGACCGATCAACCCCTCCAGGCTCTTGCTGGCAGCACGAGCCGCATGCTCCGGCCCTCGCGCCGGTCGTCGGGGGCGGGAGGCGGTCGCCGTCTTCGAGCTCCCGGCGCGTGTGCGACGTTCTTCTGCCATAAGCCCAGTCTCGTCACTCCCGTCGACCGCGCATCTTGAGCGGTTCCATCGGAGTGCGCGGGAACAGGACCGGACCGCCTGCCGAGGCCTCCAGCGGCGCTCGGGGGCGGGGTCGCAGGGGCGATGCGCCGGTCTCGGCACGGGCGGCGGACGCCGCACGGAATCAGTGGGGGACGGTACCGCTCGTCGCAACTACCGATACTTCACGTGGCACTGACAGCTAACGCTGTTGTTCTTCCGCGAACGTGAGTGCCTCCCGATGCTCGTCGAGGCCGTCCCGCCCGTCCCGCGCCCTCAGGGACAGGTCCGAGCGCAGCCTCCGCGCCATCTCCCGTGCGTCGTCCTGCGGCGCCGCCGCCTCGACGTACTCCAGGAATCCCAGCACCGCCCGCAGCTCGCCACTGCGCAACGCGACCTCGACGACCTCCTGTTTCCCGGCGGTCAGTGCGCTCACCACACGCGTCTGGCAGGCATCGATCCGCAGCCGGTCGAATCGGCTGCCGTAATCCGACGATTCCGTACTCCCGCTGCCGGGATCGAACACGGCGAGCCGCCGCAGGAGTGATCTCGGGTCCGCGTGCGGAGCGCGGTAGAAGGGCCGCTCTTCGCTTCCCGAGAACTCAGCGTTCAGCTGGACCTCGGAGAGGAACGCGGCCACTCGGCCGGGGTCGGGCGTCAGACCGCCCCCCATCCACCGGGCAGAATCCATGAGCGTCCGGCCGGTGCCCTCGGGTATGCAGAAGAAGCACCACCCCGACACACCGCACCAGAGGAGTCCTGCGTCCCGGCCCTCGCCGAACACCTTTCGCCGGAAGGCATCGGTGAACTCCACGCTTCCTTCCACGTCCGCACCGAACGCGTCCTGGCTGAGGTCGTCATAGGCTCCGTACGAGGAAATGGAGGAGACCGGGAGGCCTTCGTCGAGAAGCCTGCCGGCGACAGCCACCATGTAGTGGCCTATGGCAGCTTCGAGGTCGTCCCTCGTTCGCTGCGCACGGTCTTCCTTGTACACCACCAGGTTTCTCCTGATTCGGCTCCGGCTGCGGATCCTGTCTTCAAGCCGTTTCCCAGAAAACTGCAGTTCACACGGGGTGCGGCGGACCGGACTCGGCCTCGCCGGCCCTGGTTGGACCCAGTCGGGGCCCTCTCGGAGCAGGCCCTGTCCTCGGGAGGAGTCTCCGATGGGCACCGCACGCTCCGGGGCCGCCTCTGCCGGGTCCAGCGCCCGACGGGCGGGGGGGCCGGGTGCGGGTTTGCCCCCGCCCCGTCGTCCGGCGTGGCGGTGACGCCATCGTCGGCCCGTTCTGCGTATCGCCCGGCTTGTGCGCATGCTGGATGAACGATGCAGTTCGGCTCGCCCTCGGGCCGGCACCGGTTCGAGGTGGCACACCAAGAGGCAAGGCGGTGAGCCCTGTGAAGGCACTCGTTTACCAGGGGCCGCGGGATGTTGCGATTGCCGATGTTCCCGACGCAAGGATCGAACGTCCGACAGACGTGCTCGTCAAGGTCACCTCGGCCAATATCTGCGGGTCCGACCTCCACATGTACGAGGGCCGGACCACGATGGAGACCGGGCGGATACTCGGCCACGAGAACCTCGGAGAAGTGATCGAGACCGGTGCCGGAGTGGACCGCGTGAAGGTGGGTGACCGTGTCTGCCTGCCGTTCAACGTCGGCTGTGGATTCTGCGCCAACTGTGAGCGCGGTTTCACCGGTTTCTGTCTCTCGGTCGACTCCGACACACCCGGCGGAGCCTACGGCTTCGCGGCAATGGGCACCTACGCCGGGGGCCAGGCGGAATACCTGCGGGTCCCCTGGGCCGACTTCAACTGCCTTGTCCTGCCGGACGGCGCGGCGGAGAAGGAGAACGACTACGTGATGCTGGCGGACATCTTCCCCACCGGCTACCACGCCACAGAACTGGCCGGCGTCTCGCCGGGTGAGTCCGTCGTCGTCTATGGCGGCGGCCCCGTCGGCCTCATGGCGGCCTACTCCGCGCGTCTGCGCGGCGCGAGCCAGGTTCTGGTCGTGGACCGGCAGTCCGACCGGCTTCGACTCGCCGAACAAGCCGGAGCCACCGCCATCGACGACTCCGAGGGCGACCACGTGGAGCAGATACTCGACCTGACCGACGGTGGGGCCGACAAGGGCTGCGAATGTGTCGGATACCAGGCCCACGACCCGCAGGGCGAGGAGAAGCCCGAGGCGACCATGAACGACCTGGTCGCGTCGGTGAGGGCGACCGGCGCCATCGGAGTCGTCGGTGTGTTCCTCCCCCAGGACGACGGCGCACCGACCGAGCTGACGCGAGAGGGCAAGCTGCCCTTCGATTTCGGCCAGTTCTGGTTCAAGGGTCAACGGATCGGAACCGGTCAGGCCAATGTGAAGGCGTACAACCGCTACCTCGGCCGGCTCATCCAGCACGGCAGGGCGGAGCCGTCGTTCATCGTCTCGCACGAACTGCCTCTGGACGAGGCCGCGAACGCGTATCGCCACTTCGACGACCGCGACGCGGGATGGACCAAGGTCGTCCTCAAGCCCTGACCCTCGCCACGCAGAGCCCCCGGGCCGGATCGTTCCGTACGGGCCGTTCAGCACGGCCCGTACGGCGGTGGCCGGCCGAGGTCAGGGCAGGATCGAGTCCACGTAGCCGCCGTCCACCCGCAGGGCGCCGCCCGTGGTCGCGGAGGCGAACGAGGAGGCCAGGTAGACCACCATGTGGGCGATCTCCTCGGGCTCGATGAGGCGCTGGAGCAGCGACTGCGGACGGTGCGTGCGCATGAACTCGCGCTGCGCCTCGTCCCACGGAAGGTCCTGGTCGACCAGCTCGTAGACGAAGTCCTCGACCCCGCCCGTGTGCGTCGGGCCGGCGATGACGGAGTTGACCGTGACGCCCGTGCCCGCCGCGTCCTTGGCGAAGCCGCGGGCGACGGCCAGCAGCGCCGTCTTGGACACGCCGTAGTGGATCATCTCCGCCGGGATGACCACCGCCGAGTCGCTGGCGATGTACTGCACCCGGCCCCATCCGTTCTCCTTCATCCCCGGCAGATAGGCCCGGGTCATGCGGATCGCGGCCAGCACGTTGACCTCGAAGTAGCGACGCCAGTCGTCGTCGCTGATCTCCAGCGCCGCCCTGGCGCCGAAGATACCGAGGTTGTTGACGAGGATGTCGGCGTGCGGCAGCGCGTCCCGCACCTGGCGTGCGCCGTCCTCGGTCGCGATGTCGCCCGGCGCGGCGACGAACTCCGCCTCCGGGCACTGTTCGCGCAGCCGCCCGATGGCAGCCGCCACCGAATCGGCGCTGCGGCCGTTGACCGCGACACGGGCCCCCGCCGCCGCGAGACCGGCGGCGATGGCCGCGCCGATTCCCTGCGTGGAACCGGTGACCAGAGCTGATTTTCCGGAGAGATTGACGAGCATGGAAGTCGCCTTCCCTGGATGAACCCGGATCAATCAGTCGATAATCATAGATTCCTCGCCCCACTGTCCCCTTTCGCCGCCCCCGTGACGCCCTGGCCGCCCCACGTCTCCCGCAGGCCCCAGGGGTGCACACCCAGGGCGGTGAGGCACCCGGCCGCCCATCCTCGACCGGTATCAAGTCGAGGTGTTCAAGAGGGAGTTCGGGGCAACCGAGGTTCAAGCCGGTCATCACCGGACCAGGCCTCAGGCCGATCACAGAGGAGTGGGTCATGACGACGCAGTACGGCGACCACCAGACCGGCCAGCAGCCCCACGGCGCACCGAGGCCCGCGGCGACCGGCAACGTACTGAGCATCATCGCGATCGTGCTGGGCGTGATCTCACTCGTCTTCGTGCCGATCGTCTTCGGCGTGGTCGCTCTGATCCTGGCCATAGTCGCCAAGACCGTCCGGCACGAGCGCCTCGCGGTGATCGCCATCGTGGTCAGCGCCGTGGGCCTGATCGGCGGCATCGTCCTCGGAGCCCTGCTGACCTCATGACGCCCCGGCCCCGCGCACCGGGACCGCCCCGAGCCACGCCGTCGCCGGCAAGGGGTCGCGGGCCCGGCCCTTCCGGAAGGGCCGGGCCCGCGAGCCGTGTCGGCTACCAGCCGGCCTTCACCCCGTTGTAGGCCGTGCGGCAGTCCGCGTTGGTGGCCTCCGCGGCGAGCTTCTCCATGGCGCTCTTCCAGACCTTCTTGGCCAGCGCCTCCAGGTCACGGGTCGCGGCGGGTACGTTCGGGGCGTACTTCTTGATCGACCCGATCGAGGCCTTGGCGAACTTGTTGCAGGCCGGCGCGGCCGCGTTCCGGTAGCGGGTGTCCAGGTCCGCGGCGACCGCCTGGCCGTTGTCGGTCGCCCAGGTGTTCCAGGCCGCGCATCCCGCCTCGGTGAAGGCCGCCTGGTCGGCCTCGCTCAGCCCCAGCACCTCGCCCAGCAGGGCGTTCTTGGCCTTCTCGGGGACCGTGAAGTCCACGACAGGGAACTTGTCCAGGGTTTCGAGCAGCGCCTCCTGACACGCGGGCGGCAGCGGCGCCGCCTGTGCGGCGGCCGGGGCGGCGGCGCGGGCGGCGGGCTCGGCCACGGCGCTGGAGGAGACGGTCAGCGCGGAGGCGGACAGCAGAGCCGCGGTCAGGACGGTGCGCCGGACGGTACGCGAAAGAGTCATGGAGTAGTGCTCCTTGCACGGAAGGGTCTGTCGGTCCGGGCACCGCGTCGGCGCCCGGCGGCTACTGAACGATCACCGCGTCCCGCAGGTCACGGCTCCTTTCCGCGGGCCGGACGGTGGCACAAAGAGGCGTCGGGCGTCCGTGCGACAGGGCATTCGCGGCCCGGCGGGCCCGGTGTTCAGGTGGACCGTGCGTGTTCCGCCGACGGTCCGGGCTCCGCCGGGGGCAGGGGCACGGAGGTGTCCCCGGCGGTTCCGTGCCGGCGGGAAGCCGGGACCCGTGGCCGCCTCTCCGGCGGGAGCGCGTTTCCGGTCCGCCGGCGGAAGACCAGGAACCCGGCCGACGCGGCGGCGACGAGCCAGAGGCACTGGATCACGAGGCCCTGGGCGGCCGAGGCGTCCGAGAACGCCGCCGACATGCCGGCCTGCACAGCTCCGTACGTCGGCAGGAAGCGCACCACGGCGCTGTCGGACCCTGAGCTGGAGAGGGGGTTCTGCAGTGCGACGTCGAGGATGCTGATCATCAGAATGGCGAACATGCCCTCGACCTCGCGGCGGAGTACCGATCCGAAGACCACGCCGAGCGCACCGTAGGTCAGCGCCGCGCAGAACAGCGCGGCGGCGAGCACGAGGGGCTGCCGCGGCGGCCAGGAGAATCCGACGGCGACCGTGGCGTACCCGGCGATGGCGGCACAGACCAGCGTGAGCGCGGAGAGCTTGGCGAGGACGAGGTGATACCGGGGGTAGCCGGCCATCGCGAGCCGGCGGTCGAAGGCGCCCCCGGTGAAGGTGGCCGCGAACATCATGAATCCGGCGATCAGCGTGACCGCGTTCAGCGCGCCGGTGATCTGGGTCAGGTGGTTGCCGGGCGGGGACAGCACCTCGCCGGTGGCCCGCAGCCGGAACGGCGCGGGCCGGTCGGGGATCGTCACATAGGCGAGGGCGATCCATACGGGGATGTACACGACCACCAGCAGCATCGCGAACCGGTTGCGGGTGTGCCCGATCAAGGCGTACCGCGAAGCCGTGGTGAACAGGGCCCAGTGCCGCCTCATGCGACCGCCTCCGCACGCGGCTCCTGGCAGCGCAGGCGCCCGTTCTCCAGGCGCCAGAGCACGTCGAGCCGGTTGATGTCGTACGCGAGGTGGGAGACGACCAGCACCGAGCGCCCGGCGTCGCGCAGCCTGGTCGCCAGCTCCCAGAAACGCAGATACGTCTCCCAGTCGAAGCCCTGGTAGGGCTCGTCCAGCAGCAGGACGTCCGGATCGTGCATGAGCGCGAGGGTCAGGTTCAGCTTCTGCCGGGAGCCTCCGCTGAGCAGGCCCGCACGCTGGTCGAGGTACTCGGTGAAGGCGAGGACCTCCATCACCTCCTCGGCCAGCCTCAGGTCCGGGAGCCCGAACGCGCTCTTGAAGAAGTCGAGGTGCTGGCGGACGGTGAAGGAGTCGTCCAGCACCACGGACTGCGGGCAGTAGCCGAACCTGCCCCGGTGGCGCACCGAGCCTCGGTCCGGACCGAGTTCACCGGCGACGATCTTCAGCAGGGTCGTCTTGCCCGAGCCGTTCTCCCCGACGATGCCGGCGAGGGTGCCGGGCCGTAGCCGGAGGTCGACGCCCCGGAGAACGGCGTGCCGGCGGTAGGAGTGGTGCACATCCGTGACGTCCATGGTCTCGCTCCGTCGTGCCGGGTCCGGCTGTTGGCCGCGTGAGCAGTCCGCGTCCCGCCGGTGTACGGGAATGCGTCGGCCGGGCGTTTCGGTGGCGCGTCCGGTCCGCCCGTGCCCAACGAGCAGGCCGGGCAGCGGAAACGGTGCCGGAGAGAGCGCCCGTCCCGCTGTCGTCAACTCCGTGCACGACGTGTTCATCCGCGCGACGGGTCCACCGCGGAAGACCGGTCGCCGGGGCGGTGGGCGGATAGCGTGGCGCGCTCCGGAGCACCGTGCTCGGTGTGGGCGAAGGGGCGGTCAGCCATGCGGAGAACGTGTGTGATCGGAGCGGGCCCGTCCGGTCTGGCCGCGAGCAAGGTCCTCGCCTCGCGCGGTGTTCCGTTCGACTGCTTCGAGGCCGGTTCGGGCATCGGCGGGCTCTGGCGGTACGGCAACGACAACGGCATGTCGGGGGTGTACGCGTCGCTGCACGCGAACATCTCGAAGGAGAGCATGTCCTTCTCCTCGCTGCCGATGCCGGAGACCTATCCGGTCTTCCCGCACCACAGCAGAGTCCTCGCCTACTTGGAGGACTACGCCGCGAGATTCGGTCTGCACCGCCACATCACGTTCGGGACCGAGGTCACCTCGGTGCGGCCCCTGGGCGACGGCGGCTGGGAGGTCGGCCGCCGCCGCCGCGGAGCCCCGGCGGCGGAGGCGACGACGCAGCGGTACACCGAAGTGGTGGTGGCCAACGGGCACCACTGGGACCCGCGCCTGCCCGCACCCGCCGTGCCGGGGGCCGAGGAGTTCGAGGGGTCCGCCCTCCACTCGCACGCCTACCGCTCCCCCGAGCCGTACGCCGGCCGGCGGGTCCTGGTGATCGGCATGGGCAACTCCGCCTGCGAGATCGCGGCGGAGATCTCGCGAACGGCGGCCCGGACCTTCCTCTCCGCCCGCACCGCGACGCACGTGTTCCCCAAGATGCTGCTCGGCCGGCCGGCGGACCACCTGGTGCGGAGTCCGCTGTCCCGTATCCCGCGATTCCTCAAGGGCCCGGCGATGGCGCTCCTGCTGCGCCTGAGCCGGGGCGCCCCGGCTCAGTACGGGCTGGCCGAACCGGCCCTGGGGCCCCTCGCCGCCCACCCGTCCACCTCGGACGAGCTCCTCGTCCAGCTGGCCCGGGGCGCGGTGACGCCCAAGCCCGGCGTCAGCTCCTTCGGCCGGGACACGGCTTCCTTCACGGACGGCAGCCGCGAACCCGTGGACGCCGTGGTGTACGCCACCGGATACTCCCTCTCCTTCCCCTTCCTCGACCCCGCCGTCTTCGCGGCCCGGGACGGCCGCACGGAGCTCTATCTGCGTACCGTGCCGCCGGGGCTCCCGGGTCTCTACTTCATGGGGCTGGCCCAACCCGCGGGCGCGGCCTTCCCGTTGCTCGAACCACAGGCGGAATGGGTCGCCGGCCTGATCACGGGAGCGGTCGCCCTGCCGTCGCCGCAGGACATGACGCGGGCGATCGGCCGCGAGCGGCGGTCGCACGAACGCGCCTACGCGCCCAGCTACCGCCACGGGATCGAGATCGACGTCCGCTCCTACGAGCGGGCCCTTCGCCGGGAGCTCCGGGCGGGCCGGCGCCGAGCACGCGGTGGCCTCCCTCCCGTGCCCGCGGTGGCCGTCGCCCGTCCCGGTCCGGCGGTCGAGGTCCCGTGAACCGATCCGGTCGACGACCGGCCGCGCCCGCCCGGCCGGGCTCAGACCTGCGCCGTGCCCTCTTCCAGCTCGCCCACGGCCCGCTCCCACAGCTCCGGCAGCGACTCCCCGTGCGGAAGGGCGCCATCGGCCACGAACGACACCTCGGCCCAGTCCCCGAAGAACGACAGCCCCACCCCGAAGAGGTGTCCGGGCACGACCAGGGGCAACAGGGCGGTGCCCGTCACCTGCGTCTCGCCCAGGCTCCCCTTCTCGGCCAGCGGCATGGAGGTGGCCATGACGTTGGTGACGCGCGGGGAGAGTACCCGTCGCAGGTACCACTCGGTGGGGCGGCCCGGCATGAACCGGACCAGGTCCTGCATGGCCTGCCGCCATGTCTGGCCGCGCAGCTTCCGGGTCGCCGCCATGACATGGTCCAGCCGCCGCAGCGAGGCGTCACCGGCGCCGGTCCCGTCCGGGTCCTCGCGGCCGGTCCGCACCGGCAGCTCCAGCGGCACGGCGAAGCAGCGGTTCCCCCACGTCTGGTCCTCGTCGGGACGGCGTGCGTCGATGGGCAGCAGGGCCGTCACCCGGGGCAACGGCACGCCGGAGCGGGCCGACCAGACGGACAACGCACCGGCCAGCGCGGCCAGATGCACGTCATGGGCCGAGCCGCCGCGTGCGGCGCCGATCCGGCGCAGAGTGTCCGCCGGTACCCGCCCGCGCCACAGCCGCCGCTCCCCCGAGGGGGTGAAGACGGCATCCGGGCGGTGCCCGCGGACGGCGAGGGTGCCGGCGACGAACTTCGTGGCCAGCCCGACGGCCACGCCCACCCGCCGGGGCACCCCGGCCCGACGGCTCCGGTCCGAGACCGGGCGGGCCGACGGCTCCCCCTCGCCCAGCATGGCGCGGAAGGTCATGGCGGCGGCCGAACCGTCCTGGCAGGCGTGACGGAAGCGGTAGCACACGGCGTACGCGTCGGGTTCGTGCCCGTGGACCAGCCAGACCCCCCACAGGGCACCGGGCGCGAACGGCGCGTTGAGCGCGGTGTGCAGCGCGGAGTCCCAGCCGGCGGGGCCGTCGGCGACCACCTCGTGGACATGCTGGTCGATGTCGAACTCCGCGTCCGGCTGCCACCGGGACCGCCGCCCGCCCGCGACCCGGCTCGTGTGCAGGGGCAGCCCGCCCAGGCGGAAGCCCACGTACGCGCGAAGGTCCGACAGGGCCGGGGCCGGACCACTGAGGTACGCGACACCACCGGCGTCCCAGCGGACATCGGGCCGCCGCCGCTCCATGCGGAGGAACGCGCGATCGACCGAGTGCGTCGGATGGCGGGGCGAGGGAATGAACGGAGCGGGACGCCCGGCGGACGCGGGCCGACCGGGCGGCTCGGGCCGAACCGGCTCGGGCCGAACCGGCTCGGCGGACTCGGCGGACTCGGCGGGCTCAGCCGACTCAGCCGGCTCGGCGGACTCAGCGGACTCAGCGGACTGTTCAAGATCAGGCATGGGGATTCGGGGCTCCGATTCTGGCCGAGGCCATGGCAGGGCAACCGCGGGGCCGCGGTCGGGTGACAGCGGCGGCGGCAGGCGGGACGGGTCGGGAGGGACGGGCAGACGGCAGGAGGTCACCGACGCCGGGTCGTCCGCCCCGGCCGACCGCGGCGCAACGCCTCGCCCCGGACCGGCCGCACAACAGAATGGCCACCGGACGGAGCCGGCCCGTCCGGCGCCCGTACGCCGCAACGCCCTCGACGAGCCGGTCCGGCTCGGAGTCCGGAGTTGCCGGCCGCAGCCGCCTCGCAGGCGCCGGCGGCCCGTATGCCCGTGCCGCGGCTGGTCTGCCGCCCCGCGCGGCCGGCCGCCGCGAAGGACGCCACGGGCCTCGGCGGGACCGTCCAGGGCCCCCGGCCGGTCCAGGGCCCTCACCGGCAGGTTCCCCCGAAAGGAGGACGGCGCCCGTACGGCTCCGCCCGTATCCCGCCGCCGTGTTCGCCGGGCGGCCCGTCCCGGGGCGGAGTCCCACCGGACCGGGCCGCGCGCACCCTCCGCGGTGCGCCGTACTTCGTTCGGGTGAGCAGGGGGAATCGGGGCTCTCGGCCCGCCCGCCGTCTGACATTGTGTGCCGTGCGCCGGAGGTCACCGGCCTGGGGCAGGCCCGGGGAACCCCTGCCGGACGGGGGCACCGGAACACCCGCGAGCACCGAACCGCACCGCGCGATGCGACCTCCAGTGGCACTCGGCCCGCAGGACGGCCAGTGTCATCCCGCTCCGCACGCACCCGGTCGCCGCAACGGCGGCACCCCCGCCTCCGCACCCGGTCCCGGGAACGCCCTCTCACCGCCCTTGGAGCCACACCCGTGCACGTCGCCCTCACCGGCGCCACCGGATTTCTCGGACTGCGCCTGTTACGCCGCCTGCTCGGCACGCACCCGTCCGTGACGGTTCTGGCGCACGCGGGATCGGCCGACGCGCTGCACCGCATCACCCGGTTCTTCGAACTGACCGGCTCACCCGAGGCGTTCACCGCCGAGCTCCCCGGCCGGCTGCGGGTGGTGGAGACCGATCTGGCACAGCCCCTGCTGGGCCTGTCCGGGCGGCACTTCCAGAAGCTGGCCGACGGTCTGGGCGCGATCTGGCACAGCGCGGGCAGCATCAACCTGGAGGGGGATCTCCCCGAGATGCGCCGGATCAACGTCGAGGGCACCCGGCAGGTGCTGGAGCTGGCGGCCGCGGGCCGCCGGGCGCCCCTGGTCCGCCACGTGAGCACCGCCTTCGTCGCCGGGGCGCGGCGGGAAGGAGTGGCGTACGAGGACGAGCTGGACGACGCCTGCGGCTTCGAGAACGCCTACGAGCGGTCCAAGTTCGAGGCGGAGCTGCTGGTACACGCGTGGTCCCGGAAGCACGGCCGCCCGGCCCTGGTCCTGCGGCCGAGCATCCTCGTCACGGATCTTCCGCCACACCCCGAACTGCCCTCGCACCCACTGCAAGTGATCGAACGGATCCTGCGGGACGCCCGGTGTACCGCAGGCCCCGGAGTATCCGGCCGGCCGCTCGTCCGGACGGTGGGGCATCAGCGCGGGCGGCTGAATCTGCTGCAGGTGGAGCACGCGGCCGAGGTCATGGTGCGGCTGGCCGGCCTGGCGCCCTCCGGCGGCGTCGACACCTACCACGTCGTCCACGACCGCGATGTGCCCGTTCCCACGGTCGTGACCCTGCTGGAGCGGCTGGTCCCGCTCGCGATCGACCTGGTCGCCGCAAAGCCGGACACCCCGTCGGCGCTGGAGGCCCTGCTGGAGTTCTATCCGGGTATGACGGCCTACCTCGCCCACCGGCGGCGGTTCGACGACACCCGGGTCAGGACCAGGCTGGGGGCGTCGGCGGCCTCCGCCCCGGTGGGCCTCGACTACCTCTGGTCCGGTCTGGCCCCGAGAGGCCGGCCCCTCGCCCCGGCGCCGGGCGGTTCCCCGGCCGTCCTTCCACGCGCCTGACCAGCAGCCCCGTACGCCTGACCAGCTCAGGTCCTCTCCCGTTGGAGCCCTCGCGTGTCCGTCCTCAGCGTTCCCGGCGCCCCCGCCGCGTCCCCACCGGTCTTCCCGCCCGTCCTCGCGCCCGTCTTCTCGCCGGAGGAGATCACGGCCCGTGCCCGGCAGATCCGCAGACCCGTCCACGTGGTCGGTGGGCCGGACGGCCGTGAGCTGGGGATCGCGACCGGCCCGGTACCCGACGGTCCGGTGCTCGGCACGCTGCCGCCGCTCTACCCAGAGTGGCTCGGCGGCCGCACCTTCTGCGAGGCACACGGCGTCCGCTTCCCCTATGTCGCGGGGGAGATGGCGAACGGCATCGCGACCACCCGGATGGTCGCGGCGATGGCACGGGCGGAGATGCTCGGCTTCTTCGGGGCAGGGGGGCTGGCCTACCCCGAGGTGGAGCGAGCCGTGCACACCCTCGCGCGGGAGCTGGACACCCGCGCCAACTGGGGCGTCAACCTCATCCACTCACCGGCCGAACCGGAACTGGAGTTCCGCGTCGCCGAGTTTCTGGTGGGCGCCGGAGTCCCCCGGATCTCCGCTTCGGCCTTCATGGAGCTGACCCCGGCCGTCGTGCTGTGCGCCGCGCACGGGCTGCGCCGGGACCCGGACGGCTCCGTCGTCCGGGGCACCCGCCTGCTCGCCAAGGTCTCCCGGCCCGAGGTGGCCGAGAGGTTCCTCTCCCCCGCCCCGGCCGTGCTGCTGGACCAACTCGTCGCGCGGGGGAAGCTGACCCGGCAGGAGGCGGAGCTGGCGGCTCTGGTGCCGGTGGCGGAGGACATCACCGTGGAGGCGGACAGCGGCGGGCACACCGACAACCGGCCGCTGCAGGCACTGCTGCCGAGGATCGCGGCCCTGCGCGACACCCTGTGCCGCCGGTTCGGCTACCCCCGGCCGGTCCGGCTCGGCGCGGCCGGCGGCCTCGGCACACCGGACGCGGTGGCCGCCGCCTTCGCCCTCGGCGCGTCCTACGTGGTCATCGGCTCCGTGAACCAGACGGCCGCAGAGGCGGGCCTGTCCGACGAGGCCAAGACGATGCTCTGCGACGCGGACGTCTCCGATGTGGCCATGGCACCGGCGGCCGACATGTTCGAACTGGGCGTGAAGCTGCAAGTGCTGTCCCGGGGAACGATGTTCGCCCAGCGGGCCGGGCGGCTCCATTCCGCGTACCGGGCCCACGGTTCGCTGGAGGAGATCCCGGCCGCGCTGCGGGCCTCGATCGAACGGGACGTGCTGCGCGCCCCGTTCGACGAGGTCTGGCAGCGCACGCGTGCGTTCTGGGCCCGGCGCGATCCTGCGGAGATCATCCGTGCGGAGGCAGACCCGAAGCACCGGATGGCCCTGGTCTTCCGCTGGTACCTGGGGAGTTCCAGCCAGTGGGCGATCACCGGCGAGGCGTCGCGGCGGGCCGACTACCAGATCTGGTGCGGTCCGGCGATGGGCGCGTTCAACCGGTGGGTGGCGGGCACCTTCCTGGCCGCCCCGGCGAACCGGTCCGTGGTGCAGATCGCGCTCAACCTGCTCGAAGGGGCCGCGGTGGTCACTCGCGCCCATCAACTGCGCACCTACGGCGTCCCCTTGACGGCCGAGGCGTTCAGCTTCCCGCCGCGTGAGCTGGCGTGAGCGGGACCGGCGCCGCCCCGGCGTCAGCAACGACAGCCCGATCCGGAGGAGAGACCGTGCCCGACCCACCCCACCGCCAGGTTCCCGTCGCCGTGGTCGGCGTCGGGGCCCTGGTGCCCGGCGCGACGGACGCGGCCGGCTACTGGCGGATCGTGACCACAGGCCGCGATCTGATGACCGAGGTGCCCGCCTCGCGGTGGAGCGTGGCGGACCACTACGACCCGGACCCGGCCGCTCCCGACAAGACGTACGCCCGGCGGGGGGCGTTCCTGCCGGAGGTGGACTTCGACCCGATGGCCTACGGGGTGCCGCCCGCCACCCTGCCGACGACGGACACCTCACAGCTGCTCGCCCTGATGGTCGCCGACCAGGTGCTGAAGGACGCGAGCGGGCCGGCCCTGGTGGACCGGGACCGGACCGGTGTGGTCCTCGGCGCCGCCGCCCTGGAACTGCTGCCGCACATGTACGGGCGCGCCCACCGCCCCGTGTGGCTCGCGGCACTGCGGGAGAGCGGGCTCGGTGAGACCGAGGCACAGGCCGTGTGCGACCGCATCTCGGCCCGGTTCGCACCGTGGCGGGAATCGACCTTCCCCGGACTGCTCGGCAACGTCGTCGCGGGCCGGGTCGCCAACCGGTTCGACCTGCACGGCATCAACCACACCACCGACGCCGCCTGCGCCAGTTCGCTGGCGGCCCTGTCGACCTCGGTCGGTGAACTGTCCCTCGGCCGGGCGGACCTGGTGATCAGCGGAGGCGTGGACACCGGGAACGACATCGGCATGTTCCTGTGCTTCTCCAAGACGCCCGCCCTGTCTCCCAGCGGCGACTGCCGGCCGTTCTCCGCCTCGGCCGACGGCACCATGCTGGGTGAAGCGGTGGTCATGTACGCCTTGAAGCGGCTGGCCGACGCGGAGCGGGACGGCGACCGGATCCACGCCGTCATCCGGGGCATCGGCACATCGTCGGACGGCAGGAGCACGGCGATCTACGCCCCGCTCCCCGACGGCCAGGCGCGGGCCCTGCGCCGCGCCTACGAGGAGGCGGGCTACGGGCCGGAGACCGTGGAGCTGGTGGAGGCGCACGGGACCGGCACGAAGGCCGGGGACACCGCGGAACTGGCCGCTCTCAGCGAGGTGTTCGGCGCGACGGGCCGTACGGACGGCCAGTGGTGCGCCATCGGCTCGGTCAAGTCACAGATCGGCCACACCAAGTGCGCGGCGGGCGCGGCGGGGCTGCTGAAGGCGGTCATGGCCCTGCACCACAAGGTGCTGCCGCCGACCGTGAAGGTCGACCGGCCGAACCCGGCGGCCGCCGCCGCGGACGGCCCGTTCTACGTCAACACCGAGACCCGCCCCTGGGTGCGGCCCGCCGGGCATCCGCGCCGGGCCTCGGTGTCGAGCTTCGGCTTCGGCGGCAGCAACTTCCACGTCACGCTTGAGGAGTACGCGCCCCGCGGCGCCGAGGGCCGTACGGCGCTGCGTCACCGCGTCGCCCCGAGCGAGCTCGTCCTGTTCAGCGGCGATTCCCCGTCGGACCTCGTGGCGCCGAGGGCCGACGGTATCCGTCCGCTGGCCGCGCTGGCACGGGAGAGCCACGGCTCGTACTCGCCGGCCGCCCGGATGCGGCTGGCCGTCGTCGCCACCGATGCGGAGGACCTGCGGGAGAAGCACGCGCAGGCCCTGGCGCTGATCCGGCGGCGTCCCGGCGACGCGTTCTCCACCCCCGCCGGTGTCCGGTACGCGTGCGGTGACGCCGAACCCGGACGGATCGGCTTCCTGTTCCCCGGACAGGGGTCCCAGTACGTCGGGATGGGCGCCGGGCTCGCGATGCTGGCACCGGCCGCCCAGGCCGTGTGGGACCGGCTGGGCGGTACCCGCTTCGACGGACGCCCCCTGCACCGGGCCGTGTTCCCGCCGCCCGCCTTCACCGACGGGGAGCGGGCCGCCCGGCGGGACCTGCTGGACGCCACCGAGTGGGCGCAGCCCGCGTTGGCGGTGCACGCGCTCGCGCTGCTGGCGGTGGTGGGCGAGCTGGGGCTGCGGCCGGACTGCGTGGCGGGGCACAGCTTCGGTGAACTGGTGGCGCTGCACTGCGCGGGAGTTCTGGACGCCGACTGGCTGGTGGATCTGGCCCGCCGCCGCGGTGAGCTGATGCGCGACGCGGCACTCGCCCCGGGCGGGATGCTGGCGGTGGCGGCGGACCGGGTTCACGTGGCCCGGGTGCTGGCCGGTGGCGGGTTCGGTGACATCTGGCCGGCCAACCACAACTCCCCGCTCCAGGTGGTGCTTTCCGGCTCCTCGGAGGCGGTCGCACGGGCCGAGAAGGCGTTCTCGGCCGACGGGACCGGCACCCGGCGGCTGGCGGTGTCGACCGCCTTCCACAGCCCGCTGGTCCGGCCGGCCGTCGAGCCGCTCACCGGGTACCTGCGCACGGTGCCTCTCACCGGGCCCCGGATCGACGTCTACGGCAACGCGGACGGGGCTCCGTACCCGTCGTCGCCCGAGGAGGTACGCCGCCGGATCGCCGACCATCTCGCCTCCCCGGTGCTCTTCCAGGACCAGATCGAGGCCATGTACGCGGCCGGGGTACGGACCTTCGTCGAGGTCGGCGCGGGCGCCGCGCTGACGGGCCTGGTCGGACAGATCCTCGGTGACCGCGAGCACGCGGCCGTCCCCCTGGACCGGCAGGGCCGGCCCGGCACCGACACCCTGCACGCCGCGCTCGGGGAACTCGCCGTACGCGGAATCCCCCTCGATCTCGACACTCTCTGGGCGCCGTACGCCCACGAGGGACCAGCGAAGGAGCACGAACCCCGAATGACCGTGAAGATCAGCGGAGCCAACTGCGGTCAGTTCCCGGCGCCCCGCACCGCGCCCGCAGAGCCACCACCCGCTCCGGAACAGGAGCCCGAGCACCGGCCCCGGCCCGCCCCCGTACCCGTACCCGTATCCGTATCCGCGTTCGCGTCCGACACCCCGGCGGTTCCCATGCCCGCGTACGTCCCCTCACCGGTCCACCCCCCGCAACCGTCGGAGTACGGACCCGCTTCCGCACCGTGGCAGCCGGAGCTCGAACGGGTGCCCGGAGTCGAGGCCGCCGCCGACGGCAGCTGGTACGCCGCCGTCGAGAGTGTCCAACGGCAGACGGCGCAGGCCCACGCGGCGTGCCAACGCATGCTGACGGACAGCCACATCGCCTTCCTGCGGATGACCGAGACGACCCTGGCGGCCATGCTCGGGCAGCCGCACCCGGGCGGGGCCGCCGAAGTACCCGCAGCCGGGGCTCCGGAGGCGTACGCCGGCGGAGAGCTGGACGTGTCCGGCGCCGCGCCGCCGCTGCCGCTCCCCCGCTCCTCCTCGCCGCGCCCCGCACCGGCACCCGGACCCGGACCCGGACCCGGACCGGCCCCGGTGGCTCCGTCGGCTCCCTCGGCTCCGGTCATGGACGCTGTGCCGGCAGCGGTGCCCCCGCCCACGTCCGCACCGGCAACCGCCCCTGCCCCTGCCTCCGCCCCCGACGATGGCGATGGCGATGGCGCGATGCCCCTGTCGCCCCCGGAGCTGGAGGAGTTGCTCCTGTCGGTGGTGGCCCGGCTGACCGGCTATCCCACCGCCATGCTCAACATGGACATGGAGCTGGAGGCGGACCTGGGCGTCGACTCGATCAAGCGCGTCGAGATCCTTTCTGTCATGCGCCGAGAGGTGCGCGACGTGGGAGCGGGCGACATCGGCCGGCTCGGCAAGCTCCGTACCCTGCGCGAGATCGCCGACGCGCTGACCGACGGCGCCCCGTCTCCCGGGACCACGGTGCAGGAGGCCGTCCAGCCCCCCGCGTCCTCCGGAAGCACCGAGGTCACCGCCGCCGCGGCATCCGCACCGCCCGCACCGCCCGCCCGGCCCCGCGAGCGGACGCCGCTGACCAGGCTGGTCCCCCGCGCCGTGGAGTCGCCACCGTCCGGACTGGCCACGGCGGGGCTGCTGGACGGACCCGTCGTGGTGACCGGCGGCGGGTCGGCCCGGTCCGCGATGGCCGGCCTCGTCGCGCGGAAACTGGCGGACCACGGCGTGGACGCCACCGCGCTGACGGACGTGCCCTCGGACGCGCACGCGGTCGTCCACCTCGGCGCGCTCACCTCTGACGCCGCACCGGAGGAGGCACGGGAGGTCCACCGCTCCGCCCTGCGCGCGGCGCGTGCGGTGGCCGCGGCACGGACCGCCGGGGGCGGCGGGCTGTTCGTGACCGTCCAGGACACCGGGGGCGACTTCGGACTCGGAGGCGGCGAACCCGGCCGTGCGTGGCTGGGCGGAGTCGCCGGTCTGGCCAGGACGGCGGCGAAGGAGTGGCCGGACGCCTCGGTCAGGGTCATCGACTGCCGGCGCGGCGGCCGGGGCGACGAGGAGGTCGCGGCCGCGATCGTGCGGGAACTGCTGGAAGGCGGAACGGATCCGGAGGTGGGCCTGCGCGCGGACGGCACCCGCACCCTCGTGCGGCTCGTCCCCGGACAGGTGACGCCCGGCGGCGCACCGCGGATCTCGTCCGATTCGGTGATCGTGGCCACCGGAGGGGCCCGCGGGGTGACCGCCGCGGCCCTGCTCGACCTGGCCAGGGCCCACCGGCCGCGGATCGTGCTGCTCGGCCGGACCGAGCCTGCCGCCGAGCCGCCGGACCTGGCCTCAGCCACCGAGGAGCCGGCCCTCACCCGGCTGCTCGCGGAACGCTCCGGCCCGGACGCGGCGGGCACGTCGCCCGCCCGGATCGCGGAGCGGGCCCGGGAGATCCTGGCCGCGCGAGAGGTGCGGGCGACGGTGGCGGGGCTGGAGGCGGCAGGGTCGCCCGTCCGGTACATCCGGGTGGACGCCCGCGACGGTGACGCCCTCGCCGCCGCCCTGTGCGACGTACGCGAGGCCTGGGGGCCGGTCACCGGCATCGTGCACGGCGCGGGGGTACTGGCCGACAGCCGGATCGCCGACAAGACCGACGAGCAGGCCGAGCTGGTGATGTCCACCAAGGTGGACAGTCTGCGGGCACTGCTGGCAGCGACGGCGGACGACCCCCTGGACACGATCTGCCTCTTCTCCTCGGTGGCCGCCGTGTTCGGCAATCCGGGCCAGGGCGACTACGCGATGGCCAATGAGGTGCTCCAGCAGGTCGCGTCGGCCGAGCAGTCCGCCCGGCCCGGCTGTCTGGTGCGGTGCGTGGCCTGGGGCCCCTGGCAGGGCGGCATGGTCACCCCGGCCCTGGCCGCGCACTTCGACCGGTCCGGAATCCCGCTCATCCCCCTGGACGAGGGCGCCGAGGCCTTCACCGCCGAGCTGGACGGCGCCGCCGGAGAGGCCCGCGTCGTGCTGTCCGCCGGGGACGATCCGGCCGCCCTGTCCCCGGCGGATGACCGGCGTCGCGCACAGGTGCTGCTCCGCTCCGACACCCTTCCGCAGCTGGCCGATCACGCGCCCGCCGGGGTTCCCGTGCTGCCCGTGGCCATGGTGCTGAACTGGTTCGCCGCCGCGGCCACGGCCTGGCTGCCGGATGCCGGACAGCTGGTTCTGCGCGATCTTCGGGTGTACAGGACGTACACCCTTCCCGAACTGCGGGACGCGGGCCACCGGATCACCGTGGCCGGCGGCCGGGCGCCCGGTTCGTTCCCGGAGCTGGAGGCGGAGCTGCTGGGCGAGGACGGCTCGGCGCACTTCCGGGCGGTACTGGACAGCGGGGACGGCAGCCCCGATGCGGCCGGCTGGGGCACCCCGGACGGCCTGGAGCCGCTCGCGCGGGCCGAGTCGTACGACGGGAAGGTCCTCTTCCACGGCCCCCGCTTCCAGGCACTGCGCTCGGTGCGCGGCGTCTCGGAGCACGGCGCGGAGGCGACCGTAGCGGGACTGCGCGCCCTGGACTGGCCGGGTGGACACTGCTGGCCGCTCGATCCGGCCGCTGTGGACGGCGCGCTGCAACTCGCCCTGCTCTGGGGCGAGGAGGTGCTCGGCGCGGCGACGCTGCCGATGGCGGTCGCCGAGTGCAGGGTGCACCGGCGCGGTCCGGTGGACGGCACCGTGCGGTGTGTGGTGCGGGGACGGAAGGCCCATGACACGGGGGCGCGCTGCGACGCGGCGCTGATCGACGCCGACGGGTCCGTCCGGCTGGAACTGATCGGAGTCGAACTCGTCCGCCGCCCCTCCTGACCCCGCCCCTCCTGATCCCGCCCCTCCTGATCCCGCCCCCGGCCTCCGCCCTGCCGTGAAGTGAGACCCGCATGCCTGTCGAACCCATCGCCGTCGTCGGCCGGGGCTGCGTGCTGCCCGGCGCGCTCGACCCGGACACGTTCTGGGAGAACATCGCCGCCGGGCGGCTGAGCCTGTCGGCCGCCCCCGCCGACCGGTGGCGGCTGCCGCGCCACTGGGCCATGGGTTCGGTGGACGACCACCTCGACCGCACCTGGACCGACGTCGGCGGGTACGTCCACGGGTTCGAGTCCGTCTTCGATCCGAGCGGCTTCCAAATCGCCCCGGAGCGGATCGCGTCGCTGGACCCGCTCTTCCACTGGGTCCTGTACGGGGTGCGGCAGGCGCTCACGGAGGCGGGCCGCACCGGCCCGCTGCCGCGCGGTGGCCTGGTGCTGGGGAACCTGTCGTATCCCACACCGTCCGGAGCGGCCTTCGCCGAGCACGTCTGGCTGTCCGCGCAGCAACCGCCGCTCCGCGAGGCCCTGCTGACGGGTGAGCGCGGTGCACGCCCCGACGCCCGCAACCGCTTCTCGTCCGGGCTGCCCGCCCGGCTCGCGGCCGACGCGCTCGGCCTCGGTGCGGGGGCGTGGTCGCTCGACGCCGCCTGCGCGTCCTCCTTGTACGCGATCAAGCTGGCGTGCGACCGGCTGCACGACGGCACGGCGGAGCTGATGGTCGCGGGCGCGGTGAGCCGCCCCGATCCCCTCTACCTCCACGTGGGGTTCTGCGGGCTGTCCGCGACCAGCCGCACCGGGCGCAGCCGCCCGTTCCACCGGGAAGCGGACGGGCTGGTGCACGGTGAGGGCGCCGGGTTCGTCGCCCTGATGCGGCTGTCCGAGGCGCGCGCCGCCGGTCTGCCGGTGTTCGGCGTGATCCGCGGGGTGGGACTGTCCAACGACGGTCGCGGCTCCGGGCTGATCAGCCCCTCGCAGGAGGGCCAGGTACGGGCCATGCGGCTGGCGTACGACGTGGCGGGGGTACCGCCGGAGTCGGTGTCGCTCGTCGAGTGCCATGCGACGGGGACACCGGTCGGTGACGCGGTGGAGGCGCGCGGCATGGCCCGGGTCTTCGGGGCGGCGGACGACGTGCCCATCGGTTCGGCCAAGTCGAACGTCGGGCACCTGCTGGCCGCCGCGGGCGTGGCGGGGCTGCTGAAGGTGCTCGGTGCGATGCGGGCGGGGGTCCGCCCGGCGACGCTCGGCGCACAGCGGCCGCTGGACGCGCTGACGGGCACCCCGTTGCGGGTGCTGTCCGCCGCGGAGGAGTGGACGGGGCCGCGGCGGGCGGCGGTGAGCGCGTTCGGGTTCGGCGGCACCAACGCCCACCTGATCGTCGACCCGCCGGACGCCGTTCCCGTGTGCGCCGTGCGACGCGGCGGACCGGCCGCCCCCGCAACGGCTCCGGCTCAGGCTCAGGTGGCGATCGTGGCCATCGGAGCCAGGGTCGGCGACGGTACGTCCACCGAGGACCTGCGCCGGGCCGTACTGGGCGGTGAACGGTGCGGTCCGGTCACGGAGATCGCCGTGCGGCTGACGGACCTGTGCTTCCCGCCGCTGGCCCTGGCGCGGGTCGTGCCGCACCAGCTCCTGGTGCTGGAGGCGGCCCGGGAGGCCGTACGGAAGGTGAGCCTGCCCCGCGAGCGCACCATGGTGGTCATCGGAACCGGGGTGGACCCCCAGGTGGCCCGCGCGGGGGCCCGCTGGCGGGTGCCGTTCTGGCTGGAGCAGTCGGAGACGCCCGTCACGCCTTCTTCGGCGGACGCCGCGCGGGAGGCGTTCACCCCTCCGATGACGGCGGAAGGGGTGGTGGGCAGCATGCCGAACCTCGCGGCGAACCGCATCAGCACCCAACTGGACCTGGCGGGGCCCGGATTCACGGTCTCCGCAGAGGAGGCGTCCGGTCTGGTCGCGCTGGAACTCGCGGTCCGGGCCATCCGCTCCGGGGAGGCCGACGCCGCTCTCGTCGGTGCCACCGACCTGTCCCGCGAGGCGGTCCACCGGGCCGCTCTGCGGGAGCTCGGCCGTGAGGACGAGCCCGGTGACGCGGCCGTCGTCCTGGTCCTCAAACCCCTGGAGACGGCGCGCAGGGACGGCGACACGGTCGTGGCCCTGCTGGACGAGGAAGCCGCCGGGGAACCCGACATGGTCATCGGGGACGGGCCGGACGCGGTGTTCGATCCGTCCTCGGTGTTCGGGCGCGCCCATGCCGCGTCCGGGCTGGTCTCCGTCGCGGTCGCGGCGCTCTCGCTCCAGCACCGCGCGGTGCCCCGTCCCGGCGGGCCCGCGGACGCCGCGGCCGTCGCCCACACGGCGCGGGCCGTGGCCGTCCCCCTGGAGGGGCCGGCCGCGAGCGTACGGCTGCGCGCGGGGGACGCCCTGCCGTGGCTGCGGGATACGGCCCCGCGCCTGCACGTCTTCTCCGGGGCGGACCGTCAGGAGGTGCTGGCCGCGCTGGACTCCGGTACCCGGTCTTCCGTCGGTCCGGCCCGTCTGGTGCTCGTGGCCGACGGGGACACCGTGCCGGCCGACCGCGGGGAAGCCGCCCGCCGCTGGCTGACGGAGGGCGGGGTACGCCCCGCCGACCTGCTGTACCGGGACGGGCCGGTCACCGGGCAGACCGCCTTCGTGTACACGAACGGCTCGGCCGCCTACCCGGGGATGGGCCATGAGCTGATGGTCGCCCTGCCCTCGCTCGGCGAGGCAGTACGGGAGAGGCACCGCGAGATGACGGCCCGGCTGCGGTCGCGGCCGGAGCCGGGAGTCCTCGGCCAGATCTGGGCCGCCGCCGAACTGGCCGTCTTCCACACCGTTCTCAGCCGCGAACTGCTCGGGCTGCGTCCGGACGCCGCGCTCGGGTACTCCTCGGGCGAGTCGACGGCGCTGGTCGCGCTGGGGGCCTGGCCGGACGCCTGCGGGCTGTTCGAGGCCGTCCGGGACAGTGGTCTGTTCACCACCGAACTCACCGGTGAGCTGCGGGCGGTCCGGCGCTACTGGCGGCAGCGGGGCATCCAGGGCTCCCGGTGGTCGAGTTATCTCCTCGGAGCACCGCTGGAAGCGGTCCGCGTGGAGCTGGCCACGGACGCCTCGGTTCACCTGATGGCGGTGAACGCGCCCGGTGTCTGCGTCATCGGTGGCGAGTCCCGGGCGTGCGCCGCCGCCGTGGCCAGGATCGGTGCCGACCGTGCGATCGAGCTGGACTACGACCTGGCGGCCCACGCACCGGAGCTGGCCGAGGTCTCCGAGGTGTGGCGCGAGGTCCACCGCCGCCCCACGGTCGACGTGCCCGGGGTGCGGTTCTACAGCGGGGCCACCGGGCGGGCGTACCGGCCGACCGCCGAGCGGGCCGCAGAGGCGATCACCGCGCAGGGGGTCGGCACGATCGACTTCGCGGCCACCGTCGAGCGGGCGTGGGCGGACGGCGTGCGGGTGTTCGTGGAGCACGGGCCCCGGAGGCTGTGCACCGGCTGGATCAAGCGGGTGCTCGGCGACCGGGAGCATGTGGCCGTCGCACTGGACGCCTCGGGGGACACCGGGCTGCGGCAGCTGTGCCTCGCGGTCGGCGAACTCGTCGTCGCCGGGGTGCCGGTGCGGGCCGACGCGGTGTTCGCCCGGCTCGCCGAGGCCTCGGCGCAGCTCCCGCCGCCCGGTCCCACCGTCGCCGTTCCCGTACCCCCGACTCCGTGCCTGCCGCCCCTGGAGCGTGCTGTGACCGTTCTGCCCCGGGCCCCCGAGCTGGCCCCCGTGCCGGACCGGCGCCCCGCCCCGCCTACCGGCTCCCCCGCCGGCACAACCGGGACCACCGAAACCACCGTGCCCGCTCTGCCCGTCGAGACCACCGAGGCCACCGTGCCAGCCGAGACCACCCTGCCAGCCGGGGCTGCCGGGGCTGCCGGGGCTGCCGGGGCTGCCGGGGCTGCCGGGGCTGCCGGGCCAGCTGTGCCCGCCGGGACCACCGCGCCCGCCGCCGTCGTACCCTCGCCCTCCTCCCCCGTCCCGTCCCGGCTGCCTGCGCGGTCCGCCCCGGGGCCGGGGGCGACGGGGGCCGGGGCCGTGGCAGTCCGGCACGGTCTGCGGGTCGCCGCGCTGCACCAGGAGGTCATGGCCGCGCACGCCGAGGCCCACCAGCGGTTCCTGCGGGTGTCCGGGCTCGCCGTCAGCGCGCTGACCGCCGCCGGCCGGCACCCCGCACCCGTACGGCCCGCGCCCGCCACGGCGCCGCCGCTTGCGCCCGCGCCCTTGCGGGTTCAGAGGCCGGGGCCGAAGTTCGACCGCGCCCAGCTGGAGCACCTCGCCTCCCGCGAGATCTCCACGCTGTTCGGTCCGCGCTTCGCCGAACAGGACGGATACGCGGTGCAGACCCGGATGCCGGGGCCGCCCATGCTGTTCGCCGACCGGGTCACCGGCCTCGACGCGGTGCCGGCGGCGCTCACGCTGCCGGGTCCGGTCCGCACGGACGGGAGGATCTGGACGGAGACCGACGTCCTGCCCGAGAGCTGGTACCTGGATCCCACGGGGCACATGCCGGCCGGTCTGCTGATCGAGGCGGGCCAGGCCGATCTGCTCCTGCTCAGCTGGCTCGGCGTCGACCTCCTCAACCGGGGCGAGCGCGCGTACCGGCTGCTCGGCTGCGAGGTGACGTTCCACGGCACTCCGCCGAAGGCGGGCGACACCCTGTGCTTCGAGATCCATGTAGACGGCCACGCGGAGGCCGCCGGCGTCCGGCTGGCCTTCTTCCACTACGACTGCTACGTGGACGGCGAACTGCGGCTCAGCGTGCGCGAGGGCCAGGCCGGGTTCTTCACCCCGGCGGAGCTCGCCGACAGCGGCGGTGTCCGCTGGAATCCCGCAGAGCACACACCCGGTGACGACCTGCCGCTCGATCCGCCTGCAGTGCGCTGCGAACGGACCCGTTTCGACGCGGACCGGATGCGGGCCCTGGCGCAGGGGCGGCCCGCCGACTGCTTCGGGCCCGGCTGGGAGGCGACGGCGGCCCACGTGCGCACACCCACGCTGGACGGGGGCCGGATGCGGCTGCTGGACGAGGTCGTCGCGTTCGACCCGGCCGGAGGACCGTGGGGGCGGGGGTATCTGCGCGCCGAGACCGCGCTGTCTCCGGACGACTGGTTCTTCACCGGGCATTTCAAGAACGACCCCTGCATGCCGGGCACCCTGATGCTCCAGGGCGGTCTCCAGGCGATGGCTTTCTACCTGACGGCCATGGGCTTCACCGTCGACCGCGACGGCTGGCGCTTCGAACCGGTCACCGAACACCCCTCCAGCGCGAAGTGCCGGGGTCAGGCGACCCCGGAGGGCCGGCGGGTCGTCTACGAGGTGTTCGTCTCCGGCGTCTCCGGCGGGCCGGTGCCGACTCTGTACGCCGATGTCCTCGGCTCGGTGGACGGGGCGAAGGCGTTCCTGGGCCGTGGCATGGCGCTCCGGCTGGTCCCGGACTGGCCGCTCTCGCACTGGCGGCACTCGGGCCCGCCCACCGTGCAGACCGGTGGCGCTCCGGTGCCCCTGCCGAGGCTCGCCGGGCTGGCCGGGCACCGGGAGGAGAAGCCGGTGGCCGTGGCCGCCGACGGATTCCCCTTCGGCCACGCCTCGCTGCTGGCCTGCGCGTGGGGCAGGCCGAGCGAGGCGTTCGGCGCCATGTACGAGCCGTTCGACGGCACCCGCAAGGTGGCCAGGCTGCCCGGCCCGCCGTACCACTTCATGAGCCGCATCGTCTCTGTGGACGGGCCGCAGGCCGGGATGCGGGAGGGCAGCTTCGTCGTCGCCGAGTACGACGTGCCCGCCCTGGCCTGGTACTTCGAACAGAACGGCGGCCACGCCATGCCGTTCGCCGTCCTGCTGGAGATCGCGCTGCAGCCCTGCGGGTGGCTCGCCTCGTACGTGGGCAGCGCGCTGACCGGCGGGACGGACCTGCTGTTCCGCAACCTCGACGGATCGGGGACGGTCACCGGCGAGGTCACTCCGGCGACGCGTACGGTCCGCACCAGGGCCGAACTGACGCGGGTCTCGTCCGGCGGAGACATGATCATCGAGTCGTTCCGGGTGGAGTGCACGGCCGACGGCGTACCGGTGTACGAACTCTCCACGGTCTTCGGCTACTTCCCGCGATCGGCCTTCGACGAGCAACAGGGCCTCCCGGCTTCGGCGGACGAGCGGGCCCGGCTCGGCGAGCTCTGCGGCCGTACCGTCGATCTGACCACCCGTCCCGCCCGGTACTGCGCCGGGGAACCGCGGCTGCCGGGACCGATGCTGCTGATGCTGGACCGGATCACGGGCTACTGGCCGGACGGGGGGAGCGCGGGGCTCGGCCGGTTGCGGTCGGAGAAGGACGTGCGCCCGGACGCCTGGTTCTTCCGGGCCCACTTCTTCCAGGACCCGGTTCAGCCGGGCTCGTTGGGCATCGAGGCCATGTGCCAGCTCCTCCAGTTCCACCTGCTGGAGAGCGGCGCGGCCGAGGGCGTGCCCGGCGCCGTGTTCGAACCGGTGCTGCCCGGCCGCGAGTCGTCCTGGACCTATCGCGGCCAGATCACCCCGGCGAACCGGCTGATCCGGGTGGACATGGACATCGTGGCGAGCGGCACGGACGACCGGGGACCCTATGCCGTGGCGGACGCCTCGCTGTGGGGCGACGACACCTGCATCTACCGGGTGAAGGGCCTGGGGATGCGGTTGGTGCCGGGGGCGGAGCGCACGCCGTAACGGGCGCTGCGGACGCGGCGGTTCCGTGCCGCGTCCGGCGCGATCCGGCGTGGACGGCGGAACGCGGCGCGTGGCCGGGGCGGGGCAGTGAACCGTTCTGACTCCGCACGCCCTGCCGGTGGCCACTGCCCGCGGCCATGATGAGCCGACGGCAAGTGATCCAAGTGACTCAGATCCGACCGCCCCGGCAGTCGGGTCTGCGGTGGAAGGAATCCACATTGTTGCTTCTCATCTCCCCTGACGGCGTCGAGGAAGCCCTCGACTGTGCGAAAGCGGCGGAGCATCTCGACATCGTCGACGTCAAGAAGCCGGATGAGGGGTCGCTCGGCGCGAACTTCCCCTGGGTCATCAGGGAGATCCGGGACGCGGTACCGGCGGACAAACCGGTGTCCGCGACCGTGGGGGACGTACCGTTCAAGCCCGGCACGGTGGCCCAGGCCGCTCTCGGCGCGGCTGTCTCCGGGGCGACGTACATCAAGGTCGGCCTGTACGGGTGCACGACGCCCGAGCAGGCCGTCGAGGTCATGCGGGGGGTGGTCCGGGCGGTGAAGGACTACCGGCCGGACGCGTTCGTCGTCGCCTCCGGTTACGCCGACGCGCACCGGATCGGCTGCGTCAACCCGCTCGCGCTGCCCGACATCGCCCGGCGCTCCGGCTCCGACGCGGCCATGCTCGACACCGCGGTCAAGGACGGGACGCGGCTGTTCGACCATGTGCCGCCCGATGTCTGCGCGGAGTTCGTCCGGCGGGCCCACGGGGCCGGTCTGCTGGCCGCCCTCGCGGGCAGCGTCAAGGCGGCCGACCTCGGGGCGCTGACCCGGATCGGCACCGACATCGTGGGGGTGCGCGGGGCGGTCTGCGAGGGAGGAGACCGCAACACGGGGCGGATTCGCCCGGTGTTGGTGGCCGCCTTCCGGGCGGAGATGGACCGGCATGCCCGGGAGCACGCCGCCACCGCCGCCGCTGCGGGCTGACCGCCGGCATGCCGAACTGCCGGCCCCGCCGCGGGCCCGGTGCCCGCGGCGAGCGCTTCGCCGTCGTCGACCCGGCGACGGGCGAGGCCTTCGACGACTCCCCCGACCAGCAGGCGGACGAGCTGGACGGCGTCGTCGGCCGGGCCCAGGAGGCCTGGCGGGGCTGGCGGGCCGATGACGGCGCCCGCGTCGCCGCGCTGCTCGCGGCCGCCGACGCCGTGGAGGCGGCCGGCCCCGCCCTCGCACCGCTGCTCACCCGTGAGCAGGGCAAACCGCTCACCGAGTCGTACGCCGAGGTCGCCCGCACGGCGGCCCGGCTGCGCTACTTCGCGGAGCCCGCTCCGGTGCCCCTGCCGATCACGGACGGCCGTCCGGTGCGCAGCGAGATCCGCTGGCGGCCGCTGGGTCCGGTCGCCGCGATCGTCCCGTGGAACTTTCCGCTCCAGCTCGCCTCGGCGAAATTCGCTCCCGCGCTCGCCGCGGGCAACACGGTGGTGCTCAAGCCGTCCCCGTTCACGCCTCTCGCCACCCGGCTGATGGTGTCCGTGATCTCCGCCGCCCTGCCCGAGGACGTACTGACGGTGGTCACGGGCCGTGAACCGCTGGGCGCACGCCTCGCGTGCCATCCGGGGATCCGCCATGTGACCTTCACCGGTTCGGTTCCCACCGGGCGGGCGGTCGCCGAAGGCGCGGCGGCCTCGCTCGCCCGGGTCACGCTGGAGCTGGGCGGGAACGATGCCGCGATCCTGCTGGATGACGTGGATGTGGAACGGATCGCCGAACGGCTGTTCTGGTCGGCGTTCCGCAACTGCGGGCAGGTCTGCATGGCGGTCAAGCGCGTCTACGTCCCGGCCCGGCTCCACTCCGGCGTGGTGGAGGCCCTCGCGCAGTACGCGAAGTCCGTGGTGGTCGGCGCCGGGCTGGACCCGGGTACGCGGCTGGGGCCGGTCAACAACGCGCCGCAGCTGGCCCGGGTGGAGGACTGCACCGCCCAGGCCCTGTCGGACGGCGCCCGCGCCGTTACCGGTGGCCACCGGCTGGACCGGCCGGGCTACTTCTTCGCCCCGACGATCCTGACCGATGTGCCGCCCGACAGCGCGGTCGTGACGACGGAGCAGTTCGGTCCGGTTCTGCCGGTGCTGCCGTACGGGAGCCTCGACGAAGCGGTCGACGCGGCCAATGACACCCGCTTCGGGCTGGGCGGCTCGGTGTGGGGCACCGACCTCGACCGGGCGGAGGAGGTCGCCGCCCGGCTGGAATGCGGAACGGCGTGGATCAACCACCATGCCGAACTCTCCCTCGCCCAGCCCTTCGCGGGCATCAAGGAGAGCGGGGTCGGCGTCGCGGGCGGGCCGTGGGGGCTGTACGGGAACCTCAGGCCGTTCGTGGTGCACCGGCCGCGGGAAGGATGCGGATGAGGTTCGACGCTGCGGTACTGCGCTCGTACGGGAGCCCGTTCAGCGTCGAGGAGGTGGTGCTGGACGCGGGGCCGGCGCAGGGCGAGATCCTGGTCAGGATCGCGGGCTGCGGGATGTGCCGGACCGATCTCGCGGTACGGCGCTCGGCGGGCCGCTCACCGCTTCCGGCGGTGCTCGGCCACGAGGGGGCCGGGGTGGTGGTCCGGACGGGGGGCCCGGACACCGGCCTGGGCGTCGGTGACCACGTCGTCCTGGGCTTCGACTCCTGCGGACACTGCCGGACGTGTCTGGGCGGCGCCCCCGCCTACTGCGATTCCTTCGCCTCGCTCAACCTCTTCGGAGGCCGGACGGAGCACGCGGCCCGGTTCAGGGACGCGGCCGGTGGTGAACTGGCCCCCCGGTGGTTCGGCCAGTCGTCGTTCGCCGGGTACGCGATGGTCCCGGCCCGCAATGCCGTGCGGGTCGATGCCTCGCTGCCGCTCGAACTGCTCGGCCCGCTCGGCTGCGGCTTCCTCACCGGTGCCGGGGCCGTCCTCAATTCCTTCGGCGTCGGCCCCGGTGACACCCTGGCGGTCTTCGGTGCGGGAGCGGTGGGTCTGGCCGCGGTGATGGCGGCCACCGCCGCCGGCGCGGTGACCGTGGCAGTCGACCGGTTCCCCGAACGGCTGGCCCTCGCTGAGCGGTTCGGCGCGATCGCGCTGCGTACCGGATCATCCGGGCTGGCCGACCGGATCCGCGGCCGGACCGACGGCGGCGCCCAGTACGCGCTGGACACCACGGGCTCCGCCCCGCTGATCAACGACGCGCTCCGGGCCCTGCGTCCGACCGGTCATCTCGGGCTGGTGGCACGGCTGCGCGGTCCGCTGCCGCTCGAACCCGGCTCTCTCGACCGGGGCAGGCGGATCTCCCACATCTGCGAGGGGGACGCGGTGCCGAGGCTGTTCGTCCCGAGGCTGACCGGGCTGTGGCAGGCGGGCCGGTTCCCCTTCGATCAGCTGATCCGCAGGTACCCGCTCAGCGACATCAACGAGGCCGAGCGCGACTGCGAGGCGGGCCGCGTGGTCAAACCGGTGCTGGTTCCGTAGGCGCGGCATCGATTTCGCGGGCGCGGGACGGATTACGCAGGCACGGGACCGAGGGGCGTGCCGGACCGGCCGGCAACAGGGTCACGGCCGTGGCTTGTTCGCGAACACCCAGCGGTTGCCCGCCAGCGCGTCGTTCTCCTCGGGCAGCGGGCCGCGTCCGTGGTGGCGGGTGAAGTCGAAGGGCGTATGGACCGATGTGGACCAGCCCCTGCCGGTCAGCGTGCCGGCGGAGTCGGGCCTGGGTTCTCTGTTGAACAGGGCGAGGAGGTCGATGCCGATCTGCTGGGTCGTCGAGGTGTAGAGCGGGCTGTCGCGGTATTCCAGCAGGTCCTTGTCGAGTTTGACCTCGAACGCGAGGGCGCTCCCCGCGGCGCTCAACCGGTCCACCATGTCGATGAGGTGGGTCTCGGTGGCGCTGGGCAGGTAGAACAGCAGCCCCTCGGCCAGCCAGACGCTCGGTGCCGCCGGGTCGAAGCCGGCGGCGGTCAGTGCTCCGGCCCAGTCCGCGCGCAGGTCGATCGGGACCGGTGTGCGCGCCGCCTTCGGGGCGGCCGACAGCCCGTCGAGCACCTCGTGTTTGAAGGCCAGCACGCCTGCCCGGTCGACCTCGAAGACCACACAGCCCGCAGGCCAGTCGAGCCGGAACGCCCGGGAGTCCAATCCGGCTCCGAGCAGCACCACTTGGCGGGCGCCCGCGTGCACCGACCGGAGGAGGAAGTCGTCGAGGACCCTCGTCCGCAGACCGAAGTAGCGCGCGAATCGCCCCCACAGCGGGTTCGCGTCCCCGTCGGGGACCTGCTGGATACGGACCGGCCAGCCCGCGCACGCCGGTGCGGCGTGCACGAAGTGCTCCGCGAAGACGTCCCGTGCCAGGGGGTCGTGGCGGTGGGTCTCGATGGCGCGTGCCGCGGCGACCAGAAGAGCGGTCAGGCCGACGCCTCCCGCCACCCCTTCCGCTTCTCCCGCCCCATCGGCTGTTCCCGCCCCATTCACCATTTCCGCCCCTCCCCTTCGACTGATGCGATTCTCCGTGCCGGCCACACGACCCCCTGAGAGACATATAGAGACAGAAAACCACGGCACATTGAAATTGCGGGTCCGATTCCTTAGGGAATGGGACCCGTCATTTCAGAGTGACGCACTCCCGACAAGGCAGTCACCGGGGATACCGGCCTTCTCCGGGCTGTAGTAGTCCTTGATGCCGACCACCCAGGACGTCACCTCGATCCGATCGGAGTCCGAGGGCCCGAAGGCGTCGAAAAGTGCGTCGATGTTCGGGGGCTCGAAACCGATCGCGGTCATCAGCTCCATGAAGAGCGGCCGCTCGATGAGACCGTCGCCGTCCGGGTCACCGAGCGCGGCGAGCGATACGGCGAAGTCACTGGCAGCCAGGTCGAAACGCGCAGGTGACAGCACACAGGCCGCGTACTCGTCGAAGGTGATCAGGCCGTCCCCGTCGGCGTCCAGTTCAGCGCTGAGGGTCGACCAGTACCGGCGGAACGCGGCCACCATGGCGCTCTTCGCGGTGTCGTCGGAATCGGGTGCCGCCTCGATGACACGGCCTGCCATGAGCTCGAAGTCATCGGCTTCGAGAACGCCATTGGCGTTGGCGTCGAACAGTGAGAAAACGAGCCTGACCCGATTGATCGCCTCTACACGCACAGCCCAGCCACCTTTCTTCCGACCGAACCGTGCCGGCGGCCAGAAGGAATCAACGAATGATCGGTCACCGCACTTACCGGCCTCGTCCGGACCCCGGACTTCGGCCGTCCCTTTACTATCCAACCGGCGATCGCCCCTGCTTGAAGAATCCACATCGATTCACCTGAACGGGTGCATTTCACGCAGATGATGTATGCCTCGAAGAAGCAGGTATTCGGCATGCGGAGGAGACGCGGGCACCCCGCCCCGGCCCAGCGGCTGGGAGGCGGCCCGACGCCCTCCCCGCCGGGCGGAGTTGCGGCCGAGACACCGACGCGCGGTGGAGAGACCGTACGAATGTGCCCCCGGGGGTAGGCCGACGGCCGCTCTTGTTATACCTTCCGTCCAACAGCTTGCTAGACGCCACGTCTAATAAGCGAGGACGGTGTCCGGCGCCGGCTGTCTCATCGAGTGGGCAGGAATGAGGCTCCGGCCGGGCGCCGTCGGGTCGATCTCCCTCGATTCAAGGAGCCGCTCCATGGCAAGCAGCACTGTTCGGCCGGAGGACCACCACCAGGACCGGTCCGCCGGGCAGGACGTCGCCCGGCGTCTGCTCGACTCGGCCGCGAAGCTGTCGTACGACCCGGCCGCCCAGGTGGACTGGGACACCCCCCTGGACCCGGACCACCACGGCGCGAGCCCCGAGTGGAGCACGCTCTACGGGACGGCGTACTGGCAGGAGTTGACCGAGGCCCAGCGCAAGGCGCTGACCCGCCAGGAGGCCGCGTCCGTCGCCAGCACGGGCATCTGGTTCGAGATGATCCTGCAGCAGATGGTGCTGCGCGACATGTACGCGAAGGACCCGACCGACCTGCGGTTCCAGTGGGCACTGACCGAAGTGGCCGACGAGTGCCGGCACTCCATCATGTTCGCCCGGGGCGCGGCCAAGCTCGGCGCACCGGCCTACCGGCCGCGCCGTGCGGTGGTCGAACTGGGCAGGGCCTTCAAGACACTCGCCTTCGGGGAGGCCGCCTACGCCGCGATCCTCGTCGCGGAGGAAGTGCTCGACGTGATGCAGCGCGACTGGATGCGGGACGAGCGGGTCGCGCCGTTCGTCCGCACCATCAACAACATCCACGTGGTCGAGGAGTCACGGCACATGAAGTTCGCCCGCGACGAGACCCGCAGGCGCCTGCGGAACGCGGGTCCGGTCCGCCGCCACATCAACTCCCTCGTGGTCGCGATCGCCTCGTACTACATCGTCACCAGCATGGTGAACCGGGACGTCTACGCGAACGCCGGGCTGGACAGCGAGCGCGCCCGTAGCGAGGCAGCGGCCAACGAGCACCACAAGTCACTGATGCGGTCCAGCTGTTCGGGCCTGATGGAGTTCCTGGCCTCGGCGCGGCTGCTCACCAAACCGGCCCTCTTCTTCTACAAGCGCGCCTCCCTGATCTGACCGGCGCGCGCCGACCGAACCGAACCGAGCGACCGAGCCGACGAGATGCCGAGATGACCTACGCCATCACCCAGACCTGCTGCAGCGATGCCACCTGTGTCGCCGTGTGCCCCGTCAACTGCATTCACCCGACCCCGGAGGAACAGGCCTTCGGCAGCACCGAGATGCTCTACGTCGACCCGGCGACCTGCATCGACTGCGGCGCCTGCGCGGATGCCTGCCCGGTCGACGCGGTCTTCCCGGTGGACAGCCTCTTCGGGGCGCGAGCGGAGTACGCCGCGATCAACGCCGCCTACTTCCAGGACCGGGAGCCGGAGCCGGTCGCCGGGCCGAACTTCCACGCCTGGGGCGAGCCGTCGTTCCCGCGCAGCCTGCCGTCCGGCTTCGCGCCGATCCGGGTGGCGGTCGTCGGCACCGGACCGGCCGGGATGTACGCCGCGGAGGACCTGCTGCTGCACACCAACGCCGAGGTCACGCTGGTGGACCGGCTGCCGGTGGCGGGCGGCCTCGTCCGTTACGGCGTCGCGCCCGACCACCCCGCGACGAAGAAGGCGGGCGAGGCGTTCGCGCGCTTCCACGCGCACCCCCGGGTACGGATGGCCCTGGGCGTCGAGGTGGGCCGGGACGTCACCGTGGCGGAACTGGCCGAGCACCATGACGCGGTGATCTACGCGGTCGGCGCCTCCACCGGCCGGCGGCTCTCCATCCCCGGCGAGGATCTGCCGGGCAGCATCTCGGCCACGTCGTTCGTGTCCTGGTACAACGCCCACCCGGAGACGCCGCCGGAGACCGTCGCGCTGACGGCGGACCGGGTGGTCGTCGCCGGGAACGGCAACGTCGCGCTGGACGTCGCACGCATCCTCGTCACGGATCCGGCCGCGCTGGCGGACACGGACATCGCCGGTCACGCGCTGGCGGCCCTGCGGGACTCAAGGGTGCGCGAGGTGGTGCTGCTGGGACGGCGCGGCCCGGAGCACACGGCCGGAACCGCCTCCGAACTGCTCGCCCTCAAGCACCTGCCGGGCGTGGAGCTGGTCGTCGACGACAGCGACCCGAGGACGGGCGCGGCGATCGACGGCGCCGCGCCGGGCGAGAAGGCCGCACTGTTCCGGGACGTGCGGCGGGAGACGGCCGCCGGACGGCGCATCGTCTTCCGCTTCCACGCGGCTCCGGCGGAAGTGCTCGGCCGGGACCACGTCGAAGCGGTTCGGGTGACGGCCGCCGAGGGGCAGCGGGAGATACCCGCGGGGCTGTTCCTGCGGGCGATCGGATACCGGGGTCTGCCGGTGCCGGGGCTGCCCTTCGACGAGACGACCGGAACCGTTCCGCACGAGGGCGGCCGGGTCCTCGGCCTGCCCGCGACCTACGTCGTCGGCTGGATCAAGCGGGGCCCGTCGGGCGGCATCGGGGCCAATCGCACCTGCGCCGCCGAGACCGTCGGCTCTCTCCTGGCCGACGCCGTGGCGGGCGTACTGCCCTCCCCCGCTCCCCCGCCCAGGGCGTTCCACCGCCTCGCCCGGAGCCGGAGCCGCGATGTCGTAGACGCCAGGGGGCTCGCGGCCATCGAGCGGGCCGAGCTGGCGGGCGGCCGCGAGCAGGGCCGCCCCCGGGTCAAGCTCGACACGGTGCCCGCGCTGGTCGCCGCGGCGAAGCGCGGCCGCCGCAGACCACCGAACTGACCGGCCGGGCCGGGCCGGGCCCCGGCCGGCCGTCGGAGGCCCCGGCTCAGTCCCCGCCGGATCAGAATTCTTCCGCATCGGGGGCCGGGACCTGTCCCCTGGCCCGCTTGCCGACCACGGCAGCAGCCGCCACCGCGCCGCCCGCGAAGGCCAGCGCCACCGTCCAGGGCCGGTTGAACACGTGGCAGGTGACCTGGTCCAGGGAGTAGCGGCCGGGGCCGATCAGTCCGATCGCGGCAGCGGTGAACCCGAGGAAGGCCGGGTACTCGTAGCCGCCGCCCTGTGCGAAGAATCCGGCGGGCGCGTGGACGGCGACGGCTCCGGCCATCGCCCCGGCGGCCGCCGCCCCCGCTGCCGGCGTCGCCAGGCCCAGGGCCAGCAGCGCGCCGCCGCCGGCCTCGCCCAGTCCGGCCGCGACCGCGCTGTGCTTCGGCGGGTGGAAGCCCATCGCCTCCATCGCGGCGGTGGTGCCCTCGATGCCTCCGCCGCCGAACCAGCCGGCCAGTTTCTGGCTCCCGTGCGCGGCCAGCACGGCGCCGGTACCGACGCGCAGGAGAAGGAGGCCGAGGTCACGACGGTTCACGCTGCCCATGGGGTTCTCCGGGAGGGTTCGGGGGCCCGGCCGGACGGAAAGGGGCCCCGGGTGCGGTACGGATCCACTCTCCGCGTCCCGGGGCCCCGAGGGGGCACGTTGTTGGGCCGTCCGGGGCACGGCCGGCCGATGGGTGGCCCATGACACAGTGCGAGGTACGCCATTGTGCAACTTGTTGCACAATGGCGTACCGGTGCTCTAGAACTGGTTCGACGACACAGCGCGAGGAGCCGCCGCATGAGCCCGTACCCGCATCTGCTGAGCCCGCTCGACCTCGGGTTCACCACCCTCCCGAACCGGGTCCTGATGGGATCGATGCACATCGGCCTGGAGGAGGTCGAGCACGGTTTCGAGCGCATGGCCGCGTTCTACGCGGCCCGCGCGCGCGGCGGTGTGGGCCTCATGGTCACCGGCGGCATCGCGCCCAACGACGCCGGCTGCACCTTTCCCGGCGGCGCGAAGATGACCACGGAGGCGGAGGCGGCCGAACACGCGCGGGTGACCTCGGCCGTGCATGCGGCGGGCGGCCGGATCGCCATGCAGATCCTGCACTTCGGGCGTTACGCCCATCACCCCGGCCTGGTGGCGCCGAGCGCGGTCAAGGCGCCGATCAGCGCGTTCACCCCGCACGCGCTCAGCGACGAGGAGATCGAGTCGACCATCGAGGACTTCGTCACGGCGGCCGCGCTGGCGCAGCGCGCGGGTTATGACGGCGTCGAGATCATGGGCTCGGAGGGGTACCTGATCAATGAGTTCATCGCCGCCGCGACCAACCACCGCGACGACCGGTGGGGCGGCTCGTACGAGAACCGCATCCGCTTCCCCGTGGAGATCGTGCGCCGGGTCCGTGAGCGGGTCGGCAGCGACTTCATCCTGATCTACCGGCTCTCGATGCTGGACCTGGTGCCCGGCGGTTCCTCGCTGGCGGAGGTCGTGCTGCTCGCCCGGGAGATCGAGGCGGCCGGGGCGACGATCATCAACACCGGCATCGGCTGGCACGAGGCGCGGATCCCGACCATCGCGACGTCGGTGCCGCGCGGCGCGTTCACCTGGGTCACCCAGAAGGTGCGCGGCGCCGTCTCCGTACCGCTGGTGACGAGCAACCGGATCAATACCCCGGAGGTCGCGGAGGAGATCCTCGCGGCGGGGCGTGCGGACATGGTCTCCATGGCCAGGCCGTTCCTCGCCGATCCCGACTTCGTGGTCAAGGCGAGCGAGGGCCGCGCGGACGCGATCAACACCTGCATCGGCTGCAACCAGGCCTGTCTGGACCATGTCTTCAGCGGTCAGGTCACCTCCTGCCTGGTCAATCCGCGAGCCTGCCACGAGACGGAACTGACGCTGTCGCCGATGAGGACCCGCAAGCGGGTCGCGGTCGTCGGCGCCGGTCCCGCCGGGCTCGCGTGTGCCGTGACGGCGGCCGAGCGCGGTCACGAGGTGACGCTCTTCGACGCGGCGCGGGAGATCGGCGGGCAGCTCGACGTGGCACGCCGGGTGCCCGGCAAGGAGGAGTTCAACGAAACGCTGCGCTACTTCCGTACCCGGCTGGCGGAGGAGAGGGTCGGGGTCCGGCTCGGTACCACGGTCACCGCGGAGCAGCTCGACGGTTTCGACGAGATCGTGCTGGCCACCGGGGTCACGCCCCGCACCCCCGCGATCCCGGGCGTCGACCACCCCAGCGTGGTCGGCTACCTCGACGTCCTGCGCCACGGCGCGCCGGTCGGCGACCGGGTCGCGCTCGTCGGGGCGGGCGGGATCGGTTTCGACGTGGCCGAGTTCCTGACCGACGGCGGGGACGCGGCGAGCCTGGACCCGGAGGCGTTCTTCCGTCAGTGGGGCGTGGACACGGAGTACCGGGAACGGGGCGGTCTGGGCACCGCAGAGCGCCCGAAGGCGCCGCGTACGGTCCATCTGCTCCAGCGCAGGGCGAGCAAGGTCGGCGCGGGACTCGGCAGAACGACGGGGTGGATCCACCGGACCGAGCTCCGGCACCGCGGCGTGACCATGCTGGCGGGCGTGGGCTACGACCGGATCGACGACGACGGGCTGCACATCACGGTCGACGGCGAGCAGCAGCTGCTGCCGGTCGACACGGTGGTGCTGTGCGCGGGCCAGGAGCCCCGCCGGGACCTGTACGAGGAACTGCTCGCCGCGGGCCGGGCGGCCCATCTGATCGGCGGCGCGGACGTCGCGGCCGAGCTGGACGCCAAGCGGGCGATCCGTCAGGGCACGGAGCTCGCCGCCGCGCTCTGAACGGGCGTGTCCGGGTGCCCGAACACCTGGCCGCCCGGCCGTCCTTAGGATGCACCCCATGTCACTCCCGCACGCGATCCTCACCGCCCTGCTCGAGAAGCCTTCTTCGGGGCTGGAGCTGACCCGCAGGTTCGACCGTTCGATCGGCTACTTCTGGTCGGCCACCCACCAGCAGATCTACCGGGAGCTGGGAAAGCTGGAGCGGGCCGGGCAGATCAGGGCGCTCGTCCCGGCGCAGCCGGCCAGGGGCCGGAAGAAGGAGTACGAGGTGCTGCCGGCGGGCCGCGAGGCGCTGTCCGAGTGGGTGGCCCGTCCGGAGGACCCGAAGCAGGTACGGGACCCCCTGCTGCTGCGGATGCGGGCGGCGGCGGTCGTCGGAGCCCCGGGTCTGGAGACCGAGCTGCGCCGGCATCTGGCGCTGCACCGGCGGCAGCTGGCGGAGTATCTGGCGATCGAGGAGCGGGATTTCCCGCCGGAGCGCACGGCGGCGGAGGACCGGCTGCGCCATCTGGTGCTGCGGGGAGGCATCGATCTGGAGAACTTCTGGATCGGCTGGCTGACCCGCGCCCTGGCCGATGACGAAGCCGCCGCCCCGTCGGCACCGGGTCCGCGCTAGGGCGTGTCCGGAAAGTCATGGGAGCCAGAGTTGGAGGCAGGCGAGGGTGACCATGGCTTGGTAGTGGGTGGCGCGTTTGTCGTAGCGGGTG
>NZ_JBIVLK010000015.1:0-92481 GCF_044751215.1 Streptomyces sp. NPDC088730
CCGAAGGTGTTCGTCTCCACGCAGTCCACGCCGACCGCGAAGTACTCCTCGTGCACGGAGCGCACGATGTCCGGCCGGGTGAGGTTCAGGATCTCATTGCAGCCCTCAAGGTTCTCGAAGTCCTCAAGCGTCGGGTCCTGGGCCTGGAGCATGGTGCCCATGGCACCGTCGGCCACCACCACCCGGGTGGCGAGCGCCTCACGGAGTGCTGCGGATCGGGTCCTGCTGTCGGCGGAAGGGGTCGGCGACGGGGCCATGGATGTACTCCCTGGGATGCGACGGCTGTCGGCTTTGCGGCTTCGGCGGAAGGCGCACCTGGCCAGCCTAGCCGGGCGGCGTCCTGAGCCGTCACTCTGTCCCACGAATCGGACTGCATGCTGTTCCGGGGGCTGTCCGGACCGGCGGGGTGCCGCAGACTTCTCCTGCGATCGAGCACCGGTCGGCATCGACCGATAGTGTTCAGCATTGTCGAACCACAGTGGAGGAGTACGGCGCGATGGCCAAGAACATCCAGTCGCTGGAGCGGGCGGCCGCGATGCTGCGGCTGCTGGCGGGCGGCGAGCGGCGACTGGGACTCTCCGACATCGCCTCCTCGCTGGGCCTGGCCAAGGGCACCGCCCACGGCATCCTGCGCACGCTCCAGCACGAGGGCTTCGTCGAGCAGGACGACACCTCCGGCCGCTACCAGCTCGGCGCCGAGCTGCTGCGGCTCGGCAACAGCTATCTGGACGTCCACGAGCTGCGGGCCCGCGCCCTGGTCTGGACGGACGACCTGGCCCGGTCCAGCGGCGAGAGCGCCCATCTGGGCGTACTGCACCAGCAGGGCGTCCTCGTCGTCCACCACGTCTTCCGCCCCGACGACAGCCGGCAGGTCCTGGAGGTCGGGGCCATGCAGCCGCTGCACTCCACGGCCCTGGGGAAGGTGCTGTGCGCCTACGACCCCGTCGCCCACACGGAGGCCATGGAGTCCGAGCGGCAGTCGTTCACGCCCCGCACCGTCACCGATCCGGAGGAGTTCGAGTCGATGCTCGACCTGATCCGGGCGCGCGGCTGGGCGGCCGACATGGAGGAGACGTGGGAGGGCGTGGCCTCGGTGGCCGCCCCGATCCACGACCGGCGCCGGATGCCGGTCGGCGCGGTGGCCGTGACCGGTGCGGTGGAGCGGGTCTGCGCTGACGGCGACCTGCGGCCCGACCTGATCGCGGCGGTGCGCGACTGCGCCCGTGCGGTCTCCCGGGATCTGGGCGCCAGGCGCTTCTGAGCCGCGTACGCGATCATCGGATACGGGTCACCGATCGAGTTGTAGGCCACAGACCCCTTGACGCCCCCTTCACCTGGGGGAACACTGCCGTGCATCGGTCGGCATTGTCGAACGTCTAACGGAAACAAGCGTTAGGGTGTGACAGTGCTCAGGGCCGGCAACGCCCTCACATGAGGGCGCGGACCACCGGAGGGACCCGGGGTTCGGCTTCCTGGACGAAGGACAAAGGAGTCGCGGGTGTCCAGCTCCGACATCTTCATCGGCGAGACCATCGGTACCGCCGTACTCATTCTGCTCGGCGCCGGCGTCTGTGCCGCCGTCACCCTCAAGCACTCGAAGGCACAGAACGCCGGCTGGCTGGCGATCACGTTCGGCTGGGGTTTCGCGGTCCTGACCGGCGCGTATATCGCGGGCGGCGTCTCCGGTGCCCACCTCAACCCGGCGGTCACCATCGGTCTGGCGATCGAGGGAGGCACCAAGTGGAGCGACGTACCGCTCTACCTGGCGTCCCAGCTCCTCGGCGCGATGATCGGTGCGGTGCTGGTCTGGCTGACGTACTACGGCCAGTTCCGGGCGCATCTGACGGATCCGGCGGTCCTGAAGGCGCATCTGGGTGACGAGGGCATGGTCGACCAGGCTTCGGCCCCCAAGGCCGGACCGGTTCTCGGCGTGTTCTCGACCGGTCCCGAGATCCGCAACGCGGTGCAGAACGTCGTCACCGAGATCATCGGAACGGTCGTTCTGGTCCTGGCGATCCTGACCCAGGGCCTCAATGACAACGGCAACGGCCTCGGCGCGCTCGGCGCACTGATCACCGCTCTGGTCGTCGTCGCCATCGGCCTCTCGCTCGGCGGGCCGACGGGTTACGCGATCAACCCGGTTCGCGACCTCGGTCCGCGTATCGTGCACGCGCTGCTTCCGCTGCCGAACAAGGGCGGTTCCGACTGGGGCTACGCATGGATCCCGGTCGTCGGCCCCCTCGTCGGCGGCGCGCTCGCGGGCGGGCTCTACAACCTCGCCTTCGCGTGAGACACCGGGCCCAGAGCCGTAACCCCAAGACCCCCACAGACCTCCGGGAGCACACCGTGACCGACGCACCTACCACCGGCACCCACGGAACCGGGCCGTTCATCGCGGCCATCGACCAGGGCACCACGTCCAGCCGCTGCATCGTCTTCGACAAGGACGGCCGGATCGTCTCGGTCGACCAGAAGGAGCACGAGCAGATCCTGCCGAGGCCGGGCTGGGTCGAGCACGACGCGACCGAGATCTGGGAGAACGTCCAAGAGGTCGTGGCCGGTGCCATCGTCAAGGCCGGCATCACCGCCGCGGACGTGAAGGCCATCGGCATCACCAACCAGCGCGAGACCACCCTGCTCTGGGACAAGAACACCGGTGAGCCCGTCCACAACGCCCTCGTCTGGCAGGACACCCGCACCGACGCGCTCTGCAGGGAGCTCGGCCGCAACGTGGGCCAGGACCGCTTCCGCCGCGAGACGGGACTGCCGCTCGCCTCGTACTTCGCCGGGCCCAAGGTCCGCTGGCTGCTCGACAACGTCGAGGGGCTGCGCGAGCGGGCCGAGCGCGGCGACATCCTCTTCGGCACCATGGACTCCTGGGTCATCTGGAACCTGACCGGCGGCACCGAGGGCGGTGTGCACGTCACCGACGTCACCAACGCCTCGCGCACCCTCCTGATGAACCTGCACCGCATGGAGTGGGACGACAAGATCCTCTCGTCCATCGGCATCCCGGCCGCGGTGCTGCCCGAGATCCGGTCCTCGGCCGAGGTCTACGGCCACACCAAGGGCGGGGTGCTCGACGGCGTGCCGGTCGCCTCCGCGCTCGGTGACCAGCAGGCCGCGCTGTTCGGCCAGACGTGTTACGCCAAGGGCGAGGCCAAGTCCACGTACGGCACCGGCACCTTCATGCTGATGAACACCGGCGAGACGCCCGTCAACTCCTACAACGGGCTGCTGACCACGGTCGGCTACCAGATCGGCGACCAGAAGCCGGTCTACGCCCTGGAGGGGTCGATCGCCGTCACCGGTTCGCTGGTGCAGTGGATGCGCGACCAGATGGGCCTGATCCAGTCCGCGGCCGAGATCGAGACCCTGGCCCTGTCGGTCGAGGACAACGGCGGCGCGTACTTCGTGCCCGCCTTCTCCGGACTGTTCGCCCCGTACTGGCGCCCCGACGCCCGCGGTGTCATCGCCGGTCTCACCCGCTACGTCACCAAGGCGCACATCGCCCGTGCCGTACTGGAGGCCACCGCCTGGCAGACCCGCGAGATCAGCGACGCCATGACCAAGGACTCCGGCGTCGAGCTGACCGCGCTGAAGGTCGACGGCGGCATGACCTCCAACAACCTGCTGATGCAGACCCTCGCCGACTTCCTGGACGCACCCGTGGTGCGGCCCATGGTCGCCGAGACCACCTGCCTCGGCGCCGCCTACGCCGCCGGCCTCGCCGTCGGCTTCTGGCCGGACACCGACGCGCTGCGCGCCAACTGGCGCCGGGCCGCCGAGTGGACCCCCCGCATGGACGCGGACACCCGCGACCGCGAGTACAAGAGCTGGCTCAAGGCCGTACAGCGGACCATGGACTGGCTCGAAGACGAGGAGTAGAGAACATGACCACCCTGCAGAGCGTCCCCGCCCTCGGGACGCATCCGGCCTCCGGCTCCCTTCTGAGCCGCGCCGAGACCCGGGAGCAGCTTTCCAAGGCGACGTACGACCTCCTGGTGATCGGCGGCGGCATCCTGGGCATCTCCACCGCCTGGCACGCCGCGCAGTCCGGACTGCGGGTGGCTCTGGTGGACGCCGGCGACTTCGCCGGCGCCACCTCCTCCGCCTCCTCCAAGCTGCTCCACGGCGGTCTGCGCTACCTGCAGACCGGCGCGGTGAAGCTGGTCGCGGAGAACCACTTCGAGCGGCGTGCGGTGTCCCGTCAGGTGGCCCCGCACCTCGCCAACCCGCTCACCTTCTACCTGCCCGTCTACAAGGGCGGGCCGCACGGCGCCGCCAAGCTCGGCGCGGGCGTGTTCGCGTACTCGGCGCTCTCCGCCTTCGGTGACGGCGTCGGCCACGTGATCAGCCCGGCGAAGGCGCGGCGCGACGTCCCGGAGCTGCGGACCGACAACCTGAAGGCCGTCGCGGTCTACGGCGACGACCAGATGAACGACGCGCGGATGGCGCTGATGACGGTCCGCGCGGCCGTGGAGGCGGGCGCCGCCGTGCTCAACCACGCCGCCGTGACCGGCCTCCGCTTCACCAGGGGCCGGGTGACCGGTGCCGATCTGCGGGACGCCGTGGACGGTACGGAGTTCGGGATCAACGCCCGTCTGGTGCTGAACGCCACCGGGCCGTGGGTCGACCACCTGCGCAGGATGGAGAACCCGGACGCGGCGCCTTCCATACGCCTGTCCAAGGGCGCGCACCTGGTGCTCAAGCGGACCCGGCCGTGGAAGGCCGCGCTCGCCACCCCGATCGACAAGTACCGCATCACGTTCGCCCTGCCGTGGGAGGACATGCTGCTGCTCGGTACGACGGACGAGGAGTACGAGGGCGATCCGGCGGATGTCGCGGTGACCGAGAAGGACACCGCGCAGATCCTGGACGAGGCGGCGTTCTCGGTCCGGGACCAGCAGCTGTCGCGGGATCTGATCACGTACTCCTTCGCGGGTCTGCGGGTGCTGCCGGGCGGTCCCGGCGGCACGGCCAAGGCCAAGCGCGAGACCGTCGTGACGGAGGGCCGCGGCGGGATGCTGTCGGTCGCGGGCGGCAAGTGGACGACGTTCCGTCACATCGGCCGGACGGTGATGAACAAGCTGGCCGCGCTCCCCGGCCACCCGTTGGCCGAGGACATGGAGCCGATGGCCCGGCTGCCGAAGAAGCTGCCGCTGCCGGGGATCGCCAACCCCAACGCGGTCGCGCACCGGCTGCTGGCCGACGGCGGCGTGCCGGGTCCGCGGATGTCCGCCGACACGGCACGGCACCTGGCCACGCACTACGGTTCGCTGTCCTTCGACATCGCCCGGCTGGCCGACGAGGACCCGGTGCTCGCCGAGCGCATCCACCCGGACGCGCCGGAGATCTGGGCGCAGGTCGCCTACGCACGCGACCACGAGTGGGCCGAGACGGCGGACGACGTGCTGCGGCGCCGGACGACGCTGACCATCAGGGGTCTGGCCACGGACGAGATCCGGGCCGGCGTCGAGTCCGTGCTCGGCGACCGCAGGAGCTGACCGGCCGGGAGGGGGCGGCGTCCATCCGTGGACGCCGCCCCCTCCCGCATGCGCACGAAGCTCACGCGCACGAGGCTCATGCGGACGAAACCGGGCTAATCCCCGCGCCTCGGGGCCGGGCGTCGCACCGGTTGTCCCGAAGGGCCGGTGGGCCGCCGTCGGGGACGCATAATGGAGCGATACATCGGATGTCTGGAGGTCGCCCATGGCTGTCACTGACGAGGCCATCGAGAAGATCAAGGGAATGATCGTCTCGGGTGCGCTACGGCCCGGCGATCGTCTCCCCAAGGAGAGCGAACTCGCCGCGGAGCTCGGCCTGTCCCGCAACTCACTGCGGGAGGCGGTGCGCGCCCTGTCGCTCATCCGCATTCTCGACGTGCGCCAGGGCGACGGCACCTACGTCACCAGTCTGGATCCGCAGCTGCTGCTGGAGGCGCTGAGCTTCGTGGTGGACTTCCACCGCGACGACACGGTGCTGGAGTTCCTGGCGGTCCGCCGGATCCTGGAGCCGGCCGCGACCGCGATGGCGGCGAGCCGGATCACCGAGGAGCAACTGGACCTGCTGAGCTCCCAGCTGGACGCCCTGGGCAGCCGCCCCTCGGTCGAGGAGCTGGTGGCCTGCGATCTGGAGTTCCACCGGGGCATCGTGCAGTCGTCCGGCAACTCGGTGCTCTGCTCACTGCTCGACGGGCTCTCGGGCCCGACGACTCGGGCCCGGGTCTGGCGCGGTCTGACCCAGGAGGACGCGGTGAGCCGCACGCTGCACGAGCACCGGGCGATCGTCTCGGCACTGCGGGACCGCGACGCGGAGGCCGCGCGGGCGTGGGCGACGGTGCATGTGGCGAGCGTGGAGCAGTGGCTGCGGTCGACGCTTTAGCCGGGGCGCGGGTCCGGGGCGCCGCCCCGGACCCGGGTACTCGAACGCCGGCGGGGCTGGAAAGATCAGCCCCGCCGGCGTTCTCTGGACGTGCGACGCTCAGTCCTGCTTCTCACCGCTCGCGAAGCGGGAGATGACCAGGGCGACGATGATGATCGCGCCGTTGAGGAACTGGTTCCAGAGGGCCGGGACGCCGCCGAGGGTCATCACGTTGACCACCAGCTGGAGCGTCAGGACACCGGTCAGCGCACCGAACAGGGTGCCTCGGCCGCCCTTGAGGCTGATACCGCCGATCACCGCCGCCGCGAACACCTGGAAGATCCAGCCGTTGCCCTGCGTCGCGGCGACCGCGCCGTAGTGGCCGGTGTAGAGGATGCCCGCGAAGGCCGCCAGCAGGCCGCCGATGGCGAGCACGATCCAGGTGACCCGGTCGACCCGGATACCGGCGGCGCGCGCCGCTTCCGGGTTGCCGCCGATCGCGTACAGCGAGCGTCCGTGGCGCAGCCAGGCCAGGGCCGCGCCGCCGACCGCGAAGAGGAACAGGCAGATCCAGACCGCGGCCGGCGCACCGAGCCATGAGGTCTTGCCGAGGTAGCGGAAGGACTCCGGGACGTCGGTGATGGACTTGCCCTCGGTGATGCCGATGTGGAGTCCGCGCAGCATGGTCAGCATGCCGAGCGTGGCGATGAAGCCGTTGACCCGCAGTTTCAGCATCAGGAAGCCGTTGATCGCGCCGATGACGAGACCCACCAGCAGGCAGAGCGGAATCGCCATCCAGGTGGGGAGGATTCCCAGGCCGGCGAAGCGGCCGTCGTCGCCGGGCAGCACCAGCCACATGGCGACGACGGGCGCGATGCCGATCGTCGACTCCAGCGACAGGTCCATCCGCCCGCAGATCAGGATCAGGGCCTGGCCCAGGACCAGCAGACTGAGTTCGGAGGACTGCTGGACGACGCTGATCAGGTTGTCCGAGGTGAGGAAGACCGGCGACACGATGAAGCCGATCACCATCAGCACCAGGATCACCGGTACCAGCGAGAAGTCGCTCCACCGGATCAGCTTGAGCCGGCTCAGCGGGCTGCCGTCCCGGAGTCCGCCCTTCGGTCCCGCCTCGATGTCGTCGGCCGTGGACGGCCGTATCGTGCCGGTCATTCCCTTTCCCCCACACCTTCCATGGCGGCGACGAGTTCCCCGTCGGTCCACCCGCTTGCGAACGTGGCGACCACTCGCCCGTGGAACAGGGCCAGCACCCGGTCGCAGACCCGCAGATCATCCAGCTCGTCGGAGACGACGACCGCGGCGTTGCCCTCGTCGGCCACCCGCCGGACGACCCCGAGGAGCGAGTCCTTGGACTTGACGTCCACGCCCGCGGTGGGCCGGACCGCCACCAGCACGCTGGGCCTGCGGGCCAGCGCGCGGGCAACGACCACCTTCTGCTGGTTGCCGCCGGAGAGCCCGGCGACGGGCTGCTCGGGGCCCTGGGTCTTGATGTCCAGTGAGTCGATCATGCCCCGGGCGAACTCCCGCGTACGGGAGGGCAGTACGGTCCCCCACGGTCCGAGCTGGTCGGCGACCGTGAGGGTGGCGTTCTCCGCGACGCTGCGCTGCAGGACCAGTCCCTGGTCGTGCCGGTCCTCCGGGATGTAGCCGATCCCGGCGGCCAGCGCGTGCGGCACGCTCCCCGGGCGCACGGTCTCGCCGTGCACCCGGACCGTGCCGCCGCCCTGTTTGCGCATTCCCGCCAGCACCTCGCCCAGCGCGGTGTTGCCGCTGGCCGCGGAGCCGGCCAGGCCGAGCACCTCGCCGGGGCGCACCTGGAGGTCCAGCGGTTCGAACCGGTCCTCCAGGGTGAGCCCCTCGACGCTCAGGACGGGCTCCGCGGCGGCGTCGGGCGGTGTGGTGGTGCCGGCCGCGTGCCAGGCGACGGCGCCGCCGGACTTCTCGCCCGTCATCGCCGCCACCAGCTCCGTCTTCACCACGTCCGCCACCGGGGCGGTCAGTACGTGCCGGGCGTCGCGGTAGACGGTGACCGCGGTGCAGAGCTCGTACACCTCCTGGAGGTGGTGGGAGATGAAGAGGAACGCCACTCCCTGGCTCTGCAGTTCCCGGAGCTTGTCGAAGAGCCGCCCGATACCGCGGGCGTCGAGCTGGGCGGTCGGCTCGTCGAGGATGATCAGCCGCGCGCCGAAGGACAGCGCGCGGGCGATCTCGACGAACTGCCGCTGCTCGACGGCGAGATCGCGGGCCCGGGTGTCCGGGTCGACCTGGACGCCGTAGTCGGCCAGGAGCCGCTCCGCGCGCTTGCGCAGCCGCCCCCAGCTGATCCAGCGGGCGTTGTCGTCGAACCGGTTGAGGAAGAGGTTCTCCGCGACGGTCAGGTCGGGGACGACCATGGACTTCTGGTAGACGCAGGCGACCTTCGACTGCCAGGCCGTGGTGTCCCCGAAGGCGGGCGCGGGCTCCCCGCCGAAGGTGACCGTGCCCGCGTCCGCCTTGTGGAGTCCGGTCAACACGCTGACCAGGGTCGACTTGCCCGCGCCGTTGCGGCCGACGAGCGCGTGCGACTCGCCCGGCTGCACGGTGAGCTTCACCCCGTCGAGCGCGACGGTCGGTCCGAAGCGTTTGACGACGCCTTCCGCCTGTACGGCAGGTGGTGGTGCCTGGTCCATGACTACTTCTTCTTCTCCAGCTGGTTGGCCCACAGCTTCGGGTCGTCGACGTTGTCCTTGGTCACCAGCGGGGCGGGCAGCTGGTCCTCGAAGCCGTTCGGGATCTTGATGATGGTGGAGTCGTGGTCGGTCGGGCCCTCCTTGAAGGTCTTCCCGTCCAGCGCCGCCTTGGCGTAGTACAGCGCGTACTTCGCGTACAGGTCGGCGGGCTGGGAGATCGTCGCGTCGATCTTCCCGGCCTTGATCGCGTCGAACTCCTCCGGGATGCCGTCGTTGGAGATGATGGTGATGTGGCCCGGCGAACCGGCCGGCTTCAGCAGCTTCTTCTGCTCCAGGAGCGCGAGGGTCGGCTGCAGGAAGACACCGCCGGCCTGCATGTAGATGCCGTTGATGTCGGGGTGCGCGGCCAGCGTCGACTGGAGCTTCGCGGAGGCGACGTCGCCCTTCCAGTCGGTGGCCAGCTCGAACACCTTGATGCCCGGGAAGTCCTTGTCCATGCAGGACTTGAAGGCCTCGGAGCGGTCGCGGCCGTTGATCGAGGACAGGTCGCCCTGGAACTCGACGACCTTGCCCTTGCCCTTCAGCTGCTCGCCGAGGTACTTGCAGGCGTTCGTCCCGTACGCCTTGTTGTCGGCGCGCACCACCATGTAGATGTCGCCCTTGTCCGGGCGGGTGTCGACGCTGATGACCGGGATCTTCTTCTCGTTCAGCGTGTTCAGCGACTCGGCTATCGCGCCGGTGTCCTGCGGGGCCATCACCACGGCCTTGGCGCCCTGGTCGGCGAAGGTCTGGACGTTGGCGACCAGCTTGCCGATGTCGTTCTGCGAGTTGGTCAGCGGCAGCGCCTTGACCTCGCCGCCCTTGACCCCCTTCTGGATGTAGTTCTGGTAGGAGTTCCAGAAGTCGCTGTCGCTGCGCGGCAGGTCGATGCCGACCTTCCCGCCACCCGCCCCGTCGTCCGACGATTCTCGGTTGCAGCCCGCGAGGGCAGTGACGGCCAGCAGTACGGCGCAGGCTGCCGCACTCGTCGTACGCACTCTCATTGGTGTCCCGTTCCTTTGTGGAGTACCGGCTCGTAGATCTCTTGGCATGTGCTGGGGTGCGGGTGGTACGGGGCGGGCGGCCCCGGTGGTCCGGCTCGGGCCGCCCGTCCTGCGGTCAGCTCCCGGCGGGGCGCAGGCGCAGGCCCTGCATTCCGCCGTCGACGGCCAGCGCGGTGCCCGTCACGGAGGCGGCGGCCGGGCTGGCGAGGTACACGATCGCGGCGGCCACTTCGTCGGCGGAGACCAGCCGGCCCAGCGGCTGCCGGGCGTTGAGGGCCGCGCGTTCGGCGGCCGGGTCGCCGGCCTGGCCGAGCAGCCGCCCGATCCACGGGGTGTCCGCGGTGCCGGGGTTGACGCAGTTGACGCGGACGCCCTCGCGGACGTGGTCGGCGGCCATCGCCAGGGTCAGCGAGAGGACCGCGCCCTTGCTCGCGCTGTACAGGGCGCGCTGCGGCAGCCCGGCGGTCGCGGCGATCGAACAGGTCTGGGTGATCGAGACGGCGCCGGGGCGCTCGGCGGCGGCGCGCCGCAGGTGCGGCAGGGCGTGCCGGGCGGTGCGGACCATGCCGAGGACGTTGATGTCCAGGACCCGGGTCCACTCGTCGTCGTCGTTGTCCTCGACGGAGCCGATGGACCCGATGCCCGCGTTCGAGACGAGCGTGTGCAGGGAGCCCAGTTCGGCCGCCGCCCGGTCGACCGCCTCGCGCACGGCCGCGTCGTCGGTGACGTCCGCCTTGACGGCGAGGGTGCCCGCCGGGGCGCCGGCGGTCTCCCGGTCGAGGACGGCCACCCGGGCGCCCCGCTCCAGGAGCATGGTCGCGACGGCGGCCCCGATGCCGGAGGCGCCGCCCGTCACCAGAGCGTTCATCCCCTCGAAGTCGCGTGTGCCGGTCATCGGCTGTCCTCCTCAGTGGTGCGGCGGGCCTGCCATACGGGGCCCTCCGGATAACGGTGTGCGGCGATCGACTCGGGAAGCATCCGGGCGGAGAAGCCCGGGGAGGCCGGGGCCCGGTAGCGGCCCGATTCGATCACGGTGGGGTCCGCGAAGTGTTCGTGCAGATGGTCGACGTACTCGATCACCCGGTCCTCCCAAGTCCCGGAGACCGCCACATAGTCGAACATCGAGAGGTGCTGCACCAGCTCGCACAGGCCGACGCCGCCCGCGTGCGGGCAGACCGGTACGCCGTACTTGGCGGCGAGCAGCAGGATCGCCAGGTTCTCGTTGACGCCCGCGACCCGTGCGGCGTCGATCTGGACGAAGTCGACCGCGCCGGCCTGGAGCAGCTGCTTGAACACGACCCGGTTGGCGACGTGTTCACCGGTGGCGACCTTGACCGGCTGTCCGGCCCGCACGGCGGCGTGGCCGAGGATGTCGTCGGGGCTGGTCGGCTCCTCGATCCAGTGCGGGTCGTACGGTGCGAGCGCGTTCATCCAATCGACCGCGTCCGCGACGTCCCAGCGCTGGTTGGCGTCGACCGCGATCCGCACATCGGCGCCGACCGCCTGCCGGGCGAGCCCGAGCCTGCGGACATCGTCGGCGAGATCGCCGCCGACCTTCAGCTTGATCTGGGTGAAGCCGTCCGCGACGGCCTCCTTCGCCAGTCCGACCAGCTTGTCGTCGGAGTAGCCGAGCCAGCCGGGCGAGGTGGTGTAGGCGGGGTATCCCTCGGCGCGCAGCCGCTCGGCCCGCTCGGCCCGGCCCGGTTCGGCGGCGCGCAGGATCGCGAGCGCCTCCTCGGGGGTGAGGGCATCGCTGAGGTAGCGGAAGTCGACGAGGGAGACGAGCTCCTCTGGCGTCATCTCGGCCAGGAACTGCCAGACGGGTCTGTCCGCCCGCTTCGCCGCCAGGTCCCAGGCCGCGTTGACGACCGCGCCGGCCGCCATGTGCATCACGCCCTTCTCGGGCCCCAGCCAGCGCAGTTGGGAGTCATGGGTGAGGTCCCGGTACAGCGCGCCCAGGTCGGCCGCGGTGCGGGGTACGGGACGGCCCACGACATAGGGCCGCAACGCCTGGATGGCGGCCGCCATCACCTCGTTGCCGCGCCCGATGGTGAAACAGAAGCCATGCCCCTCGATACCGCCGCCGTCATGGTCCGCGGCGTCGGTGCGCAGTACGACATAGGCGGCCGAGTAGTCGGGATCGGGGTTCATGGCGTCCGAGCCGTCCAGTTGCTCCGAGGTCGGAAAACGGATGTCGTGAACCTCGAAGTCCGTGACGGTCTGACTCATGTGCGCCCCCAGGGGTAATAACATCGGACCTCTGCTCTGGTCATCCGATGTATAGCGTCCCGAAGGGGCCAACGTCCAGGGTTGAGCCGAAATTGCCCCCACACAGCTCGGATGTATGACGGGCTCGATGCCCTGATTCGACCGGTGATGCACCCCCGTGGCCCGGGTTCGCCCGGCCGTGCGCGGGGGCTGCGGCGAGAGCGGCCGGACGCCGTAAGGTTGTTCCGTACGCAAGGGAACTTCGGAAGGAGGCCTGGGTGATCGAGCTCGACGGGGTTCCCGAGCTGGTCGACCCGGTCATGGTGGCCGCGTTCGAGGGGTGGAACGACGCGGGTGACGCGGCTTCCACGGCGGTCGCGCACCTGGACCGGGAGTGGAAGGGAGAGGTGTTCGCGGCGCTGGACGCCGAGGACTACTACGACTTCCAGGTCAACCGCCCGACCGTCTTCCTGGAAGGCGGGGCACGCAAGATCACCTGGCCGACGACCCGGCTCTCCGTGGTCCGCGTCGGCGGGGACAAGCCCCGCGATCTCGTCCTGGTCCGGGGCATCGAGCCGTCGATGCGCTGGCGCTCGTTCTGCAACGAGATCCTGGGCTTCGCCCACGAACTGGGCGTCGAGATGGTGGTGGTGCTCGGGGCGCTGCTCGGCGACACCCCGCACACCCGTCCGGTGCCGGTCAGCGGTGTGACCTCCGATCCGGACCTGGCACGGACCATGGACCTGGAGGAGACCAGGTACGAGGGGCCGACCGGCATCGTCGGCATCCTCCAGGAGGCGTGCACCCACGCGGGCGTGCCCGCGGTGAGCCTGTGGGCGGCGGTGCCGCACTACGTGTCGCAGCCGCCCAACCCGAAGGCCACCCTGGCCCTGCTGAACCGGCTGGAGGACCTGATCGGGCTGCGCATCCCGCTGGGCGAACTGGCCGAGGACGCACGTGCCTGGCAGCTCGGGGTGGACCAGCTGGCCGCGGAGGACAGCGAGGTCGCGGAGTACGTGCAGACGCTGGAGGAGGCCCGCGACACCGCGGAGCTTCCCGAGGCCAGCGGTGAGGCCATCGCCCGGGAGTTCGAGCGCTATCTGCGGCGCCGGGACCCGGGTCCGGCCGGCGGACCCGGTGGACACGCGACGGAGAGCGGCGACAGCTCGTACCTGCGCGATACGTCGAGCGGCCGGACCAGGCCGCCGAAGCCGCCCCGGCCGGATACCGGTCCGGGTCCGGTGAGCGGGTCCGCCGGCGGTCCCGCACGCGGCACGGGTCCGGGCTCCGGTTCGGGTCCGAAGCCGGGCGAGGCGCCGAAGGACACCCCCAGGGACGCTCCGGGGGACGACGCGCCGGGCGATTCATCGGAGGATTCGTCGGAGGACTGATCCGGACAGCCGGGAGCCGGGCGGGTGGACACCCGCCCGGCTCCCGGCTTTCGCCGCTGACGCCGCCGCTGCGACTCAGGAGCAGGTGAAGCGCGCGGCACCCCAGTCGGCGTGGTCGCCGGTCTTGGACCCGTTGGTGTCCGTGACCTTCAGCCGCACATGGCGCGCGCCGTCCAGCGGTACGTCGACCGGTACGGCCGCCGACGCGCCGGTCACCTTCGGCGAGGTCCAGAGCACCTTGCCGTCGGCCTCGACGGAGAACGCCACCTCGCCGTATCCGTCGATCTCGTCATCGATCCCGGCGTCCGCGGTGAACTTCGAGCACTGTCCGCCGGTGTAGAACTCGATGTCGGAGTCGGCGTGGGTGCCGATCCCCTTCTCGTACGTCTTCCCGGCCAGCGTGAGGGGCTTGCCGTCCTCCGCGCCCGACTCGCCGTTGCTGCGGTCGCGTTCCGCCGGACCGTAGCCGTTGACCGAGCTCAGCCACTCCAGATCGCTCGCCCAGGCCTCACCGGCGGGCGGCGGCGGCATCACGGAGACGGCGATCCGCTGGGCCGCCGTACGGGATTCGCCCGCCGAGCGGTAGCGGGCCAGCGCGGTGATCCGCGCCTCGCCCACGGTCGCGTCCTTCGACGGGGTCACCGACACCTCGACCCGCCGGGTGGTGCCCGCCGGGATGCGGCGCACGGCGGCTGCCGGGGTGGCCTTCCAGCCCTGGGGGACGTCGAGCGAGACGGCCGCGTCCGTGATGTCGCTCCGGCCCGCGGTGACATCGACGGCGACGGTGGCCGGGGCGCCCGCCCCGGTCTCCTGGCCCCGGGGGGCGGAGACGGCGGCCGTGGCACCCGGGTTCCGTCCGCCGACCGCGCTGGCGTTCTCCAGCTTCACGGAGAACTTCTTGCCCGTGGACAGCGGAGCGGTCTTGATCTTCACCACGCCGCCCCGGTCGTCGCGGTCGTACCACCAGCCCTGCTTCGCCCTGTCGTACGCGGCGGCAGAGCCGAGCCGGGGCAGCTTGCCGGTGAGCTTCACCGCGCTCGGCTCAGAGCCGGTGTGCACGCTGAACTCGTACGGGCGGCTGCTCTGCTTGCCGGTGAACTTCCCCTTGCTCGCGCCGATGTCCACGGTGATGTCACCCGCGCCCCTGGCCGGTGCGCGGACTTCGGCGGTCTGGGTGGCGTACGCGCCGTCGCGGTGCTCGCGGGTCACGCCGTCGTCCTCGTAGAGCGTGAACGAGGAGGTGCCCTGCGGGTAGATGTCCCAGGCGAGCGGGGAGCCGGCCGTGCGGTCCTTGTACGAGCGGATGCCCGGCCACATCGGCACGCCGGCGCCGCCCCTGACGAACAGCGGCAGGGTGTCGAGCGGGGCACTGTAGTCGTCGACGGTCGTCGGGCCCTGGTAGGTCCGCCCGGTCCAGTAGTCGGTCCAGGTGCCCTTCGGCAGGTAGATGCCGTCGCGCTCGGTGCTGTCCTGGTAGACCGGGGCGACGAGGAAGTCCTCGCCGGACATGAACTCGTACTTCGCCGCGTCCGTCGCGGCCTTCGGGTCGTCCGGGTACTCCAGCACCAGCGGGCGGACCATGCCGACGCCGGTCTTCGTCGCCTCGTGCGCGTAGGAGTACTGGTAGGGCAGCAGCGACTCCTTGAGCTTCAGGTAGTCGCGGTTGATGGAGGTGTACGGCTCCCCGTAGCGGAAGGGCTGCTTGTCGCTGGCCGCCCAGCCGTCCATGGTCATCGTGGTCCCCAGGAACATCTTCCACTGGAGGTCACGGGTGTACGTCTTGGCGCTGCCGCCGAAGATGCCGTCGACGTCGCCCGTGGTGTAGGCGAGGCCGGACATCGTGGCGCCCGCGTAGGTCGGGATCTGCCAGCGGATGTAGTCCCAGGTGCCGGACTGGTCGCCGGACCACTGGACTCCGCAGCGCTGGGCGCCCGACCAGCTCTCGGGGGCGTAGGTGAAGCCCCGGGCGTCGCTGTTGTCCTCGATTCCCTTGTAGGCGTCCTTGCAGCCGTCCAGGGCGAACTTGTAGCCGTCGCCGACCCAGGCCACGTCCAGCTTGGCGACGCGCTGGCCCGCCTTGACCTGGTCACCGAGCTTGTCGATGCCGTCCTCCGTCCACAGTCCGAGCTGCATGTCGCGGTCCTGGAGGCCCTTGGCGGTCTCCGCGAGGTCCTCGTAGCCGCAGCCGTAGCCGTCGTTGACGAGCATCCAGCCGTTCGGCATGTCGTTCTCGACGTAGCCGTCCGCGACCTTCAGCGAGTCCTTGGTGCGGCGCTCGCCGCGGTTGGCGTTGTGCAGGTAGCAGTCGGAGTCGCCGATCTCCATGCCGTACACCGGCGGCAGGAACGGCTTGCCGGTGAGCTCGGTGTACTGGCCTATGACGTCCTTGGCGTCGCCCGCGAAGTAGTAGGCGTCGAAGCGCTGTTCCTCGGCGCTGGTGGTCACCGGCTCGTTGAAGGCGTAGGTGTTCGGCGCGAAGGTGTTGCGGAACACGCCGTAGCCTGCCGAGGAGAGGTAGAAAGGCACCGAGTTGGGGTGCCCGCCGTCGTCCCAGTTGTAGTCGACGCCGACCTCGACGGTCTTGCCCCGGTGCGAGGTGTTGCCGCGGCCGTTCTGCATTCCGGCGCCGTAGAACTGCTCGTCGCCGCCGCGCGCGAGGGTCTGGGTGGTCTTCTCGCCGTCCCAGCTGAGCCCCTTCGCCTCCGACCACACCCGGGTGCCGTCGGCCCGGTACAGGGCGAACCGCAGGGGCGACTTGTAGGCACGCAGCGTGACATCGCCGGTGGAGAGGTCGTAACGGTCGCTCCGCTCCTTCCAGTGGGTGCGGGGCGGGGTTCCCTGGGGCAGCACGATGGCGTCGCCCGCCGGGTCGGTGAACGTGCCGTCCGGGGCGAGTTCGATCCGGAAGGTCTCGTCGGACACGAAGCTGACCCGGGCCTGTGCGGTGCCCGCCCGCAGGTGGTAGACGGATCCGTCGGCCGAGAAGCCGGTGAGATCGCCGACCGTCGACTCGGTGGGGGCGGCCGAATCCGCCTGGGCACCACCCGGTCCCGAGACGACGGCGAACAGTCCCAGCAGCGCTGCAACTACTGCCGCTCTGATGCGCGTTGATGATTGCATAGAGCGCTTTTAGCGCAGCACCAAGCATTTGACCATGGACAAAACGGAACCGGCCCCGAACTTCATCAAGAAGTTCGGGGCCGGTGAACGGACGTAACGCGGCGGGCAGTTACAGCGCGACACCGAGGAGCGCGTCGACGGTGCGCGAGACGAGTCCCGGCGCCCCCTCGTCCTGGCCGCCCGCGGCGCTCTGCCGCTCGGCCCAGCGGTCCACGGCGGCCAGGGCGGCCGGGGTGTCCAGATCGTCCGCGAGGGCCTCGCGGACCTCCTCGACCAGCGCGTCGGCCGCGAGCCCGTCGGGGCGCGAGACGGCGGCGCGCCAGCGGGCGAGCCGCTCCACCGCGTCGGCGAGAACCTGGTCGGTCCACTCCCAGTCGGAGCGGTAGTGGTGCGAGAGCAGGGCCAGGCGGATCGCCGCCGGGTCCACGCCGTCGCGGCGGAGCGCCGAGACGAAGACCAGGTTCCCCTTGGACTTGGACATCTTCTCGCCGTCCAGGCCGACCATTCCGGCGTGCACGTACGCCTGGGCGAACGGATGCTCGCCGGTCAGCACCTGGGCGTGCGAGGCGCCCATCTCGTGGTGCGGGAAGGCGAGGTCGGAGCCGCCGCCCTGGACGTCGAAGCCCATGCCGAGGTGGTCCAGGGCGATGGCGACGCACTCGATGTGCCAGCCGGGCCGGCCGGCGCCGAGCGAGGCGCCGTCCCAGCTCGGCTCGCCCTCGCGGGCGGCCATCCAGAGCATCGGGTCGAGGGGGTTCTTCTTGCCGGGGCGCTCCGGGTCCCCGCCGCGCTCGGCGGAGAGCAGCCGCATCGCCTTCGCGTCCAGGTTGGAGACCTGTCCGAAGTGCGGGTCGGTGTCGACGGAGAAGTACACGTCGCCGTCGAGGTCGTAGGCGGCGCCCGCGTCCCGGAGACGTTCGACGAGCGGCACGATGCCGGGTATCGCCTCGACGGCTCCGATGTAGTGCTGCGGCGGGAGCATGCGCAGGGCGGTCATGTCCTCACGGAACAGGGCCGTCTCGCGCTCGGCGAGCTCGGTCCAGTCCTGACCGTCGCGCACGGCCCGCTCCAGCAGCGGGTCGTCCACGTCCGTCACGTTCTGGACATAGTGAACCTGCCGCTTGGTGTCGAGCCACACGCGCTGGACGAGGTCGAACGCGTTGTAGGTCGCCGCATGACCCATGTGGGTCGCGTCGTACGGCGTGATGCCGCAGACATAGATGCGGGCGACGGGACCGGGGTCAAGGGTGATCCGTCCGCCGGTCGCGGTGTCGTGGATCCGAAGGTCGCGGCCCTTGCCAGGAAGGGCGGGGACCTCAGAAGCGGGCCAGGCATGCATGCGACGAGCGTAACCGGACGCGGCTTCCGGATACGAACCGGAGGGCCGATCCTGTCCGAAGAGGCGCTCTTGCGCCCGGCTCCGGAAAGTGCTCGCGCCCCGGACGCGGACACCGGAACCGGACCCGGGCGGGCGCGGTCCGGGCGGCCGGGCCGGGGCGCCGCCCGCCGGGCCCCGCCTACACCGGCGGCCACGGAATGGCCGGCCAGCCCCCGCTCGGCTCCCGGTGGAGCCCGGTGGACCGCAGCCCCGCCACCCGGGCCCGCAGCGCCTCGATCTCGGCCGCGGTGATCAGTTCCTCCAGCCGGGTGACCAGGGCCGCCCCCGGCTCCAGCTCCCCGGCCAGCCGGTCCAGCACCTCGACCGCCTCTGCGGGCAGCGGCTCGCCCGCCCAGCCCCAGAGCAGGGTGCGCAGCTTGTCCTCTGCGTTGAAGGTCACACCGTGGTCGATGCCGTACAGCCGGCCGTCGGGCGCGGGCAGCAGGTGGCCGCCCTTGCGGTCGCCGTTGTTGATCACCGCGTCGAGCACGGCGAGCCGCCGCAGCCGGGGGTCGTCCGCGTGCACCAGCAGCGCGGTCTTCCCCTCCGCCACCTCGGCGAGGGCCACGGCCTTCCAGCCCTCGCCCGGCTCCTCGTCCTCGACGAGCGCGAGCAGTCCCGGATCGTCCTCGCCCTGCGGAGCCGCCTCGATCCACAGCTGGCACATGCCCTGGCCGTACGGACCGTCCCGCAGCACGGTCGGCGGCACCAGGCCCCACCCGGTCGCCTCCGAGACCTCGTAGGCGGCCACCTCGCGCTGGGCGAGCGTGCCGTCGGGGAAGTCCCACAGGGGCTGCTCACCCGCGACCGGCTTGTACACGCAGTGCGCCTCTTCGCCCTCGTACGCGACCGAGCAGTACAGCACCGCGTTGGATGCTCCGCGGACCTGTCCGAGGACGGTGAGCTCGCCCTTGCCGAGCAGGGCCAGCCGCCCGGCGTCGGTCAGGCCCCGCGGCGGTATCCGTTCTGGCGCGGGCATACGTGTCCTTCCGGATCGAGCGGGAGGCTGCACAGCGGGCACGGCGGGCGGCCGGCGTTCACGACATCCAGGGCCCGTTTGGCGAAGGCGCGGGCCTGGGCTCCGCTGAGCCGGACCCGGAGCATCGGCGGGCCGTTCTCCTCGTCCTGGAGCAGCCGCTCCTCGGCCTCCGCGAGATCCTCGACGGATTCCGCGTCCAGCTCGACCAGGGCCTGCGCCTCGACGATCATGCGCTGTTCCTCGCCGTCCCAGGCGAGTGCCATCGTGCCGACCCGGAACTCCTCCTCGACGGGGACGTCGAGCGGAGCGGTGTCGGTGACGTCCATCGGGGCCACGGCCGGCACCGGGGAATTGCCCCCGGTGCGGCGGACCACTTCGTCGAGCAGTTCGTCCACCCGCTCTGCGAGTGCGGCGACTTGGGTCTTCTCCAGGGCAACGCTGGTGACACGTCCGCCTGAGGATGCCTGCAGGAAGAACGTACGACGTCCAGGCAGCCCGACCGTACCGGCCACGAAACGGTCCGGGGGGTCGTAGAGGAACACCTGACGGGACACGTCCTGTCTCCCTTGTGATTTGACGCGGATGAGGGGTCGGCCGGGGCCCGGGAGAGAGTCCTCCCGGTACGGCGCCTACGGCGCGTCCACCCTACTGCGCGGAGCGATCACGGCGCCCCAGCGCCGCCCCCGACCGCGGCATCGGCGCCCGTACCGGCCGCCTTCGTCTCGTCGGGAGACGGTTCGCGCGGCGCCAGCGGGGCGAGATCGCCGGTGTCGCCCAGCCTCAGCAGGAAGGGCCGCAGCCTGGTGTAACGGATCGCGGTGACCGAGCACGGGTCGGCGTGCACCCGCTGGAAGAGGTCCAGGTGCATGCCGAGCGCGTCGGCCACAAGGGACTTGATGATGTCCCCGTGCGAGCACATCAGGTAGACGGCGCTCTCGCCGTGCTCCGCCTCGATCCTCGCGTTCCACTCCCGGACCGCGTCGACGGCGCGTGCCTGCATCGCCCGCATGGACTCGCCGCCGGGGAAGGCCGCCGCCGACGGGTGCTGCTGCACGACCGTCATCAGCGGCTCGTCGGTGAGCTCGGCGAGCTTGCGGCCGGCCCAGTCACCGTAGTCGCACTCGCTGATGCGCTCCTCGGTGTGCAGCGGCAGTTCCGGCCGCGCGTCGAGCAGGGGGCGCAGGGTCTCGCGGCAGCGCTGGAGGGGACTGCTGACGGCCGCGACGAGCGGCAGCGAGGCCAGCCTGCCGGGGAGCGCGGCGGCCTGCTCGGTGCCGCGCTCGTCGAGCGCGACGCCGGGGGTCCGGCCCGCGAGCACCCCGGCCGTGTTGGCGGTGGAACGTCCGTGGCGTACGAGGATCAGGGTGGGCATACCGGCCAGGGTAGGCCGACGCCCCGGCAAAGGTGCGCCCGGGACCCGGAGCAGGGCACAATACGCGCCGTGATTGTGGACTGCGCCATCTACCGGGACGGGCACCGCACCGACGGCCCCGCCGACTTCTCCGACGCCCTCGACGAGGCGCGGGCCAGCGGCGACGCGTTCCTGTGGATCGGTCTGCACGAGCCCACCGAGAAGGAGTTCGCGCTGGTCAGCAGCGAGTTCGGGCTGCACCCGCTAGCGGTGGAGGACGCGCTGGCCGCGCACCAGCGGCCGAAGCTGGAGGTGTACGACGACTCGCTGTTCGCGGTCATAAAGCCGGTCGTGTACGACCACGAGAGCGACACGGTCTCCGCGGACGAGCTGATGGTCTTCATAGGCGACTCGTTCGTCGTGACGGTCAGGCACGGCGAGGGTGCTCCGCTCGCCGCCGTACGCCGTCGGCTGGAGGCCGAGACCGATGTGCTCAAGCACGGTCCGACCGCGGTGCTGTACGCGATCAGCGACGCGATCGTGGACCACTACATCGATGTCGCGGGCGAGCTCCAGGTCGACCTGGAGGAGCTGGAGACCGAGGTCTTCGCCCCGACCGCGAACGGCGACTCGAAGAACACCGCGGCCCGCATCTACACCTTCAAGCGCCAGGTGCTGGAGTTCCGCAGGGCGACCGTTCCGCTGGGCGCTCCGATGGCCCGGCTGGCGAGCGCTGGGGTGCCCTTCGTCTATGAACAGTCGCAGCCCTTCTTCCGGGACGTCCAGGACCACCTGACGCGCGCCAACGAGCAGGTGGAGGGCCTCGACCGGCTGCTCTCCGACATCCTGTCCGCGCATCTCGCGCAGATGGGGGTGCGGCAGAACGACGACATGCGCAAGATCTCGGCCTGGGCGGCGATGGCGGCGGTGCCGACCATGGTCGCGGGGATCTACGGCATGAACTTCGAGCACATGCCGGAGCTGAAGTGGGTGTGGGCGTATCCGGCGGTGATCCTGCTGATGGCGGGCGCGGTCCTCGGCCTGTACCGCCAGTTCAAGCGGCGCGGCTGGCTCTGACCGGTCTCTCCGCTCAGCCGTACTCGGGCGCCGGGACGGCCGGACCGCCCAGCGCGTCCCGCCGCTCCGGCGGCGCCAGACTGACCATCCGCCGCCAGCCCACGAGGCGCTCGTACGCGTAGACGGCGTGGATTCCGGCGGCCAGGAGCGCGGCCTTGGCCCTCGGCCAGCCCAGGATGCGGCCCATGTGGTCCATCACGGCGAGGCTGACGTCGCGGTAGACCCGGATCTCCCCGAGCGCGCACTCGCGCAGGACGCTCTGGATCGTGCGGCCGTGTCCGGACCGGGCGAGGCGCAGCAGTTCCTCGTGGCAGTACGCCAGGTGGTTGTCCTCGTCGTCCGAGATCATCCTGACCGCGCGGCCCAGCTCCGGATGGTCCGCGAAGTACTTCCGCAGCAGCCGCATCTGCTCGGAGGCGCGCTGTTCGGTCACCCGGCTGTGGGCGAGGTAGGTGATGATGTCGCGCTCGGCGAGCGGCTCCTCGCGCCCCAGCTGCTCATGGGGGAGGCCGATGCCGTACCGCTCCAGCAGCATCGTGTAGTCGGTCTCGCGGGGGACCTCGACGGGGGTCAGACCGCGCTTCCTCAGGAGGGCGTCGAAGATCCGGCCGTGCTTGTCCTCGTCGGCCCCGTGCCGGGCGATCTTGGGGGCCAGGGCGCGCTGGCTCACGGGGACGAGGGCCGCGATGCGGCCGTTCTCCCAGCCTCCCTGAGACTCTCCGCCGGCGGCGATGGAGCAGAACAGCCGGAACGACTCGTCGTCGTCGAGGATCTCCTGGAACAGGTTCTTTGCCGAGAGCATCACTGCCACCTCCGTGCCGGCATCCGCCGAGCGACAGTCAAATGCTCCCGGCCCCGGCGGGCAACACGAAGGGCCCCGTACTGGGCCGAACGTGCGCCCCGCGCGGGCCCGACAGCGACCCCGGCGAACCGTTTCCGCACAGGCCCCGTAACCCAACCGTCCCGGCCGCGTTGTTCCGCGTGACGGCCGTGGCGGGGAGGCCCCCGAGCCCCCACCACGGCCGTAGTGCTGCCCGGACGGGGCCGCTACGCGAGCCCGGAGCGCTCCAGGGCGTCCGTACCGGCGCGCAGCGCGGCGATCCGCTCGTCGAGCGTGAAACCGGCCGGGGCCAGGGTCAGGGTGGTGACGCCCGCGGCCGCGTAGGCCTGCATCCGGTCGGAGATCCGCTCCACCGGGCCGAGCAGCGTGGTCTGGTCGATCAGCTGGTGCGGAACGGCGGTGGCGGCACCGCTCTTGTCGCCGGACAGGTACTTCTCCTGGATCTCGGCGGCTTCCTTCTCGTACCCCATGCGCTGGGCGAGCTGGTTGTAGAAGTTCTGCTTGGGGCTGCCCATGCCGCCGACGTACAGCGCGGTGTACGGCCGGAACATGTCGGCGAGGCCCTTGACGTCGTCGCCGACCGCGAGCGGCAGGGTCGGACAGACGTCGAAGCCCTCCATGGTCTTGCCGGCCTTCTCCCGGCCGGCCCGCAGGTGCCTGACCGCGGTGTCCTCCAGGTGGTCCGCGGAGGGGAAGATCAGCAGCGCCCCGTCGGCGATCTCACCGGTCTGCTCCAGGTTCTTCGGACCGATCGCGGCGATGTACACCGGAATGTGCTCGCGCTCCGGGTGGATGGTCAGCTTGATCGGCTTGCCCGGCCCGTCCGGCAGCGGGAGCGTCCAGTGCTGTCCCTCGTACGACAGCCGCTCGCGGGTCATCGCCTTGCGGACGATCTCGACGTACTCGCGGGTGCGGGCCAGCGGCTTGTCGAACTTGACGCCGTACCAGCCCTCGGAGACCTGCGGCCCCGACACCCCGAGACCGAGCCGGAAGCGGCCGCCGGAGAGCGAGTCGAGGGTGGCGGCCGTCATCGCCGTCATGGCGGGCTGACGGGCCGGGATCTGCATGATCGCGGAGCCGATGTCGATGGACTCGGTCTGCGCGGCCACCCAGCTCAGCACGGTCGGGGCGTCGGAGCCGTAGGCCTCGGCCGCCCAGCAGACGTCGTAGCCGAGCCGGTCGGCCTCCTGCGCGACGGCGAGGTTGTCCCCGTCCATGCCCGCGCCCCAGTAGCCGAGATTGATGCCGAGCCGCATAACCGCTCCTCTTACTGATCAGTAACGTCCCTGTGCTCCGGACTCTAGCGCGCGGGAACACGATCCGGCAGGGGTGAGCCGGGCCCCGGTTGTCCACAGCCCGGCACCGAGTGGAGCCGTGGCCAGTAATCTCAGCGCCCATGGAGCAGAGGCATCTCGGCCGCACCGGCCTTCGAGTGTCCAGGATCGGGCTCGGCACCCTCACCTGGGGCCGGGACACCGACGAGCACGACGCTGCCGAGCAGCTCAAGGCCTTCTGGGAGGTGGGCGGCACCCTGGTCGACACGGCGGACGTGTACGGCGGCGGCGAGTCCGAGTACCTGCTCGGGCGCCTCGTCGAGGGGCTGGTGCCGAGGCGCGATCTGATCATCGCCACCAAGGCCGGCAGTGTGCCCGACCCGTACCGCAGGTTCGACGGTTCGCGCGGGCATCTGCTGGCCGCCCTCGACGCCTCGCTGGCCCGGCTCGGCACGGATTACGTGGACCTGTGGCAGGTGCACGCCTTCGACCCGGTGACGCCGCTGGACGAGACGCTCCAGGCACTGGACCTGGCGGTGTCCAGCGGACGCGCCCGCTACGCGGGAGTGTCGAACTTCTGCGGCTGGCAGCTGGCCAAGGCCGCGACCTGGCAGCTGGCCGCGCCGGGCGTGCGGACCCGGCTGGCCAGTACGCAGATGGAGTACTCGCTGCTGCAACGGGGCGTGGAGCGCGAGGTGTTGCCGGCGGCGCTCGACCTCGGGGTGGGGCTGCTGCCGTCCTCGCCGCTGGGCCGGGGCGTGCTGACCGCCAAGTACCGCACCGGCACCCCGGCGGACTCGCGCGGCGCCTCCGAACTGCTGGCCCCGTTCGTGGAGCCGTACCTGGACGACTCGGCGAGCCGCATCGTGGACGCCGTGGCGACCGCCGCCGACGGGCTGGCCACCACGCCGCTGCAGGTGGCGCTCGCCTGGGTGCGGGACCGTCCGGGCGTGGTCGCCCCGATCGTCGGCGCGCGCAACGCGCACCAGCTCACGGAGGCGTTGTCAGTGGAAACGCTTAGTCTTCCTGACGAGATCTGCCGCGCGCTCGACGATGTGTCGGCGCCCGTGCACCGCTATCCCGACCAGGACTGGAGCACGCTGTGACTGCGCTTCCCCGGGGGGAAACCCCCGGCTCCCCGGCCACCGACGACGAAGACGTCGTCGCGGACGTCTCCGCCCCCTCCCCCGCCGAGGAGGCCGCCGCCGGGACCGAAGAAGCGACCGAAGGCGCGGCCGACGACCCGGCCGACGAGGCCCCCGGCGGCGCGGCTGACGACTCGACGGCCGCGACGGCCGGCGAACCGGCCGACGACGGTACCGACAGCGGGCCGGCCGACGACGAGGGAACGGCCGCCGGGGCTGACGCGAGCGCCGGGGGCGGCACCGCCGCCGCCCCGGTCCTCTCCGAGGCGGAGGCGGAGCTGGCGGCCCAGCGCGAGCTGCTGGAGCGGATCGAGAGGCGCAAGGCCGAGAAGGACGGCCCCATCCCCGCCGGTACGAAGCTGAGCGGACCGGCCGCCGACCTGCTGGCGGCCGTACGCGCCGTGGAGAGCGGCGAGAAGCCCGGAGCAGCGTTCTTCGACGCCCCCGCGCCCGCCGCCCCCCGCAAGCCCGCCCCCGCCCCGGTCCGGGAGCGGGCCCCCGAGCCCGTCGGCGCGGACCGGGAGGCCGCCCCAGAGGCGGTCGCCGCCGTGGCCGCCGTACTAGCCGCCGGCGGCGCCCCCGGGAGCCTGGCCGCCCCGGCGGCCGGCACGCTCGGCGCGCACGCGGCCGACACCCTGCGCGCGGACCCCTGGCAGCTGCTCGCCCTCCCCGGCGTCGCTCCCGAGCAGGCCGACGGCTTCGCACGGGCGCTGCTGGGCGCGGAGTGCGGCCCGGACGACGAGCGGCGCACCGACGCCCTGATCGGCTGGCTGCTGGAGCGCGCGGCGTTGCAGGGGCACACCGCGCTGGACGCCGCGGAGGTGCGGGCCGCGCTCACCGGACGGGCGGTGACCGACCCGGACGCCGCCGTACAGCACGCCGTCGCCGAGGGCGTCGTCCTGGTCTTCCAGGACGGCGCGGAGGACGGGACGGAGGAGGAAGCGCGGGAGGAGGCGCCGGAAGCCGCCGACGCGCCCGCCGAGGACCGGGAGGAGGGCCCGCGGGAGCCGGTGCGGGTGTTCCTCGGCCTCGACCGCTACGCCCTGGCGGAGGAGAGCCTCGCGGACGGGCTGGCCCGGCTGGTGAACGCGGTCGGGAAGGACGCCGACTGGTCGGAGGCCGCCGCCTCCGCACCCTCCTCCTCGGCCGGAGAGCTGATCCGTGTCGCCGCGGCCCACGGACTCGTCGCGCACACCGGCGGCGAGGCGGCGAGGGCCGAGCCCGCCGCACTGATCGCCGCGGCGGGCGGCCTCGGCCTGCGGGCCCTGGGCACCGCCCACAGCGCGGACGGCGCACGGCGGCTGGCCGAGGCGTTGGGCGACCCCTCCGCAGCCGTCACGCTGGCCGGGCTGCTCTCCGGCGCCGAGGGCCCGGGACGGGACGAGGAGGGGGCCCTCGCCGTCGACCTGCTCGTCGTGCTGGACGCCCCGCAGGTCGACGTCGAGACCGGCGCCATGCTGGTGGAGGCCCTCGCGGACGGGACCCGGCTGGTGCTCAGCGGCGATCCGGGCGTGCTGGGCTCGGCGGGTGCGGGCCGGGTGTTCGCCGATGTGCTGGCCGCCCGCGCCTGCCCGCAGGTCGTCTCCCGTACGCCGGATCCCGGTCCGATCGGGGAGCTGGTCTCCGGCATCGGCATCGGGGAGCTGAACCAGGTGGCGGCGCCGGGCAGGGAAGTGGTGATCGTGCCCGTGCGGGACGCGGGCGAGGCGGTACACCGCACGGTTCAGCTGGTGGCCGACTCGGTGCCGCGCGCCATCGGCGTCCCGTCGTCCGACACCCAGGTGATCACCGTGGGCCACGGCGGCTCCGCGGGCACCCGGGCACTGAACGAAGCGCTCAAACAGCGGCTCAACCCCGGCCCCGGCCGGTTCGGCGGCTTCGATCCCGGCGACCGGGTCGCCCATGTCCCCGCACCGGGCAGGACGGTGCCGGGCGTGGTCGTCTCGGCCGACGCGGAGGGCCTGCACCTGGACTGTGCGGGGAGCCCGGTCGTCGTGCCGCAGGAGCGGGTGGAGGCGTCCGTGCGCCACGCCTGGGCGCTCAGCGCCCACCAGGCGGCCGGTATGCGGTGGCCCGCGGTGGTCGTCGTACTGCCGGGTGACGCCGCGCAGGGGCTCAGCCGCCCCTGGGTCTACACCGCCTTCGGCCGGGGCGAGCGGCATCTGTCCGTGGTGCACGGGGTGGATCAGGCGCTGCCACGCGCGGTCGCCCAGTCCCCCGCGCAGGAGCGCAGCACCCGGCTGCGCACCCTGCTGGAGGCGTCAGAGGGGTGAGACTCGGCGGGGGCCTGGCGGACGCGTGACGCGTCCGCCAGGCCCCCGGGCACGGGACGGACCGGTCAGGAGCCGTCCCGCGCCAGACCGTCGAGTTCGCCGCCCAGCTCGTCCTCGTCGAAGACGGCACTGACGTCGAACCGGCAGACCACCAGTTCCGGATCCGCGTCGTCGAAGGGCGCGCCCAGCCACTCCCCCGGCTCCGGCAGTTCCTCCGCCGCCGCGACCCAGAGGGTCGAGTCGCCCTCCTCAAGACCGAATTCCATGTGCCGGGACGCGATCTCGTCCGCCTCGTACTCCCCGAAGAGCACCCCGAGCGCCGCGTGGACGCTGCTGCCGGCCGCGGCCGTGCTCTCGCTGTCGCGGGCGTCCGGGTCCAGGTCGGCGAGGCGCTGTGCCTGGGCGAGCAGCCGCTGCGGCTCCACCACCGCGTAGTCGCGGCGGATCAGCACGCTGAGCGCGTTCGGCTCCTCCGGACCGCTGTAGGGCGGCAGGGAGTCCCCCGCGCCCGGAATCTCGAAGGGGGTGACCTCGTCGTGGCGGTCGTAGAGGAGTTCGTCATAGACCTCGGCCGCAGCGGCCAGTGCGTTGAACGCGTCGTAGACAGCGGGGTCGTCGTCCCCGGACCGGCGTTCGACCGCGTCGAGGTGACGGTCGAGCGCGACCTTGACCGCATCAGCGGCGGCGCGTACCTCGGCAGCGGATGGCTGCGCAGCATCAGACATAGAGCAGACGCTATCCGTACCGGGGGTCTGCCCGCACAATAGATGCGATGCCGGAATACGAATTTGTCGACGTGTACGTGCCTCGCGGGCTGTCCCGGAAGGAGACGACCCGCCTGCTGACCGACCATGCCGAGTACGGGCACTGGGAGTTGGACCGACTGACGCTGCGCCTGGACGGCAGCCGCCGGGTGCGGCTGCGCCGGCGGATCATCCGCCAGCTACGGGCCACCTGGTGAAACGAAAACGGGCCCCGCTGCTCGCGGGGCCCGCTCTCCGATCCAGCCTGATCCAGACGAAAGAACCTAGGCGGCGGCCTTGGCGCGGCGGTACAGCACCGTGCCCGCGCCTGCGAGCAGCAGTCCCGCGCCGGCCGGGATCAGCAGGTCGAGCCCGCCCGATCCGGTGTGTGCGAGCTGCGGAGTGCCCTCGGGCATGCTCTGCGGCTCCGGCGCGTTCGGGATGGTGCGGGGTCCGGGTGCCGGCGGTGCCTCGTGGTGGGTGACCGGTGGAGTCACCGGCGGCTTGACCGGCGGGGTGACCTGCGGCGTGCTCTCGTTCTCGCAGTCGTTGCCGAAGCTGGGGTTCAGCAGCCCGACGACGTCGATGCTGTTCCCGCAGACGTTCACCGGGATGTCGATGGGGGCCTGAATCTGGTTGCCCGAGAGCAGACCGGGCGAGCCCTGCGCGTAGCCCTGTGCCGTTGCCCCGCCCCCGTTGGCCGTGGGGACGGCACGGTGCTTGCCCGTGCCCGTCGGGGCCCCCTGGCTGCGGTCCTGCGACGCGCGGCTGCCGGAGGCCCGGCTGTCCGCGGCGTGGCTGCCCGACGCCGTACCCGTGGACGATCCGGTCCGGCCTGCGGCCGCACCCCCAGAACCGTTTCCGCAGGCGTTCCCGAAGGTCGGGTTGATCAGTCCGACGACGCTCACGGAGTTACCGCAGACGTTCACCGGAACCTCGACCGGGATCTGTACCGAATTCCCTGAAAGCACCCCCGGGGAATTCGAGGCACCGCCGGACGCTCCCGCGTCGGCGTGCGCGTAACCGCCACTGAGCGCGAGTACGCCGCCCGCGGCCGCCATGGTGATCAGGCCTTTACGCGTGACCTGTCGCATAGGTTATTTCCTGCCTTCTACCTTCCGGAATACCCCCGGACTTGAGCGTGCGGAGGCAAAGGACCCGGCGGCCCCGGAGCACATGGCGCGCACTCCGAGGCCGACCGGGCTCAAACCCTTGCGGGTTGACGTGCAACGTCAGGCGTTGACGCAGGTGTTGCCGAAGGACGGGTTCAGCAGACCGATGACGTTAACGGTGTTGCCGCAGAGGTTGACCGGGACGTGGACCGGAACCTGGACGACGTTGCCCGAGAGCACGCCGGGGCTGCCGATGGCGGCACCCTGGGCGCCCGAGTCGGCGACGGCCATACCGGCGCCCGCGAGCACCAGACCACCGGTGACAGCCGCAGCGGCGGCAATCTTCTTGATCATTGTTCCTCCTAGTTGGCAAATGCGGTCCCAGCCGCGGACCGCATCACCTGTAACGAGGAGAAGGCAATCGGGCTACGAGCAGAAAGCCCCTTTCACTCGTTCCGGTCTGTGCGTACACGCTGTCGAATTACTCGGCTCGGGTCAGCTGTTGTCGATGAAACGGTCGAGAACCCGGACGCCGAACTTCAGGCCGTCGACCGGTACCCGCTCGTCCACGCCGTGGAACATGCCCGCGAAATCCAGCTCCGGGGGGAGCTTCAGCGGGGCGAACCCGAAGCAGCGGATGCCCAGGTCGTCGAAGGACTTGGCGTCCGTACCGCCCGAGAGCATGTACGGGACCGCGCGGGCGATCGGGTCCTCCGCCTTGAGCGCGATCTGCATCGCGTCCACCAGGGAGCCGTCGAAGTCGGTCTCCAGCGCCTTGTCGCCGTGCACGTCCTCGCGCCTGACGCGCGGGCCGAGGATCCGGTCGAGGTCGGCCAGGAACTCCTGCTCGTACCCCGGCAGGAAGCGGCCGTCGACATGCGCGGTGGCCTGCCCGGGGATCACGTTCACCTTGTAGCCCGCGCCCAGCATGGTGGGGGCGGCGGAGTTGCGCAGGGTGGCGCCGACCATCTTGGCGATGCCGCCCAGCTTGGCCAGCGTGGCGTCCATGTCCTCGGGGTCCAGCGGAGTGCCGAGCGCGTCGGACAGCTCGTCCAGGAAGGACCGCACGGTCTTGGTCACCCGTACCGGCCACGTGTGCCGCCCGAGCCGCCCGACCGCCTCGCACAGCTCGGTGATCGCGTTGTCGTCGTTGGTCATGGACCCGTGCCCGGCCGTGCCGTCCACGGTCAGCCGCATCCAGTGCATGCCCTTCTGCGCGGTCTCCACGAGGTAGAGGCGCAGGTTCTCGTTGACCGTGAAGGAGAAGCCGCCGACCTCGCCGATCGCCTCGGTGACGCCCTCGAACAGGTCGGGGTGCTTGTCGACGAGATACCGGGCCCCGTAGGTGCCGCCCGCCTCCTCGTCCGCGAGGAAGGCGAGCACGATGTCCCGCGGGGGCTTGCGGCCGCTGCGCATCCGCTCGCGCACGACCGCGAGGGTCATCGCGTCCATGTCCTTCATGTCGACCGCGCCGCGGCCCCACACGCAGCCGTCCGCGATCTCGCCCGAGAAGGGGTGGTGCGTCCAGTCGTCGGCGTTCGCCGGGACGACGTCGGTGTGGCCGTGGATCAGCAGGGCCGGCTTGGAGGAGTCCTCGCCCTCGATCCGCGCCACCGTGGAGGCACGGCCCTTGTGGGACTCGAAGATCTGCGGCTCCAGCCCGACCTCCGCGAGCTTCTCGGCCACGTACTCGGCGGCCAGCCGCTCACCTGGCCCCGAGTGGTCCCCGTAGTTACTGGTGTCGATCCGGATCAGATCGCGACAGAGGTCCACGACCTCGTTCTCGGCGGTCTCACCCGAGCCCGTCCGGGCCGCATTGGTCTCGCTCACGCTGGTTCCTTCCACTGTCGCTGTGGTGCTCCCCCTCATCCTCCCGCGCCGGGCCCGCACACCCAAGGCCCCCCACCCCTCGTCATCCGCCCTTCACACAGACCGGGGCGTGATCGAGCACCTCCCAATGTTTGCTATGGTTTTCCACGTCGGAACGGGCCGGGCCCGCGAGACAGACACCTTGTCCGGGTGGCGGAATGGCAGACGCGCTAGCTTGAGGTGCTAGTGCCCTTTATCGGGCGTGGGGGTTCAAGTCCCCCCTCGGACACCATGGTCGATCGACCGAACAGAGCCGGTGAAAGCGATGCGATGTCGCTTTGACCGGCTCTGTTGTGTGCACCGGACCGTGATCCTCGGTTCGCCGGCGTCGGTTCCGTTCGTGCTGCTCAGAGATCCGTGCTGCTCGGAGATGAGGGCCGGCGCCGGTCACTCTCCGTCCGGCGGCCAGGTCGCGCGGTCACTGACGTAGTCGAATTCCGCCAGTTCGCGAGCGAGGACGTCGAAGTGGGCGAGTGGGGCCCACAGACCCCGCTCACCGATGACGTAGAGGCGGCGCTTGGCGCGGCTCGCGGCCACGTTGAGCAGGTGGGGGCTGTTGGCCGCCCACTCGCGTGCTCCGCGACGGCCGCCGCCGAGCACGAGGACGACGACATCGGCTTCCCTGCCCTGAGCCCGGTGGACAGTGGCGCAGCGTTCGTCCAGGAGTTCAGCGGTCCAGCCCTCGCGGCCGCGGCAGACCTTCTTGCACTCGGCGACGAGGGCACGGAACGGGGCGATGACCCGTATGCGCTCGACGCCGACGCCGTGCCGCTCCAGGTGATCGAGGACGAACTCGAACGCACGGCGGTCGCGTACCCCCCACGGGGCGTCGGCCGGGCGGCCGGGGTCATCGGTGTTGAGCCAGCGGCTGGGCAGCAGCCCGTTCCGTTCGGCGTCGGGGAACGGCTGTCGCGCGGTGCCGTGGACCATGAGACCGCCGTACGCGACCTCGTTGCTGACGGTGAACATCGGCTCCTCGCAGCGGCGGTGGACGCGCAGCGGTGAACCCACCCAGACGTGGCCGTCGTCGCTGTCCGGTGCCGGCAGGTAGGTGCCGTAGCGGTTGGTCCGGTCGGCCACCGCCTGGGCCGAGGTGGCGGAGGGCAGCCACCGCTCGTCGACGCCGTAGGCGCGCAGCAGCCGGCGTTGCAGGGCCGCGGGCATGGTGACGACGGGCTCCAGCTGGAGCGGATCGCCGACCAGCACGGCACGGCGGGCACGCCACAGCGCGCCCACGGCGGCCTGTGGCGTGGCCTGCCCGGCCTCGTCGACGAGCAGCCAGCCGATCGACTCCCGGCCGAGGCGCGCGAACATGCTGCCTACGGAGGAGAACGTGGTGGACACTACGGGCACCACGAGGAAGAGGGTCTGCCAGGCGTGCTCGACCTCCTCGTCGGGCAGTGGTCCGTTGGTGCCCGCCATCAGCTCCATGAGTACCTGGAGATTGCCGCGGACCTTCTGCGCGGCCCCGGCCACGAAGGCGCGGTGCAGGTCGAGAGCGCGCAGGAACAGGTCGCTGCGGGCGGTGGACCACGCCTCGTCCGACCAAGGGGAGCCGAGTTCCTGGGCGGCCTCGTCGTCATGCTGCCAGCCGAGCGGCAGTGAGGGCAGAGCCGAGGCCGCCCGTCGCAAGGCGTTGTGGCGCCGGTTGAGCCCGGTCGTGGCGGCCCGCAGTTCGTCAAGGGCTGTGGAGACGGCCTGCCGGGCCTGCCGCAGGGCGGTGTCCGCAGCGGCCTGCCGGGCGCGTGCGGTCCGTTCACGCTCGCGGGCGGCGCTGAGACCGGCGGCCGCCTCGTCGGCCGCGGCGGCGGACCGCGAGATCCGGCCTGCGGCCAGGGACTCGGCGTGGACGGCTGCGGCGACCTGCGCGACGGAGTCGTCGAGGGCGGCGCGGTGCTGGACGAGCAGTTCCGTGATCTCGGCCTGGGTACGCTCCTGCCGGCGTTGGGCGGCCTGCCGGTCGGCAGAGCTCTGGAGCAGGCGCCGCAGCCCGCCTCGCAGGCCCGGCTCGACGGTCTGTGGTGCGTCCTGGCGGGAAGTGAGCGCGGTGACGTAGTCGCGGTGGTGCGCGGCCAGTTCGCGGGCGGCCGACACATCAGCACGGGCAGCGCCCAGCTCCTGCCGGGCTCGTGGCACGTGCTCGGTGGCCGCCCGGTGCCGGGCCTCGGCGGCCCCGGTGGCCCGCCGGGCTTCTTCGGTGACGGCGGCGGCCCGCTCCACGGCGGTCGTCGCGGCGGTGACCTGCCGGTCCGCGCGGGGTACGGCGGCTTCCAGGTCTGCGATCCGCCGCCCGGCCGCCGGGGAGTCGACGGCTGCCAGTTCCGAGGCCAGCCGGGCACGCTCGGCACGCAGGCGCTCGACCTCGGTCCGGGCGGTGCGGAACGCGGCGACGGCGTCGGACCACAACGGCACAGGCTCGGCGGTCCCGCCCGGTGCACCTGCGTCCGCCGGGCCGGCCGGGCGCCGGCCGGCGGGCGGTGTCCTCTGCGGGATCCAGTCGGTCAGAACAGCCCGCATACCGCGCAGTGGCGGCTGTCCTGCCGCGGACCGGGCCTCGGCCTCCCTCTCGGGGAGCCTGCCCCACCAGAACCGGTCGCCGAACTCCTTGCGGTTGGTCTTGTTTCCGAGCACCGCCGCGACCAACCCCCACGCGGGGCCGCCGAGGAGGGCCGAGGCGAGGTCGGAGAAGTGGTCGGGTCCGCCGTGCCAGTGCTCATCGAGCGCGCTGACGCCGGGCAGTTCAGCGGTGATGTTCTCGACCGCACCGTTGTTGGAGGAGGCGACCACGATCTCGAATCCGGTCAGCCGGGGGTCGAGCCGCGACACGAACCGCGGGTGCGCACCCTGGCGGTCCTTGCCCCGCCACGCCGGGCCGGAAAATGCCTGTGCGGGCCGGTCGAACGTCGCCAGCACCGCCGCCCGCTCGACCACCAGCGCGGCGACCAGGTCACGCAGCATTGTCGTCTTGCCCGTGCCGGGCGGGCCGTTCACGGAGAACATCCCGCCCCCGGTACCCGCGCGGTCCGCGAGCATCCGGTCGACCGCGAACTGCTGGCTCAGCGCGAGCGGGAACCGCGCCGGTGAGGGCCACCGCCCCGACGGAACCAGCTCCGGATCCACCCCGGCCAGGACGGCCCCGCGGTCCTGGCGCACATCCGTCCGCGCTCCCACCGCAAGGCCATCGTGGTCGGTCAGATACGCGTCCAGAGCCGGGCCGATCCCCTTGCTGACCGCCCCGGCCACCCGGTCGAGATCAGGGGGAAGCAGGCTGTTCAGGAACGGGGCCGCGGCGGCCACCTTCGTCTGTGGGTCCCTGGGCCGGCGGACAAGCCTGCTGCGCACCCGGACCACATCGGCCGGCAGGCGGTCCCGCACCCCGCACAGGTCGGCGATCTGCGCGGTCAGGGCAACGAGATCGGCGACCCCGAGCGCGCGGGGACCGGACCCGTCCTCGTGTGTATCCGGTGTGCCCGCGTTCCCGGCCCGCGCCGGCCCGGAAACGGTTCCCTCCGGATCCCCGGGGCCCCCTCCGTTCGCTGCCAGCCGACGGGCCGCCGCCCAGTCGGCGGCGCGACTCACCAGGGGTTCGGCCGCGCTCTGCACGGCGGCGCCGACGACCTCGCCGAACAGCGCCTCGACCGCGCCGACGGCGGCGCCGCCCAGGATTTCGCCGAGCAGCCGCTGCCAGCTCCGGCCATCGGCTCCGGCCGCGGTCCCCGTCGCCCGGCCGGAGCCGGGCCACTGCCCGCCCGCCGTGCCAGGGGGTGGGACGGCCTGGCCGTAGGGAATCGAGGTGGCCGTCAGTTCGTCGATCGCCGCGCCGAACGCGTCGTCGAGATCCTCGAAGCCGTCCAGCCAACCCCGTGCGGAGGGCCCCGGGTCGAAGAGGCGGCCGGTCGCCCAGGCGCAGGCGGAGATCACGGACGTGTCCTCGACCGGTCGCCCCTCGTCGTCCAGGATCAGGGCGAACATCGCGCTCTGGCCCGACAGCGTCAGCTCGGACTGCGGCACACCGGGGTCCGGATCGGTTCCCGGGGGCAGTACCGCGATCATGGCCTGCCGGAGCAGTTCCAGTTCGAAGACCCCGCAGTAGATCTCGTGACGCCACATCCGGCCGTGGGGCGCCCTGCGCGCACCCGTGTCCGGATGACGGCCGTCCCACGGCAGGAGCGGGGGTGCCTCTCCCGGCCGCGGTGTCAGATCGACGATGTACTCGTCGGCCGGCCCGGACCGTGCGGCGGAGCGCCGTCGGGGCAGTGCCGGAATGCTCGGCGGGCCGAACAGCTCGATGGCGCGCCAGCACTCCAGCAGCGCTTCCCGCCGGCGGTCCCGCCCCTGTCGGCTCCGCACCCTGTCCCCCCTGTCACGCACGGCCTCCGGCCGCTCCCGTCGCCGACCGGCTGTCGGCTGGCGGCTGTCGGCTGTCGGCTGGCGGCTGGCGGCTGGCGGCTGTCGGCTGGCGGCTGGCGGCTGTCGGCTGTCGGCTGTCGGCTGTCGGCTGTCGGCTGTCGGCTGTCGGCTGTCGGCTGTCGGCTGTCGGCTGTCGGCCGAATCTACCGGACCCCAGCAGGCCGGGTCCCGGTACGCGCGTGGCGCGGCCAACCACGCGAAGCAGCCGTGCCACACGCATACCGGAGACCCAGCCGACGGTCAGGGCGCGGCGCAGGAGGGGCAGCAGGCGGTCCCAGTGGCGCCGCAGCCCGGAGGCGTTGAACGCGTCGGTGTCGGACATGGTGAAGCCGTGGACGGTGCCCGGGTAGATCTCGGAGGTGAAGCCGACTCCCGCGGCGTCCAGGGACTGGTTCAGCTCGACCAGGCCTTCGGGCGTGAGGTCGCCCTCGGCGTGGCCGAAGTGGACCTGAGCGGTGACCGTGGAGAAGAGTCCCGGACCGTCGGCGCCCACGGGGGCGTGGAATCCGGCGACGGCGGCCACCCTGTCCGGGTGGGCCGCTGCGGTGCGCATCGCGAGCAGACCGCCTATGCAGTATCCGGTCACCGCGACCGGGCCGTCACTCACCTCGGGGCGGCCGGTGAGGTACCCCAGGTAGGCGCCGGCGTCGCTCCGGACGCGTTCGGCGGTGTGCGCCCCGATCAGGGGCATCACCTGGGCCATGAGCAGGGAGCGGGCCTCTTCCCCGATGTGCTCGGGGAGTTCGATGACGGGCGTGGGGCCGTGGCGGTAGAAGATGTTGGGGACGAGCACGTAGTACCCGTGTCCGGCCAGTTCGACTGCCATGTCCCGCAGCACGGGCCGGATGCCGAATCCGTCGGGGTACATCAGCACCCCGGGGTGCCGCCGGCCGTCGTCGGGGAAGGCGGCGAAGGCGTCGGCCAGTCCGTCCGCGGTGGGAATCCGGAGCACGGTGGTGGGCATGAGTTCTCCTGTCGTGGTTGGCATGTCGAGCGGTGAACAGCACGACAGGAGGCGGGGCCCGCGCGGCAGCGCCGGGTTCCCGGTCGGACGGCGGGCCGGCAGTGGCCCATACGGCGCTCAGAGGGGCGCCGGGCAAACGATCCGTGTCTGGCGCGAGGCCGTCCCGGTAGTCATGGCCGCAGCCTAGCGGGACGCCACTTGTTGAGAGGCATCACGTCTCGTTGACGTCCGTCGGACGGGCGGGCCGGGCGGCGTCCTCGCGACCGAACGCGAAGGCGCGGCCCGCACGTCGGTCCCTGACCGGTTTCTTCGGCGTCCCCCTTCCCAACCCCCTTGCCGGTCAGGGCCGGTGACGACGTAGCATCATGCGTTCGCCGTGGTCTTCGTGGTTCGCAAGGGGGAATTGTCATGGTCAGCGGGGGCAAACGGCGGGTCGCCGTCTGGGCCGGGGTCGTCGCCGGCGCGGTGCTGGTGTCCGGCATCGGACTGTGGGCGACGGACAGTTGGCCGTTCCGTGCCTCCTACTGCTGGGGCGCCTGGGAGCAGAACAGCGGCGCGTCGTTCCTCGGCGACGAAGCGCTCGGCAAGTCCGGCTCCGAGCGGCGGGCCACCGAGCCCGCACCGCCCTCGGCCGGCCGGCCGCACGGCACCTGCACACTGGCGGTGACCTCGGAGGCCGAGGACGGCGACGCGGACCAGCCGCTCACCCTCAAGGAGCAGATCACCCTGGAATACGGGCCGGTACCCGCGGGCGCCGAGGAGCGCCGGGCCTGGATCGCCCAGTACTTCCACGGTTCGGCCTCGCCGCTCCCGGACGGGCTCGACGGGCTGGTCGCCGCCGACCGGGCCATGCTGGTGCTGCCCGGCAAGTGCGACGCGGACGGACGGCCGTCGGCAGTGACGATCCGGAGCGGGAGCACGGGCGGCGGCCATCTCGGCAAGGTGGCCATGCCGTTCGCGATCGGTAATACCGCCGAGGTCGGACGGATGCTGCTCGATGCCGCCAACACCACTATGAAGAAGGCCGGTTGCGCACCGGGCGAGCCGTTGCGCATGACGTCGCCCCTGGTGACGGTGGCGGAGGACGACGAGCGGGCGGGAAATCCGCTGTGCCGGATACCCGGGATGTCCTTCGACTTCGGTCAGGGTTCGCGCTACCAGCAGCAGGTGGGCACGGTCACCGGCCGGCTCCAGACGTGTTCGGTGGTGTGGCAGACACCGCGAGCGCCCGACGAACCGTCGGCGCAGTATGTGATGGCCCGCCAGCCGCGCCTGGTCGCACTCTTCGACGGCCTGCCCACCGGCTCGGCCCACGGCCTGCTGCGCGCCACCTGCGGTGGACGTGCGACGGTGTTCTACGGACACGTCGAGACCGGTCTCCAGGGCCGGGGCAGGCCCAGCGACCGGCGGGTCTTCGACCGCTTCGCGGAGTCCGTCGGCAAGCGCCTCGGCTGCGGGGAGGGTGAGGACGCGTGAGCGAGGACCAGCCCGTCCCGGTCGAGGACGCCGAGAGCCCCGCGAGCGCCGGGGACGCCGGCGGCGGCCGCCCGTCCTTCGTGCGCCGCCTGCTCAGGAGCCGTACCGCCCGTGCGGTCACCGCCGCCGGACTGGCCGGCGCCCTGCTCGGCGCCGGTGCGGTCGCCTGGCGCACCGACACCCTGCCGCTGCTCGGGCCCGCTCCCTGCTGGAATTCACTCGGGGACGCCAGTGTGTCCGGGCTCTTCGGTGACCGCAGGATCGAGGTCGACGAACAGTCGCTGCACAACAGCCGGCAGGGTGACGGGCTGTCGTACGGGCAGTGCCGCATCACCAGTTTCAAGGACGACCGGGCCCTGCGTCAGGTGACCGTCAACGTGCACCAGCTGGACGGACTGCGGGGGACCGACTCGACGCGGTGGCCCCAGGAGTTCCTGGCGGCCGGCATGGTGTCGCTGGGCGGGGAACTCCCCGGCATGGTGTCCGCGTCGCGCGGCTGGCTGGCGCTGCCGCAGGGCTGCACGGGGCGCGGCAACTTCTCCGGGCCCACCGTGGTGGAGATCGGCATGGGACGGGCGGGCCTCGACTTCCCCTCGGACCTCGCGACGGAGGACCGCGACGCCCTCACCGATGCCCTGGTGGACGCGGCCAACGGGGTCATCCGGTCCTTCGGCTGCTCGGGCAGCTACCCGTCGCCGCGGACGCTTCCCCCCATCGGCACCTGGCAGGACGGCGACGCGGCCGCGCTCTGCGGCACCAAGGGGTTCGCCCTGCCCGCGGCCTACCGCAAGGAGCTGTCCCGCACCCGGACCGGTGCCGGCGCCGCCGGGCCGGCCCGGGTGTGCGAGGTCGGCGGCGACTACCGCGAACCGGTGCTGCGGCTGACGACGGTGGTGGACCCGGCGCTGGCCGAGATCTTCTCCTGGGACTCACTGCGGACCGGCGCCTCCGTGAAGGGCACCACGGGCTACGGAAAGACGACCGGGGGCCGGGCGGTGTACCGGGCGCGCTGCCAGACCGGGCCCGTGGTGTTCGTGGTGGAGCAACTGCGGCAGACGGCGAAGGGCGGCTTCACACTCACCGATGAGCTACTGCCCGGCTACGTCGCGGCGGAGGCGGAGCGCATCGGCTGCGGCCCCCAGAAGCTGACGCTCCCGTCCGCCTGAGAGGCGGCGCACCGGCCGGGCCCCGGCGGCACGCGGGGCCCGGCCGCACGCGGGGCCCGGCCGCACCCGGGCCCCGGCGGCGCGCGGGGCCCGGCCGCTGTGGAAGGATTCTCCGCACCATGAGAACCAGCACCCGGGCGCCGGGCGGCCCCCGGTGAGGGGGCGCTCGAAGCCGCCGCCGTCACCGTTGCCGCAGCGCGACGGGATCGATCCGGTCCGGGTGCGGCTCCCCGACGACCCCGGCGGGCGGTGGACCACGGTGCGTGATCACCTGCTGGAGCGGTTCGGCGGCGCGATCGGTGCGGACCGGCTCGACGCCATGCTCGCGGCAGACCGGTTCGTCTCGGCGCGGGGCCCGGTCACGGGCCAGGAGCCGTACGCGGCGGGCCGGTACCTCTGGTTCCACCGGGACTTCGCGCCCGAGGAGCCGGTGCCGTTCCCGGTCGGTGTCGTGCACCGCGACGAACACCTGGTCGTCGCGGACAAGCCGCACTTCCTGGCGACGACGCCGCGCGGCCGGCACATCACCCAGACGGCGGTGGCCCGGCTCCGCCGCGAGCTGGGCCTCCCGCTGCTCCAGCCGGCGCACCGGCTGGACCGGCTGACGGCGGGGCTCGTGCTGTTCGTCGTGCGGCCGGAGGAACGGGGCGCCTACCAGACGCTGTTCCGGGACCGCCTGGTGCGCAAGGAGTACGAGGCGGTGGCGCCCTACGACGCGCGGCTCGCCTTCCCACGCACCGTGCGCAGCCTGATCGTCAAGGAGCGCGGGGTGATCGCCGCCCGCGAGGAGCCGGGCGAGCCGAACAGCGAGAGCCGGATCGAGCTGCTGGAGCACCGGGAGGGCCTCGGGCGCTACCGGCTGCTGCCCGCCACCGGGCGGACGCATCAGCTTCGGGTCCATATGAACGGCCTGGGACTGCCGCTCGTCCATGACCCGGTCTATCCCGTGGTCGAGCCGGAGAGGGCGCCGGACGACTGGTCGCGCCCGCTCCAACTGCTGGCGCGGGTGCTGGAGTTCACCGACCCGGTCACGGGAGGGCCGCGCCGCTTCGAGAGCGGGCTGCGGCTCTCCGCGTGGCCGCGGGGGTAACGCGCCCTCAGTGGCCGCGGGCGATCCATTCGTCCAGGTGCGGGGCCTCCGCGCCGATGGTCGTGGAGTCGCCGTGCCCGGTGCGGACGGCGGTGTCCGGGTCCAGGGCGAGCAGCCGGTCCCTGATCGAGGCGACGATCGTCGGGAAGTGCGAGAACGACCGGCCGGTGGCGCCGGGCCCGCCCTGGAAGAGCGTGTCACCGGTGAAGACGGTGGCCAGCCCGGGGGCGTACAGGCAGACGGCGCCCGGGGCGTGCCCCGGCGTGTGCAGCACCTTGAGGGCCGTACCGGCGACCGTCAGCTCCTGACCGTCGGTCAGTTCGCCGTCGGGGGCCCGGTCCGGGTGGGTCTGCTTCCACAGCGGCAGGTCGTCGGGGTGCAGCAGGATCGGCGCGCCGGTGGCGTCGGCGAGCGCCGGGGCCGCGTCGATGTGGTCGTTGTGCGCGTGGGTGCAGATGATGGCGCGCAGCGTACGCCCGTTCAGCGCGGCCTCGATGGCGGCGGCGTCGTGGGCGGCGTCGATGACGACCGCCTCCGTGTCGTCACCGACGATCCAGACGTTGTTGTCGACATCCCATTCGCCGCCGTCGAGGGCGAAGGTGCCGGAGGTGACCAGGTGGTCGATGCGGGCGGTCATCAGAACACCACCACCGAGCGCAGGACGTCGCCGTCGTGCATCCGGGCGAAGGCCTGTTCGATGTCCCCGAGCGCGATGGTCTCGGTGACGAACGCGCCGAGGTCGATCCGGCCCTGCTGGTGGAGGTCGATGAGCATCGGGAAGTCGCGCGAGGGCAGGCAGTCGCCGTACCAGGAGGACTTGAGCGAGCCGCCCCGGCCGAAGACGTCCAGGAGCGGGAGTTCGAGCTGCATCTCCGGGGTGGGGACGCCGACCAGGACGACGGTGCCGGCGAGGTCGCGGGCGTAGAACGCCTGCTTGTACGTCTCCGGGCGGCCGACCGCCTCGATGACGACGTCGGCGCCGTTGCCGCCGGTGAGGGCGCGGATGGCCTCGACCGGGTCCTGGGTGCGGGAGTTGACGGAGTGCGTGGCACCCATCTTCTTCGCCGTCTCCAGCTTGCGGTCGTCGATGTCCACCGCGATGATCTTCGCCGCTCCGGCGAGCCGGGCGCCGGCGACCGCCGCGTCACCGACGCCGCCGCAGCCGATGACGGCGACCGAGTCGCCCCGGCCGACCTGACCGGTGTTGATGGCGGCGCCGATGCCCGCCATCACGCCGCAGCCGAGGAGTCCGGCGACGGCCGGGGCGACCTCGGGGTCGACCTTGGTGCACTGGCCGGAGGCGACCAGGGTCTTCTCCGCGAAGGCGCCGATGCCGAGTGCGGGCGACAGCTCGGTGCCGTCCAGCAGGGTCATCTTCTGCTTGGCGTTGTGGGTGTCGAAGCAGTACCAGGGGCGGCCGCGCAGACAGGCGCGGCACTGCCCGCACACCGCGCGCCAGTTGAGGACGACGAAGTCGCCCGGCTCGACGTCCGTGACGCCTTCGCCGACGGACTCCACGACACCCGCGGCCTCGTGGCCGAGGAGGAAGGGGAACTCGTCGTTGATGCCGCCCTGTTTGTAGTGCAGATCGGTGTGGCAGACGCCGCACGCCTGGATCTTCACCACGGCCTCGCCGGGGCCGGGGTCCGGGATGACGATCGTCTCGACCCGTACCGGCTCGTTCTTTCCCGGTGCGATGACCCCTTGTACGTGCTGCGCCATTCCCGTGGACTCCTTTTCCCGACGTTCCCGAAGACCGATCACGCCCCTGGGAGCGATGTGTTCCCGGGGATCGATCACGGACAACGGTACGCCGTGCGGGGTGCGGCGGGGCCGGGCGCGGCCGCCTTCAGGGCGCGAGTACGTCCAGCTCGTGCAGGGCGCCCACGGCGATCTCCTTCGTCAGCCGCTCCGCCTGCGCCGCGTCGCCCTCGCGCACCGCTTCGGCGAGCCGGACGTGGAGGGTGACGGCCGCCGGGTCGGGGTCCTCGAACATCACCTGGTGGTGGGTGCGTCCCGCCAGGACCTCCGCGACCACGTCTCCGAGGCGGGCGAACATCTCGTTGCCGGAGGCGTTGAGGACGATGCGGTGGAAGGCGATGTCGTGTTCCAGGTACCCCTCCAGCTGCTGGCCGCGCGAGGTGGCGACCATGCCGAGGGCCCGCTCGGTGAGCTGGGCGCACTGCTCCGGGGTGGCGTGCCGGGCGGCGAGCGAGGCGGCGACGGGCTCGATCGCCGAGCGCAGCACCGTGAGTGAGCGCAGCTGGCGCGGCCGGTCGGCACCGGCCAGCCGCCACCGGATGACCTGCGGGTCGTAGACGTTCCACTCCGCCGCCGGCCGCACGGTCACGCCGACCCGGCGCCGGGACTCGACGAGGTGCATGGACTCCAGGACGCGGACGACCTCGCGGACGACCGTGCGGGAGACGTCGAAGCGCCGGGCCAGCTCGTCGGTGCGCAGCACCTGGCCGGGCGGGGGCTCTCCCGCGGCGATCTCCAGGCCCAGGGTGTCGAGCACATGTGTATGCAGCCCCTGGGCAGGTGTGGTCATGGACCAAGGGTACGGGGCTCCTCCCGGGAACATTAAGTACGACGTTTACGTCACAACATCTTGAATAAGTCGTACGTATGGGTTTCAGTAGCGCGACGGCCCGATGTCGAGGAAGACATCGAAGAGAACAGCGAGGCACCGCAATGAGCACCCCCCACGTCGTCGTGGTGATGGGCGTGGCAGGGACCGGCAAGACCACGATCGGCCCCCTGCTCGCCGCCGCACTGGGCGTTCCGTACGCCGAGGGCGACGACTTCCACCCCCCGGCGAACATCGCCAAGATGTCGGCCGGCACTCCGCTGGAGGACGCCGACCGGTGGCCCTGGCTCGACGCGATCGGCCAGTGGGCGCACGGCCGGGCCGGGCTCGGCGGCGTGGTCAGCAGCTCGGCGCTGAAGCGGGCCTACCGCGACCGGCTGCGTGCGGAGGCTCCCGGTGCCCTGTTCCTGCATCTGACCGGAGACCGGTCCCTCATCGAGGAGCGGATGGCGGACCGCAAGGGCCACTTCATGCCGGCCGCGCTCCTCGACTCGCAGTTCGCCACCCTCCAGCCGCTGGCGGACGACGAGGCCGGGGTCGCCGTGGATGTGGCCGGCACCCCGGAGGAAATCACCCAGCGAGCCGTCGCCGCGCTGCGCCGGCTCGAAGACTAAGGATCATCACCGTGACCAGTCTCAGCGTCGAGACGCTGGCAGCGGACGCCGTCGAACCGATCACCTCGGCCGGCAACGCCCAGTTGGGCATTGCCGTCCTGGCGGGCATCGCCGTCATCGTCCTGCTCATCACCAAGTTCAAGATGCACGCGTTCCTCGCGCTGACCATCGGCTCGCTGGCGCTCGGCTCGTTCGCCGGCGCCGCGCCGGAGAAGACGATCGCGAGCTTCACCGCGGGCCTCGGCTCGACCGTCGCGGGCGTCGGTGTCCTGATCGCCCTCGGCGCGATCCTGGGCAAGCTGCTCGCCGACTCCGGCGGTGCGGACCAGATCGTCGACACCATCCTCGCGCGGACGAGCAACCGGGCCATGCCCTGGGCGATGGTCCTGATCGCCTCGATCGTGGGACTGCCGCTGTTCTTCGAGGTCGGGATCGTGCTGATGATCCCGGTGGTGCTGCTCGTCGCCAAGCGCGGCAACTACTCCCTGATGCGGATCGGCATCCCGGCCCTGGCCGGCCTCTCCGTGATGCACGGGCTGATCCCCCCGCACCCCGGCCCGCTCGTCGCGATCGACGCCCTCGGCGCCAACCTCGGCGTCACGCTGGCCCTCGGTGTGGTGGTCGCGATCCCGACGGTGATCCTCGCGGGTCCGGTCTTCTCGCGCTACGCCGCCCGCTGGGTGGACATCAAGGCGCCGGAGAAGATGATCCCGGAGCGCCCGTCGGAGGACCTGGACCGCCGGCCCAGCTTCGGCGCCACGCTGGCGACGATCCTGCTGCCCGTCGTCCTGATGCTGGTCAAGGCGCTCGTGGACATCGTCGTGGACGACCCCGAGCAGGGTCTCCAGCGGGTGACCGACGTGATCGGCTCGCCGCTGATCGCACTGCTGGCGGCCGTCATCGTCGCCATGTTCACGCTGGGCCGGGCCGCCGGGTTCACCAAGGGCCGGCTCTCCTCCACCGTCGAGAAGTCCCTCGCGCCGATCGCGGGCGTGCTGCTGATCGTCGGCGCGGGCGGCGGGTTCAAGCAGACCCTGGTCGACGCCGGCGTCGGCCAGATGATCCTGGACATCTCCGAGAGCTGGTCGATCCCCGCCCTGCTGCTCGGCTGGCTGATCGCCGTGGCGATCCGGCTCGCGACCGGCTCCGCGACCGTCGCCACCATCTCGGCGGCCGGTCTGGTCGCCCCGCTCGCGGCCGACATGCCGACCTCCCACGTCGCACTGCTGGTGCTGGCCGTGGGTGCCGGCTCGCTCTTCTTCAGCCATGTCAACGACGCCGGGTTCTGGCTGGTGAAGGAGTACTTCGGGATGGACGTCGGCCAGACGGTGAAGACCTGGTCGGTCATGGAGACCATCATCTCCGTGGTCTCACTGGTCTTCATCCTGCTGCTGTCGCTGATCCTCTAGGGCGTGCCGTGGCGCTGCCGTCACCGCCCGGAGGACGGCCCGGCGGCAGGCCCTGGCGGCTCGTCCGGCGCCCGCCAGAGCGGGTGCTCACGGCGGGCCCACTCCCGCCCCACCGACCCGGAGCGCATGCCGCGGCGTGCCTCCGGGTCGGCGTACGCCCTCGCGATGTGACCGGCCAGCACGATGCCCACCGCCAGCGCCAGCCAGTCGTGGACGAAGGTCGCCCCGGTCCGCCACATCAGCGGGGCCAGCCCGGTGAACCACATCAGCAGCCCGGTCCCCGCCATCACCAGCACCGCCCCCGCGATCCAGGCCGCGTACAGCTTCTGCCCCGCGTTGAACTTCCCGGCGGGCCGCGACTCCGGCCGCCGGTCCCGCCGGCGCACCGCCCGCAGCCACTGCCGGTCGTGCGGCCCGAAGCGGTTGAGCCGGCCCAGATCGGCGCGCAGGGACCGCGTCGCCAGTCCCGCCAGCAGCGGTACGGGAATGAGCAGCCCGGACCACTCGTGCACGGTGACCACCAGATGGCGGCGGCCGACGAGTTCGGCGAACTGCGGCAGGTACAGGCAGGCGGCCGACGCCACGCAGAGCAGCATCAGTGCCGCGGTGGTGCGGTGCACCCAGCGCACCGGCCGGCCGAACCGCCGTACCCGGCCGGACGCCTCAGGCCGTGGGGGCGTCGTCACGGCCGTTGGACCGGCCGACCCAGGCGTCGACGTCATAGCCGAGCTCCTCCCAGTATCCGGGGCGTACGGAGTCCGTGACGGTGATCCCGGAGAGCCATTTCGCCGATTTGTAGAAGTACATCGGGGCCACGTAGAGCCGGACCGGGCCGCCGTGGGAGTGGGGCACCGGCCCGTCCTGCATGCGCAGGGCGACCAGCACGTCGGCGCGGCGGGCCTGGGCGAGGGTGAGGCTCTCGCTGTAGGTGCCGTCGAAGCAGGTGAAACGGACCGCCTTCGCGCCCGCCCTGACCCCCGCCGCGTCCAGCAGCGCCGAGAGCCGTACGCCCTCGAACGGGGTCTCGGGCACCCGCCAGCCGGTGACGCACTGGACGTCCCGCACCATTCGCGTCTGCGGCAGCCGCTTCAGCGCGTCCAGGGTGTACGTGACCGGGTGGTCGACCAGCCCGTCGACGGTCAGCCGGTAGTCGGCCGGGCCCTTCGACGGTACGGAGGAGGCCACCGAGTAGTACCGGAAGCCGCCGCCGTTGGGCAGCAGGCCGGTCAGCCCGGTGGGGTCCTTGTCCGCGACCGCGCCCAGGCCCGATTCCAGGGTCCGTTGCAGGACCGGCGCGGCGACCAGCCCGGCGGCGCCGAGGCCGAGCATCGTCAGGACCAGTCGGCGGCCGACAGGAGCGCCGACGGCGTCCGGATCGGGGCCGGCGCCGGGAGGGGGACTGTTCACCCCTCGATTCGAGCACTCCGGGCCGCCGGACGCCAGGGGCTGCGCCCCGACGTCACCGAGCCGTCAGAATCTCCGCGCGGCGGGCGCGGAACGGATGCCAGACTTGCGCCATGCCGAACCGCGAAGCGCTCAAGCCGTTCCTGCTCGCCTTCCCCGGCCCGCTGCGCGACCAGCTGGTCGCCGCGGTCCTGGACGGGCGCAAGGTGTCCACCTCCGGCCTGCTCGTGGAGTACGAGATCGAGGACGAGGAGCTGCCTCCCGTAGGTGAGCGGTCCGCCCTCATCGACTCGGACGGCCAGGAGGTCGCGGTGCTCGAAGTGACCGGGGTGCGGGTGCTGCGGCTGGCCGATGTCGGACTCCAGCACGCGCTGGACGAGGGCGAGGGCTACGCGTCCGTCGCCGAGTGGCGGGCGGGTCACGAGCGGTTCTGGCACAGCGAGGAGATGCGGGACGCGCTCGGCGACCCGGAGTTCACCGTGGACGACGACACGATGATCGTCGCCGAGCGGTTCCGGGTCGTCGAGCTCATCGGCCCCGACGCGGCACAGGGCTGAGCGGGCGCGGCGGGCCGAGGCTCACCGCACCTCGGGCTCGGTCCTCTTCTCCCGGCCCGCGCCCTTCACGAGGCCCAGCCGGCGCCGGAACGTGAGCAGCCGGGGGTACCGCTCGTGCAGGTCGGCCGAACGGCGGTCGAGTTCCTGGCCCAGGCGCTCGGCGCGCTTCTCGATGTCCAGCTCGTCCAGGATGCGGTCCACCTCGGCGAGCAGGGCCCCGTGCAGCTGCCACTTCCTGGGGTGTTCCTGGACGGCGGCCAGCAGCATGTCCGCCACCAGGTCGCGGGTCGCCCGGCTGGTGGTGAGCGCGTCGGCGAGCCGTTCCTCCGCCTCCTCCGCGCTGGCGGCCATCGGGGTGGTGATGAGTACGGAGAAGCTTTCGATGGCCCCCGCCATCTGTTCGAACAGTTCCGTGATGTGGGCGGCGACCTCGGCGGGGAACAGGGGTTCGTCGATCCGGTCCTTGGCGAGGTCGGTCAGTGTCCTGGACAGCACCCGTACGACCACCGCGCAGATCTCCAGCGTGTCCAGACCGGTGCGCAGCACCACCCGGTGCAGCAGCCCCTGCCGCACTCTCGGGTTGAGCATGAGGCTTTCCTCGGCCTGCCGCAGGGAGGCGTCCACCTCCACGATGTCGTGGTCGAGACGGCGGGCCCGGTGCAGCCGGTCCGCCGCCTCCGGGACGGTGACCGGACGGGCGAGGCCGCTTCCCAGGTCGCGGAACATCTGCCCCATCTCGCGGGCCAGTCCGTCGATGGACGTGCCCGCGGTCTGCACCCAGACGGGCGGGGCGAACAGCAGGTTGAACAGCAGGCCCACGCCCGCGCCGATCAGCGTCTCGAACACACGCTCCCAGGCCATGTTCGTTCTCGCGGACACCGAGGTGACGCCGAGGACCAGCATGGCGCTGATCGCCACCTCGGGGACGAACTCGTCGACCCGGACCAGTCTGCCGATGATCAGCGCGGTGAAGATGGTCAGCCCCAGGCTCCACCAGGACAGTCCGACCAGGGCGCTGAAGCCGCTCGCGATGAGGACGCCGACGACCACGGCGGTCACCCTCTTGACCGACATGTTGACGGTGGCGTAGAGGGTGACCTGGACGACGAGCAGCGCGGTCAGCGGTGCGGTCAGGGGTGCGGGTTCGGCCAGCGTCGCGGTCGCCACGGCGAAGGCGATCACCGCCGCGCCCGTGGAGCGCAGGGTCTGCGCCGCCACGGGCTCGGTGGTGCGCCGGACGAGGTTGATCACGGGCTCGGCTACTCCAGGCATGTTCTTCCTCTGCCCGAATCCGGGGCCCGCGCACGGTCCCGGGCTCCGAACCCCACCGGACGGACGTGCGACCGCGGCGCGCGGAGCCCGGTGGGACAGCCGTCAGCCGACCGCCCGGGCCGCGGCCCGGCCCGCGGCGCGGCCGGAGAAGACGCAGCCGCCGAGGAAGGTGCCCTCCAGCGACCGGTAGCCGTGCACCCCGCCGCCGCCGAAGCCGGCCGCCTCGCCGGCCGCGTAGACCCCGGCCAGCGGGGTGCCGTCCGCGGTGAGGACCCGGGAGGACAGGTCCGTCTCCAGTCCGCCGAGCGATTTGCGGGTGAGGATGTTCAGCCGTACGGCGATCAGCGGCCCGGCCTTGGGGTCGAGGATGCGGTGCGGGGCGGCGGTCCGGATCAGCTTGTCGCCCAGGTAGGCGCGGGCCCCCCGGATCGCGGTGATCTGGAGGTCCTTGGTGAAGGGGTTGGCGATCTCGCGGTCGCGGGCGGTGATCTCGCGGCGCAGGTCGTCCTCGTCGATGAGCCCGTCGCCGGTGAGCGCGTTCATGCCGCGGACCAGGGCGCCGAGGTCGTTCTCGACGACGAAGTCCGCCCCGTTGTCCATGAACGCCTTCACCGGACCGGGCACGTCCGCGCGCGCCCGGCCGATCACGCCCCGGACGGACTTGCCGGTCAGGTCGGGGTTCTGCTCGGAGCCGGAGAGCGCGAACTCCTTGCCGATGATCTTCTGGTCCAGCACGAACCAGGTGTAGTCGTGGCCGGTGCGCATGATGTGTTCGAGGGTGCCGAGCGTGTCGAAACCGGGGAAGAGCGGGACGGGCAGCCGCTTGCCGCGGGCGTCCAGCCAGAGCGAGGACGGTCCGGGCAGGATGCGGATGGCGTGCTTGGCCCAGATCGGGTTCCAGTTCTCGATGCCCTCGGTGTAGTGCCACATCCGGTCGCGGTTGATGTGGTGGGCGCCCGCCTCCTCCGCGATGCCGAGCATCAGCCCGTCCACGTGGGCGGGGACGCCGGAGAGCATCCTGTCGGGCGGGGTGCCGAGCCGCTCCGGCCACTGCTTGCGCACGAGGTCGTGGTTGCCGCCGATGCCGCCGGAGGTGACGATCACCGCCTGGGCGCGCAGCTCGAAGGCACCGGTCGCCTCGCGGCTGCTCGCGGTCCCGCGCGCCGCGCCGCTCGGCTCCAGGATCTCGCCGCTGACGGTGTCGACGGCGCCCCCGGTGCGGCCGAGACCGGTGACCCGGTGGCGGAAGCGGAGGGTGACCAGTCCCTTGGCTATGCCCTCGCGGACCCGGCGCTCGAACGGGGCGACGACGCCGGGGCCGGTGCCCCAGGTGATGTGGAAGCGGGGGACGGAGTTGCCGTGGCCGTTCGCGTCGTACCCGCCGCGCTCGGCCCAGCCGACGACGGGGAAGAACCGCATGCCCTGCTGGTGCAGCCAGGAACGCTTCTCACCGGCCGCGAAGTCGACGTACGCCTCGGCCCACTTCCTCGGCCAGTGGTCCTCCTCGCGGTCGAAGCCCGCCGTGCCCAGCCAGTCCTGGAGGGCCAGTTCCCGGCTGTCCTTGATCCGCATCCGGCGCTGTTCGGGTGAGTCGACGAGGAAGAGACCGCCGAAGGACCAGTGCGCCTGGCCGCCGAGCGACTGCTCGGGCTCCTGGTCGAGCAGGATCACCGAGCGGCCCGCGTCGGCCAGCTCGGCGGTGGCGACCAGCCCGGCGAGTCCCGCCCCGATCACGATCACATCAGCGTCGTACGCCATGGGTTCCATCCTTGTCGGGGCGATCCGGACACGGTCCGGCGGAAGGCCGCACCTGCCCGTGAGGTTCCTCGCGAAGTTACTGGTGCGTCAGATCTTCGGCACCGGCCGCCCCGGCGTCAACCGCCCGGTCGGCGGCACTCCGGCCGCACCGGTGGCGTCCAGGCGCTATCGTCGAAACAATTCACTCTCTTCCGGCCTGACTTGGGGTAGAGAAGCGTGTCGGTGCTGGTTCTCGTGCTCGCCGTGAGCGCGGCCTGCTGCCTGGGCTTCGGCTTCGTGCTCCAGCAGGCCGCCGCCAGCCACGCCCCGAAGAGCGACTATCTGTCGTTCCGGCTGCTGCTGGACCTGATGCGGGTACGCAGCTGGCTGGCCGGAATCGGACTGATGGTCTGCGGCATGGTGCTGGGCGCGCTGGCGCTGGGCAAGGGCGAGGTCTCCGTCGTCGAGCCGCTGCTGGCCACCAATCTGCTCTTCGCGATGACCCTGTCCCGCCACCGCACCGGCCAGCGCCTGGGCCGGCAGGGCTGGGCCGGGCTCTGGCTGCTGGCCTGCGGGGTCGCGGCGTTCCTGCTGGCGGGCGAGCCGACGGGCGGCTCGGCGGTGTCGAGCCCGCTGCGGCACTGGCTGGTGATCGGAGTGGTGGCGGGCATCGCGCTGGCGCTCACCACGTACGCGGCACGCTCGCGCTCCGTCGCGGCCCCGGCGCTCCTCGCGGTGGCGGCCGGACTGCTGTACGGGCTCCAGGACGCGCTGACCCGGGTGAGCGGCCAGCTGATCGGGGACGACGGCTGGGCGGCGCTGGTGATGAGCTGGCAGCCGTACGCGGTGCTGGTGCTGGGGGTGACGGGGCTGCTCCTGGTGCAGAGCGCGTTCGAGACCGGACCGCTGCGGATGTCGCTGCCCGCGCTCACCGCGGCCCAGCCGCTGGCCGGGATCGCCTGCGGCATCGGTTTCCTCGGTGACCAGGTGCGCACCGACACCGGCGCGCTGGCCTGGCAGGCGGCCGGGCTCGCGGCGATCGTGACCGGGATCGTGCTGCTGGGGCTGCATCCGGCGATGCCGGAGGGGCCGGTGGGCGGGCGGCGCGCCAAGACCCTCGAACCGCGCTGAATCCGGTCGGCATGACCGTGCCCGCCCTTCAGTACCGGTGTCCCTTTTCTCACAGACGTGCGGCCGCTCCGCCCTGGCGATTAATAATGGCCAGCATTACAGTTGTGGGTATGGCGAGGACGTCAGGACAAGAGACCAGGGACAAGCTGATCCGCGCGGCCGAGGAGATCTTCGCCGCGCAGGGTACGGACGGCGCCCAGCTGCGGGACATCGTCCGGCTGGCGGGCCAGAGCAATCCGTCGGCGGTCCAGTACCACTTCGGCTCCCGCGCCGGGCTGCTCGACGCCGTGATGGCCGGCCGCCAGGCCCGCACCGAGCAGGTGGTGGCGCCGCTGCTCGACGGGCTCGACGCCGACTGCGGCGTACGGGAGCTGCTCACCGCGCTGGTGACGGCGGAGGCGAGCCTGCTCGGCGATGACCGGGGCCGGCGCTGTCTGCGGATCTCGGCCCAGCTGAGCCACGAGACCGGTCTGCGGACCGGCCCCCTCCACCCCGCCCTGGACGGCACCGCCTACGGCCGGCTGATCGGCCGGATCGGGGACCGGCTGGGCGCGCTGCCGGAGCCGGTCCGGCTGGAGCGGCTCGATCTGGCGCTCACCCTGATCGGCGCGGCGCTGGCCGACCGCGCCCGCCAGGGGCTCGACGGCACGGAGCCGCTGACCGGCCAGGAGCTCTTCCTGGCCGATCTCGTCGGGACCACCACCGCCTTCCTGCACGCCCCCGCGCCGCACGGCGCATAAACAAGCGCCCCACAGGAACCACCCGCACCACATGAAGGACATGTCATGACCGACAGGAACAACCTCACCGACCGGACCGTCGTCATCACCGGCGCCGCCCGCGGCCTCGGGGCCGAGGCCGCGCGCCTCGCCGTGGCCGGCGGCGCGAACGTGGTGATCACCGACGTGCTCGACGAGGAGGGCGCGGCCACCGCCGCGGAGCTCGGCCCGAAGGCCCGCTTCCTCCACCACGACGTGACCTCGGAGGAGGACTGGCAGCGCGTCGCCGCTTTCGCCCTCTCCGAGTTCGGCCGGATCGACGGACTGGTCAACAACGCCGGGGTCTCCACCGGGCAGCCGCTGGAGAGCGAGACGGTCGAGCACTTCCGCAAGGTCATCGACATCAACCTGACGGCCGTCTTCATCGGCATGAAGACGGTGATCCCGCTGATGAAGGAGAACGGCGGCGGCTCGATCGTCAACATCTCCTCGGCCGCCGGGCTGATGGGCCTGGCCCTGACCTCCAGCTACGGCGCGTCCAAGTGGGGCGTGCGCGGGCTGACGAAGGTCGGCGCGGTGGAGCTCGGCACGGCGAAGGTGCGGGTGAACTCGGTGCACCCCGGCATGGTCTACACCCCGATGACCGCCTCGGTCGGCATCCAGCAGGGCGAAGGCAACTACCCCAACACCCCGATGGGCCGGGTCGGTGAGGCCGGTGAGATCGCCGAGGCCGTCGTCTTCCTGCTCTCGGACGCCGCCTCCTACATCACCGGCGCCGAACTCGCCGTGGACGGCGGCTGGACCACGGGCCCGACCGTCAAGTACGTCATGGGCCAGTGATCGTCCCCGGGCGGCCTGCGGTTGGATGAGGTGCATGACACCTTCTGACGAGATCCTGGACATCGTCGACGAGAACGACGAGGTCGTCGGGCAGGCCACGCGCGGTGAGGCGACCGCGCGGGGCCTGCGCCACCGCTGCGCGTTCATCGAGGCCCGGGACTCCGACGGCCGGATCTTCGTGCACCGCAGGACCGCCACCAAGCTGGTCTTCCCGTCCCACTACGACATGTTCGTCGGCGGGGTGGTCGGTGCGGGCGAGACGTACGACGAGGCGGCGCTGCGGGAGGCCGAGGAGGAGCTCGGGGTCACCGGGCTCCCCCGGCCCGAGCCGCTCTTCAAGTTCCTCTACGAAGGCGAGGGGCACAGCTGGTGGTCGTACGTGTACCGGCTGCGGTGCGAGCTGCCGGTGAGGCCGCAGGCGGAAGAGGTCGCCTGGCACACCTTCCTCACCGACGGGGAGCTGGCGCGACGGCTCGGCGACTGGCCGTGGGTGCCGGACGGCCTGGAGGCCTACCGGCGGCTGCGGGCGTTCCGTGAAGGGTCCTGAACCGTGTACCGAAGCGGCAGATAAGGTCCGGACGTGAACGAATTCGTACAGAGTCTGCGGCTGTGGTTCGCGCCGCAGCGGATCCGCGAAGAGGGCGACACCCCCGATTACCGCTTCTCACTCGCCAACGAGCGGACCTTCCTCGCCTGGATCCGGACGGCTCTCGCGCTGATCGGCGGCGGTTTCGCGGTCGACCAGTTCCTGCCCGAACTGTCCTGGGGCGTGCGCGCCGGTCTGGCGCTGGCGCTGCTCGCGGCCGGGGTGCTCTGCGCGCTGCGGGCCGTCAACCACTGGGTGCGGTGCGAGCGGGCGATGCGGCGCGGCGAGGACCTGCCGGTGTCCCGGTTCCCGACGCTGCTGAGTCTCGCGGTCGCGGTGGTGGCCGTGGCGATGGTGGTGGTGGTCCTGTTCGGCTGGGAGGGCCGGTGACCGCGGCCGGACGCGATCCGGGGCTCCAGCCGGAGCGGACCAGGCTGGCCTGGCGGCGCACCACGCTCTCCTGCACGGTGGTGGCGCTGCTGGCGGCCAAGCAGGCGCTGCACGGCGGGGCGAGCGCGGCGGGGATCGTCGCGCTGTCGCTGAGCGTGCTCGCCTGGCTGGGGTTCCTGCGGGTGGCGAACCGCCGGGTGCAGGGCATGGGCACCGCGCGCCCGAGGCCGCTGGGCGCGCGCGCCGCGCTGACGGCGGCGGCGTGCACGGTCGCCCTGGCCGTGTTCGCGGCCGCCATGCTGTTCTGATCCGGGCCCGGCGGACACCGGTCGGTCCGGGCGGCGCGCCGGTCCCGTCAGCTCTCCCAGTCCACCGTGACGACGATCTTGCCCCGGGTGCGCCCCCGCGCGTTGAGCCGGTGCGCCTCCGCGGTCCGCTCCAGGGGGAAGACCCGGTCGACGTGGACCGTGATGATGCCCCGCTCGGCGAGTTCGGCCAGATGGGCGAGGTCCTTGGCGTCGGGCCGCACGAAGGCGTACTTGCCGCCGTACGAGAACACCTCGCTGTCCACGATGGAGGTGAGCCGCCCGTCCGGCGCGAGCGTCTCGGCGGAGGCCCGCAGCGCTTCCCCGCCCACCGTGTCGAAGGCGGCGTCGATCCCGCCCGGGGCCAGTGACCGCAGCCGGTCCACGAGCCCGTCCCCGTACTCCACGGGTTCCGCGCCGAGCTGTCGCAGGTGGTCGTGGTTGTGCGCGCTCGCGGTCCCGATGACCCGGCATCCCGCGTGGCGGGCGAGCTGGACGGCCAGTGAGCCGACACCGCCCGCCGCCGCGTGCACCAGGACGGTGTCACCGTTGCGGATCCGCAGCGACCGGTGGAGCACCTGGTAGGCCGTGAGGCCGGCCAGCGGCAGCCCGGCGGCCTCCTCGAAGCTCAGGCTCAGCGGTTTGCGGGCGAGGGTGCGCACCGGGGCGGCGACGTACTCCGCGAAGGTGCCGCGGCTGAGGAAGTCCTCCCGCACGTATCCGATGACCTCGTCGCCGACGGCGAACTCGTCGACGGCCACGCCGGGCTGCACGACGACCCCGGACACGTCCCAGCCGGGGATCACCGGGAAGACCGCGTCGAGCGCGGTGTCCAGATTCCCCTGCCGCGCCTGCCGGTCCACCGGGTTGACCGCGGCGGCCCGCACCTTCACCAGGACGGTGTCGGGGCCGACCTTGGGGTCCGGCCGCTCGCCGTACTCCAGGACGTCGGCATCGCCGTATCCGCTGTAGCTGATCGCCTTCATCCTTCGACCATCGGCGCGGGTCAGGCGCAGCGCAAATCAGGCCGTCGCGGACCCGGCCTCACCAGCGCGGGATCGACGGCGTCCGCCAGCCGGGCTCGGCCTTGCGCATCGCGGCGGCGTCGTCGCGCTCGCGCATCGTGCCGTCGTCGTCGAGCCAGCGGCGGTGCAGTGCGGCCAGCCGCTCCCGGTCCAGCTCCACGCCGAGACCGGGGGCGTCGGAGACGGTGAGCCGGCCGTCCCTGAAGACATGGCGGGCGGTGATGACGTCCTCGGTCTGCCAGGGGTAGTGGCTGTCGCAGGCGTAGTCGAGGTTGGGCACGGTGGCCGCGACGTGCGTCATGGCGGCGAGGCTGATCCCCAGGTGGGTGTTGGAGTGCATGGAGAGGCCGACGCCGAAGGTGCGGCAGATCCCGGCCAGTTCACGGGTGCGGTGCAGTCCGCCCCAGTAGTGGTGGTCGGAGAGGATGACCTGCACGGCGTCCCGGGCGAAGGCCTCGGGGACCTCCGCGAGGGTGGTGACGCACATGTTGGTGGCCAGCGGTACGTCGGTGCCGGCCGCGACGGCGGCCATCGGCGCGGTGCCGGCCGCCGGGTCCTCCAGGTATTCGAGTACGCCCTTGAGCTGCTCGGCGACGTACAGCGAGGTCTCGACGGACCAGGCGCCGTTGGGGTCCAGGCGCAGCGGCCGGCCGGGGAACGCCTCGGCCAGCGCGCGGACCGCGGCGATCTCCTGCTCGGGCGGGAAGACGCCGCCCTTCAGCTTGAACGAGGAGAAGCCGTAGTCGCGGGCGAAGCGTCGCGCCTGGGCGACGACTCCGGCCGGGTCGACGGCCGCCCCCCAGTCGTCCGGCTCGCCGCCCCCGGGGTGCCCGGCCCAGCGGTAGAAGAGGTACGCGCTGTACTCGACGGTGTCGCGGACCTTGCCGCCGAGCAGCGCGTGCACCGGCAGGCCGAGGGACTTGCCCAGCGCGTCCAGGCAGGCCACCTCGAAACCGGACACCACCGAGAGCCGGAGCTTGTCCGCGGTCTGCACGCCGCGCAGCCCGCCCGCGTCGACCCGCTCGTCGGCGGCGCGTGAATCCGCGCACACCTCGTCGGCGAGGGCGAAGAGCCCGTTCACATCGCTGACCGGGCGGCCCGGCAGGGCGGCGGCGAGCGGCTCGGCCAGTTCGAGGTACTTGCCGTCGCCGTACGTCTCCCCGATGCCGGTCACTCCGCCGCGGGTGACGACCTCCACGACGAGGCGCGGGGTGTAGGGCTGATGGACGCCCTGGGTGTTGAGGAGCGGTGGGTCGGCAATGAGGATCGGGGTCAGCCGGACTTCTTCGATCAACAACGCTGTATCCATACGTGAACTCTATTCAGAGATGAGACTGAATACCAGGGGCTGAGCAGCTGATCGCACCGGAGCGCCCGCATCCGGTTCCGGAAGTTCACTGGACGACATACCGACTGGTCGGCATGATGAACACCGACCGTCCATCCATCCCGGAGGTGCGCACGATGAGCCCAGTCCACCCGCCAGGCCTCGACCTCGACCGGTTGCGCGGCCATCTCGACCGCGAACGGCCGGGCCTGGTGAACGGACCGCTGGACGCCCGGCTCATCGAGGGCGGCCGTTCGAACCTGACCTACGCCGTCACGGACACGGACGGCACCGGCCGCTGGGTCGTCCGGCGCCCGCCGCTGGGCCACGTGCTGGCCACCGCGCACGACATGAAGCGCGAGCACCGGGTGATCAGCGCACTGCACCCGACGGCCGTCCCGGTCCCCGAACCGGTCCTGCTCTGCGAGGACGACTCCGTCATCGGCTCGCCGTTCTACGTCATGGAGTACGTCGAGGGCACCCCGTACCGCACCGCGGAGCAGCTCGCCCCGCTCGGTGCGGAGCGCACCCGGGCAGCCGTGCTCGGACTGGTCGACACCCTGGTCGAACTGCACGCCGTGGACCCGCGGGCGGTCGGGCTCGGTGACTTCGGGCGCCCCGAGGGCTTCCTCGACCGGCAGCTGCGCCGCTGGGGCAAACAGCTGGACGCCTCCCGCAACCGCGAACTGGCGGGCATCGACGAGCTGCACGCGGCCCTCGGCCGCACGCTGCCGTCCTCCCCCGCACCGACGGTGGTGCACGGCGACTACCGTCTGGACAACGTCCTGATCGGCTCCGACGACCGGATCAAGGCCGTGCTCGACTGGGAGATGTCCACCCTCGGCGACCCGCTCACCGACCTCGGTCTGCTGGTCATGTACAGCTCCGACCTCGGACTGCCCGAGTCACCGGTCTCCACCACCAGCGGCGCGGCCGGCCACCCCTCCCCCGCCGAACTGATCGAGCGCTACGCCGCCCGCTCCGGCCGGGACACCTCCGCCATCTCCTGGTACACGGCGTTCGCCTGGTTCAAGCTCGCCGTGATCCTGGAGGGCATCCACTACCGCTACACGCGGGGCCAGACCGTCGGCGGCGGCTTCGACCGCATCGGCGACCTCGTCCCCGTCTTCATCGCGCACGGCCTCACCACCCTCCAGGAAGGCTGATCAACCCCATGGACTTCGCATTCGACGCCCGTACCGAGGAGCTGCGCGGCAAGCTGCTCACCTTCATGGACGAGCACGTCCACCCGGCGGAGCGGACCGCGGAGGAGCAGCGCGAGCGGCTCGCGTCGCCGTGGGACACCCCGCAGGTCGTCGAGGACCTCAAGGCAGAGGCGCGCCGGCAGGGGCTGTGGAACCTCTTCCTGCCGGACGCGGAGTACGGCGCCGGGCTGACCAACCTCCAGTACGCCCCGCTGGCCGAGATCCTCGGCCGCTCCCCGCAGTTGGCGCCGACCGCGCTGAACTGCGCGGCTCCGGACACCGGGAACATGGAGGTGCTCGCGCAGTTCGGCACCGACGCGCAGAGGAAGCAGTGGCTGGAGCCGCTGCTGGCGGGTGAGATCCGGTCCGCGTTCGCGATGACGGAGCCGGAGGTGGCGTCGTCGGACGCGACCAACATCGAGACCCGGATCACCCGTGACGGCGAGGACTACGTCATCAACGGGCGCAAGTGGTACATCTCCGGGGCGATGAACCCGGACTGCGCGATCTTCATCGTGATGGGCAAGACCGACCCGGACGGCGACGACATCCGCCGCCAGCAGTCGCAGATCCTCGTCCCGCGCGACACCCCGGGGCTGACGGTGAAGCGCGCCATGAAGGTATACGGCTACGAGGACCACTACCACGGCGGGCACGCGGAGGTGCTCTTCGACGACGTGCGGGTGCCCGCGACGAACCTGGTGGGCGAGGAGGGCGGCGGTTTCGCCATCGCCCAGGCACGGCTGGGACCGGGCCGGATCCACCACTGCATGCGGCTGATCGGCATGGCGGAGCGCGCCATCGAGCTGATGTGCCGGCGCGCGGTGGCCCGCACCGCCTTCGGCAAGCCGCTCGCCCAGCAGGGCGTGGTGCAGAACTGGATCGCGGACGCCCGGGTCCAGGTGGAGCAGCTGCGGCTGCTGGTGCTGAAGACGGCCTGGCTGATGGACACGGTGGGCAACCGGGGCGCGCACACCGAGATCCAGTCGATCAAGATCGCCACCCCGCGTGCGGTGGTCGCCATCCTCGACCAGGCGGTCCAGCTGCACGGCGCGGGCGGGGTCAGCCAGGACTTCCCGCTGGCCGAGCTGTGGGCGGCGGCGCGGACGCTGCGGCTGGCGGACGGCCCGGACGAGGTGCACCAGCGGTCGCTGGCCCGCCGGGAGATCAAGAAGTACCTGTAGCCGGAGAGCGGTGACGGGGCCGGACGGCGTCAGCGCTCGGCGGCCCCGATCCGGTCCAGCAGGTCCGTGTACCGGGAGCGCCGGTCGGGCCGGGCGCGGGCGGCGGCGTGGCGGAGTGCCGGTACCGCTGCCCCGCCCAGCCCGGCCAGCGCCTCGGCCGCCGCCTCGCGCACGGTCGCGTGCGGGTGCCCGAGCAGTCCGGTGACCGCGGGGAACGCCGGCTCCCAGCCCGCCCGGCAGAGCGTACGTAGCGCCATGCGCACCACGTCCGGCCGGGGATCGTCCAGCAACAGCCCGGTGTGGCGCAGGTACTCCGTCCGGTCGAGCATCGCGCGCGCGGTGCGGTGGGCCCGCAGCCGGACCCGGGGCCTGGGGTGCGTCAGCAGCTCACCGAGCAGGTCGACCAGGCGCGGGTCCCGGTCAGGGCCGGGGCCGGTGTGCGCCTCGGCCAGCTCGGTGAGCGCCCGGCAGACCTGCTCGGGGGCGCCGGTCGCGGCCAGGTCCATCAGTTCACCCCGGCTCGGGCGTCGCCGCGTCGCGGCGGGCGGGGCCGCGTCCCGGTCGCGGAGTGCGGCCAGGGCCGCCGCGTCCCGCCGTCCGGCGTCCGGTCCCCGCAACGGCCCGTCCACCAGGACGATCCGGTCCGCGAGTCCGTCACGCCCTTCGGTACGCAACCGGTGGCGGACCCGGGTGAGCGCCGGGGTGCGCAGCAGCGGGCGGCCGGTGAGCAGGTCCAGGAATCCCCAGGCCCCGGCGTCGAGCCGGTCGCCCAGCGCTTCGGCCAGCGCGTCGGCGGGATGGGCACGCAACGCATCGGTGACGGCCCCGGCCGAGGCGGGCGGCGTGTGCTCCCACCACTCCAGCAGCAGCGGGACGAGCCGTTGCCGCTCCTGCGGATCGAGACCGGCTGCTGCTTCCGCCACCCGGTCGCGCAGGATCTCGTCGCCCCGGAGTTCGCTCTCACCGACGGCGCCGAGCGTGCCGCCGACGCCGGCTGCGGCGGTCCGGTCGATCCGGCCGGTCAGGTACGCGCGCAGCACCGCCAGCCGGGCCTCCGGCTCCGGCCACCGCGCCAGCTCCCGGGCAGCGGTCTGCCGGCGCGCCGCCTCCGCCGAGCCGAGCATGGCGGACAGCCGCTCCCGCAGGGCGGCGGAGCGCGGCTGGTCCAGGTCGTCGGCGCGGACCCGGCGCGGGGCCGGCTCCGGCGTGCGGGCGGTCTCCGCGAGGGTCCAGGGCGGCGCGTCCAGGGGCTGGAGCCGGGTCATCCAGTCGACGAGGGCGGAGCGGACCCCGGGGGCGGCCCCGTGGTGCTCCTCGATCAGGGCGGCCAGCCGGGTCCGGGAGGGGACGGTGCCGTCGTCCGTGCGGCGGAACTCCGCCAGCGCGCCCGGCTCCCGGACCGCGTCGGCCAGCCCGGACCGCCAGGCCTGTGCCGCGTCCGAGCCGGGTGCGGCGGCGGGCCCGGACTCCGGTACCGCGAAGGCCTCCCGGAGCACGTCGGTCGCGGCCCGCGCGGGCTCCGCGCAGAGCCGGGCCCCCGCGAGGGCGCGGTCGAGGTCGGCGGGGACGAGTATCGCGCCGAGGCGGCGCAGCAGGGTCAGCGTGGAGCGGCCCGGCACCGCCGGTGCGGGGGCCAGGGCGCGTACCTCGGTGACGGCGGCCGCTCTGCCGGTGGCGGTCACCAGCGGTGCCGCCGCTTCGAGGACGCCAATCAACGCGTGCCGGTCCGCGTCGCGGGCGTCGGCCAGCGCCTCCAGCAGGAGCGGGAACGACCGGGCGAGCGCGGCGAGTTCCGGGCGGCTCAGGGGCCTGGAACAGAGCGTCAGCGCGAACCGCAGCACCGTGGCCCCGCTCCCCGGACGGGAGCCCGCCAGCGCGAGCCAGTCGGCCAGCATCGGGCGCAGCCGCTGTGCGCGCAGGGAACCCAGCGGCTCGTCCCGTGCCACGAGGCGCAGTGCGGTCTCCGGGTCCCAGCCCCCGGTCACCAGGGTCTCGATGTCGCGGTCCGCATCGCCGGAGACGGCGAAGGGGCCGGCCGAGGCCGAGACGGTGATCCCGTGCGCGGTCATGGCCGGCGCCAGATCCGTCAGGGAGCCTTCGGCCAGGGCGACCGCGCGGGCGGCCACCAGGGTGAGCAGCGGGTAGGCCACCGGGGAGCGCTGCTCGTCCAGTGCGCGCACCGAGCGAGCGGTGAGCACGCCGTGCAGGCCCGTCAGCAGCCGCCGCCGGGTGTCGTCCTGGCTGTGCTCCGCGGCGGCGACCAGGGTGGCCGGGTAGGCGTCGCCGAGGACGGCGCGCAGGGCCGCGACGACGGACTCGCGCAGGCCGGGGTTGCCGTCCTGCCCGAGCAGGGACAGCAGCTTCGGCACTGCCTCCGGTGCGCCCGCCCTGCCGAGCGCAGCGGCCGCCGTCTTCCTGATGTTCATGTTCGGGTGGTCGAGGCAGGCGGAGATCGCGCCGCTCGCCCAGTGGGCCCGGACCTGGCCCAGGGCGAGCAGGGCCTGCCGGACGGTCTGGATGTCCTGGGCCCTGGTCAGGGCGATCAGTGAAGCCGAGAGTGCCTGGGCGTCCTCGCCGGTGGCGTCGCGTGCGAGCAGGGCGATGACGTGCTTGCGCACGTGCCGGTCGCGGGAGCGCAGGAGTCGGTGCACCCGTGCGCGGGTGCCCGTCCAGTCCGCCCTGAGCAGCAGTTCGAGCAGGACCACCCACTCGTCGTCGGAGAGTCCGGGGCGGTCCAGGAGGTCCAGTGCCGTGCCGGCGACCAGCGCGTGTCCGGCCTGCCGGGCATCCGTGGCGTCGAGCAGGCAGACGGGCCGGATCGCGCCCCGCTCGTGGAGCCGGCGGCCGAGGGCGCTGATGGCGTCCAGGACCTCCTGCGGCACCGCGGGCTCACCGGCCGGCTGCCCGTGCTCCCCGGTCCGGGGCGCCGCGTCCGGGGTCCTCGAAGCGGCCAGGTCCGCCACGACGCGCGACAGCAGGTCCGCGATGACCGGGAGGGTCGTGGCGTCTCCGTTCGCCGCGAGCCGGCACAGCGCCTCCACCGGCGCGTCCGGGTCCAGGTGGGAGCTCAGCAGCGCCAGTTCGGCCGCGTCCGGTGCGCCGAGGCCGGCCGCGACGCGCGGCGGCAGGCCGACGGGGTCGAGCCGGGCGAGCAGGGCGCGGCGCAGGGCCGGATCCCGGTTGAGCCGCCAGAGCAGTTCGAGGGCCCGGTGGCGTACGGGGCGCAGGTGGGGCGCCGTCCCGCCGGTGCCGAGGCCCAGCCCTTCGCGCAGGGCTCGTACGGTCGGTTCGCCGCCGATCGCCTCCAGGGTGTCCAGGGCGGCGGCCGGAGCCGAGGGAAGCTGGGCGATCACGGCTGCTTCCGCGTCCGTGTGGCGCAGGGCGCGGATCGCGTCGAGGAAGGGCACGGGTGAGGGCGCCGAGGGCAGGAGCCGGGTGACGGCGTCCCCGGCCGGGAGGTCGCCCGCGCCCTGTCCGGCCAGCGCGACGAGCAGGGCGAGCCGTCGCGGCCAGCCCGGGTCCGCGGCCGGGGCGTCCGTCAGCACCTTGAGGGCCTCGGTCCGGGAGGTGTAGAGGACGGTCGCCACGTCGCGGGCCGGGATCGAGTGGTCGCACAGGGCGAGGCCGATGAGTGTGCGGACCTGGTCGTCGTCCGGGAAGTGCCCGCGGCGGTGGAGCCCGCGCAGGCAGGCCACGGCCGGGCCGCCGAGCAGCAGCGGATCGCTGGCGGCGGCGGCCGTCAGGGCGCCGATGTCGTCGCGGTCGGCCAGTTCACCGAGCAGTTCCATCCCGCTCCGGCGCAGGCCGGGCGTCAGCCGGGGGTCCTCGACGACATCGCGCAGCAGTTCGCGGTGGCCGTGGCGGGCGGCGGCCGCGAGGGCGGCTTCGGCCACGGCGGGGCGTTCCCGTACCGGCTCCGGACCCAGGAACGGGGTGAGGAGGCCGGGCGGCAGCGGGGCGGTCGCCGCCCACGGTTCGGCGAGTGCGCCCAGCGCGCCCGCGACCACCGGGGCGCTGTCCGCCGCCAGCAGCGCGATCAGCTTCTCCCGGACCGCCGCCGGGGCCAGCAGTCCGGTGTGCAGTGCCTCGCGGGCCAGCCGCAGCGCCTCGGTCCGGAGCACCGGATCGCCGCTGTCCGCCAGTTCGTCCACCAGCGGGCCCGGCCGGTGCGTGCCGCTGATGTCCAGCTCGCGCACGGCCTGGTACAGGAGCTCGCCCGGGGTCTCCTCGCGGAGGACGGCCGGGTCGTGGAGCACATCGGCGCGCAGCCAGGCGGTGCGTACGGTCGCCGGGAGGTGGCCGGCCGTGCGCCACCGGGGCCGGGGCCGGTCCGTCAGCCGGTGGCCGAGCCGCTCGTAGAGCCGGGCCAGCAGGAGATCGGCCTCCGGCGGTCCGGTGAGGGACTGGGGCAGCAGTCCGGCGAGTGTGTCCATCTCCGCGTCGGACGGGGGGCGCGTGGCGACGAGTTCGGCCAGCCGGACCAGTGCCGTGTGACGCTGCCCCGGGGTCCCCCGCCCGATCTCCCGTCCCAGGGTGTGCAGCTCTTCTCCGGCCGGCGTCCGCATCGTCGGATGCTAGCCGGACGCTCCCGGGCTCCACCAACGCGTTTCGGCCCGCGCCCTGCGGCTCAGTAGCCGCCGTACGGTACGTGGTCGGCCAGTGCCAGGTCACGGGCGAAGGCCCGCGCTCTCAGCAGGCACCGTGCGAGGACCCGGACGATGCGCGGCCGTTGCGGTCCGTAAGCGGCGGTCCACAGGGCGGGGACCCGCGTCGTTGTCTGCATGTGCGCCATGCGTCCAGCGTGACCCCGTCCGCGGGTTCGGTCCAACAGATGGATTCGCTGGCTGTGATCGCTACCGTAGATGGATGGAGATTCGCCAGCTCCGCCACTTCATGGCGGTCATCACGCACGGCAGCTTCACCGCCGCCGCCCGTGCCGAACTGATCGTGCAGTCCGCGCTGAGCACGTCCGTCCGCAATCTCGAACGGGAGCTGGGCGCCGACCTGTTCGACCGCACCGGCCGCCGGGTGGTGCTGACCGAGGCGGGCCGGGCGCTGCTGCCGTCGGCGCGGACGGTGCTCGCGGGGACGGACGCGGCGCGCGACGCGGTGGCCGCCGTCTCCGAGCTGGCCGCCGGCCGGGTGCGGATCGGCACGATCCAGACGCTGACCTGTGTGGATCTGGCCGCCGAACTCGCCGCCTTCCACCGGCTGTGGCCCGGGGTGCAGATCTCCCTGCGCGAGGCGACGACCCCGGAGCTGCTGGCGGGGCTGCTCGCCGGTGAGCTGGACCTCGGCTTTCTGGCCCCGGACGCCGCCGGACTCCCGGACGGCCTCGTGGCGTTCGCCTGCTGGCAGGAGGACCTGGTGCTGATCACCGCCCCCGGTCACCGGCTGGCGACGGCCGGGCGCACCCTGATCAAGGACCTCGCCGGGGAGCCGTTCGTGGACTTCCGGGCCGGTACCGGTCTGGAGACGGCGGTGCGGCGGCTGGCCGCGCACTGCGGTCTGGAGCGCCGGATCACCTGCGATGTCACCCAGATCCGGCTGCTGGTGGACCTCGTGAGGGCCGGCATCGGGGTGGCGATCGTGCCGCGCCGGATCGGTGAGGACGCCGGGCTGCCGTGTGTGGGCATCCGGCAGCCGGAGCCGGGCCGGACGGTGGTGCTGGCGGGCCGGACGCCCCGGCCGCGCAACCCGGCGGCGGTGGCGCTGCTGGACCGGCTGGCCGGTGACGGTGGTCCGGACCCGCGGATCAGGGCCGCAGCGCGCGCAGCAGCAGATCCGCCAGGTGGTCGGCGACCTCCTGCTGGGTGAGCGGACCGTCGGGGCGGTACCAGGTGGACAGGTGGTGGACCGAGCCGAAGTGGTAGTCGACGATCAGGTCCGCCGGGGTGGCGGTGGAGAACACCCCGCTGCGCTGCCCCTCTTCCACCAGGGCCCGGAATCGCTCGTGGTAGCGGCGCCGCTCCAGCCGTACCTGCTTGTTCTTCTCGGGGCTCAGGTGGTGCATCGAGCGGAAGAAGATCGAGGCGTCGTCGAGGTTCTCGATGGTGGTGACGACCACGTCGGCCGCCGCGTCGCGCAGCCGCCGCGCCACGGGGGCGTCGGCGTCCGCGAAGGCGTCGAGGCGCTCCTGCTGGAGCCGCAGCACCCGGGCGTAGACCTCCTGGAGGAGGTCCTCCTTGGAGCCGAAGTAGTGGTAGAGCGCGCCCTTGGTGACGCCGGCCGCCTCGACGATCTCCTGGACCGAGGTGCGGTCGTACCCCTGTTCCGCGAAGAGCCGGGTGGCGGCGGCGAGCAGCCGCTGGGGAACGGGGGTGCCGCTCCCGTCCGTCGCCTTGGCCATAGCCGCCGCCTTCCTTCCGTGCGTATGTGCGTGGTGCGTACTACCGGGGTGAACGCAGTTCCCGCCTGAGGATCTTCCCACTCGCCGTCTTGGGGAGTTCGGCCAGGACCTCGACTTCGCGCGGGTACTTGTACGCGGCGAGCCGCTCCTTGCAGTACGCGCCCAGTTCGCCCGGTTCCACCGAGGAGCCGGGCCGCAGGCTGACGTAGGCCCGGACCGTTTCGCCCCGGTAGGCGTCCGGGACGCCCACGACGGCCGCCTCGCGGACGGCCGGATGGGTGTACAGGACGTCCTCCACCTCGCGCGGCCAGACCTTGAAGCCGGAGGCGTTGATCATGTCCTTCTTGCGGTCGACGACGTAGAGCCAGCCCTCGCGGTCCATGAACCCGATGTCGCCGGTGCGCAGCTCGCCGTCGGGGAAGGCGGCGGCGGTGGCCTCGGGCAGCCGCCAGTAGCCGGAGACGACCTGCGGTCCGCGCACCGCGATCTCGCCCTGCTCGCCGAAGGGTACGTCCGCGCCGTTCTCGTCGATGATCCGCACCACCGTGTCCGGGCCGGGCACGCCGACCGAGAGGGTGCCGGAGACCGGGTCCACGGGGGCCTCCCGCTCGGGCGGCACGGAGGCGCAGGGCGCGGTGCACTCGGTGAGGCCGTAGCCGTTGCGGATGTACGGGCCGAAGCCCGCCCGGAACTTCTCCACCAGCGCGGGCGGCAGCGGTGCGCCGCCGGAGGAGATCACCCGGAACGAGGAGAAGTGCTCGGGCGTGACGCCGGGGGTCGCGGCGAGCGCCATGAAGGCGGTCGAGGGGCCGACGGTGTAGGCGGGGCGGTGCTCGGCGAAGGCATCGAGGACGACGCCGGGGTGGAAGCGGTAGGCGAGGACGAGGGTGCCCGCGTGGGCGAGGCAGACGGCCAGCTGGCACACCATGCCGGTGATGTGGAAGAGCGGGGCGAGCGCGAAGTAGGCGGAACCCTCGGCGATGGGGTGGCCGGTGCGCTGGCGCTCGACGTTGACCATGATGTTGCCGTGCGCGTTCATGGCGCCCTTGGGGGTGCCGCTGGTCCCGGAGGTGTAGCTGATCAGCGCCACGTCGGTGGCGGTCAGCTCCCGGCCGGCGGGGGCCGCGAGCCCCTGCCGCGCGACGGCGGCCAGATCGTCGGCGTCCTCGGCGGCGGGCAGCCTCTCGAAGTCCAGCACCCGGTCGTCGCCCGTGGTCTGGAAGTCCAGCTCGCAGGCCGTGAGCGCGATCCGGACGGCCGGGGCGGCGGCCGCCGTGTCCCGCAGGTACGACTCCCAGGCCCGGTCGGAGCAGATCAGCGCGGAGACCTCGGCGTCCTTCAGCACATGACCGACCTCGCCGGACTTGTACATCGGGTTGAGCGGGACGACGGTCGCCCCGGCCTTCCAGACGCCGAGCAGGGCGAGGACGAAGTGCGGCGAGTTCTGCAGCATGATCGCGACCCGGTCGCCGCGCTCCAGCCCCCGGGCGGCGAGGTGGCCGGCCACGGAGTCGGAGAGCTCGTCGGTCTCGCGATAGCTGAGGCGCCCGTCGAAGTAGGCGAGCGCCGGGTGGTCCGGGGCGCGGGCCACCGAGTCCCGGAAGGCGTGCACCAGGGTGGCCGCCGGGTGGACGGGGGCCCGCTGGGCCTCGCTGAGCAGCGGCAGCCAGGGCTTCGCCGCGTAGATCGACTCGGTCATGCGCCGGTCGCCTCCCACTTCCGCTGGAGATGGTTCATGCTGCCGAGCCACTGGTCGGTGTCCTCGGCCCTGGCCCGGTAGTACGTGGCGACCTCGGGGTGCGGCAGGACGAGGAAGCGGTCCTCGGCCATCGCCGCGAAGAGCGCGTCCGCGACGGCCTCGGGCTCGATGGCGCTGGGGGCGAGCACCAGCTCCCCCGCCGATCCGGCGGCGGTCAGCATGTCGGTACGCACGCCCTGCGGGCAGATCGCGTGGACCTTGAGGCCCCGGTGGCCGTAGGTGAGGGCGAGCCACTCCGCGAAGGCGACCACCCCGTGCTTGGTGACGCTGTACGGCGCCGCGCCGATCATCGTGAGCAGTCCGGCGGCCGAGGCGGTGGAGACGAACCTGCCGCTGCCGCGCTCCAGCCAGTCCGGGAGCAGCGCCCTGGCCGCGCGGACGTGGGCCATCACGTTGACGTCCCAGGCGTCGGCCCAGACCTCCTCGGCCGCGAAGACGTCACCCGGCGAGGCGAGTCCCGCGTTGGCGCAGTAGATGTCCACCGTGCCGTCCAGGGCGTCCCGGGCGGCGTCGACGATCCGGGAGGCGTCCCCGGCGACGGCGGTACCGCCGATCTCCTCGGCCAGCGCCTCGATCCGGTCCGCGTCGAGGTCGTTGACCACGACCCGTGCGCCCTCGGCCGCGAATCTGCGGGCCAGCGCGGCTCCGATGCCGCCTCCGGCCCCGGTGACCACTACGCCCGCGCCCTGCACCGTACTCATCGGTCCTGCCTCTCTCTGCGGCTGCACCGGCAGACTAACCAGTCGGTATGTCGCCGGGGAAGAGGGTGGCGCCCCTCATACGTCACGCCTGCCACATCGGTCACGTCCGGCTCGTTCCCTGCGGCCCGGGTGCGCGCTAGCGTGCGTGACCATGACAGACATCGCGATCTTGGAGGTAGCGGAATGAGCCTGACCAGGCGTGGTTTGCTGGCCGCGGGCGGTGCCGTGGGGGCCCTCGCGGCGACGGCCGCTCCCGCGGCCGCCGGTACGTCGCACGGCGAGGGGCACGGGAACGGACACGGAGGCGGGCGCGGCGGTCTGCGTACCGGCTTCGACCGGCTCTCGGCGGACGGCTACGCACTGCTGAAGGGGCAGCGGGTCGGCATCGTCACCAACCCGACCGGGGTCACCTCCGACGTACGCCACATCGTCGATGTGATGCACGCGGACGGGCGGGTCGGTCTGACGGCCGTCTTCGGCCCGGAGCACGGCTTCCGCGGCACCGCGCAGGCGGGCGGCAGCGAGGGCCGGTACGACGACCCCGCGACCGGGCTCCCGGTCTACGACACGTACCTCAAGAGCGGGCAGCCGCTGGCCGACGTGTTCACGGAGTCCGGCGTCGACACGATCGTCTTCGACATCCAGGACGCGGGCGCCCGCTTCTACACGTACATCTGGACGCTGTACGACTGCATGGAGGCGGCGGCCCTGGCGGGCAAGAGGTTCGTCGTCCTGGACCGGCCGAACCCGGTGTCCGGGCGGGCCGCCCTCGGGCCGGTCCTCGACCCGGCCTTCGGCACCTTCGTGGGCCGCCGGGAGATCGCCCAGGCGCACGGCATGACGGTCACCGAACTCGCCCTGCTGTTCAACGGGGAGTTCCTCGCGGACCGCCCGGCCGAGCTGGAGATTGTGAAGATGTCGGGGTGGTCGCGCTCGGACTTCTTCGACGCGAGCGGTCTGCCGTGGGTGCCGCCGAGCCCCAACATGCCGACTCCGGACACGGCGCTCGTCTACTCGGGCACCTGCCTGTTCGAGGGCACGAACCTCTCCGAGGGGCGCGGCACCACGCGTCCGTTCGAACTGCTGGGCGCGGAGGGGATCGACCACACCTGGGCGGCCGCCGCCAACGCCCTCGACCTGCCCGGAGTGGCCTTCCGCGAGGCGTACTTCGCGCCGACGTTCTCCAAGTTCGAGGGCAGGACGGTGGGCGGGGTACAGGTCCATGTGCGGGACCGGGAGGTCTTCGACCCGGTGCGCACCGGGATCGCGCTGCTGGTGACGGCGAAGCGGACGTGGAGCGGGTTCGCCTGGCGGCCGGACAACTGGATCGACAAGCTCACCGGCAACACCCGGGTCCGCACCATGATCGACGCGGGTGCGGACACGGATGAGGTCGTGGGTGCGTGGGCGAAGGATCTCGCCGCGTTCCGGGCCGTGCGGAAGCGGTACTTGCAGTACCGGTGAGGTGGTGCCGGGCAGGCCGTTGGACGCCTGCCTGCCCGGCGGACCGGCTCCGTCCGCAAACGCCGGACGGACTGGAGCGTGCCGGGCGGGCCCGCTGGATGCGGGCCCGCCCAGGCCGGTTCAGCGGTGTGCCGGGAACTCCACCACCTGCTGGTACGTCGGGCGGTTCTGCCAGTGGATCGCCTTCTGCGCGATGCCGCCGAGTGCCCGGTGGATGATCGAGTCGGTGCACCACTGCTCACCGGCCTTGCAGGTGGCGTCGGCCGGGTAGACCTCGGCCGCCGGCACCGCCGCCGCCTGCTTCAGCGAGGACAGCAGCGCCGCGCGGCAGGCGCTCAGATCGCCGTTGCCGCAGTAGGTCCTGGCCAGCGGGCCCTTGACCGGCTGCCCGAGCACCTGGCGCAGGTCCTTGTCGGCGAACCCCCACCAGCCGTACTGGAAGGCCGAACCGCTGTGCGCGCCGCTCGGTCCGTGGCTGGCGGCCGGGGACTCGTCGGTGGCGAGGTTGGCGGTCAGCGCCCCGTACAGGTCGTCACCGAGCCCCGGCTTGAACTCCGCGTCGATCAGCTTCGGCCACCACGCGTCCATGATCCGTACCGCGTCGGCGTAGGTGTACGCGTGCGAACCGGGGCTGCTCTCCTTGCGCTGCGCGCCCGCCGCCCGCCAGGAATCCAGCTGCTGGACCACCGCGTTGAGGTCCGGGTCGGTGACCGGCTGGGAGCGGATCACCTTCAGCAGTTCGGGCAGCAGCTGCTCTCCGCGCAGATCGGTGAGCGCGGCGTCCGCCATCGCCCGGGTGAGGGAGGCGCGGGTCACGCCGCCCTCCTGCACCAGCTTCGACACCCGCTCGTCGAGCAGATCGGCCCGGTGCACCGCGCTGAGCCCGAAGCCCGCGGAGGCGTACCCCTCGGCCTGCTTGTTGTTCCAGGACACGTAGTAGTCCTGGCCGCTGGAGTGCGGGTGCTCGGCGAACGGGGTGTAGTCGGCGGTGTTGGCCGCCCGGTCGTACCCCTGCCACTCGTACGCCTTCTCGGCCTTGATCGGCAGGGCCGGGTCGACGCCGGGGGCGCGCACCGGGTTCATGCCGCTGTTGTAGAAGGCGGCGGTGCGTGAGTCGGCGTAGAACCAGTTGAAGGCGTAGTCGATGTTGCTCGCCGCCCGCTGGAAGGAGGCGGCGTCGGTGACGTAGGAGGGGTCGTTGAGCATCTGGAAGCCGATGATCGAGTCGGCCTCGTGCCGGTAGGTGGTGCGCAGCGAGGTGTACGCGACCGGCTTGCCGCCCACCGTGGCGCGGTGGGTGACCACTCCGTAGCCGGTGCGCCACACCTGCATCCGGTAGGAGCCCTTCGCGGTGGAGTCCGCGACGGTGGGGCTCCAGGAGTTGGTGCGCTCCAGCTTCTCCATGGCGGTGCAGTCGCCTCGGTAGAGGTAGTGCGTGGAGTTCTTGGTGGGCGCGGAGCCGTCGGGCTCGCACAGTTCGACGGTGTAGGTGTCGGTGATGTCCTGGCCCGCCGAGGTGGCGCTCCAGGCGTAGTCCTGGCCCCGGCCCATCTGGATGTACATGCCGACGCCGGCGAAGGAGACGCCGCGGGCGCTGATGCCGGGGCCCTGGAGCTCCTGGAGCATCATCAGCTGCGGGGCGAAGTAGCCGGTCTGCGGGCCGAACACGGCGATCGGGTTCCCGCTCGCGGTGCTCTTGCCGGAGACCAGCAGGGCGTTGGACATGCCGCGCTTCTGGGCGCCCGGGCCGGAGCCGGGGAGCGAGCCCTCCGGGATGACCCCGTCGTCGTAGATGCCCTGGGCCTTCTTGAGTTCGGCCGGCGCCTTGACCGGGGCCTTCGCGTTGGTGCCCGCGGAGCCGGTGCGGTCGTGGATCAGGGGTTCGGCGGTGACGGAGCCGGGGTCCGGGAGAGCTGTGCCGACGGCCTTGTCGGGCTTGTTCGCGTAGGGGAACGAGGTGCCGTCGTGGACGGTGAGCACCGTCTCGGGGTCGTTGCGCTGCCGGAACGACTCCCAGACCTTGGTGCCCTCGGCCACTCCGTACTTCTGCTGGGCGGAGAGCAGCGAGAGCGCCGCCTGGACCTCGCCGCCGCCACCGCCGCCGAACTGGCCGCCGACCACGGAGGCGATCGAGATCAGGTCGGTCAGCTCGAACGGCTGGATCTCACCGACGTTGGTGATGGCGTCGATCTTGCCGGTGAGGACGTACTCGCCGGGGAAGTAGCGGCCCTTCTTCGACTTCTCGCGGTAGGAGTTGATCCCGTCCACATAGGCCTGGGCATCGGCCATGGCCTGCTCGCCGCGGGGGCCCTCATGGGTCCGTATGTACTCGACCTGGGCCTTGAGATCGTCCTCCGTGTACGGGGCCTGCGGCCAGAACTGCTGCTCCAGGCCCTGGTTGGCCAGTGCGCCGCCGGCGAACGAGGTCAGCTGCCCGCGCCCGATGTGACGGAAGAGGTCCATCAGCCAGAGCCGGTCCTGCCCGGCCGCGAAGCCGGCGCCGAACTCGGTGCCGTAGCGGGTGGTGCCCTTGATGTGCGGGACGCCGGACACCTTGTCGCGGGTGATGGTGACGTCGCTGCGGGGCGAGGTGACGGATTCCACCTGGTCCTTCGGGACGCCGAAGGAGGCGTCGTTGAAGAAGTCGGTGAGTTTCTGGTCGGTCAGGCCGGTGTGCCCGGCCACCAGCCCGTTGTAGCGGTCGAGCTGGTCGTCGCTGTGCGCGGGATGGGTGCCGAACGCTTTGTTGCCCAGGATGTCGACGAGGGTGGCGTTGCCGTTCTCGCCGGGGGGCAGGATGTCGTCGCACTGTCCCTGGCAGTAGTCGGGTACGGGATCGGGCTCGGCGGCGCCCGCGTGGGGCGCGGTGGCCAGCAGAGAGGCACCGAGTGCGAGTACGGCCGCGATCGTGGCGGCCCGGAACTTGCCGGTGCGGGCGGTGGTGCCGGTGCGTGGGGGCATGCGTGCTCCTCGGAAAGGCCGATGTGCCGGACGTTACCGGCGGTATGACCCATCGGTAAGGTGAGCATCAGTCACCTTTTCCGAATCACCACATGCGGTCGCGTGACGACCGGTCATCTCAGTAGATGGACGACCGCACTCATGGATGGAGCCGATCCGGGCAGTCGTACGTCCATTGGGTTGACGCCGAATTTCGGGCGACGGAGTACGAACGACGGAGGTGGCGGCGCAATGGCCGGTTTCCGGAGCCTTGCGAGACAGGTCCGCGATCCGCGGAGCGATCTGGCACTGCGGCGGTACTCGCTGCGCAAGTGCCTGGAGCGCTTCGCCCCTTACGGACACCGGGCGACCTGGGATCATCTGTGTGCCCGGCACGGAATAGAGCCCGAGGACCGGGCCCCTGATCCGGCGCGGCTGACGCGCGCCCTGGAGGAGCTGGAGACGGCACGGGCGGTCTGGCTGCGCTACGAGGCGGGGTTCGCCGAGCGCCGCCGACGGGAGAAGCACGACGGACTGCGCCGGCCCGGCGCGTTCGACGACTGGCACCGGCGCACCTGGGGCGGGAACGGCGTCGCGCGGTGCGACGACCCGGCCGTCCACCCCGCGGCGCCGCTCGCGGAGGTACTGGCGCGGCTGATTTCCGCCCTGGAGGCGGAGCCGGGCAACGGCTGCCCGGTCTGCGCGCAGGGCCGGATCGCCTGGCGGCAGGACCTGGACAGCGAGCCGTGGTCCGGTCCGGTCTGCACCGGCTGCGGAATCGTGGTGCCGCAGCCCGTGCTCACCCGGGCGGCGCTGGCGAAGGCCCGGCGGACCCGGCTGTGCGGCCTGGCGTCGGCGGCCTGATGGCCTGAGGAACGGAGCGGCCCGCCCGGCGTCCGGGGGACGCGCGGCTGCCGGACGGGCACACACATACGTACGGCTGCCGGACGGGCGGACATGCGCGCACGGCCGCCGGATGAGCAACCCGCGCGCACGGCCGCCGGACGGGCGACACGCGCGGCTGCCGGACGAGCACAACCCGCCCGGCCAGGCGCCTCAGCTCTCTTCCCCTGCGCACTTCGCGGGCTTGCACGGCATCAGGCGCGAACCGCTCATCCGTTCACCGAAGATGTCGTCCGGGTTGGAGAGCACGCAGTTCTCCAGCGACAGGCAGCCGCAGCCGATGCAGTCGGTCAGGTGGTCGCGCAGCCGCGCCAGCTGCACGATCCGCTCGTCCAGCTCGGAGCGCCACGCCTCGGAGAGCCGCGCCCAGTCGTCTCGGTTCGGGGTGCGCTCCTCCGGGAGTTCGGCCAGCGCGTCCCGGATGGTGGCGAGCGGGATGCCGACCCTTTGCGCCGCGCGGACGAAGGCGACCCGGCGCAGCGCGTCCCGGTCGTAGCGGCGCTGGTTCCCGCTGGTGCGGCGGCTGCTGATCAGGCCCTTGGCCTCGTAGAAGTGCAGGGCCGACACGGCGGCGCCACTGCGCGCGGAGAGCTGGCCGACCGTGAGTTCATGGAGTGTCTGTGGGATCTGGGGCACCCCTCGAACCCTACGTGGCCTCGCCCCGGCCGGTCCGTCGTTGACAGGAACGCACCCGCGAACCATGCTGAGCAAGCGCTTAGACAGGCGCGCGTACGGATGGCCGAGAGCGGGAAGGCAGGGCCAGGGACATGGCAGAGCCGAGGATCTTCACGTCCGCGCAGGAGCTGCGCGACGGGGTGGGCGAGCAGCTGGGGCACAGCGACTGGCTGGAGGTCGACCAGCGGCGGATCGATCTCTTCGCGGACGCCACCGGCGACCACCAGTGGATCCACGTGGACCCGGAGCGGGCGAAGGCCGGACCGTTCGGCACGACGATCGCGCACGGCTACCTCACACTCTCACTGCTGCCCGCCCTCGTGCCGCAGGTTATGCGGGTCGAGGGCATGAAGATGGGCATCAACTACGGGACCAACAAGGTCCGTTTCCCCTCGACGGTGCCCGTGGGATCGCGGCTGCGGGCGACGGCCGTCCTGAAGAGCGTCGAGGAGGCGGGCGGCGGCGTGCAGGTCACCGCGGTCGTCACGGTGGAGCGCGAGGGCGGCGACAAGCCGGCCTGCGTGGCCGAGTCGGTGTCGCGGTACTACTTCTGAGCTCCGCCCGGAGGCCGCCGCGGCCGCGTCACCGTCCGGCAGCGACCATGCGCAGCACGAGGCCGGCGTACAGGTCACCGACCTCTTCCGGCGTCCGGCTGCCCTGGGCGTTGAACCACCGCGCCACGTCGATGCAGAGCGAGAGCACGGCGAGCGTGGTGCCCGGCACGTCGGGGACGTCGAACTCCCCCGCCGCCACGCCCTCCCCGATGATCCGGCGCACCACCGCGTCGCTCCGGCGGCGCAGCTCGACGATCTCGGTGCGGTGCTCCGCGGCGAGGGCGTCGAGCTCGTACTGCACGACGCGTGCGGTGGTGTGCCGCTCGGCGTGCCACTGGACGAAGGAGCGGACCGCGGCGGCCAGCCGCTCGGCGGCCGTACCCCCGCCGTCGGCCGCCGCCTCCAGGACGGCCAGGGCGCGGTCGTGGCCGATCCTGCTGATCCGGTGGAGCAGCTCTTCCTTCGTCTTGTAGTGGATGTAGAGCGCGGCGGGGCTCATTCCGGCGCGGCCCGCGATGTCCCGGGTGGTGGTCGCGTGGTATCCGCGCTCGGCGAAGGCGTCCACGGCGGCGACGAGAAGCCGCCTGGCAGCCTCGGGCGTCACTTCGGCCCACGGCGCGCTCTCGCCGTCGGTCTCCTCCGCCGTGCTCATCGTCAGGCCCCTCTCGGTCAGCAGGACGAACACCATACCCCGATCCTGAGCAAGCGCTTAGGACCTCTCGCCGGATGAGATCGTCAGAGCTTCTGGAAGGGGTCGTGCTCGGCCAGGATCTTCTCCAGCCTGGCCTGGTCGACCCGGCTGACCAGCTGGCCCGCCTCCTGCCGGTCCCTGATGACCTTGGCGAGGGTGAAGCAGGACGTGACCAGGTACAGGACGCCGATGGCGAGGAACCCGCGCACCCAGGCGTCCGCGTCGAGGAAGTAGATACCGAGAGCCACCGCGCCCATCGCCACCCCGAAGGACGCGACGGCCTGACCGTAGAAGGCGGCGGTGCTCTGCTGCTTGACCGATGTCGTCTCACTCATGCCGCCCAGCATCCCGGCGGCATGACGTACACCACATCCGTCCGGGTACTCAGTCCGGTACTCAGACGCCCGTTCGAGCAGTGCGGCGCCGGCCCGCCTCAGAACGCGGAGACCCCCGTCAGCGCCCGGCCGATGATCAGCTTCTGGATCTGGCTGGTGCCCTCGTAGAGCGTCATCACCCGGGCGTCGCGCAGCAGTTTGCCGACCGGGTACTCATCGATGTAGCCGTAGCCGCCGAACACCTGGAGGGCGTTGCCGGCGGCGCGGACGGCGGCCTCCGAGGCGAAGAGCTTGGCCTTGGACGCGGCGGTGGCGAACTCCTCGCCCCGGTCGATCAGATCGGCCACCCGCCAGGTGAGCAGGCGGGCGGCGTCGACGTCCACGGCGATATCACTGATGAGCTCCTGGACGAGCTGGTAGCCCGCGATGGCCTTGCCGAACTGCTCGCGTTCACCGGCGTACCCGACGGCCGCGTCCAGGGCGGCCCGCGCGATGCCGACGCAGCCGGCCGCCACCGACATCCGCCCCTTGGCCAGGGCGGACATGGCGATCGAGAAGCCTTTGCCCTCGGGGCCCAGGAGCGTGGCGGCGGGGACCCGGACGTCCTCCAGCACCACCTCCGCGGTCGCCTGGCCGCGCAGTCCGAGCTTGCCGTGGATGGTGCGGCGGGTGAGGCCGGGGGTGTCGGCGGGGACCAGGAAGGCGGATATGCCCTTGTGGCCGGGGGTGTCGTTGGTGCGGGCGAAGAGCAGCACCACATCGGCCCAGGTGCCGTTGGTGATGAACATCTTGGTGCCGTTGATGACGTAGTCACCGCCGTCCCGCACGGCCCTGGTCGTCAGGTTTCCGGCGTCCGAGCCGGTGCCCGGCTCCGTGAGGCCGAAGCAGCCCACCGCGTCGCCCGAGGTCAGCCCCGGCAGCCACTGCCGCTTCTGCTCCTCGTCGCCCCAGGCGGCGATGGTCTTCGCGACCAGCCCGAGGGAGACGGAGACGATGCCGCGGACCGAGGAGTCGCCGCGGCCGAGCTCCTCGGTCACCAGGCAGTACGCGAGATGGTCGCCGCCCGAGCCGCCGTACTCCTCGGGGACGGTCAGGCCGAGGAAGCCGAGGGAGCCCAGCTTCTTCACGATCGACTTGTCGACGTTCTCGGCACGGTCCCACTCGGCGGCGTACGGCGCGACGTCACGGGCGACGAAGTCCTCCGCGAGCCGCCGGACGGCTTCCTGCTCCTCACTGAGCTCCAGGTTCACCGATCGGCCCTCCCACTTAATTAGCACTGCTAGTTTTAGATGCGCAGGGCCTACTATGTGCCGCATGGCCCGCCCGCGCAAGCCCCTCCTCAGCAGAGACCGCATCGTCGCGACGGCGGGTGCCCTGGTGGACGCCGAGGGGCTCGACGCCGTCTCGACCCGCCGGCTGGCGGCCGAGCTCGGAGTCAGCGGCCCGTCGCTCTACAACCACTTCCGCAACAAGGACGAGATCCTGGACGCGGTCGCCGACGCCGTCTCCGCGCAGGTCGATCTGTCGATGTTCGACGAGTCCGACCATCGTGACTGGCGGGCCGCCCTGCACGACTGGGCGGTCTCCTATCGCGCGGCGCTCACCGAGCACCCGCACATCGTCCCGGTGCTGGCCCAGGGTCCCGGCCGCCGCCCGGCCGGACTGCGGGTGGCCGACGCGGTGTTCGGCGCCATGGTCCGCGCGGGCTGGCCGCCCGCCCAGGCCACGTACATCGGCGCGCTGATGCGCTACTTCATCACCGGTTCCGCGCTCGGCTCCTTCGCCCGGGGCTTCGTGGACGACGAGACCGCGTACGACCCCGCCGACTACCCCCACCTCGGCCAGGCCCACCTGCTGGCCGAGCGCCGCCAGCAGGTCGACGAGGGGGCCTTCGAGACCGGGCTGCGCGCGCTGATCGACGGACTCGCCCTGCAGTACGCGCCGCCCACGGCCGCCGGGACCGTTCGGCCGGTGCCGAAGCGTTCCTGAAGCATCCTGGAACACATGGCCTACCCCGACCCCGCCGCGCCCCGGCTCGCCGCCCTCCTCGCGGACGAGACCCGCGCCGTCTTCTGCCTGGCCCTGCTCGACGGCCGGGCCTGGACCGCGGGCGAGCTGGCCCGGCACGCCTCGGTGGCCCCGTCGACCGCCAGCGAGCACCTGGGCAAGCTCGTCGCGGGCGGGCTGCTGGCCGAGGAGCGGCAGGGCCGGCACCGCTATCTGCGGCTCGCCGGGGAGCAGGTCGCGCACCTGGTCGAGGAGCTGGCGGGCCGGGAGGCCCCCGGCGCCGCCGCCCGGCCGCGCACCCTGGGGGCGTCGGGCGCCGACAGCGCGCTGGCCCGCGGCCGCACCTGCTACGACCACCTCGCGGGCCGCCTCGGACTGGCGGTCACCGATGCGATGACCGCACGCGGGCTGCTGCGGCAGGACACCGGCTTCGCGCTCACCGACGCCGGGCTGGACTGGTTCGGCGCGCTGGGCATCGGCCTGGAGACCCGGTCGCGGCGTCCGCTCGTACGCGGCTGCCTGGACTGGACCGAGCGCAGGCCGCATCTGGCGGGGGCCGCGGGCGCCGCCCTGTGCCGCCACGTGCTGGAGTCCGGCTGGTGCGTACGGATCGGGTCCGGGCGTGCGGTGCGGGCCACCCCGGACGGCGAACGGGCCCTGGCCGCGCGGCTGGGCATCGACCCGGCGACTATTCGGTAGGCACCGAAGAATCGCGGCCTTACCGTCAGGGCCATGATGACTATCCCGGCCCCCGCACCGCGCTCCGACTGGCGCGCCCCCGCCGCCGCCTGCACCACCGTGGTGCTGTGGGCCTCCGCCTTCGTCTCCATCCGCAGCGCGGGCGAGGCCTACTCCCCCGGCGCACTGGCCCTCGGACGGCTGCTCACCGGCTCACTGGCGCTGGGCGCGCTCCTGCTCGTACGGCGCGAGGGCCTGCCGCCCAGGGCGGCCTGGCCGGGGATCATCGCCTCCGGGCTGCTGTGGTTCGGCCTGTACATGGTGGTGCTCAACTGGGGTGAGCAGCAGGTGGACGCGGGGACGGCCGCCATGGTCGTGAACATCGGGCCGCTGCTGATCGCGCTGCTCGGCACCCGGCTGCTCGGCGAGGGCCTGCCGCGCCGGCTGGCCCTGGGGATGGGCGTGTCCTTCGCGGGTGCCGTGGTCGTGGGGCTCTCCATGTCGGGGAAGGGGAGTTCCTCGGTCCTGGGCGTGGTGCTCTGCCTGCTGGCCGCGGTGACGTACGCGGCCGGGGTGGTCGGCCAGAAGCCCGCGCTGGGGCACGGCTCCGCGCTCCAGATCACCACGTTCGGCTGCCTGGTCGGCACGGTGGCCTGCCTGCCCTTCTCCGGTGCGCTGCTCTCGGACGCCGCCGGCGCGCCCCTGTCCGCGACGCTGAACATGGTCTACCTCGGCCTCTTCCCGACCGCGCTGGCCTTCACCACCTGGGCCTACGCGCTGGCCCGCACCACCGCCGGGCGGATGGGCGCCACCACCTACGCGGTGCCCGCGCTCGTCGTGCTGATGGCCTGGCTGCTGCTGGACGAGGTGCCCGCGGCGCTCACCATCGGCGGCGGGCTGCTCTGCCTCGCCGGGGTGGCGGTGTCCCGGACGCGGCCGCGGGCCGGGCGGACGCCGACGCGCACCGCCCGGCCCGTCGGCACGAACCGGGGCTGAAGCGCGTTCAGAACACCACCAGGGCCCGGCCGCCCCTGCCGGCGATCATGTTGTCGAAGGCGGCCGGGATGCCGTCGAGCCCGATCCGCTCCGTGACCATCATGGAGAGGTCGAAGCGGCCCGCCGCGATGTGGCCGGCCAGCACCGGCAGATCGCGGGCCGGGTCGCTGTTCCCGTACACGCAGCCGGTCAGGGAGCGGCCCCAGTGGAAGATCTCCAGGGCGTTGAAGGTCACCTCCTGGTCCTTGCCGCCGATGCCGACGACCGTGGTGCGGCCGCCCCTGCGGGTGGACTCCCAGGCGGTACGGATGGTGGCGGCCCGGCCGACGCACTCGACCGCGACGTCCGCGCCCTGGCCGCCGGTGAGGCCGCGGATCTCGCGGGGCGTGGTGGCGGAGGCGATGACGTAGTCGGTGGCGCCCGCCTTCCGGGCCAGCTCCTCCTTCTCCGGGGAGACGTCCACCGCGATGATCCGCGAGGCTCCCGCGATCCGGGCCGACTGGAGCACCGCGAGGCCCACGCCGCCGACGCCGAACACGACGACGGACTCGCCCGCGCGGACCCGCGCGCTGTGGTGGACCGCGCCGTACCCGGTCAGCACCGCGCAGCCGAGCAGCGCGGCGTCGGTGAGCGGGACGCCGTCCGGCGCGGGCAGCACGCAGTTCGCGGCGACCACGGTCTCCTGCGCGAAGGCGGCGACGTTCAGTCCGGGGTGCAGCTCGGTGCCGTCGGCGGTGCGGGCGTGGATGTTCGCGGCGCCGGCCAGGGCGTTGGCGCAGAGCCAGACCTCACCGATCCCGCAGTGGTGGCAGTTGCCGCAGGAAGGAGCCCAGTTGAGCACCACCCCGTCGCCGGGCGCGACATGGCCGACGCCCTCGCCGACGGAGACGACGGTGCCCGCTCCCTCGTGGCCCAGGACGGCGGGCACCGGCACCCGCATCGTGCCGTTGGACAGCGAGAGGTCGGAGTGGCAGACCCCGGCCGCGGCGAGCCGGACGCGCACCTGGCCGGGGCCGGGCTCCGGGAGTTCGATGCCGGTGATCTCCAGCGGGGCTCCGACGGCGGGCAGTACGGCGGCGCGGACCACGGTCTGGCTCCTTGCTGATCGGGGGGTGCGGGTTCGGGAACGTGCTCAGAACTGGAGGGACTTGGTCTGGAGGTACTCGGCCAGGCCGTGCGAGCCGAGTTCGCGGCCGACGCCGGACTGCTTGTAGCCGCCGAAGGGGGCGAGCGGGTTGAACCGGCCGCCGTTGATGTCCACCTGGCCGGTCTCCATCCGGCGGGCGAAGGCGACGGCCTCCGCGTCGTCGGCGGCCCAGACCGCGCCGGCGAGCCCGTACACGGTGCCGTTGGCGATCCGCAGCGCGTCGTCCTCGTCCTCGTACCTCAGGATCGAGATGACCGGGCCGAAGATCTCCTCCTGGGCGATGGTCATCTCCGGGGTGACGTCGGCGAACACGGTGGGGCTGACGTAGTACCCCGTGGGGAGGGGCGCCCCGGGGCCGCCGGCCACCACGCGGGCACCCTCCTCGACGCCCTTCTCGATGTAACCGCGGACCCGGTCGCGCTGCCTGGCGTTGACGAGCGGGCCGACCCGCTCGCCGGGTACGTACTTGGCGACGGCCGCGGCGGCGAGGGCGACGGCCTCCTCGTACCGGTCCGCGTCCACCAGCATCCGGGTCCAGGCGCTGCACGTCTGGCCGGAGTTGGACATCACGTTGGCGACGCCGACGCCGACCGCCCTGGCGAGATCGGCGCCGGGCAGGATGACGTTGGCGGACTTCCCGCCCAGCTCCAGCGCGACGCGCTTGACCGCGCCGCCCGCCGTCGCGCCGATCTGCTTGCCGACGGCGGTGGAGCCGGTGAAGGAGACCAGGTCGACGTCCTCGTGCCCGGCGAGCGCCTGTCCGGCGACCGGGCCGAGGCCGGTGACCAGGTTGAAGACCCCGGCCGGCAGTCCGGCCTCCGCGGTGGCCTCTGCGAACAGCTGAGCGGTGAGCGGGGTGTCCTCCGCGGGCTTGAGGACGACGGTGCAGCCCGCGGCGAGCGCGGGGGCGACCTTGGCGACGATCTGGTGCAGCGGGTAGTTCCAGGGGGTGATCGCGCCGACCACACCGACCGGCTCCAGCAGCACGGTGGAGTTGCCGTGCCGCTCCTCGAAGGCGTACGTCGCGGCCAGTTCGGCGTACGAGCCGGCCACCAGCACCGGCACCCCCGCGTGCACGGCCTGTGACATCGGCAGCGGCGAACCGAGCTCCGCCGTGACGGTCGCGGCGATCTCGTCCTTGCGGGCCGCCAGGACGTCGCGCAACGCGCCGATCCGGGCGGCGCGTTCGGCCGGCGGGGTCGCGGCCCAGCCGGGGAACGCGGCGCGTGCGGCCCGTACCGCTTCATCGACGTCGGCCGCCGTTCCGGCCGGGACGTGGGCGATGACCTGCTCGTCCACCGGATTCACGACCGCGATCGTGTCCGTTCCCGCGGCCGGCCGCCAGGCGCCGCCGATGTACATACCGTCGTGGGCCTTCATGGCTGTTCCTCCCGGGCACGGTGGCGGACGGGCTCGTCCGGACCCCAAACTAGCGCCGTTAGTTTTCGGGCGCCAGAGACACAGGTCACGCCAACCCTGCCCGTCCGGCCGCCCGGTTACATGTCCAGCCCCGGCACATCTCTCGGCAACGGGCAGATCCGGCGCCCCTGGTGGTCGAAGACGTACAGGTGCGCCAGGTCCACCAGCAGCGGGACCTGGCCTCCGGTGCGCAGCCGCATGTCCGGGCCGGTGCGCACCACGAGGTCGCTGGCCGTGACGGCGGGCCGGTCGGGGCTGCGCACGGGCGGGGCCGGCGTCCCGGATTCCGGTGCGTCCAGGACGGCGACGGAACCACCGAGGTGCCCGGCGGCGCGATCCCGCAGCCGCCCCAGCACCCCCGATCCGCCCTCGGCGCCCCGGCGCCTGCGCTGGGCGCCGCGATCCTGGCGGGCCGACTCCAGGTCCGGCACCACGGCGGGCCGCGAGCCGGTGTTGAGGTGGACCAGCGCCTCGTGCCCCTGGTACTCGACGTGCTCGACGATGCCGCTGAGCGCGACCTCACCCGGACGGGCCTGGCTCGGCGGGGCGATCCGGACCGCTTCGGAACGCAGTCCGACGATGATCCGGCGGCCCTGCTGGATCCGGAGCAACTGGTGGTCGGGGCTGAGCGGTTCGGGCAGCGGCAGCCGCTGGCGGCCGAGGTCGATCGACATCCGCTCCTCCAGGGGCGCGTGCACGACGGCCTGGAGCAGGTTGATCCTCGGGGTGCCGATGAACGCGGCGACGAACACGTTCTCCGGCAGCGCGTACACCTCGCGTGGCGGGCTGACCTGCTGGAGCACTCCCCCGCGCATCACGGCGACCCGGTGGCCCAGCGACATCGCCTCCGCCTGGTCGTGGGTCACGTAGACGGTGGTGACGCCGAGTTCCCTGGTGAGCTGGGATATCTCGGCACGCAGGTGGTTGCGGAGCTTCGCGTCGAGGTTGGAGAGCGGCTCGTCCATCAGGAAGGCGGAGGGCTGGCGCGAAATGGCCCGGCCCATCGCGACCCGCTGGCGCTCGCCACCGGAGAGCTGGCCGGGGAGCCGGTCCAGGACGCTCTCGATCCCGAGCATCCTGGCCGTGTTCTCGATGCGCTCGTTGTGGTCCCGGCGCGGGTTCTCCAGCTTCAGCGGGAAGCCGATGTTGGCCCGGTTGGTCATGGTCGGGTACAGCGCGAAGTTCTGGAAGACCATGGCCATTCCGCGTTCGCGGGGCGTGAGGTGGTTGGCCGGTTCACCGTCGAGCAGCACCTCGCCCTCCGAGGCGTCCTCAAGACCGGCGATCATGCGCAGCACGGTCGATTTGCCGCAGCCGGAGGGGCCCAGCAGGACGACGAACTCGCCCGGGTCGATGGAGAGCGAGAGACGGTCGACGGCACGCGAGGACCGCCCGTACGCCTTGCTGACATTGTTCAGAGTGATGGCGCGAGTCATGTGGTTCCGCCCGGAAGGATGGTGGTGGAGCGGTGGGGAGCGGCAGCAGTGGCCTGAAATTAACCCACGGGGCGGAGTGAGGGAATGTTTCGCGCAAACCCCGCGGGGCACGGTGGCCGCCGGACCGGAAGTGCCAGCTGCGATTCCGCTTCGGCCCGGGTCCTGTCCGCGCGCCCGCGCCGGACCGTCTCAGTCCAGTACCCGCGCCAGGTACGCCTGGATCAGTACCCGGGTCTCGGTGACGATCGCGTGGTCGCCGGAGGGGTCGATGCGGAAGGCGAGTTTGAGCAGGGCGTCGGTGGCCTCCACGCAGACCAGGACGGTGCGCACCAGGTCCTCGTCCGAGGTGCGGCCCAGGTGCCCGCAGAGGAGGTCGGCCAGCCGGCTCGCGACCCGGTGGTTGGCGTCGTCGGCCGGGTCCTCGTCGGGCGCGGGGGCGCCGAAGTCGATCAGGGCGAAGCCGGGTACGGAGCGCTTCATCGCGAGGTACTCGTCCAGCACGGCGTCGATGGCGCGGCGCCAGTCGTCGGCCGGGATGACGGCCAGCCGGGACGTGATGCGCTCGGCGTAGCTGTCCAGGTTGCGCAGGGCGAGGGCGTCGGCGAGGGCCCGCTTGTTTGAGAAGAAGCGGTAGACGGAGCCGATGGGGACCTCGGCGCGTACGGCCACGGCCCGGGTCGAGAGCTGTTCGTAGCCGGTCTCGTCGAGGAGTTCGGCGCAGGCGTCGAGTATCCGGGCGAGGCGTTCGGCGCTGCGCTGCTGTACGGGGGCGCGGCGGAGGTTCGGTTTCACGTGGGGCACGGGCTCCATGATGCCGTGGGCCTCCTTCACCGGGCGTAAGGACTCGGTCCGCATGGGGCCGGGACGTGCGGGCCCGGCGGGGCGGCCGGTGAGGACCAGGACGTACTTCGGCCCGGCCCCCGCCGCCCGCCACCACGCCGCCGGTCAAGCGCGGAGAGGACTGCGGATCTCGCCGTGAGCCTCGTCGTCTACCAGGGCAGCGGGCCCTCCGCGTCGAAGTAGCCGCCGGTCGGGCCGTCCGGACCCGGTTGAGCCATCCGGACAATGATCTCGGCGCCCTGCTCGACGGTCTGCGTGCCCTCGTGCCGGTTCAGGTCGGTCGAGGTGTAGCCGGGCTCCACCGCGTTGATCCGCATCCGCGGGAACGCCATGGCGAACTGCACGGTCAGCATGTTGACCGCGGTCTTGGAGACCGGGTAGGCGGCCCCCGGATACCCCTTGCCGGCCTGGGCCAGCGAGGCCAGTCTGCTGCTGACATTGACCACGACCGGGGCGGCGGAGCGCTCCAGCAGTGGCAGGAAGGCGTGGGTGACCCGGACCAGTCCGAAGACGTTGGTCTCGAACACCTCGCGCATCACGTCGGCGGTCAGCTCCGCGGCGCCGATGATGTCGCCTCCCGGTGACCGCACCTCGATTCCGGCGTTGTTGACCAGGACGTCGAGGCCGCCGTCGGCCTCGACGGTGGCCGCCGCGGCGGCGACCGACGCGTCGTCGGTGACATCGAGTCGCACGAACCGGGCGCCCAGTTCGGCCGCGGCCGCCCTGCCCCGCTCGGGGCTGCGCGCTCCGACGTAGACGGTGTGTCCCGCCGCGACGAGGCGGCGGGCGGTCTCGCGGCCGAGGCCCTTGTTGGCCCCGGTGATCAAGGTTGTCGTCATGGGGTACAGCTTTCCCTCCGGGGTGTCGCGGCCGACCAGTGGTTTACGACGCGGTCCGAGCGGGACGCCGGGGCACGTCGCGCGACCGCCTCCCGCGCACCGGCTCAGGCGATGAGCAGGCTCAGTCCGCCGACGGTGTACGCGATCATCAGGATCAGCAGCGGGAGTTGGCCGGCTATCGCGCGGCCGGGCGGGAAGAGCCGTACGGAACGGTCGTGGGCGGCGACGACGCCCAGGACGTGGCCGAGGACGATCGCGAGGACCTGGAGGGCGGCGACACCGCCCGGACCCAGGGGCGGCTCGGGCGGGGCCGGATTGTCAGTGCCGAGTGCCACCATGACTGTACGTGGGCCTTCGGTGACGAAGAGTGTGAAGTAGTGGGCGACGAGATAGCCGAGCGCGATCGGGACGAGCGAGTGCGCGAAAGCGGTGAGGGGGTGCGGGAGCCGGCCGGAGAGCAGCCGGGTGGCACCGGCGCAGAGCGCGTAGAGGGAGGCCACGAGGGCGACGGCGCCCAGGAGTCCGAGCGTGGCCGCGGTGGTACGGCCCAGCGGGGAGGTCTGGACGGTGGTGATCCAGGAGGGTGCGTCGGAGAAGCCGTCGTAGGCGGTGGAGCCGAGCATGACGCAGACGGTGGCGACGAGTCCGGGGAGCTGGGGTGTGGCGTCGAGTCCGTTGAACGGGGAGCGCAGGACCAGGCGGCGGTCGGCGGGGCGGCGGCCCAGCGGGGAGAGCCTGGCCAGCAGCCCCGAGTAGGCCTCGAAGGCGTCGGCGTGGTCGAACCAGTGGGCGCCGTGGCGGGCGGCGCCCCCGAGGTGGACGGCGCAGTACAGGGCGAGGAAGAGGAGGAGCGCGGTGGGTGACGCGGGGTCGGGGGCGACGAGTTCGAGCCAGGTGAAGGCGAGCAGCCCGGCCGCCGCCGGCCACATCCCGAGGCGTTCGGGGAGGGGCCGGCCGGCATCGGGGTCGCGCCCCAGCGCGCGGCAGGCCAGGAGGTGGAGGGTGCGCAGCGGGTTGAGCAGCCGCCAGACGGGGCCGAACAGCAGGGAGGCCGGTACGAGTCCGACCCACAGGAGTACGTAGACGGCGCCGGGGGCCGGGTTGCGGTCCGGGTCGGCCGGGCCGAGGAGGAGGTGCAGCACGACGAGGAGCGCGGCGGCCAGGCCGAGAGCGCGGGCCGCGACGCGGGTGGCACGCGCGTCGGCCACGCGCTGGACGGTGGCCGGCAGCGGCCGGCCCGCCAGTTCGCCGCGGAACCGCGAGGAGGACCAGAGCAGCCCGAGCGCGAGGAAGGAGACGAACAGCGCGGCGAAGGCGCCCGCGAACGCGTAGAACGGCGAGAGCGGCAGATCGTGCTGGGCGCCGATGCCGTGAGCGAGGACGTCCACGGCGCCGGGGGCCGGTCCGGTGCCGCCGGCCGAAGCGGCCGAAGCCGCCGGACCGGCCGTCACCGTACGACGAGTTGGGTCAGGAGCAGGTCGGACTCGTGTGTCTCGACCTCGAAGAGCCCGGTGCGGTCGGCGGTGAAGCTGAGGGTGACGGTCCGGCCGGCGGGCAGCCGCGCCTCCTTGTCGTAGCCGTGCACATGAAGGGTGTCGTCGTGGTCGCTGCGGACCTTCAGCCGGACGGTCCGGCCCTTCTTGATCTCGGCGCGCCCCGGCGCCGGGCTGACCTTGCCGTCGCGGACGGAGATCTCCAGCGTGGTGCCGGGGCCGGGTGCGGCGGGGGTGGTGGCGGCTGCGGTCGTCGGAGTGGCGGCGAGGGCGGTGGTGGCCTGGACCGGCTGGGCGCCGACGGCCCAGGCGGTGTGGTCGTCGGCGTAGAGGCGGGCGGTGAGTTCGGTGCCGCCCCCGGCACCCCGGAGCAGTGACTCCGGCAGGTGGAACCAGGCGCCGTAGACCCGGGCGAGCGGATGGCCGTCGAGGAAGAGGCGGGCGTGGCCCCGGCCGAGGAGCGCGCCGCCGCCCACACTGTCCGGGGTGAACCGGAAGTTCCGCACCGAGAGGTGGACGTTCCAGCCGTCCTCCGAGTCGGGACGCACGGCGACGGTCACCTCCGGAGCGCCCTCGGCGTCGACCTGGCGGAGCCGGTGGCCGGAGCCGTCGTCGGAGGACAGCAGCCGGCCGACGCTGCCGGTGGCCTGCTCATGGCTGGTGCCCGGCTTGTGATGGGTGGTGGCCCGTCCGCCGCAGGCGCCCGCGCCGAGCACGAGGGCTGCGGCGGCGAGCACGGCGAGGGCGGCCCTGCGGCCCCGCTGCGGGCGGGAGGCAGCCGCCACCTGATCGTGGGTGCGGCCCTGCGGGCCGCCCTGGGTGTGGTCCTGAAGGCGTGTCACGAGGCGTCTCCGTCCGTGGCGGGGCCTGCGGTGGCCGGTGGTGGCGGGGTGCCGTCCGGCTCGGGGGCGGTCGCGCGGCCGGTACCGGCAGCCGGCACCCGGCCCGGATCCTGGCCACGGGCCCGGCCCGCGCCCGCACTCCCGTCCGCGCCCGCACTCCCGTCGGCACCCGCGTCCGAGCCCCGGCCCGCACCCGCGTCCGAGCGCCGATACGTACCCACACCCGCACCCCGGTCCGCACCCGCCCCCGTCCCCCCGGCCGGGTCAGCGTCCGCGCCCGGCGCCCGGTCCGCCGCCCCCGCACCCGACTCCGTACCCCCGGCGCCGTCCCCGTCCGCCCTCCCGGTCCCCCGCTCGCCGTGCCGGGCGGCGGCCACCACGGCCCAGACCACCCAGACCACGCCGAGGAGCCCCCGCACCCAGGCGGGGCTCAGCGGGATCCACGGGATCATGAACACGCCCTTGTCCAGCGCGTCGAGCAGCGTGAGCGCGCCCAGCAGCACCGTCGTCGAGCCCAGCCCCGGCCGCCCCCGCCGCCGCAGCACAAGACCGGTGCCCGTCCACCACAGCCCGGTCAGCAGCAGCGCGACAGCGGGCAGGTAGCCGGCGGCGAGCCCCATGGTCGACCCGGCCACGTCGAGGCCGAGGCCGATGAGCCCGAGGACCGAGGCCGCCGTGGCGAGCCGGCTCGACCGGAGCCTGCGCCACCACAGCACGCCGCCGACGAGCACGAGCACCAGCGCGATGCCCAGGGCCGCCTGCAGTTCGATGCGTTCGATCCCGCGTGCGCCGTACCAGTCGCAGCCGGCCGGCAGCCGTCGCGCCTGCACGTTGTAGTCGGCGCAGACCAGCAGCTGGGCGAGCTTGACGGGTTCGCCCATCAGCCGGTCGGTGCGGCCGGTGACCGCGCCGCGCTCGTCACCGCAGGCGGGCAGCGAGCGGGGGGTGGAGGGACCCGCGTCCGACTGCCAGCAGTTGCCGTCGCCCTGGCCGTCCCACCAGACGTCGGTGCGGTTGGGCCGCGCGTTGCCGGCCTTGTCCGTGCCCAGGTGGTTGTTGGCGTACCGGTTGTGGTGCGAGGTGTCGGTCTGTTTGCCGAGCGCGCTCTCGCCCCGGATGAAGGCGGGTACGGCACTCAGGAAGAAGGCGGCGCGCTGCTGCCCGTAGACCCAGTTGTTCTCGTAGATGTTCCAGTTGCCGCCCGCGGTGATGATGCCGGTGCCCGGCGGCATGGAGATCTGCGGGCAGACCACCCCGTTCTCGTAACCGCGTTCGACCGGCGGCTTGGCGCAGGTGCCGTCGGCGACGTACGGGTAGTAGTCGGCGTTGTTGTCGTGGATCAGGTTGCGCTCGAAGCGGGCGTGGTTCTGCGGCAGCCCGGGGTGGCCGGGGAAGGCGCTGTCCATCGAGGCGCCGCCCATGTTGTGGTCGAACTCGTTGTCGTGGACGTAGACGGAGTCGCCCGCGGTGCCGGAGTAGCCGACCATGTTGTGGTGGCTGTGGCAGCCGGTGATCTCGATCGAGTAGCGCGGGACCTTGTAGCCGTAACCGTCGTTGATGTTCGACGCGCTGCCCGGGTAGATGCCGGAGTCGCCGTTCCCGTACGACTCGCAGTTCTTGTAGAGGCCGTGGTCGCTGGCGAAGGTCAGGAAGCCGTACTCGTCGTTCCAGCGGGTCAGCACGTCGTCGATGACGAAGCCGTCCTGGGCCAGGATGTACAGCGAGTTGAAGGTGGTGCGCTGGGCGGTGAAGTTCTTGAAGTAGACACCGTCGGAGCCGTCCGCCCGGATCGCGTTGAGCTTGCGGTACTTGGCGTCGATGACGACGTCCGTGCGCTCGGCGCCGGTGCCCTCGATCTGGAGGTCCTTCTTGCCGAGGATCGCCACCAGGTTCTGGTTGTGCGGGCACTTCGCCTGCTGGGCGTAGCTCAGGATCTGGTAGCCGAGCTGGGAGTTGGGGGCCTTCAGCCGGGAGCACGCCCCGGTGGGCGCCGGCAGCGAGGGCTCCTCCTCGTAGAGGCCGGGCAGGATCGCGATGTTCCTGCCGGGGCCGGTGACCGCGTCGACTGCCTGCTGGAGATGGCGGTAGCCGGACTTCTGGCACCGGTCGAAGAGCTTGAGGTTCCTGGAGCGCAGGGCGTCGGGGAAGCCCGATATCCGGTGCTCGAAGTCGGCCCGGTCGCTCTTGCAGACCAGGAGGTCCGGCTCGCCCGCGCGGTGCACCGGGACGCTGCCGGTTCCGTCGGGCAGGGTGACCGGACGTTCCTCGTGCGCCTGGGCGGCCGGGGCCGTCAGGAGGGCGGCGGCGAGCGCCGCCAGGATCACCAGGAGTCTACGTGTCCACGACATGTGCCGGAGAGTAGAGCATTGTTCAACTTTTGGAACCCCCCTGTGCGCGACGAATGCCGTTGACTCGCCTCCTTTTGATTCCTACGGTTACCCATAGGATTCCTTCGGCACCGGGAGCGCACATGAGTGGCATCGAGCAGGCGAGGAAGACGGCGGAAGGGCTGGAGCACTCCGCCGGTTTCGGCAATCAGCACAGCTCGGAGGCGGCGCCGGGGGCACTGCCGCACGGTCGCAACTCGCCGCAGCGCGCACCCCTGGGGCTCTACGCGGAGCAGCTGAGCGGCTCGGCGTTCACCGAGCCACGGGCGCACAACCGCCGCTCGTGGCTCTACCGGATCCGCCCCTCCGCTGCCCATCCGCCGTTCCGCCGGATCGACAACGGGGCCGTCCGCACCGCCCCGTTCACCGAGACCGTCCCCGATCCCAACCGGCTGCGCTGGGACCCGCTCCCTGAGCCCGCGCCCGGCACCGACTTCCTGGCGGGCCTGTGGACGCTGGGCGGCAACGGCGACGCGGGGCAGCGCAGCGGCATGGCCGTGCACCTCTACCACGCCAACACCGCCATGACGGACCGGGTGTTCAGCGACAGCGACGGCGAGCTGCTGATCGTCCCCGAGCACGGCGGCCTCCTCATCCGCACCGAACTGGGGCTGCTGCGCGCAGAACCGGGCCACATCGCGCTGATCCCGCGCGGTGTCCGCTTCCGGGTCGAGCTGCTCGACGCCACCGCGCGGGGCTACGTCTGCGAGAACTACGGGCAGCCCTTCACCCTCCCGGACCTGGGCCCGATCGGCGCCAACGGCCTCGCCAACGCGCGGGACTTCCTCGCCCCGGTCGCCGCGTACGAGATCGTGGAGCGCCCGGTCGAGGTGGTCAACAAGTTCTGCGGCAACCTCTGGTCCGCGACGTACGACCACTCCCCGCTCGACGTGGTCGCCTGGCACGGCAACCACACCCCGTACGTCTACGACCTGCACCGGTTCAACGTCATCGGCTCGGTCAGCTACGACCACCCGGACCCGTCGATCTTCACGGTGCTGACCTCCCCCTCGGACACCCCCGGTCTGGCCGGGGTCGACTTCGTGGTGTTCGCCCCGCGCTGGCTGGTCGGCGAGGACACCTTCCGGCCGCCGTACTTCCACCGCAACGTGATGAGCGAGTACATGGGCCTGATCGAGGGCGCGTACGACGCGAAGACGGCCGGCAAGGGGGGCTTCGTGCCCGGCGGCGGTTCGCTGCACAACATGATGTCCGCGCACGGACCGGACCGGGAGACCTTCGACCGGGCGAGCGCGGCGGAGCTGAAGCCGCAGAAGATCGACGACGGTCTGGCCTTCATGTTCGAGACCCGCTGGCCCGTCACGGCGACCGGCCAGGCCACCACCGCCGGCCATCTCCAGCACGGCTACGACGACGTGTGGCAGGGTCTGAGCCGCAACTTCCATCCGTAGCGGGCCCCCTCGCGCCGGTCCCCCGCGGCAGTGCCCCGCGCCGGTGCCACGGGGCGGTGCCTCCCCGTGCCAGTGACGACGAATACAGGTGACCCGGTGTCGCAGACCCCTCTGAAGCCCCCCGCGCCCCAGGGGGCCGCCTTCGCACCCGACTCACTGGTCCTGAACCGCAAACTGCCGCTCTGGTACCAGGTCTCGCAGTCGTTGCGGGCCTCGATACTGGGCCGCACGCCGGACGCCACGCTGCGGCTGCCGACCGAGGAGCAGCTCGCCGCGCACTACGGCGTCAGCGTCCTCACCATGCGGCAGGCGCTCAAGGAGCTGGAGACGGAGGGGCTGATCAGCCGGCACCGGCGGCGCGGCACGTTCATCGAGCCGCGCGCCCGCCGGGTGTCACCGGTCCGGCTGCTCGGCTCGATCGACGCGATCGTCGCCCAGCAGTCGGGCGAGCTGACCACGCTGCTCGACCACGGACCGCTCGCCGTGCCGGGCGATGTCGCGGAGCACTTCCCCGGCTGCCCGGAGGTGGTCGGCTACCGGCGGCTGCGGTGCGAGGAGGACTCCGGCGAGCCGACGAACTGGGCGCAGAACTGGCTCCGTCCGGAGGTCGCGGCCGCACTGGACCCGGCGGACCTGGAACGCTGGCCGATGACCAAGGTGCTGCGCGACCGGGTCGGGGTCCGGATCGCGAGGATCACCGACACGGTCGAGGCCAGACTGGCCGACCCGGTCACCGCCGATCTGCTCCGGGTCCCGCTGCTCAGCCCGATCCTGTACTACACGGGCGTGACGTACGACGAGAGCGGCCGGGTGGCCGATGTGGCGCAGATCCGTTACCGGGGCGACCGGTTCTCGTTCTCGGTCACGGTGGAGGCGCACTGACCCGGCCCGGTACCCGCGCGGAGGCGCCCTGACGCGGGGTCCGGCGGCGCCGTTACGATGCCGGGGAAGGCGGCAGGCGTGGCGACGGGGAGGACGACACGGTGGCAGCTCCGGCAGCGGCCGGCTCCGGCGAGGACCCGTGCGGCCCGCTCCTCGACGACCTCATGCCCTGGTCCGTACGGCCGCTCAGGACCGGACGCGCCTGGGTGACGGCCCCGGACGCGGCCTCGCTCAGGGCCCGCTGGGAGCGGCTCGCGCGGGCCCAGGACGCCGAGCGCGACCGGCTCTTCGGCCCCACCCGTTCCCGTACCCCGCACACTCCGGTGGCCGCGCTGCCCGGACAGACCACCGGCACCGCCCGGTTCGCCCGCGAGCCGGGCCCGTGCCCGGAGCCGGTACGGATCCTGCACGGCCCGTACGACGAGCAGTGGCTGCTCCCCGACCACCGGCTGATAGACGCGGCCCGGCCCGAACTGTGGCGGGTGGCCGACGAGCACCAGCTCTTCGTGGTCGAGCACGGCCGGATCCCGCAGGACACCGGGCCCGCGCTGTCCGTGACGGCGCTGCTCCCCGACGGGCACTCCCCCGCGGGACGCCCCGGCCGGATCCGGCCGCTCTACCGGCGCCCCGGCGGCCTCGAACCCAATCTGGCGCCCGGACTGCTCGCCCTTCTGCGCGCCCGGCACGGGGACGCGGTCTCCCCGGAGTCCGTGCTCGCGTGGATTCTCGCGGCGGCCCGGCACTCCCCGGCCGGCTGCGTGGTGCCGCTCCCCGTGGACACCACTCGCTGGACGGCGGGGGTGGAGCTGGGGCGGGAGCTGCTGCGGCTCCAGCTGCGCGGGGCCCGCGGCGGGGAGCGGCCCCGGCTGCCCGGCGGGCGCCGCCCGTATGTGCGGTCCGCCGTGCCGCCCGCCCCGCAGGAGCTGTCCTACGACGCGGAGGAGCGGGTGCTGCGGATCGGCACGGGCCGCATCTCGCCGGTGGACGCCGGGGCGTGGGAGTTCCGGGTGGGTGGCGTACGGATGCTGGAGCTCTGGTTCGAGCGGCGTACGGCGGTGGCCGGGACGGGCGGCCTGGAGGCCGTACGCCCGTCCGCCTGGCCGCAGGAGTGGACGTCCGAGCTGCTGGAACTGATCACGCTGCTCACCCTGCTGGACGGACTGCGGCCCCGGCAGGAGGCGCTGGCGCCCGGTGCGGGGATCGGTGCGCGGGAGCTGCGGGCGGCGGGGGTGCTGCCGGTGCCGGCCGGGGCACGGCGGCCCGCCTCCGTGCTCGGTCTCCAGGAGGAGGGGCCGGACGGCCAGTTCGCACTGCTGTGAGCGCGGGCCGAGCAGGCTCCGACCGCGCCCGGCCGGTCACACCGTCACACCGTCACGCGGTCACGCGGTCACGCGGTCACGCGGTCACGCGGTCACGCGGTCACGCGGTCACGCGGTCACGCGGTCACGCGGTCACGCGGTCACGCGGTCACGCG
>NZ_JBIVLK010000015.1:92579-184736 GCF_044751215.1 Streptomyces sp. NPDC088730
CGACGGGCCTTCAGCCGGGCAGTGCGGCCGGCCGGTCCAGGGCGCCCAGCAGTGAGATGAAGCTCGACTCCAGGAACGCGCCGAGCTCCACGAGCGCATCCGGTTCGTCGAGCCGCCAGCTGGTGACGGCCTCCTCCGCGAAGGCCATCCAGGCCCGTGCGGCGACGAGCAGCCGCGGCGAGTCCGGCATCCCGAGCCGGCGCTGCCCCTCCTCCACCCGCCGGGCCAGGGTGGCGCGGGTGGACTCGACGATGTCCTCCACCGCGGGATGGCTGCCGGCCGCGCCGCGGACCAGCGCGAGATAGACCTTGCGGTGCTCCGTGACGTACGCCGCGAATCCGGCGATGAACGACCGCAGCCAGGCGACGGGCTCCAGCGACGGATCCGGGTTCGTGGCCGCGGCGAAATCGTCGCACTCCCGCCGCACCACACAACGGTAGAAGTCGCGTTTGGAGTCGAAGTAGTGAAAGAGCAGCCCCCGGGAGATTCCCGCGCGGCGCGCCACATCGTCGGTGGAGAGCTCGTCCAGCGAGCAGTCCGCGAGCATGTCCACGCCAATCGATACCAGCTGCGCCCTTCGCTCGTCGGGGCTCAGACGCGCGGCTCGCTTCTCGGGCATGCCGTCAGTGTAGAAGTATTTCGGCACCGAATTACCTCAATGCCACCCGATCACCGACAGGCAGGCGCCACACGGGCCCCCGACCCTCACGCGGACATGGCGAAGCGCCACTGCAGGCTCCGGGGATGACGGAAGAGCGGGCAGCGGCGCGACACCTGGACCGGGGCCGTCGGATCAGCGGCGGCTGCCGAAGAGCGAGCGTCGCAGTCGTCGCAGAGGCGCGAAGAGCGAGACACGCGCACTCTTGCTCCGACGTGTGTGCGCGGCGTCACGCGAGGTCAGCTCGCGCATCAGCAGCGTCGCCTCAGCGGAATCGCGCTGCGGGACGACAGGGCCGCCCAGCACCGCGAGATGGCGGTCGAGGCGCGAACTCGTCGCCCCTGTCCCGCAGGTAATAGCAGGCACTCGCGGCCTGCTTCGCACCGTTATCTGTTCCATGTCACTCCCCACCCGTACGAGGGCACCCGGCCCGGGCAGGTTAACCCTATCGCCCCGCGGCGACACCCGTGTATCCCGGGCGCAGGATTGAGCACACACATACGGAGATTGACGACGGTTCACCGATAATACCGATTCCAGGGCGAGTTGGACAGAGAGCCGATGACCGGACCACCCGGTACCGCTCCGCGGAGAGCGCCCGGAACGCACCCGGAAGAGGGTTCCGGCCTGCGGAACCCCCTCCCGGAGGACGGCTTTCGGCGCGGGCGTCAGGCGACCGAGTCGAGAACCGGCAGATAACCACCGGACTGCCCGGCGGCGAAGGGGTGGTACGACTCACCGATGTCGAGCCAGTTGAGACTGTGCAGCCAGGCGCTTCCCGAGCAGATCTCGTGCCCGGTGAACTTCCCCGTGACGTCACCGAAGGTGAAGCCGTGGTCGGCGGCCCGCTTGGCGGTGGCCGCGTTCAGATAGTCGGACGCGCCGTTGATGGCGGCGCGCACCTTGTCGCTGAGCCCGACGACACAGCTGCCGCCGATCTTGTAGAAGCGCGGGTAGCCGAGGACGACCACATGGGCGGACGGGGCCTTGGCGTGAATGGCGTCGTACACCGTGTCGAGCTTGCCGGGAAGCGTGGAGTCCACGTAACCGCGGGCGGTGGCGATCCGGTTGAGGCAGGTGGCCTCCGACTGGAGGACACAGGTCGTCATGACGTCGGAGAATCCCGCGTCGTTGCCGCCGATGGAGATCGAGACGAGGTCGGTCGAGGAGTTGAGCGGTCCCAGCTGGCCGGCTGTCACATCGCCGGTGCGCGCCCCCGAACAGGCGGTGAAGGCGAAGGAGGCGGGCGAGTGGGCGGCCGCCCAGAGCGAGGGGTAGGCGAGGGTGCTGCGCTTGCAGTCCCCGCTGGAGCCGATGTAGCTGCCGGAGCCGACTCCCGAGGAGTAGGAGTCACCGAGGGCGACGTAGTCGACGGCCTGGACGGACGGAGCGGCGTTCGCGGTGGCCGCCCCGGTCAGGGCGACGACGGCACCGAACAGGAGCGAGGACGAGAACGCCACGAGTCTGGACATTTTCATGGAATCTCCCTTGGACCGACCAGCAGGATCTCTGCCATGTACGTGGTAGCAGCAGGGAGAGTCATTCCGGAAGTGTGCATGCCAAGTCCATCGGATGAGCTTCTGGCGCCGGTCCGCTGAGGGCGCGTCACTCCGGCGCACCGGGGGATCGCGCGGGCGGCGGACCGCATGGCCCGGCGGCACCGGCCCAAGCTGCGGAAAGTGGTGAAACCCGGGTGCGCCGGGTGCCCGGGTGACGGATCATGGGCGCCATGTCTGCCACCCCCGAGTCAGCTCTGCCGATCCGGCTCACCGTCGACGACAGCGACTCCCCGTCCGACGTCGTCGACGCCCTCTTCCTCGGCCGGTTCGCGACGGGCGAGCAGTCTTACTCCCACAGCACCTCCCTCGACCGGGTCCGCAGCGGGGCCACGCTCCTGCCCCCGGATGCCAAGGTGCTGCGCGCCGCCCGTGACGACGACCGCAGCGCCCTGCTCGCGGAGGGCGAGGGCTGGACGCTGCTCGTCTCCCGGTGGAACCGGGGCGCCGACGTCACGGTCACCGCGACCACCCCGGAGCTGGCGCGGGAGGTGCTCGACCAAGCCACGAACGGCGCCCAGGACGAACCCGATCCGCAGCCCGACAGCGTGACCATGGGCTTCTGGCACTTGTCCCCGCGCCGCGGCCCGTGCCGCACCACCCGGCAGATCACGGCCGGTGCCTGGGACGAGGTGCGCACCAACTACACCGCGCCGGTGGCCGATGCCATGGACGGCCTGATGAAGGTCACCCCGGACGACATCACCGGCCGGCTGCTCCTGCTGCACGGTCCGCCCGGCACCGGCAAGACCTCCGCGCTGCGCACCCTGGCCCGGTCCTGGCGGGACTGGTGCCAGGTCGACTGCGTGCTCGATCCCGAACGGCTCTTCAACGACGTCGGCTACCTGATGGACATAGCGATCGGCGAGGACGACGGCTCGGCGAAGGGCCGCTGGCGGCTGCTGCTCCTGGAGGACTGCGACGAGCTGATCCGCGGCGAGGCCAAGCACACGGCCGGTCAGGCGCTGTCCCGGCTGCTGAACCTCACGGACGGGCTGCTGGGCCAGGGCCGCAACGTGCTCGTCGGGGTGACCACCAACGAGGACCTGGAGCGGCTGCACCCGGCGGTCGTCCGGCCGGGCCGCTGCCTGGCCCGGATCGAGGTGGGCCCGCTGACCCGTGAGGAGTCGGCGGCCTGGCTCGGCACCGATGAGGGCCTGGGCCGCGAGGGGTCACCCGAGGGCGCGACCCTGGCGGAGCTGTACGCCCTGCGCCGCGGCACGGGCCCCGCCTCGGTCCCGAAACAGGACTCGGGAGCGGACGCGGGCCTGTACCTCTGACCAGGCACAAGCCCGCTGAGCGCACATTCAGGCGCGTCCGGCGGTTGAGGACATCCTTCAGCCCGTCCGGCGCTTGAGGACGAAGCGGCCCGCCGGACGGCCGGGGGGCCGGACAACCGGCCTCACCCCGCGTACGCGGCCCGCACCGCGTCCTGCGCCAGCGCGAGCGCCCGTGCGCGGGACAGACCCAGCCGCCGGGCCTGCTCCGCGTACTCCTGGGCGGCGGCGGCCGCGTTGCGCTCGGCCGCGTCCCCCGCGGCGGCGATGAACGTGCCGTTGCGCCCGCGCGTCTCGATCACCCCGTCCGCCTCCAGCGCCCGGTACGCCTTGGCGACCGTGTTGGCGGCGAGGCCCAGTTCCCCGGCGAAGCCGCGTACGGTCGGAAGTCTGTGGCCCACCGGCAGGGCGCCGGAGCGGGCCAGTTCGGAGATCTGGGTGCGCAGCTGCTCGTACGGGGCGGCGCCGGAATCCGGGTCAACGGAGATCTTCAGAGTCACGGCCCGATTCTCCACCCACCGCCCGAAGCCGCCGGTGCCCGCCCCGCCGCCGGAATAATCACGGGCGCACCGGCGGCACCTGCGGGTACGGTCCGCCGCATGACTGTCATCGTTCGCGACTTCCGCACCTCCGACGCCGAGGACTGGGTACGGGTGCGGCGCGCGGCACTCCCGTTCCTGGTGACCACCCCGGAAGCGGTCGTCTACAGCCTGGCGAACGCCCGGCCCGACAGGCGGTACCGCCTGCTGGTCGCGGAGGAGGACGGCGAGGTCATCGGAACGGTCGAGGCCGGTCTCGCCCATGAGAGCCCCAGGCCCGGTCAGGCATCGTGCAATCCGCACGTCCATCCGGAACGGACCGGCCGTGGCGCGGGCTCCCTGCTGCTGCGCACGGCCGAGGAGCATCTGGCCCTGGCCGGTGCGAGCGAGGTCTACGCCTGGGTGCTGGACACCCCGCGCGACCGGGCGTTCGCGGAGCGGCACGGCTACGAACCCAGCCGCCCGGCGCACTTCCTGCGTCTGGATCTGGCCGGCGGCACGCTGCCGCCCCGTCAGGAGCTCCCGGCCGGTGTCGAGTTGCGGACCGGCGCCGATTTCGAGGGCGACCCGCGACCGCTCTTCGAGGCGGACGCCGAGACGACGGCGGACGAGCCGAGCGACACCCCGGCCCAGCCCTCGGACTACGAGGAGTGGCTCACCGGGACCTGGGCCGACCCCGCGCTCGACCGCCGCCTCACCTCGGTGGCGGTCGTCGACGGCGAGGTCGCGGCGTTCAGCGCGGCGCGGTGCGACAGCTCGGGCCGCTACTGGTCGGGGATGACCGGCACCCGGCGGGCGTACCGCGGCCGCGGGCTGGCGAAGCTCGCCAAGAACGACTCGCTGCACCGGGCGCGCGCCGCCGGCTACACCGACGCCTACACCGGCAATGACGCCGGCAACGGTCCGATGCTGGCGGTCAACCGCTGGTTCGGCTACGAGATCTGCGCCACGGAGGTACGCCATGTCCGCAAGCTCGGCTGACCCCGGACCGGATGCCGGACCCGGCACCGGTCTGACGGTCGTCCTGGTCAAGGCCGGAAAGACCAAGATCAGCTATCCCGCCGCCCTGCTCGCCGACGACGGCACCCGGGTGACGGTGCGGGCGCCCTGGGCCGCCCCCGGGGTCCGCGACTTCGGCTTCGTGCGGTTCGAGCCGGGTGACGTCTTCACCGAGCACTACTGGCGCGACGCCTGGTTCGCGGTGAAGGAGGTCCGCACGGGAGCGGGCGGGCTCAAGGGCTGGTACTGCGATGTGACCCGCCCGGCGGTGCTGCGGGACGGTGAGCTGACCGTCGAGGACCTGGACCTCGATCTGTGGGTGCCTGCGGACCGTACCGGCGTACTGCGCCTGGACGAGGACGAGTTCGAGGAGAGCGGGCTGGCCGGGCGCGATCCGGAGGCGGCGCGTGCCGCCGTCGCGGCGCTGGACGAGCTGGAACGCCTCGCCCGCGCCCCGGAGGGGTTCGCCGGCCTGCTGGGCTGAGCGCCCCGCACCGGTCCGCCTCAGCCGGCCACCAGCTCGACCTCGTACCCCGCCGCGTCCTCCAGGTACGCGGCCACGTGTCCGTCGCCGCCCGCGTGCGGATGACGGTCCGGGAAGAGCAGCCGCCAGCCGTGTTCCGGAGCGCGGGCCACCAGCGCGTCGAGGGCCGCCCGGTCCGCCACGTGGAACGCCAGGTGGTTGAGGCCCGGACGGCACCGCTCGTGCGCTCCGGGAACCAGGTCGGGCGACTGCTCGACGACCACGTAGCTGTCGCCCCGGCGCCAGCTGCGCCCGTGCGCCCACCGCTGGTACGGCACATGGCCCAGCTCGCCGAGGAGCCAGCCCCATCCCGCCTCGGCCACGGCCAGGTCGGGCACCCACAGCTCGATGTGGTGGACCCGGCCGGTGCGGACCCCGCCGGCCGGCAGCGGGACCGCGCGGCGGGGCCCGCGCGGTTCGTACGCGACGGTGTCGCCGTCCTCGTGCCAGTGGACCAGGAAGCGCTCCCCCGCCCGGTAGCCGTCGAGCCCGGCCCTGCAGTACGCCACCATGTCGTCCGGAAGGGCGTCCAGCGGGAACCAGGCCAGCTCCGAGCACTTGTCCGGCTCGCGGTTGTACGGCGGCCGGGCCGGGTCGTACGCCGCCTCGAAGAACCAGCCGGTCCTCGGACCGCCGCCGGGCCCCCGGTGGTGCATGACGAGGGCCACCCGCAGCTCCTCCGGCTCCAGCGCGATCCCGGTCTCCTCCGCCGCCTCGCGGATCATGCCCTCGCGGACGTCCTCACCGTCCTCCAGGTGGCCGGACGGGGCGTGCAGCAGCCCGTCCGCGTACCCCGTACCGGCCCGGCGGGCGAGCAGGACGTCGGAGCCGCGCCGCAGGATCAGGTGTACGTCCACCACCTCGGTGTGCCGGCGCGGCGGTTCGGCGCGGGCGACCAGGGCGTAGCGCTCGTCGTCGACGTCCTTGCCCCAGAGGTCGCGGTCGCCGGAGAGCCGTTCGTGGTGGATGCGCTCGGTGAACGGGGCGAGCAGCGAGGTGAGTCGGCCGGCGGACAGCCCGACCCCGTTCCACACGCCCTCGATCAGCACCAGTCTGCCGCCGGGGCGCAGCAGACCGGACCAGTGCCGCAGGACCGCCGCCGGGTCGGGCAGCAGCCACACCACGTGCCGGGCCAGGATCACGTCGAACCGCTGCTTGCCGACGGGCGGCGCCGCGGCGTCCCCGGCGAGCACCTCCGCGCCGGTGCCGGCCAGCTTGGCGCGCGCCTGCTCCACCATGCGCGGCGAGCGGTCCACGGCGGTGACCCGGTGCCCCTGCCCGGCGACGAGCAGCGCCAGGCTGCCGGTGCCGCATCCCAGGTCGAGGACCTCGGAACGCTCCCGGGGCAGCCAGCTCTCCAGCCGTCGCGCCCAGGCGTGCCGGACCACGGGGTCGAGCAGCCCGTGGTCCGGCTCCTCGTCGAAGGAGTCGGCGGCGGAGTCCCAGTCGATCGTCGTCATGCACCGATCGTGCCATCCGCCTCCGACAGCGGCGGATTTCCTGGAGGCCTCGGCCCTGATCCGCCGGACAGGCCCTAGCCGACGGCCGAGGCGCAGGTGGTCGGGGTGGCGTGCGCCGGGTCCAGGGCGTTGCCCACCTCGTGGTAGGCGACCCGGTCGACGGTCCCGATCGCCACGTGCTCCGACAGGTCGACCGGGCACAGGTCCTGGAGCAGCACGTTGTGCACGTCGGGTCCGTCCAGGAACTGGGTCCGGTACGGGGTCACGACCTCGTCGTACCTGGTCGCGATGACGGTGTAGTGCACTCCGGGCACGGTGTCGGGCAGTGAGTTGAGCTTGGTGACGAAGGGCGATCCGGCCACCTGGTCCGCGAGTCCCGGAGTGCCGGTGTTGAGCAGGTACGCGGCTCCGGGGAAGTACGGCAGCAGCTTCGTCAGTCCGAGGAGGGTGGTGCCGTGGTTGTCGGGCGCGAGCCCGATCATGGCGTTCACCTTGGCCGCCCCGCCGAGGAACTTCAGGTAGTAGTTGGGCATCATGCCGCCCTGGGAGTGGCCGACGATGTCCGCCTTGGGCGCCCCGGTGGAGGCGAGCACCTTGTCGACGAAGGTGGCGAGCTGCCCGGCCGACTTGTCGACCGGGCCCAGGCCGTTGAAGAGCGGCACGCCGGGGAGCTGCCCGTAGTCGAGCGAGTAGACGCAGTAGCCCCGGTTCACCAGGTAGGGGGCGAGGACGAGCCAGTTGTCGACCGAGTTCCCGAAGGTCCCGTGGACCAGGACGACGGGCCGGGGGTGGGCTGCGGAGGGCTTGCAGGAGTAGTCGTTCCAGCCGTGCGAGGTGGCTGTGGCGGCGGTGGGGGCGGCGGCAGCGGCGGTGGCCGTGGGGGCGGCGAGCGCGGCGACGGCGAGGAGCAGTGCGGCGAGGGTTCTGCGCGCTCGTGGGGCACGCGGCGCACGGGTCCAGGGCAGCATCGTGTGTTCTCCTTGCGGCTCAAGGGAGTTGCGATGTCTGTGCACCCTGCGGCCCGGACCACAAGTTCTGACGGTGTTCGGCACGTCTAGTCAGCGTGCTCATGCCAACTTACGCGCGAGTAGGGTTTCCTTGGAAGTTACGCGTCGGTAAAAACTGACCGGCGGTAACCCCGACTTCCGGACAGCCCGCGGCGGCGGTGCACCGCCGCTCAGCCGCTCATCGCATCCCCGCGGTGCTGGCGGGCCGTACCGCACCCGGCCCGAAGCGGGCCCGGGCGCGGTCGGCCGCGGCCTCGATGCGGCGCGACCGGTCGTCGTCGGGGCCGAAGGTCAGCTGCCGGGAGGCGGACGCGGCGTCGCCGAGTTCCCCCGCGCGCAGGGCGAGGGAGCGGACCCGGGCCCGCTGGAGCCCCAGGGACCCGTGCAGCGCGTGGGCGGTGGCGCGGAGCCGGGGGGTGTGCGCGGTGGCCTCGGACAGGGTGCGGCTGCGGGTGATCGAGGAGTGCCCCGCGCGGTCGGCGTACAGGACGGTCAGGGTCAGCGCCCGGCAGGTCTGCCGCTCGTCACGGAGGCGGGCGCCGAGCTGTTCGGTCAGGTGGGTCAGGGCGGCTCGCTGGCGGGCGGCGTCGGACTCGTCGCGGCCGAAGCGGTGTTCGGCGTCGACCGTGCGGGGCGGGGCGCCCGGAGCGACGCGGGTGGGATCGATGCCGGCCGCGCGCTCGCGCAGCTCGCGCCCGGAGGCCGCGCCGAGGATGCGCTGGAGGGTGAGCAGCGGGGTGGCGGCGATCCGGTCGGCGGTGCGCAGGCCGTACGAGGCCAGGGTGCGGGCGGTGGCCGGGCCGACGCCGGGCAGCGCGGCGGCGGGAAGACCGGCGAGGAACCGGGTGACGGCCTCGGGGTCGTCCGGGACCGCGCGGATGGCGCCGGGTTCCCCCCGGTGGGCGGCGAGCCGGGCGAGGAGCGGGTTGGGGCCGATGCCGACCGTCACGTCGAGGCCGTGGAGCGCGGCCGCCCGCATCCGGATCAGGGCCGCGAGCCCGGCGGCGTCGCGGTCGAAGTAGCGGGTGCTGCCGGACACGTCGGCCAGGGCCGCGTCCGGGGGCAGGGCCTGGGCGACGGGGGTGAACTCGCCGACCATGTCCAGGAGCCGGCGGTACGCGGGGTCCGGCTGCGGGGCACCGAAGTGGAGGTAGAGGATCATCCCGGTCACCCCGCGCTTCCGGGACTCGCGTGGTGGAAGGACCGCCCGTCGAGCGCGTCGAGGGCGGGCAGGGTGGCGGAGGCGGGGGTGCCGGGCGGCTGGAGGTCGGCCCAGGGGTGCAGGGCGTAACCGTTCGGCTGGGTGATGGTGCGGCGCGGCGCCGCGCCGCGCGGGGTGGGCTCGGGACGGGTGAGGCGGTCGGCGACGGCGGCGGGGCCGCCCTCGCGGTACAGGTCGATCAGCTCGGCCAGGTTCCAGGCGGCGGTGCCGGTGATGCTGAAGGCACGCGGCGGACGGCGGGCGAGGGTGCCGCGTACGAGCAGCAGACCGCTGTGGAACACCGTGTGGGCGCAGCGTGCGTGGCTGTCCTCGAAGAACGCCAGGTCGGACAGGCCGGTGGGGTCGTCCAGGGTGGCGAAGATGACGCGCTTGCCGGAGCGGATCGGCGGGGTCTGGGTGGCGACCTTCACGCCGGCGACGAGCACGGTGGTGCCGTGCCGGAGGCCCGGCAGATCGGCGGCGGGGGTCGCTCCGATGTCGGCGAGCAGGGAGCGGTGCTCGTCGAGGAGGTGGTGGGAGATGTCCATGCCGAGCACGTCGAGTTCGGCGGCGAGCTGTTCGGAACCGTTCATGGCCGGCAGGCCGGTGGTGGTGGCTGTGACGGTGTCGTCCGGCCCGGTTTCGGCATCCCCCGGGCTCGTCGCGTTCCCCACGTCCGCCATGGGGAGCTGACCGTCGGCGGATCCGGCCGCGCCGCGCCGCGAGCGGTGCAGCTCGGCGAGGGTCAGCAGCAGCTCACGGCGGGGCCCGAACGCGCTCAACGCACCTACCTGGGCGAGCCGTTCAGCCAGCGGGCGACTGGGCCTGGCGCGCTCCCAGAAGTCCTCGACCGAGGTGTACGGCTGCCCGGCCGCGATGCGCCCGCTCTCCGCCTCGGTGATGCCGCGCACCTGCGACAGACCGATCCGCACTCCCCACTTACCAGACACCAGTTCGATTATGTGTGCGGCCTGGGACCGGTTGACGTCGGGCAGCAGCAGCGGCACCCCGTGACGCCGGGCATCGGCGGCCAGGACCCGCTTGTGGTACATCCCCGGATCGTGCGTGAGCAGCCCCGCGAGCAGGGCCGCCATCCGGTGGGCCTTGAGCCAGCTCGACTGGTAGGCGGGCTGCGCGAAGGCCGAGGCGTGCGCCTTGGCGAAGCCGAAGCTGCCGAAGTTCTCCAGGGTCCTCCACACGTCCCGTACGACCTGGACCGAGTAGCCGCGCCCGCGGGCCCGGTCGGCGAACCAGGCCCGGACCCGGCCCGCCCGCTCGGGGACGGACAGGGCGCGGCGGGCCTCGTCCGCCATGCCCCGGTCGCAGCCGGTCATCGTCACCATGATCGCGATGACCTGCTCGTGGTAGACCACCTGCCCCTCGGTCTCGGCCAGGATCGCCTCCAGGTCGCGGTGCGCGTAACGGGTCGCGTTCCGGCCCTCTCGGGCGCTGATCAGCGGCTCCACCATGTTCGCCGCGACCGGTCCGGGCCGGAACAGGCTGATGTCGAGCGCCAGGTCCCCGAACGACCGCGGCCGCAGGTTCCGTACCAGCTCCCGCTGGCCCGGACTCTCCAGCTGGAAGGTGCCCAGGGTGTCCCCGGAGGAGATCAGGTCGTACGTGGCGGCGTCGTCCGGCGGCACCTGTGCGGGATCGTCCAGGTCGATGGGTTCACCGGTGACGCGTTCGATCTCGGCGGCCGCGTGCGCGAGCGCCGACTGCATCCGTACGCCGATGACGTCGATCTTGGGGTGCCCGGTGTCCTCGATGTCCTCCTTGTCGAACTGGGACATGGCGATGTTCTCGACGGTGGTCGGCGTCAGCGGGGTGCGCCGCACCAGTGCCGCGTCGGAGACGAGCAGCCCGCACGGGTGCATCGCCGCCTCGAACGGCAGCTCGTCGAGCGCCTCCACCAGCTCCCAGAGCCGGCCGTGGTCCTCTGCGGCGACCTCGCGCAGCTCCGGCAGCTCGGCGAGCGCGGCCCGCACGTCCTTGGCCCGGATGTGCGGGAACGCCTTGCCCAGCCGGGCCGCCCGGTCCGGGGCCATGCCACGGGCGCGGGCCACCACCTCGATCGCCCCGCGCGCCCGGTACGTCTTGTAGACGGCGAGCGTCGCCACCCGGCCAGCCCCGAACCGCTCCCGTACCGCCTGGTAGACCTCCAGGCGGCGGGCCGACTCGACGTCCAGGTCGATGTCGGGCAGGGCCGAGCGGTGCTCGGACAGGAAGCGTTCCATCACCAGGCCGTGCGCCACCGGATCGACCGGGCTGATCCCCAGCAGATGCGTGACCAGCGAGCCCACGCCGGAGCCGCGCGCGGCCACCCGGACGCCGAGCCGCCGGGCCTGCGCCGCGACCTCGGCGACGGTCAGGAAGTACCCGGCGAAGCCGTGCCCCGCGATGATCCGCAACTCGTTCTCCAGCCGGTCCCAGCGCTCCCCCTCCCGGTGGTAGGCCCGGCTCAGCATGCCCGCCGCGCACCGGTCCGCGAGCACCCGGTCCGCCGACCCGGCGCTCGCGCCCACGAGTTCGGGCTCCGGAAGGTTCAGCCGGCCGAGCCCGAACGCGTCACCGGGATCGACCGCGCACGCCTCGGCCGTCTCCTCCGTCGCGGCGAGCAGCCGTCGCGCGTCCCCGCCCCGGCCGCCCACGGCCTCCGCGATCCGCCCGGCGATCCGCTCCATCTCCCCGGCGTCCTTCAGCCACCGCTGCCCGCTGTCGAGCCGGGACGCGTCACGGGCGTCGATCGGCACCAGCAGCCGGGCGGAGTCCAGGATGTCGGCGACCTCGCCCCGGTCCGGGTCGGCGTAGCGCACGGCGTTGCTCAGTACGGGGACCACCTGCTGCTCGGCGGCGAAGCCCGCCATGCGCGCGGCCAGCCGCAGCGATCCCGGCCCGGTGCCGGGCCGCCCGTGCCAGGACGTCTCGATGCGCAACGACCGGCCGAACCGTTCGCGCCAGGGGCCGAGCAGTACGGCGGCCCGGTCCGGGCGCCCCGACGCCAGCGCCTGCCCCACCTCGGAGTCCGCCCCGAGGAGGACGAACAGCTCGTCGTCCGGGCAGGACAGGTCTCCCCAGGTGACGCCCTGGTCCGACGCGACCGACACCAGACGGCACAGCTCGGCCCAGCCGCGTGCGGTCCGGGCCAGGAACACCGCGCGCTGCGGTGCCTCCGTGACGAACGCGCCGCCCCGGGAGGGGGAGGTCCGCTGCCTCTTCGCCGACGCCGGTACGGCCGCCGGTACGCCGGGCACCGCCAGGTCGACGCCGAACAGTGGCCGGATCCCGGCCCCCGCACACGCCTTCGCGAAGCGCACCGCGCCCGCCAGGGAGTCCCGGTCGGTCAGCGCCAGGGCATCGAGGCCACGCTCGGCAGCCCGCTCTGCCAGTGCGTGCGGGTGGCTGGCTCCGTACCGCAGCGAGTATCCGCTCGCCGCACGGAGGTGCGTAAACGACATACACACCTCCTGCTACTCATGGCCCCCCTTTGCCTTGTCCGTGTCATCCCGATTCACCCCGATCGAGAGAAGTACCCTAACTCAATGTTCGCACATTCATTCGATTCGATAGGAGCGGAACTCCCGAGGCCGGGAGGCAAGCCGTCCCGCAGCCGTCACTCAGCCATTCGGCCCGGCCCCGACTGCGTGGACAACGGACACGCAGCACGGTGGGGTCATGACTTTCGCTGATGAGGTGAAGAACGCCATCACTCCGCGGGCCGCGCTGCTCGTCATCGGCGTACTGGCGCTGCAACTGCTGTTCATCGCGTCCTATGTCGGAGCGCTGCACAGGCCGAAGCCGACGGACGTCCCCTTCGGGGTCGTCGCACCCCAGCAGGTCTCCGCCCGGCTCCTCACCGAGCTGAAGGACCTCCCCGGCGGCCCGCTGGATCCCCGCACGGTCAGCGACGCGGCCACCGCCCGCCGGCAGATCCTCGACCGCGACATCGACGGCGCCCTGATCGTCAGCCCCCGGGGCACCACCGACACCGTGCTGGTCGCCTCCGGCGGGGGCACCGTGCTGGCCGACTCGCTGACGAAGATCATCACGAAGGTCGACCTCACCCAGCGGCGCACGGTCCGCTCCGTGGACGTGGCCCCGGCCTCGGGCGACGACTTCGACGGGCTCTCGTCCTTCTACCTGGTGGTCGGCTGGTGCGTCGGCGGGTACCTCTGCGCGTCGATCCTGGCGATCAGCGCCGGCACCCGCCCCGCCAACCGTCAGCGCGCGGTGATCAGGACCGGGGTCATGGCGCTGTACTCGATCGCGGGCGGAATCGGCGGCGCGATCATCATCGGCCCGATCCTGGGGGCCCTGCCCGGATCCTTCTGGGGGCTGTCCGGCCTGGGCGCGCTGACCGTCTTCTCGGTCGGCATGATCACGCTCGCCCTGGAGGCGCTCACCGGAATCGTCGGCATCGGCCTGGCCGTCCTGCTCGTGGTGGTCGCGGGCAACCCGAGTGCGGGCGGCGCCTTCCCGCTCCCGATGCTCCCGGACTTCTGGCGGGCGATCGGCCCCGCGCTGCCACCGGGGGCCGGCACCTGGGTGGCGCGCTCGATCGCGTACTTCCGGGGCAACGCGGTGACCGGCCCGCTGCTGGTGCTCTCCGCGTGGGCGGTGGCCGGCACGGTCGTCACCCTGCTGATGGCGATGCGGAAGAAGCCGGAGGCGGCGGACGACACGCGGCTCACGGCAACGGGGACGGGGACGGAAACAGGGACGGGGACAGGGACAAGGAGAGGGACAGAAAGCGGCGGCTCAAGTCTCGCTTAGCGCTCGGCCCAAGCGGCCGGACCAAGCGGTCAAACCGTGGCGCCCCGGTCGGCGTCGCCCTCCGGGTCGTCGCCGCCGGCCGCCGCTCCCGTCTCCCGGCCGTCGGGTTCGTCCCGCTCGCCCCGTTCCACCGGGGCGGCCTGGAGCCGGGCGTCCGAAGGGCCCGTGACGTGCTGATCGATGGCGCCACCGCCCCCGTCGTGGTCGCTGCCCGCCGTCCCCTTGCTCAGCGGTCCGAGCACGTTGAGCGTTCTGTCGATCTCCAGCCAGGAGTCGGCGTTGGAGTTGTCGATGGTGATCAACGAGGGGCCGTGCCTCGTCTCCATGCCTCCGTCGGGGGCGTCGGCCCATGCGGTGCCTTCCGCGAACTGCGCCCCGCACAGCAAGCCGGCGACGACCGCCAGGGTGGCTCGTGCTCTGGGCACGGTGAATCCCGTCATGCTGTTCCCGCTTCCCGGATGTGTTGTCCGTGACTGTCGTACTGGACGTTGCTTCGTACTGGACGTGGCTGCCGTACTGGACGTGACTTCGTACGGGACGTGCTGAACGCCGCCACGCGGGCCGGCCGGTCCTCCTGCACCGGCCGGCCCGCTGCTCCCGGTTCCGCCTCAGGCGGTGACGAGCCGGGGTTCGGCCGGGTGGTGCCTGCTGATGTTCTTCTCCAACAGTTCGGTGGAGGCCCGCACACCCACCGATGAGCCGGGCGAGAACTCCGGGAGCCGCCCGTCGGCTTCCCTCAACTCGCTGAGCGCGGTGTCGATGGCGGTGTGCGCCGCGAACAGACACGGCGTGCTGTAGATCGCCACCTGGCATTCCAGGTCGGTGAGTTCGGAGAGCGAGAGCCTCGGCGACTTGCCGCCCGCGATCTGGTTGAAGAGCAGCGGCTTGTCGTTGATGACCTTCCGGATCCGGCGGATCCACTCGACGTCCCGCACCCCGTCGACCAGCACCACATCGGCGTCGGTCTCCGCGAGCGCCTGTGCGCGGCGAAGGATGTCCTCCTCCTCCGTGGCATCCGTGCGGGCCACGACCACGAGGTCTCCCCGGTTCTCCAGGACGAGGTTCAGTTTCTCCAGGTACTCCTCCAGGGGCAGTACCGTCTTGCCGTCCGCGTGGCCGCATCGGCGCGGACGCTTCTGGTCCTCCAGAATCACTCCGGACGCCCCGCTCCGCTCCAGTTGCCGCACCACATGGCACGCCACTTCCGGGTCCACGTATCCGTCGTCGATGTCGACCAGCAGGTGGTGGGACGGGAAGGCGTGCCGGAGCCGTTCGACGAACGCGACCATGTCCGGCCACGCGATGAAGCCGATGTCCGGCAGTCCGTAGTAGGAGGCGGCGAAGCCGAACCCGGACACGAAGAAGCCGTCGTAGTGGCGGGCGGCCACCGATGCCGAGTACATGTCGTAGATGCCGACGAGCGGAGTGGTTCCGGGCGTGTGGATCTGCTGGCGCAGCGCGCTTCCGTAGCGCATGTCTCTCTCCTTGCGTGCGGCCGTGAACCGGCCGGTGACGGGGGTGATCCCGCACCCCGACACGGAGTCGGGTCCGACGGGTCCGTCACAGAAATCAGTGACGGGAACAGTGACGGGAATCGGTGGCGGGACCGGTGGCAGGGATCCGTAAGGCCTCGCACTCGGCCGACAGGAGCGGCGCACGGCGACGGCACGCACACACAGGACGTACTCGATCGTTCTCGATCGCCCTTGCGTGTACCTGCATAGATGTACCGGGCTTTACCGACTCTTTTCTTTACGACACGCTGCCCTATACCTGACACTGAAGGGCCACCCGATTGGGAGACGGCGACGGGGTCGTCCGGCACACGGGCGGCCAATAACCCACGCCACAAGTGCCGTTAAACACTGAACGAAGTGATCCCCGCTCCGGGCCGGGCACTCCGGAAGCCATGGACCGGAAGCGCGGGACAGGCTCGGGCGCGGGTCCCGCGGCACCCCTGGCGGCGAATCGTTCCCGCAAAACTATGCGGCCCGACAGCCGCTCCCCCACCCGGGCCGCATCCCGTCACCCGTCTCCCCGCACGTCCGTCCTCACATCCGTGCGGTGGCCCCGGCTCGCTTGTACGTGTGCAGGAGCAGGGACGTCTCCGCCGAGAGGATGCCGGGGAGCCCGGCGAGGGCGTGCGGCTCGAAGGCCCTGAGCCGGTCCATGGAGGCATGGCTCGTGTAGCCGAGGATGTTGTCGCGCCCGGTGGTCCGCACCAGGTGCCGCACCGAGGGCTCCCGCGCGAGGCTGCGCACGGCCTCGCCGATCGCCCCGGGCCGCACGGCGAGCCGGAAGCGGGCCTCGACCGGGTAGCCGAGCACCGCGGGCTCGGCGAGCAGGCGCAGGTGCAGGGCGTGGGAGGCCATCAGCCGGGCCAGCCGACGGCGGGCCGTGGTCTCCCCGACACTCAGCTCGCGGGCCAGCCGGGTCAGCGGCATGCGCGCGTCCCGCTCCAGCAGGGCGACGAGCGTGCGGTCCAGCGCGTCGAGCGCGGGTGCGGGCGGCAGCGGACGGCCCTCGCTGACCGCGTGCCGTACCGGGGTGGGTTCCGGATCGTGCGGGGCCCAGTCATTGGCGGTGAGGAACAGGTCGAGAACCACGGAGATGTGGACACCGCGCACCCCGTCGAGGGCGCCGATCCCCTCGTCGACCGCGGCGAGCAGCCCGCCCTGGTCCTGGGCCTGGATCTCCGCGAAGACCTGCGGTTCCCCGGTGGCGACCTCGACGGACCGGATGTCGGGGCGCCGTGCCAGCGCCGCGGCGAGGCCGCCCAGATGACCGGGCGCGCAGCCGATGGCGAGTTCGGCCGTGATGCCTTCGCCCAGGTACTCCGGCACCAGGGCGGCGGTGAACCGGACGAGGCCCGTGGTGGTCATCCGGTCGAGCCGGCGGGCGACCGTGCGCTCGTGCACTCCGACGCGTTCGCCCACGTCGGACAGGGCGGCGCGGGGCTCGCGGCCCAGGACTCGCAGGATCGCGCGGTCCACGTCGTCGAAGGAGTACCGGGACCTGTGAGGGGCCGCTGTATCCGCCATGTCGCCTCCGTCCGTGGCCGGATTTCGCCGTTCATGAGTCTGCCATGCCCGTATCAGCCGAGTGTTCGGCACCCTGTTGCCCCGAAATCGGGTCGTGGACGACATTGCAGTGCGCATTCCGCCGCTTCCGCTTCCCCGCCGGTCATCAGAACGGGTCACCACGTATGACTGATACTCGCGCCACCGCGCCGTCCGCGCCGGCTGCCACGCTCCGTCCCACACCGCCGGTGGCGGTGATCGTCTCGGTCGCCCTGGTCGAGTTGTCCAGCGGCGTCACGCAGGGGTTCCTCTCGCCCCTGCTCCAACGGCTGACGGGCACCCTGCATGTGACGGCGGCCGATCTCAACTGGCTCAGCATCTGCAATCTGCTGGCCAGCGTCGCCTTCACCCCGGTGCTCTCCCGCATGGGCGACCTCTACGGCCACCGGCGCATCCTGCGCTGGACCCTGGCGATCGTGCTGAGCGGTTCGCTGATCGTCGGGATGAGCACGTCGTTCAGGATGCTGCTGGTCGGCCAGGTGCTCCAGGGCGCGTTCGCCGGCTTCTTCCCCCTCCTCGTCGGAATCCTGCGCAACCGCACCAGCGACGGTGAGAGCAGGCGGGGCATCAGCCTCATGGTCGCCGCCCTGGTCGGCGGGCTCGCGGTCGGACTGCTGGCCAGTGGACTCGTCGCCCAGTACGTGGCACAGCCGACCGCGGCCCTGTGGGTACCGGCCGTGGGCGTGGGTGTGGCGCTGATAGTGACCTGGCCGCTGCTGCCCGAGAGCGACCACCGCCCCGGCGGCTCGGTGGACTGGCTCGGCGGCATCGTGCTGTCCGCGGGCCTGGTCGCGATCATGCTGGGGCTCGGCAAGGGCGGCACGCCGGGATGGGCCTGGACCTCCGCCGCGACCCTGGGCTGCCTGGCCGGCGGAGCCGTGCTCACGGCCCTGTTCGCCTGGATCGAGCTGCGGTCCGACGAACCCATGATCGACGTGCGGCTCTTCGCGCACGGGGACGTCGTCGTGATCTCCCTGATCGCGCTCACGTTCTCCTTCTGCATGATCGGCCTGCAGGTGGCGAACCCGGTCTTCCTGAGCACCCAGGAATCGGCCTTCGGCTACGGCCTGGGGCTGACACCGCTGCGCACCGCCTTCGCGATGCTCCCGAACATGGCGGCGCTGGCGATCGGTTCGCTCACCGCTCCGGCGGTGGCGGTCCGGTTCGGCGACCGGTTCACACTGGTGGCGGGATCGCTCCTGATGGCGGTCGGTTACGCCGGGGCGCTCATCGCCCACCAGTCGCTCTGGCCCTTCCTCGCGACGACGCTGGTCGCCGGGGCGGGCTGCGGATTCCTCCAGCAGTCGACCCGCACCCTGGCCGTCGAACTCGTCCCGCACGACCAGACATCGGTGGGCTCCGGGATCAACGAGCTGCTGATCAACGTGGGCGGATCGCTGGGCGCGGCCGCCGTCCTGGCCGTCTCCGCGAAGGCCACGCCCGCCGGCAGCCCGCTGCCGCGCCTCGGCGCGTACACCACCAGCTGGACCGTGTGCGTCGGCGTCTCCCTGCTGGGCGCGGTGATCGCCCTCTTCCTGCGCAGGTCGCCCGCGAAGCACTGACCCGTACACCCGTACCGCCACGCTCCCCACTGGAGAACCGCATGAACACGTCCGCTCTGCGTGAGCTCAGCCGCACCGCCCTGTCCGCCTCCCGGGACCGGATGACCGCGCTGAGCCACAGCCTGCACGCCGAACCCGAACTCGCCTACGAGGAGCACGAGTCCGCCCGCAAGATCGCCGACGAGCTGGAGCGCGGCGGCTTCGACGTGACCCGCGGCGTCGCGGACCTGCCGACGGCGTTCACGGCGACCGCCGGTTCCGGGGAGCTCGTGATCGGCATCTGCGCCGAGTACGACGCGCTGCCCGGCATCGGCCACGCCTGCGGCCACAACGTCAACGGGGCCGCCGCCACCGCCGCCGCACTGGCCCTCGCGCCCCTCGCGGACGAGATCGGCGTGACCGTGAAGCTCCTCGGCACCCCCGCCGAGGAGTACGGCGGCGGCAAGGCCGACATGCTGCGCGCCGGCCTGTTCGACGACGTCGCCGCCGCGATGATGGTCCACGCCGCACCGCAGGACGCCGTGGGCATGGCGTCCCTGGCCATCAGCAGCTGGAAGGTCGCCTACACCGGGCGCACCGCACACGCCGCGGCCATGCCGCACCGCGGCGTCAACGCCGCCGACGCGATGATGATCGCCCAGGTCGCCATCAGCGCCTACCGCCAGCAGATGGCGCCCGGCGGGATCGTCCACGGCATCGTGACCTCGGGCGGCGAGGCCCCCAACGTCATTCCGGGCCGCACCACGGCCGACTACGACTGCCGGGCGGAGACGATCGAGGACCTCGCCGTGCTCCAGGCCCGCATCCGGGCCTGCTTCGAGGCCGGCGCACTCGCCACCGGAGCCGAGCTGAGCCTTGAGACGGTCGGCAACGACTACGCCGACCTGCGGCAGGACCTGGCGATGGCGGGCATCTACCGGGACGTCGCCCGCGACCTCGGCCGCACCATCCAGGACCGGCCGGGGATGCGGGCCGGCTCCACCGACATGGGCAACGTCTCCCATCTGGTGCCGACCATCCACCCCATGATCGGGTACGACTGCGGCGACGCCATCATGCACAACCCCGACTTCACCGCGTACGGGACCGGCCCCGGCGCCGACCGGGCGGTCCTGGACGGCGGACTGGCCATGGCCTGGACCGCGATCGGCCTGGCCGCCGACGACGGCCACCGCGCGACGCTCCTCGAACGTCTGGCGGCACGGCGCGCGAAGTAGCGGAAACGGCCCCCGGCATCGCCGGGGGCCGTTCACCACTGCCGCGTGGAGGAGCGTCAGCCGATCTCCGCCCCGAAGGCCGCCAGTGCCTCCGGCACCGGCTGGAAGAACGTCTCGCCGCCAGAGGAGCAGTCACCACTGCCGCCGGAGGTCAGCCCGATCGCCGTGTCACCGGCGAAGAGCGAGCCGCCGCTGTCACCGGGCTCGGCACAGACCGTCGTCTGGATCAGCCCGTTGACGATGTCGCCGTTGCCGTAGTTGACCGTGGCGTCCAGCCCCGTCACCTGGCCGTCGTGCACCTGGGTGGTGGAACCGCTGCGCGAGACCGTCATCCCGACGGTCGCCTCGCCCGCCTTGGTGATCGGCTGGGTGGAGCCGTCGTAGAGGTCGACCTCGCTCGGGTGCGCGGTGTCCGAGGTGTACTTCACCAGCCCGAAGTCGTTGTCCGGGAACTCCGAGCCCGCGTTGGTGCCGATCTCCCCGCCGCCCTGCGAGTCCGACCAGCTGGAGATCGCCTCGGTGCAGTGCCCGGCGGTGAGGAAGTACGGTTCGCCGTCCTTGACCACGTTGAAGCCGAGCGAGCAGCGCCCGCCGTCGCCCCAGATCGCGTCGCCGCCCGCGATGAGCGGCTTGAACTCCCCGGCGGACTTCTTGAGCTGGGCCTTGCCGCCGAGCGACTCGACCACCGAGCCGAGCTTCTCCAGGTCCGCGCCCTTGACCGTGCGGTCGGCCGTGACGACGACCTTGTTGCTGACCGGGTCGACGGCCCACGAGGTGCCGGGGATCGCCGCCTTGCCGGCCAGGGTCCGGCGGGCCGACTTCAGCTCCGCGAGCGAGTTCGGTACGACTCTGGCCCGCCCGCCCGCCTGCTCGACCTGGTCCGCGGCCGCCCGGTCGACCACGTTCATCACGAGGTTCCTGGACTTGGCGTCGTAGTACGAACCGGCCGCGTCGCCGCCCAGTTCCTTGCCCAGACCGGTCGCCAGCTTTCCTGCCGCGTCGGCCGTCAGCGTCCGCGCGGTGGCCTCGGGCGTCCCTTCACTGGCGTTCGCGCTCTGGAACGTCGCTCCCGCCGCGACCAGGGCGACCACCGCAGAACCCGCCAGCACTGCCCGCTTCCCGGATATGCGTCGATGCTTCAACTTCGACCTCCTGTGGGGGCCGCGTACGGGTGATGTGGGGTCACCCGTACGCGGAGGATGAGGCGCCCACTATTCCGACGGAGCGAAGGGCACACAAGGCCGAACTCAGGACGCACACACGACAACACCCCTTCGGTCTCACCGTGTTCACGTACCGGCGGTCACCCCCCTGCTGTCCGGTATGCACCCCCGCGCGTCCGGTTCCCGACGCGTCCGGCGGACTCCCGGCCCGCGCGCCCCCTCCACGCGCCCCGTAATCGTTCAACGCGCAGTCCCCATACGTGCATTGATGGTCCATCATCGAATCAAAGCGGGGCAGTCGGGCACGTCGTGCCCGCAGGGACACAAGGAGGCGCGGAGTGCGCAGTCGCGTGCGCGCAACCGACGGACGGCAACTGGTGGTGGAGCGTCTGGGGGATCCCCGCGGCAGACCGGTCTTCCTGCTGCACGGGATGCCCGGCAGCAGGCTCGGTCCGGCTCCGCGCGGCATGGTGCTGTACCAGCGCAAGACCCAGCTGATCACCTACGACCGGCCGGGATACGGCGACTCCGACCGGCAGCAGGGCCGCTGCGTCGCCGACGCGGTGGAGGACGTCCGGGCCATCGCGGACCACATCGGGCTCGACCGGTTCGCCGTCGTCGGCCGGTCCGGCGGGGCCTCGCACGCCCTGGCCTGCGCCGCGCTGATGCCCGAGCGGGTCACGCGCACCGCGGCCCTGGTGGGCCTGGCCCCCTGGGACGCCGCCGGCCTCGACTGGTTCGACGGGATGGCCGCCTCCAACGTGGCGGCGTACACCACGGCGGCCGACGATCCGGACGGGCTCGCGGAGTCCTTCATCTCGCGGTCCGCGGTGATCAGACGCGACCCGGTCCGGCTCATCGACGATCTGCGCCGGGAGCTGACCGACTCCGACCGGATGGTGGTCAACGACGTCGGCGTCCGCACCATGCTGCTGCGCAACTACCGTGAGGGGCTGCGCACTTCGGCGTACGGATGGATCGACGACGCGCTCGCGTTCAGCCGCCCCTGGGGGTTCGATCCGGCCGACATCACCGGTCCGGTGCTGCTGTGGCACGGCGAGAAGGACGTCTTCTCACCGGTCGGGCACACCCGCTGGCTGGCGGGCCGCATCCCGGGCGCCACCGTCGTGGTGGAGCCGGCGGCCGCGCATTTCGACGCGCTGCACGCGCTCCCCCGGATCCTCACCTGGCTGCTGGACACGGCCGAGCGGTGAGCTGAGCGGCGGGGCGGGAGCGTCCGGCGACGGCCGGGCGCTCCCGCCCTGTCATACCGCGGAGATTCTCATGCCGCGGGCTCTCTCATACCGCGAGCGGTTCCAGTTCGCGCTGGAACCGGCGCTCGTCCCGGGCGATCCGGGTGAGCGGATGCTCGTCGCCGAGCTGCCGGGACAGCTCCTCGACCGTCTCCGCCCTGACCTGGAGCGCTTCTTCATGGCGCCCCATGGCGTCCAGCGTCACCGCCATGTTCGACTTCATGCCCAGCGTCTCCGGGTGATGCGCCCCCAGAGCCAGCCGGAACTGCCCGGTCAGCCGCCGCTCGGTCGTCAGCACCAGGTCCAGACCGCCCCGTTCCGCGGTGGTGTTGGCCAGGTTCATCACGCTGAAGAGCGTGTTGGGGTGCTCGGGCCCGTACACCTCGCGCATCGAGGCGACCACACGGGTCAGCACCTGCTCCGACTCCTCCGCGGCGCCGGACCCCAGCAGGTAGACGCCCAGGTTGTTCAGGGCGGCCAGAGTGTACGGGTGCTTCTCGCCCGGCACCTTCATGTACTGGTCGACGACCTCCCGGGCGGTGTCCCTGGCCTCGGTGGCCTCGCCGGCCGCGTACAGGTCGGCCGCCATATTGAGGTCGCAGGCCAGCCACTCCGGGTTGGCGGAGGTGTACTTGGCCCGGTACCGGGCCCTGGTCGCCACCGTGAGCCGGCGGGCGTCCTCCAGCCGCCCGGCCCGCCGCAGCGACACGGCCAGCGCCTTCGCCGCGCTGAGGGTGCCGGGGAAGGACCGGCCGAGCGTGGCCTTGTAGCTGTCGTACGTACGGCTCAGCAGGCCCACCGAGTCCTCGTACCGGCCGACGTCACGCAGGTCGCGGGCCAGGCTCATCGCCGAGGAGAGGCTGTACGGGTGCTCCTCGCCGAGCACCTCGCGGCGCCGGTCGAAGACGTCCTGGTCGATCTCGCGGGCCTTGGCGTACTGGCCGATGGACCGCAGGGTGAACGCCAGGTTGTTGGCCGCGGCCAGGGCCCTGGGGTGCGAGTCGTGGAAGATCTGGTTGAACCCCTCGGTCGCCTCGGTCGCCAGCTCGATCGCCCGGGTGTACTCCCCGAGCGTCCCGAGGTCGGTCGCCAGGCTGCTGGTGCTCATGTAGGTGTGCGGATGCTCCGGGCCGAGCACCTCCCGCTGGGTCGCCAGGGTGATCTCGTCGAGCTCCCTGGCCTCCACGTAGCGGCCGCGCGAGCGGTAGATGTTGGACAGGTGGAAGCAGAGGTACAGGTACTGGATGTCCCGCTCCCCCAGTGTCTCGCGCCAGATGTCGCGCAGCTCCTCGCAGAGCGTGGTGGCCGTCCTGAAGTCACCGCGCTTCCACAGGTAGCGGACCCGGTCGATCAGCAGCCTGCGGGCCTCCGGCTCCTGGCAGTTGCGTGCGTCGGACGGGCCCAGGTGTGGCCATATGGTCGAGAACTGAGGCCAGTTGGCCGGGTTGTCGATCGGCTCGTCGTCATCGGGGCGGGCGCCCGCCAGGATGCGGTGGACGGCGTGCCGGGCGTCCCGCTGCTCCTCCTCGGTGAGCTGCGCCCGGATGACGGCCTGGACGAGCCGGTGCACCTGGATGGAGTTGGAGACCTGGTCGACCTTGGCGAGGGCGAACCGGCCGATCTCCCGGATCACCCGGCCCAGCACCAGCTTCTCCTGGAGCGAGGCGTCGTACGGCTTCAGCGCCTCGATCATCTCCTTGCTGTACAGCAGGTTCCCCGAGATCGGCTCCGGGGCGAAGAAGGCGCAGAGCTGGAGCAGCCGCACCGCGGCGGGCGAGCGCTCCTTGAGCCGCTGGATGGAGATGTTCCAGGTCGCCGCGACCGGCTCCGGATAGCCGGCCGGCTGGTTGAGCGCCAGGACCTCCGGGGCCTGCTGGGCCAGCTGTTCCAGATAGGTTTCGATCGGGGTGGCGGTCTCCGCGATCCACGCCGCGGCCTGCTCGACGGCCAGCGGCAGATCGCCCACCGCGGTGGCCACCCGGGCGGCGTCCTCGTCGCTCAGACCCGGTGCCCGGCGCTGGAGGTGTTCGATGGACTCCTCGCGCAGGAAGACGTCGACGGGCAGGGCGTCGCCGTGCTGGGACCAGGCCTGGTTGCGGGAGGTGACCAGGATGTGCCCGGAGCCGCCCTGCGGGAAGTAGCGCCGCAGCCGCTCGGGGTCGTCGGCGTTGTCGAAGACCAGCAGCCAGCGGTCGGAGGGCACCCCGCGCCGCAGCAGGTCGACCGCTTCCTGGGAGGCGGCCGCCATGTCGTCGCCGCCCTGGGCACCGAGCCGGACGGCGAGTTCGGCCAGACCGGCGACCACGTCGTCGGTCTGCTCCGACGATATCCACCAGACCAGGTCGTAGTCGGCCATGAACCGGTGGACGTACTCCAGGGCGACCTGGGTCTTGCCGACGCCGCCGAGACCGTACAGGGTCTGCGGCTGCGGCAGTACGACGGCCATGCCGCCGCCGAGCTGGTCGCGCATCCGCTCCAGCACCAGCGAGCGGCCGGTGAAGCCGGGGTTGCGCGGCGGTGCGTTCCAGATCCGCGGGACGGTGCCGGGGAAGCGCGGTCCGGGCGAGACCCCGTCGGCGATCTGCACGGGCCGGTCCAGAGCCCGCAGCAGGGCCGCGGTGGCGTGCACCTCGTCGAGCCGGAAGAGATCGACGGGGTTGCGGTCGATGTAGGGCGCGGACAGCCGTACGTCACCGACCCTGAGCGGCACCAGATGGCGCCGCCCGCCGCCCGGGTCCTCGGCCACGGCCCGGTCCCAGATGCCCACCGCGCGGCTCGACTTGAGGTAGGCGCTGGAGAGCAGCACCACGGTGCGGGCCGCAGTCTCCGCGGTGACGGCCGACGGTTCCTCGGGCCCCCGTTCTGCGGACACGTCGCGCGGCACGACCCGGAACCCGGCCCGGGTGAGCGCGGACTCGATCCAGTCGGCCCACATCCGGTTCTCCGCGACGTAGCAGAGGAAGAGGTCGGCGGGCAGGGCCGGGCGGCGCCGGGTGAACGCGTCGCGGATACGCAGCCGTACCTCCTCGCCGACCGGGGGCATCGCGGTGACCTGCTGGTCGGTGATGACCGAGGTGAGGCGTTCGAACGCGGAGAGCAGTGAGTTGCTGAGCCCCGTCTCGTCCCCGAAGGTCGCCAGGGTCTCCTCGTACGCGTAGTAGGGGCGGTACGGGATCTCCACCGCGCCCCAGTAGGCGGTGAGTTCGTCGCCGGAGAGATCGCGCGGCAGCCGGTCGAACTTCAGCCGGGCCAGGGCCCGTCCGGCGTCCGCCTTCTCCTTCTCGCCCTCGTCGATGCGCATCGGGACGGGGAAGATGGAGATGGGGCGGCCGGTGTACCGCTCGGAGATCTGCCGGGCGACGGAGGCCGCGCCGTCGATGGACTGGTCGCTGAGGGTGAAGCAGTCGACGAGCGCGTCGGGCAGATGGACGGTGCAGATGTCCGCGATGTCGCTGAGCCCGGTGCGGCTGTCGATGAGGACGTAGTCGTAGTTGGCCTTCATGTCGTCGCGCAGGGCGTCGAAGAAGTGGCCGCCGCCGAGGCGGTCGTAGAAGTTGTCCCAGTCGAAGGTGGAGACGGTCGCGGAGTACTCGCGGTTCTGCCGTCCGGCGGAGACGAAGTCGAGCGTTCCGCCCTGCGGGAACTCCCAGCCGAGCGCCTCCGGAGTGAGCGAGACCGCGTGCGGCTGGATCCGGGCGTAGTCCCGGTGCCAGTCGTCGGCGCGCGGCACCGGGCTGGTGGCGGCCCAGGCGTACTCGGTGATCAGGTCGATGACGCCGGTGGTGGCGCCGAGGGTCGAGGGGTCGAGGAACGGGTGGAAGAACCGGTGGAGGCCGGGTGCCTCCAGGTCCCAGTCGACAGCCAGTACCCGTTTGCCGTTGGCGGCGAGAATCCAGGCGGTGTTGGCCAGGGCCATGGTGCGCCCGGTGCCGCCCTTGTACGAGTAGAAGGTGACGATGCGCCCGTCACGACTGGCCGTCATCCGTGTCCTCCGCGTCCGTCGCAGCGTCATGTGTCTCGGGGATGTACTGGGTCTGCGCCATGGGTCCCATCAGCCGCGTCCGTTCGCTGTGGCCTCCGCCGCCGGTGGCGGGCAGGTAGACGGCCGCGTGTCTCAGGTACTGCTGGGCGGCCACCTCGACCACCTGCGGCAGGATCTGGCCGAAGGCCTCCATGCTCGGTACCCCCTTGGCGGCGGCGCGGCAGTAGGCCCGGCCCTGGCGCATCTTGGTCGGCATGGTCCGCTCCAGCTTCGCGGTCAGTTCGGCCTCCGCGGCCCGGCTCTGGTGGTCGTCCCGGTTCCAGGGGACGACCATCGTCACCCAGGGGCGGTTCTCCGCGTCGAAGGCGGCGAGCCTGCGGCACCGGTCCTCGTCCTGGAGCGCCCAGCGGTCGACGAGCAGGATCTCGGGTGTGGTGGGGGGCTGTTTGCCGCCGGGGTGGCTGGGTTCCTCGTCGAAGGACGTGACGGTGGCCTGGTAGTTGAGGGAGCGCACCAGGTCCTCCGCCACATAGGCCAGCGGGCGGGCGGCGTCGGGGTGGTAGGGGTTCCAGTCCTGCGGGTTGTCGCCGTAGTAGTCGGCGTCGCGCCCCTCGGGCAGGTCGTGGCGGGTGGCGGCGGCGATGGTGACCTGCATCGGGCGGGGGCCGCCGGCTCCGCCGCCCGGCGCGCCGAAGGCGCTGGGGGCCAGCCGGTAGTCGACGGGCCGGCCGGTGCCGATCCGTACCGTGTCGGCGACGCTGACGATGCGCTTGGCGAGCTCGTACACCGCGCGCTCGTACTCCTCGGCGAAGAGCCTGAGCTTGATCAGTCCGTACAGCCCGTCACTGACGTAACGGTCCCCGAAATCACGGTGGTTGAACTGTAATCGCTCGGCCGGCCCGGGGAGCTGGCTGGGCGGTACCGGGACCCAGAGCGCCGGGACGATCGCCTCCGCCGGCTGGTTGGAGCGGGCCCGGTAGTGGATGGCGCGCTGGGCGAAGGCGTACCACTCCTTGCCGCACATCTCGCTGGCGAAATAGCGCGGGGAGAACAGCGGGACGAACACCCGGCAGCTGGCGAGCACCTCACCGAGCCGTTCCGACCAGCCCTCGCCGGAACGTATCTCACGGTCGATGAACCCGGCCGGCGCGCCGGCCGGCAGATCGGTCATGGCCATCACATGACCGCAGAGATCCTGGAAAAGCCGTTCGACCCACATATCGGGGTCCGTTCCACCGCCGTACCCCGGTGTGTGGGCATAGCTCAAGAAGAAGTACGGCCGATGGTCCGCCGCTCGCTGCTGCGTCGTCGCGTGCACACGACCCCCGTCCTGTGTGAGCACCCGCACCCGAGGAGTGAAGAGAATGCGAGCGAATTCATCATTCCGGAGCGGACCTTGCTCCACCCCCATGGCGTTCGGTCATTCACCGCCACTTTTCAGTCATGTATGCCCAGGCCCTATCGATCACACTCGTGATCGAAATCGGTCTGCGGCCGTTCCTCCCAGTTGTCCGGACTCCGCGCATGATCCCCTCGAACCGGAATCCGGTATTCAGAATTCTTTTCGCATCAGAGCGAGCAGTCGTTTCCCCCCGATGGTGAGTTCGGCCGCTCCCTCCAGTGTGTCGAGCGCCTGCGGTACGCCGTCCCGGTACCTGGGGTCGAATGCCGCGAGCGCCAGCCGTTCATAGGTACCGGCCAGCAGCCGGGAAAACGGAACCAATTCTTCCCGCCAGGGCATTCGATGTTCCCAGGAGCCGTCCGCCGCGTAAAGATCCGTGACGTCCACGAGGGCCCGGAATCCGGCCCGCCGTACTCCGCGCACCAGCGCGAGCGCGAGCGTCTCCACGCCGTCGTCCGCCCCGATGCCCAGCGCGCCGTACCCGTGCCGCCCGACGGACGGCTCGCCCGGCTCCGGGCCGGTCAGCGGCGTGAGCGTCAGCACGGTACCGGCGGACCGTGCCCCGTACCCGGGGGCCCGGTCCTCGATCAGCGCCCAGGCCTCGGTGAGCGCGGCGGCCAGCCGGTCCGCCGCGGCGGCGTCGAGCGTGGCCGCGGCGGGCGCCGCGAAGCAGTCCCGGTACGGGTCGAGGTCGTCGACCAGGAAGCCGGGTCCGCCTCCGGGCAGCGCGTACCCGCGCACCGGGAGCCAGCCGGGGACCGCCGGTGCGGGCCAGGCGATCCGCCGCTCCCCCGATCCGTCGCCACGAGCGACCAGGAAGCCGTCCTCTGCGGCGCGCACCCGGACCGTGCCGCGCTCCCCCGGGCCGCCGAGGGCCAGCCGCCCCAGGGTGGGCAGGAACAGCCCGCCGTCCCGGTACGGCACCGGCACCCAGGTGTCGAGTCCGGCCCGCACCACGGCGGCCGCGAGGCGGGCCGGCAGGCCGGCCGCCGCGTCCCGGACCGCCCCCGGCCGCTCCTCGTGCAGGGCATCCAGCGCGTCGAGCAGCCAGCTGCGGGTGTACGGGTGGGCGAGCACGTGGTCCAGGCCGCCCGCACCCCGCTCGGAGCCGTCCAGCGCGGCCGCCAGCTCCCAGGCCCCGGCCCACCGCTCGCCGCCCCGGCCGTCCAGGTCCCCGTGCAGGCGGGCGAGCAGCGTGCGGGTCAGGTCCTCCTGGGCCGCGAGCAGTTCGGCGGGGTCCGACACCGCGGGTGCCGCCGAGTCCGCCGGCGTACGGGCCTCGATGCCGTGCACCAGGGCGGCGAGATCCCGGCAGTACACGGACGGGTTGTCGAATCCCTCCTCGGCGCCCCCGGCCGGCGCCGCCGCGCCGGGCCGGGCGGAGCTGTAGCGGTGGGTGTACAGGCCGCCACCGCACGAACGTACGACGGGGCAACGGCGGCACGTGTCGCTGACGCCCTCCAGGCCCAGCTGCCTGGCCCGCACCCCGGGATGCGCCGCGACCTCGTCGAAGGCGTGCGTGAAGACGTCGAACCCGGTGGCCGCCGCGCCCTCGTAGGCGCTCTTGAGCGAGTCGACCTGTTCCAGGCTTCCGTCGGTCTCGACGACGACGAGGTCCGTGGGGGCCAGGCCCAGGGACTCGGTGAGGCTGGGCCCGCCGTTCAGCGTGGACAGGACGGAGGAGAAGATCCGCACCGGCACCGGCCGTCCGAGCTCCTGCCAGCGGTCGAAGACCGCGAGGAGCCAGTCCGCGTAGGCGGTGGGCGATCCGTCCGGACGCGGCGGCGGGTCGTCCCAGGTGGCGTGGGGAAGCAGGAAGTCGATGTGCGGCGGTTCCAGCTCGGTGAGGGCGTCGAGCACGGCGCGCGGGTCGTTCTCGATGTCGATGGTGCACAGGAGACCGAGGTCGAGGTGGCGGTAGCGCTCCTCGCGGAGCAGCTCGACGGCCTTGAGCACCAGGGGGTGGCTGCTGCGTCCGTCGGCGAAGCGGCGGTGCCGGTCGTTGGCCGCGCGGTCGCCGTCGAGGGAGATGCCGACCTTGACGCCGTACTCGCGGAAGAGGTCGAGATAGCGCGGGCTGAGCTGGAGGCCGTTGGTGTGGATCCGGAGATCGAGCGCGGCGATGCCGTCGAAGGCGGAACTCAGCTCTTCGCAGATGCGGCGCAGCCGTGCGGGGCCGGCGAGCAGAGGCTCCCCTCCGTGCAGGATTACTGACACGGAGGGCAGTGCGTGTGTCTTGGCATGCTCAGCCAGGCGCTGAGCAGTCCGGAAGATGACTTCATCAGAGATTGTCTTCGGACGGGTTCGCCAGCTCTGATCGGCATGTTCGTAGACATAGCAATGGTCACAGGCAAGATCACACCTGCTGTGAACCTTGAGGACTACTTCACGGAAAGGGACCAGGGGTCCTGTCATTCCACCAGTCTAGCCAGGCCGGAAGGGTGATCCGGCAGTCCGGCCGCGGCCGTGGAGTGTTCCGTGTCGGTGCGTCGGAGGGCTTTTCAGAGGGAGGAGTTGAAGGTGGCTGCCCGGACGATGCGGCCCGCGGACGCGACATGCACCCGGCCGAGCTTCCTGGCAGCTTCGCCACCACGCGCGTCGATCGCGGTGAGCGGCACACGGCTCTTCTTCGCAACGGCGAAGGAGAGGGAGGATTCAGAGGTCTTCACGGCCGTCCTTGAGGGGATTCGTTCCAATGGAATGGTTCCGGACAGGAAACCAGCGTTGGTACCTGCACCATTGCAGTGTCCGGCGGCACGACTTTACTCTCATGGCCTCGGTTGGCAACCGAGGCAGGCTACTTGGCGGCAGTGGGTCGCACGGGACCTGCCCCGGCCGAGCGGAACTACAGATTCCGCCATCAGAGTGACAACATAACCGCAGACGGGAGTGAACATGACGGCGATTCCCGGACCACTGCAGAGCATGGTCTTCAGGAACGCTGATCTGCCCGAACTCTTTCACCACACGGACGCCGTCGCGGTAGCGCGCCAGCGGGAGGCCGTGAATACCACCCGATGGCAGCTGATACTGCTGGTGGGGGGCACCGTACCGGCCGCGCTGCCCTGGCATGCCGAGGTCGCCGGCACGCTCCAACTCTCGGACTGCGCGGCGGCGTTGGCGTATCTGGGCGTCCTGATCGCGACGTACCTCACCTCCCGGCGGAAAGCAAAGTCGCATTGGCAACTCAATCGCTCCGCGGCGGAGTTCATCAAATCGATGTGCTGGCGTTACTCGGTGCACGGCTCACCTTTCGACACCGGTACCCAGCACCCGGAGGCGGTGTTCGCCAATCGCCTCGAAGAGGGGCTGCAGGAGCTCCGCAAGGTCGGCTGGTCGGACCCCCGCGACCGCACCGCCGATTCCGGCGGACTCATCACCGATTCCATGCACGCTTTACGGGACAAGGCATTCACCGTACGCAAGGAGACATATGTACGGGACCGGCTGATCGAACAGCGCAGCTGGTACCGCAGGCGTCAGGAGGTGTCGCGCCGGGCCACCGTGATCTGGTCGGTCACCATCGCGACGCTGACGGCGTTCGCCCTGGCCCTCGCCCTGTTCCGGGCGTTCTCCGTGGGCCAGTCCTTCGCCCTGACCGGGGTGCTGTCGGCCGCCGCGGCGGCCTGTCTGGCCTGGGCCGAGATGCGCCGCCACCACCCGCTGATCTCGGCCCACTCCCTGGTGGAGAAGGACCTTGAGTCGATGCAGATAGCGATGGAGACCACGCTGAACGAGCGGCAGTGGCCGAGGGCGGTGTTCGAGACCGAACGCATCGTCTCCCCGCAGCACACCGACTGGCTGGCCCGGCACCAGATGTGACGGTCCGGACGGCCGCCCGGCGCGGTCAGGCGCGTACGACCCCCTCGCGCCAGATCACCGTGACCGGGCGGCCGAGCCGGCGGGCGTAGGTGACGATGTCGCCCGTGCCGCCGAGCCCTCGGGCGGGCAGCCCGTCCCAGACCGCGAGGAGCCGGTCGCAGTGCTCCGCGATGTAGGCGCCGGCCGCGTAGTAGGCCTCGTCGGTGGAGTGCGGGTAGTCCAGCCGGACCTCCCGCACCGCACGGGCCTTGAGCCGGCGGTAGCGGGCCAGTTCCGCGCCGTCCGCGAAGCAGGCCTCGTAGTCGCCGCTGGGGATGACCGCGGTGAGTTCGGCGCCATGGGCGAGCGCAAGGTCCGCGAAGAGCTGGTCCGCTCCCACGGCCAGGCTGGACAGTGCCTCCACCGAGCCGTCGAACGCGCTGAGCGCCGCACCCATCGCGGCCAGCACATGGGCGTGCACCTCCTGCGGGATGCTGCGGTGGCCGGTCACTCCGATGCGATTCACGGACCTGGATCCCCCTGAGGTCTGAGCCGGGGGTTCCCGGAGGGCGTCCCCCGGGAGGCACGGCGTCCGCCCCCGTTGTCCTGCGCGACCGTCCTGTGCCGCATCCTCTCAAAGGCCGCGGGGTCAGCGGGAGCCCCCGCCCGGAGTTCGGGCGGGGGCAGGGCGTGCCGCCGAACCGCCGTCTGTCGCGCGACGCCGTGCAACACGCTCTCGCCGCACCGGCCCCGGACCCCAGTACGTCCAGTACAGGGGCCTGGGGCCGGCACACCGGAGCACCCGCCCGACACCGCCGGGCCGCCCTCCGGGCGACCACGGCAGTTCGACAACACGCCCTGGGGTGTTCGAGTTGGCCTTTCGAGGCGGCGGCCGGTCCCGGGGTACGGAACCGGCCGCCCGGCCGTCAGTAGATGCTGACGCCGTACGCGCTGAGCGCTTCGGTGACCGGCTGGAAGAAGGTCGTACCGCCCGAGGAGCAGTTGCCGCTGCCGCCCGAGGTGAGGCCGATCGCCTTGGAGCCGGAGTAGAGCGGACCGCCCGAGTCGCCGGGCTCCGCGCACACGTTGGTCTGGATCATGCCGTACACGACGTCGCCGTTGCCGTAGTTCACCGTGGCGTTGAGCGCGGAGACGGTGCCGCTGTGGATGCCGGTGGTGGAGCCCCGGCGGGTGACGGACATGCCGACCGTGGCATTGGCCGCACTGGTGATGTCGACGCTGCCCACGGTTCCCTCGTGGGAGATCGAGGCGTTGGCGTAGCGCACCAGGCCGTAGTCGTTGGTCGGGAAGCTGGTTCCGGCCGTGGGTCCGATGCTCGTCGAGTTCGACGAGTTGCTGTAGAACGGCGGGCTGCCTTCGGTGCAGTGGCCTGCCGTCAGGAAGTAGTACGTGCTGCCGCTACGGACGTTGAAGCCCAGGGAACAGCGGAAGCCCGGCCCGTAGACGGCGTCACCGCCGGAGATCAGCTTGCGGATCTGTCCGGAGGTGCGTTCGATCTTGAGGGCGCCCGCGTTGGAGCCGGCGGAGTCCTTGATCTGCTGGATCTGCGCGGCGGAGACCGTGCTGTCCGCCGTGACCACGACCTTCTTGGTCGCAGGGTCGACGGTCCAGGCGGTGCCTGCCACGTCGGCGCCGAGGACGGCGTCGCTCGCGGCGGAGAGCTGGTTCGCGCTGTACGTTCCGGTGGAGCTGGCCTGTGCGCTGGGGGCGGCGAGCGCGGCGACCGCTACGAGTCCTGCGGCAATGGCGACGGCCCTGCTGCGTCTCGCGGTACCGCTGAGGGGGGTGGTGCGCTTGATCCTCACGTGTCATTCCTCCCGAGGGGGGTTGAGGGCCCGCCCGTGGGGTGGCCGGACCCGGTGAGGCGCAGTCAGCCGCACGGCAGAGGTGTCCGCATTCCGAACCTGCCGTGCTCCTGACAAGCGCTGCTCGGGAGTATTCAAGGCGTCAACTTCCGGCGCAAGAGGGCCTCTTGGCCTGAGCTTCGCGACGGGCCACCCGCCGCACCCATGCGTCCGGCCCCGGCGGATGAGGCGTGCCGGGGCCGGACTACGAGGAAGTGGAGGTGGTGGTTCAGCCGTCGATCCGGTTGCGCTCCCCCGCCTCGACGGCGAACGGGAGGGTGTTGCCGGGCGGCGGGAAGGGGCAGATGAAGTGGTCGGCGAAGGCGCAGGGCGGCAGCAGCGCACGGTTCAGATCGACCGTCACGCTGCCGTCGGCGGCCGGGGCGGCGGGCCGCAGGAACCGGAAGCGGTAGCTGCTGTGCCCGCTGGTGGCGTCGGCGAAGACCGCCCAGAGCGAGCCGTCCTGCTCCACGGCGACCTGGAGCGTGTGCTCCGCACCGTCCAGCTCGAAGGCGATCTCCCCGCCGAGGCCGAGTCCGCGCTCGACCCCGTCGGCGTTCTCGACCCGGACGGTGCGGGAGGTGTCGTACCGGCGGAAGGTGCCGGGCAGCGACCAGCGCGGCTCGTACGGCGTGGCCTCGATCGCGCGGAAGGCCCGCCGCGCCGCCGAGTCCGGGTCGAAGTCGCGCACGGCCCAGAGCCCTTCGCGGCTCAGCACGAACAGCCGCCGCTCCCCGTGCGCGACCCGTGACCCGTCGATCGGACCCCGGTCGGCGCCGAGCCGGACCTGCCCGGTGAACGGCTTGCCGTCGACGGTCAGCCCGTCCTGCGGCCCGGCGGTGAGCTCCAGCTCGTCACCGTCCTCCCGCCACTGCCCGGGAATGGCCGGAATTCGGCCATCCGGGTAGTCGGAGAGCCAGTGCGTGCCGGTGAGGGAGAGCGGTCCGTACGGTGCCGAGACCGTGCCGGTGCGCTCCTCGTGCCAGCGGTCCCAGTCCTGCGCTGCCTGCTGCTGTGCGTCCGTGCTCATGGGCTCAACCTTTCCATACGGGCTCCGCGAGCCCGAGGTGCGACCGGAGTGTGGAACCGGTGTACGCCGAGCGGAAGACCCCGCGCTCCTGGAGGAGCGGGACGACCCGGTCGACGAATTCGTCGAGTCCGCCCGGGGTGAGATGCGGTACGAGGACGAAGCCGTCGGCCGCTCCGGCGGCGACGAATCCGGCCAGCTCCGCCGCGACGGTTGCCGGGCTGCCGGTGAACGACTGCCGGCTGGTCGCCTCGATGACCGTCTGCCGGATGGAGAGCCCCTTCGCCTGCGACAGCGCGCGCCAGCGGGCCGCGACGGCGAGCGGGTCACCCTGGCGCACCCGGCCCTGGCCCTGGCCCAGCTCCGGATCCGGGACCGGATCAGCCTCGGGGAGCGGCCCGTCCGGGTCGTAGGAGGAGAGGTCCCGGCCCCAGACCTGCTCCAGGGCGAGCATCGCGTTCTGCGGCGAGACCTGCTGGAGCCGGATCGCGGCGGCCTTCTCCCGCGCCTCGGCGTCGGTCTCCCCGAGCACGAAGCTGGCACCGGGCATGATCTTCAGCTCGTCGGGTCCCCGGCCGTACTTCGCCAGCCGCGCCTTGACGTCCGCATAGAAGGCGCGGGCCGCCTCCAGGGTGCCGTGCCGGGTGAAGACGACATCGGCGGCGGAGGCGGCGAACTCGCGGCCCTCGGGGGAATCCCCGGCCTGAATGACCACGGGATGGCCCTGCGGGGAGCGCGGCAGGGTGAACTCGCCCTCGATGGAGAAGTGCTCGCCGTGGTGGGCGAAGGGGCGCGGGACCCCGTCCGGGGTCCAGGAGTCCCACAGCTCGCGGGCGGTGGCGACGAACTCGGCGGCGCGGGTGAGGGGGGTCCCCGCTGTCCGAGCGGAGCCGAGAACCTGGGGGAGGCCGGCCCGGTCCGGATAGCCGCCCCGGCGGAAGTTCTCCCCGGTGAAGGCGTCCGAAGAGGTGACGACGTTCCAACCGGCCCGGCCCTCGCTGAGGTGGTCCAGGGTGGCGAGTCTGCGGGCCAGCTCGAAGGGTTCGTTGAAGGTGGCGTTGACGGTGGCGGCCAGGCCGAGCCGGTCTGTGACGGCGGCCAGCGCGTTGAGCACGGTGAGGGATTCGGGGCGGCCGACCACGTCCAGGTCGTGGATCAGCCCGTTGTGCTCGCGCAGCCGCAGCTCCTCGGCGAGGAAGAAGAAGTCGAACAGTCCGCGTTCCGCCGTGCGCGCCAGGTGTTCGAAGGAGGAGAAGTCGATCTGGCTGCCGGAGCGGGGGTCCGCCCAGACGGTGGTGCTGTCCACCCCCGGGAAGTGTGCGGCGAGGTGCAGCTGTTTCGGGGCGGTCGTCATGCCCGTTCTCCTCGAAGGACGCGGCCCCGGGCGTACCGGTTGGCCGGGCGGGCCAGGCCCAGGTGCTCGCGGAGGGTTCCGCCGGGGTGGAAGGTGCGGAAGAGGCTGCGGTGCTGGAGCAGCGCCACCGTGCCGTTGACGATCCGTTCGAGATCGCGGCCGGGCGTGATCGGGGTGAGGTGGAAGCCGTCCACGGCCCCGGCGCGGTGCCACCGGCCGATCAGGTCGGCGAGGTCCACCGGGCCGCCCCGGTAGTACGTGCCGTGCGCGGCGAGCGGCGGTCCGCTCGCCAGACCGGGTTCCGGGGCGGATTCGACGTCCCCGAGGTCCACGGTGAGCGCGGCGAGCACCCGGAGGGTGTCGGGGTCGCGGCCGTGGGCCCCGGCGCGGCGGCGCACGTCGTCGCGGATTCCGGCGGTCCGCTCGGGCGTGGTGGCCCGGACGAGGACGACGTCGGCGTGGCGCGCCGCGGTCTGCCTGGCCGGTTCCGCCGTGCCGTCGATGACGACGACCGGACGGCCCTGCGGGGGCCTGGGCACGACGGCCGGTCCGCGGACGCCGAACGTGGCGCCCTCGAAGTCGACGTGGTGCAGCTTGTCCCGGTCGACGAACCGCCCGGTGGCGGTGTCCCTGATCTCGGCGTCGTCCTCCCAGCTGTCCCAGAGCCGCGCCCCGGCGTCCGCCACCTCACCGGCCTCGCGCCAGAGTTCTGCGGCGGGCGCGGCCGGGCGCCGGCCGAACAGCCGGGCCTCCGCGCCGGTCGTCGACACATCCGCCTGCCAGCCCGCCCGGCCCCGGCTCACCCAGTCCAGGGTGGCCACGGCGGACGACACGTGGAACGGCTCGGTGTGGGTGGTGGTGACCGTCGGCACGAGCCCGATCCGGCGGGTGGCCGGCGCCACCCGGGACAGCACGGAGAGGGCGTCGGGGCCGGGCCGGGCGAACGAGTCGCCGAGGGTGACGAAGTCGAGGGCGCCCTGCTCCGCGAGCCGGGCCAGGGCGGTGTAGTGCTCCGGCTCGTAACGGGGCGGACCACCGATTTCGGCGGCGAGGTGGAGTGGGCGGATCGGCGGCATGTACGGGCCCTTTCGGCACGGTTCGGGTCAGGTTCCGGAACCCGGCCGACGCTCCACCGGCCGGGTTCCGGGTCACAGGACCTTGGAGAGGAAGGCGCGGGTGCGCTCGTGCCGGGGCCGGTCGAGCACATCGGCGGGCGGGCCCTGTTCGACGATGCGTCCCTCGTCCATGAAGACCACGGTGTCGGCGGCCTCCCGTGCGAACCCGATCTCGTGGGTGACGACGATCATCGTGGTGCCCCGGTCCGCCAGGTCCTTGATGACGTCGAGGACCTCACCGACCAGTTCGGGGTCGAGCGCGGAGGTGGGTTCGTCGAAGAGCAGCAGCTTCGGTTCCAGGGCGAGCGCGCGGGCGATGGCGACGCGCTGCTGCTGGCCGCCGGAGAGCTGCCGCGGATAGGCGTGCGCCTTGTCGGCGAGGCCGACCCGGTCCAGGAGTTCGTGCGCGGTGGCGGTGGCCCGCTCCTTGGGGCGGCCGAGCGCGGCGACCGGGGCCTCCGTGATGTTCTCCAGGACGGTGAGGTGCGGGAAGAGGTGGAAGTTCTGGAAGACGAAGCCGATCCGGGTGCGGCGGCGCAGCACCTCGCGCTCGGGGAGTTCGTACAGCTTGTCGCCCTTGCGGCGGTAGCCGACGTAGTCGCCGTCCACGGTGATCGAGCCGCGGTCCGCCTTCTCCAGGTGGTTGACGGTGCGCAGCAGGGTGGACTTCCCGGAGCCGGAGGGGCCGAGGACGACGGTCACCTCGCCGGGGCGCACGGACAGGTCGATCCCGCGCAGCACGTGCAGGGAGCCGAAGCTCTTGTGTACGCCCCGGATCTCCACCATGGCTTCGGCCTGTCCCCGGTCGCGGTCGGCGGGGTCCGTCTTCGGTGGGCTGGTCGTCGTCATGGGTTCCTCTGGCGGTTCGTGGCGGAGGTGCGCGGGCCGGTGTCGGTCATCGGTTCAGCCGTCGCTGCCGGTGAGTTCGCGCAGGAGGGTGAGGGCGGCACGCGCCGTGGCGTCGTTCTGCCGGAAGGCCGGGCCGCCGGTGCGCGGCCGGGTGAAGGCGCCGCCGGTGCGGGCGGAGGTGTGCGGGCCGAGCGCGAAGCGGCGCGGGTGCGGGAGGCCTTCGCGGTCCAGGATCCGGCCGTCGTCGGGGTCGACGGCGAGCAGTCCGGTGGCGGTGGCGGCGGCCCCGTCCCGGTCCAGGGTCCGCAGCAGGGTGCTTCGGGTGCGTTCCGGCGCGGGGTCGGGCAGCCGGGCCTCGACGAGGGCGCGGGCCTCGATCCGTTCGCCGGGCACGGTGGCGCTGCCGGCCCGGAAGACGCCGTGCCGCTCGTCGGTCCCGACGGTCATCCCGGCGCCGAGGAAGCGGACCACGCCGGCCCGGGAGAGCGCCAGCAGCTGCCGCAGCCGGGGGCCGGGAGGGCCGGAGGCGAGGTAGCTGAAGAAGCCGTGCCACCAGTCCCCGGTGTCGCCGAACCGGATCAGCTGGCCGTAGGCGGAGAGCAGTCCGAGGAAGACGGCGAGGTCCTCGCTCTGCCCGGGGTCGTGCCGGCGGTCGAGGTCGGCGGCGATGTGGTCCCGGGTCGCCTCCTGGAGGGCGTCGTACGAGGGGTGGCGTACGCCGTCCAGCGGGCGGTCGAGCGCCCGGATGTCGAGCCGGTCGGCCGGGTCGGGGACGGCGGCGTCGATCAGGGCCCGCAGCTCGTCGCTGCCCGGCTCGGCGGCCGCGTACTTCTCCTCGAAGGCGGTCCGGTCCGCGGTGGTGCGTTCGGGGTGGGCGGTGAAGAGCTGGTGGTAGTGGGCGTACCCGAGCTCTTTGTCGATATGTGGCCAGATATCGCGGCGGAAGTCCGGCGGTTCCGTCCGGCTGAGCAGTTCCTCGGTCCGCTCGGGGCCGAAAAACCGGGGCAGCGGTGGCCGTTCGCCCTGCCAGCCGTATCCGATCTTGGAGCGGTACGGTACGCCGCGCCGCGATCCGACGTACAGGACGGGCTCCCGGCCGGAGGGCAGGTAGTCGCCGTTCTCGTACCGCCCGCCGCGGCCCTCCGTGAGCAGCACCATCAGGTCGATGAAGGCGAGCCCGAAGCCCCGGACGATGACGGGTTCGCCCGCGGGCAGGGCGCTGAGATCGCTGTCGGCGGTGAAGTCGGGCGGCAGATGGACCAGTCCGTGCCGGTCCGCGAAGGCGGCGAGGGCCTGCTGTCCGGCGTCCGGTTCGGCGTCCAGGTGGCCGATGGTGAGGACCACCAGGTCCGCGAGCAGCGGTTCGGCACGGCCCTCCAGCCGGACGCGCTGGGGGCCGTCGGGCGGGCCGGTGACGTCCAGCGCCCGGCCCCGGTGTTCATGGACGGTGACCGAGGGCGGGAGGGCCGCCACGGACTGCTCGTACACCCAGCGCAGGTAGGCGCCCTGGAGCCGCCGGCTCGGGAAGTCCTGCCCCCGGAGCGCCTCGATCTCGGCGCGGAGGCCGGGCTCTGCCGCCTCGCCGGGTGGCTGGATCCGGCCCTCGCGCACGTCCGCCGCCCAGGCGTCCAGGGCGGGCCCCGGTCTTGTCGGCCCGTCCTGGCGGACGGTGTCGTCGGTGAACATGGTGACGTCCTCCGCCATGGAGTTCATCCACAGCAGCGGCGACTGGTCGTGGCGCCAGATCCGGCCGGCGCCCGGCGGGTACGGGTCGACGAGGTGCAGGTCCAGCGGCCGGTGGCCGTACAGCTCCGGGGCGTTGGCGGCGATGCGCTCGATCAGGCCGGTGCCGCGCGGTCCGGCGCCTATGACGACCAGCGAGGGGCGGCCGTTCACCGGGGGTCCGCCGAGCCGCGGGCGTAGTGCCGTTCGACGTAGTGCTGGCCGACGCTGAGCACCGAGGTCACCACGACGTACCAGAGGGTGGCGACCAGCAGCAGCGGGATGACCTGGTAGGTGCGGTGGTAGACGAGCTGGACGGAGTACAGCAGGTCCTGCACGGCGATGATGCTGACGATCGAGGTGCCCTTGAGGGTGCCGATCAGCATGTTCCCCGCGGGCGGCACGATGGAGCGCATCGCCTGGGGCAGCACGATCCGGCGCAGCCGCCGCCACGGGCCGAGGCCCAGCGACTGGGCGGCCTCCAGCTGTCCGCGTTCCACCGAGAGGATGCCGCCGCGTACGACCTCCGCGGCGTAGGCGGCCTCGTGGAGCGTCAGTCCGATGACGGCGACGGTGACGGGGCCGAGGAGGTTCACCGTGCGGACGCCGAGTATCTCCGGGTAGAGGGCGCCGATGTTGAACCAGAACAGCAGCTGGACCAGGATCGGGGTGGACCTGAAGAGCCAGACGTACCCCCAGCCGACGGCCTGGAGGACGCGGTTGGCGGAGAGCCTCAGGACGGCGAGCAGGGTGCCGAGCGCGAAGCCGAGCACCATGACGAGCGCGGTGAGCCAGAGGGTGAGCCAGAGACCGCGCAGCACGGCGGTGGTCAGGAAGTAGTCGCCCACGACGTCCCACTGGAAGGCGTCGTTGCGGATGACCGAGTTCAGCGCGAGGGCCAGCAGGACGAGTACGGCGGCGGCGGCGGCCCACTGACCGGTCCGGCGGGCCGGGACGATGCGCAGCCGGTCGGCGGCGGTGCCGTCGTCCTTGAGCGGTGGAGCCGGACGGGCCGGCGGGAGGATGTCTGTCGGTGCGGACATGCGAGGGCTCCGTGGATGCGGTGATCGAACACGGGGCGTGCCCTCGGCACGGAGTACGGCAGCTGGAAACACAGCAGCCTGGAACGCGACAGCTCGCGAAACGACATGGGCCGGGCCCCTCAGCACGGTCCGCCTCCGAGGTAAGCGCTGTTCGCAACGGGATGTCAAGCCTGTCCACACTGTGAGCCGTACCCCCAGGGCCAGTTGACGGACTACCGGATGCCTGTTCCACTTGGGCCATGCATTCGCAGAAATGGCTGGTCAAGCGCTCCCACATCGACTTCGGTCGCGTGTGGTCCTGTTCCTGTTGAGCTGACCCCGCTGCGTTCCCGCCCTTCTCGCGCCGTGAGCGGCGCGAGAGCCCTTTCCTTCTGTGTGCCCTCGCGCACGCGACAGCGCTCCACCCCTCCCCTCGCCATCACCCCGTGCCCCGCGACGCCGCGGCACGTCTTCCTCCGTCCCGGCCGCGGGCTGCCTCGCGCTGCCCCGGTGCGGTGACCGGCAGAGCCCTGCCGGTCACCGCACCCGCACCCGTCCCCGGCCGCCGAAAACTGGAGACCTTCCCTGATGCCCCGTACCCGGCACACCGCTGCCTTCGCGCTGATCACCGCGGCCATGCTGGCTCTCACCGCGTGCGGTTCCGGCGATCCGGCGACCGCCCCCGCCGGCGAGGCCGGTCCCGCCGCCGAGCACGCGATCCCCACGGCCGACGTGGTGTCGGGGGTGAAGCGGGACAAGGCCGCGGCCGGCCTGCTGCCGGCCGCCGTCCGCTCCGCCGGGACCCTGACCATCGCCTCCAGCGTCGGCACCCCGCCCGGAGCCACCTATCTGGCCGACGGCAAGACCCTGGCCGGCACGGACATCGACTTCGCGGACGCCGTCGCCAGGGTGCTCGGCCTGAAGCCGAAGCGGGAGGTCGCCGCGTTCGAGGCGATCCTTCCCGCGCTCGGCAGCGGGAAGTACGACGTGGGCACCGGGAACTTCGGGGTCACCGACGAGCGCCGGAAGACGATCGACTTCGTCACCTACCTCAACGACGGTCAGGGCTTCGCGGTCCGCGACGACAGCAAGCTGGGCAAGGTCACCGATCTGACCCAGCTCTGCGGCCTGACGGTGGGTACCGCCGCGGGCACCACGTTCGAGGTGACGCTGGAGGAGAACCGGCACCGGTGCGCCGACGCCGGCGAGAAGCCGTACGACGTGAAGACGTACTCGGACCTGGCCGCGGTCTGGAGCTCGCTCCAGCAGGGGCGGACCGACATCGTGATGTCGACCATCAACGGGCTGCGGTACGCGGTGAAGCAGCAGGAGGGTGTCCGCTTCCTCAACGAGTTCGCGCGTCTCGACGTCGGCTTCGCCTTCAAGAAGGGCACTCCGCTGGCGCCCGCGTTCCAGGCCGCGGTCAGCGCCCTCAAGGCGGACGGCACCTACGACCGGATCCTGAAGAAGTGGGGCATCGACGAGTCGGCGATCGAGACCTCGAAGATCTCGCCGCCCGAGATCAGGTGATGCCGGCTCCCGGGTGACGAGCCATCAGGTGCGCCGGGGGTGCGCGCGAGGGGCCTGGCGTGACGTCACATCAGCAGCTGCAGTCACAGCCGCAGTCGCAGCAATCGCAGCCGTCACAGCAGTCGCCGCAGCAGTCACAGCTATCGCAGCAGTCACCGCAATCGCAGTCGTTGCACAGCCCCTCGCGGCGCTGCCGGGTCCACGGATCGTCGAAGGTGCCGCAGCACATCTGGCAGGTGCAGGCCAGCCCGGCCCACACCAGGCACCCCACGACGAGCCCCCGCCGGTCGCGCGGCGGCTCCGGCGGCGGCTGCGGCGGGCCGGAGGGGGCGCCGGGCCCCGAGGGCGCGTAGGGGTTGCCCGGCGGCGGCCCGAACTGCGCCGCGTGGCCCCCTCCTGACGGGTGATCGGCCGACAGGTCATCGGCTGACGGACGGACGGCTCCGTCCGGGCCGGCGGGGCCCGCGGTCAGCAGGCCGCCCGACCGGTGGGAGCAGACGTCCGTGGCGAAGGCCCGGTCCACCGAGCGGCGCAGTTCGTGCGCCAGCAGCACATGGGCCAGCCTGCCGTCGGTGAACTCCGCGTCGCGCAGCGCCAGCCGTACGCCGCGCAGCGCGTCGTCGCACAGCCGGCGGGCCTCGGCGCGCGAGGTGCCGGTCGCGGTGAGCGGGTTCCAGGCACCCGACGCGGCGTCAGCTTCCTGGTCCTCCACGGCATCCAGCAGATGCGCGAGGCGTCCGAAGAGGCGGCCCGCCTCGGCCAGCGGCTCGGCGTTCCGCGGCCTGCCCGCGAGGACGGCGGTGTGCGCGAAGGCCGCCGCGGTGGCCGTCTCGGTGGGCTCGGTGACCGTCAGCAGCGGGGTGCCGGGGCCGGCGAGCAGCTCGATGCCGGTCTGCCGGTCGACGGCGTCGACGAGCAACGCCGTGTCGAAGCCGAGCTGCGCGCCGGTCCGCGCGCCGGCGCGATCCCAGCCCGCCGCCACCCTGCGTGCCGCCGCCGCGACCGGGCGCCGCTTCAACAGCCCGTCCCGGTCCGCGACGTGGTCCCGCACCTTGGCCGACGCCAGCACCAGCGAGACGGCGGCCGCCAGCCTGGCCCCCTCGCCCCGCGCGACCGGGGCGGTCCGCATGGCGCGCAGCGGGCAGGGGCCCGCCCTGCGGCGCTGCGCGGGGGTGCGCTCGGTCTGAGCCTCCGTCAGGACCGAGATGATCAGGCCGTCATAGTTCGTCACGATACGGGCGAACTGTCCGTGATCGGACCGGAGTGCCAGACAGAGCCCGCAGAGATGGGCCATCCACTCGGCCCTGAGCCCGTCCGACAGCCGGTGGACACAGGGCCTGACTATTCCGAACACGACGATCCCCCGGGTCTCGTTCAGCTGTGCGCCGCGCTGGGGCGAGGGCGCGCCGTGCATCGTATCGAGCGCCCCGTTCACCCGTACGTCCCCCATGTCACCCGTACGGCCCGGAGCATCATATTTTCTTTCTCCAGGGTCCTTTAGCAGGAGGAACCTTGACGAATCGCCATATCCTCTGCACCAGTACCGTCACGAATGGCCTGCGCGCCGCCTATCCCCTTGGCGCACGATCCGCATCATGGACGACCATAGGGATACGAGAGAGATGCGGAACGCCAAGGAACCGCGGTGAGAGGAGGCGTCCATGGGATCGGTGCGCAAGGCGAGTGCCTGGCTGGGCCTCGTAGAGGACAACGACGAGCGGTACTACGACGACGACGATTACTCCGAGGGTGCACGGACCGGGACCGGACAGGCCTGGGTGACCGATCCGCGGGTGCGGGTGGCGTCCGAGGCGGCCGAGGAGACGGGCCGCCGGATCGCCACCGTGACCCCGGACAGCTTCCGGGACGCCCGGAGCATCGGTGAGCTCTTCCGGGACGGCGTCCCGGTGATCATGAACCTCACCTCCATGGACTCCGCCGACGCCAAGCGCGTGGTGGATTTCGCGGCAGGGCTGATCTTCGGACTGCGCGGGTCCATCGACCGCGTCGCCACCCGGGTCTTCCTGCTGACCCCCGCGGACACCCAGGTGGTCAACGGCGAAGCCGCCGGCCGGCCGGCCGACGGCTTCTTCAACCAGAGCTGAGCGGGGCGCTCACCGAATCGGTCGGGCCGTTGTTCCGGACTACCGGAACGCGTCCAGACCGGTGAGCGCCTTGCCCAGCACCAGCTGGTGCATCTCCACGGTTCCCTCGTAGGTGAGCACCGATTCCAGGTTCGTTGCGTGCCGCATCACCGGGTACTCCAGCGAGATCCCGTTGGCGCCGAGGATGGTGCGCGAGGTGCGGCAGATCTCGATGGCCTCCCGCACGTTGTTCAGCTTGCCGAAGCTGACCTGTTCCGGGCGGAGCCTGCCCGCGTCCATCCGGCGGCCCAGGTGGTGGGCGAGCAGGATGCCCTTGTGGAGTTCGACGGCCATGTCCGCGAGCTTGGCCTGGGTGAGCTGGAAGCCGCCGATCGGCTTCCCGAACTGCTCCCGGGTCCGCGCGTAGTCGACGGCCGCCTCGAAGCTGGCCCGTGCGGCGCCCATGGCTCCCCAGACGATGCCGTAGCGCGCGTGACTGAGACAGCTGAGCGGCCCGCGCAGACCGGTGGCTCCGGGCAGCACCGCGTCGGCGGGCAGCCGTACCCCGTCGAGGACCAGTTCACTGGTGACCGAGGCGCGCAGGGACCACTTGTGCCTGATCTCGGGCGCGGAGAAGCCGGGCGCGTCGGTGGGCACCACGAATCCCCGGATGCCGGTGCCGGCGGACCCGTCGTCGGTCTGCGCCCAGACGACGGCGACCCCGGCGACCGAGCCGTTGGTGATCCACATCTTGCGGCCGCTGAGCACCCAGTCCTCGCCGTCGCGCTTGGCGTGGGTGCGCATGCCGGCCGGGTCCGAGCCGTGGTCCGGCTCGGTCAGGCCGAAGCAGCCGATGATCTCCCCCGCCGCCATGCCCGGCAGCCACCGCTGCTTCTGCTCCTCGGAGCCGAAGCGGTGGATCGCGTACATGGCGAGGGAGCCCTGTACGGAGACGAGTGAGCGGATGCCGGAGTCGGCCGCTTCGAGCTCCAGGCAGGCCAGCCCGTACTGGACGGCGGTGGCGCCCGCGCAGCCGTAGCCCTGCAGAGACATGCCGAGGGCGCCGAGCGAGCCGAGTTCGCGGGCCAGCTCGCGGATGCCGGGCAGTTCGCCGTCCTCGTACCACTGCGCGATGTGCGGCAGGACGCGGTCGGCGGCCCAGGCCCGGACGGTGTCGCGGATCGCCAGGTCCTCCGGGCTCAGGAGGTCGTCGATGCCGATGGGGTCGCGTGGGTCGAAGGGCGGGAGCTTCGAGGGCGGAGCGGTGGACATGAGGATGTGCCTCCGGCGGCTCGCAACGGTACGGAGAGGTCGTACGGGACGCCGGAAACCAGCGGAGCGGGTTACGGCGTCGTGCCGACGTTACGGCCCGGCACCGGAAACTAGCAGTGTTAGTTACGGGCGTCGTGCCGACGTTACGGCTCAGCGTGCCGTGCGTCCAGAGCCGGTCGCCTCCGCCGCCCGCCGCGCGCCGGGCAGCGGCAGCAGGGCCCCCGGCCGGTCGGCCGCCGGCGCTTCGCCGCCCCGGTGACCGCGGGAATCCCCGGTCTCCGGGGCCTCGGCGGCCCGGCGCCCCTCCGGGGATTCACCGAGCTCGCCGATCGGCGGCGGGCACTCCATCACCCGGGGCAGCCGGAGCGCGGCGAGCGCCCCGAGCAGCAGCAGGGCGGCGCTGACCAGGAGGGTGATGTGCAGCCCGTGCACGAAGGCGTGCCGGGCCGTGGAGCGCAGCACCCCGCCGAGCGGCCCCCCGAGCTGCCCGGCCACCTGGTAGGCCTCACCGAGCGAGCGGGAGGCGGCGGCTCCGGCGGCGGCGGGGACGCCCGCTTCGGGGAGCCGCGCGAGGCCCGGGGTGTACGCGGCGTTCATGACGCTGCCGAGCAACGCGATCCCCATGCCCGCGCCCAGCTGGTACGAGGTCTCACCGATCGCGGCCGCCCCGCCGGCCCGGTCCGCGGGGGCCTCGCTGAGCATCGACTCGTACGCGCCGAAGAGCGTGGACTGGAGGCCGAAGCCGAGCACGACGAAGGACACCGTGAGCAGTCCGGGCCGGTCGTGCTGCCCCATCACGGTCAGCATCAGCACCGCTGCGGCGGTCAGGACGAAGCCCAGTCCGACCATCCGGCGGGGCCCGACCCGGCGCAGGGTGTACGAACCGGTGGCTCCCGCCGCCATCGCGGCGAAGGTGAGCGGCAGCAGCCGCAGGCCGGTCTCCAGCGGGCTGAGGCCCAGGACGAGCTGGAGGTACTGGACGGCGATCAGCTCCAGGCCGACCAGGGCCAGCATGGCGACGACGATGCAGCCCACCGCGGTGGAGAAGGCCGGCCTGGCGAACATCCCCATGTCGATCAGCGGGTGCGTGCGCCGCTTCTGGCGGCGGACGAACGCGAGGAGCAGCGCGGCCCCGGTCAGCAGGGGGACGAGCGTGGCCGGTCCGAGGACACCCTCGCCGGTGCCCGCCCGCTTGACACCCAGCACCACTCCGAGCACACCGGCCGCGGCCATCAGGGCGCCGAGCACGTCCCAGGGGCCGTCGTCGCCGCCCCGGGACTCCGGGAGCAGCAGCCGGCCGACCGGGAGGAGCAGCGCCATCAGCGGGATGTTGACCAGGAAGACCGACCCCCACCAGAAGTGTTCGACGAGGAAGCCGCCGATGACCGGTCCGGTGGCGGCGCCGACCGCGGCGACCGCGGACCACACGCCGATCGCCACGGCCCGCTCGCGCCGGTCGGGAAAGACCTGGCGGAGGATCGACAGGGTGGCCGGCATGATCATCGCGCCGCCGACACCGAGCAGGGCCCGCGCCGCGATGAGCACACCCGCGCTGTCGGCCAGCGCCGCGACGGCGGAGGCGGCTCCGAAGAGGGCGTAGCCGAGCAGGAGGACGCGCCGCCGCCCGACCCGGTCCCCGAGGGTGCCGAAGAGGATCAGCAGCGAGGCGCAGACCAGTGGGTACGCGTCCACGATCCACAGCAGGCCGACGGCGCTTGGCCGCAGGTCCTCGGTGACGGCCGGGACGGCGACGTGCAGCACCGTCGCGTCGAGCGCCACGAGCAGCAGGCTGAGGCAGAGGACGACCAGGACGACCCATCGGTTGGCACCGTCGGCGGCTGCGCGCAGGCGGGCTCGGGCTGTGGTCGTCCCGGACATGCATCTACCTCCCAGAAGGTCCCTCGCGCTCGGCAGGCCCGCTGGGGATCCAGCGACCGCTGTCCCTCCGGGCCCGGCATCGACGGGCGAGTGATGCGTCAGCGTACGCGAGTTCGACAGGGCCACACGTGGTCCATCTCATACCGCCAACGGCCTCCGACTGTGGCGTGCGCCACTGCCCGCGGCCGGCCCGGCCCGCCGGGAGACCCCTCCCGACCTGCGCGGACCGGCTGTCCGGCGGCGCCCGGGACGGGCCGCGGGAGCGGTGCGGAGCGCTTGCCGGCGGGCGGGCGAAGGCGTCGAGTAACCGGATCGATACCGTCCGTTCCGCCTCTCCGTCACTCCCGGTAAATGCACTTCGATATCCCGTGCGCTTTTACGCCAATATCCAAAAAGCTCTCCGCGCACGTACCGAAGTAATAGAACGGAAGGAATCCAGGATTCTCCGGCGGGCCGGGAAAACCGGCCGCACTGAGACATAGTCCACATCACATCGTCATCACAAAGCGGCCGGATCGACCAGGTCACCCACTCACTCGCTGTAACGTCGATTGGGTGCGTACCGACATCTTCGCCCGCCTGGACCGGGAGCCGGAACCGCCGAAGATAGAGACACCGCGGATGAGCCGTCACCGCATCGCTCTCTTCGGCGGGACGTTGGCGTTCTATCTCGCCATCGTCATTGCCGTGCTCATGTCGTCCTGGCTGGTGACCCTGGACTGGAAGGTCATGCTCTTCCGGCCCTACCAGCAGTGGCCCGAGATCCATGCCTTCCTCGACTACTACGTCGTACTCGGTCAGCGCGGACCCACCGCCGTCATGGTCGCCTGCTGGCTCGGGTGGCGCTCCTGGCGGCAGCACACCCTGCGCCCCCTGCTGACGCTGGGCGCCTCACTGCTGCTGCTCAACGCGACGGTGGGAGCGGTCAAGTACGGCCTCGGCCGGCTCGGCCCGCACTACGCGACCCAGATCGGATCGGCCGAGCTCTTCGCCGGCGGCGATATATTTCCGTCCGGGCACACCGCCAACGCGGTCGTGACCTGGGGAATCCTCGCCTACCTGGCCGCCACCCCGCGGGCCAGGCGCTATCTCTCCGCGATGTCCGCGGTCGTATCGCTCGGGGTCGGCCTCACGACCGTCTACCTCGGTACGCACTGGCTCAGCGACGTGGTGCTCGGCTGGGCGGCGGGACTGCTGATCCTGCTCGGCCTGCCGTGGTGCGAGCCGATGATCACCCGGGCGGAGAACTGGATCTTCGCGGCCCGGGAGCGGCTCAGCGCCCGCAGCAGGCTCGTACCGGCCCCGCCCGTCGCGGCGGGCGACCCCCAGCCGGTTCCGGCCGGGCAGCCGGCCGCGGCGGAGGCGGTCCGGGACCAGGTCCGCCCGCCGGCCGCCACGGACAGCCGCCCGGCGGCGGTGGCGGTGGTCACGACGGCCGGGGGCAGCCGCCCGCGCGCCCACACCACGCCCCCCGTGCACCAGGGCCACCCGGCCCGCTCGGAACGCACCCCGGTCACCCCGGCGGGCAGCCGCCGCCCGCCGCACGCGGACCGCACGCCGCGCGGCGGCACGGCCCCGGCCCGGCCGGTGGCGGGCGGCTGACCGGTACGCGCGGACGCACTCGCCCGCACGGGTGAAGGCCCCGACATGGTTGAGGGCCCCGACTCCGGTCGGGGCCCTCAGCCATGTCCGCGGCCCGCACCGGGCGGCAGCGGGCCGTACGGGTTGCTCAGCCGACCCAGCAGCGTTTCACGACGCCGCCGTCGACCTCGAAGTTGATGCGGCCGCCCAGGAACTCCATGGTGATGACGGTGCCCGGCGGCAGGGCTCTGACCGTGGTCCAGCCACGCTCCCGGGCCCTGCGTTCGGCGGTCTCGGCGCCGAGGCCGACATACGCGCCGGGCGGGTCGTCGGGCTGGGCGGAAGGGGTCGGTATGGGTGCCATGCCTCTCACCGTAGGCGGCCCGGGACGGCGACGGAAGCCGGGGCGCCGGCCGGTCGCACTGCATCCTCACGTCCCTCACCGGTCACGCTTGTGTCACAGGATCACCACACACGTTCCCGCCGTACCCCGTCACCCGATCGCGCGATTCGGAACTGGACGCACAGTAATCGCACAGGCCGGAAAACGATCAGCGGAGAGGACGGCGAAACGGGCCGGATTTCCTTCCACGGACGCCGTTGATTTCCCTCCCGAATATCCTCCCGTAAGCGAAATACCCGTCAGGAATTCATCCTTCCTTATCGCACCCTTATCTCATGCTCACAATATCCACACCATCGCACCGGGTCCGGCCGCGCGGTTCGGCCGTATAGCCGGCGGCCCGAATCACCCCGCTTTCCGACATCGCGGCGGCCCCTGCGGCCACCGGCACGACGGGGCGGCACGGACGGGGTTCCCGTAGGTCCCCGGCACCGTCCGGTCCGGGGCGGGGCCGCGCCCGCATGCCCCGATTTCCCGACGATTTCCTGACTTTTCGGCGTATCGCCGACCGGTCGGCTCCCCGGTTCGATTCCGTTCGCATTCTCGCGTGACCCCGGCAGCGGCTCACCCGTTGTCTTCTTCATGAGCCGGGAACCGCCCGGCGCACGTACCGAGTTCGAGGAGCCACCCGTGCCGCGCATGCTCGACGTCAGCGAGGACGTACGCGCCGAGATCGGCGACGCCGAAGCCGACCGGCTGCTCGTCGGCGACAACGCCCCCGGCAGTTACGACTGCACCTCCTGCCGCACCCCCGGCGACTCCGAGCAGGAACGCACCAGCACGGTGCTGTTCGTCGGTGACGAGACCGCGGTCCTCGCCTTCGCCCACGCGACCTGCATCCCCTCCCAGGTCGTCCAGGTGGCCGAGGAACAGCTGCAGGGCGCCGTGCGCAGCATCACCGGGAGCGAGCAGGAGGCCCAGGGCGGGGCGAACCCCGAACAGGCCGTGCTGGGGATCACCAGCGGCCTCGTCCTGATCGACGACGAACTCCACCCGGCCCTGGTCGTCGAACCGACCGGGGCGATCGCCCGGCCCGGCACGGACGGCAGCGGCGGCGACGAGTTCCTGCAACTGCTGCTGGAGCAGGGCTTCCACCCGGTCCAGCGGATGGATCAGGTCCCCGAGGTGCTGCACGGCTGGTCGATCCTGCTCGCCATGGGTCAGCTGCACGCCGTGCTCCAGCCGGGCACCGGCGGCGGCGCCCCGGTCGCCTGGTGGCAGGCGCACGCGCCACTCCAGGTGACCGAGGGCTGGCGGGCCGCGGTCAACAAGTCGCAGACCGTGCTCGTCTACGCGGCCCCGGCCGGCTCGATCGGCCAGCAGCCCCGCGAGGACCTGCTGCGCGACGCCCTGGAGAAGACCACGGCGGGCGGCATCCTGGTCGCCGCGGCGATGCCGCTGGCCGGTACCTGACCGTGTCCCGGCACTCCGGGCACCTCGGGCACTCCGGGCCAACAGCTATTTCTGCGGCGCGCCCGCATCTCACGGGCGGCGGGGTCGTTGGCACATACGTGCACTCATACGACCCCTCCCACCAGCGTCCGAGCCCGATCCCTGCCATGCGTCCCGCGCAGGACCCATCGGGTGGCCCGTCCCGCACCCCGATCTACGACGCGCTGTACTCCGAGTACCGCCGCTCGTTCAGGGCGCTGCCTGGTGACCGGACCGGGGAGGAGAGCCTGGGGCTCCCGAGTTTCGGCAGCGGGTTCTTCGGCTCCCGCGCCCCGCTGAGCGGCCATTCCGGGCACGGCGGCGCGGGCGGTTTCGCGGGCTCAGCCGCCGGGCACGGCAGCGGCAGCCCCGGTACGCACACCGGCAGCCTCGGCTCCTGGCAGCGCGTGGGACGGCACGCGGGGCGGGTACAGGCCGCGCTGCCGCCGGGCTCCCGAGGGGCCTGACCCTACGACTGAGCCCCGGACCACTCGATCTCCGAGTGGTCCGGGGCTCAGTCGTGTCCGGGCGCTCAGCGGCGCGGCCGGGGCGCTCCCGCGCCGGGGCCGCGCCGCCCGCCGGCTACTTGTTGCGGCCGCGCTTCTCGCGGACCCGCACCGAGATGTGGATCGGGGTGCCCTCGAAGCCGAACTCCTCGCGCAGCCGGCGCTCGACGAAGCGCCGGTAGCCGTGCTCCAGGAAGCCCGAGGCGAAGAGCACGAAGCGCGGCGGCTTGGTGCCCGCCTGGGTGCCGAAGAGGATACGGGGCTGCTTGCCGCCGCGGATCGGGTGCGGGTGCGAGGCGACGATCTCGCCGAGGAACGCGTTCAGCCGGCCGGTGGGAACGCGGGTCTCCCAGCCGTCCAGCGCGGTCTCGATCGCCGGGACCAGCTTCTCCATGTGGCGGCCGGTGAGCGCCGAGACGTTGACCCGCGGGGCCCACGCGACCTGCGCGAGCTCCGTCTCGATCTCGCGCTCCAGGTAGTAGCGGCGCTCTTCGTCGAGGGTGTCCCACTTGTTGAAGGCCACCACGATCGCACGCCCGGCCTCGACGGCCATGGTCACGATGCGCTGGTCCTGAACGCTGATCGACTCGCTGGAGTCGATCAGGATCACCGCGACCTCGGCCTTCTCGACGGCGGCCGCGGTGCGCAGCGAGGCGTAGTAGTCCGCGCCCTCCTGGAGGTGGACCCGGCGCCGGATACCGGCCGTGTCGATGAACTTCCAGGTGATGCCGCCGAGCGTGATCAGCTCGTCGACCGGGTCGCGGGTGGTGCCGGCCAGTTCGTTGACGACGACCCGGTCCTCGTTGGCCACCTTGTTCAGCAGCGAGGACTTGCCGACGTTCGGACGGCCGATCAGCGCGATGCGGCGCGGCCCGCCGACCGCGGTGCCGAACGACTGCGCGGGCGCCTCCGGGAGCGCGTCCAGTACGGCGTCCAGCATGTCGCCGGTGCCCCGGCCGTGCAGCGAGGAGACCGGGTGCGGCTGGCCGAGGCCGAGCGACCAGAGCGCGGTGGCGTCCGCCTCGCCGCTCTGTCCGTCGACCTTGTTGGCGCAGAGCACGACGGGCTTCTTGGCCCGGCGCAGCAGCTTGACGACGGCCTCGTCGGTGTCGGTGGCGCCGACGGTGGAGTCGACCACGAAGACGACCGCGTCGGCCGTCTCGATGGCGTACTCGGCCTGGGCGGCGACGGAGGCGTCGAGCCCCAGCACGTCCTGCTCCCAGCCGCCGGTGTCGACGACCTTGAAGCGGCGGCCCGCCCATTCGGCCTCGTAGCTGACGCGGTCACGGGTGACGCCCGGCTTGTCCTGGACGACGGCCTCACGGCGGCCGATGATCCGGTTCACCAGCGTCGACTTGCCGACGTTGGGGCGGCCGACGACGGCGAGCACGGGAAGCGGTCCGTGACCGGCCTCACCGATCGCGCCCTCGACGTCCTCGGGGTCGAACCCCTCCTGCGCGGCGAGCTCCATGAACTCCGCGTACTCGGCATCGCCAAGCGCTCCGTGCTCGTGGTCCGAGCCGTCGGAGTGAATCTGGTCGTTCATGAAGTCCGTTCCTCTTTGCATCATCATCGATGGACCACGCAGCACGCGGTCCACTACTCAAGTCTTACCCAGTGCGCCCGGTGAGGCGCCTGGCCTGCTCCAGGTGGCCGGTCAGCCGGCCCTGGATCCGCACGGTCGCCTCGTCGAGCGCCTTGCGCGTGCGCCGCCCGCTGCCGTCACCGGCGTCGAACGCCTCGCCGAAGACGACATCGACGCGGCTGCGCAGCGGCGGCAGCGCCGATATCAGCCGTCCGCGGCGCTCCGTGCTTCCCAGTACGGCCACGGGCACGATCGGCGCCCCGCTGCGTACCGCGAAGTACGCGAGCCCGGCGCGCAGCGAGGCGAAGTCTCCTTCGCCCCTGGTGCCCTCGGGGAAGATCCCGAGCACCCCGCCCTCCCCCAGCACGCCGAGGGCGTGGGTGATGGCGGTGCGGTCGGCGGTCGTACGGTCCACCTTCAGCTGACCGATTCCGCGCAGGAACGGGTCCAGGGGGCCGACGAACGCCTCTTTCTTGATCAGGAAGTGGACGGGCCTGGGCGCGGTGCCCATCAGCATCGGACCGTCGACGTTGTGCGAGTGGTTCACCGCGAGTATGACGGGTCCCGAGGCGGGGACCCGCCACGAGCCGAGCACACGGGGCCTGAACAGCCCGTACATCAGCCCGATCCCGATGGAGCGCCCGACCGCCGCGCCACGCGGCGTGGGCGCCCCCGCGGCTGGGCTCACTTCGCCGCCTGCTTCTCCCCGACGAGGGTGACGACGCACTCGATGACCTGCTTGAGGGTCAGCTCGGTGGTGTCCACCTCCACGGCGTCGGCCGCCTTGGCGAGCGGAGAGGTCTTGCGGCCGGAGTCGGCGGCGTCCCGCTTGATCAGCGCCTCCTTGGTGGCGGCGAGATCGGAGCCCTGCACCTCTCCGCTGCGGCGGGCGGCGCGCGTCTCCGGCGAAGCGGTCAGGAAGATCTTGATGTCGGCGTCGGGCAGCACGGTCGTGCCGATGTCCCGGCCCTCCACCACGATGCCCTTCTCCGCGCCCCTGGCGATGGTGCGCTGCAGCTCGGTGATCAGGGTGCGCACCTCGGGGACGGCGCTGACGGCGCTGACCTTGGAGGTGACCTCCTGGGTGCGGATCGGGCCGGAGGCGTCCTCGCCGTCGACGGTGATCGTCGGGGCGGCGGGGTCGGTGCCGGAGACGATGACGGGCTTGGCGGCCGCGGTGGCCACCGCGGACACGTCGTGCACGTCGATGCCGTTGTTCAGCATCCACCAGGTGATCGCCCGGTACTGGGCACCGGTGTCCAGATAGCTCAGGCCGAGCTGGGCGGCGACGGCCTTGGACGTGCTGGACTTGCCGGTGCCGGAGGGCCCGTCGATGGCGACGATCACTGCGGCCGGGGCGGTCCGGGCGGCGGCGCTTACGGTTTCCACGGTGGTGGACACCTTCCTGGTACACGGGATGGGCGGGACGGGACGCGCGAACCCGCCCCGCACAAGGTTACCGAGTGTCGGCGCGGGCCCGACCACCCCTGTGGACAACTGCCTCCCGGCCCGGTGCCCCAAGGGCTACGGGCGGATCGACCAGCCGCGCTCGCGCAGTGCGGCGCTGAGGCCGGGGGCGGCGCTCGGCTCGACCATGAGCTGCACGAGGCCCGCCTGCTGGCCGGTGGCGTGCTCGATGCGTACGTCCTCGACGTTGACCCCGGCCCGGCCGGCGTCCGCGAAGATCCCGGCCAGCTCGCCCGGCCGGTCGCTGATCAGTACGGCCACGATCTCGTACGAGGCGGGGGCCGCTCCGTGCTTGCCGGGCACCCTGACCCGGCCGGCGTTGCCCCGGCGGAGCACGTCCTGGATGCCCTCGGTGCCCGCGCGGCGCTTGTCCTCGTCGGCGGACTGCAGCCCGCGCAGCGCGGTGACGGTCTCGTCCAGGTCGGCGGCGACCCCGGCGAGGACGTCGGCGACCGGTCCAGGGTTGGCGGAGAGGATGTCCACCCACATCCGGGGATCGGACGCGGCGATCCTGGTGACGTCCCTGATGCCCTGCCCGCACAGCCGTACCGCGGTCTCGTCGGCCTCCTCCAGCCGGGCGGCGACCATCGAGGAGATCAGCTGCGGGGTGTGGGAGACGAGCGCGACGGCCCGGTCGTGGGCGTCGGCGTCCATGACGACCGGCACGGCCCGGCAGAGCGCGACCAGTTCCAGGGCGAGGTTGAGGACCTCGGTGTCGGTGTCCCGGGTCGGCGTGAGGACCCAGGGGCGGCCCTCGAAGAGGTCCGCGGTGGCGGCGAGCGGACCGGATCGCTCCTTGCCCGCCATCGGGTGCGTACCGATGTACGGGGCGAGGTCGACGCCGAGTGCCTCCAGCTCGCGGCGAGGGCCGCCCTTGACGCTGGCCACGTCGAGGTAGCCGCGGGCGACGCCCTCGCGCATGGCGGTGGCGAGCACGGTCGCGGTGTGGGCCGGCGGTACGGCGACGACCGCCAGGTCGACCGGTCCGTCCGGCGCCTCGTCGGTGCCCGCGCCGAGCGCGGCCGCCGTCCGGGCCGACTCCGGGTCGTGGTCGACGAGGTACACCGTGATGCCCCGGCCGGCGAGGGCGAGGGCCGCGGAGGTGCCGACGAGGCCTGTTCCGATGACAACGGCGTTTCTCACTGGGCGATGTCCTTGCGCAGGGCGGCGGTGGCGCCGAGGTAGACGTGGGCGATCTCGGACTTGGGGAGATAGGTCTCGATGTGGGCGAGGATCCGGACCACCCGGGGCATCGACCCCTCGATGTCCAGCTCCTGGGCGCAGATCAGCGGTACGTCGACGATACCGATCCCGCGCGCCGCGGCGGCCGGGAAGTCGCTGTGCAGGTCGGTGGTGGCCGTGAACCAGATGCTGATCAGGTCGTCCGGGACAAGGCTGTTGCGCTCCAGGACGGCTGTCAGGAGAGCGCCGACCCGCTCGCCCATGTGCCCGGCCTCGTCCCGCTCCAGCTGGACGGCTCCTCGGACCGCTCGTACCGCCACGTCGTGCTCCTCGCTTGTCCGTACCGCTTCGTGCTGCCTGTGTACAGGCTGTTCCGGTTTTCAGCTGTTTCAGCGTAGAGGGGCGGCGGGGTCCCGCGCCGGGCCGCCCTGTCCGTGAGACGCGTCGGTGGCGCCGGGTCCCGGAACGGCCGTCCCGGGCTCTCGCGTAGCCTCCCCGCATGATCACTCCGTCCGGCGAGGCGCTGGTGCGCGACCACACCGTCTACTCCTGCGTGATGGGCTCGCGCGCCTTCGGGCTGGCCACGGACGGCAGCGACACCGACCGGCGGGGGGTCTTCCTCGCACCGACCCCGCTGTTCTGGCGGTTCGAGAAGCCGCCGGCCCATGTCGAGGGACCGGCCGACGAGCAGTTCTCCTGGGAGCTGGAACGCTTCTGCGAACTGGCGCTGCGGGCCAACCCCAACGTGCTGGAATGCCTGCACTCACCGCTGGTGGAACACGCCGACGCGACCGGCCGCGAACTGCTCTCGCTGCGCGGCGCGTTTCTCTCCCTCCGGGCACACGGAACCTTCGTCCGTTACGCGACGGGCCAGCGCAGGAAGCTGGAGGCGGACGTACGGCAGCACGGGGCGCCGCGCTGGAAGCACGCCATGCATCTGCTGAGGCTGCTGACGAGCAGCCGGGACCTGCTGCGTACGGGCGAGCTCACGATCGGCGTGGGCGCGGCCCGTGACGGACTGCTCGCGGTCAGGCGGGGCGAGGTGCCGTGGCCGGAGGTGGAGCGGCGCATGAAGAGGCTGGCCGAGGAGAACGACGCGGCGGCCGTCGGCTCCCCGCTGCCTGCCGAGCCGGACCGGGCGCGGATCGAGGACTTCCTGATCCGCGCCCGGCGGGCCTCCGCGGCGGCCGGGGACGCTTCAGCCGGCTGAGGCCCCGGCGAGCCGCACCCGCACCACCAGTTCGTGCAGCGCGTCGAACCCGCCCGGCGCGTCCGGAAGGGCCGTGCCCTCCTGCGCCGCGTCGAGCACCCGGTGCAGCGACTCGACGTCCCGCGCCGCCTCCGCCCGGTCCACCCCCTCCGCTCCCCCGTGCTCGGCCTCGGCCTTGGCCGCGATCAGGCCGGGCAGAGCGGCCGGCGCGGCCACTCGTTCCAGCAGGGCCGGCAGATGGGCCAGTACCTCGCCGCTGCGCATCAGGTGGATGCCGGTGAGCAGCGCCCGGAACGTGTAGAGCAGCGGCTTGAGCTCACCGGTCCGCTCGAAGAGCCGCCACTGGGTGTTGGCGAATCCCCGGTAGTGGTGCGCGTGGTTACGGGTGAGGACGGCCGGGGCGAGAGCCACCAGCTCCGCGTGGACCGCGCTGGTGTGCACGACCAGTGGGGAGAGCAGCTGCTCCAGTACGTAGCCGTTCGGCTTCAGCATCAGCCGGACGAATTTCCGCAGGTCATGGGTGACCAGATCCATCTCCACGCCGTCCTGGTCCCACATCCGCGACCGGGTCTCCTCGGGCTCGCGCAGGCCGAGGAGATCGGCCGCGGGCAGGAGGTGGACCCCCCGCAGGTCCACATCCGAGTCCTTTGAGGGGAACCCGTACAGATGCGCCCCGGAGACCGTGGCGAACAGCAGCGGGTGGCGTTCCCCGGCGACGACCGGGCCGAGGTCGGTGACCGGCAGCCCGGCTTCCTTGAGACGCTTCATGTCCGTAAGCATGGCTCAGGAGTCCCAGAGAGCCCCCAGGGACAGCAGGTCGCTCCGGTACTCGATCCGCTCCGACCACTCCTTGGGCCAGGCCCCCGAGCCCAGGTGCGCCCCGGCGAGCGCACCGGTCAGGCAGCCGAGCGAGTCCGAGTCGCCCCGGGTGCAGGCGGCGCGGCGCAGGGCGGTGACCGGTTCGCCGGGGAAGAGCAGGAAGCAGTGCAGGGCCGTCGCCAGGGCCTCCTCGGCGATCCAGCCGTCGCCGGTCGCCTCGCAGGGATCGCTCTCCGGGGACGGATCGCGCAGCGCGTCCTGGACGCGCTCCAGCGCGGTGAGGCACTCCTCCCAGCCCCGCTGGATGTAGAGCTCGGGCGAGGAGTCGCCGGCGTAGCGCCAGAGGTCCCCGAGCCAGCGCGTGAGGTAGGTGCCGCTGTTCTCGTACGCGTAGCTGCGCAGCTGCCCGATCAGGCCGACCGGGTCCGCGCCCTGCGCCAGCAGGTACACCGCGCGGGCCATCAGGTCGGAGGCGGCGAGTGCGGTGGGGTGTCCGTGGGTGAGGGCCGCCTGCAGCTGGGCGGCTCCGGCGCGCTGTTCGTCGCTGAGTCCGGGTACGAGTCCGATCGGTGCGACCCGCATGTTGGCACCGCAGCCCTTGGAGCCGGTCTGGCTGGCCTCCTGCCAGACGCGGTCGCTGTCGAGCATCCGGCAGGCGGTCATGCAGGTGCGGCCGGGGGCGCGGTTGTTGTCGGGCGAGTGGTACCAGCCGACGAACTCCTCGCGCACCGGGCGCACCAGCCGCATCGGGGTGAGCAGCCCTCGGTCCATGGCGGCGCGGATACCGCGCCCCAGAGCCAGGGTCATCTGGGTGTCGTCGCTGACGAACGCGGGCTTCGGCAGCCGCATCTGGCGCCACGGCCCGCACTTGGCGAGGATCGAGGGGACGTTGTTGAACTCGGTCGGGAAGCCCAGCGCGTCGCCGAGCGCGAGCCCGGTCAGCGCGCCGGTGGCGGCCTGTTTGGTGATGGTCCTGGTTACGATCACGTACTTCTTCCTTCCGGTCGCAGCAGCGGAGGGTGCAGGGCGGTCGCGGCGCCCGCCCGGTAGAGGGCGGCCGGTTTTCCCCGTCCGCCGGTACGGCGCGGTGATCCCTGTGCTGCCTGGACGAAGCCGGGCGTGGTGAGGACCTTGCGCCTGAAGTTGGGCCGGTCCAGCTCGACGCCCCAGACCGTCTCGTACACCTGCTGGAGCTCTCCCAGGGTGAATTCGGGCGGGCAGAACGCGGTGGCCAGGCAGGTGTATTCGAGTTTGGCGCCGATCCTGATCTGTGCGTCGGCGAGGATGCGGTCGTGGTCGAAGGCGAGCGCGCCGGGCTCTCCGGCGTCCCACCATCCGGCGCTGGCCGCGTCGCCGCCGCCGCGCGGTTCGGGCAGATCGGGTACGAGCGCGGCGTAGGCGACGGAGACCACGCGCATCCTCGGATCGCGGTCGGGGTCGCTGTACGTCGCGAGCTGTTCCAGGTGGAGGTCCAGGACGGTGTCCTGGCTCAGCCCGGTCTCCTCGGCCAGCTCCCGGCGGGCGGCGTCCTCTGCGGACTCGCGGGGCAGGACGAAGCCGCCGGGCAGCGCCCACCGGCCCTTGTACGGGTCCTCACCCCGCTCGACGAGCAGGACGTGCAGCCGGGTTTCGCGGACCGTGAAGACGGCCAGGTCCACGGTGACGGCGAACGGTTCGAAGGCGTGCGGGTCGTAGCCCTCGGGTGCGGCGCCGCTCATCGCCGCTCCGGAAGGGGCTCGGCGAAGTGCCAGCCCCTGGCCAGCAGGGCGTCGACCGCCTCGACCGCCGTGGCCAGGCGTTGCTGGCGGCTTCCGGTGACTTCGATGAAGTTCCTTCCTGTCCGGGTGAGTTCGGATCGGAAACGGTCGGTCGTCCAGGGCCGCAGCTCCTCGTCGTCGCGCCGCCCGTCGCCCTCGAAGGGGACGCCCTCGTGGTCGGTCAGCAGCCACAGGTGACGGGCTGCCCGGTCGGCCGTGCGCTCGACGAGCGGGGTGCGGCCGCCGGCGTACCGCTGGTGCCGGACGGTGGCGGCGAAGGAGTCGCTGTCGCAGACGAGCACCGGGGATCCGGTGCGGGCGGCCGCCTCCTCCCGGGCGTTCTGGGCCTCGGCCGCCGGCGGGCGGTCCTCGGCGGTGGAGGCGGCGTCCTCCCACCGGGCGCGGGAGCGGTGGGCGCGCGGCGCGGCCGGCTTCTGTTCGCTGAGCTCGCGCCCGCAGTCGGCGACGTACCCGGTGAGCGCCCAGACGCCGCCGCGCCTGCGGTACTGGGCGGCCAGCGCGCGGGCCAGGGTCGTGGTGCCGGTGGACTCGGCGCCGAGGACGACCACCCGGCGGGCCAGCGCGGCCCGGACCGGCGGTTCGAGGAAGTCCCAGTAGCCCGCCGGGTCCGCGCGCACGGCAGCGCCGGAGACCGGGAAGACCGTGCGGCCCGGATCGACGGCGACGGGCTCGGCGCCGAAGCGGCGGGCGAGCTCCTCCCCGTACGACTCCGAGGTGAAGACGGCGTCCACGGGCTCGGGCACGGCCGCGGTGAAGACCGCCAGGCGGGCGTCCCGGACCGCCGGGTCGTGGAGATCCGTCCGGGTGCCGTCGACGGCGCCGGCCACCGTCACGTCCGGGTGCACCTCGCGCATCCAGGCGACCCGGTCGGCGAGCGGAACGGACTCCCCCGAGGCGGCGCGCACCAGCACGGTCAGCCGCTCGCAGCGGTCCTGTGCGGTGCGGACGAGATGGTGGTGGCCGGCGTGCGGCGGATAGAACTTGCCGGGCACCAGGCCGTGCGCGAAGCGATTCATGGCGCGGCCTCCGTGAACTCCCGCTGCCGGATGCCGAGTCCGCGTCGCCGGTCACGCAGGCCGGCCGGGGCGCCCAGGACCGCCGCCAGGGGCTGCCGAAGGGGATCGAGGACGTCCGCGAGACTCACACCAGCCTCCTTAATAGTCATTTTGACTATAAAGGTCGAACGCGGGTAGCAAAAGGCCCGCGGCCGGTTCCTGTCCGAAATTCGGAGTCCAGGAACCGGCCACGGGCCGTAAGCGGTACAGCGGTACAGCGGTACAGCGGTACAGCGGTGGAGCCGAGGCCTACAGACCGACCTCGCGCATCAGCATGCCCACTTCGGTGTTGGTGAGCCGGCGCAGCCAGCCCGACTTCTGGTCGCCCAGCGGGATCGGGCCGAACGACGTCCGCACGAGCCGCTCGACCGGGAAGCCGGCCTCGGCCAGCATCCGGCGGACGATGTGCTTGCGGCCCTCGTGGAGGGTCACCTCGACCAGGTAGTTCTTGCCGGTGTTCTCGACGACGCGGAAGTGGTCGGCGCGGGCGTACCCGTCCTCCAGCTGGATGCCGTCCTTGAGCCGCTTGCCCAGGTCGCGCGGGAGCGGGCCCTGGATGGCGGCCAGGTAGGTCTTCTTCACGCCGTACTTGGGGTGGGTGAGACGGTGGGCCAGCTCGCCGTGGTTGGTGAGCATGATGATGCCCTCGGTCTCGGTGTCCAGCCGGCCGACGTGGAAGAGCCGCGTCTCACGGTTGGTGACGTAGTCGCCGAGGCACTGGCGCCCGTCCGGGTCCTCCATGGAGGAGACGACACCGGCCGGCTTGTTCAGCGCGAAGAACAGGTACGACTGGGTGGCGACCGTCAGACCGTCGACCTTGATCTCGTCCTTGTGCACGTCGACGCGCATGCCCTGCTCGACGACGATCTCGCCGTTCACCTCGACGCGGGACTGCTCGATGAGCTCCTCGCAGGCGCGGCGTGAGCCCATGCCGGCCCTGGCGAGGATCTTCTGCAGCCGCTCGCCCTCCTGCTCGGCGCCCGGGTGGGTCTTGGGCGTCTTGATCTCGGGCTTGTTCGCGTACCGGTCGCGGTTGCGCTGCTCGATCTTGGCGTCGAGCTCGCGCGGGCGGGCGGGGGCGCCGTACGGGGCACGCCGGCCGCTGCTCTTCGAGCCGCCGGAGGCCGCCTTCGGGCCGCCCTTGGCGCCGCCGCGGGCCGCCGCGCCGCGGCCCTTGCGGGTGCCGCCGTCGCCGCCCGGCTTGTCGTTGCCCACGTCGTAGCGGCGCTCCTCCGGGCGGGGCCTGCGGGGGCGCTGCTCCTGCTTGTCGTCACGCTCGGAGCCGGAGACCCGGGGGTTCGGGTTGGTGTTCCGGCCGGTGCCGATGTTGTTCCGGCCGCCGCTGCCACCGCTCCTGCCGCCGCCGCTCCTGGCTCCGCCGCCGGCTCCGCCGCTCCTGCCGCCGCTGGCTCCGCCGCCGCTCCTGCCGCCGCCGCTGCCGCTTCCGCTGTTCCTGCCACTGCTTCGCATCAAAATTCCGTCTTGTCGTCTGCGTGAGTATCCGGGGTGTCCGGTGCGTCCGGATCGAACGACGGCACACCCTCTAGCGTCTCAGCCTCGATCGCGTCCGCCTCCGGGAGGAAGGGCGCGAGCTCCGGGAGCTCGTCCAGGCCACGCAGGCCCATTCGCTCCAGAAAGTAGTTCGTCGTCCTGTACAGGATCGCACCTGTTTCGGGTTCCGCGCCCGCTTCCTCGACCAGGCCCCTCTGGAGCAGGGTCCGCATGACCCCGTCGCAGTTCACGCCGCGCACCGCGGAGACCCTGGAACGGCTCACCGGCTGCCGGTACGCGACGACCGCGAGGGTCTCCAGCGCCGCCTGGGTGAGACGGGCGTGCTGGCCGTCCAGGACGAAGCCCTCGACCGCCGCCGCGTACTGCGGCCGGGTGTAGAACCGCCAGCCCCCCGCGACCAGCCTCAGGTCGAAGCCGCGGCGCTGCGCGGTGTACTCGTCGGCCAGCTCCCGCAGCGCGTCCGCGACGGCCCGGCGGGGCCGCTCCAGCACCTTGGCCAGGTGCTCCTCTGTGGCGGGCTCGTCGACGACCATCAGCACGGCCTCCAGGGCGGGCTTCAGATCGAGGCCCGCGACGGCCGATCCGGTGACGTCCTGCTCACTCATGCCTTCACGTCCTGCCGCTCGTCCCGCATGTCCGGTGCCTCCTGGTCGAACTCGTCCGTGACGACCGGCTCGGCCCCCCGCTCCCCGGCCCAGCGCACCATCAGCTCCCCCAGCGCCTCGTCCTGGTCCAGGGCGACGGCCTTCTCCCGGTAGAGCTCCAGCAGCGCGAGGAACCGGGCGACGACGGTGAGGGTGTCCTGGGCGTCCCCGGTCAGCTCCCGAAAGCTCATCTCCCCCGCCTCCCGGAGCCGGGCCATCACGATCCCGGCCTGCTCCCGCACGCTGACCAGCGGGGCGTGGATGTGGTCGACGTAGACCTGCGGCCGGGGCCTGGGCTGCATCGCCTTCACGGCCAGCTTCGCGAAGCCCTCGGCCCCGATGCTGATCACCACGTCGGGCAGCAGCTCCGCGTGGTGCGGTTCCAGTCCGACGGTACGGGGGAAGCGGCGGCCCTCCGATTCGAGGCGTTCGCTGAAGATCTCCGCGATGCGCTTGTACGCGCGGTACTGCAGCAGCCTCGCGAAGAGCAGGTCCCTGGCTTCCAGGAGTGCCAGATCCCCCTCGTCCTCCACCTCCGCGGTGGGCAGCAGCCGGGCGGCCTTGAGGTCCAGGAGGGTCGCCGCGACGACGAGGAACTCGGTGGTCTGGTCCAGGTCCCAGTCCGGCCCCATGGCCCGGATGTGGACCATGAACTCGTCGGTGACCTTGGACAGGGCCACCTCGGTCACGTCCAGCTTGTGCTTGGAGATGAGCTGGAGCAGCAGGTCGAACGGCCCCTCGAAGTTCGCCAGCCGCACGGTGAACCGGCCGTCGTCGGCCTCCGGGGCGGGAACAGGCTCGGCGTCCGTTACGGGAACGGGCCCGGGGTCCGTTACGGGAACGGGCTCAGGGTCCGGGTCCGGGTCCGGTACGGGAACGGGCTCGGGGACAGGCGCGGGGTCGGCGTCCGCTACGGAAACGGGTTCCGGGTCCGGGTCCGCCACCGGGACGGGCGCGGGTTCGGGGACAGGCACCGGCACGGGCCCGCCGCCCGGCCCGCGGCCCAGCGGGCGGCGGGAGGTGCGGGCGGGCTCGTCGGGTGAGGGCATGGGGATCCAGGGTGCGGCGGGACACGGGGCGGGCGGACGGCGGCCCGCCCTCCGGGGCAGGCTACCGGCGCCGGGCCCGTCAGCGGCCGCGCAGCCGCCGTACGAGGATGCTCGCGTCGCCCCGGGACTCCAGGTCGGCCAGGACGACGGCGACCGCCTCACGGACGATCCTGCCCCGGTCGATGGCCAGCCCGTGCTCGCCGCGCAGTACCAGCCGCGCGTGTTCGAGGTCCATCAGCTCCTCCGCGGAGACGTAGACCGTGATCTTCTCGTCGTGGCGCTCCCGGCCGCTGGGCCGCCGGTTCGCGCCGCGCCCGCCACCGCGTCTGCGCTGCTGCTGGACCACGGGCGCCGGGACCGGCTCCTGCGAGGACGGCGGCTGCGGACGGCGCCCGGCCTGGGCGGCCACCGCCATCCGGTCGTTCTCACCGCCGCGGCTGCGCGAGTCTCCCGCGTCGGCCCTGGCCGCCGAGTGCTCCTCCGGCGCGGAGGAGGCGGCCGGGGCCTCGGAGCCCGGCGCCGGGGCGTCGGCCCCGGATTCGCTCTCGCCGCCGGCCGGTGCGGGACCCCGGGCGGCCTCGCCGTTCGCCTTGCGCCGCCGTTCCGCGGGGGACGAGGACTGCAGCCCCATCCCCCCGGTGGTACGGAACAGTTCGTCGGCCCCCGGCAGACTCACTCGGCGTGACACCGGGCGAGCACCTCCCTGGCGAGCTGGCGATAGGCGGCGGCACCGACCGAGTTGGAGGCGTACGTGGTGATGGGCTCGCCGGCGACCGTGGTCTCCGGGAAGCGGACCGTGCGCCCGATGACCGTGTGGTAGACGTGATCGTCGAAGGCCTCGACGACGCGTGCGAGGACCTCGCGGCTGTGCACCGTACGGGAGTCGTACATGGTGGCGAGGATGCCGTCGAGCTCCAGTTCCGGGTTGAGCCGCTCCTGGACCTTCTCGATGGTCTCGGTGAGCAGGGCCACACCTCGCAGCGCGAAGAACTCGCACTCGAGCGGCACTATCACCTTGTGCGCGGCGGTCAGGGCGTTCACGGTGAGCAGGCCGAGCGAGGGCTGGCAGTCGATCACGATGTAGTCGTAGTCGGCCATCAGCGGCTTCAGGGCGCGCTGCAGGGTGGATTCCCGGGCCACCTCGCTGACCAGCTGGACCTCGGCGGCCGACAGGTCGATGTTGCTCGGCAGCAGGTCCATGTTGGGCACGGCGGTCTTCAGGAGGACCTCGTCGGCCGCCATGCCGCGCTCCATGAGGAGGTTGTAGACGGTGAGGTCGAGCTCCATCGGGTTCACGCCGAGACCGACGGACAGGGCTCCCTGCGGGTCGAAGTCGACGAGCAGGACGCGCCTCCCGTACTCCGCGAGCGCGGCACCCAGGTTGATGGTCGACGTGGTCTTGCCGACGCCGCCCTTCTGGTTGCACATCGCGATGATCTTGGCGGGGCCGTGATCGGTCAGCGGGCCCGGGATCGGGAAGTACGGCAGGGGCCGGCCGGTCGGGCCGACTCGCTCGCGGCGCTGCCGGGCGGCGTCGGGCGCGAGAGTGGCCGCGTACTCCGGATCGGGCTCGTATTCGGCGTCGGGGTCGTAGAAGCGCCCCTGGGGCGTCTCGTCGAAGTCGGCGAAGTGGGCGGTGTCCCGGCCACTCTCGTTGCCGGCCATGGCGTTCACGTGTAGGCCGTCCATCATCTGGGGGGCTGTCGTCATGTGCTGGTGGGTGGCGAAGGTGCGGACAGCGACGGAGCCGACAGCCTCCAGCCCGTTCGGGCCCTGGCCCCGTGCAGGCATCCCTGGTTGAACACCCCCGGGAGTAAATGTCGACTCATTCACAAGTCGTCTTACCTCCTTGGACGTGACCAGGAAACTTATCGATAGGTCAGCGTGGCACCATGCCGACGATTGGCGACTCTATGGCGTGTCACCGGTTCGCAGCAACACAATCCGCCGGACCCGGCCCGATGTGTCGGCAATCGAACACCCCGCTGTCAAGGGCGCGCAGCCTTCCGGGCGTACTTTTCGCGGGTGCACGAATCGGTTAAAGGGTTACGTTCGAGGCGAGTTGCGCGGGGCCCGGCATGCGTCCGGCCGGACCTTGCTCGGCAAGGTCCGGCCGGGTGCGCGAGGTTGACGGAGAGGGTTGACCCTCAGCCGAGAAGCGTGCTCAGTTCGACGTGGTCGAGGCCGTGCGCTTCCGCCACCTCACGGTAAACGACCTGCCCGTCATGGGTGTTGAGCCCCTTGGCGAGTGCGGCGTCACGGCGCAGCGCCTCGGCCCAGCCCCGGTTCGCGAGCTCCACGATGTAGGGCAGCGTCGCGTTGGTGAGGGCGTACGTGGAGGTGTTCGGCACCGCGCCGGGCATGTTGGCGACGCAGTAGAAGACCGAACCGTGAACCATGAAGGTCGGCTCGGCGTGCGTCGTCGGGTGGGAGTCCTCGAAGCAGCCACCCTGATCAATTGCAATGTCGACAAGTACACTTCCGGGCTTCATCTTGGCGACGAGCTCGTTGGTGACCAGCTTCGGGGCCTTCGCTCCGGGGATGAGCACGGCGCCGACGACCAGGTCCGCCTCGACGACGGCCTTCTCCAGCTCGAAGGCGTTGGAGACGACCGTCTGCACCTTGGTGCCGAAGATCCGGTCGGCCTCGCGGAGCTTGTTGATGTCCTTGTCGAGCAGCGTGACGTGGAAGCCGAGACCGACGGCGATCTGGGTGGCGTTCCAGCCGGAGACGCCGCCGCCGATGACGACGGCCCGCCCGGCCGCCGTACCCGGGACGCCGCCGGGCAGCACACCGCGGCCGCCGGCCGAGCGCATCAGGTGGTACGCGCCGACCTGCGGGGCCAGCCGGCCCGCGACCTCGGACATCGGGGCGAGCAGCGGCAGCGCGCGGTTCGCGGTCTCGACGGTCTCGTAGGCGATGGCGGTGGTGCCGGACTCCAGCAGCGCGTCCGTGCAGGCGCGGGAGGCGGCGAGGTGGAGGTAGGTGAAGAGGGTCTGGCCCTTGCGGAGGCGGTGGTACTCCTCCGCGACCGGCTCCTTGACCTTCAGCAGCAGGTCCGCGGTGGCCCAGACCTCGTCGGCGGTGGGCAGTATCCGCGCCCCGGCCGCGACGTACTCCGCGTCCGTGATGGACGAGCCGGCACCGGCGCTCTCCTCGACGACGACCTGGTGGCGGTGGCGGACGAGCTCGTGCACACCGGCAGGCGTGATCGCCACGCGGAACTCGTTGTTCTTGACTTCGCGGGGGATACCGACCTTCACGTCGATCACGGTCCTTGACTCAGAGGGGTCACCCGGACATAGCCATGCATACCCGGATGGACGCAGCGTAAATGGAGACACCGCGAACACCCGCGGCAGAGCCAGTCTAATGAAGGGCTTCCCGCTGTCTAGCCTTACAAAGCATTAATTTTCCGTCGCCGCACTACGGATTTCGTAGGCTGCACTCTCCTCACCCAGCAATCTGTCGGCCGTACCCCGGTGCAGCCCCGCGGCTGCGGGGTCACCGAGCCGGTCCAGCGTGTCGGCCAGCCGCAGCTCAAGGGCGGCCTGCAGCCGTACGTCCTTGGCCTGCCGCGCCCACTGCACGGCCTCCCGGCAGGTCTGCAAGGACTCCTGCGGACGGCCCGCGTACTCCTGGACCCGGGCGACCTCGCTGAGCGCCCGCGCCTGGGCCGGCAGGTCACCGAGCCTGCGGTAGCCGGCCGCCGCGGCGCGCCAGTTCCGCAGCGCCTCGCCGTACCGCCCGGCGTAGGTGTGGACCGTGCCGAGGCGCCCGTAGAGCCGTGCCTCGTCGGCCTTCTCCCCCTGGGAGAGCCGCTGCGCGAGCGCCCGGCCGTACCAGTCGGAGGCCCGGTGGAAATCGCCCAGCTCCGCATAGGCGCCGCCCACGGATTCCATCGCGCGCCCGGTGGCGTACGGGTCCTTCGCGGCCCGTCCGGCGTCCAGCGCGGCCCGGTAGCGGGCCAGCGCCTCCCGGGTCCGGCCGGTGCCGGCGTCCAGGTCCGCGAGGTTGAGCAGGGCGGCCGCCCGCTCGCGCGGCAGCTCACGGCGCTCGGCGACGGCCAGTACCAGTCCGTGCAGTCCGTACAGCTCGGGCGCGGCCGCCTCCGTGCCCTCGTGCACCGCCAGCGCCCGCACCAAGGCGGCCACCAACCGCCGTGCCAGCGTGTCGAGTTCGCCGTCCTGCACGGCGATCCGGGCGGAGGCGAGCAGGGCGGGGCGGCGGATCCGCAGCCACTCGGCGGCGGCCTCGGGGCCGGGGAAGCGCAGCGAGCGCGGCAGCCCGGCGAGTCTGCGCCGGGCCGGGGAGCCCTCGGGCTCGGTGACCGCGCGGCAGGACTGGAGCAGGCGCACGGTCCGCTCCAGCATCCTCGCCTGCGCGAGCTGGATCTCGGCCGGACGGTCCCGGTCCGCCAGCAGCGCCCGCAGCAGCGGGGCCAGGCAGCCGGGCACCTCGTACTGCTGACGCCCCGCCTCGTCGCTCCGCAGCACGCCGAGGCGCACGAAGTCGTCGAGCGTGGTCTGGGCGGCCGAGACGGAGCAGCCGGCCAGCGCGGACGCGGTGTGGGCGTCGGCGAGTCCGGCGGGGGCCAGCGAGAGCAGTCGCAGTATCCGGGCGGCGGTCGCCGGCAGCGAGTCGTGGACCAGCCGGAAGGCGCGGGCCAGCGGACGGGCGCCGGTGGGCTGCTCGGCGTCGTCCGGCAGTTCCCGCAGCTGCTTGGTGACGTCGGCCACCGAGGCCGTCGGGTGCGCGGCCAGCCAGCCCCCGACCAACACGAGCGCGGCGGGCTGGCCGCCGCACTCCTCGGCCAGGGTCTCGGCGGTCCGCGGGTCGACGGTGATGCGGACCTGCCCGATGGTGCGGGCGAGCAGCTGGACCGCGGGGCCCGCCTCCAGTCCGCCGATGGTGCAGGGCCGGACGCCGGGGATACCGGTCAGCGGGCCCTGCGCGGTGGCGACGACCAGGCAGTCCGGGTTGTCTGGGATCAGCGGGTCGACCTGTTCGGCGTCCGGCGCGTCGTCGATCAGGAGCAGGACCCGGCGTACGGCGAGGGCCTCGCGGACCATCTCGGACAGCTCGTCCTCGTCCGCGCCGGGCGGTCCCGCCATGTCGAGCTGGCCGAGGAGGCGCCGGGCGGCGCGTTCGGTGGGGACCGGGGCGCCGCCGGGTTCGGTGAGCCGGACGCGGAGCAGGCCGTCGGGGTAGTCGCCGGTGCCGAGCAGCCGCCGGGTGAGCTCGCCGGCCAGCGCGGTACGGCCGGAGCCGGGGCGTCCGGCGATCAGCAGGACCCGGGCCCGGCCGCTCTTGCGACCGGCCATGGTGTCCAGTCCGGCCCGTTCGATGTCGGCCCGGAGCTCCTTCAACTCGCGTTCACGCCCGAAGAATTGAGACGGCTCGACGGTGGCCGGCCCCTCGGTCCCCGCTGCCTCGGCCGGGTCGCTGGTGTCCACCGCCTGATCCGTCACGGGCCACGCTCCACTTCGCTGCACGCGTCGCCCGCCGGGACTCCGGTCAGGGCATTCCGAGCGTAGTTGAGGCGGGTGGGTGAATCCGGTGGAGCGCGGCGGACAGGTCCCCCGATCGGATCAGCGTTTTTTCCGACCGGGGGACGTTTCCGGCTCCCCGACGGGCCGTCAGGCCTCGAACGGCCGGGCGGGCCAGGGCGCCTCCGCGGGCCGCAGGGATTCGACCCCGTCGCCCGCGAGCGCCGCGGCGAGCGAGAGCACCCCCACCACCAGGCAGCTGTTGTGCAGGTCTCCGGCGAGCACACCGCGTACGAGGTCCTGGAGCGGCACCCGGGCCAGCTCCATGTCGGCCTCCTCCTCCGCGACCTCGAAACGCTCGCCGTCCGCCTCCGAGATGTTGCGGGCGAGGAAGATCCGTACGGCTTCGTCACAGCCGCCCGGCGTGGTGTAGACGTCGGTCAGCACCCGCCAGTCCTCGGCCTTGACGTACGCCTCCTCGTACAGCTCGCGCTGCGCGGCGTGCAGCGGGTTCTCACCGGGGACGTCGAGCAGTCCGGCCGGGATCTCCCAGAGCTTCTGGCGCACCGGGTGACGGTACTGGCGCAGCACCAGGACGCGGCCCGCGTCGTCGAGTGCGAGCACCGCGACCGAACCCGGGTGGACCTGGTAGTCGCGGCCGTGGACGGATCCGTCGGGCATCACCACCTGGTCGGTGCGGACGCTGGTCTTGTTGCCCCGGAACGGGGTCTCGGTCGCGGTGACCGGCCATTCCTCGGGCGTGTCCTGGAAACCCATCTACGTCCTCCCACAAAAAGCAGTGACCGGGGTACGCGTCCTCGAAGGACGCGTACCCCGGTCAACCGTAACGCCTGCGGGGGTTCCGTTACTTGCCCGGCGTGGCTTCCGGCTCGCCGCCCGTCCTGCGCGCGACGGCCGCCTTCACCAGGCCCGCGAACAGGGGGTGCGGGCGGGTCGGGCGGGAGCGCAGCTCCGGGTGCGCCTGGGTGGCGACCAGGTACGGGTGGACCTCGCGCGGGTACTCGACGTACTCGACGAGCTTGTTGTCCGGAGAGGTCCCGGAGAAGACCAGACCGGCCTTCTTCTCCAGCTCGGCGCGGTAGCTGTTGTTGACCTCGTAGCGGTGGCGGTGGCGCTCCTCCACGTACGGCTGGCCGTCGTAGGCCTCACGGACCAGCGAGCCCTCGGCGAGCTTCGCCGGGTAGAGGCCGAGCCGCATGGTGCCGCCGAGGTCGCCCGCGCCCTCGACGAACGCCAGCTGCTCCTCCATCGTCGAGATGACGGGGTGGCCGGTGGCGGCGTCGAACTCGGTGGAGTTGGCGTCGGGGATCTCCGCGAGGTTGCGCGCGGCCTCGATCACGATGCACTGGAGACCGAGGCAGAGGCCGAGCAGCGGCACCTTGTTCTCACGCGCGTACTGGATGGCGCCGACCTTGCCGATCACACCACGCTCGCCGAAGCCGCCGGGGATGCAGACGGCGTCGACGTCACCGAGCTGCTTCTTGGCGCCCGCAGGGGTCTTGCAGTCGTCGGAAGCGACCCACTTGACCTTGACGCGGGCCTTGTTCGCGAAGCCGCCGGCCCGGATGGCCTCGGTGACCGAGAGATAGGCGTCGGGCAGGTCGATGTACTTGCCGACCAGCGCGACGGTGACCTCGTGGTCGGGGTTGTGGACGCGGTCCAGCAGATCCCCCCAGGTCGTCCAGTCGACGTCCCGGAACGGCAGGTCGAGCTTGCGCACGACGTATGCGTCCAGGCCCTCGGAGTGCAGCACCTTGGGGATGTCGTAGATCGACTTGGCGTCCGGGCAGGCCACCACGGCGGCCTCGTCGACGTCGCACATCAGCGAGATCTTGCGCTTGATCGCGGTCGGCACCTCGCGGTCGGCGCGCAGCACGATCGCGTCCGGCTGGATACCGATGTTGCGCAGCGCCGCCACCGAGTGCTGGGTCGGCTTGGTCTTCAGCTCACCGGACGGGCCGATGTAGGGCAGCAGCGAGATGTGCACGACGAAGACGTTGTCCCGGCCCACCTCGTGGCGGACCTGGCGGACGGTCTCCAGGAACGGCAGCGACTCGATGTCGCCGACCGTGCCGCCGACCTCGGTGATGACGACGTCCACGTCGTCGGTGGCCATGCGGCGGATGCGGTGCTTGATCTCGTTGGTGATGTGCGGGATGACCTGCACGGTGTCACCGAGGTACTCGCCCCGCCGCTCCTTGGCGATGACCTGCGAGTACACCTGGCCCGTCGTGACATTGGCGGAGCCGTCCAAGTCGACGTCGAGGAAGCGCTCGTAGTGTCCGATGTCGAGGTCGGTCTCGGCACCGTCGTTGGTGACGAACACCTCACCGTGCTGGAAGGGGTTCATCGTGCCCGGGTCGACGTTCAGGTACGGGTCGAGCTTCTGCATGGTGACCCGAAGGCCACGCGCCTTGAGCAGGGCACCGAGGCTGGAGGCAGTCAGACCCTTGCCGAGGGAAGAGGCGACACCCCCGGTGACGAAGATGTGCTTGGTCGTCGTGGATGTGGGCTGCATAGCCAAAGGGGGCTCCCGTGGTCGCGATCGTGAGGTGCGTACCGGCTTTGCCGTCCGGAGATTCCGGAGGCGCCGTCGCTGCGGTTCGGGGGCCTCGTCTGCTGTTGCCAGACGACCACCGGTCCACGGGCTACCAGGGTATCAGCGACCAGGGGAGCCTGCTTCCGGCCACTCCCGGCACAGTCAGCACACACGATCCCCGCATGTCTCTCACGCCCCACCCGTTCGGCTCATCTCTCTTGTCGGGACCGTCGCGCGGATCACCCAGGTGCGTCGTATCCTGCTCGGACACTCGCTCCGGGCGAGGTATGGACGCGCAGATTCCCCCACCTCAACCCCTAGCAACGACCTCTTGACCCGCAGTAAGCGCCCTACGGGGCGACATGGCCGTTCGACTGGAGATGCACGTGGCCGGGCGCATCGAGGATTACGCACTCATCGGAGACATGCAGACCGCCGCCCTGGTCTGCCGGGACGGCACAGCAGACTGGCTGTGCCTGCCCCGCTTCGATTCACACGCCGTTTTCGCGGGCCTTCTGGGCACCGAGGAACACGGCTTCTGGCGCCTCGGGCCCCGTCCCGAGGGCGAACAACCGGCCTCGGCCGACCGACGCCGCTACCGCGGGGACTCACTGATCCTCGAATCGGAGTGGGACACGCCTCGCGGCACGGTCCGGGTGACCGATTTCATGCCGCCGCGTGACGGCGCCCCGCAGCTGATCAGGATCGTGGAGGGCGTCAGCGGCCGGGTGCCGATGCGCTCGGAGCTGCGCATGCGGTTCAGCTACGGCCGGGTCACCCCGTGGGTGCACAAGGTGGACGGCCGCACGGTCGCCGTCGCGGGCCCCGACTCGGTCTGGCTGGACACCACGGCCGAGACCTACGGCGAGAACCTCACGACGTACTCGGACTTCACCGTCGCCCCGGGTGACCGGATCGCGTTCACGATCAGCTGGCAGCCCTCGCACCGCGAACCGCCCGCGCTCCCGGACCCGGAGGGTTCGCTGGAGGCGACCGCGGACTTCTGGCGCGAATGGGTCGAGCAGTGTACGTACCACGGCCCCTACCGGGAGGCCGTGGTCCGCTCGCTGATCACCCTCAAGGCCCTGACCTACGCCCCGACCGGCGGCATCGTCGCGGCGCCCACCACCTCACTGCCCGAGGACATCGGCGGCTCCCGCAACTGGGACTACCGCTACACCTGGCTGCGCGACGCCGCGATCACGCTGTCCTCGCTGCTGCGCACCGGCTACCGCGAGGAGGCCCGTGCCTGGCGCGAGTGGCTGCTCAGGGCGGTCGCGGGCGACCCCGAGAACCTGCAGATCATGTACGGGATCGCGGGCGAGCGGGAGCTGGGCGAGGCCGAACTGGAGTGGCTGCCGGGTTACGAGGAGTCGGGCCCGGTCCGGGTCGGCAACGGCGCCGCGGGCCAGCTCCAGCTGGACGTGTACGGCGAGGTCACCGAGGCGCTGCACCTCGCGCACATGACCGGGCTGACCCGCAACGACTACGCCACCGGCCTCCAGCTCAAGCTGATCGAGTACCTGGAGAAGCACTGGGAGGAGCCGGACGAGGGCATCTGGGAGGTACGCGGGCCACGCCGGCACTTCGTGCACTCCAAGGTGATGGCCTGGGTGGCGTTCGACCGGACGATCAAACTGATCGAGGCCGGGGACGCGGAGGGGCCGCTGGACAAGTGGCGCGATCTGCGCGACGACATCCACCGCGACGTCTGCGAACGCGGGTACGACAAGGAGCGCAACACCTTCACCCAGTCGTACGGGTCGAAGGAGCTGGACGCCTCCCTCCTGCTGATCCCCCAGATGGGGTTCCTGCCGCCCGACGACAAGCGGGTCATCGGCACGATCGAGGCGATCCAGCGGGAGCTGTCCACGGAGGACGGCTTCGTGCTCCGCTACCCGACCACGGGCGGGGACGCCGGTGTGGACGGTCTGGAGGGCGACGAGGGCGCGTTCCTGGCGTGCTCGTTCTGGCTGGCCGACGACCTGGCGATGATCGGCCGGGTCGACGAGGCCCGCCAGCTCTTCGAACGGCTGCTGTCCCTGCGCAACGACCTGGGCCTGCTGGCCGAGGAGTGGGACTCCCGGCTGCAGCGCCAGGTGGGCAACTTCCCGCAGGCCTTCAGCCATGTGCCGCTGATCGACACGGCACTGCGGCTGACCGCGAGCGGGGCGTACGTGGGCTGACGGCCCGGACCTCGGCGGGCCCCTCCGGGGCTCGCCGCATCCGGTCCCGTTCAGCCGCCCGTGACGACCGGACGGTTCTCCGCGGGCAGTCCCCATTCGCTCCAGGAGCCGTCGTAGACCGCGGACTCGCCGCGGCCCGCCAGGGCTGCGGCCAGCGCGGGCACACAGGCGGTAACGCCCGATCCGCAGCTGAACAGCAGCCGGCTCCGGCCCGGGGCGAGTGCGCCGAACAGGGCCCGCAGCTCGGCCGCCGGGCGCATCCGGCCCTCGTGCTGGACCTCGGTGAAGGGCAGGTTCACCGCCCCGGGCATGTGGCCCCCGCGCAGCCCCGGGCGTGGTTCGGGCGCCGTGCCGCCGAAGCGCTCCCGGGACCGGGCGTCGAACACGACGGCCGCCGGATCGGTGAGCGCGGCCGCCACCTCGTCGGCGTCCACGAACATCCCCGGGCGCGGCACCGCCGTGAAGTCCCCGCGTGCGGGCAGGCCGTCGGGGGCGCCCTCCCGGGTCGGCAGTCCGGCCGCCGTCCAGCCGGGCAGCCCGCCGTCGAGCACCGCGACCCGGTCGAGGCCCATCGCCCGGAGCATCCACCAGGCCCGTGCGGCGGAGTAGAGACCCACCGCGTCGTAGACCACGACCGCGTCGCCGTCGTGGAGGCCGAGCGCGCGCATCTCCTCGGTGAACCGGTCCGCGTCGGGCATGGTGTGCGGCAGCGGTGCGCCGGGCTCGGACAGGGCGCCGTCGAGGTCGAAGGGGCGGGCCCCGGGAATCCGTACGGGGGCTTCCCGGTGGGCGCCGACCGAGGCGTCGAAGACCCGCAGTCCGGGCCGGCCGAGCCGGGCGGCGAGCCAGTCCGGGCCGACGAGCGGGCCGGGCGGGCCGTCATCGCAGGCGGGTGCCGCGTCGTCCATGGGTCCTCCCCCGTGCCGGTACCGAAGGGTCAAGATCGCAGCGGGGCCCCGGCCTGTCAACGGCCCGCCGCCCCGGCGGTGCCTCCGGCGCTCCGGGCCGGTACCTTCCTGACCAGGGCGTCGGCAAAAGCGCGCCCGGTCCGACCGAAGCGAAGCGCGAGGCCCAAGGGCCTTTCGTTTGGATCAGGCTGGGCTCGCGTGCCCCGGCACCGCACCTCGCGGCATTGTCGTCAGTCAACAACGCTCCGCGTTGCCTCAATCTCCGCATCGCGATGCACGGCACCAGGCCCCGCCCCCTGATCCAGCCTGATCCGAACGAAAGGCCCGAGTCGATGGAGACCCAAGGCGGTATCACCGTGCAGCGTGCCCTGGAGCTGCCGGGGCTGCGCGGCGGGCTCCCCGAGGTGGTGTCCGGCGCCGACCGGCTCAGCCGCACGGTGCGCTGGGTGCACGCGGGCGAGGTCCCCAACATCGCCTCGCTGCTCAAGGGCGGCGAGCTGCTCCTGACCACCGGTCTGGGGCTCGGTACCCGCCCGGCCGAGCAGCGCGCGTTCGTCCGCAGGCTCGCCGACCGGGGCATCGCCGCCCTGGTGGTGGAGCTCGGTCCGCGTTTCAGCCGGCTGCCCGCCTCGATAGTGGACGCCGCACGCGCCGCCGGACTGCCGCTGGTGCAGCTGCACCGCGAGGTGCCGTTCGTGACGGTGACCGAGGAGGTCCACACCGAGATCGTCAACGGTCACTACGCGCTGCTCCAGCAGGCCGAGGAGGTCCACCGGCGCTGCACCCAGGCACTGCTCGGCGGCGGCGGGGTACCCCAGGTCCTCGGCATCCTGGCGGACTTCACCGCCAACCCGGTGTTCCTGGAGACGGCCGACGGCCAGCTCCTGTACGCGGCCGGCACCGAGTCGGGCCCGATCTCCGCCGATCCGCTCCAGGTCTGGGACGGAATGCGCGGCGGCCGGGCGGCCCGCGAGTCGCCGCCCGTCGGCGCGGTGCTGGCGGATGTGCCGGGCGGCGGACCTGGGACCGGTTCGGTACGGGCCAGGCTGGTGCTGCTGGCCGTGGACGGTCCGCTGCTGACGGTGCACCGGATGGCGGCGGAGCGCGCGGCGGGCCTGCTCGCGGTGGTGCTGATGCAGGCCAGGCAGGAGGAGGAGCTCGCGGCGCGCGGCCGGGGCGACTTCCTGACGGATCTGGCGGAGGGCCGGATCGCTCCGGAGGACGCCCCGGCCCAGGCCCGGGTGCTGGGCTTCAAACCGGGCGAGATGCCGCTGCTGCCCGTGGTGATGCGGCTGGCCCCCGAGCTGTCCCCGTCCGGCAACTGGGCGCTGCTGGCCCGCGCGGTCCTGGAGGAGCTGTCCTCGGTGGGGGTGCCGGTGCTGCTCGGGGTGCGGCCGGTGGAGGGCCGGGTGCCGCTGCTGCTGGCGCTGCGGACCGAGACGGAGCGCACGGCGGTGGCCGACCGGGTCGCCGCGGCGCTGCGGGCCGGGGTGGAGCGGGCCGGGCTCGAACGGGCGGGTTCCCATCCCCCGGTCGTGGTGGTCGGGGTGGCGGGCAGCTGGGCGACGGCCGGCGCGGGGCTCCGGCACGCGGCGGAGACGGCCACCGCGGCGCAGGGGCTCGGTGACCGGCCCTGGTACGACGCCCGGCGCCTCGATATCGATCTGCTGCTCTGGCGGTTGCGGGACCACCCGGATCTGGCGGCGTTCGTCGAGCGGGCGATCGGCCCGCTGCGCGACCACGACCGCACCTCGCGCCCGCCGCTGCTGCCCACCCTTGAGACCTACCTCGCGCACGCGGGCCGCAAGGCGGAGACGGCACGCGAACTGCATCTGAACCGGCAGACGCTCTACAACCGGCTCGCTCGTATCGGTGAACTTCTCGGCACCGATCTGGACGACCCGCAGGCGGTACTCGCCCTGAGCCTGGCCCTGCGCGCCCGCCGCCACGCCTCCTGAGGGCCGACCGCACGCCGCCGGCTCAGCGGTTCCGGGCCACCGCCAGCGGCTGCGTCAACTCGTCGTACACGCTCAGCACTTGGGCGATCGTGTCGTCCTCGGTCGGCCAGCCCGCCGCCTGCGCGATCCCCGCGGCGGCCAGCCGGTCCCGTTCCGCCGGGTCCCGGAGCAGCCGGGCCACCGCGCGGGCGAGCGCCTCCGCGTTCCCGTACGGCACGAGTTCCGCGGCCTCACCCACGAGTTCGGGCACTCCGCCGACCGCGGTGGCCACCAGCGGCACGCCGATCCGCAGCGCGTCCTGGGCCAGCAGCGAGCGATCCTCCCAGCGGCTGGGCAGCACGGCCAGGTCCGCGGCGGCCAGCAGTCCGGTGGCATCGGTCCGGCTGCCGATCAGCGCGACGGGCAGGTCCTCGGCCTTGATCCGCCGCTGCAGAGCCGCCCGCTCGCGCCCCTCGCCCGCGATGACCAGCAGGGGCACGGTGTCGAGCCGCCGCCACGCTCGCGCCGCGTCGAGCAGTGTGCCGAAGCCGTGGTGCGGCACCAGGCTGCCGACCGCCACAATCAACGGCCGCCCCACGGCACCGAGTTCGGCCCGCGTCTTGTCGCCGGACAGCGCGGCGGGGATCTGCGGCGGCGGAGTGGCGACGGGCGCGAGCCGGGCGTCGCGCGCCCCGAGCCGACGGGCCCGGTCGACCAGGTCGGAGGAGGCGCCGAGCACAACGGCCGCCGCGCGGGCGGCCCTTCGCTCCAGCAGGTGCAGCAGCCGGCGGCGGGCGCCCTCGGCGTGGGAGCGGGTGTGCCAGGTGACGACCAGCGGGACCCGGCGGCCGCCGAGCGCCAGGGCGGCCCGCACGGCGGCGTGCGGTCCGTGCGCGTGGACCACGTCCGCACCCGCGCAGGCACCGCGCAGCGCGGCGACGGCGGCGGGGTCACTGCGCCTGGGTACGGGCGCGAAGTGCGCCCCGGTCGCGGAGAAGTCGCAGGCGCGGTCCAGTCCGGCGGGCGCGCAGACCGTGACCTGCACGCCTCGCGCGACCAGTCCGGCGGCCAGCGAGCCGACGTGGGCGCTGCTTCCCGCACTGCCTCCGCCCAGCACTTGGACCGTACGCAGCTGTGACACGTTGAATGGCTCCCGGGGCTGCCGAGTCGGCGGTGTGTACACCGCCAAGGATGCCAGTCCGTACGCACGTTCCGGCACGACCGGACCGTAACTCCGGTGCGCACCGCAACAAACCGGGCGTGGCGTACCACTCGCACGGGTGAAGATCGCGGGGCCGCGGCGCCGTGCTCGGCGGCCGGGGCCCCGCGGTTCTATCCGTCCGACCGTGCCGTGGCGAGCAGCTCCTCCGCGTGGGCGCGGGCCGTCTCCGAGTCCTCCTGGCCCGCGAGCATCCGGGACAGCTCCCGTACCCGCTCCTCGCCCTCCAGGACGGTGACACCGCTCCGGGTCACCGAGCCGTCCACGGTCTTCTCGACCAGCAGCTGCCGGTCGGCGAACGCGGCGACCTGGGGCAGGTGGGTGACGACCACCACCTGGGCGGACCTCGCGAGCTTGGCCAGCCGCCGCCCGACCTCGACGGCCGCCTTGCCGCCGACGCCCGCGTCGACCTCGTCGAAGAGGTAGGTGGGTACGGGGTCGGAGCCGGCGAACACCACCTCGACGGCGAGCATCACCCGGGACAGCTCGCCGCCGGAGGCGCCCTTGGCGATCGGCCGCGGCTGGGCGCCGGGGTGCGGGGCCAGCAGCAGTTCGACCTCGTCGGCGCCGGACGGCCCGTAGACCACGCTGCGTCCGCCGATGTCGATGCCCGACGCCTCGTCGGGCGCCTCGGTCTGCCGGATGTCGAAGGAGACCCGGGCGTGCGGCATCGCGAGGGAGGCGAGCTCCGCGGTGACGGCCTCCGCGAAGAGCGCCGCCGCCGCCGTCCGGGCGTCGGTCAGCGCCTGGCCGAGTACGGAGAGCTCGCCGCGCAGCGCGTCCCGTTCCGCGGTCAGTTCGCCGATCCGGTCGTCGTCGCTCTCCAGCTCCATGAGGCGCGCGGCCCCGTCCTCGGCCCAGGCCAGCACGGCGGTGATGTCGTCGCCGTACTTGCGGGTGAGTCCGGTGAGCGCGGCGCGGCGCTCCTCGACCGCGGCGAGCCGCAGCGGATCGGAGTCCAGCTGGTCGGCGTAGCCCGCGAGTTCGCCCGCGACGTCGGAGAGCAGGATGGAGATCTCACCGACCCGGTCCGCGAGTGCGGCGAGCGCCGGGTCGTGGGCCCGTACCCCTTCCAGCGCCTGACCGGCCGCCGCCACGACGGTCGTCGCGTCTACCGCCTCCTGGTCCTCCGGGTTGCCGGCCAGCGCGGTGTGCGCGAGGGCGGCGGCGGAGGCGAGGGCGTCCGCGTGGCCGAGCCGCTGGGCCTCCGCGGCAAGCTCGGTGTCCTCACCGGGCAACGGTTCGACGGCGGCGATCTCGTTCAGCCCGAAGCGCAGCAGGTCGGCTTCCTGGGCCCGCTCGCGGGCGCGCGTGGTCAGCTCGTCGAGTTCACCGGCGACCTGGCGCAGCCGCCGGTAGGCCGCCGCGTAGGTGGCGTGCGGCAGGTCGACGCCGTCGCCCGCGTACCGGTCGAGGGCCTGCCGCTGCCTGGCAGGCTTGAGCAGCCCCTGCTGGTCGGTCTGGCCGTGCACGGCGACGAGTTCGTCCGCGAGCTCGGACAGCACGCCCACCGGCACGGATCTGCCGCCCAGATGCGCGCGGGAGCGCCCCTCCGCGGAAACGGTACGGCTGATCAGCAGCGCACCGTCCTCGATCTCCGCACCGGCCTCCTCGGCCCGCAGCGCCGCCGCGTCGCCCTCGGACACCGTGATCCGGCCCTCGACGACCGCCGCCTTGGCACCGATCCGTACGAGGGCGGGATCGGCACGTCCGCCGAGCAGCAGCCCGAGGCTGGTGACGACCATGGTCTTGCCCGCGCCGGTCTCACCGGTCACGGCGGTGAAACCGGGTGACAGCTCCACCACCGCGTCGTCGATGACTCCGAGCGACCGTATCCGCATCTCCTCCAACACGGACATGACCATACGAGGTTTCGTGGCCCCCGCGCACACGGGCCGCGGCCGGGGCACCGGATCGGGTGGGCGCGCCGCACTGACGCCGGACCTCCCGGGTGCCCGGTCCGGCGTCAGTGCGGCGCGCCCCGCCACCCCGACACCGGCAGCGCGAACTTGGCCACCAGCCGGTCCGTGAAGGAGGCCTGGTGCAGCCGGGCCAGCCGGACGGGCACCGTGCCGCGCCGCACCTCGACCCGGGCGCCGGGGGGCAGCTCGACCGTCCTGCGCCCGTCGCACCACAGCACCCCCTGCGGGGTGTGCGGCTGGACCTCCACGGCCAGCACCGACGTGGGCGAGGTCACCAGCGGCTTGGCGAACAGCGCGTGTGCGCCGATCGGAACCATCAGCAGGGCCTCCACCTCGGGCCACACGACGGGCCCGCCGGCCGAGAAGGCGTACGCGGTCGAGCCGGTGGGCGTCGCGCAGACGATGCCGTCGCAGCCGAACCCGGTCACCGGACGGCCGTCGATCTCCAGTACGACCTCCAGCATCCGCTCGGGCGACACCTTCTGCACGGCCGCCTCGTTGAGCGCCCAGTCGGAGTGGACGACGGTGCCGTTGCTGTGCACGACGACATCGATCGTCATCCGTTCCTCAACGGTGTACGCCCGGGTGACGACCCGGTTGACGACCTTGTCCAGGTCGTCGCGCTCCGCCTCCGCGAGGAAGCCGACCCTGCCCAGGTTGACGCCGAGCATCGGCACCCCGGAGGCGCGCGAGAGCTCCGCGCCGCGCAGCAGCGTCCCGTCCCCGCCGAGCACGATGAGCAGCTCGCAGCCGTTCACCGGCTCCGGGGAGGCGTCGGTGACCGTCTCCACGGACGGCGGCAGCGGCAGATCGGCCGCCTCCGTGGCCAGCACCCGTACGCCCAGACCGTTGCGCAGCAGGCCCTGGACCACCAGCTCGGCGCTGCGGATCGCGGCCGGCCGGCCGGTGTGCGCCAGAAGAAAGACAGTTCGTGCCGTATTCGTCGTCAACGAGGCCCCTCCGCCACTGCACGGTCGACATCCGCGGGATCCAGCTCAGGTGCTCCGGCCCGCAGCCACAGAAAGTACTCGACATTCCCCGACGGTCCGGGCAACGGGCTCGCCGTCACACCCCGGACCCCCAGTCCGAGCGCCCGGGCCCGGCGCGCCACCTCACGTACGGCTTCGGCCCGCAGCTCGGGGCTGCGCACCACCCCGCCGCTGCCGAGCCGCTCCTTGCCCACCTCGAACTGCGGCTTGACCATGAGGACCAGATCCGCGTCCGGGGCCGCGCAGCGCGCCAGGGCGGGCATGACGAGTCCCAGCGGGATGAACGACAGATCGCCCACCACCAGGTCGACGGCCTCGCCGTCGATCGCCTCCAGCGTCAGCTCCCGCACGTTGGTGCGGTCCTTGACGGTGACGCGCTCGTCGGACTGGAGCGACCAGGCGAGCTGTCCGTAGCCGACGTCCACGGCGACGACGTGGGCCGCTCCGGCCCGCAGCAGGACATCGGTGAACCCGCCGGTGGACGCCCCGGCGTCCAGCGCCCGCCGCCCCTCCACCGTCAGCCCCAGGGGCGTGAAGGCGGCGAGGGCGCCGGCCAGCTTGTGGCCCCCCCGCGAGACGTACTCGGGGTCGCTGTCGTCCTTGGTGACGACGACCGCGGCACTCGTCTCGACCTGGGTGGCCGGTTTGGCCGCAGTGTTGCCGCCGACGGTCACCCGTCCTGCGGCGATCAGCTGGCTGGCGTGCTCGCGCGAGCGGGCGAGCTTTCGGCGTACCAGCTCGGCGTCGAGGCGGCGACGGGCCACTCCTGCCACGTTCGGTTCAGCTCCTGTTGTCGTACGAGTTGTCGTGCGGCTTGTTGTACGCGTTGTCGTGCGCGGACGCCGCCGGGGCGGGTGCGGGCCCCGCGTCCAGCGCGGTCAGCGCGTCGCGCAGTCCACGGTGTACATCCTCGTACACCTCGGTATGGCCGCTCGCCGGGAGGCGGTCGGCGTCGGCCAGCCGCTCCAGTCGCGCGTCCACCCCGGCATTGCCGGTGGGTGCGCGGACGACGCCGAGGGGCGCGGGGGCCGCCGGGTCGAGCACGGCAGCCCGGGGCGGCCCCTGCGGCGCGTCCTGCGGGATCTCCCCGGGCGCGGTTCCGGCGGCCGTCCCCGGCCCCGGCGTCGAGTCGCTCATGCGGGAAACGCTACCCCGAGGCGCTGCGGTACCGTCGGTCACGATGGCGACCATGGCGGAGTGCCGCAGCGCACTCGACAGACTTTCGGACAACCTCGCGGGGGCCGACGGCGACGTGCGCAGCGCGGCGTCCCTGGACCGTTCGCTGAGCTGCCACATCAAGGACCTCGACGTCACGTTCACCGGCCGGCTGGCCGGCGGCCGGATCCAGGTCCTGGACACCGTCGAGGGGCCGCCTGCGGAAAAGGCGGAGATCCGCCTCGCGATGACCGGGGACGATCTGGTGGCCCTGGTCAACGGCGAGCTGAACTTCGCGAAGGCGTGGGGCTCGGGCCGGGTACGCCTGGAAGCAGGCTTCCGCGACCTCCTGAAACTCAGATCCCTGCTGTAACCGGCCCGGCCCGACCAGATCAGGCCCGCCCGGCGACCGGGGGCACCTTCCAAGCCCGTCCGGCGATCGAGGACAAGGCGTGGCCGGAGGCCACGCGCACCACCCACCGCACCGCGCCCACCCGCACCGCGCCCCTAAACCGGCACGCCCCGCGCACCCCGCACCCGCGCGGCCGGCACCACCAGCGGCGTCCCCGTCTCCGGATCGGAGATCACCTGGCACCGCAGCCCGAACACCCGCTCCACCAGCTCCGCGGTGACGATCTCCCCGGGCGCGCCCTCCGCGACGATCTCGCCCTCCCGCATCGCGATGAGATGCGTGGCGTACCGCGCGGCGTGATTCAGGTCGTGCAGGACGGCGACCAGCGTGCGCCCCCGCGTCTCGTGCAGGTCCGCGCACAGGTCGAGCACATCGATCTGGTGCTGGATGTCGAGGTACGTCGTCGGCTCGTCCAGCAGCAGCAGCGGCGTCTGCTGGGCGAGCGCCATCGCGATCCAGACCCGCTGACGCTGCCCGCCGGACAATTCGTCGACATAGCGATCGCCGAGCTCACCGACGCCGGTCGACGCCATCGATTCCTCGACAATGCGTTCGTCCTCCGGCGACCACTGCCGCAGCAGCCCCTGGTGCGGGTATCGGCCCCTGGCCACCAGATCCGCCACGGTGATGCCGTCCGGGGCGATCGAGGACTGGGGCAGCAGCCCCAGCGTCCTGGCGACCTTCTTGGCGGGCATCCGGTGAATGGCCTGCCCGTCCAGCAGTACCTGACCCCGGCTCGGCCTGAGCATCCGGGACAGCGCACGCAGCAATGTCGACTTGCCGCAGGCGTTCGGGCCGACGATCACGGTGAACGAGTGGTCGGGTATCTCGACCGAGAGGTTCTCCGCGATGACCCGCTGGTCGTAGCCGAGGGTCACCGAGTCCGCGGTGAGGCGCTGCATGGTCGTACTCCGTGGGTCGGTCGGGGTGCCGGGAGGAAGCGGGGAATGCCCGCTGCCGGCGGCACGCGGGGCGGATGAGGGCTTCGGGTGCCCGGTGCCGGATGTCATATGCGGCCCGCCCTGCGCTCCGACACCAGGAGCCACAGCAGGTAGCAGCCGCCGAGCACGCCGGTCACCACGCCCACGGGCAGCTGCCGGTCGCCGAAGGCGTCGAGCGCGACCCAGTCCGCGACGAGGAGCAGGGCGGCACCCATGAAGGCCGCGGCCACCAGGTTGGGGCCGGTCGAGCGGGTCAGCCGGCGGGCCACCTGCGGGGCGCTGAGCGAGACGAACGCGATCGGCCCGGCGGCGGCCGTGGCGACGGCGACGAGCAGCACGGCGGCGCCCATCAGGACGAGCCGGGTGCGTTCGACCCGTACCCCGAGCGCGTACGCGGCGTCGTCGCCCATCTCCATCACCCGCAGGGCCCGGCCGTGCCCGAACACCAGCGGCAGCAGCACCGCGCAGACCGCCAGCAGGGGCCAGACCTGGGCCCAGTCCCGCCCGTCGAGCGAGCCGGTCATCCAGACGACGGCCCGGGTGGCGTCCACCAGGTCGGCCTTGGTGATCAGGTACTGGGTCACGGCGGTCAGCATGGCGGCGGCGCCGATCCCCACAAGCACGAGCCGGAAGCCGTGCACTCCGCGCTTCCACGCCAGCAGGTAGACGGCGACCCCGGTCAGCAGACCACCGGCCACCGCACCGCCCGCGACCGCCGTCGCCCCGCCCTGGAACAGCACGATCACGGCCAGCGCGCCGACCGTCGCCCCCTGGCCGAAGCCCAGCACGTCCGGGCTGCCGAGGGGGTTGCGCGAGATGGTCTGGAAGACGGCGCCACCGGCCCCGAGCGCCGCGCCCACCAGGAGCCCCACCAGCACCCTCGGCAGCCGCAGGTCCGTGACGATGAACTCCTGCTGGAAGGTGCCGTGTCCGAAGAGTGTCGTGACGACCTCGCCCGGGGTCATGGAGAAGTCACCGCTGCCGATGAGGACGACCCCGGCCGCCGCCACCACGGCGGCGAGCAGCACCACCACGAGGGAGGCCCGGACGTTCATCCGGAACGAGTACCCGCCGGCCGTCCGCACGGCCTTCACCGACCGGGCCGTCCCCGTCTGCCGGGTCGTCGGGGCCGTCCCCGCCGCTCCCGCCGTCTCCTTCGTGGCCTTCACAGCTGGGACATCCTCTTGCGTCGTACGAGGTGGATGAAGACCGGACCGCCGATCAGCGCGGTGACGATGCCGACCTGGAGTTCGGACGGCCGGGCGACGATCCGGCCCACCACGTCCGCGCCGAGCAGCAGCACCGGGGAGAGCACGGCCGCGTACGGCAGGATCCACCTCATGTCGGGCCCGGTGATCGCCCGCACCAGGTGCGGGATCATCAGCCCGATGAAGACGATCGGCCCGCACGCGGCGGTCGCCGCCCCGCACAGCAGGGTGACGGCGAGCATGGCCAGCACCCGGGTCCTGGTCAGATGGGCGCCGAGCGCCCGCGCGGTGTCGTCGCCCATCTCCAGGGCGTTGAGCGGGCGGGCGATGAGCAGGGTCAGCAGGACGCCGATCGCGATGAACGGCCACACCTTGCCGACGGTCTCCGTGTTCGCGGAGGCCAGCGACCCGACGGTCCAGAACCTCAGCCGGTCCAGGGCCGCCGAGTCGAGCAGCTGTACGGCGTTGACGTACCCGTACAGGGCCGCGGTGACCGCCGTCCCGGCGAGCGCGAGCCGTACCGGGGTGGCTGACCGGCTGCCTCCGAGCAGGTACACGGCCACCGAGACGATCCCGGCGCCGGCGAAGGCGAACCAGACGTACCCGGTCAGCGAGGTGACGCCGAAGAAACTGATCGCGGAGACGACCGCCGCGGAGGCCCCCGCGTTGACACCCAGCAGTCCGGGCTCGGCCAGCGGGTTACGGGTCAGCGCCTGCATCACCGCACCGGCGAGTCCGAGCGCGCTGCCGACGATCAGCCCGAGCACGGTCCGGGGAATCCGCACCTTCCGTACCAGGACGTCGTCGCTGCTCCCGGCGTAGTGGAACAGGCCGTGCCAGACGTCGCCGAGGGGCAGCGCCTTCGCGCCGATCCCGATACTCGCCAGGCACACCAGCACCAGGAGCGCCAAGGCCACCAGGAGCCCTGCGGCGCGAACCGCATGGCGCCTGGGGGGCGTGGGACGGGCCGGTGCGGCTGTCGGGCCTGCACTCGGTTCCGGGGGACTCTCAACGAACACGCCGGTTAGGTTAGCCTACCCTCCTGTGGCCTCGATCCGGCCTCCCACCGCCCCCGGCCGGGACGCCTGACCGGGCCCGGATGCCTGCTCCGGTACGGACCCCGGTCCCGGCCGGGACGCCACCGCGATCACCTCCGCCCTCGCCGCGGCCAGCGAGCTCGCCGCCGACGAGCGGAAGGGGGCCAGTCCGGGCGCCAGCCCCGCCATGGTCAGCTCGGCAGTGACGAAGCACAGGTCCTCCGGGGCCACCCCCTTCTCACCGAAGTACGCCCGCAGGTAGGGCGTCTGGAAGTCCCAGCCCTCCCGAGGGGTCCCCGGACCGTAGGCACCGCCCCGCGTGCTGACCACCACCACCCGCTTCCCCCGGAGCAGGCCCTCCCCCGTGTCCGGCTCCGTGAGCGCGCCGGGGAAGCCGACCCGGTCGATCCACGCCTTCAGCGAGGCGGAGACCGCGTAGTTGTACATCGGGGCGCCGACCAGCACGGTGTCGGCCGCCAGCAGTTCGGTGACCAGCGGACGGGTCAGCGACCACTCCCGCCGCTCGGCCTCGTTCCCGATCAGCGCGTCCACTCCGTCCGGCGGTACGAGGCCGGTCGCCTCCAGCCTCCGGCCGAGCGTGCAGTAGGCGGTGTCCAGCGGGGGCACCGGGTCCGCGGCCAGGTCCCGGTAGCGGTATCCGGCCGGGCCGTGCACGGTCCGCCAGGTGCGGGCGAACAGCGCGGTCAGCTGCCTGCTGACCGACTCCTCCGAGCGGTTGGCACTGGAATCCAGATGCAGCAAGGACGTCATCGGCGGCTCTCCTGTCACTTCGGTTACGTTGCGTCCGTCAGGAGGGGTGACGGAACAGCACGGCGGAAGGTGACCGGTGGACGAGCGCGAGGCACTGGCGGAACGCTTCGAGGAGCGGCGCGCTCTGCTGCGCGCGGTGGCCCACCGCATGCTCGGTTCGCTGGACGAGGCGGAGGACGCGGTCCAGGAGACCTGGCTGCGTCTGTGCCGGGTCGACGCCGGCGAGGTGGACAACCTGACCGGCTGGCTGCGGACGGTGGTGACCCGCATCTGCCTCGACATGCTGCGTACCCGAAGGTCGCGCAGGGAGGACCTGGCCGAGCAAGAGGTCCTCGACCAGGTCGCCGGGTCCGCCGAGGGCAGTCCGCCGGAGGACGAGGCGCTGCTGGGCGACTCGGTGAGCCGGGCGCTGCTCGTGGTGCTGGACACGCTGGACCCCGTCGAGCGGATCGCGTTCGTGCTGCACGACATGTTCGCCGTACCGTTCAGCGAGATCGCGACCGTCGTGGAGCGCACCCCGGGCGCCACGAAGAAGATCGCCAGCCGGGCGCGTCACAAGGTGCGGGGCACTCCCGTGGTCCCGGCGGCCGAACTCGCCCGGCAGCACCAGGTCGTCTCGGCGTTCCTGGCCGCCGCGCGGGCCGGTGACCTCGACGCGGTCCTCGCGGTACTGGCCCCCGATGCGGTCCGGCGTGCCGACCCCGTCGCGGTGCCGCCGGGCGGCACGGCCGAGGCCCGCGGCGCGCGAGCCGTCGCGGAGGGCACGGCGGCCCTGGCCCACCGGTCACGACTGGCCGAACCCGCCCTGGTCAACGGCATGGTGGGGGTCGTCGTGGCCCCGCGCGGCCGCCTGCTGTTCGCGCTCACCTTCACCATCGAGGACGACCTGATCACCGCGTACGACGTGATCGCGGACCCGGCACGCCTGCGCCGCCTCGACCTCGCCGTCCTCGGCCGACGCGGAGATGAACGCTGATGCTGACGCGGAAAAGCCGGCCGCCCGGCTGAGGGCGGCGCCGGGCCGCCCGCCCGCCGGGTGCGGAGCCACCGGCCGGACCGCCGCCGCTTCAGCCGCTGCTACAGCCCGAGTCTGGCCACGGCCTTCCCCGCGTCCAGCCCGCACGAACCCGCTCCGGCGTGCGACCACGCCGCCCCGCACAACGCCCGCAGACCGTCGAGCGCCTCCCCGTCACCCTCCAGCACGAACTGCTCGCCCCGGACGGACGCCGTCCAGCCGCCGCAGCCGAAGCCCTCGCCCACCGGCGTCACCTCGGGCTGCCCGGTCAGCAGCCCCCGCAGATCGGCGGCCACGTAGGTCGGCCGGTGCTCCGGCTTCGCGGCCAGCAGCTGCGCCGCGTCCGCCACCCCGGTCAGCACCAGCAGCGAGTCGACACCCCCGTTGAACGCCCCCTCGATGTCCGTGTCGAGGCGGTCCCCGACCACCAACGGCCGTTCGGCACCGGTCCGCAGTACCGTCTCCCGGTGCATCGGCGGCAGCGGCTTCCCGGCCACCTGCGGCTCGGCACCGGTCGCGATCCGTACGACTTCCACGGCCGCCCCGTTGCCCGGTGCGATGCCGCGGGCGCTCGGAATGGTCAGGTCCGTGTTGGACGCGAACCACGGCAACCCGCGATTGACCGCGTGGGCGGCCTCGGCGAACCGCCCCCACGTCATGTCCGGCCCCCCGTATCCCTGCGCGACCGCGACCGGCTCGTCATCCGCCGACTCCACCGGCCGCAGCCCGCGTTCCCGCAGCGCCACCCGCAGGCCCTCGCCCCCGATCACCAGTACCCGGGCCCCGGCGGGCAGCTGATCGGCGATCAGCCGGGCCACGGCCTGCGCCGAAGTGATCACGTCGGCGGGCTCGGCCGGCACTCCCAGCTCGGTCAGGTGCTCCGCCACCGCGTCCGGTGTCCGCAGCGCGTTGTTGGTGACGTACGCCAGGTGCATCCCGCCGTCCCGCGCCGTGCCGAGCGCCTCGACCGCATGGTCGATCGCCTGCCCGCCCGCGTACACCACCCCGTCGAGATCGAGCAGAGCCGTGTCGTACGCCTCACTCAACGCGGTACCGATCCCGCTCGGCCTGGTCCTGCTCGCCTGACTCATATCCTGCGCTCCTCCATACCTGGGTCTCCCCCGATCATCGCGCATTCACGAACCGCACATACGATGCGGAATTGACATCCTCCCCCTCCTGAAGGAAAGGGGCTGCCACGGTTCGCGCCCTGGAGATTTCTAGCTCATCGCTGACTGCCCGCCCCGCTCCTGCCAGTAGTTCCCGGACGCGCCTCACAGATGCCGCAGCGTCTGCCGCAACGGCGCCGACGACACCTCGGGCAGGAAGGCCACAGCGCTGTCGCCCACGCGCCGGCCGGGCACATGCGGTACTTGAACGCCCGTTTCACCCGGTTCGTGGCCACACCCACGAACCGACGAGCCCTCGAATTAGGATCAAACCCGCGGGTCACAGCACCGTGCTCCGCAGGGGCTGTGCTTCCTCCCCGAGCTGAGGCACGGGGCATCCAAGCAGGAGGAAAGATGAACTCACGAGGCCCCGCGGACCAGGGGCTGCGGCTGATCCCGTTCCGTGGACTGCGCTACGTCCCCGAGCTGGTCGGCAGTCTCTCCGCGGTGACCTCGCCCCCGTACGACGTCGTCGTACGGCCCGACGGGCTGCTCCACCTGGAATCGGCGGATCCGCACAACATCGTGCGCCTGATCCTCCCGCAGGGAGACACCGCGGCCGCCCGCCACGAACAGGCCGCCGCGACCCTGCACCGCTGGCTGGCCGAGGGGATCCTCGCCCCCGACGCCGAACCCGCGCTCTATGTGTACGAGCAGCGCAACGGCGACATGCTCCAGCGCGGCGTGATCGGTGCGCTGGCCCTCTCCGACCCCGCCGACGGCATCGTGCTCCCGCACGAGGACGTGATGGCCGATGTCGTCGAGGACCGCGCCGACCTGATGCGGACCGCGGAGGCCCACCTCGAACCCCTGCTCCTGACCTACCGCGGCGACGGCCACGCCACCGGGGCGGCCGGCGTCATCGAGCGGACGATCGACCGCCCGCCGCTGCTCGCCACCACCACGGAGGACGGCTTCAGCCACCGGCTCTGGGCACTCACCGACACGGCCGAACGGTCGGTGGTGGAGGCGGATCTGGCCCGTCGGCAGGCCCTGATCGCCGACGGCCACCACCGCTGGGCCACCTATCTCAGACTCCAGCGGGAACACACAGGTCCCGGCCCGTGGGACTTCGGCCTGGTCCTCCTGGTCGACACGGCGAGGTACCCGCTCCGGGTACGGTCCATCCACCGGCTGTTGCACGGGCTGCCCGTCACCGACGCGCTCGCCGCGCTGGCCGGCCTCTTCCGCGTCCGTCAGGTCGAAGGTCCGCTCCCCCGGGCCCTGGACGCCCTGGCCGGGGCTGCGGCCGAGGGCAATGCCTTCCTGCTCGCGGGCGACGGCGGATTCCACCTGGCCGACCGCCCCGACGAGGCCCTGCTGGCCCGCACCGTCCCGGCCGACCGGCCGGACGCCTGGCGCACCCTCGACGCCACGGTGCTGCACTCGGCACTGCTCGACCATGTCTGGCAGATCCCGGACGACCCGGCGCACATCGCGTACATCCACGACACCTCGGCCGCCGTCGAACAGGCCGAACGCCACAACGCGACGGCGGTGCTGATGCATCCGGTACGCGAGGAAGTCGTCCGGGACCTGGCCCGCCAGGGCGTCACCATGCCCCGCAAGTCGACTTCCTTCGGACCCAAGCCGGCCACGGGTCTCGTCCTGCGCAGTCTGCCCCTCGGCTGACCCGGCCCCATACACAGAAGAGGGCGGCACCCCGGCCGGGGTGCCGCCCTCTTCTCACGCGTTACGCCTTGACCGGACCGTCCTCGTCATCCGCGTCATCCTCGTCGTCCTCGTCGTCCTCTTCATCGCGGTCGTCCGCGACGGCGGGGGCGGCTGCGGAGGCAGGTGTGCTGTCCTCGTCATCGTCGCCGAGAGCGTCGACGAACTCGACACCGTCCAGCTCGGCAAGGCGGTCCGACGCATCGGTCGAGCCGTCCTTGTCGGCCTCCAGGGCCTTCCCGAACCACTCGCGCGCCTCGTCCTCGCGACCGGCGGCCAGCAGTGCGTCCGCGTACGCGTAACGCAGTCGCGGCGTCCACGGGTGGACGGCGCTGGAGGCCAGCTCGGAGCTCTGGAGGGTCACGATGGCGGCATCGATCTGCCCCATGTCGCGACGGGCTCCGGCTGCGACCAGCCGCATCTCGACCTGTCCGGCCTTGTCCAGCTTCTGCACCTCGGGCTCACCGGCCATGGCCATCGCCCGCTCCGGCCGCCCGAGTCCGCGCTCGCAGTCGGCCATGACCGGCCACAGCTCGACGGAACCGGTCATCCGACGGGACGCCCGGAACTCCGCGAGCGCCTCGGCGTACTTCTGCGTCGCGTAGGCGGCGAAGCCCGCCGCCTCACGAACGGCGGCGACCCGCGAGGCCAGTCGCAGGGCGATGCGCGAGTACGCGTACGCCTGCTCGGGGTCCTCGTCGAGGAGCCGGGCCACCATGACCAGGTTCCGGGCGACGTCCTCGGCCAGGGTCTTGGGCAGGCTCATCAGCTCCTGCCGGACATCCTTGTCGATCTCGTGGCCGGTGACCTCGTCGGGGATGGGGAGCCGCTTGATCGGCTCGCGCTCACGCTCGTCCCGACGCTCGTACCCACCGCGGTCGTCGCGGCCGCGGTAGCCGCCCCTGTCGCCGTCATCGCGCCGACCACGGAAACCGCCGGAAGCGCCTCCCCGACTGTCGTCCCGCCGCGGCGCACGCCCCCGGTCACCACGGCTGTCGTCACGACGGAAGTTCCCGCCACCGCTGCTGGGCCGGCTGTCGTCCCGCCGGAACCCACCGCCGGAGGAACCGCCACGGTTGTCATCCCGGCGGAAGCCGCCACCGCTGGAACCGCCACGGCTGTCGTCGCGACGGAAGCCGCCGCCGCTGCTGGGCCGGTTGTCGTCGCGGCGGAAGCTGCCGCCGGTGCTGCCGCCACGGTTGTCGTCGTCACGACGCGGCCCACGGGGGCGATCATCACGACGCTCGAACCCACCGCCCGAACGCCCACCCCGGTCATCATCCCGACGCGGAGCCCGGTCATCACGACGGAACCCACCACCGGAGGAACCACCACGACTGTCGTCACGACGGAAATTGCCGCCACCGCCGCTGGGCCGGCTGTCGTCACGGCGGAAACCACCACCGCTGGAACCGCCACGGTTGTCGTCACGGCGGAAGCTGCCGCCGGTGCTGCCGCCACGGTTGTCGTCGTCACGACGCGGCCCACGCGGCCGGTCATCACGACGCTCGAACCCACCGCCCGAACGCCCACCCCGGTCATCATCCCGACGCGGAGCCCGGTCATCACGACGGAACCCACCACCCGACGAACCACCACGACTGTCATCGCGACGGAAACCACCACCGGAGGAACCACCACGGCTGTCGTCACGACGGAAGCCGCCACCGGTGCTGCCGCCACGGCTGTCGTCCCGGCGAGGCGCACGATCCCGGTCGCCACGGTTGTCGTCGCGGCGGAAGTTGCCGCCACTGCTGCTGGGCCGGCTGTCGTCGCGCCGGAAGCCGCCGCTGTTGGTGGGCCGGCGATCGTCCCGGCGGTCTCCACCGCGGTCGTTGTCCCGACGCTGGCCGCCTGACCGGTCGTCACGACCACCGCTGAAGCCGCCCCGGTCACCGCCGTCGCGGCGACGCGGCTCGCGCTCCGAACGATCGTCGGGAGAGTTGGTGGACATCGGTGGTGCTCCTGTCATCGGGTACTACAGACATTCTTGCGCAGCCGGACATCCGACGCGCTTCGGCAAACAAAAAGGACCCTTGGTCCCAGCGTTGAACGCTGGGACCAAGGGTCCTGAAAGATTGTTCGGCGGCGTCCTACTCTCCCACAGGGTCCCCCCTGCAGTACCATCGGCGCTGAAAGGCTTAGCTTCCGGGTTCGGAATGTAACCGGGCGTTT
>NZ_JBIVLK010000016.1:0-168207 GCF_044751215.1 Streptomyces sp. NPDC088730
AACGCCTCACCGTGCTCGTAAGAGCCCCGCAGCAAGGTGTCCCGGGACGCACCCTTTCGCGTGGGTCGCCCCGAGTGCAGTTCCAGCTCAATCCCGATGACCCCTCCTTCGGCCTCGGACAACGAAGCTTCTCAGAGATCATTTGTCAGACACGACCTAGGACCTGCCGGCCGGAACAGGCCCGGAATCCATCGGCGCCGGTGGCCGCGCCGCCGCCACCAGCGCCGCCATCACCCGCACGTCGTCGCCCATCTCCGGATGCCACTGCACCCCGAGCACCCAGCCGGGCCCCGGCCGTTCGACCGCCTCCACCGTGCCGTCCGCCGCGTGCGCGGAGGCCACCAGGCCCGCGCCGAGCCGGTCCACCGCCTGGTGGTGGTAGGTGGGCACGGCACAGTCGCCGGGCACCACGGAGGCGTACCTGGTCCCCGGCACCGGCGTCACCGTATGGGAGCCGAACCTGCCAGTCGCCCCCTCGGGCCCGGTATGCCCGTCCATGTGCTGCGTCAGCGTCCCGCCGAGGACCACGTTGAGGAGCTGCATCCCCCGGCAGATGCCGAGCAGCGGGGTGCCGGACTCCAGCGCCGCCCCGATCAGCGCCGCCTCCCAGCCGTCCCGCTCCGGCGCGGGCGGCCCGGTCCGCGGATCACGCCCGGCCCCGTACCGCGCCGGATCCACATCCGGGCCGCCCGCGACCACCACCGCGTCCAGCCGTGCCACGACCGACGCGGCCGCCTCCGGGGAGTCCGGCGGCAGCAGTACGGCCAGACCGCCCGCCTCCCGGACCAGCCGGCTGTAACCGGCGGGCAGCAGGGTGGCGGGCAGGTCCCAGAGGTCCCAGCGCGCCGAGTCCACCAGATACGTACTGATCCCGATCAGCGGGCTGTTCATCGGATCTCCCTCTCGCACGGCACGCGGAACGCATCGGCACCGTATCCAAATCCCTTGCCCTGCCCATAGATTTGGATCAGCTGTCCATAGATCCGGATCATCTGTCGGCCCGCGAGGAGAGGATCCATCCGTGTCCGACCGAACAGCCCCGCTCGCCGTGGAGGAACTCCGCGTGCTCGTCGGCAGCGGCGAGATCGACACCGTGGTCCTGGCCTTCCCCGACATGCAGGGGCGGCTCCAGGGAAAGCGCTTCGCCGCCGGCTTCTTCCTCGACGAGGTCGTGCCGCACGGCACGGAGGGCTGCAACTACCTGCTCGCCGTCGACACCGACATGAACACCGTGGACGGCTACGCCATGTCGTCCTGGGAACGCGGTTACGGCGACTTCGCCATGCTCCCCGACCTCGCCACACTGCGCCGGGTGCCCTGGAACGAGAGCACCGCGATGGTCACCGCCGACCTCGCGTGGAGCGACGGCGCACCCGTCGTCGCCGCGCCCCGCCAGATACTGCGCCGCCAGCTGGACCGGCTCGCCGGGCACGGCTACACCGCCCACGCGGGCACCGAACTCGAATTCATCGTCTTCAAGGACACCTACGAACAGGCCTGGGACCGCGGCTACCGAGGCCTGACCCCGGTCAACCAGTACAACGTCGACTACTCCGTCCTCGGCACCGGCCGTGTCGAACCCCTGCTGCGCCGCATCCGCAACGAGATGGCGGGCGCGGGCCTCACCGTCGAATCCGCCAAGGGCGAGTGCAACCCCGGCCAGCACGAGATCGTGTTCCGCTACGACGAGGCCCTGGTCACCTGCGACCAGCACGCCGTCTACAAGACCGGCGCCAAGGAGATCGCCGCCCAGGAGGGCGTCGCGCTCACCTTCATGGCCAAGTTCAACGAGCGCGAGGGCAACTCCTGCCACATCCACCTCTCGCTCCGCTCCACCGAAGAGCCCGGCCGCAGCGTCATGGCGGACGGGGACGGCGCGATGTCCCCGGTGATGCGGCGCTTCCTCGCCGGCCAGCTCGCGGCCCTGCGCGACTTCTCCCTCCTCTACGCGCCGAACATCAACTCCTACAAGCGGTTCCAGCCCGGCTCCTTCGCCCCGACCGCCGTCGCCTGGGGCGCCGACAACCGCACCTGTGCGCTCCGGGTCGTCGGGCACGGCCAGTCGCTGCGCTTCGAGAACCGGCTCCCCGGCGGCGACGTCAACCCGTACCTCGCCGTCGCCGGACTCGTCGCCGCGGGCCTGTACGGCATCGAGCACGGACTCGAACTCCCCGAACCCTGCGCCGGAAACGCCTACACCGCCGAGTACGACCACGTCCCCACCAGTCTGCGCGAGGCCGCCGGGCGCTGGGAGCGCAGCGAGATCGCCGAAGCCGCCTTCGGGGCCGAGGTCGTCGCGCACTACGCCAACATGGCCCGCGTCGAGCTCGAAGCCTTCGACGCGGCGGTGACCGACTGGGAGATCAAGCGCTCCTTCGAACGTCTGTGAGGACTTCCTTGACCCGCGAGCACCAAGTACTGAACCCGGCGACGGAGGAGATCGTCGCCACCGTGCCGGCCACCACCGCGGCCGGGGTGGACGCCGCCGTCACCCGCGCCGCGGCCGCCCAGCGGACCTGGGCCGCGCTCGCCCCCGCCGACCGGGCCCGGCTGCTGCGCCGGTTCGCCGCCGCCGTGGACGGCCGGACCGAGGAGCTGGCCCGGCTGGAGGTCCGCGAGGCGGGCCACACCATCGGCAACGCCCGCTGGGAGGCCGGCAACGTCCGCGATCTGCTCGACTACGCCGCCGGGGGAGTGGAACGGCTGAACGGCCGCCAGATCCCCGTACCCGGCGGCATCGACATCACCCTGCTCGAACCCCTCGGCGTCATCGGTGTGATCGCACCCTGGAACTTCCCCATGCCGATCGCCGCCTGGGGCCTGGCCCCCGCCCTCGCGGCGGGCAACGCCGTCGTCCTCAAACCCGCAGAGACCACCCCGCTGACCGCGCTCCGGCTCGCCGCCCTCGCCCTGGAGGCCGGACTGCCCGAACACCTCTTCCAGGTGCTGCCCGGCGCGGGCGACGAAGCGGGCGACGCCCTGGTCGAGCACCCGGGCGTCGCCAAGATCGTCTTCACCGGCTCCACCCGGGTCGGCAAGCAGATCATGGCCAAGTGCGCCGAGCAGGTGAAGCGGGTCACCCTCGAACTCGGCGGCAAGAGCCCCAGCATCGTCTTCGCCGACGCCGACCTCGAAGCCGCCGCGGCCGCCGCCCCCATGTCCTTCCTGGACAACGCGGGCCAGGACTGCTGCGCCCGCACCCGGATCCTGGTCCAGCGCTCCGCCTACGACCGCTTCCTGGAGCTGCTCGCCCCGGCCGTCGCCGGCGTCGTCGTGGGCGACCCGTCCGACGAGAAGACGCAGATGGGCCCGCTCATCTCACGCACCCAGCTGGACCGGGTGCGCGGATACGTCCCCGAGGACGCGGCCGCCATCCGGGGCAGCGCACCCGGCGGCGCCGGTTTCTGGTTCCCGCCGACCGTCCTCACCGACGCCGCCGCGGACTCGCCCGTCGCCACGGAGGAGGTGTTCGGGCCGGTCGCTGTCGTGCTGCCCTTCGACGACGAGGCGGACGCCGTCCGGCTCGCCAACGCGACGCGCTACGGCCTCGCGGGCTCCCTCTGGACCCGTGACGTGGGGCGCGCGCTGCGCGTCTCGCAGGCCGTCCGGGCGGGAAACCTCTCCGTCAACTCCCACTCCGCGGTCCGCTACTGGACCCCGTTCGGCGGGTTCAAGCAGTCCGGCCTCGGCCGCGAACTGGGGCCCGACGCCCTCACCGCCTTCACCGAAACCAAGAACGTCTTCCTCAGCACGGAGGGTTGAACCGGTATGACCACGGACAACGGGAACATCTGCCGCCGCCTCGTCGGCCGCACCGCCGTCATCACCGGCGCCGCCAGCGGCATCGGCCTCGCCACCGCCCACCGGCTCGCCTCCGAGGGCGCGCACGTGGTCTGCGGCGACATCGACGAGACGGCGGGCAAGGCGGCCGCCGAAGCGGTCGGCGGCACCTTCGTACGGGTCGACGTCACCGACCCGGGACAGGTCGAGGCGCTGTTCGCGGCGGCGCACGACACCTACGGCTCCGTCGACGTCGCCTTCAACAACGCCGGCATCTCACCGCCCGACGACGACTCCATCCTCACCACGGGCCTGGAGGCCTGGAAACGCGTCCAGGACGTCAACCTCACCTCCGTCTACCTCTGCTGCAAGGCGGCCCTGCCCTACATGCGGCGCCAGGGGCGTGGCTCGATCATCAACACCGCCTCGTTCGTCGCCAGGATGGGCGCGGCCACCTCGCAGATCTCCTACACCGCGTCCAAGGGCGGGGTGCTCGCGATCTCCCGTGAACTGGGCGTCCAGTTCGCCCGCGAGGGCATCCGGGTCAACGCGCTGTGCCCGGGGCCGGTCAACACCCCGCTGCTCCGGGAGCTGTTCGCCAAGGACCCGGAGCGCGCCGCCCGCCGGCTGGTACACATCCCGCTCGGCCGGTTCGCGGAGGCCACCGAGATCGCGGCCGCCGTCGCCTTCCTGGCGAGCGACGACTCCTCCTTCGTCAACGCCACGGACTTCCTCGTCGACGGCGGCATCTCCGGCGCCTACGTCACGCCTCTCTAGGGCGGAACGTCGAACCGTCGTCGTCGCCCGGCGGAGACGGTTCGACGACAGGCCCCGGACGCCGCACGCGTCCGGAACCTAGAGTGGGGCGATGAGCAACGCGACCCCGCCCGGCTGGTATCCGGACTCGGCCGCACCGGGCCACGAGCGGTGGTGGGACGGTGCGGTGTGGACCGCCCACACCCGCCCGTACGCCGCCGCGGCACAGCCGTACGTCCCCGCGCCGTCCGCTTCCCCCGCCCCGCCCGGCCGGGGGAGCGGCGGCGGAAGCGGCCGGATCATCGCCATGGTGGTGGCCGGCGCGGTCGTCGTCGGCGCGGCGGTGACTGGAGCGGTGCTGCTCGGCAGGGACGACGACGGTACGTTGCCGGTGGCCCGGCCGAGCAGCACCCCGCCCGCGGACACCGCCACCCACGACGGCCCCGGCGACAGCCCCTCGCCGGACGCCCCGGCCGACGGCGGAGACCCGGCCGTGCTCGTGGACCAGCTCAACGGCATCACCCTCCCGGTCCCCGACGGCTGGGAGAAGCCGGAAGACACCGTGGAGGAGGTGCTCACCATGCGCACCACCCGCTCCTACAGCTGCCCCGGCAGCTCTGCGGACTTCTGCTACCACGGCACGGTGACCACGCGGACACCCAACGCCGCCGACGCCGACACCCCGGAGAAGCTGGCCAGGGAGGACATAGCCGACGCGGCGGACGCCGCGTACGAGGAGAACGCCGTCGGCACCCGTATCCACGGCGGCATCATGTCCCACAAGCAGCTCGCCGCCGCCTCGGTGAGCGTGGCGGGACGCACCGGATACCTGGTGCGCTGGAAGGTCGTGACCGGCAAGGGCCCCGGCGGCTACGCGCAGTCGCTCGTCTTCCCGTCGAGCGTCGGCAGCGAGTCGCTCGTCGTCGTGCGCTACGCCTTCGACGCCGGCCCCGACGGGCCCCCGCTCTCCCTCATGGACACGCTCACCAAGGGCATCCGGCCGATCGGCGACAGCGCGACGAACGGCGGCGTCGGCAGCTCCGTGGCCCCCTGACGCCGCCCCGGGCTCAGAGGAAGGTGCGGCCCTCACCCCGGTACGTCGGCACGGTCGCCGTGATCCGGTCTCCCTCGATCAGCTGCAACTCGTCGAAACGCTCGCACAGTTCACCGGCCTTGGCGTGCCGGAACCACACCTTGTCACCGATCAGCAGATCGTCGGCCGGGGCGCCGAGCAGCGGGGTCTGCACCTCGCCAGGACCCTCCTGCGGGTCGTAGCGCAGCCCTTCCGGCAGGTACGGGACCGGCAGCCGGTCGGGACCGGCCGCCCCGGACGCCGGGTAACCGCCACCGAGCACCGTCACCACGCCCACTCCGGGCCTGCGCACCACCGGCTGGGCGAACAGGGCCGCCGGACGGGCCGTGAACGAGGTGTAGTTGTCGAACAGCCGAGGCACGTACAGTCCGGAGCCGGCCGCGATCTCCGTCACCGCGTGCTCCGCGGCGGTGTGCTGCACACTGCCGGTGCCGCCGCCGTTCACGAACTCCAGGTCCGGCGCGACGGCCCGTACCGCCCGCACCACCTCGGCCCGCCGGACCGCCAGTTCCCGGCGGGCGGAGGCCTGCATCAGCCGGATCGCCCGGGACCGCAGCGGCCGCCCCGCGACCGAGTCACCGACCCCGGCGATATGGCCCTCGTACGCCATCAGCCCCACCAGCCGGAAACCGGGCCTGCGGGCCACGGACCGGGCCAGTTCGGCCAGTTGGGCGGGGGAGCGCAGCGGTGAACGGAGCGCCCCGATCCTGACCCGGCCGCCGAGCATCCGCAGCGAGGTGTCCAGCTCCAGGCAGACCCGGATCTCCTCGCCGCCCCCGGCACGCGCCGCGTCGATCAGCTCCAGCTGTGCGTGGTCGTCCACCATCACGGTCACGGCGGCGGCCAGCTTCGGGTCCGCGGCGAGTTCCGCGAAAGCGGGGCGGTCGGCCGACGGATAGGCCAGCAGTACGTCCTCGAACCCGGCGCGGGCCAGCCACAGCGACTCGGCCAGGGTGAACGACATGATTCCGGCGAAGCCGGGCCGCGCGAGCACCCGTTCCAGCAGGGCGCGGCAGCGCACCGATTTGCTCGCCACCCGGACCGGCTTTCCGGCCGCACGGCGTACCAGGTCGTCGGCGTTGGCGTCGAACGCCTCCAGATCGACGACGGCGATCGGGGCATCGAGATGGGCGGTGGCCCGGTTGTAACGGGTCCGGTCAGCGGCGCGGGCAGTCATGGCCGCAGCTTGCCAGACACCTGTACCGCTGGGTAGGGGGATGATCTGCGCAGATCGGTCCGGCGCCCGGCGGCCCGCTCCCATCAGGGGCGCCGCAGCCCGTAGAGTGACGGGCACGTGGCGCGCAACAGGCCTGCCTGTGGCGGCGATCTGCGTGCGGTACGGACGGACCAGGGGGGCTGATGAGTACCGAGGCGCAGCGCGCTCCCGTCCCGCCACGCCCGGCCACCCCGCCGGACGGCAGGGTGCCCACGCCCCCGGGACCCGCCGCACCCGCACCGCCTGCCCCGTCTACATCGGCTGCCGCACCCGTACCGTCCGCCGCCCCGGCAGCGCCTGCCGCACCCGCACCGTTTGCCGCATCCGCACCGTCTGCCGCCCCGGCAGTGCCTGCCGCACCCGCAGCGCCTGCCGCACCCGCACCGGCCGCCACACCCGCACCGCCTGCACCCGAGACAACCCCAGCCCCAACCCCAGCCCCGGCCCAGGCCACGGCCCCCGCCAACACGCCCGCCGCAGAGCCGTCCGGCGCCGCACCGCCCGCCGCGGAGTCGACCGCCCGGCTCCGGCCCGTGCCGCCGGCTCCGCCGCGATCCGCCGGGCCCCCCGCCGCACCGGCCTTCCCGCCGCGCCCCGCGATGCCGCCCGCGGCGACCCGGCGCCGCCCGGTGGGCGCCGTGGATCTCGGCGCACCGCCCTGGTGGCCCGAGGGCGGCGGCCCCGCCGCTCCGCCCGGCCACCGGCCCCCGCACCCCTACCCGCCGCACCCCTTCCCGGCCGAGACGCCCTCCGAGACCACCACCCGGCTCCGCCCGGTACGGAGCCGGAGCCCCTTCAGGGCCGCGGCCGCCGCCGTCTGCGTCGTGCTCGGGCTCGGGCTGATCGGCGGCGCGGCCACCGGCAGTTGGCTGATCAGCGACTCCTCGGCCGATCCTGCGGCCCACAGCACCTACACCGTGGGCCGTGCCGCCTGGCACAGCGTGCCCGTGGACACCCTCTTCCCGCGCACCCTCAAAGGGGACGGCGCCGGGCCCGGCGGCTCGGACCGGGTCTGGACCAGGCTCGCCGTCGCCCCGGACAGCGGCTGCGCGACGGCTCTGGACCCGTTGCTGCTCAAGACGGTGCGCCCGGCCGGCTGCGCCCGGCTGCTGCGCGCCACCTACACGGACGCGACGTCCAGCAGTGTCACCACCGTCGGCCTGCTCTTCACCGAGGGCGACACCGACGCCATGCGGGCGCTCAGCACCCGGTTCACCGATCAGCACCTGGACGCGCGCACCGATCTGATGCCCCGCGCGTATCCCGTCAAGGGCACCCCCGCCGCCGGATTCGGTGACAGGCAGCGCGCCAGCTGGAGCGTGCACGTCCTGACCGAGGTCCCCGTCGTGGTGTTCGCGGTCTCCGGTTTCGCCGACGGGCGGGCGGTCGCCACCCCGCAGCCGGCTGCCAGGGCCATGGTCCGGAACGCCACCACCGCCGCCGCCCAGGCCGGGCTCGGCCACGAGGCCAAGGGGCTGGCGGACCTGGTCGAACGCGGTCTGCGCAGGACCGTCGCAGAGCGCACGGAGAAGCCGGAGTGACCCGAGTGCCTGTAGTGACCCGAGTGTCCGGAGCAACCCGCCGTGCCCGCCGTCGCCGTGCCCTCGGCGCGGTCTGCGCCGCCACCGCGCTCGCGCTGCTGCCCGCGTCACCGGCGCGGGCGGACACCATCCGGGCCCAGCAGTGGGGCCTGGACGCCCTCCACACCGACGAGGCCTGGCAGACCACCCGGGGCAAGGGGATCACCGTCGCCGTCGTCGACACCGGGGTGGACGGCAGCCTGCCCGACCTGGCGGGCCAGGTACTGCCGGGCAAGGACATGATCGGCTTCGGCGCCGGACGGGGCGACCGGTCCTGGGCACGGCACGGCACCGCGATGGCCGCGATCATCGCGGGCCGGGGCCACGGGGCCTCGAACGCCGACGGGGTGCTCGGCATCGCGCCGCAGGCGAAGATCCTCCCGGTCCGGGTCATCCTGGAGGCGAGCGACCCGGACCGGGCCAAGGCCCGCAAGTCCCGCGGCACGGCCCTCGCGGACGGCATCCGCTGGGCCGCCGACCACGGCGCCGACGTCATCAACCTCTCGCTGGGCGACGACAGCGAGTCCGCCCACCCGGAGCCGGGCGAGGACGCGGCCGTCCAGTACGCGCTGAAGAAGGGCGCGGTCGTCGTCGCGTCGGCAGGCAACAGCGGCGAGAAGGGCGACCACATCTCGTACCCCGCCGCCTACCCCGGAGTGATCGCGGTCGCCGCCGTCGACCGCTACGGCACCCACGCCTCGTTCTCCACCCGCCGCTGGTACGCCGCCGTGAGCGCCCCCGGCGACGACATCGTCGTCCCCGCCCCGGACCGGCAGTACTACGTGGAGTGGGGGACCTCGGCGGCGTCCGCCTTCGTCTCCGGTGCGGTGGCCCTGATCCGTGCCGCCCACCCCGGTCTCACGCCCGCCCAGATCAAGAAGCTCCTCACGGACACCGCGCACAGCTCCCCCGCGGGGGGCCGGGACGACTCCCGGGGCTACGGCATGGCCGACCCGGCCGCGGCCATCAAGGCGGGTGCCACGCTCCGCCCGGCCGGTCTGCGCCCCGACTCCGCCGCGGCGGGCTACCGGCGGAAGTACTTCGGATCCGGCCCCACCCCGCCCCGCGAGGACGAGGGGCCCGCGGGCTGGCTGGCCCCGGTCGCGGGCGGTCTCGGCGCACTCCTGCTCGCACTGGCCGTGGTGCTGTGGCGCGGCCGCAACGGGCGGCCGGTGTTCCCGCGCCGCTGACCCGCGCACCGCACGGGCGGCCGTGGCCGACCTGTCGGCAGGACGGCCACGGGCAGGCACTACGCTCGCCCTGTGGCGCAGAAGAACATTCCGGACCCCGGATACTCCGACGACGACGGCACGGCCGACCCCGCCCTGACCTCGGCACTGTCCGCCTGGGCCGAGGACCGCGAGGCCGTCGGACCGGTGCTCGAAGCCCTCAGGGGGGCCCGGCTGCTGGTCCCCGTGGTGGCGGTCCTCGGTGAGGTCGAGAAGGACGAGAAGGGGCTCCGCCGGGAGAAGACCAGTGACATGGCCGTCCCCACCCTCCAGGCCGGTGACCGCCGCGCCCTGCCCGCCTTCACCTCCACCGCCTCGCTGGCCCGCTGGGACCCGCAGGCCCGCCCCGTCGCCGTACCCCTGCACCAGGCGCTCCAGGCAGCCGTGCACGAGAAGGCGGACACCGTGGTGCTCGACCTCGCGGGTCCGGTGGCCTTCGAGGTGACCGGCTCCGCGCTGCTCGCCCTCGCGGAGGGCCGCACCAGCGCCGACCCGCTGGACGACCCCGCCGTCACCTCCGCGGTACGCGACGCCGTCGCCGCCGAACCCGCCGTGCTCCGCGCCCACCTCGGTCCGGGCCGCGCCGACGGCACCCTCGCCCTGGTGCTCGCGGCGGACGCCGATCCGGCCGAGGCCGCGGGCCGGGTCGCGCGGTCGCTGGCCGCCAGCGAGGTGCTGCGGGCCCGGCTGGTGCGCGGCCTGGACCTCGCGCTGCTCCCGGCCGGCGCGAACGCACCGGGTGACGCCTTGTTCACTCGCTGATCACCTCCCTGGCTCAACGCGCTCAACAAGGCGCCGAGTCGGAGAATTGCGGAGAAAGCGGACGATCTTCGCGAGGTGGTTGTATGCAGACGCGAATGGCGGCATCGGAGTTCCTGGGCACCCTCCTGCTGGTCTTCTTCGCCGTCGGATCAGCGGTGCTCGGTGTCCAGTACATCGGGACCGTCGGCATCGCGCTGGCCTTCGGCTTCGTGCTTCTGGCCCTGGCCTACGCGCTCGGCCCGATCTCCGGCTGCCACCTCAATCCGGCGGTCACCCTGGGAATGCTGGCGGCCCGGCGGATCGACGTACGCACCGCGGTGACGTACTGGATCGCGCAGTTCCTCGGTGGTATCGCCGGTGCCGCCCTGCTGTTCCTGCTGGCCAAGCAGGTGCCCGGACTGAAGACGAGCGGCAAGTTCGGCAGCAACGGCTACGGGGACCGGTCGGACGTGCACATCAACATGGGTGGCGCGTTCCTGGCCGAGGTGGTGCTGACCTTCCTGCTGGTGTTCGTCGTGCTCGCGGTGACCCACAAGCTCGCCGTCGTCGGTTTCGACGGGCTGCCCATCGGTCTCTCCCTCGCGGTGATCCACCTGGTCGGCATCCCGCTCACCGGTACGTCGGTCAACCCGGCGCGGAGTCTGGGCCCGGCGATCTTCGCGGGCGGTGCGGCGCTCTCCCAGCTCTGGCTGTTCCTGGTGGCGCCACTGGTCGGCGGTGTCATCGCGGCGCTCGCGCACCGGGTGACCCACCCCGTCGCCGGACGGGGCGAGCGGACCGCGGAGACCGCGGAGGCCTGATCCCGGCCCTTGCGTGACGTGAGCCCCCGCCCTTCCGAAGGGCGGGGGCTCACGTCACGCAAGGGCGAAGGCGTAACGGCTCAGCCGAAGACCGGTCCGGTGTACTTCTCGCCGGGACCCCGGCCCGGCTCGTCCGGTACGAGCGAGGCCTCGCGGAACGCCAGCTGGAGCGACTTCAGGCCGTCGCGCAGCGGAGCCGCGTGGAAGGAGCTGATCTCGGTGGTGCTCGCGTCCAGCAGTCCGGCCAGCGCGTGGACCAGCTTGCGGGCCTCGTCGAGGTCCTTGTGCTCGTCGCCGTCCTCGGTCAGTCCGAGTTTCACGGCGGCGGCGCTCATCAGGTTGACCGCGACCGTCACGATGACCTCGACCGCCGGCACCTCCGCGATGTCGCGGGCCATTTCGTCGAAGCCGGGGGAATCAGTGGTGGGGGTCGCGTCGCTCATGCCTCATACGATAGGCCCACGGCCAGGTGGCCTCGGCCCCGGGAGCCGTACGCCCGGCGCCCGGCGGGCGCGGCCCCCGCGCGAGGTTCGCGCTACCCCGGGGGAGCTGCTAACCTTGTGTAACGACCGGCTGGGCATCTATGTGCCCGGCCCACAAGTGGAGGCTCCGATCTCCCACCTGACCGTCCTCAGGACGGCGGGTCACCGGTCAGGTGGCGCCCATCGTTCCGTACGGACGATGGAGCCGCCCGATGCGCCCCGCGGTTGACCGTGGCGGTGTTCCGGTTTTCCAGGAGCCCCGCCTGTGTCCCGTCCGGGGCATTTTTCTTGCCTCCGCAACGGTTGGTCTGTCGAAACAGACGTTACGTGGCTGTCCGCCAGGCGGCCGCGTGGTGCTACCGAGGAGGATCCATCAGCGCCGAGCCCCGCATCAACGACCGGATTCGCGTACCCGAGGTGCGACTTGTCGGTCCCAGCGGCGAGCAGGTCGGGATTGTCCCGCTTGCCAAGGCCCTGGAACTTGCACAGGAGTACGACCTCGACCTGGTCGAGGTGGCGGCTACCGCCCGTCCGCCCGTGTGCAAGCTCATGGACTACGGGAAGTTCAAGTACGAGTCGGCCATGAAGGCCCGTGAGGCGCGCAAGAACCAGGCGCACACGGTCATCAAGGAGATGAAGCTCCGGCCGAAGATCGACCCGCACGACTATGACACCAAGAAGGGTCACGTCGTCCGGTTCCTCAAGCAGGGCGACAAGGTCAAGATCACGATCATGTTCCGTGGTCGTGAGCAGTCCCGCCCCGAGCTGGGCTTCCGACTGCTCCAGCGTCTCGCTTCGGACGTGGAGGAACTCGGCTTCATCGAGTCCAACCCGAAGCAGGACGGCCGGAACATGATCATGGTTCTTGGCCCGCACAAGAAGAAGACCGAAGCCATGGCCGAGGCCCGCGAGGCCCAGGCCGCCCGCAAGGCGGAGCGTCAGGGGTACACCCCGGACGACGCCGAGTCCGCGGACGAGGCTGCCGAGGCTCCGGCCGAGGCGTCCTCAGAGGCTCCGGCCGAGACACCTTCCGAGGCGTGACCTTCGGGGGCCGCCATCCAGGCGCCCCCGGGTCCCCCCGGAATCCCATCAAGATCTGACGCCCCTGCGGCCCGGTGCCCGCACCGGGAGGGGCGCCACTGACGAGGAGAGAACGGCGCGATGCCGAAGAACAAGACGCACAGCGGTGCCAGCAAGCGCTTCAAGATCACCGGCTCCGGCAAGGTGCTCCGCGAGAGGGCCGGCAAGCGCCACCTTCTTGAGCACAAGTCGTCCAAGAAGACCCGCTCGCTGACCGGCACGGTCGTCGTGGCTCCGGCCGACGCCAAGAAGATCAAGAAGCTTCTCGGCAAGTGAGGCCGTCGCCCCCGGTGAGATCCGGGGGCGCGCCCTCGATCCGACCGGGACCAATTCGTTTCCGGGCCGTGTGAGTACGACCACGGCCCCGCTACAAGGAGTTAACAAGTGGCACGCGTCAAGCGGGCAGTCAACGCCCACAAGAAGCGCCGGGCAATTCTCGAGGCCGCCAGCGGTTACCGCGGTCAGCGCTCGCGCCTGTACCGCAAGGCCAAGGAGCAGGTCACCCACTCCCTGGTCTACAACTACAACGACCGCAAGAAGCGCAAGGGCGACTTCCGTCAGCTGTGGATCCAGCGCATCAACGCCGCTGCCCGCCAGAACGGCATGACGTACAACCGCCTCATCCAGGGTCTGAAGGCCGCCAACATCGAGGTGGACCGCAAGATCCTGGCCGAGCTCGCGGTGAACGACGCCAACGCGTTCGCGACCCTCGTCGAGGTGGCCCAGAAGGCCCTCCCGAGCGACGTCAACGCCCCGAAGGCCGCCTGATTCAGGGCCGCACTTCCTGGTACTGAGCCGGACCCGCAGGCGCTCGCCGTCTGCGGGTCCGGTGCGTTGCACCCCCGTCACCACCTGTCACGACCCGCACCTTCGTACGCAGAGAGGCTCGCCGCCGATCATGGGCATCCCCGAACTGATCTCCCCGCGATCGCCACGGGTCGCCGCCGCCCGGCGGCTGGCCAGGCGCAACTTCCGCGGCAAGGAGCGCAGGTTCATCGCCGAGGGGCCGCAGGCCGTGCGCGAGGCCGCGGGCCACCGGGGCGGCGACGGCGAGGCGACCCTGGTCGAGCTGTTCGCCACGGTCGAGGCCGCCGAGCGGTACGAGGCCATCATCGACGCGGCCCTCGCGGCGGGCGCACGGGTGCACCTGGCCGACAGCGAGGTGCTCGCCGACGTGTCGCAGACCGTGACCCCGCAGGGCCTGATCGGCGTCTGCCGCTTCCTCGACTCGCCGTTCGAGTCGGTCCTCGCCGGGCGGCCGAAGCTCGTCGCCGTCCTGGCGAACGTCCGGGACCCCGGGAACGCCGGTACGGTGCTGCGCTGCGCCGACGCGGCGGGCGCCGACGCCGTCGTCCTCACCGATGCCTCGGTCGACCTCTACAACCCCAAGTCGGTGCGCGCGTCGGTCGGTTCGCTCTTCCACCTGCCGGTCGCCGTCGGAGTCCCCGTCGAGCAGGCCGTACAGGGGCTGCGGGACGCGGGCTCCCGGATCCTTGCCGCCGACGGCGCGGGCGAGGACGACCTCGACGACGAACTCGACGCGGGCACCATGGGCGGCCCCACCGCCTGGGTCTTCGGCAACGAGGCCTGGGGCCTGCCGGAGGAGACCCGGGCGCTGGCCGACGCCGTGGTGCGGGTGCCGATCCACGGCAAGGCCGAGAGCCTCAACCTCGCCACCGCCGCCGCCGTCTGCCTGTACGCCTCCGCACGCGCCCAGCGCCCGCCCCGCAGCACGGGCTGATCCGCCCGGTCGTCTCTCGGAGCGACGCAGGGTGTCGCTCCGTCACCGACCCCTAGTAGGGTGACGAACTGGGGGGCCCACTGCGCCGGTTCGAGAGGTGGGGTACGGGAATATGGCTGTCGGCATGAGCGGACCGCAGGCGACGGACGCCGCTGTCGTGCGCGTCGACGCGGACCCGGACGCCGGCCCCGCCGGCCAGGGGCTGGACCCCGACGACCTTCCCGACGGGCTCGTCGTCGCCGACGAGACCGGCCGGGTGATCTGCTTCAACGCCGCCGCCGCACGGATCACCGCCATGCCCCGGGCCGCCGCCCTCGGCCGCCCGCTGGAGCACGCGCTGCCGCTGGAGGACCTCAAGGGCCGCCGCTGGTGGGAGCTGACCGACCCCTACGGCGGCCTCGCCACCCGGGTCGGCCAGCCCGAACGCAATCTGCTGCTGCCCGGCGGCCGCGAGGTGCTCGTCTCCGCGCGCTACGTACGCGAGAGCCCCACCGGGCCCGTCCGCCGGCTGGTGATCAGCCTGCGCGGCACCGAGGCCCGCCGCCGCAGCGAGCGCAGCCACGCCGAGCTGATCGCCACCGTCGCCCACGAGCTGCGCTCGCCGCTGACCTCTGTCAAGGGCTTCACCGCCACGCTGCTGGCCAAGTGGGAGCGGTTCACCGACGACCAGAAGCGGCTGATGCTGGAGACGGTCTACGCCGACGCCAACCGCGTCACCCGGCTCATCACGGAACTGCTCGACATCTCCCGGATCGACTCGGGCCGGCTGGAGCTGCGCCGCCAGCCCGTGGACCTCTCGGCGGCCGTGGAGCGCCACGTCCAGGCGCTCACCGCGAACGGCCAGGAGCCGGACCGCTTCCTCGTCCGTACCTGCCAGCCGCTGCCCGCCGTCTGGGCCGACCCGGACAAGGTCGACCAGGTCCTCGGCAACCTGCTGGAAAACGCGGTGCGCCACGGCGAGGGAACCGTCACCATCGAGGTGGCACCCGCACCGGCCAAGAGCGACGAGAAGGGAACGGCCGTCACCGTGAGCGACGAAGGCACCGGCATCCCCGAGGAGTCGATGGGCCGCGTCTTCACCCGCTTCTGGCGGGGGAGCAAGCGCGGTGGCACGGGCCTGGGCCTCTACATCGTCAAAGGCATCGTCGAGGCGCACGGCGGCACGATCACGGTCGGCCGCGGCCCCGGCGGCGGCGCCGAATTCCGATTTATCCTGCCCGTGAGCACGCCGGCCTACATGAAGTAGGGGCCGGGCGGCCCACGGGCGCCTCCCACACCTCGTGGCCCGTAGACTCGACCATTGGCACCTTTGCGTCCTCCAGTCGTCGAGCGGGGTCGCGCCACCAGCCAATCGGAAGTACGGGAAGAGATGTCGGCACCGAACAAGTCGTACGACCCAGTCGAGGTCGAGGCACTGAAACCGGAAGAGATCGAGCGCATCCGGGACGAGGCGCTCGCCGCCTTCGCCGCCGCGGGCGACCTCGACGCGCTCGCCCAGGCGAAGACCGCGCACACCGGTGGTACCTCGCCCCTGTCCCTCGCCAACCGCGAGATCGGCGCGCTGCCGCCGCAGGCCAAGGCCGAGGCGGGCAAGCGCGTGGGCCAGGCCCGCGCCGCCGTGGGCAGGGCGCTCGCCGCCCGCCAGGCGGAGCTGGAGGCCGAGCGGGACGCCCGGGTCCTGGTCGAGGAGGCGGTGGACGTCACGCTGCCCTACGACCGCACCCCGGCCGGTGCCCGCCACCCGCTGACGACGATCATGGAGCGCGTCGCCGACGTCTTCGTGGCCATGGGCTACGAGGTCGCGGAGGGCCCCGAGGCCGAGGCCGAGTGGTTCAACTTCGACGCCTTGAACTTCGTGCCCGACCACCCGGCCCGGCAGATGCAGGACACCTTCTTCGTCGAGGGCGCCGACGGCGCGAAGACCGACGAGTCCGGTGTCGTCCTGCGCACCCACACCTCGCCGGTCCAGGCCCGCACGCTGCTCGACCGCGAGCCCCCCGTCTACGTCGTCTGCCCCGGCCGGGTCTACCGGACCGACGAGCTGGACGCGACGCACACCCCGGTCTTCCACCAGATCGAGCTGCTCGCCGTCGACGAGGGCCTCACCATGGCCGATCTGAAGGGCACCCTCGACCACATGGTCCAGGCGCTCTTCGGCCCGGACATGAAGACCCGGCTGCGGCCGAACTTCTTCCCGTTCACCGAGCCGTCCGCCGAGATGGACATGGTCTGCTACGTCTGCCGCGGCGAGTCCGTCGGCAACCCGGACCGCCCCTGCCGCACCTGCGGCAGCGAGGGCTGGATCGAGCTCGGCGGCTGCGGCATGGTCAACCCCAAGGTGCTCATCGCCTGCGGCGTCGACCCCCAGAAGTACAGCGGATTCGCCTTCGGGTTCGGCATCGAGCGGATGCTGATGTTCCGCCACAACGTAGAAGACATGCGAGACATGGTCGAAGGCGATGTCCGGTTCACCCGGCCCTTCGGGATGGAGATCTGATGCGCGTCCCGCTTTCCTGGCTGCGGGAGTACGTCGACCTGCCTGCCACCGAGACCGGCCGTGACGTACAGGCCAAGCTCGTCGCCGTCGGCCTTGAGGTCGAGACGGTCGAGCAGACCGGCGCCGGCCTCAAGGGCCCGCTGGTCGTCGGAAAGGTGCTCACCATCGAGGAGCTGGAGGGCTTCAAGAAGCCCATCCGGTTCTGCACGGTGGACGTCGGCGCCGCGAACGGCACCGGCGAACCGCAGGAGATCGTCTGCGGCGCCCGTAACTTCGCCGTCGGCGACAAGGTCGTCGTGGTCCTGCCCGGTGCGGTCCTGCCCGGTGACTTCGCGATCGCCTCGCGCAAGACCTACGGCAAGACCTCGCACGGCATGATCTGCTCCGGCGACGAGCTGGGCATGGGCGACGACGGCAGCGGCGGCATCATCGTGCTGCCGCCGGAGCACGAGGCGGGCACCGACGCGATCGAGCTGCTCCAGCTCGTCGACGAGGTCCTCGACATCGCCGTCACCCCCGACCGCGGCTACTGCCTCTCGATGCGCGGCGTCGCCCGCGAGACCGCCATCGCCTACGGCCTGCCGCTGCGCGACCCGGCCCTCCTGGACGTGCCCGCGCCGAACGCGTACGGCTACCCGGTCCAGGTCGCGGACCCGATCGGCTGCTCCCGCTTCACCGCGCGCACCGTGGTCGGCCTGCAGCCGGAGGCCCGTTCCCCGATCTGGCTGCGGCGCCGGCTCCAGAAGGCCGGGATGCGGCCGATCTCGCTCGCGGTCGACGTCACCAACTACGTGATGCTCGAACTCGGCCAGCCGCTGCACGCCTACGACCGGACCCGGATCGACGGCCCGATCGGGGTGCGCCGCGCCGAGCGGGGCGAGAAGCTCACCACCCTCGACGGCACCGTCCGCGTCCTGGACCCGGCCGACCTCGTCATCACCGACAACCGCGGACCGATCGGTCTGGCCGGTGTCATGGGCGGGGCCAACACGGAGATCGCGGACGCGGAGGAGGACACCCGCACCACCGAGGTGGTCATCGAGGCCGCGCACTTCGACGCGATCTCGATCGCCCGCACCGCGCGCCGCCACAAGCTCTCCTCCGAGGCGTCCAAGCGCTTCGAGCGCGGCGTCGACCCGCAGGCCGCCGCCGCTGCCGCGCAGCGCACCGTCGACCTGCTGGTGCTGCTCGCCGGTGGCACGGCGGAGGCGGGGGTCACCGAGGTGACCGCCCCGTCCGGCCCGCGCACCATCACGATGGCGGCCGACCACCCGGACAGGGTGGCCGGTGTCGCCTACGGCCGCGAGACCGTCGTGCGGCGCCTCCAGGAGGTCGGCTGCGACGTCTACGGGCAGGACGAGCTGCTCGTCACGGCCCCCTCCTGGCGGCCCGACCTGAACGAGCCGAACGACCTGGCGGAAGAGGTCATCCGGCTGGAGGGTTACGAGAACCTCCCGTCCACGCTCCCGACACCGCCCTCCGGCCGCGGGCTCACCGACCGCCAGCGGCTGCACCGCCGCGTCGGCCGGGCCCTCGCGGGCGCGGGCTACGTCGAGGCGCTGAACTACCCGTTCACCGGCGAAGCCGTCCTGGAGCAGCTGGGCCTGCCGGCGGACGACGACCGCCGCCGCACGGTCAGGCTCGTCAACCCGCTCTCCGACGAGGAGCCGTCGCTGCGCACCACGCTGCTGCCGGGCCTCCTCGGCGCACTGCGGCGCAACGACGGCCGGGGCAGCCACGACCTCGCGCTCTTCGAGACCGGTCTCGTCTTCGTGCCGACCGGCCAGGAGACCGAGCCCGTCCGGCTGCCCGTCGACCGGCGCCCCTCCGACGAGGAGATCGCCGCGCTCGACGCCGCGCTGCCGCGTCAGCCGCGCCGCGCCGCCGTCGTCCTCGCGGGCGCCCGCGAGCAGGCCGGCTGGTGGGGCAAGGGCCGCCCGGCCGACTGGGCGGACTCCGTCGAGGCCGCCCGCACCATCGCCCGTGAGGCCGGTGTCGGCCTCACGGTCCGCGCCGGGCAGTACGCGCCGTGGCACCCGGGCCGCTGCGCCGAGCTGTACGTGAGCGTCAACGGCGAGGAGACCCTGTTCGGGCACGCCGGTGAGCTGCACCCGCGCGTCATCAAGGAGCTCCACCTGCCCGAGCGCACCTGCGCCATGGAGGTCGAGCTCGACGTACTGGAGCGGGCCGTGGACGGCGCGCTCCAGGCGCCCAGGATCTCCACCTTCCCGGTGGCGACCCAGGACGTCGCGCTGGTCGTTGAGCAGGACGTGCCCGCCGCCGATGTGGAGCGGGCGCTGCGCGAGGGCGCGGGTGAACTCCTCGAATCGCTGCGGCTGTTCGATGTCTTCACGGGTGAGCAGATCGGCGGGGGCCACAAGTCCCTGGCGTACGCGCTGCGGTTCCGCGCCGCGGACCGCACGCTGACCGTCGACGAGGCCACCGCCGCCCGGGACGCCGCGGTGGCACTGGCCGCCGAGCGCACGGGCGCGGTGCTGCGCGGCGCGTAACGGCTGGGGCGCACAGCGAGGAGGGGCGTGTCCGGCCACCGGACACGCCCCTCCCGCGTACTCGCCGGGAGGCGGGGGACCGCACACGGGCCCTGGCCGGGTCCGGGGGAACCCGGCGCCCGGCCGACCCCGCGGCCACCCTCCGATCAGTGGGCAGTGGGTCGTGCGATCCGGCGCCGCCCGCACTGCCGCGGAGTGTCGGGCAGGTCGGCAGAGCGGACGGCGCGGAGGTGGGTCGTCGTGCTGTACGAGGGGGAGCAGACGACCCGGCCGCCTCTTGCGAGGGATTCAGTCAAGCCATTCGCCGGCCCGCGCAACAGCGTGCGCAGCGGGACGGTTCGGGCATTCCGTTCACACCCCGTGTGAATCGTGCTCCACTGGGGCGACACGTCCTGGCGTGCCGACCCACCGGAGGGGGCAATGGGGGCAATGGAGCCCAACACTCTGCTAGAGGCTCTGATCGACGAGGCGGGTGTCTCCCGGGCCGGGCTCGCCGCGCACGTCAACCAGGCAGGCCGCGGCCGGGGCCTGTGCCTGCGGTACGAACACACCGCCGTCGCCCGCTGGCTGAAGGGCCAGCGCCCCCGCGGCCAGGTGCCCGACCTGATCTGCGAAGTGCTCGGCGGCCGCCTGCGCAGGGCGGTCTCGCTCGACGACATCGGCATGGCGGCCCACGGCGGGCGCGCTCCCGGTCAGGGGTCCTCGCTCACCGGGTTCGTCGAACGGGCCACCGCGCTGTGGCGCTCCGACGAACAGCAGCGCCCGCACGTCGTCGCCGCCCCCGCGGTCACCGGGACCACCGCGGTGATGCCGGTGTGGGAGTGGGAGAACCCGCCGGAGGACGCGGACGTGTCCCGCGCGGGTACGAGCCGGGTCAGCATGGCCGACATAGCGACCCTGCGCGCCGCCCGCGCCCACTACGAACTGATGTACCGCAGGGCGGGCGGCATCGCGACGCGGTCGCGCATCGTCGGCTTCCTCAACGCCGAGACCGCCCCGCTGCTGCGCGGCGGCTACAGCGACGCGATGGGGCGTCAGCTGCACCGGGCGACGGGCGGGCTGGTGGCCGTCGCGGGCATCTGCGCCTACGACTCCGACGCGCACGGGCTCGCCCAGCGCTACTTCCATCAGGCGCTGCGGCTGGCCAAGGCGAGCGGGGACCGGGGGCTGGGCGGCTATGTGATCGCGCTGCTGGTCAACCAGTCGCTGTTCCTGGCGGACTACCGGCAGTCCGTCGCGTTCGCGGAGGCGGCGCTGCGGGCCGCCGGGCGCGACATCACCCCCGCGCTCGCCGCCGACCTGCACGCGATGCAGGCCAAGGCGTACGCCCATCTCGGCGACGGCGGCGGCGCCCTGAAGTCCATCCGGCGCGCCGAGTCGGAGGCCGAGCGCATCCGGCCGGGCCAGGAGCCGGACGAGACGGGGTACGTCCAGCCGGGCCTGGTCAACGTCCAGGTGGCGGAGGCGCTGCTGAGCCTCGGCGACCTGCCCGCCGCCAGAGAGCACGCGGTGGCAGCGGTGCGCACGCCCGCGCACGACCGGGGCCGGGTGCACCGGCTGGCCATGCTGACCACCATCGAGCTGCGGCAGGGCGAGGCCGACCGGGCGGCGGTCACGGCCGCGGAGATGGCGGACCGTGCCAGGGGCATGGAGTCGCAGCGGCTGCGCGACCGGCTGCGCTCCGTGCGCGGGCAGCTGGTCGCGAGCGGCAGCGCTGAGGCGGAACGGGCCGCGGAGCTCATCGACGGATCGCTGCGCGTACCACTGTGAGCGTAGGTCTGCTGCGATATGGCCACCTACTAGTCAGAAGGTGGCAGAACTGTGCAGTGGACGAACCTGAACGAACAGACTGTGTACGAGAATCGCTGGTTCCGGGTCAATCTGGCCGACGTCGTCCTCCCGGACGGCGACCACCTCGATCACTACGTCATCCGGCTCCGCCCCGTCGCCGCGGCCACCGTCGTCAACGAGGCGAACGAGGTGCTGCTCCTCTGGCGGCACCGGTTCATCACCGACAGCTGGGGTTGGGAGCTCGCCGCGGGCGTCGTCGAGGACGGCGAGGGTCTCGCCGCGGCGGCCGCGCGGGAGATGGAGGAGGAGACCGGCTGGCGTCCCGGACCGCTGCGCCCGCTGCTGACCGTGGAGCCGTCGAACGGGCTCACCGACGCCCGGCACCACTTCTACTGGGGCGAACAGGCCGAATGGACCGGTGAGCCCTGCGACGCCTTCGAGTCCTCGCGCCGGGAGTGGATACCGCTCAAGCTGGTGCCGGACATGATCGCCCGCGGTGAGGTGCCGGCCGCGGGCATGGCGGCCGGGCTGATGATGCTGCACCACTTACGGCTGGGCTGACCACGGCTGGGCCGAGCCGGCCCGCTCCGGTGCGAGGGACGACCCGCCGGCCCCTCGCACCGGGCGGTGGGGGAGCGGCGTACGGGCCGCCAGGGCTGACCCGGTCCGCGGTCAGCGGGTGTCGGCACACGCAGGAGCCTGGCGAGTCGGGGCACCTTCGTGAAGCGGCCGGTGCGGTAAGTGCCGGCGACTGCTCCGGAACGCGAGCGGCAGGGTGAGCCCGACGACGCGTGACAGCGAGGGCAAGGGTGCCGCCCGACATTGCCGGTGAGAACGAGTGCTGACCGAGGATGCGGTCTCCGGGCCGCTCTCGTTGACCGTTCGTGATCTTTCTCCGGGAAAGGGTCGAGAGAGTCAATTCGTCTACACGTCGAGTGAGACCAGCGCCCGGCGCGTGACGTCGGCCGGGGCCGCGGCGATGACGTCATTGAGCGCGTCCCTGGAAGCCTGAAGGTCGCTGATGGCCTGGGTGATGCGGTCGCGCTCCCGATGGAGGTCGGCGAGCAGGTCCGAGCAGGTGGGGACGAGACGGTCACCGGTGTCCCGCAAGCACGGCAGGACCGTGGTGATCGTGGAGGTGTTCAGGCCGGCAGCCAGCAGGCTGCGGATGCGGCGGACGACGGCAACGTCTTCTTCGACGTATTCCCGGTAACCGCTGGGGCGGCGCTGCGGGTGGAGCAGCCCCTGCTCCTCGTAATAGCGCAGCAGGTGCACGCCCACGTCGGTCCGCCGGGACAACTCACCGATACGCACATGGACCTCCTGGGTCATGCGGGCATGGCCCGTTCGGCTTGACTCTCATACCGATGTGAGAGTTTAGCGTCTGCGGCATGAAGACGAACAAGGGTTTCGCGACGCTCGCCGCATTGTGCGCGAGCGTCTTTGTCGTAGGCACCTCGGAGTATCTGATCGCTGGGTTGCTGCCCGAGGTCGGCGAGGATCTGAACGTCTCCGTGGGCACCGCTGGACAAGCGGTGACCGCATACGCGCTCGGAGTCGTGGTCGGAGGGCCGCTCATGGCCCTGCTGACCTCGCGGCTGCCGCGCAAGGGGCTCGCCATCGGGCTGATGCTGCTGTTCGCGGCGGGCAGCGCGATCAGCGCCGTGGCGCCGTCCTTCGGACTGCTCCTGGTGGGCCGCGTGGTGTCCTCGCTGAGTCACGCCGGCTTCCTGGCGCTGGCGCTGGTGACGGCGACTCGGGTGGTCCCGGCCGAGAAGACGGGCTCTGCCATCGCCACCGTGGCCTCCGGCTTCACCGTGGCCACGCTCCTCGGAGTGCCCCTGGGGGCACTGCTCGGGCAGGGCGCCGGATGGCGGGCACCCTTCGCTGTGCTGACCGTTCTGTCCCTGGTGGGCACCGTGCTCCTGGCCGCCGTACTGCCCCGGCAGGAGGCACCGTCCACACGACTGCGTGACGAGATACGCGTAGTGGCACGTCGGCCGGTCATGCTCGCCATCGCCACCACCGCGGTGGGCTTCTCCGGGGTCGCCACGGTGTTCACCTACATCGCCCCGCTGCTGACCCGCGTCTCCGGCTTCTCCGCCGCGGCGGTCTCCGGTCTGCTGCTCGCCTACGGCGCGGGCAGTTTCCTCGGCAACCTCACCGCCGGCAGACTGACCGACAAGTCGATGAGCGCCACCGTACGCGGGGTCTTCGGCGGGTTGGCGGGGACGCTCCTGCTCTTCCCGTTCGCCGTGGTGTGGCAGCCCACCGCCGTTGCGGCGGTCCTGGTACTCGGCCTGCTCGCCACCGCGACCATCGCCCCGCTGCAGGGACTGATCCTGCATCACGCGGGCGCCGCGCCGAACCTGGCGGTCTCCGTCAACGTGGGCGCCTTCAACCTCGGGGCCGCAGCCGGCTCGGTCATCGGCGGCGCGATCGTCGCAGCCGGCAATCTGCGCTGGACCGGCCTGGTGGGCGCGGTGCTGAGCCTGATCGGGCTGGCCCTGACCTATCTCGTCCTGCCCCGGACACGGACGACGGCGAAGGACGCCGGACACGAAGCCTCGATCGCCGCCTGATTCCCCGTCCACTCACCCCGCAAGGGAGATCGACAGGCACGCGATCCAAATCGCTCATCACGGCGGGCCCGAAGTCCTGGCTGTCCGGGAGGTCCTCCAGCCCATTCCAGGAACCGGCGAAGTACTGATCCGTACCGTCGCCAGCAGCCTGCATCCGGGGGACCGGAAACGCGCACCTGGGAGGCTGGGCCCGAACGCCCCGCCACCTTGGGGTGGGATCCGGTCGGAGTTGTCACTGCCGCCCACCACCCTCGCTACCGTCCCTGGGCACCAGGCGATCACGATGTCCGCACAGATCGCCTATGGCCGCGGTACCTGGGCCGAGCAGGTCATCGCCTGGCGGTAGCCGTACGAGAACAGGGCCTACGAGGCCGAGTTCCGTGCGGGAGCCGTGTGCAATCGGCCGGCGCCACGAAAGGAAGGCGACTATCTGCAATCCGACGAGTTATGGCGTGATTCGCTATCGGCGCCGTATTCGGTGAATGTGCCCGCTGGTTCATCAATGACAGCGGATGCGCCATCGGCCTTTCGGCGAGCTGCCTCCACCGGATCGTCTGTGGTCCGGATGCCCTGCGCCAAGGGGATTTCCATTGCCAGGAATGCCGACGTGGCAGCGCGTGAAGTTTGGACAAATCGCATCTTTCGGCAATAAGGCCTGATACCGGAAGTGTGACAGCCAAACCAAGGGGGAGTGAACCGGGCCTTAAATCGCCCCTTCGGTCCAGAACGGTGTCATTTACATCACAGATTTTTTTTACAAGATCCGTACAACTATCCACAATCGCGAGTGCCCGCAGCCGCGCCGAACGCCCACCCTGTCGCAATCCACTCACGCGAATCCGGACGAAACTAACTAAAAGCCCTCATGATGCGCAATCGCGACAATCGGTTTGATGTTGACGGTACGGGGGCTTTACGTCTCCCGAGCGGCGGATACCCTCGCCTGCGGGCCCGGCCGACGGCGCGCAACTCCGGCAAGTGCCTCTCATCGGTTGCGTACGATAAATCCGCATCAATCGCAGGCAGCTCGGTTAACGCGTGACTCCTTGAAGTCAACTGCCACATTGAAGAAGGGCGTTATTCATGGCGCAGTCTCTCGCCGATCTCGCATCGGCAAGAGTGCAGAGGATCTTGCGCTTCTTCCCCGAGAGCTCGCAGGCCGAGCGCGAAGAGCTGACTGCCGAGGCGCGGGAACTGCTCGACACCCACGGCGAGGGAGCGCTCACCAGCCTCCGTCCGGCTGCGCGCGTCATTTGGCACCTCGCTGCCGAGGGGCGTGCGGAAGACCTCGTCGAGGTGGTCCGGAGCCAGCGCAGGGACCCGGGCGCCTTTCTCGTGGCGGGCGTCCGGCGCCCGCGCCTGGTGCTGCCGGGGATGCGGAGCCTCGCGCTGCCCGAGCGGATAACCGCGCTCAAGCCTCGCGACCTGCCGGTGACGGCGCAGCTCACCTCGGTCGAGTGGCGCGGCGACGATCTGGTGTGGGGAGGGTACGCGTTTGTCGCGAACCTGCCGCGCGCCTCGGGCCGCGTCATCGGCCGGTTCGCGGTGCTGGAGCACGGCGAGACCGGCCGCCGCATCAAACTGCGCATGCGCCGCACCACGAACGAGCAGGCCACCGTCGCCTCCGGACAGGCGCTGCACTGCTACGACCAGTCGGGCTTCGAAGTCGTCGTCCCCGCTCGTCGGCTGCACGAGCTTGCCGGGCTCGGCGCCGGCCAGTGGTTCCTCTACATCGGGATACCGGGACCGGGCGGGACCTACGGCGCCCGGGTGCGCCAGCGCGACGCGGGCACGGCCGGGCACAACCAGGTCCGTCACCTGGCGGACGGCTCACGTCTCGTGGTCGGCTTCATCAAGAACGCCGTGAGCATCACGGTGCAGCAGCCCGCTGTCGAGGTCGAGTCCTGCACCGTCGCGGACGGCGAACTGCGAATCGTCACCAGGGTGCGGAGCGGCGCCGCGGCCCCCGCCGCCGTGAGCGTCGTCGACGGCGACAACAGACTCGACAGCCCGTTCACCGCCCTGTCCGCTTCCCCCGACGCGTTCCGGCGCCACCAAGCGGTCTTCAGCCTTGCCCAGCTGGCCGAGAACGACCTGTCGGGAACCAAGACCCGGCAGTTCAAGGTTTCCCTCCGCGGAGACGACGGGCGGGCCCAGGAGGCCCCCCTCGCCGAGGGCTTCACGACCGCAAGGCATGGGCTCACCCCCGGCCGCGAGCTGGCCATCCACCGCGACGGACCCGGCAGGCTGATGCTGGCAACGCGAGCCGTACGACCCGTCGTCGACGCGATGACCGTGACCGGCCCCGGGGAGCTGCTGATCGAGGGCACGTATCCCGGTGAGGAGGCGGCCGGGAAGAAGTTCATCCTGCGGCACGGCGTCCGCTTCGAGGAGAAGGAGCTGCCGGTCCAGCTCACCGACGGGCGGTTCGCACTTCGGATCAAGCTTGAGGCGGCCCCCCAGGCACACGGTCCCGACCTTCCCCTGTGCCCGGGTCGCTGGTACCTGTTCTTCCGCGACGCGGACGCCTGGGACAAGTCCGGGGACGTCCCGGTGACCTTGCGTCCGGAGCAGGTCCAGGAGCTGCCCCTGTCCCTGAGCGGCCCCCAGCGTGCCTACACCGTGGACCGCCGCTACTTCGACCGCATCTTCATCGAGCCGCAACGCCTGCTCGGCCCCGATGAGCACGGCGCCTACCGGCAGCGCATACTGCGCGAGACGTACTTCCACGAGCAGCGCGAGCTCCCCTTGCGCGACGCGGTCCTCTACATAAGCCTCGGGGGCAAGCAGTTCTCGGACTCCCCGCGGGCGGTCTACGAGGAGCTGGTGCGCCGGGGGGTCGAGGTCGAGCACATCTGGACCCAGGACACGGGGCTGCCGGAGATGCCGGCGGAAGCGCGTGTGGTGGGCTGGGGCAGCCGCGAGTGGTACGAGGCGCTGGCGCGCAGCCGCTACGTCGTCGTCAACACGGCGATAGGCGACTGGTTCGTCACCCGCCCCGGGCAACGGGTCGTGCAGACCTGGCACGGCACGCCGCTGAAGAAGATCGGTAAGGACCTGCTCGGCTCTCCCAAGTCGAGTCCCGCCTATATCGCCGGGCTGCCGCACAGCTATCGCCAGTTCGAGTTCGTGGTGTCGCCGAACGCGTACACCACGGAGATCATGCGCAGGGCGTACTCCATCGAGAGCGACATGCTTGAGAGCGGGTATCCGCGCAACGACGTCTTCCACGCCCCCGACCGGGACGAGCGGGCCGCACGGGTCAGGGAGCGGCTCGGCCTGCCCGAGGGCAAGAAGGTGGTGCTCTACGCTCCCACCTGGCGGGAGGACCAGCGGCACGCGAGCAATCTGTACAAACTCGATCTGCGGATCGATCTGGCCGCGGCCCAGGCGGAACTCGGTCACGACCACGTGCTGCTCTTCCGCAAGCACCCAAGGGTCCATGACAACGTACCGGGTGCCGGCGGGGGCTTCGTGTGGGATGTCACCCGCTACCCGGACATCGCCGACCTGTACCTCGTCGCCGATGTCCTGATCACCGACTACTCCTCGGCGCTCTTCGACTTCGCGCACTCGAGTAAGCCGATGCTGTTCTTCACCTACGACCTGGAGCACTACCGGGACTCGCTGCGCGGCTTGTACTTCGACTTCACCACCCGCGCGCCCGGCCCGCTGCTGGAGACCTCCGAAGAGCTGGTCAAGGCCCTGCGCGACGTCGATACCGTCGAAGCGGAGTACCGGGAGAAGTACGCTCAGTTCAAGAAGGACTTCTGCGAGCCAGGGGACGGTCTGGCGACAGCGCGGGTCGTGGACCGCATGCTCGTGGGCTGAAGGCGCGAAACGGCCTGGGTGAACCAGGTATGACCTAGCACAACGTGCCCCCGACGGGCCCGGCGGCGTCAGCGCCGGGCCCGTCGGGGGCACGGTCAGTAGGCGTGGAGAACCGAACCGGTCTTCCCCCGCGGCGGGGTGGCGACGGGTCAGCAACCCCTGAGCCGAGACCGGCGTCTCCGCCGTGTACGGGCTCGTAAGAGCTGTCCCGGATACGCGGCGATCCGGCTCGTACAGACGGCCGCCGACCGCTCCCGGCGTTCCGCCGGCCCCTGTCTCGGAACCCCGCCGGGATCGATGCGGCCCTCCAGCGCCACCATGCCCGCCCGGCAGGAAGAAGCGGGCAACAACGCGGAGGGGAGCATGCCGGCCGCTGTTACTCGCTGAGCATGCCGCTCCGGAGTTTCGCGAGGGTCTTGTTGAGGAGGCGGGAGACGTGCATCTGGGAGATTCCGAGTTCCTTCCCGATGCTGGCCTGCGTCATCTCCTGTCCGAAGCGCATACGGAGGAGAGTGCGCTCGCGGTCGTCGAGCTGCTCACGCAGCAACGGGGCCAGGGTGTTGAGGTTCTCGAACAACTCGATGCCGGGGTCGCGTCCACCGATCACGTCCGCGTAGTTGCGACTGTTCTGGTCGGCTCCCTCACCGGCGCTCTCCATGGGCATGTCCAGGGAGCCCGCGGTGTAGCCGTTGGAGGCGATCATGCCTTCGACGACTTCTTCCTCGCTGATCTCCATGTACTGGGCGAGTTCGGCGACACCGGCGTCGCGTCCGAGTTCGGTGGCCAGGTGCTCACGTGCTTTGGCCAGATTGACCCGCAGCTCCTGAAGGCGCCGCGGCACGTGCACCGACCAGCTCGTGTCGCGGAAGAACCTCTTGATCTCCCCCACGATGTAGGGGATCGCGAAGGAGGTGAACTCGACCTCGCGGGACAGCTCGAAGCGGTCGATGGCCTTGATCAGACCGATCGTGCCGACCTGGACGATGTCCTCCATGTCACCGCCGCCGCGGTTCTTGTACCGGCTCGCGGCGAACTGCACCAGCGACAGGTTCATCTCGATCAGGCTGTTGCGCACGTACGCGTACTCGTGGGTGCCCTCTTCGAGGTGCTGCAGCCGGTCGAAGAAGACCCGGCCCACAGCCCGCGCGTCCTTGGGGGCCACCTGCGAGGGGTCCCCCACCGCGGGCAGGTCCAGGGCCACCGACATATCAGCAGCTGCCGAAGCGGAAGTCTTAACGGCCACGGGGGTCCTCCTCGAAGAGATACGGGCAACCGCGCATGTGCCCCTCTCCGCCGAACCCACACCCACTTCGCGCAAAGCAGTCGAATTGCCTTCCCCGGGGTTCCACCGCGCGAGGCCGGTCGGGAACACGGTCCGTACCGGGAGGCCTCGTGCTACGGGGTGTCTTCCTCACATGGGAAGGGGATGTGGAACTGGCCGGGAGGACGGACCACCCGCCGCAGGATCGACGTTGTCGCGTCCCAACAGGCCCGGCGGCGTCAGCGCCGGGCCCGTCGGCGTGACGGTCAGTAGGCGTAGAAACCCGAACCGGTCTTCCGGCCGAGCCGGCCCGCGTCCACCATCCGCTGGAGCAGCGGGGGAGCGGCGTACAGCGGCTCCTTGTACTCGTCGTACATCGAGTCAGCGACCGAGGCCACGGTGTCCAGGCCGATCAGATCGGCGAGCTTGAGCGGGCCCATCGGGTGGGCGCAGCCCATCTCCATGCCGTTGTCGATGTCCTCGCGGCTGGCGATGCCCGACTCGAACATCCGGATCGCGGAGAGCAGGTACGGGATCAGCAGCGCGTTGACGACGAAGCCGGACCGGTCCTGGGCGCGGATCGGGTGCTTGCCCAGTATGTCCTGCACCACGGCCTCGGCACGCTTGACCGTCTCGTCCGACGTGGTCAGCGCGGGGATCAGCTCGACGAGCTTCTGCACCGGGGCCGGGTTGAAGAAGTGGATCCCGATGACCTGGTCGGGGCGCGAGGTCGCGACGGCCAGCTTCACCAGCGGGATCGAGGAGGTGTTGGAGGCGAGGATCGCGTCCTGCCGGGTCACCACCTGGTCCAGCACCTGGAAGATCTCGGTCTTCACCTGCTCGTTCTCCACCACGGCCTCGATCACGAGATCGCGGTCCGCGAACTCGCCGAGGTCGGTGGTGAAGGTGAGGCGGCCGAGGGTCTCGTCGCGCTCCTCCTCGGTGATCTTGCCGCGTTCGGCGGCCTTCGAGAGGGAGTTGTAGAGCCTGGTGCGGCCGATCTCCAGTGCCTCGCCGGTGGTCTCGGCCACTCTGACATCGAGGCCGCTGCGGGCGCACACCTCCGCGATGCCTGCGCCCATCTGGCCGCAGCCGACCACTCCGACGCGTGCGATGTCCGCCATAGAGTCCGTCACCTCGTGCCTTTCACTGTTCTCCGTGCGGCGGCTTCCGTTCGGTTCCGGGCTCCGCCTCGACCCCACGACGTTACTCCGCGCCCAGCGCGGGATCGCAGGCCGGGGCGCGCATGCGCGCCGCTGGCCTGCGATCCCGGGGGCCGGAGGAGGACAGAGAAACGGCAGGTGCGAGGAAATGCGGCAAATCGCCAGAAGGAGCTTTGTGGCCGGTGCGGCCGGGACGGTGGCCTCGGTGGCGGCCCCGGGCGCCGTGGTTGCGGCGGCCTCCGCGACCTCGGTGCCCGCGGTGCGGCCGGGCGCCCCTCGCGACGTGCTGCGGTCTGAGCTCAGAGGCATGTGGGTGGGCACGATCGACAACCTGGACTGGCCGTCGAAGCCGGGGCTCTCCGCCGCAGCCCAGGAGGCGGAGCTGATCGCCTACCTCGACGAGGCCGTCGACCGGCGGCTGAACGCGGTGATCCTCCAGGTCCGTCCGTCCGCCGACGCGCTGTGGCCCTCCCCGTACGAGCCGTGGGCCAAGTGCCTCACCGGCGTCCAGGGCAAGGACCCCGGCTGGGACCCGCTGGGGACCGCGGTGCGCGAGGCGCACAGCCGCGGCCTGGAACTGCACGCCTGGTTCAACCCGTACCGGGTCGCCAACCACACCGACCGCTCCCGGCTGGCCGCCGCCCATCCCGCCAGGGTGCACCCCGACTGGGCGCTGCCGTACGGCGGGAAGCTCTACTACAACCCGGGCCTGCCCGAGGTCCGGAGCTTCGTCCAGGACGCCATGCTGGACGCGGTGCGCCGCTACGAGATCGACGCGGTCCACTGGGACGACTACTTCTACCCCTATCCGGTGGCCGGGCAGTCCTTCGCGGACGGGGCCGCCTACGAGAAGTACGGTGCGGGCTTCGCCGGCAAGGCGGCGTGGCGGCGTTCCAACACCGACAAGCTGGTGCAGGAGACCGCCCGGCGGATCAAGGAGGTCCGGCCGGGCGTCCGGTTCGGCATCAGCCCGTTCGGGGTGTGGCGCAACGCCTCGACCGACCCGCTCGGCTCGAAGAGCGCGGCCGGGGTGCAGACCTACGACGATCTGTACGCCGACACCCGCGGCTGGATCAAGAAGGGCTGGATCGACTACATCTGCCCGCAGCTCTACTGGAACATCGGCCTCGCCGCCGCCGACTACGCCGTGCTGGTGCCCTGGTGGAACGAGGTGGTACGCGGCACGGGCGTCGAGCTCTTCATCGGTGAGGCGCTCTACAAGGCCGGCGATCCGGCTCAGCCGGCGGCCTGGCGGGACCCGGCGGAACTGTCCCGGCACATCGACCTGGCCGCCGGGTACGACCAGGTCCGGGGCCACGCCTACTTCTCGGGGAGGGCCGTGGTCGCGGACCGGATCGGCGCGATGTCACGGGTGGTGGCCGACCACTACCGCTCGCGGGTGCGCCCGTCCGGCTGACTCAGGGCGCTCCGCCGTCCCGGGGCCCGGGGGCGGGGCCGACGGAGCGCCGGACGACGCTGTCGGGGCCGGGAACCAGGAGATGTTCATGTCCGTCGCCGAAGCGGACGCGGTACGGGGGAGTGCCTCCGGTGCCGAGCACCTCGACGATCTCCGCGACCTGGTCCTGCTGCCCCAAGGTCCTGCCGTGCGTCACCAGCCGGTCGCCCGTGTGTGCCTCCATCGGGAGTGACCTCCTCACGAGTGGCGGTCCATGTCGACAAGTCTATGCCCGGACGGGTCGCGGCCGGCCGGTTCGCCGGGGGCGGTCACCGCTCGCGCCCGGCGCGCCCCGCGCGCTGGGTCGCCGCGATGCAGAGGAGTACCGCGACGGCCGCCACCGGTGCGGCCGCCGAGACCTCCTCGCCGAGCAGGAAGTACGACCAGACCAGCGTCAGCAGCGGCTGCGCGAGCTGGAGCTGGCTGGCCCGGGCCACCCCGATCTCGGCCATGCCCCGGTACCAGACGTACAGCCCGAAGAAGGTCGAGCACGCCGCGACCCAGACCACGCCGATCACCCCGTGCGCGGTCAGCCGCACCGGCTCGTACGTCAGCGCGAGCGCGGTGCCCGCCACGGCGAGCGGCAGCGTGAGGATCAGCGCCCAGCCGATCACCTGCCAGCCCGGCATGGCCTTCGCCAGCCTGCCCCCCTCCGTGTACCCGGCCGCGCAGACCAGCAGCGCGCCGAACAGGAAGACGTCCCCGGCCGAGAGCGTGCCGCCGCTCTGCAGCACGGTGAAGACGATCACCACACCGGCGCCGGCCACCGCCGCGGTCCAGAACGCACGGGAGGGCCGCGAGCCGGTCCGCAGCGAGGAGAACACCGCCGTGGTCAGCGGCAGCAGCCCCACCACCACGGCCGCGTGCGAGGTCGTCGAGGTCCGCAGCGCCAGCGTGGTCAGCAGCGGGAACCCGACCACCACACCACCCGCAACGACGGCGAGCCCGGCCCAGTGCCGGCGCTCCGGCACCCGCACCCGCGTCGTGAGGAGGACGCCGCCCGCGATCACCGCGGCCAGCAGGCTGCGCAACGCCACCAGGGACCAGGGGCCGAAGCTCTCCAGGCCCCACGCGGTCGAGGGGAAGGTCAGGGAGAAGGCGAGCACTCCGAGCCCGGCGAGCAGTGTGCCGTTCAGCCCCGCCCGCCGGACCACGGGGCCGCTGCCCGGGGCGTCCGGTGCGGGGGCGCGGTCCGTGCCGTCCGCCGTGGACCCGACCGCTATCGTGCTGCTGGGAGTAGCGCTATCCTCTGCGTTCATGCATGAGCGTAGCAGTGTGGCCGAACTGGCGGGATCTCTGCGGAGTGAGCTGAACCGCTACTCACCCGGGGAGAAGCTGCCGTCCAGCCGTGCCCTGGTGGAGCGCTTCCGGGCGAGTCCCGTGACCGTCTCAAGGGCCATCGCGCAGCTCGCCGCGGAAGGGCTCGTCATCACCCGTCCCGGCTCCGGCGCGTTCCGGGCGCAGCCCCGCACGGCCTCGCCGCCGGCCGGCGACACCTCGTGGCAGGAGGTGTCGCTCAGCGGCGACGGCGGCCCCGAGGCCGTCCCCCGCAGCGTCGACGCGTCCGGCGTGCTGGCCACCCTGGCGGCCCCGGCCACCGGCGTCGTCGAGTTCAACGGCGGCTATCTGCACGGTTCGCTCCAGCCGGAACGCGCCCTCGCCGCCGCCCTCGCACGGGCCGGCCGGCGCCCCGGCGCCTGGGGCCGCCCGCCCACCGACGGGCTGACCGAACTGCGCGCCTGGTTCGCCCACGAGATCGGGCCCGCGCTCACCGCCGCCGACGTGCTGATCACCGCCGGGGGCCAGAGCGCGCTGGCCACCGCGCTGCGGGCGCTCGCCCCGCCCGGCGCCCCGGTGCTCGTCGAATCGCCCACCTACCCGGGCATGCTGGCGGTGGCGCGGGCCACCGGACTGCGGCCCGTCCCCGTCCCGGCCGACACCGACGGTGTGCGGCCCGAGCTGCTCGCCGCCGCGTTCCGGGCCACCGGCGCGCGGGTCTTCGTCTGCCAGCCGCTGTTCCAGAACCCGACCGGCGCGGTCCTCGCCCCTGCCAGGCGCTCCGAGGCCGTCCGGATCGCCAGGGAGGCGGGGGCGTTCGTCATCGAGGACGACTTCGCCCGCCGGCTCGTCCACGACGACGCCGGACGGCTGCCGCCGCCGCTGGCCGCGGACGACCCCGACGGAGTCGTCGTCCACGTCTGCTCCCTCACCAAGGTGACCTCACCCAGCCTCAGGGTGGGCGCCCTCGCCGCCCGTGGCCCGGTACTCGAACGGCTGCGCGCGATCCAGGTCGTCGACAGCTTCTTCGTCCCCCGGCCGATCCAGGAGGCCGCGCTGGAACTCGTCGGCACCCCGACCTGGAGCCGTCATCTGAGGTCCCTGTCCACCGAGCTGCGGGCCCGCCGCACCGCGATGACGGCGGCACTGCGCAGTGAGCTGCCCGCCCTCGCGGTCCCGCACATCCCGGCGGGCGGCGGCAGCCTCTGGGTGGGACTGCCCGCCACCGGGGCCGGTGCCGACGAGTCCGCCATGGTCTCGGCGGCCCTGCGGGCCGGCGTCGCCATCGCGCCGGGACGGCCGTACTTCTGCGCCGAACCACCGGCTCCCCACGTCCGGTTGAGCTACGCGGCCGTCGCCGGGACGGCCGCGATCACGGAGGGCGTGCGACGGCTGCGCACCGCCTGGGAGGGCGCCCTCGACGCGCCGGAGGCTACGCTCGGAGGATGACGGAAACTCCCCAGCAGCGTTACGAGATATCGTCCGAACCATCCCGGCTGGACGCGGCCAGGATTCACAACTGGCTTTCCACCGACGCCTATTGGGCGCTCGGCCGGACCCGTGAGCGCCAGGATCTGGCCATCGCCGGCTCACTCAACTTCGGCGCCTACGACCTCGCGACGGGCGAGCAGGTCGGCTACGCCAGAGTGGTGACCGACCACGCCACCTTCGGCTGGGTCTGCGATGTGTACGTCGACCGCGCAGCCCGCGGCCACGGACTCGGCGCGAGCATGGTCACCGCGGCGCGCGACCACCTCGCCGAGGCCGGCGTCCGGACGATCGTGCTCGCCACGGACGACGCCCACGGCGTGTACGAGAAGGTCGGTTTCAAGCCGCTGGACAGCCCCGAGAAGTGGATGTCCCTGAAGCTCGGCTGATCCGGAAGCGCTTCCGGCCGAGCTCTTGACCTGCGGGACGAACGGCTCCACGATCGCGGCCATGAGTGTTCGAGTCTCACTCGTCGCCGCGGCACGCAACTCCTCCCTGCTCGGCGAGCGCTTCGAAGACGACCGGCCGCTCGACGAGACCGGCTGGCACGAGGTGCAGTTCGCCGCCCCCGCCCTGTTGCCCCTGGGGGCGGCCGAGCTGCGCTACTGCTCACCGACCGCCCGCAGCCGTGCCACCGGCCGGGCACTCGGCTTCGCCCCGATGGTCCAGCCCGCCCTGCGCGACTGCGACATGGGCCGGTGGCGCGGACTCACGCTCGCCGACGTCACCGCACGCGAGCCCGCGGCCGTGGACGCCTGGCTAGCGGACCCGCGCTCCGCGCCGCACGGCGGTGAGACGCTGCTCGCGTTCATCTCCCGGATAGGCGGCTGGCTCGACACCCGGCCCGCCTGTGACGGGCTGATCGTCGCCGTCGCCGAACCGGCCGTCGTCCGGGCCGCCCTGGTGTACGCGCTGCGGGCGCCGCCCTCGACGTACTGGAACGTCGACGTCCGCCCGCTCTCCACCGTCACGCTGACCGGACTGCCCCGGCGCTGGAGCCTCTGCCTCGAAACCGGGGCCCGCTGACGGCGTCGGGCCGGTCCGCCGGGATCGCGGCGCACTACGTCTTCCCGCCGGTCCGACCAGTCGGTACGTTGTCCGGGAACCGGGTCCTCCGGTCGGGCCCCAGCAGAGGGAGGCCACCGTGCCGCTGATCCACGGCCACTGCGACGAGCGCTTCCTCGCGGTGCGCGGCGCGTTCGAGGCGAACTTCCGCGAACGCGGCGAACTCGGCGCCGCGGTCACCGTCCTGCTCGACGGGCAGCCGGTGGCCGACCTCTGGGGCGGCTGGGCGGACGGCGCCCGCACCCGGCCCTGGGAGCGGGACACCCTCGTCAACGTCTGGTCCACCGGCAAGGGACCGACCGCGCTCTGCGCCCACATCCTCGCCGACCGGGGCCTGCTCGACCTCGACGCCCCGGTCGCCGCCTACTGGCCCGAGTTCGCCGCGGCGGGCAAGGAGAGCGTGCTCGTCACGCAGCTGCTCTCCCACCGCGCGGGCCTGGCGGGGCTCCGGGAGCCGCACACCCTGGCCGAGCTCTACGACTGGGAGCTGACCTGCGCCCGGCTGGCCGCGACCGAACCGTGGTGGGAGCCCGGCACCCGGTCCGGCTACCACGCGCTCACCTACGGCTTCCTGGTCGGTGAGGTGGTCCGGCGGGTGAGCGGGCTGCTGCCGGGGGAGTTCCTCCGGCGGGAGGTGACCGGCCCGCTCGGCATCGACTTCAGCTTCGGGCTCCCGGCAGCCGATGCGGGACGCGCGGCCGAACTCGTCGCCCCGGAGCCGGACCGCGCCCGGCAGGCGGCGCTCTTCGCGCGGATGGAGCCGGTCGCCGTCGCCTCACTGCTCAACCCGCCCACCGGTGCGGCCGCCGCCAACACCCCCGGCTGGCGGGCGGCCGAGATCCCCGCGGCCAACGGCCACGGCACCGCCCGCGCGGTCGCCGCGCTGTACGGCATCCTCGCGGGCGGTGCGGGAGCCGACGGACGGCGCGTCCTGTCGGAGAAGGCCGCCGAGCGGGTCCGCGAGGGTCAGGGGCGCTGCCGCGACCTGGTGCTGGGCGCCGGCCTCGGCCATGAGACGGAGATCGCGCTCGGGCCCTGGCTGAGCGGCCCCGCCCGCTCGTACGGCCCCAACCCGCGGGCCTTCGGCCACGACGGCGCGGGCGGCTCCTGCGGACTGGCCGACCCGGAGGCCGGGATCGCCCTGGGCTACGTCATGAACCGGATGGGCCCGCTCATCGCCGACGACCCGCGCAAGAAGGCGCTGGTCGAGGCGGTGTACGCCTCGCTGTGACCGGCTCCGGCTCGGCTCGGTTCGGTCCTGGCCCTTGCCCTGGTCTTGTCACGGTGCGGCGGGTATACGCGGCCGACGGGGAGACGCGGCCCGGCCCGGCGGGTCCGCCCGGTCCCGCCCGCCCTGGCCGGTCAGTCCTGGCCGGTCAGTTCTTGTCCTGTGCGGCGACGATGAGCGTGAGCGCTTCGACGAGCGCCGTCTCCGTGGTCGCCTTGTCGACACCGAGGCCGGTCAGCAGCCCCGCGCCGTCCTCGTGCTCCAGCAGGGCGAGCAGGATGTGCTCGGTCCCGATGTAGTTGTGTCCCAGCCGGAGCGCCTCGCGGAAGGTGAGTTCGAGCGCCTTGCGGGCGTCTGCGTTATAGGGGAGGAGCTCGGGCAGCTCCTCCTCCGAGGCCGCCGGGAGCGCGGCCGTGGCGGCCTGGCGGACGGTGTCCAGGGTCACCACCTGCGCCTTGATGAACGCAGCCGCGAGCGCATCCGGCTCGCTGAGCAGCCCGAGTACGAGGTGCTCGGTGCCGATCTCGCTGTTGCCCGCGGCGCGCGCCTCGTTCTGGGAGGCCATCACGACGTTCTTGGCGCGTGCGGTGAAGCGGCCGAAGCCCTGGCTGGGGTCGAGTTCGTTCGACTCGCCGGGATTCTTGGCGACGAACCGCTTCTGTGCCGCCTGCCGGGTGACCCCCATGCTCTTGCCGATCTCGGTCCAGGAGGCGCCGGAGCGCCGGGCCTGGTCCACGAAGTGGCCGATCAGATGGTCTGCGACGTCGCCGAGGTGGTCGGCGGCGATGACGGCGTCCTGGAGCTGGTCCAGGGCGTCGGGGTGGACTTTCTTGATGGCTGCGATGAGGTCGTCGAGGCGGACCGGTTGCGAGGGGCCGACTGGTTTCGTCATGTGTCAACCTTAGGTTGACAGCGGAGGGGGTGTCAACCTTCCGTTGACAGTCGGGCTGGAGAGCCTGGTACGGGAGCCCGGATACGAAGGTCCCGGATACGAAGGCCGTATACGACGGACGCGCCGGCCGACGGTGTTCGTCGGCCGGCGCGTCCGGTCAGCTGCTCAGCGAGCGGGTCGGGATCAGAGAACTCCGGAGTCCGCGATGGTGACCTTCGCCTTGGTCCGGCCGCTCTGCGAGCCGAGACCCTCGATCTTGGTGACCAGGTCCATGCTCTCCTGGTCGGCGACCTCGCCGAACACCACGTGCTTGCCGTCCAGCCACGAGGTCACGATGGTCGTGATGAAGAACTGCGAACCGTTCGAGTTCGGGCCGCTGTTCGCCATGGAGAGCAGACCGGGCTTGGTGTGCGCCAGCTTGAAGTTCTCGTCGTCGAACTTCGCGCCGTAGATGCTCTTGCCGCCGGTGCCGTCGCCCCGGGTGAAGTCGCCGCCCTGGAGCATGAACTCCGGTATGACCCGGTGGAAGGACGAACCCTTGTAGCCGAAGCCGTGCTCGCCGGTCGCCAGCTGGCGGAAGTTCTCCGCGGTCTTGGGAACGACCTCGTCGTACAGGTTGAAGACGATCCGCCCGGCGGGCTCGTCGTTGATGGTGATGTCGAAGTAAACCTTGCTCGTCATGGAACCATCCTGACATCCGGCCGCGCGGCCCCGACGGGCGGGCGCGGTCAAAGGCCGCTCACAGGTGACGGGCCGGGTGCGCGTGGTCCCCGCGTACGGCGCACGCGGCGGCGGCCCCGGCCCCGCCCTCGCGTCCTTGCCGTCAGACTCCGGTGCTGCCGTCGATCCGCTCGCGCAGCAGGTCGGCGTGGCCGCTGTGGCGGGCGTACTCACCGATCATGTGCGTGTAGATCCACCGCAGGCTCACCTCGCCGCCCATGAAGGGAACGGTGTCCTCCGGCGACCGCGCGGCACAGTTGGCGCGGGACAGGGCGACCTCGTCCCGCCACGCCGCGAGGGTCTGCGCGAAGGAGGCGTCGGCGGAGACCTCGAAACCGCCGTCGTGCCCACCGGAACCGGCCGGTGCGGGGTGCGTGGGCGGGGCGTCCTCGGCGGCGAGCACCCGGCGGAACCAGTTCCGCTCTACCTCGGTCAGGTGCTGGACCAGCCCCAGCAGCGTCAGGGAGGACGGCGAGACGGAGGCCTCCCGGACCTGCTCGTCGGCCAGGCCCTCGCATTTCACTGCCACGGTGGCCCGGTAGAAGTCGAGCCAGCTCTCCAGACTGGTGTGCTCGTCGGCGTTCATGGGCGGCATCGCGCGTTCGGTGTGTGTCACGATCACCGATCGTGCCAGCCGGGTCCGACAACCGGGGTGTTACGGCCGCTTGCGGGGCTTTCCGCGCTTGGCACCCGCAGCGCCCTTCGCGCCCCGGGAGCCGCCCTTGGCCCCCTTCGCGCCACCGGAACCGCCCCGGGCGCCCTTCCCCGCTCCCGCGCCGGCCGCGGGCTTGCGCCGGGGGCCACCGGTCTCCGGGGCCTTGCGCTTCGGCCTCTCCGCGGGCGGCGTACCGCGGCCCCTGGTGCTGTTCACCGTCCGGCCCCGGACGATCCCGATGAAGTCCTCCACCAGGTCGGTGGTCCGGTCCTCCGGCCACGACAGCGCGATGCGTGACTCGGGGGCGCCGGAGAGCGGCCGGTACGTCAGGTCCTTGCGGTGGTGCAGGCGGGCGAGCGACTGCGGAACGGCGAGGACGCCCACCCCGGCCGCCACCAGCTCGATCGCGTCCGCCGTCGTGGCGGGACGCTCGATCGCGGGCCGTCCGGGCAGCTGCTCCCAGCCGAGGACGTCGTCCAGCGGGTGCAGCACGATCTCGTCGGCCAGGTCCTCGACGGAGATCTCGTCCACCGCCGCCACCACGTGGTCCTTGGGGATCACGACCACGGTCGCCTCGGTGTAGAGGGGGATCGCGCTGAGGTCCGCCCGGTCCACCGGCAGCCGTACGAAACCCGCGTCGGCGCCGCCGTCGAGCAGCAGGGCAGAGCCCTCCGCCGCGGGTACCGCGACGAGGGAGAGGGGGACGTCGGGCAGGCGCTCGTTCCAGATCCGCACCCACTTGGTGGGGGTCACCCCGGGGACGTACGCGAGCCGGAACGAGGGGGTTGCTTCCGAGCCTGTCACCCCGCCAGGTTACCGGTCGTGGTCAGCGGTGGCGCACACGCTCGATACTCTTGACCCCATGACGTCGCACCAGACCACCCAGACAATGAAGCCCGCGACCGCGGCGAAGAAACTGGGTGTGTACCTCGAAGCCACACCCGCCGAGTTCCAGGAGGGTGTCGTCTCGCGCGCCGAGCTGGCGGCACTCCAGTCCGATCCGCCCGAGTGGCTGCGGGAACTGCGACGCAATGGCCCGCACCCCCGGCCGGTGGTCGCCGCCAAGCTCGGCGTCTCCATCTCCGGTCTCGCACGCGGTGGCGTCACGGACGCGCTCACCACGGAGCAGATCGAAGCCCTGAAGCAGGACGACCCCGGGTGGCTGCGCAAGGAGCGCGCCACCCAGGCCGAGGTCCGCAAGGAGACGGTGCGCATCAAGGAGCGGAACGCGGAGCGCAGCGGCAAGGAGCAGGACCGGTCCTGACGCCGGCCGCGGTCACGCGGCACGGCAAGAGGCACCGTACGAGGCACCGGCGGGGGCGGCAGAAGCCGCCCCCCGGCCTGACCCCTGCCCCCGGCATCGCCCCCGCGCCCGCTCAGCGAGTGGCGAGCAGTGTCAGCGTGTCGATCACGCGGTTCGAGAAGCCCCACTCGTTGTCGTACCAGGCGGACACCTTGATGTGGCGGCCTTCGACCCGGGTGAGGGCCGAGTCGAAGATGGACGAGGCCGGGTTGCCGGTGATGTCGGACGACACCAGCGCGTCCTCCGAGTATTCGAGCACCCCTGCCAGCGGTCCCCGCGCGGCGGCCCGGTACGCCTCCAGCACCTCTTCGCGCGTCACATCGCGGGCCACGGTGGTGTTCAGCTCGACGATCGAGCCCACCGGAACCGGTACGCGGATGGAGTCGCCGGACAGCTTGCCGTCGAGGTTGGGCAGCACCAGGCCGATCGCCTTGGCGGCGCCCGTCGTCGTCGGCACGATGTTGATCCCGGCGGCTCGGGCGCGACGGGCGTCGCGGTGCGGGCCGTCCTGGAGGTTCTGCTCCTGGGTGTAGGCGTGCACCGTCGTCATGAAGGCGTGCTCGATGCCGGCCAGCTCGTCCAGCACGGCGGCCAGCGGCGCGAGGGCGTTGGTGGTGCAGGAGGCGTTCGAGACGACGGTGTGCAGGGCCGGGTCGTACGCGTCGGTGTTGACGCCGTAGGCGAGCGTGACGTCCGCGCCGTCCGACGGCGCGGCGACGAGCACCCTCTTCGCACCCGCGTCGAGATGGGCGCGGGCGGCCTTGGCGGAGGTGAAGCGGCCGGTGGCCTCCAGCGCGATGTCGACGCCGAGCTCGGTCCACGGGAGCTGTCCCGGTTCGCGCTCGGCGAGCACCTTGATGCGGCGGCCGTCGACGACGAGGGTGTCCCCGTCCACGCTCACCGGACGTCCGAGCCGGCCGGCGGTGCTGTCGAACGCGAGCAGCCGGGCCAGCGCGGCGGGCTCCGCGAGGTCGTTGACGGCGACGATTTCGAGGTCGCTTTCGCGTTCCAGCAGCGCGCGCAGCACGTTGCGTCCGATGCGGCCGAATCCGTTGATGGCGATGCGAGTCATGTGAGAGTCCCTTTCTCCTCGCCTCCAGCATCGCGCTCGCCGCATCCCCCTGACAGCGGCGTGATCGCCATGGTCCGTAAGGATCCCGCCACACCCGCCCCGGTTTCCCGCCCCGGCTTCCCGCCCTGGTTATTCGCCCTGGGCGAAGGTGCGCCGGTACTCGCTCGGAGTGGTGCCGAGGATGCGCTGGAAGTGCAGCCGCAGATTCGCGCCGGTGCCGAGCCCGACATCGGCCGCGATCTGCTCGACACCCCGCTCCGAACGCTCCAGCAGCTCGCGGGCCACATCGATCCGGGCGCGCATGACCCACTGCATCGGGGTGTACCCGGTGTCCTCGGTGAAACGCCGCGAGAACGTCCGGGGCGACACCGCCGCGTGCCGGGCCAGCGCGTCGAGGGTGAGGGGTTCGCCCAGCCGGTGCAGCGCCCACTCACGGGTGGCGGCGAACCGTTCCCCGAGCGGCTCCGGCACGCTGCGCGGCACGTACTGGGCCTGGCCGCCGCTGCGATAGGGCGCCGCGACCAGCCGCCGGGCCGCGTGGTTGGACGCGGCCACCCCGAGGTCGCCGCGCAGCACGTGCAGGCACAGGTCGATGCCGGAGGCGGCGCCCGCTGAGGTCAGCACCCCGCCCTCGTCGACGAACAGGACGTTCTCGTCGACCCGGACGAGCGGGTACTTCGCGGCGAGCGCCCGCGTGTAGTGCCAGTGCGTCGTGGCGCGCCGGCCGTCGAGGAGGCCGGTGGCGGCGAGCGCGAACGCCCCGGTCGAGATGGCGGCGAGGCGCGCGCCCCGGTCGTGGGCGGCGATCAGCGCGTCGATGACCGGCTGCGGCGGGTCGTCACGGTCGGGGAGCCGGTAGCCGGGCACGAAGACGATGTCGGCCCAGCCGAGCGCGTCGAGCCCGTGGGTGACGTAGTACGACAGGCCGTCGCCACCGGCCACGAGACCGGGCGCCGCACCGCATACCCGCACCTCGTACGGCATGCTCGCGCGGGTCGTGAACACCTGGGTGGGAATGCCGACATCCAGTGGCTTCGCGCCGTCGAGGACGAGCACCGCGACGTGGTGCAGGCGGGGGGCTGGCATGGGAAACGAGGGTACGCGGCGGACCGCACGGGTAAGGAGGCACGACCCAGCGACGTGTCGTGTCCACGGGTACGGGGCCACGGCTCAGCGACGTGTCGTGTCCACCGGTACCCCCGCCGGCGCAGCGGCCGACGTGAGGAACGGATCCAGAAGGCGCAGCAGCTCGTCCGGCCGGTGCAGCGGGATGATGTGCCCGCAGTCCTCGACGAGGCGGCCGACCAGGCGGTCGGTCACCGGCCGCAGCTGCTGTTCGAGCGCTCTGCCGACGGGCCGGGCGCCGATGGCCATGGTGGGCACGGTCAGCCGGCCCCCGCGGGTGGCGTCCAGGATCTGCCCGGCGCTCGACGGCAGCGCGCGGTAGTACGAGAACGCGCACCGCAGGGCCTCGCCTCCGCTGAAGGCGTCGAGGAAGGCCGCACGCAGGGCGGGCTCCACGCCCTGCCCGAGCGTGCCCTCGTCCAGGAACCAGTCGATGTACCGGTCCTCGTTCCCGCCGAGTACAGATTCCGCGAGACCGGGCTCGCGGTGGAAGCCGAACCACCACGGTGGCCCCTGGGCAAGGAACTCCTCGGCGCCCGGAAGCGGGCCCAGCAGCGACTCCATGACCACCAGCCGCCGGACGAGACCGGGGCGGCGCATGGCCAGCAGGAAGGCCGGCGGCGCGCCCGCGTCGATGCCGACGACCGCCGCGGAACCCTCCCCCAGCGCGTGGAGCAGGGCCTCGGCGTCCGCCGCGAGCGTGCCCGCGTCGTAGCCGTCCACGGCCCGGGTGCTCGCGCCGAACCCCCGTAGGTCCGGCGCGATGACCCGGAACCGGTCCGACAGGCCGTCCATGACGTGGGTCCACAGCCGCCAGGTGTGCGGGAAGCCGTGCAGCAGCAGGACGGCCGGCCCGTGACCCGCGACGGCCACGTTGATCTCGATGCCGTTTGCCGTGACCCGCCGTAGCTCGGGGTGGCCGGGGGGACTCGACGGTACGGGCACGGTGGACTCCGGATCGGTTCGGGCGAGCGGCTCGCGGCCACGCGCGGTGGTTACCATTGGTGACTACAAAACGATAGGTAACTACTACGGGGGTGCCAAGACGGCACTTCCGCCTCAGGTGGTGAGCTCCAGGTGACCTCTACGGCGCGACGGTCCCCGCAGGGCGGTCGCGGAGACCTCTTCGACCCGAAGTGCCCGACCCGCGGCCTGCTCGACCGGATCGGCACGAAGTGGATGTCGATGGCCGTCAAAGTGCTGGCGGAGGCGTCCCCGGGGGAGGTGCGCTTCGCGGAACTGCGGCGCGGGATGCCCGGTATCTCGCAGAAGATGCTGTCCACCACCCTCCAGGGGCTGACCCGCGACGGCCTGGCCGAACGCCGGGTGGAGCCGACGGTGCCGCCGCGCGTCCACTACCGGCTCACCCCGCTCGGCCTGTCCCTGGAGGAACCGCTGGCCATGGTGCGCGCCTGGGCCGAGGAGCACATGGCCGAGATCGACCGCGCCAACCGGGAGAGCGAGGACAGGCCTTAGTGTGACCGGGTGACAGAATTCAACGCCCTTGGTGACAGCGGGGATTGGCAGAACGACTTCGAGCGGCGGCTGACCGCGTCGCTTCTGGCGGCCGGGCTCGGTGACGCCGCGGCGCAGCGCACCATCGAGGAGACGCGCGGCAGGCTCGGCAACTGGACCGTCGCCGGGATCACCGACGCCGGGACCAGGGTGGGATACGTCGCGGTGTCCGTGGAGGACGACGACGGGGTGCCCACCGGACGCATAGGCGACCTCCGCGTCGAGTCGGACCACGCGGGCCAGGGGTACGAGGAAGCCGCCCGGGACTGGGCCGAGGAATGGTGCGCGGAGCGCGGCGCGGGCCGGATGGACATACGGATCACCGACCCGGTCGGCGCGCTGTTCGACGGGTACGGCGTCCGGGGCCAGCTCAGGGCGCGGCACCTCGCCTCCCCGCCGGAGCCGGTCGAGGGCGTCACCGCGCGGCCGATGACGCCGGACGAATACCCCGGGTGGCTGGCCGCCGAGAAGCTCGCCTACGTCGGCGACATCGTCCGGTCGGGGGCCAAGAGTCCCGAGGACGCCGCGCGCAAGTCCGACGACGACTTCGCCAAGCTGATTCCCGAGGGCCTCGCGACGCCCGGGACCACGCTCCTGGTCCTTGAGGTGGCGGGTGAGCCGATCGGCACCGGCTGGCTGAAGCACGGGCACCTCCCGGGAACCACGTACGGCTACTCGCTCCACATCGACGAGCGGTACCGGGGCAAGGGGTACGGCCGGGCCGCGATGGCGGCCGGCGAGCAGGCGACCCTCGCGGCCGGTGACTCGGTGCTGATGTTCACCGTGTGGGGCGGCAACGAGGTGGCGATGAACCTGTACACCAGCGTCGGCTACCGGATCGTGGAGGAGTACCGGTCCGTCGACCTCCCCCGTTCCGCGGCCTGACGGGGCCCGGAGGCCGCCGGGGGCCGTGGCGCGCCCCTCGGACGGGGTGCTGGATCAGCTGCTCCGGTACCGGGTGGCCAGCTGCGGGCTCTGGCCGCCGAAGGCCGCCAGGTCCGCGGTGAAGACGTCCTGGAGGAGCCCGGGATCCTCGACGCCGGGGGCGCTGACGACCTCTCCGAGCTCCAGGCCGCGCAGTGTGCCGGTGACGAGGTCCTCGGCGCTCATGCGGGGCACGGCGCTCATGTCCAGGCCCTGGGAGGAGTGGAACTCGGTGGCGACGACGCCGGGGCAGACCACATGGGCCCTGACACCCGTGCCCGCCAGCTCGGCGCTGAGCGCCTGGGTCATGGCCACGAGGTGGGCGAGGGTACCCGCGTACGCGGCGCGGCGCGGCATCACCGACGGGTCGGCGGGTCCGGAGAAGGCGATCATTCCGGCGACGTTGATGAGGGTGCCGGTACCGCGCCGCAGCATGCCGCCGACGGCGGCGCGCATCAGCAGGGTGGGGGCGAGAACCTTGACGTTGATCAGTTCGCGGGCCTTGGCGGCGGGCAGCTCGGCCAGCGGCATGTAGTGGGAGACACCGGCGTTGTTGACCAGGACGTCCAGCGGCTCATCCGCGCAGTACTCCGCGACGGTGTCGATGCCCTCCTCCGTGGACAGGTCCGCGGCGACCGTGCGCACCTTCACTCCGGGATGGCCGGAGGCGAACGCCGCGAGACGGTCCCGGCGGCGGCCGACGACGATCAGGTCGTAGCCGTCGGCGGCGAAGCGCTCGGCGAATGCCCTGCCGATGCCGGAGGTCGCGCCGGTGACGAGAGCGAGTCTGCTCATGGGGGTGTTTCCTTTCGCTCTGCGGCCGCCGGCTCAGGATTCGCTCTCCGCCGCCGGCCTTTCCGTCGTGCCACCAGCCTGCGGCATTCTCCGGCTGTCAGACAGTGGACGCGTTTTCCTGGGACTCGCGGTACCAGGAAGGAGCCGGTCCGGGTTTGCCACAATGGCCGACATGGCTCATACAGAACTGGGCGGAGCCCTGCGTGCCTGGCGCGACCGTGTCGCCCCGGAAACGGCCGGCCTGTCCGCCACGAGCCGTAGACGCGCCCCCGGTCTGCGCCGGGAAGAGCTCTCCCAGCTCGCCGGCATCTCCGCCGACTACATCGTCCGCCTCGAACAGGGACGGGCCACCCGCCCCTCCTCCCAGGTGGTCGAGGCCCTCGCCCGCGCCCTCCGCCTCGCCCCGGCAGAGCGGGAGCACCTGTTCCGCCTGGCCGGACTGGCGCCGCCGGGCGCCGGCCTCATCCCCCGCCACCTCACACCCGGCATCCACCGCATCCTCGACCGGCTCGTCACCACCCCCGTCGCCGTGTACGACGCGGCCTGGACCCAGCTCCTCGCCAACCCCCTCTACACGGCCCTCATGGGCGAATGGCACGGCGAGGACCTGAACGCCGCCTGGCGCGCATTCGTCAGTTCCAGAACCCGCGTCCGCCATACCCCGCGGTCGAACGGAGAGCTCCGGGAACTCCTGGCCGCCGACCTGAAACGCACCAGCGGCCAATACCCCCACGACCCCGCGCTGAAATCGCTCATCGGGAAACTCCGCACGCGCAGTACGCAATTCGCCGGACTCTGGGAAAGCGGCACGGCCGCAGAACACGAAGCCGGCCGCAAAACCATCGATCACCCCCACGTCGGCCCCCTCACCCTCGACTGCGACGTCCTCAGCGTCGCGGGCAGCGGCCTGCGCGTCATGGTCTACACCGCACAGCCCGCAACCCGTGACGCGGAGCGCCTCGACTTCCTGTCCGTCGTGGGAACCCAGAGCCTCACCGAGTAGCGGGGCCCGCCGGCGGTCGTACGCGAGCTGAGCGGCTCAGGAGGCTTCGGCCGGGGCCACGCGCCGGCCGAAGCGCCAGGCCCCACCGGTGAATCCGCTGCCCCGCCCATTTCTTTGCATAAAAGTGCGACACTGCGTATAGTCATGCCATCGACGAGGAGGATTTCGATGGTGGTACGTGCAGCGGTGGCAGGGGCGAGCGGATACGCCGGCGGGGAACTGCTGCGTCTTCTCCTGGTCCACCCGGAGGTCGAGATCGGGGCCCTCACCGCGAACTCCAACGCGGGACAGCCGCTCGGGGCGCTGCAGCCTCACCTGCGGCCGCTCGCCGGGCGGGTGCTTCAGCCGACCACGCCCGAGGTGCTCGCCGGGCACGACGTGGTCTTTCTCGCGCTGCCGCACGGGCAGTCCGCCGCCGTGGCGGAGCAGCTCGGTGACGACGTGCTCGTGGTGGACATGGGGGCCGACTTCCGGCTCAAGGACGCCGCGGACTGGGAGAAGTTCTACGCCTCGCCGCACGCCGGGACCTGGCCGTACGGCCTGCCCGAGCTGCCCGGCGGGCGGGCCGGGCTGGCGGGCACCAAGCGTATCGCGGTGCCCGGCTGCTACCCCACCGCCGTGTCGCTCGCGCTCTTCCCGGCGTACGCGGCCCAGCTCGCCGAGCCCGAGGCCGTGATCGTCGCCGCCTCCGGCACCTCCGGCGCGGGCAAGGCGGCCAAGCCCCATCTGCTCGGGTCGGAGGTGATGGGCAACATGTCGCCGTACGGCGTCGGCGGCGTCCACCGGCACACCCCCGAGATGATCCAGAACCTCAGCGCGGCGGCCGGCGAGCCGGTCACCGTGTCGTTCACGCCGACCCTCGCGCCGATGCCCCGCGGCATCCTCGCCACGTGCAGCGCCAGGGCGAAGCCGGGCGTGAGCGCCGAGTCCCTGCGCGCCGCGTACGAGAAGGCCTTCGCGGACGAGCCGTTCGTCGATCTGCTGCCCGAGGGGCAGTGGCCCGCGACCGCCGCCGTGTACGGCTCCAACGCCGTCCAGATCCAGGTCGCGTACGACGAGGCGGCGGGCCGCGTCATCGTGATCAGCGCCATCGACAACCTCGCCAAGGGCACCGCGGGCGGCGCCCTGCAGAGCATGAACATCGCCCTCGGACTCCCCGAGGACACAGGTCTTTCCACGATCGGAGTCGCACCGTGAGCGTCACGGCAGCACAGGGATTCTCGGCGGCGGGCATCGCCGCCGGAATCAAGGACAGCGGTAACCCGGACCTGGCCCTCGTGGTCAACAACGGTCCGCGTCGCGCCGCCGCGGGCGTCTTCACCTCCAACCGTGTCAAGGCCGCCCCCGTCCGCTGGTCGGAGCAGGTCCTCAAGGGCGGCGCGGTGACCGCGGTCGTCCTCAACTCCGGCGGCGCCAACGCCTGTACGGGCCCGCAGGGCTTCCAGGACACCCACACCACCGCCGAGAAGGCCGCCGAGGTCCTCAAGGGCCACAGCGCCGGCGAGATCGCCGTCGCCTCGACCGGTCTCATCGGGCTGCTGCTCCCCATGGACAAGCTCCTGCCGGGCATCGAGAAGGCCGCGGCGGCCCTGAGCGAGCACGGCGGCGAGAAGGCCGCCATCGCCATCAAGACCACCGACACCGTGCACAAGACCGCCGTCGCGGGCGGCGAGGGCTGGACCGTCGGCGGAATGGCCAAGGGCGCCGGCATGCTGGCCCCCGGCCTCGCCACCATGCTCGTCGTGCTCACCACCGACGCCGACGTGGACACCGCCGGACTGGACGCCGCGCTGCGCGACGCGACCCGCACCACCTTCGACCGGGTCGACTCCGACGGCTGCATGTCCACCAACGACACCGTGCTGCTGCTGGCCTCCGGGGCCTCCGGAATCACCCCGGAGCAGGCGGAGTTCGCCGAGGCCGTGCGGACCGTCTGCGACGACCTGGCCCGGCAGCTGATCGGGGACGCCGAAGGGGCGTCGAAGGACATCCGGATCGAGGTCGTCAACGCCGCGACCGAGGACGACGCCGTCGAGGTGGGCCGTTCCATCGCCCGCAACAACCTCCTCAAGTGCGCCATCCACGGCGAGGACCCCAACTGGGGCCGGGTGCTGTCCGCCATCGGCACGACGAAGGCCGCCTTCGAGCCGGACGAGCTGAACGTCGCCATCAACGACGTCTGGGTCTGCAAGAACGGTGGGGTGGGCGAGGACCGCGACCTCGTCGACATGCGCTACCGGGAGGTCAGGATCACCGCCGACCTCGCCGCGGGCACCGAGTCGGCCGTCATCTGGGCCAACGACCTCACCGCGGACTACGTCCACGAGAACAGCGCGTACAGCTCATGACCACCGCGCGGAAGCACACCGCACTCCCGAAGGCGCAGATCCTCATCGAGGCGCTGCCCTGGCTGACCCGGCACAACGGCAAGACCGTCGTCATCAAGTTCGGCGGCAACGCCATGATCGACGAGGATCTGAAGGCCGCCTTCGCGCAGGACGTCGTCTTCCTGCGGCACGCCGGCCTCAAGCCGGTCGTCGTGCACGGCGGCGGTCCGCAGATCAGCGCCCAGCTCGACAAGCAGGGCCTGGTCAGCGAGTTCAAGGCCGGTCTGCGCGTCACCACGCCCGAGGCGATGGACGTCGTACGGATGGTGCTCGCCGGACAGGTCCAGCGCGAGCTGGTGGGCCTGCTCAACCAGCACGGGCCGCTCGCCGTCGGCATGACCGGCGAGGACGCCCACACCATCACCGCCACCCAGCACCGGCCCGTCATCGACGGCGAGGCCGTGGACATCGGCCGGGTCGGGGAGATCACCGCGATCGACACCGGGGCCATCGAGGCGCTCCTGGACGACGGCCGTATCCCGGTCATCTCCTCCATCGCCCGCTCGGCGGAGGACAACCACGTCTACAACGTCAACGCCGACACCGCGGCCGCCGCGCTCGCCGCCGCGCTGAACGCCGAGACGCTGATGGTCCTCACCGATGTCGAGGGCCTCTACGAGGACTGGCCGAACAGCGACGACGTGATCAGCCGCCTCACCGCCACCGAGCTGGAGAGGCTCCTGCCGGAACTCTCCAGCGGAATGGTGCCCAAGATGCAGGGCTGCCTGCACGCCGTGCGCAACGGCGTCGAGACCGCCCGGGTCATCGACGGACGGGTCCAGCACTCGATCCTGCTGGAGATCTTCACCGACGAGGGAATCGGCACGATGGTCGTGCCCGACGCACAGGGGGAAGCATGAGCAACGCCGAGCTCTCGCAGCGCTGGCAGACCGCGCTGATGGACAACTACGGCACCCCGAAGCTGTCCCTCGTACGCGGCGAGGGCGCGCAGGTGTGGGACGCCGACGGCACCCGGTACCTCGACTTCGTCGGCGGCATCGCGGTGAACGCGCTGGGCCACGCCCACCCCGCGATCGTCGAGGCGGTCTCCGCCCAGATCGCCTCCCTCGGCCACGTCTCCAACCTCTTCATCGCCGAACCGCCCGTCGCGCTCGCCGAGCGGCTGCTCCAGCTCTTCGGCCGCACCGGCAAGGTCTACTTCTCCAACTCGGGCGCCGAGGCCAACGAGGCCGCGTTCAAGATCGGCCGGCTGACCGGGCGCACCCACATGGTCGCCACCGACGGCGCCTTCCACGGCCGGACGATGGGCGCCCTCGCGCTCACCGGCCAGCCCAAGAAGCGTGAGGCGTTCGTCCCGCTGCCCGGCGATGTCACGCACGTCCCGTACGGGGACGCCGAGGCGCTGCGGGCCGCGGTGACCACCGAGACCGCGCTGCTGATCATCGAGCCGGTCCAGGGCGAGAACGGCGTCGTCGTCCCGCCCAAGGGCTACCTGGAGGTGGCCCGGGAGATCACCCGGGCCACCGGCACCCTGCTCGTCCTCGACGAGGTGCAGACGGGCATCGGCCGGTGCGGCACCTGGTTCGAGCACCAGCAGCACCAGGGCGTCGAGCCCGACCTGGTCACGCTCGCCAAGGGGCTCGGCGGCGGACTGCCGATCGGCGCCACGGTGGCGTTCGGCGCGGCCGCGGAGCTGCTGGCGCCCGGCCAGCACGGCACGACGTTCGGCGGCAACCCGGTCGCCTGCGCCGCCGGACTCGCGGTCCTGGACACCCTGGCCGCCGACGGCGCGCTGGACCACGTGAAGCGGCTCGGCGAGCGGATCCGGGAGGGCGTGGAGGGCCTGGGACACCCCCTGGTCTCCCATGTCCGGGGCTCGGGGCTGCTGCTGGGTATCGTGCTCACCGAGCCCCTCGCACCCCAGGTGCAGCAGGCGGCTCAGGGAGCCGGACTCCTGGTGAACGCACCCGCACCCGATGTCGTACGGCTGATGCCGCCCCTGATCATCGGTGACGCGGAGGTGGACACGTTCCTCCGGGCACTTCCCGGCGTACTCGACGCGGCACACGGACGATCCGGAGAATGACCTTCCGGAGAATGAGGCGACGACGATGACCGAGGCGCAGGAATCCGAGCACGGCGGGCCGTCCGTGCCGCAGACCCGCACGGCACGCCACCGCCGGATCGTGGACATCCTGAACCGGCTGCCGGTGCGCTCGCAGAGCCAGCTGGCCAAGCTCCTCAGCGACGACGGACTGAGCGTCACCCAGGCGACGCTCTCCCGGGACCTGGACGAACTGGGCGCGGTGAAGATCCGCAACACCGGTGGCGAGCTGATCTACGCGGTGCCGAGCGAGGGCGGTTTCCGCACCCCGCACGCCCCGCTGGGCGGCTCCGCGAAGGAGGAGCGGATGCGCCGCCTCTCCGCCGAACTGCTCATCTCGGCGGAGGCCTCGGCCAACCTCGTGGTGCTGCGCACGCCTCCGGGCGCCGCCCAGTTCCTGGCCTCCTCCATCGACCAGGCCGAACTGCACGACATCCTCGGCACCATCGCAGGGGACGACACGCTGATGCTGATCAGCCGCGACCCGGCGGGCGGACAGGCGCTGGCCGACCACCTGCTGCGGCTCGCGCAGAACGACCGCTGAGGCTCAGTAGCGGGTGATCGCGGTCGGGCCCGAACGGGTCCCGATCGCGAGGTGCGGATGGCGGGCGGGATCGGCCCAGGCCAGGATCCGGTCCATCGCGGCCGCCGGTACGGAGACACAACCGGCGGTCGCGCCGCGCCCGTTGACGTGCAGGAAGATTCCGGCTCCGCGCCCGCGCACCGGACGTTCGTAGTTGAAGCCGACCAGGAGCGCACGGGCGTACTGCGCGGGATACGTGATCAGGTGTTCGGCCTCGGACGCCCGGCAGTCGGCGGGCCGCGGCTCCACCCACCGGTTGTACGCCCGCGCCGCGTTGTCCTGGCACCACCAGGACCCGTGGTGGACCCGGCGGTAGGGATAGCGGGTACTCGGCGGGGCCGCCGCCACCCCGAAGGCGTACGGCAGGCCGTAGAGGCCGGTGGGCGTGGTGTTCGTACCCTGCTTCCGCGTGGCGCCCTCGGCCAGCCCGTTGGCCCCGAAGCGGGCGGGTGCGGATCCGGCCGCCACCCACTGCCCGGAACGCCTGCTCCACCAGGTGACCGTGCCCGTGGTGGCCCCGGTGGCGGAGGCCTCGGCGGTGATGAGCTGGGAGCCCCCGCCGGTGTCCGACAGCCGCGCAGGCAGCGGTGGCTCCGACTGCGGGCGGGCCCCGATGAGGGCGGTGAGGGCGAGCAGTACCGAACCGGTGACCAGACATCTGCGCATGTCCCGGACCGTAGTCCGGCCCGCGCGCCACCACCCGCGCGCCTGCTCCGTACGGCCCAACCGCTCACGGCGCGGGCGGCATGACCGGCAGCGGGAGCGGCAGCCCCGGCAGCCCGTCGATGCTGGTGGCGACGTGCTCCTTCTTCTCGAAGTAGGCGCTGAGCGAGGCGTCGTCCTCCCGTGCGAACCGCTGCGCGTGCAGTGGCCGGTCCTCGTCGTACGACATGAAGGGGATGGCGAACCCGCAGGTGTCCCGGATCAGCTCGGCGGTCACCACGATGATCGCCCGCAGCCCGTGCGACGAGGCGTCCACCCCGTGGAACCTGCCGAGCAGATCCGGGAACCGGGGGTCGTCGCGGAAGACCGGCTCGCCGCGGCCGTGCACCCGCACGATGGTGGGCGGGCCCTGGAACGCGCACCACATCAGCGTGATCCGGCCGTTCTCGCGCAGGTGGGCCACGGTCTCCGCGTTGCTCCCGGCGAAGTCCAGGTACGCCACGCGCTGTTCGTCGAGCACCACGAAGGAGCCGCTGACGCCCTTGGGGGAGAGGTTGACCGTGCCGTCGCCGTCCAGTGGGGCTGTCGCGGTGAAGAAGATGTGCTGCTCCTCGATGAAGGTCCGCAGCCGCCCGTCGATGCGTTCGTATGTCTTTCCCATGCGGTCGATTATCTTCCCCGGATCCCGCGCGGGCAGGGGGATTTCAACCGGTGGGACCGCGGTGGCCGGCCACGCGCAGCAGCCTGCGCGCCGCCACCCGCACCGGACGCGGCCGGTCCGCCGCCGCCCGGTCGCGCAGCCGCTCCGGGGTGCACCCGGCCGCGTCCGGCCGCAGCGCCCGGGTGCTCCCCGGAGTGGCTGCGCGGACGACGCCGGATGACGGGTCGTCGAGCAGGGGAGTCAGCCGCTCGCGGGTCACGGCGCCGAGGGCCCGCAGACCGGCGACGGTGTGAAGCGACTTTGACAAACCATACGGAGGAACGCATAGTTATACCTACCAGTGACCGCACCGTGAGGAGAAGCCCGTGACCGAGCGCGTCGTACTCGCCTACTCGGGCGGCCTGGACACCTCCGTCGCCATCGGCTGGATCGCCGAGGAGACGGGTGCCGAGGTCATCGCCGTCGCGGTGGACGTCGGCCAGGGCGGCGAGGACCTCGACGTCATCCGCAAGCGGGCGCTCGCCTGCGGTGCGGTCGAGGCCGAGGTCGCTGACGCCAGGGACGAGTTCGCAGACGAGTACTGCCTCCCGGCGATCAAGGCCAACGCCCTCTACATGGACCGCTACCCGCTGGTCTCGGCGCTCTCCCGGCCTGCCATCGTCAAGCACCTGGTGGCCGCCGCGGAGAAGCACGGCGCCGGAGTCGTCGCGCACGGCTGCACCGGCAAGGGCAACGACCAGGTCCGCTTCGAGGCCGGCATCGCGGCGCTCGGCCCCGGCCTGAAGTGCATCGCCCCGGTCCGCGACTACGCGATGACCCGGGACAGGGCGATCGCCTTCTGCGAGGAGAAGAACCTCCCGATCGCGACCACCAGGAAGTCCCCGTACTCCATCGACCAGAACGTCTTCGGGCGCGCGGTCGAGACGGGCTTCCTGGAGGACATCTGGAACGCGCCGATCGAGGACATCTACGAGTACACCGCCAACCCGGCCGTTCCGCGCGAGGCCGACGCGGTCGTCATCTCCTTCAAGGAGGGCGTGCCGGTCGCCCTCGACGGCGAGCCGGTCACCGTGCTCCAGGCCATCCAGCGGCTCAACGAACGGGCCGGCGCCCAGGGCATCGGCCGGATCGACATGGTCGAGGACCGGCTCGTCGGCATCAAGTCCCGCGAGGTGTACGAGGCGCCGGGAGCGATCGCGCTGATCACCGCCCACCAGGAGCTGGAGAGCGTCACCGTCGAGCGCGAACTGGCCCGGTACAAGCGGCAGATCGAACAGCGCTGGGGCGAGATGGTCTACGACGGCCTGTGGTTCTCCCCGCTCAAGCGCGCCCTGGACGGCTTCATCCAAGAGGCCAACCAGCACGTCACCGGCGACATCCGGATGACCCTGCACGCCGGCCGCGCCGTCGTCACCGGCCGCCGGTCCAGCGAGTCGCTGTACGACTTCAACCTCGCCACCTACGACTCCGGCGACACCTTCGACCAGTCCGGGGCACAGGGCTTCATCGAGATCTTCGGCCTCTCGTCGAAGATCGCCGCCCAACGTGACCTGAACTGACCCCACCCCGTTACGTCACCGCCTCCCCGGCCGCCCGTGCGGGGAGGCGGTCGCACATCCACCCCCTTGTTCTTCCGAGGAGCACGCAGTGAGCAACGGCAACGGCAACAGCGACGTACGCCTCTGGGGCGCCCGGTTCGCGGACGGCCCGGCCGAGGCGCTGGCCAGGCTGTCCGCGTCCGTCCACTTCGACTGGCGCCTCGCGCCGTACGACATCGCCGGCTCCCGCGCCCACGCGCGGGTACTCAACAGGGCGGGGCTGCTCACCGAGGACGAGCTGAAGCGGATGACCGCCGGCCTCGACCAGCTGGAGGCGGACGTCGCGGACGGCTCGTTCACCGGCACCATCGCCGACGAGGACGTCCACACGGCCCTGGAGCGCGGCCTGCTGGAGCGGCTCGGCCCGGACCTCGGCGGCAAGCTGCGTGCCGGACGCTCCCGCAACGACCAGATCGCCACGCTCTTCCGGATGTACCTGCGCGACCACGCCCGGATCATCGGCGGTCTCCTCGCCGAGCTGCAGGACGCCCTGGTCGGCCTCGCCGAGGCCCACCCGGACGTGGCCATGCCCGGCCGCACGCACCTCCAGCACGCCCAGCCGGTGCTCTTCGCCCACCACATCCTGGCCCATGTGCAGCCCCTGTCCCGGGACGCCGAGCGGCTGCGCCAGTGGGACGAGCGGACCGCCGTCTCCCCGTACGGCTCCGGCGCACTCGCCGGCTCCTCGCTCGGCCTCGACCCGGAGGCGGTCGCGGCCGACCTCGGCTTCGAGCGCGGCTCGGTGGCCAACTCCATCGACGGCACGGCCTCGCGGGACTTCGTCGCCGAATTCGCGTTCATCACCGCGATGATCGGCGTCAATCTCTCCCGGATCGCGGAGGAGATCATCATCTGGAACACGAAGGAGTTCTCCTTCGTCACCCTCCACGACGCCTTCTCCACCGGCTCGTCGATCATGCCGCAGAAGAAGAACCCCGACATCGCGGAACTGGCCCGGGGCAAGTCGGGACGGCTCATCGGCAACCTCACCGGGCTGATGGCCACGCTGAAGGCCCTGCCGCTCGCGTACAACCGCGACCTCCAGGAGGACAAGGAGCCGGTCTTCGACTCCTGCGACCAGCTCGAAGTCCTGCTGCCCGCCTTCACCGGCATGATGGCCACGCTCACCGTCAACCGCGCGCGCATGGAGGAGCTGGCCCCGGCCGGCTTCTCGCTCGCCACCGACATCGCGGAGTGGCTGGTCAAGCAGGGGGTGCCGTTCCGCGTCGCCCACGAGGTCGCCGGCGGTTGCGTCAAGGAGTGCGAGCGGCACGGCATCGAGCTCGACGAGCTGACCGACGAACAGTTCGCGAAGATCTCCGAGCACCTCACCCCCGAGGTCCGCACCGTCCTCGACGTGGCCGGCGCGCTGGCCTCCCGCGACGGCCGGGGCGGCACGGCGCCCTCCGCGGTCGCCGTCCAGCTGGCCGAGGTCAAGGAGGACCTCGCGACACAGCACGCCTGGGCCGCGGCCCGCAAGTAGCCGGACGGGCATCGCGGGCTACGTTGGCCGGGTGGGGTCTGTCCGGGCCGGGTCCGGGCAGGTGAACACCCATGACCTGTGCGGCAGGCCGGGGCAGGACGGCCCCGGCCGCGTTGCCCCACCGAACACGAGGAGCCCGCGATGCCCTTCGCCCGACTGGCCGAAAGCACCACGCCGACCGCCCACATCGGACTCGGCCTGGCAGCGGTCGGCAGGCCCGGCTACATCAACCTCCACCGTGACCGCGACCTGCCGGACGAGCGCACCGCCGACGCGCTGCGCGCCCGCACCCGCGAACTGCTCGACGCCGCCTACGCCCAGGGCGTCCGCTACTTCGACGCGGCCCGCTCCTACGGCCGCGCCGAGGAGTTCCTCGGGGAGTGGCTGACGGCCAGGCCCGAGGTGCGCGACGTCGTCATCGGGAGCAAGTGGGGCTACACCTACACCGCCGACTGGACCGTCGACGCCGAGGCGCACGAGGTCAAGGACCACAGCCTCGCCGCGTACGAGCGCCAGCGCGCCGAGACCGCCGGGCTGCTCGGCGACCGGCTCGACCTCTACCAGATCCACTCCGTCACCGCGGACAGCCCGGCCCTGACCGACAAGGAGCTGCACGCGCGCCTCGCCGCGCTCGCCGCGGAAGGCGTCAGCGTCGGCCTCTCCACCAGCGGGCCCGCGCAGGCCGACGCCATCCGGGCCGCCCTCGCCGTCACGGTCGACGGCGAGCCCCTCTTCCGCACCGTCCAGGCCACCTACAACGCACTGGAGACCTCGGCCGGACCGGCCCTGGCCGACGCGCACGCCGCCGGACTCACGGTGATCGTCAAGGAGGCCATGGCCAACGGCCGGCTGGCGGGTACGGAGGCCCCGGCCGTGGTCCGGGAGATCGCCGCGGAGGAGGGGCTGGGCAGCGACGCGGTGGCCCTGGCTCTGGTGCTGCACCAGCCGTGGGCCGGGGTCGTGCTCTCCGGCGCCGCGACCGTCACCCAGCTCGCCGGCAACCTGCACGCCGCCGTCCTCGACCTGGACGAGGAGCGGCGCGCCCGGCTGGACGCGCTGGTGGAGGAGCCGGAGGCGTACTGGCGCCACCGCGCGTCGCTGCCGTGGAGCTGAGCCTTCCGCCCGCACCACCGCTTCCCCCGCCACGGCTTCCCGCGCAACGGCTCCGGGCACGGTGGTCACATCCGGCGGGCCTGCCGCGTCAACCTGGTGAGAACACCTGACACGGGAGGACGGCTGTGGATGAGATCGAGTTCCTGGCGGCACGGTTCGAGGAGAACCGCACCCGTCTGAAGGCCGTGGCCCATCGGATGCTCGGCTCGTCGAACGAGGCGGAGGACGCGGTCCAGGAGGCCTGGATCCGGCTCTGCCGGTCGGACAGCGCGGCGATCGAGAATCTGGGCGGCTGGCTGACGACCGTGGTCGGACGGGTCTGCCTGGACATGCTCCGCTCGCGCCGGGTCCGCCGCGAGGAGCCCCTGGAGACGGCGGTGTCCGACGGGCCGGAGCCCGGCCCGGCGTCGGTCCCCGAGCCCGGCGGGGACCCGGAGCAGCAGGCGCTGACCGCCGACTCGGTGGGGCTCGCGCTGCTGGTGGTCCTCGAAACGCTCGACCCGGCCGAGCGGCTCGCCTTCGTACTGCACGACATGTTCGCGGTGCCGTTCGACGAGATCGCCCGCATCGTGGACCGCACCCCGGCCGCCACCCGGCAGCTCGCCAGCCGGGCCCGCCGCCGGGTGCGGGGTGTCGCCCCGGAGCCGGGCCCCGGGGCGGTCCGCCGCGAGGTCGTGGACGCCTTCCTGGCGGCCGCCGGGGGCGGGGACTTCGAGGCACTCGTCGCCGTGCTCGACCCCGATGTCGTGTCCCGGTCCAGCGGCGGTGCCGCCGAGGCCCCCGCGGTGGTGCGCGGGGCCGCGAACGTGGCACGGCGGGCGATCATGTTCGCGCCGTACGCCAGGTCGGTGCGGTTCGCGCTGCTCGACGGCGCCCCGGCGGTCATCGCGGCGCGCGAGGGAGAGGCCTTCTCCGTCATGCGGTTCACGATCGAGCGCGGGAAGGTCGTCGAGCTGTTCGTCATCACCGACCCGGCCGGGCTGGCCGGCCGCGATCTGGTCCTCCTCGACGGGTGAGGCGCCGCGCCCGCCCCCCGACGCCGGGGCGGGCGTGCGCTCCCGGCGTCAGGGGCTGGTGAGGATGACGAGCTGCCGGGTCGCCCGGGTCATCGCGACATAGCGGTCGACTGCTCCTTCGATGCCCTCACCGAACGTCTGCGGGTCGATGAGGACGACCAGGTCGAATTCGAGCCCCTTGGTCAGCTCCGGGGCCAGCGACCGGACCCGGGCCGTCGGCTCGAACCCGGGATCGCCGACGACGCAGGCGATCCCGTCGGTATTGGCGGCGAGCCAGGTGTCGAGGACCGGGCCCAGGTCCGCCGTGGAGCCGTGCGTGACGGGGAGCCCGCCGCTGCGGACGGAGGCGGGCACGTTGGCGTCCGGGAGCACGGCCCGGATGACCGGCTCGGCCTCCGCCATGATCTCCTCCGGCGTCCGGTAGTTGATGCTCAGGGAAGCCAGGCTGATCCGGTCCAGCCCGACCCGCCTCAGCCGTTCCTGCCACGACTCGGTGAACCCGTGCCGGGCCTGGGCGCGGTCCCCGACGATGGTGAAGCTCCCGGACGGGCACCGGAGCAGCAGCATCTGCCACTCCGCGTCGGTCAGTTCCTGGGCCTCGTCCACGACGACGTGCGCGAACGGTCCGGCGAGCTGGTCCGGTTCGGTGCCGGGCACCCCGCTGTCGTCGACCAGGGCCTCCTGGAGGTCCTTCCCGTGCAGCATCGTCACGGCGCCCTCACCGTCGTCGTCCGCCTGGAGCAGGGTGTCGATGACCTTGTCCATGTGCTCGCGGTCGGCGGCGAGCGCCGCTCGGTGCCGGCGGCTGCGGCGGGACGCCTCCGGGTCGCCCAGCCGCTGCCGGGCCGCGTCCAGGAACGGCAGGTCGGACACCGTCCACGCCTGGGCGTCCTCCCGCTGGAGCCGGGACACCTCGTCGCGGCTGAGCCAGGGGGCGCATCTGCGCAGGTAGGCGGGGACCGACCAGAGGTCCCCGACGACGTCGGCCGCCTCCAGCAGCGGCCAGGCGCGGTCGAAGGTGGTGAGCAGCTCCCGGTTCTTCAGCAGCGACTTGCGCAGTACGGCGTCCGAGACGTCGCCCTCGTGCTTCTCGACCAGGATCGTGAGCAGCTCGTCGCGGACCTGGTCGCGCGCCTCGTTGTGCGGAGTGCCGGGTTCCGCCGCGTCGAACGCCACGGCCCAGTCGGCGGCGGTCAGCTCGATGTCCGACCAGTGGGTGGTGACCGTCATCCCCTTCGCGGGCGGCTCCTCGTAGAACCTGGCGGCCGCGTCGACCGCCGCCACCAGCTTTCCGGAGGACTTCAGGCGGGCCACCTCCGGGTCGGCCTCCGGCCCCGCGGCGGCTCCCTCGGCCACCAGGTCCCGCAGGGTGCACGTCTGCACGCCCTCCTCGCCCAGGCTCGGCAGCACGTCGGCCACGTAGCCCAGGTAGGGCTGGTGCGGTCCGACGAACAGGACGCCGCCCCGCCGGTGGCCGAGCCGCGGGTCGGAGTAGAGGAGGTAGGCGGACCGGTGCAGGGCGACGACCGTCTTGCCGGTACCGGGGCCTCCGTCGACGACGAGCGCGCCGCGCGAGCCCGCGCGGATGATGGCGTCCTGGTCGGCCTGGATGGTGCCCAGCACGTCCCGCATCCGGGCCGAGCGGTTGCTGCCCAGGCTGGCGATGAACGCGGACTGGTCGTCGAGCGCGGCGTGCCCGGCGAACCCCTCCGAGGTGAAGACCTCGTCCCAGTAGTCGCTGATCCGGCCGCGGGTCCAGCGGTACCTGCGGCGGCTCGCCAGGCCCATCGGGTTGGCGTGGGTGGCGCCGAAGAACGGCTCGGCCGCGGGGGAGCGCCAGTCGATGAGCAGCCGGCGGCCCGAGCTGTCGGTGAGGCCGAGCCGTCCGACGAACAGGGGCTCGCCGTCGTCCGCCGCGACCATGTGCCCCAGGCAGAGGTCCAGGCCGAAGCGGCGCAGCGCGCGCAGGCGGGCGGTCAGCCGGTGGATCTCCACGTCCCGGTCCATCGCCTGCCGGCCGGCGCCGCCGGGCGTCCTGCGCTCGGCGGCGAGGCGCTCGGTGAGCTCGGAGATCGACTCGTCGAGGCACTCCGCGATGGCCGCGAAGTGCTCCTCGTCGCCGGCGATCAGGGCCGGATCGGCCTTGGGGGAGAGGCGGTCGGGAAGGTCGAACGCGCTGGTGGTCAGGGGGTTCACGTCATCAGCTCCGAACTGGACCGCTCGCAGTCGATGCGTGCGGTGGGGCGCCTGGACCGGCGGGATGTACCTGGTGGCCATGACGGGACGAGTTCTGTCAGCGGTCCGGTGACACCGCGCGACCCGCAGGCCGACAACAGCACACGCACTCCCTGACTCACCCGTCTCCGCAAAATACTGGCCTTCGGCCGATGATTCTGCGCCATGACGGGGGCCTTGTGGCAAGCCCCCCCATGCGCTATAAGTTAAAAGTGGCAAGGAGTGGGTTCGTGCTCACGACCCTCCGGCCGGAGCCCGGCACTTCCGGGACCGATCACCACGATACGGGCCGGTGGCCCGCTCCCCTCACCGCCCGGCGCGACGACCGGATGACGGACGACCCGATCTCGACCCCGCACAGCAGCCTCCTGCTGCCGTTCCCGCTCCTGTGGCTCCCCGCGGCACGCGGCAGCTCTCCTGTGACCCCTCGCGGCACGCGACCGCTCCCGTACCCCGTCGGTACCCCGAATGAGACGCTGCTGTCTCACGTGGGCTAGTCTCGTCTCATGACTCTCGATCGTGAGCAGGTGCTGCGCAGCGCCGCCGCCCTGCTGACCCGTAAATCGACCGCCACCATGGACGAGGTCGCCAAGGCCGCCGGTATCGGACGCGCCACCCTGCACCGGCACTTCGCCGGACGGGACGCCCTGGTCAGGGCCTTGGAGGAGCTGGGCATCCAGGAGTTCGGGGCGGCGCTCGACCGGGCCGGGCTCGACGAGGGCACCTCGGAGGAGGCGCTGCGCCGGTTCGTCGCGGCCGTCGAGCCGAGTGCCGGACTGCTCTCCTTCCTCGTCACCGAGAACCAGCTCTTCGAGGGTGCCGAGGTGAACGAGGGCTGGGACCGGCTGGACGCCCGGGTCTCCGCCTTCTTCCGGCGCGGCCAGGAGCGCGGCGAGATCCGCATCGACCTGACCCCCGCCTGGCTGACCGAGGCCCTCTACGGGCTCATCAGCAGCTGCGCCTGGGCCGTCCAGGTCGGACGGGTGGCCGCGCAGGACTTCCAGCACATGATCGTCGAGTTGCTGCTCGGCGGCGCACGCCGGAGCGTGGAGCAATGAGCAGCATGGAACAGCACCCGGAGCCCCCGACCGAGCTGCGCCGCCCCGGGCGGTGGATCGCGCTGTCCGTGCTCGTGCTCGCCGTGCTGCTGGTCGCCGTCGACGCGACCGTGCTCGGCCTGGCGACCCCGTTCCTCAGCGAGGACCTGGAGCCCACCGGCACCCAGCTGCTCTGGATCGGTGACGTCTACTCCTTCGTCATCGCCGGACTCCTGGTCTCCATGGGCAGCCTCGGTGACCGCATCGGCCGCAAGAAGCTGCTGCTCTGCGGAGCCACCGCCTTCGGCGCGGTCTCGGTGCTCAACGCCTACGCGATGACACCGGAGATGATGATCCTGGCGCGGGCCCTGCTCGGCGTCGCCGGCGCCACCCTGATGCCGTCCACCCTCGCGCTGATCCGCAACATCTTCCACGACGCGCGCGAACGCAGCCTCGCCATCGGCATCTGGGGCGCGATGGCCTCGGCCGGCGCGGCGGTCGGCCCGGTCGTCGGCGGATTCCTCCTGGAGCACTTCTGGTGGGGCTCGGTCTTCCTCATCAACCTGCCGGTCATGGCGGTGCTCGTCGTCGTCGGGATCAAGCTCATCCCCGAGTCGAAGAACCCCGCGCCCGGACCGTGGGACATGGTCAGCGTCGGCCTCTCGCTGGTCGGCATGATCGGAGTCGTGTACGCCATCAAGGAGCTGGCGGCGCACGGCACCAGCTGGCCGGTCGCGCTCGCGGGCGTCGGCGGTGCGGCCGCGCTCGTCTGGTTCGTACGCCGGCAGTTCCGCCTGACCGCGCCGCTGCTGGACATGCGGCTCTTCCACCACCGGGGCTTCTCCGGCGCCGTGCTCGCGGACCTGCTGACCATCCTCGGCCTGTCCGGGCTGGTCTTCTTCCTCTCCCAGTTCCTGCAACTGGTCCAGGGCCGGGGACCGCTGGAGGCGGGGCTGGCCGAACTGCCCGCCGCCGTCGGCGCGGTCACCGCCGGCCTGCTGGCCGGGACCACCGCCCGCCGGTTCTCGGTGCGGTCCGTGGTGTCCGGGGGCCTCGGGGCCATCGGACTGTCGCTGGCCGCGGTCGCCGCGATCCACAAGGAGACCGCGTACCCGCTGATCGGCGCTCTGCTGCTGGTCGTGGGCGTGGGCGCGGGCTTCGCCTTCACCGTGACCTCCGACGTGATCCTCTCCAGTGTCCCCAAGGAGCACGCGGGCTCCGCGTCCGCGGTCTCCGAGACGGCGTACGAGCTGGGCGCGGCGCTCGGCATCGCCCTGCTCGGCTCCGTCGTCACCGGGGTCTACCAGGGCTTCGCCACTCCGGCGGGGGTACCGGCCGGCACCTCGTCGGCCGCCCACGATTCACTGGGCGGCGCCGTCGAGGCGGCCAAGACGCTCACCGGGCAGCAGGGGGCGGACCTGGTCTCCGCGGCCCAGGACGCGTTCGTCGACGGGCTGCGGCTCGCCTCCGCCGTGGGCGCCGCCGTCCTGCTGGCGACGGCGGTCGCGGCCTGGTTCCTGCTGCGCGGCCAGGAGCTGGAGGAAGGCATCGTGCACGACTGACGGCCGTCCGGTGCTCCCCGGAGGCCGCGGCCCGGCCCTGAACAACCCCCTGGGCCGGGCGGGTGGAACCGGTACGCAGAAGGGTCCGTACCCCCGAGCGGGGTACGGACCCTTCTGCGTACCGAGCGGGCTCAGGCGGCCTTGGCCTTCGTCGCGTAGATGTCGACGTACTCCTGACCGGACAGCCGCATCACCTCGGCCATCACGGAGTCCGTCACCGCCCGCAGCACATAGCGGTCGCGGTCCATGCCCTCGTAGCGGGAGAACTCCATCGGCTCACCGAAGCGCACCGTGACCTTGCCCGGCCGGGGCAGACCCGAGCCGCCCGGCTGGAGCTTGTCCGTACCGATCATCGCGAACGGCACGACCGGCGCACCCGTCATCAGCGTCAGCCGCGCGATACCCGTCCGGCCCCGGTACAGGCGGCCGTCGGGGGAGCGGGTCCCCTCCGGGTAGATCGCGAAGGCCTTGCCCTCGTCCAGCACCCGGCGTCCGGTCATCAGCGCCGCGACACCGCCGCGGCCGCCGTCCCGGTCCACCGGGATCATGCCGACACCCGTGAAGAACCAGGCCATCAGGCGGCCCTTGAGGCCCTTGCCCGTGACGTACTCGTCCTTGCCGATGAAGTACACCGGCCGTTCGCAGCAGATCGGCATGATCATCGAGTCGATGAACGTGAGGTGGTTTCCCGCCAGGATCACCGGCCCGGTTCCCGGAATGTTCTCGATGCCTTCCACCCGCGGCCGGAACATCAGGCGCAGGATCGGTCCGAGCACTGCCTTGATGAGTGCGAGTCGGGACAACGGTTCCTCCGGTGTAGTGGCCGGGCCGGCCGAGCGACGGATTGAGTGGTCCATGCAGGTGAGGACGATACTCGTGGGTACTCGCTGATCGCACATCGGGTTCACGCATTGGATACGCGGTGTTGACGTGTGTTTGCGCCACGTTGGCCCGGGTGCCGCCGTCCGGACGGCCGGGCTGCCTACGCTCGGGCCCCGCTCGACAGATGCCGGACATCATATGCGAGGAGCATTCATGACAGAGCGTGCGCACGCCACACCCGGACGACGGACCGTCATGGGCGTGGGAGCAGCCGTCCTCGGGACCGCGGCCGTCGGCCTGTCCGGGACGGCGCGGGCCGCCGGGAACACCACGGAGCGCTCCGGCGGCCACGGCGGCTCCGGACACCGCCTCGACCTGCCGGTGCCGACCGTCATCGGACACCGGGGGACCAGCGGATACCGCCCGGAACACACCCTCGGCTCGTACCAGCTGGCCCTCGACATGGGCGCCCACGTCATCGAGCAGGACCTGGTGCCGACCCGGGACGGGCACCTCATCTGCCGCCACGAGAACGACATCACCGCCACCACCGACGTCTCCGCCCACCCCGAGTTCGCGAGCCGCAAGACCACCAAGTCGGTCGACGGCATCCCGCTCACCGGATGGTTCACCGAGGACTTCACCCTCGCCGAGCTGAAGACGCTGCGGGCCAAGGAACGCATCCCGGGCAACCGCCAGAAGAACACGCTGTACGACGGCCGCTGGGAGATCCCCACCTTCGAGGAGGTCCTGCGCTGGGCCGACCGCGAGGGCCGCAAGCGCGGGAAGCCGGTCTGGCTGTACGTCGAGACCAAGCACCCCACCTACTTCCGGGGACTGGGCCTCGGTCTTGAGGAACGCCTCGTCAAGCTGCTGCGCCGCTACGACCGCCACCGTGCCCAGTCGCCGCTCATCCTCCAGTCCTTCGAGCCCAGCAGCATCCAGCGGCTGTCGAAGCTCGTCGCCACTCCGCGCGTCGTCCTCCTCTCCGGCACCGGCACCCGGCCCTGGGACTTCACGGCGACCGGGGACCCGCGCACCACCGACGACCTGGTGAAGCCCGCGGGCCTGGAGTGGATGGCGTCCTTCGCCCAGGGCATCGGGCCGACCCTGGACCTGATCATCCCCAAGGACGCGTCCGGCGGGCTCGCGAAGCCCACCACCCTGGTGCGCGACGCGCACGCCAAGGGGCTGATCCTGCACCCCTACACGATGCGCAACGAGAACACCTTCCTGCCCGCGGACTTCCGGCGCGGCAGCGACCCGAACGCGTACGGCGACGCGTTCGGCGCCTTCGCCGCGTACTTCGCGACGGGCATCGACGGGATCTTCTCCGACAACCCGGACACGGCGCTGCTCGCGGCGGCGGACTTCACGGGCAAGTAGCGGACCCGCCCCGACCGTTGGCCGCCCGGCGGGGCACGGGCCCGTCAGCATCCGGCCGGGTGTGCCCCGGTCGGGTGGTGCGGCGCCGGTTCGGCAACCGGCCGCCGCAGACCCGCGTCGGGTGGGTGCATGACGCTTCTCGATCTTTCCACGGCACCGTCCCGGCCCGCTCCGGCAACCGTCGTCCGGACCCTGTACCCGCTGGTCAGCGCCGAGGCCGGGGCCGAGGCGGCGGCCTCGGCCACCGGCGCGGCCGTCGACCGCGCCGATCTCGAACAGGCCGTCTGGCTGAGGCTGCTGGAACGGCTGCCCGAGCAGGGACCGCCGAAGGACGCCGCCCGCTGGGTCCGGGACACCGTGCGCGGGGAGGCCCGCCGGGCCCGCCGCACCGTCCGCCACGAACGGCCCTACCGTGACGAGACCGCCCCCGATCCGGCCGGCTCCCCGGAACGGGCCTTCGCCGGCGCCGACCAGCGCCGGTTACTGCGCGCGGCGGTCGACCGGCTCCCGGCCCGCTGCGCCCGGCTGCTGACCGCGCTGCTGGCTCCGAACGATCCCACCTACCGGGAGATCGCAGGGGAGTTGGCTATGTCACAGGGGAGTTTGGGCCCGATCCGTTCCCGATGCCTTGGATGTCTGCGCAGAATGCTGGCGGCGGAGGTTGTAGCTCCTGAACCGCGGGGAAAGGAGCGGTAGACAACCGGCGGATCAGATGAGCGGGAGGCATGCGCGGATGGGCATGAGCGTGATCATCTCGGCGGCGGGCACACAGGACGCCGAACAGATCTTGAAGCTCCAGTACCTCAGCTTTCAGAGCGAGGCGGAGCTGTACGGGAACTACCGGATCGACCCACTCGTCCAGACCCTCGACTCGCTGCGGGCCGAAATCTCCACGGACCTGGTGTTCGTGGCCCGGCTCGGTGAGGAAGTCGTCGGCACGGTCCGCGGCTCCGCCGACCAGGGCGGCGTCGGACTGATCGGACGGCTCTGCGTCCACCCCAGGCTCCAGGGGCACGGCCTCGGCGCCCGGCTGCTGCGGGCCGCGGAATCCGGCCTCGCGGACCAGCGCTCGGCCACCCGCTTCCAGCTGCACACCGGGCACCTCAGTGAAGGCAACCTGCGGCTCTACCGCCGGGCCGGCTACGCCCCCGTGGGCAATGCCACCGGCCACGACGGCGTCCGGATGATCCTGCTGGAGAAGGAGGCCTCGGCCGCCGCGTACGTGACCAGCGCCTGACCCGGCCGGCGGTTACGCGGTCCGTGCCCGGCGCCTACGCGGTCCTCGCGCGGCGCAGCCAGATCATCCCGGTGACCGGCAGGATCACCGGGATGAGCAGGTAGCCCGCGCCGAAGTCCGACCAGACGGTGGCATCCGCGAACGCGGACGGCTCGGCCAGCGTCCACGTACCCACGATCAGCACCCCGGCGAGCTCGGCGGCGCAGCACACCAGCGCCGTCCTGCGCGCCCGCTCCCCGCCGCGCACCAGCGAATACGTGATGAAGCCGTAGACGAGCGCGGCCACCGCCGACAGCACATAGGCCAGCGGTGCCTTGCCGAAGTCCAGGATCATCTGCACGATCGAACGGGACGCCGCCGCCACGGTGAACACGCCGTAGAACCAGACCAGTACCCGGCCCGGACCGGTGCCCAGGTCGAAGGGCTTCTTCTCGCCGGTGTCCGCCGCGGGGGTGCTATCGGTGTCGGTCACGGTCAGTTTCCCCAGATGTCGTAGAGCCGTACTTCGAGAACGGCCAGTACGACCGCGCCCGCCGCCACCGTCACCGAACCCCAGCGGGTCCGCTCGCTCAGCGACAGGAACCCCGCCGCCGGTACGGCGAGGAAGGCCCCGACCAGATACGCGATGAAGATGGTCATGCCCTGCTCCGGCCGCTCACCGCGGGCCAGCTGCACGATCCCCACCACCAGCTGGGCCAGCGCGAGCACCGAGACCACGGCCATCCCGATGAAGTGCCAGTCCTTGGTCGGCTGGTCCCGGTAGGCGGCGAATCCGCACCAGGCGGCGAGGGCGAGGGCGGCCACGCCGACCGCGATCGTCAGGGCGTCAAGCATGAGCCGAGGGTATTACGGGCCGGACCGCCCGCCGCGTGCGCCCCCGCACCCGCACGGCGATCGTGGCCTTGGCCACAGGACAGGGCCGGGCCGTTCCGGCGGCCGATCGCGTCACCGGTCGCCCGGTCCCCGTATCTGTGCAGGTCACAGCGGTGCGGAAGGAAATCGAGACGCCCGACGCAGCGCGGCCGGTACGCCATCCACGGCCGTCCGCTATTCGGACATCCGGTCGGGGTGGACCGTTACGTCTGTTTTACTTGGGACATGACCACGACGAGCAGCCGCACCCTTGCGACCGAGGCGATCACGACGCCCGGTGCTCGTTGTATGTGTCGAATGCGCGCCTTCTGAGGGCCCCCGCCTGAGCCTCGCGCCCCGAAGCGAGACCGAGCCCGAGCCGTCCGCACCCAGCGGAACGAGCCTGCTCCGGCACGCCGCCCCGCGGTCACCACCGCGCCGGGCCGTGCCGAGACCCCGCTCGAAACGTCCGATCGAAGTCCGAACAGCCCCACCGGACGAATGCCCCGTGCCCGGCGGACACCGCGCCGTGCACTCGACAGTGACGGAAACCCCTGTGATCACCACTACGGGCCTCACGAAGGTCTACCAGTCGCGCGACCGCGAGGTCACCGCTCTGGACGGCGTCGACCTCCATGTCCGCGAGGGCGAGGTGTACGGCGTCATCGGACAGAGCGGCGCCGGAAAATCGTCCCTCATCCGCTGCGTCAACCTGCTGGAGCGCCCCACCTCCGGCACCGTGACCGTGGCCGGGCAGGACCTGACGGCCCTCGCGGGCCGCGGCCGCCGGGCGGGCCGGGAACTGCGCGAGGCGCGCAGCCGCATCGGAATGGTCTTCCAGCACTTCAACCTGCTGGCCTCCCGCACCGTGCGGGACAACGTCGAGCTCCCGCTGGAGATCCTGGGCGTCACCGGCCGCGAACGGACCCGCAAGGCCCTCGAACTCCTCGACCTGGTCGGCCTCTCCGACAAGGCCAAGGCCTACCCGGGCCAGCTCTCCGGCGGCCAGAAGCAGCGCGTCGGCATTGCCCGCGCACTCGCCGGCGACCCCAAGGTGCTGCTCTCCGACGAGGCGACCTCGGCCCTTGACCCGGAGACCACCCGCTCCATCCTCCAACTGCTGCGCGACCTCAACCAGCAGCTCGGCCTCACCGTCCTGCTCATCACGCACGAGATGGACGTCGTCAAGACCGTCTGCGACTCCGCCGCGCTGATGCGCGGGGGCCGCCTCGTCGAGTCCGGCACCGTGGGCGGACTGCTCGCGACCCCCGGCTCCGAACTCGCCCACGAGCTGTTCCCGGTCGGCGGCAGCGCCTCCGGACCCGGCAGCACGGTCGTCGACGTCACCTTCCACGGTGATGCCGCCGCCCGGCCGGTGATCTCGCAGCTCTCCCGTACGTACAACATCGACATATCGATCCTGGGGGCCGCGATGGACACCGTCGGCGGCAGGCAGATCGGCCGGATGCGGATCGAGCTGCCCGGCCCGTTCGAGGAGAACGTCGTGCCCATCGGCTTCCTGCGCGAACAGGGGCTCCAGGCCGAGGTCGTCGAGAACACGGACGCCGAACCCGTACCGACTCCCGCACCGCTCACCAAGGAGGTGGCGAAGTGACCTGGTCCGAAATGCAGCCGCTGCTGACGCAGGGCACCGTCGACACCCTCTACATGGTCCTGTGGTCGGCGGTCGTCACCGTCCTGGTCGGACTGCCGCTCGGCGTCCTGCTGGTCCTCACCGACAAGGGCGGGCTGCTGCGGAACACCCCGGTGAACAAGGTCATCGGCGTGATCGTGAACATCGGCCGCTCGCTGCCGTTCATCATCCTGCTGATCGCCCTGATCCCCTTCACCACCTGGGTCGTCGGCACCTTCATCGGCCCGACCGCGATGATCGTGCCGCTGGCCGTCGGCGCCATCCCGTTCTTCGCCCGGCTCGTCGAGACGGCGGTCCGCGAGGTCGACCACGGGCTCGTCGAGGCCGTCCAGTCCATGGGCGGCTCCATCCCGACGATCGTCCGCAAGGTCCTGCTGCCGCAGGCGCTGCCCTCCCTCGTCTCCGGTGTCACCACCACCGTCATCGTGCTCATCGGCTACTCCGCGATGGCCGGAGCGGTCGGCGGCGAAGGGCTCGGCTCCAAGGCCGTCACCTACGGATTCCAGCGCTTCGACAACCAGTTCATGCTCATCACCGTCGCGCTCCTGATCGTCATCGTGACCGTGATCCAGCTGATCGGCGACACCGCCGTACGCCTGCTGGCCCGCCGCGGCCGCACCACCTCCTGAGACTTCCCTCCTCCGAGCCCGCACTCCTTGTCCGGGCGTACCACCATCACCACCCGAAAGAGGCACTCTTCGTGCGCAAGAACATCAAGATCACCGCAGCTGCCGCCGCCACCGCCGCCCTCGCCTTCGGCCTCACCGCCTGCGGCACGGACTCCGACCCGGCGTCCAAGAGCGAGACCGGCGCCAAGGCCGACACCTCCAAGGCCCTCGTCGTCGCCGCGTCCCCGACGCCGCACGCCGACATCCTGAACTTCGTCAAGAAGAACCTGGCGGACAAGGCCGGCCTCAAGCTGGAGGTCAAGGAGTTCACGGACTACGTCCTGCCGAACACCGCCACCGAGACCGGCCAGGTCGACGCCAACTTCTTCCAGCACCAGCCCTACCTCGACGACTTCAACAAGAAGAACAACACCCACCTGGTCTCCGTCGGCACCGTGCACCTGGAGCCCCTCGGCCTCTACTCCCACAAGGTCAAGGACCTGGACGGCATCAAGTCCGGCCAGACCGTCGCCGTACCGAACGACACCACCAACGAGGGCCGCGCGCTCCAGCTGCTCGCGGACAAGGGCCTGATCACCCTCAAGGACGGCGTCGGCACCAGCGCCAAGCTGAGCGACATCACCGACAAGAAGGGCCTCAAGTTCAAGGAGCTGGAGGCCGCGACCGTCCCCCGCGCCCTGAACGACGTGGACGCCGCCGTCATCAACGGCAACTACGCCATCGAGGCCAAGCTCAAGCCCGCCACCGACGCCCTCGCCATCGAGAAGGCCGACGGCAACCCGTACGCCAACATCGTCGCCGTGAAGAAGGGCGACGAGAAGGACGCCCGCGTCCAGAAGCTCGTGAAGCTCCTGCACTCCGACGAGGTCAAGAAGTTCATCGAGGACAGCTACCAGGGCTCGGTCATCCCGGCCTTCGGATCCGCGGCCAAGTCCTGACCCCCGCGCGGCACTTGCCCGACGAGCCCCGCACACCCCGCCCGGGTGTGCGGGGCTCCGCCGTGCGGACCCGCCCATGCACGGGCCCGGCCCGATGCTGCATGCTGTGCCTTTACACGGTCTTCGGCATGGAGCTGCGCATGACTTCCACCTTTCCGGACATCTCCATCAGCACGGATCGGTTGGTGCTGCGCCCCTTCGACATGGCTGACGTCCCCGCGTACATCGAGATGATGAACGACGAACTCGTCACGGCCTGGACCGAGGCACCCCACCCCTACACCCAGGTCGACGCGGAACGCTGGGTCCGCAGGATCGCCCCCGCGCAGCGCACCAAGGGCGACGGCATCGTCTTCGCCGTCACCGAGTTCCTCACCCAGCGCCTCGTCGGCTCGGTCCGGCTGCGCAACACCGACTGGCGGACGCTGGCCACGGAGGCCGCCTACATCACCGCCCCGTGGGCACGCGGCGAGGGATACGCCACCGAGTCCGTACTGGCCCTCGCCCAGTGGCTCTTCCGCGACCAGGGCTTCGAGCGCATAGAGCTGCGCACCGCCGCCGACAACACCGCCTCCCAGCAGGTCGCCCAGAAACTCGGCTGCATCAGCGAGGGCATCCTGCGCAACGCCCGGATAGCCCGCTCGCAGACCGAGGACGGCGGATGGGCCGACATCAGGACCGACCTGATCGTCTGGGGCCTGCTCCCCGAGGACCTGGAGGGAGTCGCCGAGCAGCTCGCCGACGCCGGTGGATACGGTACGTACAACGACTGGAACTGACCCCTCCCCGGCCCGCACCGCACCGGCACGGACCGGGTGATCCCGCCGTGCCCCGCCCCCGGGCGACCATCCCCCCTGCACCGACTCCAGGAGACTGACGACAGATGGCCGACCGGGTCACAGTGATCGGCTGGGACGGCTCACCACTGACGAGAGCGGCCACCGCCGCACTCTCGGCCGCCACGCTCGTCGCCGGCGCCGCCCACCACCTCGCACTGCCCGAAGTGCCGCACGGCGCCGAACGGATCCGGCTCGGTTCGATCGACCTGGCCGCCCGGCGGATCGCCGGCCACCGGGGCAGCGCCGTGGTCCTCGCCGACGGCGACCCGGGGTTCTTCGGCGTCGTGCGCAGCCTGCGCGCGCCCGAACACGGACTCGAAGTCGAGGTGGTGCCCGCCGTCTCCGCCGTCGCCACGGCGTTCGCCCGCGCCGGCATGCCGTGGGAGGACGCCCAGACCGTCGTCGCGCACCCCCGCACCCTGCGCCGCGCGGTGAACGTGTGCCGTGCGCACCACAAGGTGGCCGTCCTCACCTCGCCCGGCGCGGGCCCCGCCGAACTGGCCCTGCTGCTCGAAGGCGTCCACCGCACGTTCGTCATCTGCGAGGAGCTCGGCACCACCCGCGAACAGGTCACCGTCGTCACCTCGGACACGGCCGCCGACCACGTCTGGCGCGACCCCAACGTCGTCATCGTCATCGGCGGCGGCCCCGAACAGCGGGCTGACGGAGCGTGGATCGCCGGCCGCCATCCCGCCTACCCCCGGGGCGTACGCGGCTGGGCGCTGCCCGCCGGTGCCTACCGGGGCGAGGGAGCGGAACCCGTGGCGGAGAGCGGCGAGGGCGAGACCCCCAGTCTGCGCGCCGCCCAGCTCGCCCACCTCGGACCCCGGACCGGCGACCTGGTCTGGGACGTCGGCTCGGGCAGCGGCGCCCTGGCGGTGGAGGCGGCCCGGTTCGGCGCCGCGGTCCTCGCCGTGGACAGCGACCGGGACGCCTGCGACCGCACCGCGGCGGCGGCGCGGGCCTTCGGAGTCCAGCTCCAGGTGGTCGAGGGCCGTGCCCCGCACGTGCTGGAGAGGCTGCCCGAGCCCGACGTGGTGCGGATCGGGGGCGGCGGCGTCCCCGTCGTCACCGCTGTCGCGGACCGCAGGCCGGAGCGGATCGTGACCCACGCCTCGACCCGGGACGAGGCCGAGGCGCTGGGCGCCGCCCTCACCGAGAACGGATACACGGTCGCCTGCTCGCTCCTGCAGTCCGTCGAACTCGACACGTCCGCATGGTCGGAGCGCGAACGCTCGGTCGTCTTCCTGCTGTCCGCACTGCGTTCGGATCTCGCCCCCTGACCCTGTCGGCACACGGCGGGAGGTAGGCTGGCCGATCGTTGCACCGCGCCCGGATCATCGTCGCTTCGTTGGTCAATGTCCGGAAAAGGGGACCGTTTTGGTCCCCGTTGTGGTACGGCGGAACCGGGGGACGCGCAACGTGGCGCAGTCCACAGCGAGCCGTGGCGAAATGAGCTGCCGCGGCGGCGAACGACCGCGAGAATGCAGTATGTCCGCGACCGTTTCGTGCCGCGCGGCGCGCCGGCTCGTTCCACTGGACGAGCGCCTGTGTGCCGTGTTCGGGCGACCCGGGCGAAGGGCCGAAGGAGCACTGACGATGGGCGAGGGGTACGCATGAGTGACACCGGCCGGATCCCGGGCGAGGGACTGCCGGAGAACGCAGGCATGGTGGAGCAGCCGGGCGTCCCCGCCCCGGACGGCTACACCTTCCTCGATCCCTCCGAGCAAGCGCCAGAGGACGACGACCTTCTGCTGATGCCCAGCCCCCAGGGCGCCTGGAGCGAGCCGCAGGCCGCCCTGCCCGAGCAGGGCGGTTACCCGTCGCGGCCGTCGGGCGACAACCACCCGGAGCAGAACCACGGCCCGGTTCCGGCGCAGGGCCCCGTGCAGCTCCAGGAGCAGGCGCAGGTCCAGGTGCCCGCGTACGCGATGCACGCTCCCGCGGAGCCGCTGCCGCGGACCGGCCGGGGCACCCACGAGACCGGCGGCCGTGATTCGGGCTCCGTCGACCTCAGCGGCGTCCGCATCCCGTCGCCCGTTCCGGCGCCGGCGCAGGCCCAGATGCCGGTGGCCCAGACCCAGGCGCCCGTGCGCCGGCCGCTGCACCGCGGACCGGCCTCGCCCGAGCCGGGCTACGGCGGCACGTCGGGCGGCGGCGTGGTCCGCTCGCTCGCGGACCGGGGCCCGGCGGGTGCGCCGCAGGCCCAGGCCCAGGCCCAGGCGCCCGCTCCGGCGCCCGCGCCCGCACGGCACGCGGGACCGGTCACGGCCGAACCCGAGTACTTCGAGATGACGGCCGAGGAGTCGGCCGCGCTGCCGGGCCCGCAGCTCGGCGAGATCCCGCCGCAGGGGAACCAGTGGGCGGCCCAGCCGCCGCAGCAGGCGGCCGCGCCGGTCGCCGTGGAAGCAGAAACGGCGGTGGCTCAGGAGCCGCAGCCGGAAGCAGAAACGGTCGTCCCGGAGGCGGCCGCAGAGCCCGTGCCCGCCGCCCGGCCCGTCGAAGCCGCACCGGTACCCGCGGCCGCGCAGAGCGTGTCCGAGGAGCCCGCCGCCGCTCCGGCGGTGACGGAGGTCCCGGCGGAGCTTCCGGTCGAGGCCCCGCCGGAGCCGGAGCCGGAGGCCCGGTCCGCACCGGCACCGGTCGAGGCTGTGGTCGACGCGCCGCCTGCCGAGGCGGCACCGGTCGAGGCAGCGTCCGTGGACGCGGCATCCGTGGACGTGGCTCCGGCAGAGGTGGCTCCGGCAGAGGTGGCTCCCGCAGAGGTGGGGCCCATCGACGTGGCTCAGGCCGAGGCGGCTCAGACCGAGGCGGCTCAGACCGACGTGGCTCCGGTCCAGGCGGCTGTCGTCGACGCGCCGCCGGTGGAGCCCGTGCCGGACGGTGCCTCCTTGGGCCGGTTCGTCCCGGCGGAGGACTCGCTGCCGACCGCCCCGCAGCCGGCGGCCGCGACGCCGGTCGTCGAGCAGCCGGTCGAGCCCGAGGCGGTCGTGGAGGCCGCGCCCGAGGTCCGGACGTTCGCCATGGAGCCCGTGCCGGTCGAGGCGGCAGAGGTGGCGGAGGCCGCCGGGACGCCCGTGGCGGAGGCCGAGACGGGTCCCGAGGTGATCGAGACCCCGGACCTGACCGACAGCACGGAAGCCGCGTCTGCGCAGGTGACAGAGGCCGCGCCCGCCGCCGAACAGCCTGAGCAGGTCGTACCGCAGAACGCCCCCGAGCCGGTGCTCGCTCTGTCGGAGCCCGCTCAGCCGGAGCCCGTGAACGACATCCAGACCGCGGACGCGCCCGAAGCATCTGCTGAAGCGACTGCTGAAGCACCCGAGGTCCTTCCGGAGGCCGAAGCCGAGCCGGAGGCCGAGGAGGCGCCCGTCACCTCGCCCCCCGCGCCCGGTTACGACGACGCCGAGCGCGAGGCCGTCCTGCGCGTCATGCGTGAGCGCCGTGACATCCGCAACGGCTTCCGCAGCGACCCGGTCCCGCACGAGGTACTCCTGCGGGTCCTGGAGGCGGCGCACACCGCGCCCAGTGTCGGGCACTCGCAGCCCTGGGATTTCGTCGTCATCCGTTCCGCGGAGACCCGGCGTTCCATGCACGAACTGGCGCAGCGCCAGCGCGACGCCTACGCCAAGTCGCTCCCCAAGGCCAGGGCGAAGCAGTTCAAGGAACTGAAGATCGAGGCGATCCTCGACACCCCGGTCAACATCGTCGTCACCGCCGACCCGACCCGTGGCGGCCGCCACACCCTGGGCCGGCACACCCAGCCGCAGATGGCCCCGTACTCCTCGGCTCTCGCCGTCGAGAACCTGTGGCTCGCCGCACGGGCCGAGGGGCTCGGCGTCGGCTGGGTCAGCTTCTTCGACGAGCGCGAGATGGTCCGTTCCCTCGGCCTGCCCGAGCACCTCGAAGTCGTCGCGTACCTCTGTGTCGGTTACGTGGACGAGTTCCCGGAGGAGCCCGAGCTGATGCAGGCGGGCTGGTCCAAGCGCCGCCCGCTGTCGTGGGTCGTCCACGAGGAGACGTACGGCCGCCGCGCCCTGCCCGGCGAGGAGCCGCACGACCTGTTGCAGGAGACCATCTCCAACATCCGGCCGCTGGACGCCAAGGCGCTCGGCGAGGCCTGGGAGCGCCAGAAGCGGATGACCAAGCCGGCCGGTGCGCTCGGCATGCTGGAGATCATCTCGGCGCAGCTGTCCGGGCTCTCCCGGATGTGCCCGCCGCCGATTCCGGAGCCCGCCGCCGTCGCGATCTTCGCCGGCGACCACGGGGTGCACGCCCAGGGCGTCACGGCGTGGCCGCAGGAGGTGACCGGCCAGATGGTCGCCAACTTCCTCGGCGGCGGCGCGGTCTGCAACGCCTTCGCGGCCCAGGTCGGCGCCGAGGTGTGCGTGGTCGACGTCGGGGTGGCCGCGGAGCTGCCCGCGACGCCCGGACTGCTGCCCCGCAAGGTGCGCGCCGGGACGGCCGACTTCACCACCGGCCCCGCGCTCACCCGCGAGGAGGTCCTCGCGGCGATCGAGGTCGGTATCGAGACCGCCCGCGACCTGGTCGCGGCCGGCAACAAGGGCCTGCTCACCGGTGAGATGGGCATCGCCAACACGACGGCGTCGGCCGCCCTGATCTGCGTGTACACCGGGATGGACGCGGCGGAGGTGACCGGTCGCGGCACCGGCATCAACGACGAGATGCACGCCCGGAAGGTCGACGTGGTCCGCCGCGCGCTCGATCTCCACCGGCCGGACCCGGCCGATCCGATCGGCGTGCTCGCGGCCGTCGGAGGCCTGGAGCACGCGGCGATGGCCGGGTTCCTCCTGGGCGGGGCCTCGCTCCGTACGCCGGTCATCCTCGACGGTGTCAGCGCGGGGGCCGCGGCCCTGGTGGCCCGTGCCATCGCGCCGGAGGCCCTGGCCGCCTGCATCGCGGGCCATCGCAGCGCCGAGCCCGGCCACGTCGCCGCGCTCAACAAGCTGGGCCTGCGCCCGCTGGTCGACCTCGACCTCCGCCTCGGCGAGGGAACAGGCGCACTGCTCGCGCTGCCGATCGTGCAGAGCGCGGCCCGCGCGATGCACGAGGTGGCGACGTTCGACTCGGCGGGCGTCACGGAGAAGTAGGACGCCGCCCGCGCGGGTCCGGGGGCGCGCTGCCCCCGGACCCCCGCTTCTCGATCTCCCCGGACCCCGTCCGCGAGATCCAGCCCCGCCGGCGTCCGAGGCGTCGGGTCCGGCGCGGAGCCCCGGGGCCGGACCCGGCGTCCCACCCGGCCCCGTATCGTGAACCCGCACCACCAGCCGCTCCACCGCCGCAGCGGCCCGCAGACCGCACCGCACGAGGAGCCCGCACCACCATGGCCGAGCACGCCGTTCACCCCGCGTACCCCGTCGGACTGCGCCTGAGCGGGCGCCGCGTAGTCGTCGTCGGTGGCGGCCAGGTCGCTCAGCGCCGCCTCCCCGCCCTCATCGCGGCCGGCGCGGACATCGTCCTCGTGTCGCCGTCCGCCACCGCGTCCGTCGAGGCGATGGCGGACGCGGGCGAGATCCGCTGGGAGCGCCGGGTATACGCCGACGGGGACCTGACGGACACCTGGTACGCACTCATCGCGTCCGACGACACCGCGGCCAACGACGCCGCCTCCGCCGAGGCCGAGCGCACCCGCACCTGGTGCGTCCGCAGCGACGACGCGGACGCCGCCACCGCCTGGACCCCCGCCACCGGCCGCAGCGAGGACATCACCGTCGCCGTGCTCACCACGGACGGGCAGGGCGGCCGCGACCCGCGCCACTCCGCCGCCGTCCGCGACGCCATCGTCGAGGGCCTGCGCGACGGCACCCTCGCCGCGCCCCACCACCGCACCCGGACCCCCGGCGTCGCCCTGGTCGGCGGCGGTCCCGGCGACCCCGACCTGATCACCGTCAGAGGCCGCCGGCTGCTGGCCGAGGCCGACGTCGTCATAGCGGACCGGCTCGGCCCGCGCGACCTGCTGGACGAACTCCCCCCGCACGTCGAGGTGATCGACGCCGCCAAGATCCCGTACGGCCGCTACATGGCGCAGGAAGCGATCAACAACGCGCTGATCGAGCACGCGAAGGCCGGCAAGGCGGTCGTCCGGCTCAAGGGCGGCGACCCGTTCGTCTTCGGGCGCGGCATGGAGGAGGCCCAGGCGCTCGCCGCGGAGGGCATCGCCTGCACCGTCGTCCCCGGCATCTCCAGCTCGATCTCGGTGCCGGGCGCGGCCGGTATCCCGGTCACGCACCGCGGCGTCGCCCATGAGTTCACCGTGGTCAGCGGCCACGTCGCCCCCGACGACGAACGTTCGCTGGTGGACTGGTCGGCCGTCGCCCGGCTGCGCGGCACCCTGGTCCTCCTGATGGCCGTCGACAAGATCGGCGCCATCGCCCGCGCGCTCGTCGCCCACGGCAAGGACCCCGAGACCCCGGTCGCCCTGATCCAGGAAGGGACCACGGCCGCCCAGCGCCGCGTCGACGCGACGCTCGCCACCGTCGGCGAGCGGGCCGAGGCGGAAGACGTGCGCCCGCCCGCCGTCATCGTCATCGGCGACGTCGTCGCGGTCGGGACGGCCACCACGGGACGTTCCGCCGAGTAACCATCGGTAACGGATCTTCCTCCAGACCGTTGGCACCACACACCGGACAAGGCAGTATCAACCTGTGGCTGATCTCATCACCGTCGACGACCCCGACGACCCCCGACTGCGCGACTACACCGGCCTGACGGACGTCGAGCTCCGGCGCAGGCGAGAGCCCGCGGAGGGCCTCTTCATCGCCGAGGGCGAGAAGGTGATCAGACGCGCCAGGCAGGCCGGGTACGAGATGCGGTCCATGCTGCTCTCGGCGAAGTGGGTCGACCTGATGCGCGACGTCATCGACGAGGTGCCGGCCCCCGTCTACGCGGTCAGCCCGGAGCTGGCCGAGCGCGTCACCGGCTACCACGTGCACCGGGGCGCCCTGGCCTCCATGCAGCGCAAACCGCTGCCGGCCGCCGACGAGCTGCTGCGTACCACCCACCGTGTGGTCGTGATGGAGGCCGTCAACGACCACACGAACATCGGGGCGATCTTCCGCAGCGCCGCCGCTCTCGGCATGGACGCGGTCCTGCTCTCGCCGGACTGCGCCGACCCGCTGTACCGGCGCTCGGTCAAGGTCTCGATGGGCGCGGTCTTCTCCGTCCCGTACGCCCGGCTCGACACCTGGCCCAAGGCGCTGGAGAGCGTGCGGGAGGCGGGCTTCAAGCTGCTCGCCCTGACGCCCGACGAGAAGGCCAGCAGCATCGAGGAGGCGGCGCCGCACCGGATGGACCAGGTGGCTCTGATGCTCGGGGCCGAGGGGGACGGACTGTCCACCCAGGCCCTCGTCGCCGCCGACGAATGGGTACGGATCCCGATGGCCCACGGCGTCGATTCGCTGAACGTGGGCGCGGCGGCCGCGGTCGCCTTCTACGCGGTGGCCACCGGCCGCCCGGAGAACTGACGCCGAGGGACCGACGCCGCAGAACTGACCGAGGGACCGACGCCGAAGAACTGAGGCCCGGAGAGCCGCGGCTACTGCTCGCTCTGGCTCTGGCTCTGTCCCTGGTGCTGGCCCGCACCGAGGCCACGCGCCGGTCCCTGGCAGCCCTGGGCCGCCGCGATGCCCAGCGCCACCAGCAGCGTCACCACGACGAAGACCACGAGCCGCTGCCGCAGCAGCCGGGGATTGGCCGGCCGCCGTCCGGTCGAGGTCGAACGCGTCCCGGGCCGGGTGCCCTGCCTGCCCTTCGTCCCGTTCGCGCCCTGCGGCCGCTTGCCGGAACCCGTCGTGCCGCGCGGCCGCTCCGGGCGCGAACCCCCGGTGCGCGGCGAGGAGGGACGCGGCGGCGCGGTCTGCCGGTTCTGCGGACGCGACACCGGGGCGGGACCGGGTGCGCGGCGGGTCTGCTGCTCCGTGTACGGGCCGTCGAGCCGGCCGGTCGGCCGGTCCGCCTCCTGCGCGGAGCGCTGGGCCGGGGGCCGGCTCTCGTGCAGACCCTGCGCCTCCCGCGCGGCGATCTCCTTCAGCCGCATGGAGAGTTGGAGCGTGCTCGGCCGCTCCTCCGGGTCCTTCGCCAGACACGCGCTCACCAGCGGGGCGAGCGCGTCGTGCACGTCGTACAGCTGCGGCTCCTCGTGCACCACGCGGTAGAGCATCACCTCGGAACTGCCGTGCCCGAACGGTGAATCGGCCATCGCCGCGTACGCCAGCGTGGCGCCGAGCGAGAAGACGTCCGTCGCGGGCGTCACCGCCGCGCCGCGCACCTGCTCCGGGGCGAGGAAGCCGGGCGATCCGACCGCCGTACCGACGTGGGTGAGGGTGGAGGCACCGGTCGCCCAGGCGATCCCGAAGTCGATGATCCGAGGGCCCTTGGGGGAGAGGAGGATGTTCGACGGCTTCAGGTCACGGTGGACGACCCCGGCCTCGTGAACGGCCACCAGCCCCTCGGAGAGCGCCGCCCCGATCGAGGCCACCTCCGCGGCCGACAGGGGGCCCTCCTCGGCCACCTTGTCGTGCAGCGAGGGCCCCGGCACGTACTGCGTGGCGAACCACGGGCGCTCCGCCTCCAGATCGGCGGCCACCAGCCGGGCCGTACAGCCGCCGCGGATCCGCCGGGCGGCGGACACCTCACGGGCGAACCGCGAGCGGAACTCCTGGTCCTCGGCCAGATCCGGGCGGATCACCTTCAGCGCCACCCGCTGGCCGCGCCGGTCGGAACCGAGGTAGACGACACCCATGCCGCCCGCCCCGAGCCGCCGGTGCAGCCTGAACGAACCGACGACACGCGGGTCCTCGCGCCGGAGCCGCATCATCGCCATGTCTGCCCATCCCCGCTGCCTGGTCCGCCTGACGAGGCACAGCTTACGTACCCGCCGCCCGGGGTGCTCAGAGGCCGCGCCCTCGCCGTCGAATCGATTGTCAGTGCCGGGTGGGAAACTTGAGGAGTGGTCAGGGAGCGGCGGATCCAGGCTTCCCGGCCCGTGCGAGATCTCAAAGGTCCGTCGCAGAAGGGGGATTGGATCAGTGAAGGGCGATCGAGTCGAGATAGTCGTGGACGCCGGGGACACGACCCGTACCTACGAAGTGGTGGCCTCCAGAGCGGGTCGCCGGGTGGAGACAGCGGTCCGTCGGGGGGTGGTCGAAGTGAGTGAAGTCACCAGAAACGGATCAGTCGTGCGCACCGCCCGCTTCATGGCGACCAGGGTGCTCGCCCTGGTCGAACAACCGGTACCCAGGGAGGACGCTTCGGAGCGCTCCCTCGGGGATGACCCCAAGGTCCGCCGGGCCGGTCTCCACCCAGGGGAGTAGCCGGCTACCCGTGGCTCATCCTCCGGGAGGCCCGGCATTCGGTACGCGGGCATGACGCCGCCCGTCGGCCGAATCCCTAATGTTGGAGTGGTGCGGCGGGCGTCGCACTCGTCCCCCGAGGCCGAACGCCCGCCGCTCCACATCAGGTCAGGAGAGGAACCATGGCGGACACGGCAGCGCGGACCATGATCCGCACGCAGGGACGCAAGGCGTACGCCTCGTTCGGCAGCCGTCCGTCGTCCGGCAAGCGCCACCCGCTGGTGGCGACGGCCATGGTTCTTCCTCTGGCGGCCCTGCTCGTAGTCGTCTTCGGCGGCTGGGACGCGGTGGTCACACAGGCGTCGTCCGTGGGCGTGATGCTGGGGCGCTGAGCGGCGCCCCGGGTCCGGAAGAGCGGTTCGGACCGGGACATCCGGCCAACAACCCCGTGGGGACGGGGGTGCGGCGGACGGCAGCGTTTGTCCGGTCAGCTGGGGAGCTGACCGGACATCGCGCTGTCCGGGGTCCTTCAGGGGCCGCGGCCTTCGAGTCACCGGGGCCTTTCCACAGGGGGAGGAGCCCGGGACGCGGCCGGTCCGGGCGGTCCGCGTACGCTCCCCTGCGGGTGCGGCGCCGGCCGGACCCGCAGATCCTGCGCCTCCGGGGGAGACCGTGACCACCGCAGTCATACGTGCCCTGGGCTCCCTCGCCCACGAAGCGGCCCACGCCCCCGCCCCGGCAGGCTGCGACTGCCCGCCGCCCGTCGTCCTCGCGGACCGGGCGGACGGCACCGTGGTCCGCAGCGGCGCGGTCGTCGCCAAGGCCCATGCTCCCGGTACTGACACCGCCGCCCTGGCGGCGCGCCTCTGGCTGCCGGCCCGCCCCGCCCTGGCGGACGTCCTGCTCGCACCCCTCCCCGTGCCCGCACGGCCGCCGGCAGCCCCCGTGACGGCCATCGGGCGTCCCGCCCAGCCGTCGCCCTACCTCGCCGAGCTCCACGGCCGCCCGGTCACCCTGTGGCCCTACGGAGAGCCCGTGGACCCGGGTGACCCGGACGCGGCGCCGTGGGAGGAGGCCGCCGCGCTCCTGGCCCGCCTCCACAACACCGCGCTCCCGGCTTCCGCGCTCCCGGCCCGCCTCCACAACACCGCGCTCCCGGCTCCCGCGCTCCCGGTCATGCGGGGGCCCGCGAAGGCGGCGCTCGCCGTGGACCGGATGCGGGCGGCACGTCCCGGTGACCCGTCCACCGGGCCCGTGCTCGCGGCCTGGCAGCGGCTGCCGGGCTGGGCGCGTGACGAGGCCCCCGCCCCCGCGGACCGCGCCCGCTTCCTCTGCCACGGTGATCTGCACCTGGGCCAGCTCGTCCGGCACCCCGCTCCGCGCGGCGGCTGGCTGCTGATCGACGTCGACGACGCGGGCATCGGTGACGCCACCTGGGACCTGGCCAGGCCCGCCGCCTGGTACGCGGCCGGACTGCTGCCGCCCGACGTCTGGCTCCGGTTCGTGGACGCCTACCGGGCCGCCGGCGGGCCCGCGCTGCCCGCGGTCGGCGACCCCTGGCCGGAGTTGGACGTCGCCGCCCGCGCCCTGACCGTACAGACCGCGGCACTGGCGCTCGCCAAGTCCGCGGCGGAGGGCCGGGATCCGGATGAGGTGGAACAGATGATGATCGGGAGCTGTGCCCGAATTGCTGCTCTCCCGCCCGAGTTGGCCGCCGGGAGCGCGTCGTAGGGTGAACCGACCGTCGACGGGCACGCATTCCGGCGACGGCTAACCGACGGCGAGGAGTGAGCCCGAACATGCAGTGTCCCAAGTGCCACGCACCGATGCACACGTACAACCGCAACGGCATTCAGATCGAGCAGTGCAGCGGCTGCCGGGGGATATTCCTGGACTACGGCGAGCTGGAGTCGCTGACCCGCATGGAAGCGCAGTGGACGCAGCAGGCTCCGCCCCCGCCGCCCGCGCCGCAGGCCTACCCGGCCGCCCCCGCGCCCGCCTGGGGCGCCCCGCAGCAGCACCACGGCGGCGGTCACCACGGGCACTACCGGCAGAAGAGCTTCGGCCGGATGCTCTTCTCGTCCTGACCCGGCGCGCCCCCGTGTCGTGGTCCGGACGGATTCCGTCCGGACCACGACACGGCCGCTCACGGCAACGACGAAGCCCCGGTCGTCGGGACGACCGGGGCTTCGGGCTGTGCGCGATACTGGGATTGAACCAGTGACCTCTTCCGTGTCAGGGAAGCGCTCTCCCGCTGAGCTAATCGCGCGGGGTGACCCTGCGTGTACTGCGTGCGCGATACTGGGATTGAACCAGTGACCTCTTCCGTGTCAGGGAAGCGCTCTCCCGCTGAGCTAATCGCGCGGGGGTCCTTGCGGACCGGTGGACGATACTGGGATTGAACCAGTGACCCCTTCCGTGTCAGGGAAGTGCTCTCCCGCTGAGCTAATCGTCCTTGGAGGTGGAGACGGGATTTGAACCCGTGTAGACGGCTTTGCAGGCCGTTGCCTCGCCTCTCGGCCACTCCACCAGGGATGGGGGTTCGGGAAGATCCCCCACCTACTGCGAGCGGACGACCAGGTTCGAACTGGCGACCTCAACCTTGGCAAGGTTGCGCTCTACCAACTGAGCTACGTCCGCTTGTCGGTTCCGGTTCACTTGCGCGTCCCGGCGACGTGATGAACTCTAGCGGATTCCGGGGCCAGTACAAAAACGCGTTTGTGCAGCGTGCTGGGGTGCCTCGCCCCGGCGCAGGTCACCGCGGGGCGTCCTAGACTCACCGACGTGCACGACCTTGCCCCAATGGCCCGCTTCGGCGGCCTCGTCGCCTCCGATCTGCGGGATGTGACCAGTGACCCAGCAGCCCTCGACTCGTCGGGCTTCTGGGCCGTGTCCGCCGGTTTCGAGGGCCGGCTCATCTGCGCCCGCTTCGCCACCGTACGCACCTCCGCCGTGCCCGCCCCGGTGCCGGGCGGCTGGCACGGGCCCGCCGCCGGAGACTGGAACTCGTCGCTGGACCGCGCCGCGTACATCTCCGCCGTGCGCCGGATCCGCGCGTACATAGCGGAGGGGGAGGTCTACCAGGCCAACCTCTGCCGGGTGATGACGGCCCGGCTGCCCGACCCGTCCGCGGCCGACGTGGACGCCCTCACCGCGCTGCTGGCGCGTGGCAATCCCGCCCCGTACGCGGGAACGATCCGGCTGCCCGCGTACGGCGTGGAGATAGCGACCGCCTCGCCCGAACTGTTCCTCCGCAGGGACGGCCGCACGGTGGAGTCCGGACCGATCAAGGGCACCGGCCGCACGGAGGACGATCTGCTGGAGAAGGACCACGCCGAGAACGTGATGATCGTCGACCTGGTCCGCAACGACCTCGGACGGGTCTGCGCCACCGGATCGGTCACCGTTCCCGGTCTGTGCGCGGTCGAGAAGCACCCGGGCCTCGTCCACCTGGTCTCCACGGTGCGCGGACTGCTGGCCGAGGGAGCCGGCTGGCCCGAGCTCCTCGCCGCGGCCTTCCCGCCCGGTTCGGTCACCGGCGCCCCCAAGACCAGTGCGCTGAGGATCATCGGCGAACTGGAGACCGCCCCGCGCGGCCCGTACTGCGGCGGCATCGGCTGGGTGGACGCCGACCGCGCCACCGCCTCGCTCGCCGTGGGCATCCGCACCTTCTGGACCGACCGCACCGGGGCCGCCCCCGTCCTGCGCTTCGGCACCGGCGCCGGCATCACCTGGGGGTCGGATCCGGAACGGGAGTGGGACGAGACCGAACTCAAGGCGTCCAGGCTGCTCGCGGTAGCGTCGGGCGCATACGAAGCAACCGGAAGGACCGCACCATGAGGATCTGGGTCAACGGCGCACTGCGCGACGCCGATGACGCACGGGTGTCCGTGCTCGACCACGGGCTCACCGTGGGCGACGGCGTCTTCGAGACGGTCAGGACGGCCGGCGGCAGGCCCTTCGCGCTCACCCGGCACCTCGACAGGCTGGCCCGTTCCGCCCGCGGCCTCGGCCTGCCGGTGCCCGACCTAGACGAGGTGCGCCGGGCCTGCGCCGCCGTCATCGAGGCCAACCCCGCCGTCCTCGGCCGGCTCCGGATCACGTACACCGGAGGCATCTCGCCGCTCGGCTCCGACCGGGGCACCGCCGGACCCGGTCTGGTCGTCGCGCTCGGGGAGGCGCGGCGCCGCCCGGACACCACGGCGGTCATCACCGTCCCCTGGACGCGCAACGAACGCGGCGCGCTGACCGGGCTCAAGACCACCTCGTACGCCGAGAACGTCGTCGCGCTCGCCCGCGCCCACGAGCGCGGCGCCACCGAGGCGCTCTTCGCCAACACCGTCGGACAGCTCTGCGAGGGCACCGGGTCCAACGTCTTCGTCGTCCTCGACGGACAGTTGCACACCCCGCCGGTCGCCTCCGGCTGCCTGGCCGGGATCACCCGGGCCCTGGCGGTGGAGTGGACGGGGGCGCAGGAGACGGAACTGCCCTTCGACGTACTGGAGCGGGCCGAGGAGATCTTCCTCACCTCCACGCTCCGCGACATCCAGGCGGTCCACCGGGTCGACGGCAGGGAACTGCCCGGTGCCCCCGGCCCGGTGACCGCGAAGGCCATGAGCGTCTTCGGCGAGCGGGCCGGCGACGACCTGGACCCGTAGCCGGTGCCGGCGGGTTTCACGGCCGCTTTCACGGCTGCCCGGCCGTGAAAATCAGCGGGGATGCCCGTAAAAGCGGATGACGGCATCGTGCGCGGGGGATAGAAATCCCCTGATGACCACGACACTCCGGCCTTCCGGGCCGATACAGCAAGGCGCCGACGGCGCACGGGAGCGCGCGTACGACGTGTGCGACAACGGGCGTCCCGTCGGCGCCCTTGAGATCGCCGTCGAGCCGGAGTCGGCCGGCGGCGCGGGCCTCCTGGGCTCCCTGCGGATCGACGAACCCGTCCGCAGGCGCGGACGCGGGACCATCGCCGTGCTGGCGGCCGAAGAGGTACTGCGCGGCTGGGGCTGCGCCCAGGTGCGTACGTCGGTCGACGCCGGAGACATCGCGGCGCAGCGGCTCGCCGCCGCGCTCGGGTACACCGAGCGCAGCAGGAACATGATCAAGTCGCTGCCGCCGGTCGCCCCGGCCCTGCCGGACGGGCTGACCGCACGCCCGATGACGCCCGGCGAGTTCGCCCGGTGGGAGGACGGGGCCATCGCGGGCTACGCGGAAAGCCTGGTCACCCGCGGAATGCCGGAGGAGACCGCGCTGCGGGCCGCCCGCGCCTCCCACGCCGGGCACCTTCCGGACGGCCTGGACACCGAGGGTGCCCGGCTGCACTTCCTGATCCACGAGGGCGGGACCGTGGGGTATGTCTGGGTGGCCCCGTTCGAGATGCACCCCGGCGTGCTCGTCGGCTACGTGTTCGACGTGGAGGTCCACGAGGAGTTCCGGGGCCGGGGGCACGGGCGGGCGCTGATGCTCCAGGCGGAGCGGATCGCCCTCGCGGCGGGACACGGGCGACTGGGCCTGCACGTGGTCACGGCCAACATCCCGGCGGTCCGGCTGTACGAGTCGCTGGGCTACGAGCCGACCCGGTACAACCTGGCCAAGCAGCTGTAGCCCCTCGCCTGCCCCTGAGGCTGCCTCCGGTTCCGGAGCCGCTGCCAGTGGCGCTGCCGCTTCCGGTGGCGCCGCTGCCGGTTCCGGTGGCTTCTGCGGCTGCTGCCGGTTTCGCGGCCCCGGGGGCTCAGTCCTGTCCGGCGAGCAGCCGGTCGGCGATCTCCTCGATCCGCTCGCGCAGACCCTCCTGGCTCCTGCCGCCGTCCAGCCGCTCTCCGCCGATCACATAGGTCGGGGTGCCGGTGACCCCGATCGCCTTGCCCTCCGCCTGGTCGGCGTCGACGATCAGCAGGTGCCGGCCGTCGATCAGGGCGGTGTCGAACTCCTCCGCGTCCAGGCCGAGTTCCTCCGCCACTTCGATCAGCAGCGGCTCACCGGTCCGGCCGAGCTCCGCGGTGCGGGCGAGGACCGCCTCGATGTACGGCCAGTCCTTGCCCTGCGCCGCGGCCTCCTCCGCGGCCTGTGCGGCGGCGTAGGCGTGCTTGTGCTTCTCCAGCGGGAAGTGCCGCAGCCGCACCTCGATCCGGTCGCCGTACCGCGCCCGCAGGGCGTGCACATCGGTGAGGGCGTGGTGGCAGTCGGGGCACTGGAGCTCGCACCAGATGTCGAGAACGACCGGCGCTGCGGGGGTGGAATCACTCATGGGGCCAGTCTCCCAGGGTGCGGGGGAGAGTCCCGACCGGCACCGGCGGGTACGGCCCCGGTTGCCCGCCCGCACGGCACCTGCGGAGGATCCCGGCCCTGATATGTCCCTGAAGTGCGCTCCGGGCGTGGCCCCGGGCCCCTGGGCAGGTGCAGGATGGAAGGGACGTTTCCCCTGCGCCTGGAGGCACCGATGCTTGCCGAGACCATTTGTTCCGCGGTGTCCGCGGCGGGCCTGGGCATCGCCGCCGTCACCGCGTACCGGAAGCGCTTCCTCGCGGCGACCAGGATCGCGGCCTATTCCCTGGTCCCGATCGGCCTGGTGCTGACCGGTGTCGTCCAGTGGGTGTCGGACATCGCCTTCAAGCCGAGCGTCTGGCTGGGCTTCGGCCTGCTGGGAGTGGCCTGGCTGCTGTTCATCACGACCCGCGCGGTTGAACGGCGCGGGGGCGGCACCCGTAAGGAACGCAGGGCCGCCGCCCGTGCCGCGAGGGAGGGCGCGGTGGGGCCGGCCGCCTCGGCGCCGTCGCTGGGCGCAGGTGTCCCGGCGGCCCAGCCGCAGCAGCGGGAGAGGCCGAAGAAGCAGGCCGCCGCGAGCGGATCGGGCGAGGACTTCAGCGACATCGAGGCGATCCTGAAGAAGCACGGCATCTGAGGCGCGTCACGTCCGCCCCCGCCCACTGCCGGGCGCCCGCAACGCGCGGGGTTCCGTGCTCCCTGAATCGATTCACGCATGATCCTTGACGGTATTCGGGGATCAGGACTAGCGTCCCGAACGGTTTGAATCAATTCACTCACGCCGTCCGTACGATGGGGTGACGCCGCCGCTGGACCAGTGCGGCCAAGGGCACCAGTGGGGCAGGGCAAGTGGCGCGTGTGGCAGGGATCAAGGATGTGGCCCGGCAGGCCGGGGTCTCCGTGGGCACGGTCTCCAATGTGATCAACCGGCCGGAGACCGTACTCCCCGAGACGCGGGCGCGGGTGCTGGCGGCCATCGAGGACCTCGGTTACGTCCGCAGCGAGTCCGCCCGCCAGCTCAGGGCGGGACGCAGCCGGATCATGGCCCTCCTCGTCCTGGACATGGGCAACCCCTTCTTCGTCGACGTCGCCCGGGGGGCCGAGCGCGCCGCCCGGCAGGCGGGCCTGGGCGTGATGGTCTGCAACAGCGGCCAGAGCCCCGCGGAAGAGGCCGAATACCTCGGCCTCTTCGCGGAACAGCGGGTCTGCGGCGTCCTGGTCACACCGGCCGACGCGACCGGCCGCAACCTGGAGTCCTTCAGCCGCCACCGGATTCCCTATGTCCTGGTGGACCGGGTCGCGTCCGGCACCGGGACCTGCGCGGTCTCCGTCGACGACGTGCGGGGCGGCGCCCTGGCCGTCGGGCACCTGATCTCGGCCGGGCACCGCTCCGTGGCCTACGTCAGCGGACCGGGCGACCTGCACCAGATCAGGGACCGCCGCACCGGCGCGCTGTCCGCACTGGCCGAGGCGGGGCTGGAGCCCGAGGCCCTGGTCGAGATCCCCTCCGACCGGCTCGACGTGGCGGCGGGGCGGGACGCCGGAGCCAGGCTGCTCGGCCTGGTGCCGCGCCCCACCGCCGTGTTCTGCGCCAACGACCTGCTCGCCCTCGGTGTGCTGCAGTCCCTCTACGCGGCCGGGGTGCGGGTCCCGCAGGACATCGCCATCGTCGGATACGACGACATCGAGTTCGCCGCCGCCGCTGCCGTGCCGCTCACCTCGGTGCGCCAGCCCGCCGTCGTGATGGGCCGGATGGCCGCCGAACTCCTGCTGGAGGAGGCCGATGACGACGGCCGCCACGAGCACCGCAGCGTGGTGCTCCAGCCGGAACTCGTCGTACGCGCGTCGAGCTCCACCCCGCGCTGAGGCCCCCGCGCGGCCCGTGGTTCCCGGTGCTGTTTCCTTGATCCGTTCACATGCGCCGTTCGCATGTGCCGCTTTCCTCAGCCTGCCCGAAACGGAGACGCCGTGCCCCTGTTCGACCTGCCCCTGGACCAACTCCGCTCCTACCGCCCCGAGGTCGCCGAACCCGACGATTTCGACGCCTTCTGGCAGTGCACCCTCGAAGAGGCGTCCGCCCACCCGCTGGACGCGGAATTCACCTTGTACGACGGGGCGTTGAGCAATGTCGTGTCCCACGACGTGTCGTTCGCCGGCTGGGGCGGCCACCGCATACGCGCCTGGCTGAACGTGCCCGCCGGAGCCGAGGGCCCCCTGCCCACCGTCGTCCACTACCTGGGATACGGCGGCGGGCGCGGGCTGCCGCACGACCACCTGGTGTGGCCCGCGGCAGGATGGGCCACGCTGCTCGTGGACACCCGGGGGCAGGGCGCCGTCAACAACAGCTCGCCGGGCTCCACCGGCGACCCGCACGGCGGCGGCAACCCGCAGTCGCCCGGCTTCATGACCCGAGGCATCCTCGACCCCGACGAGTACTACTACCGCCGGGTGTTCACCGACGCGGTGCGCGCCGTCGAGGTGGCCCGTACCCACCCTGCCGTCGACGCGGACCGGATCGTCGTGCACGGCGGCAGTCAGGGCGGCGGCATCGCCCAGGCGGTGGCGGGGCTCAGCCCCCACGTCAGGGCGGCCCTCATCGACGTACCGTTCCTGACGCACTACCGGCGCGCCGTGGAGCTCACGGACCGGGACCCGTACCAGGAGATCGTCCGCTTCCTGTCCGCCCAGAACGGCTTCTCCGAGCAGGTGTTCCGGACCCTCTCGTACTTCGACGGCGTCAGCTTCGCCGCTCGGGCGACGGTGCCCGCGCTGTACTCGGTGGCCCTGATGGACGCCGTCTGCCCGCCGTCCACCGTCTTCGCCGCCTACAACCACTGGGCCGGGCCCAAGCAGATCGAGGTCTACCCCTGGAACGGCCACGAGGGCGGCGGCTCGCCCCACCGGGCGGTGCAGCTGCGGATGCTGCGGGATCTGGACTGACGGCGAAGCAGCGGGGGAGTGCGGGGGCGTTCCGAATGTGTGATGGGGGATCGGACGCCGGAGCGATTCCGGCCACCACGTGAGGGGTGAACTACCCTCATAAAAACGAGTGTTGATCGCCAACGGGGCCGGCCTGCGTCATGATCGTCCCGAGATGGTGGACACCTCCCGGGGCGATGCCCCCGCACCCCCCGCCGAAGAGCCGCGTGGCTGCCTCTTCGCGCTTTCCCAGCCCCCTCTGATGATCTTCCTCACGGTGATCGGCGGCCTGCTGCTGATGGCCGCGTTGCACGATCTCTTAGTGCTGTGAACGGTCAGTCGGCCGCTTCCCGGCGGCGCGCCCGGTACGCGGCGACGTGCAAGCGGTTACCGCAGGTACGGCTGGAGCAGTAGCGGCGGGAACGGTTGCGGGAGAGGTCGACGAAGGCGTGCCGGCAGTCCGGCGCCTCGCAGCGCCGCAGCCGCTCCGTCTCGCCCGCCACGATGATGAACGCGAGGGCCATCCCGCAGTCGGCGGCCAGGTGGTCGGCGATCGAGGCGTCCGGCGCGAAGTAGTGCACGTGCCAGTCGTAGCCGTCGTGGTCGCTGAGCTGCGGCGTGGTGCCCGCGGCGGCGACCAGGGAGTTGACGAGCGAGGCGGCGGTCCGGGCATCGGGCGCCGCGAAGACCGCCGCGAACCGGGCCCGTACGTCGTGCACGGCCCGCAGGTCCTTCTCGTCCAGCTCGGTCACCCCGCTCATGCGGTGGCGGGCGGCGAACGCGTGGAGCGCCGGGATGCCGGCGAGCCCGTCGGCCGGCGCCCCCTCCTGCGGCTGCGCGCTCTCGGGCGCGGTGTTCACCAGATCGACCACCGTTTCGAGGGCGATCCGGGTGTCGTGTGGGATCAGCACGCATTCGCTCCCTGGCCTCCGGCGGGCGGGGCGCCCGCCGATGCCGGACGACTCTACTGGCACGGCCGTGGTGTGCGGGGGCGTGTGCGCACGGACCGGCGCCGTCACCACGGTGGTTTCCGTGGTGACGGCGCCGGTTTCCGCCGTATGAGGTTGTCCGCGCGACGCCGTCTCCCCGAGTCGGACGGCGTCGTGCAGTTCTCGGCCTGGCTCAGCTTTCCGCCAGGATGTGTGAGAGCTCCGTATCGAGATCGAAGTGACGATGCTCGGTACCCGGCGGAACCGCGGCGTCGGTCCTCTTCAGGAACGACTCCAGGGCCCGTGCCGGGGCCTCCAGCAGGGCTTCGCCCTCTGGGGAGCTCAGTGCGATACAGACGACGCCCTGGCCGTGACTACGGGATGGCCAGACGCGGACGTCTCCGGTGCCGGTGGGCCTGTGCAGCCCCTCGGCAAGGAGGTCACGGGCGAAAACCCACTCGACCGTTTCCTCCGCTCCGGTGTGGAAGGTGGCGTGCACGGCATACGGATCGGCCGTGTCATACCGCAGGCCCGCGGGTACAGGCAGTGAGGACTCGCTCGACACAACGAGGCGCAGGTGCAGCTCGCAGCTGACCGTGGTGTTCATAAGCGCCAGGGCCTTTCGCTCAGTGTGCGCTCGGGGATTCGCACGTCGGCGAAATCGACATGCCACCTACGGTGGCGTTGTAAACCCCTCTGACCGTTTTGTGATCCTTCAGGTAGCTCGTACAGCGGTGTGTAACTTTGGGTTATGCGGCCATTCCAGTGACAGGAGCCGTTCCGGTAGGTTGGCCACCATGAATGCGGAGAGTGACGAGCGGGGCGGGGTCGCCGCATCGGCGGATCCGGCGCTCGCGACGGGGGACGTGACGGAAGACGTGACGGGGGACGTCGCGCGGGATGTGGCGGAGGAGGGGCCGGAGCTCGGCTCCAGGGCGCCCGGGTTCATCAAGGCGTCCAGAGCGCTGCACCTGAGCTGGCAGGTGGGCGTGTTCCTGGTCGGCCTCGCCGTGGTGGTGGCGGGCGTCATCATGCTGCCGCTGCCGGGCCCCGGCTGGCTGGTGATCTTCGGCGGCATGGCGATCTGGGCGACCGAGTTCGTCTGGGCCCAGCTGGTGCTGCGCTGGACGCGGCGGAAGGTCACGGAGGCCGCCAAGCGGGCCCTCGATCCCAAGGTCCGGCGGCGCAACATCGCGCTCACTGTGATCGGCCTGGTGATCGTCGCGGTGCTGGTGGGGGTCTATGTGTGGAAGTTCGGAATCGTCATGCCGTGGAAGATCCACGAGTGACCCGGAGCTGGTCGGGGGACGCCACTGACATGGGGTAATGTTTGGCGTGCGCCCGGGGCGATTAGCTCAGTGGGAGAGCGCTTCGTTCACACCGAAGAGGTCACTGGTTCGAACCCAGTATCGCCCACCCCGGACCGATGGCCCGGAAGCTTTCCGAAGCTTCCGGGTCATCGGCGTTTTCGCCCGCGCCGTTCGTGTGCCTCGCCGATTCTTGGCCCCGACTGTTGGCGCCCATGGCGCTCCCGGCCTGATCCGCGAGCGCTTTCCGGTGCGGGCCGATGCCCGTGCCCCAGACCTCGCCGCTTCGCGGCTGGTGGCTCGTGCGGGATTCACTGCGACGTCGAAGCCGTGTCATCGGTGGCGCGGGCTGACTGACGCGTGCGTGGTCGCGCCTCTTCCTCCGCGGCGTCAAGCGCGGGTGCGAGTACGGCGAGTGCGGAGCGGAGCAGTTCGCTCAGTGAGCCGGACGGCACGACGAGCCCACCGGGCGAGGGGGGTGCGGCCGGAGGCTGGAGCCACTCCCGCAGTGCGATCCGGACGGCGGCGGCCACGCTCGCCGCGAGCACGCCGGCGGTGGGTGTGCCGGTGTCGCCGAGGCGCCGGCCGATTGCGGTGGCGAGGGGGTGTTCGATTGCCGCGGTGGTGTCGAGGAAGGTCTCGCGCAGCGCGGGGCTGGCGATGATCATCAGCAGACCGTCGCGGTCGCGCGGTTCGGTGTACTGCTCCAGGACCGCTTCGGTCAGGGTGTCGGCGAGGCGGACGCCGGCGGGTGTGGCCGCCACCGCCGCGACGACCCGCGATTCCCGCTCGGCGGTGACGGCGGCGACGATCGCCTGTTCACGGCTGGAGAAGTAGTTGTTGTAGGTCCTCGGCGAGACTCCGGCCGCCTCGGCGATGTCGTCGACGCGGACGTTGCCGGGCCCATGGGTGAGCGCCAGCCGCAGCGCCGCCTCACGCAAGGCCACCCGGGTGGCCTGTTTCTTCTGCTCGCGCAGTCCGTTCTGCCCTGTTGTCACCCCAGCACTATCCCAGTCGAGGTGCGTGCACGCAAACTTGCGTGCACGCACTATTAGCTCCTACTCTCGGATTCCCTACTGAGAGGCCAGACATATGCGAGCCAAAGGCATCTGCTACGACACCGGATTCATCCGCAACGGCGGCAACTCCCGGGAGTGCTTCGATCCCGAGCTGGTCAGAAAAGAGCTGACCGTCATCCGTGACGATCTCCACTGCACCGCCGTCCACATCACCGGCGGCGACCCGGATCGCCTGGACCTCGCCGCTCGCCTCGCGGCCGGACTCGGCCTGGAGATCTGGTTCTCGCCGTACCCGCTGGAGCTGGCGCCCGATGAGATCCTGACCCTGCTCGCCGACTGCGCGGAGCGGGCCGAGCGGCTCCGGTCGCGGGGGGCAGAGGTCGTGTTCGTCACAGGCGCTGAGCTGAGCGTCATGAACCACGGCTTCCTCGAAGGCGACAGCACCGAGGAGCGGATCGGCTGGCTGCTGGGTGACCCGGCCCGGAGGCCGGAGCGATTCGCCGTGGTCGGCACCCGCCTCAACGCCTTCCTCCGCGAGGCCGTGGCGCTGGTCCGTGAGAGCTTCCACGGCAAGGTCACGTACGCCGCCATCCAGTTCGAAGCCGTCGACTGGGACCTGTTCGACTTCACCACCTTCGAACTCATCCGGTCCGCGGAGGTGGCGGACCGGTTCCGGGACGCCGTGCGCAGCCTCGTCGCGCAGCCCAAACCGGTCGCCATCACCGGCTTCGGCACCGCCACCTGGCGCGGCGCGGGCGACGTCGCGCCCCGCAGCATGGAAATCCTCGAAACCGACGAAGCCACCGGCGCTCCGCTCCGGCTGAACGGGCAGTACGAGCGGGACGAAGCCGGCCAAGCGGCCTACCTGAGCGAGCTGCTGGAGATCTTCGAGAGCGAGGGCGTCGACAGCGCCTTCGTGTTCCTCTTCGCTCTCTACAACCTGCCGCACCGACCTGACGGCGATCCCCGCGACGACCTCGATCTCGCCAGCCTCGGCATCGTCAGGATCCTCGAAGGCCGCCACGGCGACACGTACCCGGATCTGCCCTGGGAGCCCAAGGCCGCCTTCGCCGCGGTCGCCGACCACTACCGCGGCGGCTGACGCCCGCCGCGCCGGGGACTCACGCCTGGTTCCCGGCGTCCCCGTCCACGGCCGGTTCGCGCTCCGCGGTCACGTCACCGCATCCGGCCCAGGACGCTCCGCAGCCGCCGGGCATCGCGCAGCCGCTTCTCGTACGTCGCACCGACCGCCAGCAGCACCACCCCGGCCAGCGCCGGAGCCACCCAGCGCGGCAGCGCGCCGACCACCTGGACCACGTACGGCGCGAGTTCGTGCACGGCGTCCAGCGCCAGCGCCGCGCCGCCCAGCACCAGCAGCGCCTGGAGCCGCCACCGCGCCCCCGCCAGCGTGATCACGAGAGCCGCCGCGCCGAGCAGCAGCGGCCGCAGCCAGTGCGGATCGGCCCAGGCGGCGAAGAGCGACGGCACCAGCGTCGCCGCCAGGCCCGCTCCGTGCGCCGTCCACGACGACGCGGCCGGATCGCGGCGGCGGCGCAGCGCGCCGATCACCAGCGCCGCGACGGTCACCGGCAGGGTGTACGCCTCCGGGGAGGACACCCCGGAGGCGGACAGCCGCACCCAGGCGGCCGCCAGGAACAGCCCCGTGGCCAGGTATCCGGCCACCGGCCGCCGCTCGGGACGCAACGCCGTGCCCGCCGCCTGCACCGCGCACAGGGACAGCACCAGGGCGAGGAACGGCAGATCGCCCGCCGCCATGCCGATGGCCGGTACCGCCGCCGCGCCGCCGGCCAGCTCCACCGGCAGCGCGACCGCGTGCGCCTTCAGCCGGGCGCCCAGCAGCACGGTCAACGCGGGGGCCGCCAGCACCAGTGGAGCCGCCCGGTGCGCGGCCAGCCCCAGCGAGGCACCGCACGCGACCGTCAGCACCACGGCGCAGCCCACCGCCGCGCACGCCGCCACCGCCTGCGCGGCCCGCACGACCCGGCCCGGCCGCGGGCCCCCTGCCACGGAGGCGTCCAGGGCGACCGCCGCGACCGCGCACAGCACCAGCAGCGCTCCCAACACCGTGTAGGTGGCCGCCTCCGAGGCGAGCGAGAGCAGCGCCACGTCCACCGCGCCCACCGCCCCGCACACCGACGCCGTCAGTGCCACACCCGTAGTCCCGTGCCGCAGACCGCCCACCGACACGCCCGTCGTGCTCTGCCGCAGACCGCCCACCGCCACCGCGAACACGCCCACGGCCAGGACCAGTTGTACGGCGACAGTCGCCGCGTACGAGACATCCAGTGCCGCGGGCAGCACGGTGATCCCCGCCCAGCCGAGCACCGCCGCCACGGCCCCGACCGCTCCCCGAACCGAAGGGCCGGGGGAGAGGGCGGGCCCGGCCCACCGCAGCGCGGCCTCCCACCACCGGTACGCCGCCGCGAGCGCCCCGGCCACCACGAGCAGGATGACGGGGGCCGCGCCCAGATCCGTCCACGGCAGCCCGGTCGCACCCAGCGCACCCCGGGCGCCGTCCCGCGGCGCATCCGTCCACACCCGGCCCAGCCGCGACACCGGACCCACCAGCGACACCGCGACCGGCGGCAGCGAGAACAGCACGGAAGCCGCCGTCACCGCCCCCGACGCCCAGGCCAGTCCCCGCCCGGCCGGACGCCCCAGCGGAGCCCGTACAGCCGCCAGCAGCGCTCCGCCGCACAGCAGATACACCGGCACCACCCAGCCGCCGGGCACCCCCGCGGCCACCACGGAGGCGACGGCCGCAACCGCTGCCAGACCGGCCACCAGGCCCCCGGCCACCGCGGCCGCCGCCGGCGCCCGGCGGGCCCCGGACAGCGCGATCGCCGCCCCCGCCAGCAGCAGCGCCCCCGACGGCACCGCACCTGACGGCGCATCGGCCGCCAGCGACTTCCCCAGCGCGATCAGCAGCCCCGCGCCACCGGTCGCACAGAGCGCGGCGCAGGCCGTGACCCGTACCGCGACTCGCTTGCCCCGCACCGCGATCGCACAGTCCAGTGCCGCCGTCGCCAGCAGCGCGGCGGAGAACACCAGCGCGTCCGCCCGTTCCGCGCAGGCCCACAGCAGCAACGGCAGCTGCGCGCAGAGCACCGAGGCGGGCAACGGCAGCCGCAGCCCCCCGAGCAACAGCCCGTACGCCGCCCACAGCACGGACAGCACCGCGGCAGCGGTCGCGGCGAAGCCCAGAGCACCCGTCCCCGGCGCGGCCAGCTCATGCAGCGCGAAGGCGTCCAGCACCATCAGCACCGACGCGAGGGCGGCGAGCGCCTCGGCCGTCGAGGCCAGTCCCCGGCGCAGCAGCGCCGCCGGTGCGGCCAGCGCCGCGAGCGTCAGGGTCGCCAGCACCGCCGTGCGGCCGCTGATCCCCATCTGGCCCCAGCTGACCAGGGTGAAGGCGATCGCCGCGACCGTCAGCAGCAGTCCGCCGAGGGTGAGCAGCACGTTCTGCGCACCCCCGGTGCGAACGCCGGCGGCGGCCGGCCGGGCCGGAGCCGCGAACGGCGCCGCGAACGCGGACGCGGGAGGTGCGGTGATCGGCGGGCCCGGTGTCCGCAGGGCGTTCAGCAGCCAGGCACGGCGGTGCAGCAGTTGGGACCGGCGCAGGTCCAGCCCGGCGAGCTCACGGTCGAGGAGTGCCAATTCCTCGGCGGGCGGCGGCAGATGTTCCATGACCGCGAGTGTGGTGGCGGTCACGCGCGGGGGCATGCGCACGGATACTCACTTCACCGGCTGAGTATGCGCATCCTGGACGCATGGACTGGAGCCACTACCGATTTGTCACCGTCTGGGAACTCGCTGCCCCGCCCGCCGCCGTGTACCGGCTGCTGGAACAGGTGGAGCAGTACCCGCGATGGTGGCCACAGGTCCGTGAGGTCACCCCCGCCGACGGCACTTCCGGCACCACCCGGATCCGCTCCCTGATCCCGTACGACCTCGTCATCACGGTCCGCGAACGACGCCGCGATCCGCACGCCGGGGTCCTCGAAGTGACCATCACCGACGACCTCGAAGGCTGGGCCCGCTGGACCGTCACCCCGCACGGCGCCGGGAGCCGGGCCGTGTACGAGCAGGAGGTCGAGGTGCGCAAGAGGCTGCTGCGGGTGTTCGCGGTGCCGGGACGCCCGGTGTTCCGGGCCAATCACGCCCTGATGATGCGGGCCGGGCGGCGCGGGTTCGCGGCGCGGCTGGAAGCGGTTTGAACCACACCCGCGGGGCCCTGTATGGTTCAACCCGTTCCCGGGCGATTAGCTCAGTGGGAGAGCGCTTCGTTCACACCGAAGAGGTCACTGGTTCGAACCCAGTATCGCCCACCCCGGGAGAGGCCGGTCCGTCAGGAGCACCGACGGACCGGCCTCTGCGTGTCCCCGACCGGTCCGCTCAGGCGGCCGCGCGCAGCTCCGGACGGACCGGCCACGCCGGGTCCACCGTCTCCGGAGTGCCGCTCCTGGCGAACCAGGCCTGCAGACCGCGAGCCTGGGCGGCGTGCCACACCGTCTGAAGCGTGTGCAGCTCCGCCGGGGTCAGCCGCTCCAGCCTGGTGGCGAACCGCCGCGCCACCGCCCGGACCAGCTCCAGCGAGGCGGACGCGTCGGCCGCCGCGTCATGCGCGCCGTCCAGCACCACCCCGTACAGCTCGCACAGATCCGTGAGCGTGCGCCGGCCCTTGCGATAGCGGTCCAGATGCTTGTCGAGCACCCGGGGGTCGAGCACGCACAACGACGCGTTCCCCAGATACCCGGCCAGCGACGACGCCCGGTGCCGCTTCAGCTCCCGGTCCAGCAGCGTCAGGTCGAACGGCGCGTTCATCACCACCAGCGGCCGCCCCGCCGCGCCCTGCTCGGCGAGCGCCCTCGCTATCTCCTCCACCACCGGCGCGGGCCAGCGCCCGTTGCGCTGGAGGTGGTCATCGGTCAGGCCGTGGATCTCCGTCGCCCCCGCGGGCACCGGCACCCCCGGATTCACCAGCCAGCGGGTGACGCGCATCCGCCCGCCGGCGCTGTCCTGGACGACGAGGGCGGCCGACACGATCCGGTCCCCCTCGACATCCACTCCCGTCGTCTCGGTGTCAAAAGCGGCCAGTGGCCCCTCGTACCAATGAGTCATCCCCGAACTCCTCGCGCCCGAGCGGCAGATGGCGTGATTCCTCTGCCCGGTTCGGTGATACCCGCGCCCTTTGCCTGATACGCCGTTTGCGGCTCCTCCTCTGCGGTGACAACACATAGGACGGGGGAGGCAGTTGGCAGAACCTCCGCGTCCCCGATCCCATCGGCACGGCCCGGAAGGCACACGGAGCCATGGCACTCGCGCAGCCCGAACCGAGCGGGCTGCTGCCCCGGCGGATCGCACCGCTGCGCGGCACACTCGCCACCACCGCCTGCATGGAGACCCTCCAGGTGGGCTACCTGCACGCGGTCGCGGCCGCGGCGGGTTGCTCCCTGTCGCAGCCCTTCCCGGACAACGGCATCGACTGGCACGTCAGCCACGGCGCCCCCGGCCATCTCGTCGACGACGAGGTGACCATCAAGGTCCAGCTGAAGTGCACCTATCAGATACCGGCCCGCCCGCCCGGCGCGACGTTCGCCTTCACGCTCGACAACGCACACCTCGTGAAGCTCGCCCGGACGCCCGTCTCCGTGCACAGGATCCTGGTCGTGATGATCGTGCCCCGCAGCCAGGACGACTGGCTGCGGGCCGGCCCCGACCGCCTCGACCTGCGGCACTGCTGTTACTGGACCAACCTGGCCGGCCACCCGGTGACCGGCCGCCACCGGACCACCGTGCGGATCCCGACCTCGCGCGTCTTCGACGACCGGGCGCTCTGCGAGATCATGACCCGTGTCGGAGCGGGAGGGAGACCCTGATGCACCGGCCGATGGACGAGCCCGCCGACGGAGCCATCCCGTCAGCCGTACGAGCCCGCCCCTCCGGACCACCCGGACTCCGGCCCGGCGGCCCCGCCGAGGCCGCCGGGAACCTGCCGGACCCCGCCCGGGTGGACCCCGTGGTGCTCGCCGCGCTGCTCGCCCGGCACGGCTGGCGGCGGCGCGGCGGGGCCGCCGGACGCTACAGCCGCTGGACCCCGCCCGGACCGCCCGCCGCGGCCGGTGGCACCACCAGCCTGCTCGTACCCGGCACCGGCGCTTTTCCGGACAGCGAGGAACTGCTGGGCGAGGCGCTGACCGCGCTGGCCCGCAGCGCGGCCCCCTCCGCCCGCGACATCCTGGTGTCCCTCGCCGTTCCCAGCGACGAGATCCGCTGGTGGCGCGAGGCCCCCGAACCCGCCGCCGTCGCCGGAGCGGCCAGCTGGACCGGGGCGGAGCGGCTGCACGGCGCAGCCAGGCAGATCCTGCTCGCCGGCGCCCTCGCCGTCCGGGGCCGGGCCGGCTACCACGGTGCCCGGCACCGGCGACGGGCCCTCTCGGCCCTCGACGGTGTCCTCGTCGGGCCCGCACCCGGCGGCCGCGACCTCACCGCGTTCGTCCCGGTCGAGACCGGCAGGCCCGTCGCCGTACGGCTCCACCACGCCCTGCACGCCACCCGGGAGGCGGTGGACTACCAGCGGGCCACCGGCGGCATGGAGGCGTTCGACAGTGCCGTCGCGGCAGGCGTCAGCCGCGAGCTGACCGAGGCCGTCGTCGCGCTCGTCCGCGGCTCGGAGGGGGCCGGGATCGCGCTGGAGTGGGCGCCGGCAGCCGGCACCCCCGACGGTTGCCCGGCGCGCCCAGAGCCGGTGGAGTTCTCCCCGGGCGACCTGCCCGCGCTGCGCAGGGCGGGCGCCCGCTACCTCCGCGACGAGCCCGCGGTGCCGGTACGGATCACCGGAGCGGTCGTCCGCATGCGCCGCTCGGGGCCGGCGGGCGCCGGAATCGTACGGCTGCGGGTGCTGGCGGGCGCCGAGGTGCCGCACGTGCGGCTGGAGCTCGACGAGGAGGCGTACCGGATCGCGGGCCACGCCCACCTGGTGGGGCTGCCGGTACGGGTGGCGGGCAGACTGGAGAGCCGGGGCGGATTCCGGCGGCTGACCAGGACCTCGCAGGTGGTTCCGGTGCAGGTCGACGACGCGGAACGGGACCGGCTGATGAAGTCGCTCCAGGAGAACGTCGACTCTTTCGAGGAGGCGTGCACGGGGGAGTAGCGGGGCGGACGCGGCCCATTTCGCTATGGGGGCCGTCGGCTCGGTACGATTCCCCTTGCGTCCGTCATGGGAATGCGGCGCACCCCCTGAGTCAGGAGAGACCGGTGTCAGACGTCCGTGTGGCCATCCAACGCGATTCCGAGCGGGAAGAGCGCGTGGTGACGACGGGCACTACGGCAGCCGAGCTCTTCCCCGGCGAGCGCACCGTCGTCGCCGCCCGCGTCGCCGGTGAACTGAAGGACCTCGCGTACGAGCTCCAGGACGGCGAGACCGTCGAGCCCGTCCTGATCTCGTCCGAGGACGGCCTCAACATCCTCCGGCACTCCACCGCGCACGTCATGGCACAGGCCGTGCAGGAGCTGCACCCCGAGGCCAAGCTCGGCATCGGCCCGCCGGTCAAGGACGGCTTCTACTACGACTTCGACGTAGAGAAGCCGTTCACGCCCGAGGACCTCAAGGCCATCGAGAAGAAGATGCAGGAGATCCAGAAGCGGGGCCAGAAGTTCTCCCGCCGGGTCGTGACGGACGAGGCGGCCCGCGAGGAGCTGGCCGACGAGCCGTACAAGCTGGAGCTCATCGGCATCAAGGGCTCCGCCTCCACGGACGACGGCGCGGACGTCGAGGTGGGCGGCGGCGAGCTGACCATCTACGACAACCTCGACCCGAAGACCGGGGACCTCTGCTGGAAGGACCTCTGCCGGGGCCCGCACCTGCCGACCACCCGGTTCATCCCGGCGTTCAAGCTGATGCGCAACGCAGCCGCCTACTGGCGCGGCAGCGAGAAGAACCCCATGCTCCAGCGCATCTACGGCACCGCCTGGCCCACCAAGGACGAGCTGAAGGCGCACCTGGAGTTCCTTGAGGAGGCCGCCAAGCGCGACCACCGCAAGCTCGGCAACGAGCTGGACCTCTTCTCCTTCCCGGACGAGATCGGCCCCGGCCTCGCCGTCTTCCACCCCAAGGGCGGCGTGATCCGCCGGGCCATGGAGGACTACTCGCGCCGCCGCCACGAGGAGGAGGGCTACGAGTTCGTCTACTCGCCGCACGCCACCAAGGGCAAGCTCTTCGAGAAGTCCGGCCACCTGGACTGGTACGCCGACGGCATGTACCCGCCCATGCAGCTCGACGACGGGGTGGACTACTACCTCAAGCCGATGAACTGCCCGATGCACAACCTGATCTTCGACGCCCGCGGCCGCTCCTACCGTGAACTGCCGCTGCGCCTCTTCGAGTTCGGCACGGTGTACCGGTACGAGAAGTCGGGCGTCGTGCACGGCCTGACCCGCTCGCGCGGCTTCACGCAGGACGACGCGCACATCTACTGCACCCGGGAGCAGATGGCCGAGGAGCTGGACCGGACGCTGACCTTCGTCCTGAACCTGCTCCGCGACTACGGCCTCACCGACTTCTACCTGGAACTGTCCACCAAGGACCCGGAGAAGTTCGTCGGCTCGGACGAGGCCTGGGAAGAGGCCACGGCGACGCTGCAGCAGGTCGCCGAGAAGCAGGGCCTGCCGCTGGTCCCGGACCCGGGCGGCGCCGCCTTCTACGGCCCGAAGATCTCCGTGCAGTGCAAGGACGCCATCGGCAGGACCTGGCAGATGTCGACCGTGCAGCTCGACTTCAACCTGCCGGAGCGCTTCGACCTGGAGTACACCGGGCCCGACGGCACCAAGCAGCGCCCGGTCATGATCCACCGCGCCCTGTTCGGCTCCATCGAGCGCTTCTTCGCGGTGCTGCTCGAGCACTACGCGGGTGCCTTCCCGGTGTGGCTGGCGCCCGTCCAGGCGGTCGGCATCCCGATCGGCGACGCGCACATCCCGTACCTCCAGGAGTTCGCCGCCAAGGCCCGCAAGCAGGGGCTGCGGGTCGATGTGGACGCCTCCTCGGACCGGATGCAGAAGAAGATCCGCAACCAGCAGAAGGCCAAGGTGCCCTTCATGATCATCGCTGGTGACGAGGACATGGCCAACGGTGCCGTCTCCTTCCGCTACCGCGACGGTTCGCAGGAGAACGGCATCCCGGTCGAGGACGCCATCGCCAAGATCGCGAAGGCCGTCGAGGACCGCGTCCAGGTCTGACCGGTCGGGTAAACGGGCCCCCGGCGGGCTATCCGCCCGCCGGGGGCCCCTTCTCGTCCTCGCGCTCGTCCTCGCGCCGGAACATCTGGATCAGCCACGACGAGAACGAACCCGTGACCGCACCCAGCAGGCCCAGTCCGCAGGCCATCAGGCCCGCCGCCACGACCCGGCCGGTCGGCGTCACCGGCGCGGCGTCCCCGTACCCCACCGTCGTGAGCGTGGCGCAGGCCCACCACACCGCGTCGCCGAAGGTCCGGATCGAGGCGCCCGGCGCGTCGTGTTCCACCCGGTAGACGGCGAGCGACGCCGAGAAGCCCAGCAGCATCGACGTCAGGCCGGCATACGTCATCACGCGGGCGTACAGACCCAGCCGGGGTTCGTCGTGGCGCTGCTGGACGGCGGAGTAGACCTTGACCAGGCGCAGCGGCCGCAGCAGCGGCAGCAGCAGCACGATCGTGTCGAGCCAGCGCACCCGGACGAAGCGGTGGCCGAGACCGCTGAGCCTGACGCGGACGGCGTAGTCGACGGCGAAGACCAGCCAGGTGGCGCCCACCAGGACCAGGCCGATGTCGCGCCACGGCTGGGCGTCGTGCGGGGCGAGGACGCGTACCGCGTAGCCGAGCAGGAACAGCAGGGACGCGGCGAAGAGAGGCACCTCGGTGCGCCGCTCCCAGCGGGTCAGGGCGGGCGGGACCTGGGCCCGTGTGCGGTCGCTCATCGGCCAAGCATCGCGGTGCGGGAAGCGGTCCGGCCCCGGCGACACGCGCCGCGCGGGGTAAGCAATATGCTGATCGGCATGACGAGTGAGCCGGAGCAGCAGATCGGAGTGGGGACGCCCGACGCGTTCCAGCGCCTGTGGACGCCCCACCGGATGGCGTACATCCAGGGTGAGAACAAGCCGACCGGTCCGGAGGCCGGCGACGGCTGTCCGTTCTGTGCGATTCCGCCGATGTCGGACGAGGACGGGCTCGTCGTCGCGCGGGGCGAGCAGGTCTACGCCGTGCTGAATCTGTACCCGTACACCGGCGGGCACCTGATGGTGGTGCCGTACCGGCACGTCGCGGACTACACCGAGCTGGACGGGCCGGAGACGGCCGAGCTGGCTGATTTCACCAAGCGAGCGATGACCGCGCTGCGCGCGGCCTCCGGCGCGCACGGCTTCAATATCGGGATGAACCAGGGTGCGGTGGCCGGTGCCGGTATCGCCGCGCACCTGCACCAGCATCTGGTGCCCCGCTGGGGCGGTGACACCAACTTCATGCCGGTGGTGGGCCACACCAAGGTGCTGCCGCAGCTGCTGGCGGACACCCGGAAGATGCTGGCCGACGCCTGGCCGGTCTGACCGGGCTGGTCCGGCTGGGGCGCTCCGGGCGAACCGGGGCGCCCCGCCCGCGTGCTACGCGTCGTACAGATCGGCCTTGCGCGGCGAGGGGTCCTGGACCATCCCGCTCAGTACCGAGGAGCGGTTACCGAAGCGCTCGGTGTCGACGCCGTTCTCGTCGAGCACCTTGATGACGGCGCTGTGCACCACGCGCAGGACGGGTGTGGCCGCGCGCATCGCGTCGTCCGCCATGAAGCGGTGGCGCCACGGCTTCTCGGCCCAGGCGTGCCGCAGCCCGAAGGGTTCCGGCAGCGCGATCTTGCCGCCGAGGTAGTCGAGCAGCGGCGGGTACCAGGTGAACGGGGCGCGCAGCGCGAGGCGGACCACCTCGCTGGACTCGACCAGCGCCAGCGTGATGTCGCGGGTCTCCCAGAACTTGACGGTCTTGTTGACCGTCTTCTTCTTGGCGGAGGGCTTGCTGGTGAACAGCGAGTGGACCGGGCCGAGGGCGTGCCCAGTGACCTCGATGCGCAGGGTCTCGAAGAGCACGGTGACGGTGATCATCATGGTGATGACCAGCTGGCCGTCCCAGAGGGTGAACTGGACGCCCAGATAGTGACGGTCGCCGCCGCCGAACTGCTGGTGGTTGCAGATCCGCTGTATCTCGTGGGGCTTCACCTGGAAGGTGGCGACGTCCTCGCCCTCGGGGCGGGAGACCGAGTCGGCGTTCTCACCGACGGGCGACACGATCCAGTGGGTGACCGAGGGCTTGGGGAAGCCGCCGGTGTTCAGCGGGCCGCGCTCCAGCATCTTGAGCTGGTCGTGGATGACGCGGATCAGGTCCCAGCTGCGGAACTGGTGGAACTCCTTGCCGGGATCCTTGGCCACCAGATCCTCGGCGAGCTGCCAGCTGCCCCAGCGGGTGCCCATGCCGAGGATGCCCTTGGGGCCCGCGTAGAAGACCGAGTTGGACTGCTGCTCGGCCGAGAGCTTCTCCAGGCCCTGGCGGAGTGCCTCCCGGGCGGTCTCGCTCGGGTTCTTCGGCACGGCTTCGGGGATCTTGGCGATGACACCGCCGCCGGAGAGGAGCCCTTCCCAGCGGACGCGCAGGTCCTGGGCGGAGGTCTCCGCGATCCGCTTGGCGATCAGCCATCCGATGACCGGGGCGATTGCCGCCGCCCGCAGGTAGAGCCCCAGGAATCCGGTGAGGGGCATCTTGATCAGGAAGTACACGGCGGCGATCCCGATGACCGGCAACAGGATGACGCCCAGGGCGGAAAGCGCCTTGTCCTTGGTCTTGGCGAGGATGTCGCGCAGCCGGAAGGCGATGACCCACAGCAGCATTCCGGGCAGGAAGAGGAAGCCGAAAATGGCGGTCACGGCGGTGAGTTTGGTGTCGCGCGCCTTGCGGAGCCGCGAGGCGGACAGGCAGTGCTCGACGATGGTCTGCGGATCGCTGCCGAAGGACTGGATGAGCGCCTTGCGGGCGCCGCCCAGCGTGCGTTCCTGGACGGCGCGGGAGAAGGCCTCGCCGAAGTTGGGCTTGAAGTAGTCCGACTTGAAGAACTTGGACCGGCCGGTCTTCACCTCTGACTTGTGCCACTCGCTGTTGGCCTTGAGGATCTCGTCCACCGGGGTGTCGCGGTACGCCGCGGAGGCGAGGGCATTGGTCGCCACCGCCGCTCCCGCCGAACCCTGGAGTGGAATCTGCGCTCCAGGAGAGAAATCGAATCCGTCGTTGGCCACTGTCGCCCCCACTCGCCTGCCGAGGAACCGCTCCTGCGGCTGTTTCCCAACTGCCGTGCCCGGCACACTTTCTGAGCTGGAACCACAGCGTATCGTCCGGATCGGTACGGTGTCCGGCCCTGTGGACAACCGTGCGGGGGAGCTACGGATCGCCCGCGGCGTCGACCCGCTGCTCGCGCATCCGGTCCGACAGGTGGGCGGGCATGGCCTCGTGGCGGGCGTACACGCGGTCGAACCGGCCAGTGCCGTGCGACAGGGAGCGCAGGTCGACCGCGTACCGGCCGATCTCCAGCTCCGGTACCTCCGCCCGTACGAGGGTGCGTCCGGGCCCGGACTGCTCGGTGCCGACCACCCGGCCGCGGCGGCCCGACAGGTCGCTCATCACCGGGCCGACGCAGTCGTCGGGGACCAGGACGCTGATCCGCGCGACGGGTTCGAGCAGCTGGATGCGGGTGTCGGAGGCCGCCTCGCGCAGGGCCAGGGCGCCGGCGGTCTGGAAGGCGGCGTCGGAGGAGTCCACGGAGTGGGACTTCCCGTCCCGCAGCGTGATCCGCAGGTCGACCAGCGGGTGCCCGGTGGCGACGCCCCGGGCGGCCTGCGCGCGGACCCCCTTCTCGACGGACGGGATGAACTGGCGCGGTACGGAGCCGCCGACCACCTTGTCGACGAACTCGATGCCGGAACCCGGCGGAAGCGGCTCGACGTCGATCTCGCAGATGGCGTACTGGCCGTGCCCGCCGGACTGCTTGACGTGCCGGCCGCGTCCGGTGGAGGGCCCCGCGAACGTCTCGCGCAGGGCGACGCGGAGCGGGACGGCGTCGACCTGGACCGCGTACCGGCTGCGCAGCCGGTCGAGGGCCACGTCCAGATGGGCTTCCCCGAGGCACCACAGGACCATCTGACGGGTGTCCGGGTTCTGCTCCAGGCGCATCGTGGGGTCCTCGGCGACGAGCCGGGCCAGGCCCTCGGAGAGCTTGTCCTCGTCCGCCTTGCCGTGTGCCTCGATGGCGAGCGGCAGCAGCGGATCGGGCATCGTCCAGGGCTCCATCAGCAGGGGGCGGTCCGGGTCCGACAGGGTGTCGCCGGTCTCCGCGGTACCCAGCCGGGCGACGCAGGCGAGATCCCCGGCGATGGCCTCGCTGAGGGGGCGCTGCTGCTTCCCGAACGGTGCGGAGAGCGCCCCGACGCGGGCCTCGGCCTCGTGGAAGGGGCGGTCCTCCCGGCCGGGGCCGGTGAGCCCGTGGCCGAACACGTGCACGGTGTCGTCGGCGCGCAGCGTGCCGGAGAACACGCGCACCAGGGAGAGCCGGCCGGCATAGGGGTCGGAGGACGTCTTCACGATCTCGGCCAGCAGCGGGCCCCCGGCGTCGCAGCCGAGGGCGGGAAGCGGGGCGCCGCGCAGCGTGGTGACGGCGGGCAGCGGGTGTTCGAGCGGGGTCGGGAAGCCGCCGGTGATCAGGTCGAGGAGTTCGACGGTGCCGATGCCCTGGCGGGCGCCGTCGGCGGCGGGGGCGGCGGCCAGGACGGGGTGGAAGGTGCCGCGTGCGACGGCGCGCTCCAGGTCGTCGACGAGTGTCCTGATGTCGATGTCCGCGCCGGCGAGGTAGCGGTCCATCAGGGTCTCGTCCTCGCTCTCGGCGATGATCCCCTCGATGAGCCGGTTGCGGGCTTCGGTGAGCGCGGCCCGCTGGTCCTCGGCGGGCGGGTTCTCGGTGCGTTCGCCGCCGGAGTAGTCGAGGACCCGCTGGGAGAGCAGCCCGGTCAGTCCGGTCAGCGGCGCGTGTCCGTCGGAGCCCTCGGGCCCGTGCACGGGCAGGTAGAGCGGGAGCACGGCGTCACCCCCGCCGTCCGGCCGGAGTGCGCCGCCGAACGTCTCCCCGCAGATCCGCGTCATGGCGTCGAACGGGGTCCGGGCCGTGTCGAGGTGGGTGACGACGATGGCGCGCGGCATGCCGACGGCGGCGCACTCCTCCCAGACGGCGCGGGTGGCGCCGGCCACCGCCTCGGCCTCCTGGGCCGCCGAGACGACGAAGAGGGCCGCGTCCGCCGCGCGCAGACCGGCCCTCAGCTCCCCGACGAAATCCGCGTATCCCGGGGTGTCCAGCAGATTGATCTTGACCCCGCCCCATTCGACCGGGATCAGCGAGAGCTGTACGGAGCGTTGCGAGCGGTGCTCGATCCCGTCGTGGTCGGAGACCGTACTGCCGTCCTCGACCCGGCCCGCCCGGTTCACCGCGCCCGCGGTCTGTGCCAGGGCCTCGACGAGGGTGGTCTTGCCGGAGCCGCTGTGGCCGACCAGCACCACGTTCCGTATGGAGGAGGGGTGGCCGGCCGTCGGTACTCCTCCGGCGGCCCCGGTGTGTGCGTGTGCCTTGTCGCCCATGGTGCGTGCCTCCCGGATGATGGCGCGGGGCGGGAGAACCGCCGGGCGCGGGGTGGGGAGTGTGCACGGGCGGAGGGGAGCCGCCGCGACGGCTTCGGCGACGCCCGCGGTACTTCCGAGCTTTCCACTGTGTCCGGGTCCCGTCCATACGTCGGGCGCCGCTCCACGACCGGGGCGGCCCGCCGCGGGAGGCCGGGGGTGCCCGGACGGTGGAGGGCGGCGGTCGTGACTACGATGGGTCAGCCGGTGGCCGATGGGGCCGCTCGGCCCACCGAACCCTCGGGAAGGCCATGCTGAACAAGTACGCGCGTGCATTCTTCACGCGTGTCCTCACACCGTTCGCCGCACTGCTGCTCCGTCTCGGCGTGAGCCCGGACGCGGTCACTCTGATCGGCACGGCCGGGGTGATGGCAGGTGCGCTGGTCTTCTTCCCGATGGGGGAGTTCTTCTGGGGCACGATCGTCATCACGATCTTCGTCTTCTCCGACCTCGTCGACGGGAACATGGCGCGGCAGGCCGGCATCTCCAGCCGGTGGGGCGCGTTCCTCGACTCGACGCTCGACCGGGTGGCCGACGGCGCGATCTTCGCCGGCTTCGCCCTCTGGTACGCGGGCAGCGGCGACGACAACGTCCTGTGCGCCGTCGCGATCTTCTGTCTCGCGAGCGGCCAGGTCGTCTCGTACACCAAGGCGCGCGGTGAGTCGATCGGTCTGCCGGTCGCGGTCAACGGGCTCGTGGAACGTGCGGAGCGGCTGGTGATCTCGCTGGTGGCGGCCGGTCTGGCGGGTCTGCACACGTTCGGGGTGCCCGGCATCCAGGTACTCCTGCCGATCGCGCTGTGGATCGTCGCGGCGGGCAGCCTGGTGACGCTGGTGCAGCGGGTGGTCACGGTGCGCCGCGAGTCCGCGGCCGCCGACGCGGCCGGGAGCGAGGCCGTTTAGTGAGCCGCGCCACCGGGGACCCGAAGCCCGGCGCCGGGGAGCGGGTCAGCGACGCCCTGTACGGACTCGGCTGGACCGCGGTCAAGACGCTTCCGGAACCGGCCGCACGGGCCCTCTTCCGGACCATCGCGGACCAGGTGTGGAAGCGTCGTGGCAAGAGCGTGCTGCGGCTGGAGTCGAATCTGGCGCGGGTCGTGCCGGACGCGAGCCCCGCCCGCCTCGCCGCACTGTCCAAGGCCGGGATGCGCTCGTACATGCGGTACTGGATGGAGTCGTTCCGGCTGCCCACCTGGAGTGCGCGGCGGATCAAGGACTCCATCGACGTGACGGACGCCCACCGGCTGACCGAGGGGCTCGACGCCGGCCGCGGCGTCATCCTCGCCCTGCCGCACCTGGGGAACTGGGACCTGGCGGGCGCCTGGGTCACCACGGATCTGAAGGTCCCGTTCACCACGGTCGCGGAACGGCTCAAGCCGGAGTCGCTGTACGACCGGTTCGTCGCGTACCGCGAGGGGCTGGGTATGGAGGTCCTGGCGCACAACGGCGGGACCGCCTTCGGCACGCTGGCCCAGCGGCTGCGGGCGGGCGGCCTGGTCTGCCTGGTCGCGGACCGCGATCTGTCGGCCTCCGGCGTCGAGGTCTCGTTCTTCGGTGACACGGCCCGGATGCCGGCCGGCCCGGCGCTTCTCGCCCAGCAGACCGGGGCGCTGCTGCTGCCGGTCACGCTCAACTACGACGACACGCCGGTGATGAAGGCGCGGATCCATCCGCCCGTCGAGGTTCCGGGCTCAGGCAACCGCGCGGAAAGGACGTCTGTGATGACACAGGCCCTGGCCGACGCGTTCGCCCTGGGCATCGCCGAGCACCCGGAGGACTGGCACATGCTGCAACGACTCTGGCTCGCCGACCTCGAACCCCTTGGAGAATAGGGTGAAAATCGGCATCGTCTGCCCGTACTCCTGGGACGTACCGGGCGGCGTGCAGTTCCACATCCGCGATCTGGCCGAGCATCTGATCCGGCTCGGCCACCAGGTGTCCGTGCTCGCCCCGGCGGACGACGAGACCCCGCTCCCTCCGTACGTGGTCTCCGCCGGCCGGGCCGTGCCCGTCCGGTACAACGGCTCGGTGGCCCGGCTGAACTTCGGGTTCCTGTCCGCGGCACGGGTGCGGCGGTGGCTGCACGACGGCACGTTCGACGTGATCCACATCCACGAGCCGACCTCCCCGTCGCTGGGGCTGCTGACCTGCTGGGCGGCGCAGGGGCCGATCGTCGCCACCTTCCACACGTCCAATCCGCGCTCCCGGGCGATGATCGCCGCGTACCCGATCCTCCAGCCGGCGCTGGAGAAGATCAGCGCGCGCATCGCGGTCAGCGAGTACGCGCGCCGCACCCTGGTCGAGCACCTGGGCGGCGACGCGGTGGTCATTCCCAACGGTGTCGACGTCGACTTCTTCGCCTCGGCCGAGCCCAGGCCCGAGTGGCAGGGCGGCACGATCGGTTTCATCGGGCGCATCGACGAGCCCCGCAAGGGCCTGCCCGTCCTGATGCGGGCGCTGCCTGCGATCCTGGCCGCCCGCCCGGACACCAGGCTCCTGGTGGCCGGCCGGGGCGACGAGGAGGAGGCCGTCGCCTCGCTGCCGAAGGAGATGCGCGAGCGCGTCGAGTTCCTCGGCATGGTCAGCGACGAGGACAAGGCGCGGCTGCTGCGCAGCGTCGACGTGTACATCGCGCCCAACACCGGCGGCGAGAGCTTCGGCATCATCCTGGTCGAGGCCATGTCGGCGGGCGCGCCGGTCCTGGCCAGCGACCTGGACGCGTTCGCGCAGGTCCTGGACCTGGGTGGGGCCGGCGAACTGTTCGCCAACGAGGACGCGGACGCGCTGGCGGAGGCGGCGGTCCGGCTGCTGGGCAACCCGGAGCGGCGCGCGGAGCTGCGGGAGCGCGGCAGCGCGCACGTGCGGCGCTTCGACTGGTCGACGGTGGGCGCGGACATCCTCGCGGTGTACGAGACGGTGGCGGACGGCGCGGCGTCGGTGGCCGCGGACGAACGCACGGGGCTGCGGGCCAGGTTCGGGCTGGCGCGGGACTAGCGTCGAACTGCCGTCTGCCGGGCGACGCCGTGCACGCGCTCTCGCCGCACCTGCTGACGGCTCACCGGCCGGTCCGGGACCCGGAGCCCGCCTCGCGGACTCCGGGTGCGCGCGGGACCGGACGTCAGGGGCGGACCCACAGGACGTAGACGTCCGGACGCGACGGGCCGAACGGCTCGCAGAAGTAGAGGGCGCCCCAGACGTTGTGGCCCGCCTGGCCTGCCGCGTTGCACTCGGCGAGGGAGGCGTGGTGGCTGCGGGCGTAGAACCCGGGCGGGGCGGCTTCCGCGGTGGCCGCGCCCCCGAGCGCGAGCGCGGATGCGGCCACTACGGTGGCGGCGGCTGCGGCGATACGACGGTACATGGCAAGCCCTCCTAAAGGCGCCGGACTTCCGACGCAGAGCATGTCGCTTCGTGATGTACGGGTCGTGCTGGCCTTTCCGGTGATACCGGCTGCGCAGCCGGGACGAACCTAGCGGCCACCCACCGCTCGCACAACAGGTCTAGGCCAATGAGTTTGGCGGTCGGAGAGGCCGCCCTCCGATCCTGTCCGCGCGACACGCCGTCCGGGGCCGCCCGCAGGCGCCGCTCCCGACCCGGTCCGCGCTACCGCGCTCGGCGCCGCGGCTCCGGGGCAGGTGAACGCAGGGGTCTACCGCAGGGACCTACCGCAGGGGGCCGGCGTTCCGGGGTGTCGTCGTGCGGGTGTTGACCAGATCCCCGGCCATGGCACGGGCTTCGTCCACCGCGTCGCTGACAGTGCCCAGGGCCTGGGTCGTGGTGGCGCCCTCGATGAGGAGAAGCAGCTGATCGGTCAGCCGGCAGGGTGCGGGGTGTCCGGTGGCTCCGGCGAGTTCGGTGATGCGGGCGCGAAGTGCCTGCTTGTGGGCGGTGACGACAGCGCGGGCCGGATGGTCGGGCGCGGTGAGCTCGGCGGCGGCGTTGGCGAAGGAGCAGCCGCGGAAGCGCGGGTCCGCATGCCATGTGCGCAGGGCCTCGAAGACGGCCAGGAGACGGGCGCCGGGGTCGTCGCCGGCGGCGGTGACGCACTCCTCCACGGTGGCCCGCCAGCGGGCGTCGCGAGCTTGGAGGTAGGCCGCTACGAGGGCGTCCTTCCCGCCGAAGTGCCGGTAGAAGGTCATCCGGGCCACGTTCGCCGCTTCGATGACGGCGTCCACCCCTGTGGCGTTGATGCCGTGGGCGTAGAACAGCCGGTCGGCGGCGTCCAGAAGGCGGCTGCGGGCCGAGCGCCCGTCGGTTGTCACGTTGTCCACGTGGGCTACGATACCAATCGTTCTACATATGAGAGTGATCGTTCTACCTCTTGGGGGTCGAGAATATGGCGACGCCATCGGCGACAGTGGTACGTCCGTGGGGCCTGACCGTCTCGGGGCTGGCTCTGATCGCGGTCTGCTACGGGCTCGCGCGCTTCGCCTACGGGCTGTTCCTGCCCGCGTTCCAGGACGCCTTCCACTTCGGCGGGACGCTGTCCGGTGTGATCGCCGGCGGCAGCTTCGCGGCGTACTGCGTCACCGTCGTCGCCGCGGCCGCGGCCGTCACGCGCTTCGGGCCGCGCCCCGTCGCCGCTGCCGCCGGGCTGACCGCGGCGGCGGGTATGGCGCTGGTCGCCACCGCGACGGACGCGGGCATGCTGGCCGTGGGCGTACTGATAGCAGGAGCCAGCACCGGGGTGGCGTCCCCGCCACTGGCCGAGGCGATAGGGCGCTGGGGTCCGCGCCACCATCATGATCGCGCCCAGGCCATCGTCAACGCCGGTCCCGCCGTCGGCATCGTGGCTTCCGGCTTCGTGGCACTCTCCGCCCTCGGGCACTGGCGCGTCGCATGGGCGGCCTTCGCCGTCACAGCCGTCGCGGTGACGTGCTGGGTCACCCTGCGGCTGCCTGGCCGGGCTCAACCCGGCGCAGACACCGGCGCGGTGCGTCCGCTCGGCGCACTGACGGCCGTGGCGCGTGACCCCAGGTCCTGGCCGGCGCTGGGCGCGGCGGCACTGTTCGGCGCGGCGACCTCGGCCACCTGGAGCTTCGGCCGGGAACACGTCATGAACGCCGGAGGGGCGAGTGCCACCGTCTCCGTGCTGCTGTGGGTGGTCTTGGGCGCGGCCGAACTCGTCGGCCTGTCCGCCGGTGACCTGATCGGACGCCACGGGCTCCGCCGGGTCTGGACCGTCGCCCTCGCCCTGCTGGGAACGGCGAGCGCCGTGATCGGACTGCTGCCCGGCCTGCCCGTTGCCGCTTTCGCCGGGATCGCGGTCTTCGGAGCCGCGTACGTCACGCTCACCACCGTGATCTTCTTCTGGATCACCCGCATGCACCCCGGGACCACCGCTGCCGCGGTCGCACTGGGCTTCCTCATGATCTCCGCGGGACAGGCCGTGGCTTCCCCCGCCGTCGGCGCGCTCGCCGACCGCACGGGCACCGCGTCCGCGTTTCTCGCCTGCGCGGCGCTCGGCGTCCTCGGTGCGAGAGCGGTCCGGCCACGGCCCCGCTCCTGAGATGTGGACCGCGGTGTCCGGCCGTCGTCGCCGACGCGGGTGACCGGCGCCGGACGGGGGCCGGTCACCGGTAGCCTTCGGCCCGTGACCGAATCCCTCATCTGGACCGTCGTCGCGCTCGTCACGATCGGCCTCTACCTCAGCTGGACCGCCGGCCGGCTCGACCGGCTGCACACCCGTATCGACGCGGCCCGTGCCGCGCTCGACGCGCAACTGCTGCGCCGGGCCTCGGTCACCCAGGAACTCGCCACGTCCGGAGTCCTCGACCCGGCCGCCTCCATCGTCCTGTACGAGGCCGCGCACGCCGCCCGCCAGTCGGAGGAGGAGCACCGCGAGGTCGCCGAGAGCGAACTGAGCACCGCCCTGCGCGCGGTGTTCGGTGAGTCGGCGCAGGTGGCGGCGGTGCAGGAGATCCCGGGCGGCGAGGAGGCCGCGTCCGAACTGGCCGCCGCCGTCCGCCGGGTCCCGATGGCGCGCCGGTTCCACAACGACGCGGTGCGGGCCGCCCGCGCGCTGCGCCGCCACCGCACGGTGCGCTGGTTCCGGCTGGCCGGCCATGCCCCCTTCCCGCTCGCCTTCGAGATGGACGACGAGCCGCCGGTCGCCCTCGCCGCCCGTCCGGTCAGCTGACACCCACCCACTCAGGCCCCACGCCGCAGCGGTCGGCGTGGCCTCGGCGGGGCCAAAACGATCCACCGGCCTGCTATTGGCCCTTGCTGTGGACCGGCTCCGGAGAGTTTGCTCAGCGGTGCGTCACCCCGCACGCTCAGCGCTCCTTCTCCCAGTGAGGTCGATCCGTGTCCACGCTTCCCACCACCCCGCAGTCCGCTGACTCCCCGGCGACCGGCACCGCCCGCGTCAAGCGCGGCATGGCCGAGCAACTCAAGGGCGGCGTGATCATGGACGTCGTCAACGCCGAGCAGGCGAAGATCGCCGAGGACGCCGGCGCCGTGGCCGTCATGGCCCTGGAGCGGGTGCCCGCCGACATCCGCAAGGACGGCGGCGTGGCCCGGATGTCCGACCCGAACATGATCGAGGAGATCATCGAGGCCGTCTCCATCCCGGTCATGGCGAAGTCCCGTATCGGACACTTCGTCGAGGCCCAGGTGCTGCAGTCCCTCGGCGTCGACTACATCGACGAGTCCGAGGTGCTCACCCCGGCCGACGAGGTCAACCACAGCGACAAGTTCGCCTTCACCACCCCGTTCGTCTGCGGCGCCACCAACCTGGGCGAGGCCCTGCGCCGCATCGCGGAGGGCGCGGCCATGATCCGCTCGAAGGGCGAGGCCGGCACCGGCAACGTCGTCGAGGCGGTGCGCCACCTGCGTCAGATCAAGAACGAGATCGCCCGGCTGCGCGGCTACGACAACAACGAGCTGTACGCCGCCGCCAAGGACCTCCGTGCCCCGTACGAGCTGGTCAAGGAGGTCGCGGAGCTCGGCAAGCTGCCCGTCGTCCTGTTCTCCGCGGGCGGCGTGGCCACCCCCGCCGACGCCGCGCTGATGCGTCAGCTGGGCGCGGAGGGCGTCTTCGTCGGCTCCGGCATCTTCAAGTCCGGCGACCCGGCCAAGCGCGCCGCCGCCATCGTGAAGGCCACCACGTTCTTCGACGAGCCGAAGGTCATCGCGGATGCCTCCCGCAACCTGGGCGAGGCCATGGTCGGCATCAACTGCGACACGCTGCCCGAGACCGAGCGCTACGCCAACCGCGGCTGGTAGTCACTGATGAGCGACACTCCTGTGATCGGAGTCCTGGCTCTCCAGGGCGACGTACGGGAACACCTGATCGCCCTGGCCTCGGCGGACGCCCTGGCCAGGCCGGTCCGGCGGCCCGAGGAACTCGCCGAGGTCGACGGCCTCGTCATCCCCGGCGGCGAGTCCACCACGATGTCCAAACTGGCCGCCCTGTTCGGGATGCTGGAACCACTGCGCGAGCGGGTCGCCGCGGGGATGCCGGTCTACGGCACCTGCGCCGGGATGATCCTGCTCGCGGACAAGATCCTCGATCCGCGCTCGGGCCAGGAGACGATCGGCGGCATCGACATGATCGTGCGCCGTAACGCTTTCGGGCGGCAGAACGAGTCGTTCGAGGCGGCCGTGGACGTCGCCGGGATCGAGGGCGGGCCCGTCGAGGGCGTCTTCATCCGGGCCCCCTGGGTCGAATCGGTGGGGGCGCGGGTCCGGGTCGTGGCGCAGCAGGGCGGCCATATCGTGGCGGTACGGCAGGGAAACGCCCTTGCCACGTCATTCCATCCGGAACTGACCGGTGACCACCGGCTCCACGCGTACTTCGTCGACATGGTGCGCGCATCGGGCTGACTCGATCCCGGTAGGATCTCTCGGGTTCGTACGGAATTTGGTGACGCGAAGGAGAAGGCAGATGTCCGGCCACTCTAAATGGGCTACGACGAAGCACAAGAAGGCCGTGATTGACGCCAAGCGCGGCAAGCTCTTCGCGAAGCTGATCAAGAACATCGAGGTCGCGGCCCGCACCGGCGGTGTGGACCCCGAAGGCAACCCGACCCTTGTGGACGCGATCCAGAAGGCGAAGAAGAGCTCGGTCCCGAACAAGAACATCGACTCCGCGGTCAAGCGCGGTGGCGGTCTCGAAGCGGGTGGCGTCGACTATCAGACGATCATGTACGAGGGTTACGGCCCGAACGGTGTGGCGGTGCTCATCGAGTGCCTCACCGACAACCGCAACCGTGCCGCGTCCGACGTGCGTGTCGCCATGACGCGCAACGGCGGCTCGATGGCCGACCCGGGCTCGGTCTCGTACCTGTTCAACCGCAAGGGCGTCGTGATCGTCCCCAAGGGCGAGCTGTCCGAGGACGACGTGCTGGGCGCGGTCCTCGACGCGGGCGCAGAGGAGGTCAACGACCTCGGTGAGACGTACGAGGTCGTCAGCGAGGCCACCGACATGGTCGCGGTCCGCACCGCGCTCCAGGAGGCGGGCATCGACTACGACTCGGCCGAGGCCAACTTCCTGCCCACCATGCAGGTCGACCTCGACGAGGAGGGCGCCCGCAAGATCTTCAAGCTGATCGACGCGCTGGAGGACAGCGACGACGTGCAGAACGTCTTCGCCAACTTCGACGTCTCGGACGAGGTCATGGAGAAGGTCGACGCCTGAGCGGCCGCCGGCTGACCGGCGCAGCTTTCGCGGACGGGCCGACGGGGGACACACCCCGTCGGCCCGTCGCATTGTCAGTGCGAGCCGATAGCCTGCCAGAACAGTTGACCGATCGGCAGGGAGGGGGCGACCCGTGCGGGTACTCGGCGTGGACCCCGGGCTGACCCGGTGCGGCGTCGGAGTCGTCGAAGGAGTCGCGGGCCGTCCGCTCACCATGCTCGGTGTCGGAGTCGTGCGCACCGCGTCCGACGCGGAGCTCGGACACCGGCTGGTGGCCATCGAGCGCGGCATCGAGGAGTGGCTCGACGAGCACCGCCCCGAATACGTCGCCGTCGAGCGGGTGTTCGCCCAGCACAACGTCCGGACCGTGATGGGCACGGCCCAGGCCAGCGCGGTCGCGATGCTCTGCGCGTCCCGCCGGGGCATCCCGGTGGCCCTGCACACGCCCAGCGAGGTCAAGGCCGCCGTCACCGGCAGCGGCCGCGCGGACAAGGCCCAGGTCGGGGCCATGATCACCCGGCTCCTGCGGCTGGACGCCCCGCCGAAACCGGCCGACGCCGCCGACGCGCTGGCTCTCGCCATCTGTCACATCTGGCGCGCCCCGGCCGTCAACCGCCTCCAGCAGGCGCACGCGGCAGCGGCCGCGGCCCGTATCCCGCGCGTTCCGCGCACCGCAGCAGTCCCCGTCCGGAAGGTCCCCCGATGATCGCCTTCATCACCGGCCCCGTGGCCGCGATCGCCCCCACCACGGCCGTGATCGAGGTCGGCGGCATCGGCATGGCCGTCCAGTGTGCGCCGAACACCCTCGCCGCCCTCCGGATCGGCAAGGAGGCCAGGCTCGCCACCTCCCTCGTCGTACGGGAGGACTCACTGACGCTCTACGGCTTCGCCGACGACGACGAGCGGCAGACCTTCGAGCTGCTCCAGACCGCCAGCGGGGTCGGCCCCCGGCTCGCCCAGGCCATGCTCGCCACGCACAGCCCGGACGCCCTGCGCATCGCCGTGTCCACCGGGGACGAGAAGGCGCTCACCGCCGTCTCCGGCATCGGCAAGAAGGGTGCGCAGAAGCTCCTGCTCGAACTCAAGGACAGGCTCGGGGAGCCGGTCGGCGCCCACATCGGCCAGCAGGGCATCGGCACCGCGGTCTCCTCCTCCTGGCGGGACCAGCTGCAGGCCGCCCTGATCGGCCTCGGCTACGCCACCCGCGAGGCCGACGAAGCGGTCTCCGCCGTGACCCCGCAGGCCGAGGCGGCCCTCGCGGAGGGCGCCCAGCCGCCGGTGCCGCAGCTGCTGCGCGCCGCCCTCCAGACCCTCAACCGCACACGCTGAGCGGACCCCGAGGGCACCCTTCGCCACCCGGGCCGGGCACCGCGCGGCCCGGCACAGAGACACCCGAGGCGGGACTGACGAGATGAACTGGGACGAGACCGGACCCGACACCGACGAGCTGCTCGACGAGCGCCTCGTCGACGCCGGAGCGGACGGCGAGGACACCGCCGTGGAGGCGGCACTGCGCCCCAAGGACCTCGACGAGTTCGTCGGCCAGGAGACGGTGCGCGAACAGCTCGACCTGGTCCTCAAGGCGGCCCGCGCCCGCGGCGCCACCGCCGACCACGTACTGCTCTCCGGCGCCCCCGGTCTGGGCAAGACCACCCTCTCCATGATCATCGCCGCCGAGATGAACGCGCCGATCCGGATCACCTCGGGGCCCGCCATCCAGCACGCCGGCGACCTCGCGGCGATCCTGTCCTCCCTCCAGGAGGGCGAGGTCCTCTTCCTCGACGAGATCCACCGCATGTCCCGGCCCGCCGAGGAGATGCTCTACATGGCGATGGAGGACTTCCGGGTCGACGTGATCGTCGGCAAGGGGCCCGGGGCCACCGCCATCCCGCTGGAGCTGCCGCCCTTCACCCTGGTCGGCGCCACCACCAGGGCCGGGCTCCTGCCGCCCCCGCTGCGCGACCGGTTCGGCTTCACCGGGCACATGGAGTTCTACACGCCGGCCGAACTGGAAAGGGTGATTCATCGCTCCGCCCGGCTCCTCGACGTCGAGACAGACATAGAGGGGGCCGCGGAGATCGCCGGCCGCTCCCGCGGCACGCCCCGTATCGCCAACCGGCTGCTGCGCCGGGTCCGGGACTACGCCCAGGTCAAGGCAGACGGCCGGATCGACCGGGACATCGCCGGAGCCGCGCTCCAGGTGTACGAGGTCGACGCCCGCGGTCTCGACCGGCTGGACCGGGCGGTGCTCGGCGCCCTGATGAGGCTCTTCGGCGGCGGTCCCGTCGGCCTCTCCACGCTCGCGGTCGCCGTGGGGGAGGAGCGCGAGACGGTCGAGGAGGTCGCCGAGCCCTTCCTGGTGCGCGAAGGACTGCTGGCCAGGACGCCGCGGGGCCGGGTCGCCACACCGGCTGCCTGGGCCCACCTCGGGCTGGTTCCGCCGCAGCAGGGCGGAAAGGGACAACAGGGCCTGTTCGGGGCGTGATGAGTCACAGGTTGACCCGCAGCGGAACCCGGGTGCCATGCTGGGCGTTGTTCCATCGATGCGGACTCGCTTAGACTCCGCCGATGCCGCCCTTAAAGGTCGGTGTACCCACCCCCGTAGACCAGGCCGCTCTCCAATGCGGTCGTGCGAAGGAAACTCGTCCCGTGAATCCCGTGACTCTCCTCCCCTTCATCGTGCTCATCGGGGCCATGTTCCTGATGACGCGGTCCGCCAAGAAGAAGCAGGCGGCGGCTGCGAACATGCGCAATGAAATGCAGCCCGGTACCGGCGTCCGGACGATCGGGGGCATGTACGCCACCGTCAAGGAGCTTCACGACGATTCGGTCCTCCTTGAGATCGCTCCCGGCGTCCACGCCGTCTACGCCAAGAACGCGATCGGTGCCGTCCTCGACGACGCGGAGTACAACCGCATCGTCCACGGTGACGAGGAGGAGGAGCTGGACGTCGACGGCGCGGTCGTGCCCGACGACGCCTCCTCGCTGACCGAGCTCCACGACGCCGACACTGCCGCGGACGCCGAAGACGTCGCGAAGATCGACCTCGGCAAGAAGGCCGAGGCGGACGACGCGGAGCCGGCCGACAAGAAGTCCGACGGCAAGTCCGACGGCGAGGCCGACGCGAAGTAGCACACGACCCGGGGATGCCGTGAGCCCACAGGCATCCGGCTGTCCCCGGACCGTGCGGTCTTCTGCGGGGGCGGGTCCCCACTACACTTCGTGGCCGCTTGGGCGCGTACCCGGCGCGGGGCGGTTGGACAGGGAGAAACGAGAAGGTGGCAGCACCGAAGAAGGGCCGAGGGCCGGCCGGCGGTCAGGGCAGGCCGGGGCGTGCCCTGGCTCTGATCCTGATCGCCATGGTCGCGCTCACCGGCGGGATGTTCCTGGCCGATCAGCCGACGCCGCGACTCGGCATCGACCTGGCGGGTGGCACGTCCATCACGCTTGAGGCGAAGGCCGAGCCCGGCCAGGAGTCGGCGATCAACAAGACCAACATGGACACGGCGGTCCAGATCATGGAACGCCGCGTCAACGGTCTTGGTGTCTCCGAGGCCGAGGTCCAGACCCAGGGCAAGAGCAACATCATCGTCAACATCCCCAAGGGCACGAACTCCGCCCAGGCCCGGCAGCAGGTCGGTACGACGGCCAAGCTGTACTTCCGGCCGGTGTTGACCGTCGCCGAGGGAACGCCCACCCCTGAGCCCAGCGCCTCGTCCTCCGGCAAGGGCAGCCCGTCTCCGTCGCCGAGCTCCTCCGCCCCCGACAAGGCGTCGAGCCCGTCCGGGAAGCCGAGCGCGAGCGCCACCACCCAGGGCCGCGCGGTCACCGGCGCCCTGAAGGCCGACTCCACGCCCACCCCGAAGGCCAGCGAGACCCCGAAGGCGAGCGGCACGCCCACGCCGTCGGCGGAGGAGCAGGCCGCGGCCGCGAAGCTGCAGAAGCGGTTCGAGGCGCTCGACTGCTCCACCAAGGCCGGCCGGTCCAAGGCGGCCCAGGGCTCCAAGGCCACCGACACGGTGGTCGCGTGCGAGCAGGACGGCAGCGCCAAGTACGTACTGGGCCCGGCCCAGGTCGACGGTACGGACGTGGACAGCGCCAAGGCGGCCATCAACCAGAACAACGGCCAGTGGATCGTCCAGATGGAGTTCACCGGCGGCGGCGCCAAGAAGTTCCAGAAGATCACCGGCACGCTCGCGCAGCAGCAGGCGCCGCAGAACCAGTTCGCCATCGCCCTCGACGGCGAAGTGGTCTCGGCACCCTCCGTGAAGGAGGCGCTGAGCGCCAACGCCGAGATCTCCGGCAGCTTCACCCAGCAGTCCGCCGAGGACCTCGCCAACGTGCTCTCCTACGGCGCCCTGCCGCTCTCCTTCCAGGAGCAGAGCGTCACCACCGTCACCGCCGCACTCGGCGGTGAGCAGCTCAAGGCGGGCCTGATCGCCGGTGCCATCGGCCTGGCCCTGGTCATCATCTACCTGGTGGCCTACTACCGCGGACTGGCGCTCATCGCGCTCCTCAGCCTGCTGGTCTCCGGCATCCTGACGTACACGATCATGTCGCTGCTCGGCCCGGCCATCGGATTCGCGCTGAACCTGCCCGCTGTCTGCGGCGCCATCGTGGCGATCGGAATCACCGCGGACTCGTTCATCGTGTACTTCGAACGCATCCGTGACGAGATCCGCGAGGGCCGCACCCTCCGCCCCGCCGTCGAGCGGGCCTGGCCGCGGGCCCGGCGCACCATCCTGGTCTCCGACTTCGTATCGTTCCTGGCCGCGGCGGTGCTGTTCGTCGTCACGGTCGGAAAGGTGCAGGGCTTCGCGTTCACGCTCGGCCTCACCACCCTGCTCGACGTGGTCGTGGTGTTCCTCTTCACCAAGCCCGTCATGACGCTGATGGCCCGCAAGAAGTTCTTCGCGAGCGGTCACCCGTGGTCCGGTCTCGACCCGAAGCGGCTCGGCGCCAAGCCGCCGCTGCGCCGTTCACGCCGTGTCAACGCCCCCACCGACCCGAAGGAGGCGTGAGATGTCGCGACTCGGCAATCTCGGCGCCCGTCTCTACCGCGGCGAGGTCGGCTACGACTTCATCGGCAACCGCAAGATCTGGTACGGCATCTCGATCCTGATCACCATCACGGCCATCGTCGGCCTGGCGGTCAGCGGCCTGAACATGGGCATCGAGTTCAAGGGCGGTGCCGTCTTCACCACACCGAAGACGAGCGTCTCGGTCGAGAAGGCGGAAGACCTGGCGTCGACCTCCTCCGGCCACCAGGCCATCGTCCAGAAGCTGGGCAACGGCGGCCTGCGCATCCAGATCACCGAGGTCGACACCTCGAAGTCGGACGCGATCAAGGGTGACCTCTCCAAGGGCCTCAGCGTCCCCGAGGAGAAGATCGCCGCCGACCTGGTCGGCCCCAGCTGGGGTGAGCAGATCGCCAACAAGGCGTGGACCGGCCTCGGCGTCTTCATGGTCCTCGTCGTGATCTACCTGGCCATCGCCTTCGAGTGGCGCATGGCCATCGCGGCCCTGGTCGCGCTGATCCACGACATCACCATCACGGTCGGCGTCTACGCGCTGGTCGGCTTCGAGGTCACCCCGGGCACCGTGATCGGTCTGCTGACGATTCTCGGTTACTCCCTCTACGACACGGTCGTCGTCTTCGACAGCCTGAAGGAGGGCACGAAGGGGATCACCAAGCAGACCCGGTGGACGTACAGCGAGATCGCCAACCGCTCGATCAACGGCACGCTGGTCCGCTCGATCAACACCACGATCGTCGCGCTGCTGCCGGTCGCCGGTCTGCTGTTCATCGGTGGCGGTGTCCTCGGCGCGGGCATGCTGAACGACATCTCCCTGGCACTCTTCGTCGGCCTCGCCGCCGGTGCCTACTCCTCGATCTTCATCGCCACTCCGCTCGTCGCCGACCTCAAGGAACGCGAACCGCAGATGAAGGCCCTGAAGAAGCGGGTCCTCGCCAAGCGCGCGGCAGCCGCCGCCAAGGGCGAGCTCTCCGAGGCCGAGCAGTCGGACCGGGCGGACCGGGGCGTCACACAGGACGCCGCACAGGACACCGCACCGGCCGGTGCCGTCGTCGGACAGCGCCAGGAGCCCCCCAGGGGCCACGGCCGCACCCCCGGGAAGCGCCGATGACCAGCAGCACGACCGAGGGCACGAGGGACCTCCTGCTCAGCCGGATCCGTGACGTGGCCGACTACCCGAAGCCGGGGGTGGTGTTCAAGGACATCACTCCGCTGCTCGCGGACCCGGTGGCCTTCACCGCGCTCACCGAAGCGCTGGCGGAGCTGTGCGTACGGCACGGCGCCACGAAGATCGTCGGTCTGGAGGCCCGCGGCTTCATCCTGGCCGCACCGGTCGCGGTACGGGCCGGGCTCGGCTTCGTCCCGGTCCGCAAGGCCGGCAAGCTGCCCGGTGCCACGCTCACCCAGTCGTACGAGCTGGAGTACGGCAGCGCGGAGATCGAGATCCACGCGGAGGACCTGTCCGCCGACGACCGGGTCATGGTCATCGACGACGTGCTGGCCACCGGTGGCACCGCCGCCGCCTCGCTGGAGCTGATCCGGCGGGCCGGGGCCGGCGTCGCGGGCGTCGCCGTCCTCATGGAGCTGGGATTCCTGGCCGGCCGGGCGCGCATCGAGGAGAGCCTGAAGGGCGCTCCGCTGGACGCCCTGATCACGGTCTGAACCCCCAGCGGGCCGCACGCGGCACCGCATGACGGGCTCCGAAGCGGGCACCCGGGAACAACCGGGTGCCCGCTCCGCGTTGTGCGGGCTCTCACGGTCCCCGGGGGAGGAGCGGCCGAAGGGTCGTTACGATGGCCTTTCCGGGTGTCCGGATCCGCACGAGGAGCGCTCTTGCCAGACGAGGCCCAGCCAGTCGCCGCCCCGCAGCCCGACCAGCCCGCGGCGGCCCCAGCCACGCCCGCGAAGCAGCAGCCCGCGGAGAAGCAGTCAGCGGAGAAGCCGAAGCCGCCGGCGCCCGAGCCCGGCTCGGGCCCGGCCCCCGCGGAGGCCAACGGGCCCGCGCCCGCTTCCCCCGCCCAGCCGGCCGCGCCCGCCTCGCCGCCCCCGACGGCGCCGAAGCCTCCGGCGAAGCCCACGGCGGCACCCGCGGGCCCGGCGGCCCGTACCGGCGGCGGCTCCTCCAACCGAGTCCGGGCCAGGCTGGCCCGGCTCGGCGTCCAGCGCTCCAGCCCGTACAACCCGGTGCTGGAGCCGCTGCTGCGTACCGTCCGGAGCAACGACTCGAAGATCGAGACCTCCACGCTGCGCCAGATCGAGCGCGCCTACCAGGTCGCCGAGCGCTGGCACCGCGGCCAGAAGCGCAAGAGCGGCGACCCCTACATCACCCACCCCCTCGCCGTGACCACGATCCTGGCCGAGCTGGGTATGGATCCGGCCACCCTGATGGCCGGGCTGCTGCACGACACCGTCGAGGACACCGAGTACGGCCTGGACACCCTGCGCCGCGACTTCGGCGACCAGGTCGCCCTGCTGGTGGACGGCGTCACCAAGCTCGACAAGGTCAAGTTCGGCGAGGCCGCGCAGGCCGAGACCGTGCGCAAGATGGTCGTCGCGATGGCCAAGGACCCGCGGGTCCTGGTCATCAAGCTCGCCGACCGGCTGCACAACATGCGCACCATGCGTTACCTCAAGCGGGAGAAGCAGGAGAAGAAGGCCCGCGAGACGCTGGAGATCTACGCCCCGCTGGCCCACCGCCTGGGCATGAACACCATCAAGTGGGAGCTGGAGGACCTCGCCTTCGCGATCCTCTACCCGAAGATGTACGACGAGATCGTCCGGCTCGTCGCGGAGCGGGCGCCCAAGCGTGACGAATACCTCGCCATAGTGACCGACGAGGTGCAGTCCGACCTGCGCGCCGCCCGCATCAAGGCCACCGTCACCGGCCGGCCGAAGCACTACTACAGCGTCTACCAGAAGATGATCGTGCGGGGCCGCGACTTCGCGGAGATCTACGACCTGGTGGGCATCCGCGTCCTCGTCGACACGGTCCGCGACTGCTACGCGGCGCTCGGCACCGTCCACGCGCGGTGGAATCCGGTCCCCGGCCGGTTCAAGGACTACATCGCGATGCCCAAGTTCAACATGTACCAGTCGCTGCACACCACGGTGATCGGACCCAGCGGCAAGCCCGTCGAGCTGCAGATCCGTACCTTCGACATGCACCGCCGCGCCGAGTACGGCATCGCCGCGCACTGGAAGTACAAGCAGGAGGCCGTCGCGGGCGCCTCCAAGGTGCGCACCGACGTCCCCCGGAACACCGGCCGGGGCCAGGACACCGTCAACGACATGGCGTGGCTGCGCCAGCTCCTGGACTGGCAGAAGGAGACCGAGGACCCCAGCGAGTTCCTGGAGTCCCTGCGCTTCGACCTCTCGCGCAACGAGGTCTTCGTCTTCACGCCCAAGGGCGACGTCATAGCGCTCCCGGCGGGGGCGACACCGGTCGACTTCGCCTACGCCGTCCATACGGAGGTGGGCCACCGGACGATAGGGGCGCGGGTCAACGGGCGGCTCGTGCCGCTGGAGTCCACGCTCGACAACGGCGACCTGGTGGAGGTCTTCACCTCCAAGGCGGCCGGCGCGGGCCCCTCCCGGGACTGGCTCGGCTTCGTCAAGTCGCCGCGGGCACGCAACAAGATCCGCGCCTGGTTCTCCAAGGAGCGCCGCGACGAGGCGATCGAGCAGGGCAAGGACTCCATCGCGCGGGCCATGCGCAAGCAGAACCTGCCGATCCAGCGGATCCTGACCGGGGACTCCCTGGTCACGCTCGCCCACGAGATGCGCTACCCCGACATCTCGTCCCTGTACGCCGCGATCGGTGAGGGCCATGTCGCGGCGGCCGGTGTCGTGCAGAAGCTGGTCCAGGCGCTCGGCGGCCAGGACGAGGCCAACGAGGACCTCGCGGAGAGCTCGCCGCCCTCGCACGGCCGCAACAAGCGCCGTGCGAACGCCGACCCCGGTGTCGTCGTCAAGGGCGTCGAGGACGTCTGGGTCAAGCTGGCCCGCTGCTGCACCCCCGTTCCCGGTGACCCGATCATCGGCTTCGTGACCAGGGGCAGCGGAGTCTCCGTCCACCGCGCGGACTGCGTGAACGTCGACTCGCTCTCGCAGGAGCCGGAGCGGATTCTTGAGGTCGAATGGGCGCCCACCCAGTCCTCGGTGTTCCTCGTCGCCATCCAGGTCGAGGCACTGGACCGCTCCCGGCTGCTCTCCGACGTCACCCGGATCCTGTCCGACCAGCACGTCAACATCCTGTCCGCGGCCGTGCAGACCTCCCGCGACCGGGTGGCCACCTCGCGCTTCACCTTCGAGATGGGCGACCCGAAACACCTCGGCCACGTCCTGAAGGCCGTACGCGGCGTCGAGGGCGTCTACGACGTCTACCGGGTGACCTCGGCCCGCCGGCCCTGACCCGGGCCGTCCCCGGGCCGTGCAGCCTCTCGCGTCACAGGTGAAGGGCCCCTCCGCCACCGGCGGAGGGGCCCTTCACCTGTGGAACAGGCGGACCGGGTGTCAGCCGCCGAACTCCTCAAGACCCTTCAGGGCCTGGTCCAGGAGTGCCTGCCGGCCCTCCAGCTCGCGGGCGAGCTTGTCCGCACGGGCGTTGTTGCCCGAGGCGCGCGCCGTGTCGATCTGGGTGCGCAGCTTGTCCACGGCCGACTGGAGCTGCCCGGTCAGACCCGCGGCACGGGCGCGTGCCTCCGGGTTGGTCCGGCGCCACTCCGACTCCTCGGCCTCCTGGAGCGCCCGCTCCACCGCGTGCATCCGCGCCTCGATCCTGGGGCGGGCGTCACGCGGTACGTGGCCGATGGCCTCCCAGCGCTCGTTGACGGCCCGGAACGCCGCCCTGGAGGCCTTCAGGTCCTTCACCGGCAGCAGCTTCTCGGCCTCGGCCGCGAGCTCCTCCTTGAGCTTGAGGTTCTCGCCCTGCTCCGCGTCCCGCTCCGCGAACACCTCACTGCGGGCGGCGAAGAAGACGTCCTGGGCACCGCGGAAACGGTTCCACAGATCGTCCTCCGCCTCGCGCTGGGCGCGGCCCGCGGCCTTCCACTCCGTCATCAGGTCGCGGTAGCGGGCGGCCGTCGTGCCCCAGTCCGAGGAACGGGACAGCGACTCGGCCTCGACGACCAGCTTCTCCTTGGCCTTGCGGGCCTCCTCGCGCTGGGCGTCCAGCGAGGCGAAGTGGGCCTTGCGGCGCTTGGAGAACGCCGAGCGCGCGTGGGAGAAGCGGTGCCACAGCTCGTCGTCCGACTTGCGGTCCAGCCTCGGCAGGCCCTTCCACGTGTCGACGAGCGCACGGAGCCGCTCGCCCGCGGAGCGCCACTGCTCGCTCTGCGCCAGCTCCTCGGCCTCGACGACCAGTGCCTCCTTGGCGTGCTTCGCCTCGTCGGTCTGCTTCGCCTTCTGGGCCTTGCGCTCCTCCCGCCGCGAGTCGACCGTCGCCACCAGGGCGTCCAGCCGCTTGCGCAGCGCGTCCAGGTCCCCGACGGCGTGGTGCTCGTCGACCTGCGCACGCAGATGCTCGATGGCGGTCGTCGCGTCCTTCGCGGACAGATCGGTGGTCTTCACCCGCCGCTCCAGGAGGCCGATCTCGACCACAATGCCCTCGTACTTGCGCTCGAAGTAGGCCAGGGCCTCCGCCGGAGAACCGGCCTGCCACGATCCGACGACCTGCTCGCCGTCGGCGGTACGCACGTACACGGTGCCTGTCTCATCGACACGGCCCCACGGGTCGCTGCTCACAGCGCCTCCTCCACCTGATGCCCGCGAGAGGGTTAACCCCCCTGGCATCGTCCACAGTTTCCTGGGGCGGGCAGCGCCCGCCCTGCACAACGCCAATCTAGGCGACGGGCCGCCCGGCTGTCCGCACTCCGCGCGGCCGAAATTATCCGCCCGCGCCCGGCGCCGCCGTGCGGATCATGCCGGGGCCCGCCGTGCTCACGCCTTGTCGACGGCCGCCTTCGAGATGTTCACGGCCTTCTTCGGCGCACCGTCGGCGGCGCCGCCGGTGACCCCCGCCTTGCCGATGGCCTCGACGGCCTTCAGCGAAGCCTTGTCCATCGTGCCGAACGGCGTGTAGGTGGGCGGCAGTTTGGTGTCCTTGTAGACCAGGAAGAACTGGCTGCCGCCGGTGTGCGGCTGACCCGTGTTGGCCATCGCCACCGTGCCCGCCGGGTAGGTCACCGAGCCGTCCTTGCCCGGCTTGCCCAGCGCGGTGAGGTTCTCGTCCGGGATCGTGTAGCCCGGACCGCCGGTGCCGTCGCCCTTGGGGTCACCGCACTGGAGGACGAAAATACCCTGCGTGGTCAGCCGGTGGCACTTGGTGCCGTCGAAGAAGCCCTTGTCCGCGAGCGACTTGAACGAGTTCGTGGTGTGCGGGGTCTTCGCCGCGTCCATCGTGAACGCGATGTCGCCCTGGCCCGTCTTGAGCGACAGGGTGTACTTCGCCTTCTTGTCGATCTTCATCGCCGGCTCGGGCGCGCTCTTCTCGCTCGCCGAGGGAGATGCCGAGGGGGACGCCGACGGGCTGGCGCTCGCGGCCGCGTCGGTCTTGTCCTTCTTGCCGTCGTCGCCGGTGGCGAAGTACGTGATTCCGCCTATGACGGCCACCGCGGCCACCGCGGAGGCGATGATGGCCGTCAGCCGCCGGGTCCGGCGTCGGGCCTCCTCCCGGCGCTGCTGCTGCCGCTCGAACTTCTCCCTGGCGAGCTGCCGCCGCCGCTGATCGCTGCTGACCACCGGGTGATCTCCTTGTACGTCGTGTGATCGGGCCTGAGTTGCCCCGTACCGTATATGGGTTAGCTGTGGAATGAGGAGCGCCGGTAGGCTCTGAACTGCTGCGACCGCGCAGCCGCCACCCCTCGTCGGACGACCATTAAGGACGATCGTGCTCATTGCCGGGTTCCCCGCCGGGGCCTGGGGGACCAACTGTTACCTGGTCGCCCCCGCCGCGGGTGAGGAGTGCGTGATCATCGACCCGGGCCACCAGGCCGCCTCCGGGGTCGAGGAAGCACTGCGCAAGCATCGGCTGAAGCCCGTCGCCGTCGTACTCACCCACGGCCACATCGACCACGTCGCCTCGGTCGTCCCGGTGTGCGGCGCCCACGATGTCCCCGCCTGGATCCACCCGGAGGACCGTTACATGATGAGCGACCCGGAGAAGGCCCTCGGCCGCTCCATCGGGATGCCGCTCATGGGCGAGCTGACGGTGGGGGAGCCGGACGACGTCAAGGAGCTGAGCGACGGTGCCCGGCTGACGCTGGCCGGTCTGGAGTTCGGTGTCTCGCACGCGCCCGGCCATACCAAGGGGTCGGTGACGTTCAGGATGCCCGAGGCCGCGGACGTTCCGCAGGTCCTCTTCTCGGGCGACCTGCTCTTCGCCGGCTCCGTCGGACGCACCGACCTGCCCGGCGGCGACCACGCCGAGCTGCTCGAGTCGCTGGCCCGCGTGTGCCTGCCGCTCGACGACTCGACCGTGGTGCTGTCCGGCCACGGCCCCCAGACGACCATCGGCCGCGAGCGCGCCACCAATCCGTATCTGCACGGTATGGACGCGCCCCGACGAGGAATGTGACGAGAGCGAAATCGTGAGCACCTTCAAGGCCCCCAAGGGCACGTACGACCTGACCCCGCCCGACTCCGCGAAGTACCTCGCCGTACGGGAGGCGATCTCCGCACCGCTGAAGAACTCCGGCTACGGCTACATCGAGACCCCCGGCTTCGAGGACGTGGCCCTCTTCTCCCGGGGCGTCGGTGAGTCCACCGACATCGTGAGCAAGGAGATGTACACCCTCACCACCAAGGGCGGCTCCCAGCTGGCGCTGCGCCCCGAGGGCACCGCCTCCGTGCTGCGCGCCGCGCTGGAGGCCAACCTCCACAAGCTCGGCAACCTGCCGGTGAAGCTCTGGTACTCCGGCTCCTACTACCGCTACGAGCGTCCGCAGAAGGGCCGTTACCGCCACTTCTCGCAGGTCGGTGCCGAGGCCATCGGCGCGGAGGACCCGGCGCTGGACGCCGAGCTGATCATCCTGGCCGACCAGGCGTACCGCGCCCTGGGCCTGCGCGAGTTCCGGATCCTGCTGAACTCGCTGGGCGACAAGGAGTGCCGGCCGGTCTACCGCGACGCGCTCCAGGGCTTCCTGCGCGAGCTCGACCTGGACGAGGAGACCCGCCGCCGCATCGAGATCAACCCGCTCCGGGTCCTCGACGACAAGCGCCCCGAGGTCCAGAAGCAGCTGACCGGCGCCCCGGTGCTGCGCGACTACCTCTGCGACGCCTGCAAGGCGTACCACGAGGAGGTCCGCGACCTGCTCAACGAGGCGGGCGTGGTCTACGAGGACGACGAGAAGCTCGTCCGGGGCCTCGACTACTACACCCGCACCACCTTCGAGTTCGTCCACGACGGACTGGGCTCGCAGTCGGCGGTGGGCGGCGGCGGCCGGTACGACGGCCTCTCCGAGATGATCGGCGGCCCGGCGCTCCCGTCGGTGGGCTGGGCGCTCGGCGTGGACCGCACGGTGCTGGCCCTGGAGGCGGAGGGCATCGAGCTCGAACTGCCCTCGACCACCAGTGTCTTCGCCGTACCGCTCGGCGAGGAGGCCAGGCGCAAGCTGTTCGCCGTGGTGACGCGGCTGCGCCGCGAGGGGGTGGCCGCGGACTTCGCGTTCGGGGGCCGCGGTCTCAAGGGCGCGATGAAGAGCGCCAACCGGTCGGGCGCGCGGTTCACCGTCGTGGCCGGTGAGCGCGATCTGGCCGAGGGCGTCGTGCAGCTCAAGGACATGGAGTCCGGTGAGCAGACGGCCGTTCCGCTGGCCGAGGTGACCGAGGCGATCAAGGCGCGCCTCGCGTAGCTCCCGCACGGGTCGCAGTCGGGCGGTGTCCCCGCCCGACTGCGACCGGGGGCACCGGGCTCCGGCCCCGCCGCGTCAACTCGGCGCGGCCCGATTCATCCCGCCGGGGGGTTCCGATCCGGAAGGGCCGGTGCCGTTACCCGGCGGCCGGCAGCCCGGCCGGACCCGAGAGCGCCTGCCCTCAGTGCCGTCGACGCCTTCCGTACCCGGAACCGCACGCCGATCGCGCGCGCATCTTTATGTTCATCGAACGGAGGACCGGCGCGGCGGTACGGCACAATGACCGTGCCCAGCAGGCTACTCAGTGACGGAATGGCGATATGACGACTGCAACGGTTGACCATCCCTCCTCCGACCAGGACGAGGACGGCGGGAAGAGGACCATCGGCGGCAGTCGCGCGTTCGCACTGCTGCTGGTGATCACGGGCGCTGCCGGACTCCTCGCCGCGTGGGTCATCACGCTCGACAAGCTCAAGCTGATGGAGGACCCCAGCTTCGTCCCGGGCTGCAGCCTCAACCCGGTGGTGTCCTGCGGCAACATCATGAAGAGCGATCAGGCGGCCGCCTTCGGCTTCCCGAACCCCTGGCTCGGACTCGCCACCTACCCCGTGATCATGGGCATCGGCCTGGCACTGCTCGCCGGAGCGCGCTTCCGGGGCTGGTACTGGCTGGGGATCAACGCGGGCACCCTGTTCGGCGTCGGCTTCTGCACCTGGCTGCAGTACCAGTCGCTGTACAACATCAACTCCCTGTGCCTGTGGTGCTGCCTGGCCTGGGTCGCCACGATCCTGATGTTCTGCTACGTCACCACGCACAACATCAAGCACCGGATCATTCCCGCGCCCAGCTGGCTGCGTAACGGACTGACCGAGTTCCACTGGGTACCGCCGGTCCTGTGGGTCGGCATCATCGGCATGCTCATCCTGACCCGCTGGTGGGACTTCTGGACCAGCTGAGCGGCCCGTGCGCGCGGCTGGTCCGGACCGGGGCCCGGCAGGATTGTCAGTGCGGTGACATAGGCTTCAAAACGTGGAGCCCGACCTCTTTACCGCAGCAGCCGAAGACCGCCAGGAGAAGGACCCGTCCAGCAGCCCCCTCGCTGTCCGGATGCGTCCGCGTACCCTCGACGAGGTCGTCGGCCAGCAGCATCTGCTCAAACCGGGCTCACCGCTGCGCCGCCTCGTCGGAGAGGGGAGCGGGGGACCGGCCGGCCCCTCGTCGGTGATCCTCTGGGGCCCGCCCGGCATCGGCAAGACGACGCTGGCGTACGTGGTCAGCAAGGCCACCAACAAACGCTTTGTCGAGCTCTCCGCGATCACCGCGGGCGTGAAGGAAGTGCGGGCGGTCATCGAGGGCGCCCGGCGCGCCACCGGTGGCTACGGCAAGGAGACCGTCCTCTTCCTGGACGAGATCCACCGCTTCTCCAAGGCGCAGCAGGACTCACTGCTCCCGGCCGTCGAGAACCGCTGGGTGACGCTGATCGCGGCCACCACCGAGAATCCCTACTTCTCGATCATCTCGCCGCTGCTCTCCCGTTCGCTGCTGCTGACCCTGGAATCGCTGACCGACGACGACCTGCGCGGTCTGCTGCGCCGCGCCCTGGCCGACGAGCGCGGGCTCGGCGGCGCGGTGACGCTTCCCGAGGACGCGGAGGAGCACCTGCTGCGCATCGCGGGGGGCGACGCGCGCCGGGCGCTGACGGCGCTGGAGGCGGCGGCCGGTGCGGCGCTGTCCAAAGGGGAGCCGGAGATCACCCTCCTGACCCTGGAGGAGACCGTCGACCGTGCCGCGGTGAAGTACGACCGGGATGGCGACCAGCACTACGACGTGGCGAGTGCCCTGATCAAGTCGATCCGCGGCTCGGACGTCGATGCCGCGCTGCACTACCTGGCCCGGATGATCGAGGCCGGTGAGGACCCCCGGTTCATCGCCCGGCGGCTGATGATCTCGGCCAGCGAGGACATCGGTCTCGCGGACCCCACGGCGCTGCCCACAGCGGTCGCGGCGGCCCAGGCCGTCGCGATGATCGGCTTCCCCGAGGCGGCGCTCACCCTCAGCCACGCCACGATCGCCCTGGCGCTCGCCCCCAAGTCCAACGCGGCGACGCTGGCGATCTCCGCCGCCCAGGACGACGTGCGCAGGGGACTGGCCGGTCCCGTTCCGGCCCATCTGCGCGACGGCCACTACAAGGGGGCCGCCAAGCTGGGTCACGCACAGGGCTATGTCTATCCGCATGACGTCCCCGGCGGTATCGCCGCCCAGCAGTACGCCCCGGACGCGGTGCGCGACAAGCGCTACTACCAGCCCACCCGGTACGGCGCGGAGGCGCGGTACGCGGATGTGGCGGACCGGGTCCGCGAGCGGCTCGGCCGTACCGGCGGCGACAGCGACGGCGACGCGGGCCCGTCCGGGACATAGCCCGGAGTCCGGGGCCGCGGCCCTCAGCGCGCGGCCGCGTCGAAGAGCGTGTGCATGGCGTGCCGCAGCTCGTTCACATCGCGCACCGGCTCGGGGAACTCGAAGCGGGCGTCGAAGCACCTGCCGTCCCGCTCGCACACCCGCACCCGCAGCCCCAGCCGGTCCAGCGCGAGCGGTACGACCGCGGGGCGGTGCGCGGAGCAGCCGGACGTGGCACGCTCGCCGAGCAGCGCGGACAGATTGCCCAGCTGTTCGCCGTGGGCCGCGTGCAGATGCTGCAGCAGCTCCGCCTCGTGGCTGACGAGCGGGTCGGCGGACGCGTCGCGGAACTCCTCCGGCTCGACGCTCTGCGCGCCCCAGAGGTCGTCCACGTACGCCTCACCCGTCTCCAGCCGCAGCAGCATCCGGCCGGGTCCCGCCATGCCCGGCACGGTGGTGAGCCAGCCGAAGACCCTGGCCCGGCCGCGGATGCGGTGCGGTACGGAGACCGGCGCCACGTCGGTGATCTCCAGCACAGCTGTCAGCTCGTCGTCCTGGGCGTGTGCCGCGGCCCGTACCGCCGGGGATTCCGCGGGGAATTCGAGGAAGAGGTCCCCGTCCGGACCCACACTGCGGGACAGCGGCATCAGCTGGTCCGAGCCCGCGGAGCCGAGGCCGGGGATGAGCAGTACCGAGGAGCAGGTACTCTGTACGAGAGTTCGTGTGCGCTCGGCTGCTGACGGCATTCGAGTGTTTTCAAGCCCGCTGGGACGCGGCTGACCACGATCAGATCGGCCTTCCGTCGTAGCAGCACCTTCATGTGTGCTGCCGCTGTCTGTGCTGTCCGTGACGTGTGTGGTGTTCCCAGGGCGAGACATGCGATCTCCTTGAGTAAGGTGAGCCTAACCTAACCTACAACGGAGGTCTGGAGAACGTGCCTAATCAGTCGCGTCCCAAGGTCAAGAAGAGCCGCGCGCTCGGCATCGCGCTGACGCCGAAGGCCGTCAAGTACTTCGAGGCCCGCCCCTACCCGCCGGGCGAGCACGGCCGCGGCCGCAAGCAGAACTCGGACTACAAGGTCCGTCTGCTGGAGAAGCAGCGTCTGCGCGCCCAGTACGACATCAGCGAGCGCCAGATGGCCCGCGCCTACGACCGCGCCAAGAAGGCCGAAGGCAAGACGGGCGAGGCTCTCGTCGTCGAGCTGGAGCGCCGCCTCGACGCGCTGGTCCTGCGTTCCGGTATCGCCAAGACGATCTACCAGGCGCGCCAGATGGTCGTGCACGGTCACATCGAGGTCGACGGCCAGAAGGTCGACAAGCCGTCCTTCCGTGTCCGTCCCGACAACATCGTGATGGTCCGCGAGCGCAGCCGCGACAAGCACCCCTTCCAGGTTGCCCGCGAGGGTGGTTACGACACCGACGGTGAGACCCCGCGCTACCTGCAGGTGAACCTGAAGGCCCTCGCCTTCCGCCTTGACCGGGACCCGAACCGCAAGGAAATCCCCGTGATCTGCGACGAGCAGCTCGTCGTCGAGTACTACGCCCGCTGATCCAGGCGTAGCCGCTCTTCACCAGCGCTCAGGCCCGCCCCTTCCCGAAGCCGGGGAGGCGGCGGGCTTTCGCGTCTTCCCGGCCTCGGGAAGCGGCCCCGGTGCCTCCGCTGCGCCGGTGTCCGCGCCGTTCTGCCGTTCCCCGGGGCGCCCGGCCAGTGCCCTGGCCAGCACCGCGTCGGCGCCCAGCGCCGCCCCGGCCCGCCGCTGCGAGGCGTACCGCTCCTCGCCCAGCTCCCGGCGGGCCAGCTCCTCGCACCGGACCCGGGGCGCCCCGTAGTGCTCGGAGCCGAACAGCGGCAGCCCCACCGACGGCCAGATCTGTTCGGCCGCCCCCTGCAGCAGCGCCGCCTCGTCGGCATCACCCTCGACCACCGTGACCAGCGCCAGCAGTTCCAGCGAGAGCACGGTGCCGAGCAGGTCGTGGAAGGCGTGGCTGATGGACAGCGACTCCCCGAGGAGCTCCCTGGCCCGTGCCGGACGGCCCCGCTCAAGGGCGGCGAAGGCCAGGACGAACAGCGCGTAGCTGAGGGCCCAGCGCTCGCCGTGGTCCTCGCAGATCTCCCGGACCTCCTCGCAGATCGTGACGGCGCGGTCCAGCTCGCCCCGGAACCCGACCGACATCGCCAGTTCGACCTGGGCCATCAGCACATTGCTGTTCAGCTCCCCGAGGTCCCGGTAGCGGCCGAGCGCCTCGTGCAGCAGCTCCTGCGCCCGCGCCGTGTCGTCCGTGACGAGCGCCAGGCAGCCGGTGCGGTGCAGCGCGTATGCCGAGGCCGTGGCGTCACCGGCCAGCTCCGCCTCCTCCCGGCACTCGGTCAGCGCCGAGATCGCCCCCACCGGGTCCCCCTGCAGGACCGCGACATAGCCGAGCACCCAGAGCGCCTTCAGCCGCGAGGAGTCGTACGGGGTCTCCTCCTCCAGTACGTGGTCCAGCCAGTGCCGACCCTCGGAGAGCCGCCCGCAGCCGACCCACAGGAACCAGAGCGTGCCCGCCAGGTACTGGGCGAGATGTGCCTCCTCCGGGCAATCCAGCGAACACTCCATGGCCCGCCGCAGATTGGGCAGTTCGCTCTCCACCCGGGCCGCCACCTCGCTCTGCCGAGGGCTGAACCAGTCCAGTTCGCACCAGGTCGCCAGCCCCAGGAACCAGTCGCGGTGACGCCTCCGCAGCCGCTCGGTCTCGCCGGTGGCCGCCAGCCACTCGGCGCCGTACTCGCGCACCGTGTCGAGCATCCGGTAGCGGGTCCCGGCCGCCGAGTCCTCCCGCAGCACGATGGACTGCGCGAGCAGCCCGGAGAGCACGTCGAGCACCGAGTCGGCCGGCAGTTCGGAGCCGCTGCAGATGTACTCGACCGCCTCCAGGTCGAACTGCCCGGCGAAGACCGAGAGCCGTGACCACAGCAGCCGCTGTTCCGGGGCGCAGAGTTCATGGCTCCAGCCGATGGCCGTGCGGAGCGTCTGATGCCGGGCCAGCGCGCTGCGGCTGCCGCCGGTCAGCAGCCGGAAGCGGTCGTCGAGGCGCTCCAGCACCTGCTCGGCGGAGAGCGCCCGCAGCCGTCCGGCCGCCAGTTCCAGCGCGAGCGGGATCCCGTCCAGCCGTCGGCAGAGCTCCTGGACCGCGCCCCGGGTGTGCTCGGTCAGCCGGAACTCCGGCCGCACCGCGGTGGCCCGCTCCGCGAACAGCCGGAGCGCGTCCCGGTCGGTCATGGTCGCGAGCGGATAGACCGCCTCGCCGTCGAGTTCCAGCGGCAGCCGGCCGGCCGCCAGCACCCGCAGCCGCGGGGCCCGGCGCAGCAGGTCCCGTACCAACTCCGCACAGGCGTCCACGAGATGTTCGAATCCGTCGATCACCAGCAGGAGCCGGCGCCCGGCGCAGTGTTCGAGGAGCGTGGTGCGCGGCGGCCTGTTGGTGTGATCGGTCAGGCCCAGCGCGTCGACGAGTGCGTGTTCCAGCAGCTCCGGATCGTGGACGTCGGACAGCTCCAGCAGCCAGACCCCGTCGCAGTACCGTTTCTCCAGGAGGGCCGCGGCCCTGGTGACCAGCCGGGTCTTGCCGACCCCGCCCACTCCCACGACGGTGACCAGCCGGGACTCCTCCAGGAGTCCGGCGAGTTCGGTCAGCTCGTCGTCGCGTCCCACGAACCTGTTCAGCTCCGCCGGGAGATTGCCCGGAAGCCCGCGTGCGGGCCCGCCACGGGCGGTCGGCGGTGTGCCTGGACCATCGGAGGAGGGGAAGGGGCGCTGAGAGCGTCGCATGAAACACGCAGAGTACTGGCCCGAAAGCGCTCCGTACAATCTCGTTGCGGGAACTCCCGTCGTGCCAGGCGGTAATGCGGTACAGGGCGCGAGTCCCGGCGCGATAGGCTCGGAGGTGGTGACCGGCCACCAAGGGGGCCGCCGCCGACCGAGCAGAGAACAACGCTGAACAGCGCGGAACCGCGCTGGACAACGCAGAGACAGACGACAAGCCAGAGAGAGCGGTGCACAGTGTCCGGTGGTGAGGTGGCCGGGATCCTGGTGGCCGTCTTCTGGGCGATCCTGGTTTCGTTCCTCGCCGTCGTGCTGGTGAGGCTCGCGCAGACGCTCAGGGCGACCACCAGACTCGTGGCGGACGTGACCGAGCAGGCCGTCCCGCTGCTCGCCGACGCCTCCGCGACCGTACGTTCCGCGCAGACCCAGCTCGACAAGGTCGACGCGATCGCGACGGACGTCCAGGAGGTCACCTCCAACGCCTCGGCGCTCTCCACCACCGTCGCCTCCACGTTCGGCGGCCCGCTGGTCAAGGTCGCCGCGTTCGGCTACGGGGTCCGGCAGGCCATCGGCCGCAAGACCGCCCCCGAACCGGAAGCGCGTTCCCGGCGATCGGTGATCGTCGGCCGGACCGTGCCGTCCGCGCGTGGCAGGAAGCGCAACGGCAGAAACTCCCGCGGATCGAAGGACTGACGCAGCGATGTTCCGCCGTACGTTCTGGTTCACCGCCGGCGCAGCCGCCGGGGTCTGGGCCACCGCCAAGGTCAACCGCAAGATCAAGCAGCTGACCCCCGAGAGCCTCGCGGCGCAGGCCGCCGACAAGGCGGTCGTGGCCGGCCACAGGCTCAAGGACTTCGCGCTCGACGTCCGTGAGGGCATGGTCCGGCGCGAAGCCGAGCTGGGCGAGGCGCTGGGTCTCGAAGCACCGGTCGACCCGGACCTCCCCGTGCGGCCGCACTACGCCGTCGAGGCGGCGGAGTCCGACCGGCGCGGGGCGCCCGCCCGAAACCGCAAGCTTCCCTACAACTCGTACAACCGGAATGAGGACCACTGATGGAGTCGGCTGAAATTCGCCGCCGCTGGCTGAGCTTCTACGAGGAGCGCGGTCACACCGTCGTCCCTTCGGCGTCGCTCATCGCGGACGACCCGACTCTGCTGCTGGTCCCGGCGGGCATGGTGCCCTTCAAGCCGTACTTCCTCGGTGAGGTCAAGCCGCCCGCCCCGCGCGTCACCAGCGTGCAGAAGTGCGTCCGTACGCCGGACATCGAAGAGGTCGGCAAGACCACCCGGCACGGCACCTTCTTCCAGATGTGCGGGAACTTCTCCTTCGGCGACTACTTCAAGGAAGGCGCCATCGAGTACGCCTGGGAGCTGCTCACCGGCTCCGTGGCGGACGGCGGCTTCGGCCTCGACCCCGAGCGTCTGTGGATCACGGTCTACCTCGACGACGACGAGGCCGAGCAGATCTGGCGCGACCGGATCGGCGTTCCCGCCGAGCGCATCCAGCGCCTGGGCAAGAAGGACAACTTCTGGTCCATGGGCGTCCCCGGCCCCTGCGGTCCCTGTTCCGAGATCAACTACGACCGCGGCCCCGAGTTCGGCGTCGAGGGCGGCCCGGCCGTCAACGACGAGCGGTACGTGGAGATCTGGAACCTGGTCTTCATGCAGTACGAGCGCGGCGCGGGCGACGGCAAGGAGGACTTCCCGATCCTCGGGGACCTGCCCTCCAAGAACATCGACACCGGCCTCGGCCTCGAACGCCTCGCGATGATCCTGCAGGGCGTACAGAACATGTACGAGACGGACACCCTGCGCGTCGTCATGGACCGGGCCACCGAGCTGACCGGCGTGCGCTACGGCGCCGCCGAGGGTACGGACGTCTCGCTCCGGGTGGTGGCCGACCACATCCGCACCTCCGTCATGCTCATCGGTGACGGCGTCACCCCCGGCAACGAGGGCCGCGGCTACGTGCTGCGCCGCATCATGCGCCGCGCCATCCGCAACATGCGGCTGATGGGCGCCACCGGCTCCGTCGTCAACGAGCTGGTCGGCGTCGTGATCGAGACGATGGGCCTGCAGTACCCCGAGCTGATCACCGACCGCAAGCGCATCGAGACCGTCGCCCTCGCGGAGGAGGCCGCCTTCCTCAAGGCCCTCAAGGGCGGCACCAACATCCTTGAGACCGCCGTCACCGAGACCAAGGCCGCCGGCGGCCGGGTCATCGCCGGTGACAAGGCGTTCCTGCTCCACGACACCTGGGGCTTCCCGATCGACCTCACCCTGGAGATGGCCGCGGAGCAGGGCCTGTCCGTGGACGAGGACGGGTTCCGCCGCCTCATGCAGGAGCAGCGGGACAAGGCCAAGGCCGACGCCCGCGCCAAGAAGACCGGTCACGCGGACCTGTCCGCCTACCGCGAGGTCGCGGACAACTCCGGCGCCACCGAGTTCACCGGCTACACCATGACCGAGGGCGAGTCGACGATCGTCGGCCTCCTCGTCGACGGTGTCCCCTCGCCCGCCGCCCTGGAGGGCGACGAGGTCGAGGTCGTGCTGGACCGCACCCCGTTCTACGCCGAGGGCGGCGGACAGCTCGCCGACACCGGGCGGATCCGGCTCGACACCGGTGCGGTGATCGAGGTCCGCGACGTCCAGAAGCCGGTCCCCGGCGTCCACGTCCACAAGGGCGTCGTCCAGGTCGGTGAGGTCACGGTCGGTGCCGCCGCCCTCGCCTCCATCGACAACACCCGCCGCCGGGCCATCGCCCGCGCCCACAGCGCCACCCACCTCACGCACCAGGCGCTGCGCGACGCGCTGGGCCCGACGGCCGCCCAGGCCGGCTCCGAGAACTCCCCGGGCCGGTTCCGCTTCGACTTCGGCTCGCCCGCCGCCGTACCCGGCACGGTCCTCACCGACGTCGAGCAGAAGATCAACACCGTGCTCTCCCGTGAGCTCGACGTGCAGGCCGAGGTCATGTCCATCGACGAGGCCAAGAAGCAGGGGGCCATCGCCGAGTTCGGCGAGAAGTACGGCGAGCGGGTCCGGGTCGTCACCATCGGGGACTTCTCCAAGGAGCTGTGCGGCGGCACGCACGTCCACAACACCGCCCAGCTCGGCCTGGTCAAGCTGCTCGGGGAGTCGTCCATCGGCTCCGGCGTGCGCCGCATCGAGGCCCTCGTCGGCGTCGACGCGTACAACTTCCTCGCCAGGGAGCACACGGTCGTCGCCCAGCTCCAGGAGCTCGTCAAGGGCCGTCCGGAGGAGCTTCCGGAGAAGATCGCCGGAATGCTCGGCAAGCTGAAGGACGCCGAGAAGGAGATCGAGAAGTTCCGCGCGGAGAAGGTGCTCCAGGCCGCCGCCGGACTCGTCGACTCCGCCCTGGACGTCCGGGGCGTCGCCCTGGTCACCGGCCAGGTCCCGGACGGCACCTCGGCCGACGACCTGCGCCGGCTCGTCCTCGACGTCCGCGGGCGCGTCCAGGGCGGCCGGCCGGCCGTCGTGGCCCTGTTCACCACGGCCAACGGCCGCCCGCTGACCGTCATCGCCACCAACGAGGCCGCTCGCGAGCGCGGCCTCAAGGCCGGTGACCTGGTCCGCACCGCCGCCAAGACGCTCGGCGGCGGGGGCGGCGGCAAGCCGGACGTCGCCCAGGGCGGCGGCACCGACCCGGACGCCATCGGTGACGCCGTCGCCGCTGTCGAACGCCTCGTCACCGAGACGGCGTGACGCCGGAGATGACGCAGATGCGCCGCGGTCGCCGGCTGGCGATCGACGTCGGGGACGCCCGGATCGGGGTCGCCTCCTGCGACCCCGACGGGATCCTCGCCACGCCGGTGGAGACCGTGCCGGGACGCGATGTCCCGGCCGCCCACCGGCGGCTCGGTCAGATCGTCGCGGAGTACGAGCCGATCGAGGTCATCGTCGGCCTGCCCCGCTCCCTCGGTGGGGGAGAGGGGCCGGCCGCGGCCAAGGTCCGCGCCTTCGCGGATGTGTTCGCCCGTGCGGTCGCACCCATTCCGGTGCGATTGCTGGACGAGAGGATGACCACAGTGACGGCGAGTCAGGGCCTGCGCGCCTCAGGCGTGAAGTCCAAAAAGGGCCGTTCCGTCATTGACCAGGCTGCCGCTGTGGTGATCCTTCAGAACGCTCTGGAGTCCGAACGGGCTTCGGGCAATCCTCCCGGTGAGGGCGTCGAAGTGGTTGTCTGATCGCGATACGGTAACGTTCCGCGCGATGCGGCGGTGTTCGAACAAACACCGCACAGCAAAGAGACGGAACGTCGTCTCGCGGCTCAAGGGGATCGATGACTGAGTATGGCCGGGGCCCCGGCTCCGAACCGTGGCATCCCGAGGACCCCTTGTACGGGGACCAGGGATGGGGAGGCCAGCAGCCTGCCCACGGCCAGGGCCAGTACGGCGGCCAGCAGCAGCCCTACCCGCAGGACCCGTACGCCGCCCAGCAGCAGCCGCAGGACCCGTATGCCCAGCAACACGACCCGTACGCGCAGCAGCAACAGCAGCACGATCCGTACGCCCAGCCGCAGCAGCACGACCCGTACACGCAGCAGCAACAGCAGAACGACGCGTACGCGCAGCAGCAGCAGCAGCAACAGCAGCACGACCCGTACGCCCAGCCGCAGTACCAGCAGCAGCCCCAGTACGGCGCTCAGCAGGACCAGTACGTCCAGCAGCCTCCCTACAACGGCGGCTGGGACACCGGACAGCAGTCGGCCGCGATGCCGTACGAGGACCAGTCCGCCGCCGGATACGGCTACGGCGAGACGAACGACTACTACGGCACAGCCGAGGCCTACCCGCCCCCGCAGCCCCCGGGCCGCCGCCAGGCCGCGCCCGCACAAGTAGCCGAGCAAGCACCCGAACAGACGCCCGCGCAGAACCCCGACTGGGACCCCGAGGTCCGGCCGGAGGAGACCCACCCCTTCTTCACGGGTGTGGACGACAGCGACGGCAAGGACGACGACTACGACGACGACGATGACTCCCGCGACTCCCGCCGGGGAGGCGGGGACGAGCGCCGGGGCAAGGGCAAGAAGAAGAAGGGCCGCAGTGGCTGCGCCTGCCTGGTCATCTCTCTCGTCCTGGTCGGCGGTGTGGGCGGAGTGGGCTACTTCGGCTACTCGTACTACCAGGACAAGTTCGGCCCGGCGGAGGACTACGCGGGCAGCGGCTCGGGGACCGTCGAGATCGAGATCCCCAAGGGCTCGTACGGGTACGACATCGCCAACATCCTGAAGAAGCAGGGCGTGGTCAAGAGCGTCGACGCGTTCGTCTCCGCGCAGAGCGAGAACCCCAAGGGCAAGTCGATCCAGGCCGGCGTCTATCTCCTGCACGAGAAGATGGCCGCGTCCGAGGCCCTGGAGATGATGCTCGACCCGAAGAGCCAGAACCTGCTGGTGATCCCGGAGGGTTCCCGCAACGCCGCCGTCTACGCGATGATCGACAAGAAGCTGAGCCTCAAGGAGGGCACGACAGCGGGCATCGCCAAGTCCAAGAAGTCCGACCTCGGCCTGCCCGGCTGGGCGAGCGGGAACAAGGACATCAAGGACCCGCTGGAAGGCTTCCTCTACCCGGCCGCGTATCCGGTCACGAAGGAAACCAAGCCGGAGGCGGTCCTGGAGAAGATGGTCGCGCGGTCCAACGACGAGTACAAGAAGCTCGACCTCGAAGGAACCGCCAAGAAGTACAAGCTGGACGGCCCCTGGCAGGTGCTCACCGTGGCCAGCCTGGTGCAGGCGGAAGGCCTCACGCATGACGACTTCCGCAAGATGGCCGAGGTCGTCTACAACCGCCTGAAGCCGGATAACACGGCCACGAACTGCTTGCTCGAATTCGACTCCGCGTTCAATTACCTCAAGAAGCAGAGCAAGATCAAGATTGGGTCGAAGGAGATCCGGACCAACCCGGACCCCTACAACACCTATTACCACGCCGGTCTGCCGCCAGGGCCCATCAGCAACCCCGGAGACGAGGCGCTGCGCGCGACGCTGAGTCCGACCGGCGACGGATGGATGTTCTTCATCTCGCTCGACGGCAAGAAGACCCAGTTCACCAAGACGGCCGCAGAGCACGAGCAGCTCAACCAGAAGTTCAAGGAACAGCATGGTCTCGACTGACAGGCGGCACCGGGCAGCCGTCCTCGGCTCGCCCATCGCCCACTCGCTCTCCCCGGTCCTGCACCGGGCCGCGTACGCCGCACTCGGCCTCGACGACTGGACCTACGACCGCTTCGAGATCGACGAGGCCGCGCTGCCCGGCTTCGTCGAGGGCCTCGACGGAACATGGGCCGGGCTCTCGCTGACCATGCCGCTCAAGCGGGCGGTCATCCCGCTGCTGGACGAGATCACCGAGACCGCGGCCTCGGTCGAGGCCGTCAACACCGTCGTCCTCACCGGGGACGGCCGGCGGGCCGGTGACAACACCGACATCCCCGGCATGATCGCCGCCCTGCGCGAGCGGGGCGTCGAGAAGACGGAGTCCGCGGCCGTCCTCGGCGCCGGAGCCACCGCCTCCTCCGCCCTCGCCGCCCTCGCCGGGATCTGCGCGGGACCGGTCACGGCCTACGTCCGCAGCCGGGAACGCGGTGACGAGATGCGCGGCTGGGGCGAACGGCTCGGCGTCGACGTCCGGATCGCCGACTGGGCGGAGGCCGAGCGGGCGCTGCACGCCCCGCTGGTCATCGCGACCACCCCGGCCGGCGCCACGGACGCGCTGACGGGAGCGCTGCCCGAGGCTCCGGGCACGCTCTTCGACGTGCTGTACGAGCCCTGGCCCACCGGACTCGCAGCCGCCTGGGCGGCCCGCGACGGTGCAGTCATCGGAGGTCTCGATCTCCTGGTGCACCAGGCCGTCCTCCAGGTCGAGCAGATGACGGGCCGTAGGCCCGCGCCGCCGGCCGCCATGAGGAAGGCCGGCGAGCAGGCGCTGGCCGCCCGCTGACCTCATTCCGCGCCGCGTGATCCGTCCGTCTGCTGGACCGGCGGCGGGCCGGCCACCCGGTCCGTGGGAGGATCGGGGGCGGCGGGCCAGGGCCGCGCACCCGGCCGCGCCGTTCGGATTTCAGGCGCGAGCATGAGGAGCACCGTTGAGCAGGTTGCGCTGGCTGACCGCGGGGGAGTCGCACGGCCCCGCACTGGTGGCGACGCTGGAGGGTCTTCCCGCCGGTGTCCCGGTCACCACGGAGATGGTGGCGGACGCGCTCGCCCGGCGGCGGCTCGGATACGGCCGCGGCGCCCGGATGAAGTTCGAGCAGGACGAGGTCACCTTCCTGGGCGGGGTCCGGCACGGCCTGACCATGGGTTCGCCGGTCGCCGTGATGGTGGGCAACACCGAGTGGCCCAAGTGGGAGCAGGTCATGTCGGCCGACCCGGTCGACCCCGACGTGCTGGCCGCGCAGGCCCGCAACGCCCCGCTGACCCGCCCCCGGCCCGGCCACGCCGACCTCGCCGGCATGCAGAAGTACGGCTTCGACGAGGCCCGCCCGGTCCTGGAGCGCGCCAGCGCCCGGGAGACCGCGGCGCGCGTCGCCCTCGGCGCCGTCGCCCGCTCGTACCTCAAGGAGACGGCCGGCATCGAGATCGTCAGCCATGTCGTCGAGCTGGCCGCCGCCAAGGCCCCGTACGGGGTCTACCCGACGCCGGCCGACGTCGAGAAGCTCGACGCCGACCCGGTGCGCTGCCTCGACGAGGACGCGAGCAAGCAGATGGTCGCGGAGATCGACCAGGCCCACAAGGACGGCGACACGCTCGGCGGAGTGGTCGAGGTACTGGCGTACGGAGTGCCGGTCGGCCTCGGTTCGCACGTGCACTGGGACCGCAGGCTCGACGCCCGCCTCGCCGCCGCGCTCATGGGAATCCAGGCCATCAAGGGCGTCGAGGTCGGGGACGGCTTCGATCTGGCCCGGGTGCCGGGATCGCAGGCGCACGACGAGATCCTGGTGACAGAGGACGGCATCAAGCGCGCCTCCGGCCGCTCCGGCGGCACCGAGGGCGGTCTCACCACCGGCGAGCTGCTGCGCGTCCGCGCCGCGATGAAGCCCATCGCGACCGTGCCGCGCGCCCTGGCCACCGTCGACGTGGTGACCGGCGAGCCCGCCAAGGCCCACCACCAGCGCTCCGATGTCTGCGCGGTCCCGGCCGCCGGGATCGTCGCGGAGGCGATGGTCGCGCTGGTGCTCGCCGACGCGGTCGCGGAGAAGTTCGGCGGCGACAGCGTCCCCGAGACCCACCGCAACGTGCAGTCGTACCTCGACCACCTGCGGATCCGATGAGCGCCCCGCTGATCGTCCTGGTCGGCCCGATGGGCGTCGGCAAGTCCACCGTCGGCGAGCTGCTCGCCGGACTGCTCGGCACCACCTACCGGGACACCGACGCGGATGTCGTCGCCACGGCCGGGAAGCCGATCGCGGAGATCTTCTACGACGAGGGCGAGGAGCGGTTCCGCGAGCTGGAGCGGCGGGCCGTGCACGCCGCGGTCGCGGAGCACACGGGTGTCCTCTCGCTCGGCGGCGGCGCCGTGCTGGACGAGGCGACCCGCGCCCTGCTGGCCGGCCACGCCGTCGTCTACCTCTCGATGGACGTCGACGAAGCGGTCAAGCGGGTCGGGCTGAACACCGCGCGCCCGCTGCTCGCCGTGAATCCGCGCCGGCAGTGGCGCGAGCTCATGGAGGCCCGCCGCCACCTGTACACGGACGTGGCCCGCGCGGTCGTCGCGACCGACGAGCGCACACCGCAAGAGGTCGCCCAGGCGGTCCTCGAAGCACTGGAACTGCCGGACGCGCCGTCGTCCGGCCGGGAGAACGCAACGATGACAGAGCAGGGACCCACCCGGATCCAGATCGCCGGCAGCGCGGGCACCGACCCGTACGAGGTGGTGATCGGCCGGCAACTGCTGGGCGAGCTGCCCGCGTTCATCGGTGACCGCGTCAAGCGCGTCGCGGTCCTGCACCCCGAGGCGCTCGCGGAGACCGGCGAGGCCGTCCGCCAGGACCTCGCGGACCAGGGCTACGAGGCCATCGCGATCCAGCTGCCGAACGCGGAGGAGGCCAAGACCGTCGAGGTCGCGGCCTACTGCTGGAAGGCGCTCGGCCAGACCGGCTTCACCCGCACCGACGTCATCGTCGGCGTGGGCGGCGGCGCCACCACGGACGTCGCGGGCTTCGTCGCCGCGACCTGGCTGCGCGGAGTGCGCTGGATCGCCGTACCCACCACCGTGCTCGCCATGGTGGACGCGGCCGTCGGCGGCAAGACCGGCATCAACACCGCGGAGGGCAAGAACCTCGTCGGCGCCTTCCACCCGCCCGCCGGAGTGCTCTGCGACCTCGCCGCCCTGGACTCCCTGCCGGTCAACGACTACGTCAGCGGCATGGCCGAGATCATCAAGGCGGGCTTCATCGCGGACCCGGCCATCCTCGACCTCGTCGAGGCCGACCCGCAGGGCGCGCGCACACCGGCCGGACCGCACACCTCGGAGCTGATCGAACGCGCCATCCGGGTCAAGGCAGAGGTCGTCTCCAGCGACCTCAAGGAGTCGGGGCTGCGCGAGATCCTCAACTACGGCCACACCCTGGCGCACGCGATCGAGAAGAACGAGCGCTACAAGTGGCGGCACGGCGCGGCCGTCTCGGTCGGCATGGTCTTCGCCGCCGAACTGGGCCGGCTGGCCGGGCGCCTGGACGACGCGACCGCCGACCGGCACCGCGCCGTCCTGGAGTCCGTCGGGCTGCCGCTCACCTACCGGGGCGACCAGTGGCCCAAGCTGCTGGAGAACATGAAGGTCGACAAGAAGTCCCGCGGCGACCTGCTGCGCTTCATCGTCCTGGACGGCCTCGGCAAGCCCACCGTCCTGGAGGGTCCCGACCCGGCCGTGCTGCTCGCCGCCTACGGGGAGGTGTCGGCGTGACCCGACGGGTCCTCGTCCTCAACGGGCCCAACCTCGGCCGGCTGGGCTCCCGCGAGCCCGACGTCTACGGGGCCACCTCGTACGCCGGGCTCGTCGAGGCCTGCCGCACGCTCGGCAAGGAACTCGGCTTCGACGTCGACGTCCGGGAGACCAACGACGAGGGCGAGCTGATCCGCTGGCTCCACGAGGCCGCGGACGGTTCGATTCCGGTCGTCCTCAACCCGGGCGCCTTCACGCACTACTCGTACGGAATGCGGGACGCGGCCGCCCAGCGCACCGCCCCGCTGATCGAGGTGCACATCTCGAACCCGTACGCACGCGAGGAGTTCCGCCACAACTCCGTGGTCGCACCGGTCGCCACCGGGACGGTAGCGGGGTTCGGCATCGGTTCCTACCGGCTCGCGCTGCGGGCCCTGGCGGACGAGCTGACGGACTGACGGGCCGTCACCGCACGGCCGAGATGGCCCGGCTCGGCCGTCGGGGCACTTCACACGGTCCCCGGCCGTTCCCTGTGTGGCGGCCGGGGACTGTACGGTTGCCGTTCCACCAGCGCCAGTTGCCTGTACGAGACGGAGTGCCACCGGATGCAGCACGCAGTGGGGGCACCGCTGCCGCCGCCGCCCCACGGACCCGCGACCGGGCCCGTCGGATGGTCGCAGCAGGCCCAGCACCCAGGCCACCCCGGCCCGCCGGTCCCGCCGCCGGCCGGTCCCCCCGGCCCGCCCCCGTCGAGCCGCCCCGCCCCCCCGCCGCCGGCCGGGCGCCCCGCCGCTCCGCCGCAGGCCCCGCCCGCCCAGCAGGCCCAGGGCTGGAGCGGACCGGCACCGCACCAGGCGCCGGCGCCGGTCTCCCGGGAGAGCACCGGGCACATCCAGCTGCCGCCCGGCGGGCCCGTACCGCTGCCCGCGCCGCCCGCCGAGCCCGGCACCGGCACCGCGACCCTCGCCGTGCTCCTGATCGGCCCCGCGGGCGCCGGAAAGACCACCGTGGCCAAGCTCTGGGCCAGCCGCCGCCGGGTCCCCACCGCCCACGTCAGCCTCGACGACGTCCGGGAGTGGGTCTGCTCCGGCTTCGCGGACCCACAGACGGGGTGGAACGACCAGTCGGAGGCCCAGTACCGGCTGGCCCGCCGCACCTGCGGCTTCGCCGCCCGCAACTTCCTGGCCAACGGCATCTCCTGCATCCTCGACGACGCGGTCTTCCCGGACCGCCCCGTGGTGGGCCTCGGCGGCTGGAAGCGCCATGTGGGCCCCGGGCTGCTGCCCGTCGTCCTGCTGCCGGGCCTGGAGGTCGTCCTGGAGCGCAACGCCGCCCGCAGCGGCAACCGCCGCCTCTCGGACGAGGAGGTCGCCCGCATCCACGGCCGGATGGCCGGCTGGTACGGCTCCGGGCTGCCGATCATCGACAACTCCACGTACGACGTGGAGACCACCGCCCGCGTCCTGGACGACATACTCGCCCGCTCCATTGCCAGCCCCCCGGCCTGGTAGCCCCGCCCGCCGTGCACCGCCCCCCGGTCGGGTGCGCTGACCGCGCGGGCCCGGGGCCGCGCTCGTACGCTCGATTCATGTCAGAGGTGTACGCCGTCCGACGCGGGCTGCTCCGCGACCGGTGCGCCGCCGTCGGATCCGCGGCCGCCCTGGTCTCCCGTCCCGCCAATGTCCGCTATCTGGCAGGGGGAGCGCCGCCGGGCGCCGTGCTGCTGCTCGGCCCCGACGAGGACGTTCTGCTCTGCCCCGGCCCGCCGACCGGTGACCCGGCCGACGGACGTACCGACGAGCAGCTCCGGGTGGACCTGCTGTCGGTCACCGGCGGCGATCCGGTGGTCGCCGCCGCCGGGCTGGCCACCTCCGCGGGCGCGGAGTCACTGGCGGTGGAGGAGCACGATCTGACCGTGGCCCGGCACCGGGCCATGGGCGCGGTCGCCCCGAAGCTCCGGCTGGCCGACCTCGGGGTCACCGTCGAGCAGCTGCGCATCGTCAAGGACGAGGAGGAGATCGGCTGCCTGCGGATCGCCGCCGAGATCACCGACCAGGCGCTCGGTGAACTCCTCGAATCGATCCTGGTCGGCCGCACCGAGCGGCACCTCGCGCTGGAACTGGAACGCCGGCTGGTGGACCACGGCGCCGACGGCCCCGCCTTCACCACGTCCGTCGCCACCGGTCCCAACTCCGGCCGGGGCCGGCACCGGCCCTCGGACCGAAGGGTGGAGGAAGGAGATTTCCTCTCCGTCTGCCTCGGCGCGAACTACCGCGGCTACCGGTGCGAGATCGGCCGCACCTTCGTCATCGGCACCGCCCCGGCCGACTGGCAGATCGAGCTCTACGACCTGGTTTTCGCCGCTCAGAGGGCTGGACGGGAGGCACTTGTGCCCGGCGCCGCCTACCGCGACGTGGACCGCGCGGCCCGCCACCTCCTGGACTCCGCGGGTCACGGAGAGGGTCTTGTGACCCGGACCGGGCACGGGGTCGGGCTCGAAATCGACGAGGACCCGCAATTGGCACCTGCGGCCATGGGTAAACTGGACGCTTGTGTGCCGGTCACCGTCGAACCGGGGGTCCACCTCCCGGGCCGGGGCGGGGTCCGGATCGATGACACGCTCGTCGTGCGCCCAGAGGCGGACGGCGGACCCGAGCTACTCACCATTACGACCAAGGAGCTGCTCGCGCTCTAGCGCGCATCCTCGGCCGTTCCACCAGCTTCAGTCCAGGAGATTCCGCAACCGTGGCTTCCACGAACGACCTCAAGAACGGCCTGGTGCTCAAGCTCGACGGAGGCCAGCTCTGGTCCGTCGTCGAGTTCCAGCACGTCAAGCCCGGCAAGGGCCCCGCCTTCGTGCGCACCAAGCTCAAGAACGTGCTCTCCGGCAAGGTCGTCGACAAGACGTTCAACGCCGGTGTGAAGGTCGAAACGGCCACCATTGACCGACGTGACATGCAGTTCTCGTACATGGACGGCGAGTACTTCGTCTTCATGGACATGGACACGTACGACCAGCTGATGGTCGACCGCAAGTCCGTCGGCGACGCCGCCAACTTCCTGATCGAGGGCTTCACCGCCTCCGTCGCGCAGCACGAGGGCGAGGTGCTCTACGTCGAGCTGCCGGCCGCCGTCGAGCTCGTCATCCAGCACACGGACCCGGGCGTCCAGGGCGACCGTTCCACCGGCGGCACCAAGCCCGCCACGCTGGAGACCGGTTACGAGATCGGTGTCCCGCTCTTCATCACGACCGGCGAGAAGATCAAGGTCGACACCCGCTCGGGCGATTACCTCGGCCGGGTGAACAGCTAACCGTGGCTGCCCGGAACACGGCCCGCAAGCGCGCCTTCCAGATCCTCTTCGAGGCCGACCAGCGCGGTGAGTCCGTGCAGACGGTCCTCGCGGACTGGGTGCGGCACTCGCGGTCCGACACCCGTCAGCCGCCGGTCACCGAGTACACGATGGAGCTCGTCGAGGGGTACGCGCAGTACGCGGACCGCATCGACGACCTCATCGTCACCTACGCCGTGGACTGGGAGATCGACCGGATGCCGGTTGTCGACCGGAACATCCTGCGGCTCGGTGCGTACGAGCTGATCTGGGTGGACGCGACACCGGACGCGGTGGTGATCGACGAGGCGGTCCAGATCGCCAAGGAGTTCTCCACCGACGACTCCCCGTCCTTCGTGAACGGCCTGCTGGCCCGCTTCAAGGACCTCAAGCCGAACCTCCGCCGGGAGCAGTAGCCACCGGCGCCGCTCAGCCGACGAAGGGCCCACGGTCAACAGACCGCGGGCCCTTCGTCGTGCTGCGGCCCGCCCGCGGGCACGGGACTGCCGGGAAACAGGAACGCCGGAGCGGCGGGGCGTCCGGGAAAGGGCCCCGCCGATCCGGCGGTACGTTTCTGCTGGGGGCGCTCAGCCCTCGTCGTGGGCGACGGCGCGGCGCGCGTCCGCGTCCAGCACGCCCCAGCTGATCAGCTGTTCCGTGAGCACGGACGGGGACTGGTCGTAGATCACGGCGAGCGTGCGCAGATCGTCCTGGCGGATCGAGAGCACCTTGCCGTTGTAGTCGCCGCGCTGGCTCTGGATCGTCGCCGCGTAGCGCTGCAGCGGTCCGGCCTTCTCCGGCGGGACGTGGGCGAGGCGCTCCAGGTCCAGGACGAGCTTCGGCGGCGGCTCGGCAGCGCCGCCCGGCGTCGTACCGGGCAGGAGCTCCTGCACGGGGACACCGTAGAAGTCGGCCAGCTCGGCGAGGCGCTGCACGGTCACGGCACGGTCACCGCGCTCGTACGACCCCACGACGACGGCCTTCCAGCGGCCCTGGGACTTCTCCTCGACGCCGTGGAGGGAGAGGCCCTGCTGGGTGCGGATGGCACGGAGCTTGGCCCCGAGCTGCTTTGCGTATTCGCTGGACATAAGGCTCCCGGGACGCTGGAACATTTCGCGGCTCCGCCGCGTGGCTGGTAACTCACTGTGAGGTTACGCAGCGTTACTTGGGTGCGTCAAGCTGAAAGGTCCTGGCCGGTACCTCCCGGGGGTGCGTCGAGGGCCCCGCACAAGCCCTGGTAACGTGGATGACGCAATTTCGACGTCCTTTAAGATCCGTCCAGTGAGGCGGAGAAGGAGGTCCGTTTCTTATGGACGCACAGCACGACGCCACCGGCAATGCGGCACGCCCCGTTCTGGAGGCTCCCGACATCGCCCGAGTACTGACCCGCATCGCCCACGAGATCGTCGAACGCGCCAAGGGCGCCGACGACGTGGTGCTCCTCGGCATCCCGACCCGGGGCGTCTACCTCGCCCGCCGGCTCGCCGACAAGCTCGAAGAGATCACCGGCCGGAAGATGCCGGTCGGCTCCCTCGACATCACCATGTACCGCGACGATCTGCGGATGCACCCGGCACGGGCCCTGGCCCGCACCGAGATCCCCGGCGAGGGCATCGAGGGCCGCCTGGTCGTCCTCGTCGACGACGTCCTCTTCTCCGGCCGTACGATCCGCGCCGCGCTCGACGCGCTCGGCGACATCGGCCGGCCCCGCGCGGTGCAGCTCGCGGTCCTCGTGGACCGCGGACACCGCGAACTCCCGATCCGCGCCGACTACGTCGGCAAGAACCTCCCCACGTCGCTGCGGGAGACGGTCAAGGTCCAGCTCGACGAGGAGGACGGCCGCGACGCCGTCCTGCTCGGCGCCGGGCGGACCGCCCCGTCGGGCGAGCGGTAACCGCACCTCGCGTACGGCTCACCCGCCGTACGGCGGCTTCCGCACGCCCGCACGCCTGAACCCTCCAGCCACCCGGAGAACACCCAGATGAAGCGTCACCTCATCTCGGCCGCCGACCTCACCCGCGACGACGCCGTCCTGATCCTCGACACCGCCGAGGAGATGGCCAGGGTCGCGGACCGGCCGATCAAGAAGCTCCCCACCCTGCGCGGCCGTACCGTCGTCAACCTCTTCTTCGAGGACTCGACGCGCACCCGCATCTCCTTCGAGGCGGCCGCCAAGCGGCTGTCCGCCGATGTCATCAACTTCTCCGCCAAGGGCTCGTCCGTCTCCAAGGGGGAGTCGCTCAAGGACACCGCCCTGACCCTGGAGGCGATGGGCGCCGACGCCGTCGTCATCCGGCACGGTGCCTCCGGCGCCCCCTACCGCCTGGCCACCTCCGGCTGGATCGACGGTGCGGTCGTCAACGCCGGTGACGGCACCCACGAGCACCCCACGCAGGCCCTGCTGGACGCCTTCACGATGCGCCGCAGGCTGGTCGGGGCGGACGCCGGACTCGGCCAGGACCTCACCGGACGCCGGATCACGATCGTCGGCGACATCCTGCACAGCCGGGTCGCCCGCTCCAACGTCCACCTGCTGACCACCCTCGGCGCGCACGTCACCCTGGTGGCCCCGCCGACCCTGGTCCCGGTCGGCGTCGAGCAGTGGCCGTGCGACGTCAGCTACAGCCTCGACAAGGTGCTGCCGGAGTCGGACGCGGTGATGATGCTGCGGGTGCAGCGGGAGCGGATGAACGCCGCGTACTTCCCGACCGAGCGCGAGTACTCCCGCCGCTACGGCCTGGACGGCGAGCGGATGGCGAAGATGCCCGGGGACGCCATCGTCATGCACCCCGGCCCGATGGTCCGCGGCATGGAGATCACCGCAGAGGTGGCGGACTCCGACCGCTGCACGGTCGTCGAGCAGGTCGCCAACGGGGTCTCCATCCGGATGGCCGTGCTCTACCTGCTGCTGGGCGGATCCGGACCCGCCGCCCCGTCCCACCCGTCGCCCGCCGCCCGTACCGAGGAGAACAAGTAACCATGAGCAAGATCCTTATTCGCGGCGCGAAGATCCTCGGCGGAGAGCCCCAGGACGTCCTGATCGACGGCGAGACCATCGCGGCGGTCGGCACCGGCCTCGACGCCGCCGGCGCCACCGTCGTCGAGGCGGCGGGCCAGGTCCTGCTGCCCGGCCTGGTCGACCTCCACACCCACCTGCGCGAGCCCGGCCGGGAGGACTCCGAGACCGTCCTGACCGGCACCAGGGCCGCGGCCGTCGGCGGCTTCACCGCCGTGCACGCCATGGCCAACACCTTCCCGGTCGCGGACACCGCCGGAGTCGTCGAGCAGGTCTGGCGGCTCGGCAAGGAGTCCGGCTACTGCGATGTGCAGCCCATCGGCGCCGTCACCGTCGGCCTGGAGGGCAAGCAGCTCGCGGAACTCGGCGCCATGCACGATTCGGCCGCCGGAGTGAAGGTCTTCTCCGACGACGGCAAGTGCGTGGACGACGCGGTGATCATGCGCCGCGCCCTGGAGTACGTGAAGGCGTTCGACGGGGTCGTCGCCCAGCACGCCCAGGAGCCCCGACTCACCGAGGGCGCCCAGATGAACGAGGGCGTCGTCTCCGCCGAGCTCGGCCTCGGCGGCTGGCCCGCCGTCGCGGAGGAGTCGATCATCGCCCGCGACGTGCTGCTCGCGGCCCACGTGGACTCCCGGGTGCACATCTGCCACCTCTCGACCGCCGGATCCGTCGAGATCGTCCGCTGGGCCAAGTCCAAGGGCTGGAACGTCACCGCCGAGGTCACCCCGCACCACCTGCTCCTCACCGACGAGCTCGTCCGGTCCTACAACCCCGTCTACAAGGTGAACCCGCCGCTGCGCACCGAGGCCGACGTCATGGCCCTGCGCGAGGCCCTCGCGGACGGCACCATCGACTGCGTCGCCACCGACCACGCCCCGCACCCGCACGAGGACAAGGACTGCGAGTGGGCCGCGGCCGCCATGGGGATGGTGGGCCTGGAGACCGCGCTCTCCGTCGTCCAGCAGACGATGGTCGAGACCGGACTCCTGGACTGGGCGGGCGTCGCGGACCGGATGTCGCTGCGCCCCGCCGCCATCGGCCGCCTCGAAGGCCACGGCCGCCCCGTCGCCGCCGGCGAACCCGCCAACCTCACTCTGGTCGATCCGGCATACCGTGGAGCGGTGGACCCCGCGGGCTTCGCCTCCCGCAGCCGCAACACTCCGTACGAGGGGCGCGAGCTGCCGGGCCGAGTGACCCACACCTTCCTGCGGGGCCGTGCCACGGTCGTCGACGGGAAGCTCGCGTGACAACACTCAGCCCCACATTCCAGCTGTACCAACTGGCCGCCGAGCGGAAGTCGGCGGAGGTGACCGACTGGTCCGCCCGGATCAGCTGGGTGATCGGACTGGCCGTCCTCGTCGCCTTCGTCTACTGGCTGATGCGCCAGGGATGGAAGTGGCGCGGCAGCCTCCAGTCCGGACTGCCGGACCTGGCGACCCGCCCGGACGGCTTCGCGGACGGTGAGCGGCTGCTCACCCTGACCGGGCGCTACCACGCCTCGACGACGGCCGGGCAGTGGCTCGACCGCGTCGTCGCCCACGGCCTCGGCACCCGCAGCCGCGTCGAGCTCACCCTCACCGAGCAGGGCCTCGACGTCGTACGGCCCGGCGCGGCGGACTTCTTCGTCCCCGCCGCCGACCTGCGCGAGGCCCGGACCGACAAGGCCCTCGCCGGCAAGGTCCTCCCAGAGGGCGGCCTGCTGGTCATCACCTGGGCGCTCGGCGACCAGCTGATCGACTCCGGATTCCGCTCCGACCACTCGGCCGAACACCCTGCCTGGGTCGAAGCCGTCAACCACCTCACCAGCTCTACGGAAGGCACCGCACGATGACGATCTCCACCCGGGGAGCCGGCAAAGCTCCCGCCGTACTCGTCCTGGAGGACGGCCGCGCCTTCCGCGGCCGCGCCTACGGGGCTGTGGGGGAGACCTTCGGCGAGGCGGTGTTCTCCACCGGCATGACCGGCTACCAGGAGACGCTGACCGACCCCTCGTACCACCGCCAGGTCGTCGTGATGACCTCCCCGCACGTCGGCAACACCGGTGTGAACGACGAGGACCCCGAGTCGAAGCGCATCTGGGTCTCCGGCTACGTCGTGCGCGACCCCGCCCGGAAGCCCTCCAACTGGCGCTCGAAGCGTTCGCTCGACGAGGAGCTCACGGCCCAGGGCGTCGTCGGGATCAGCGGCATCGACACCCGCGCCCTCACCCGCCACCTGCGCGAGCGCGGCGCGATGCGCGTCGGCATCTTCTCCGGCGACGCGCTCGCCGACGAGGGCGCCCTCCTCGCCAAGGTGCGCCAGGCACCCGAGATGACCGGCGCCGACCTCTCCGCGGAGGTCGCCACCAAGGAGACGTACGTCGTCCCCGCGATCGGCACCAAGAAGTTCACCGTCGCCGCGGTCGACCTCGGCATCAAGGGCATGACCCCGCACCGGATGGCCGAGCGCGGCATCGAGGTACACGTCCTGCCCGCCACCGCCACCCTGGAGGAGGTGTACGCGGTGAACCCCGACGGCGTCTTCTTCTCCAACGGCCCCGGCGACCCGTCCACCGCGGACCACCCCGTCTCCCTCATGCGGGGCGTCCTGGAGCGCCAGACCCCGCTCTTCGGCATCTGCTTCGGCAACCAGATCCTCGGCCGGGCGCTCGGCTTCGGCACCTACAAGCTGAAGTACGGCCACCGGGGCATCAACCAGCCCGTGCAGGACCGCTCGACCGGCAAGGTCGAGGTCACCGCGCACAACCACGGATTCGCCGTCGACGCCCCGCTCGACAAGGTCTCCGACACCGCCTACGGGCGGGCCGAGGTCTCCCACGTCTGCCTGAACGACCAGGTCGTCGAGGGCCTCCAGCTCCTCGACCGGCCGGCCTTCAGCGTCCAGTACCACCCCGAGGCGGCCGCCGGCCCGCACGACGCCGCGTACCTCTTCGACCGCTTCGTATCCCTGATGGAGGGCCAGCGTGCCTAAGCGCTCCGATATCCAGTCCGTCCTGGTCATCGGCTCCGGTCCGATCGTCATCGGCCAGGCCGCCGAGTTCGACTACTCCGGCACCCAGGCCTGCCGCGTCCTCAAGTCCGAGGGCCTGCGCGTCATCCTGGTGAACTCCAACCCGGCGACGATCATGACCGACCCGGAGATCGCCGACGCCACCTACGTCGAGCCGATCACCCCCGAGTTCGTCGAGAAGATCATCGCCAAGGAGCGCCCCGACGCGCTGCTCCCCACCCTGGGCGGCCAGACCGCGCTGAACACCGCGATCTCCATGCACGAGAACGGTGTCCTGGAGAAGTACGGCGTCGAGCTCATCGGCGCCAACGTCGAGGCCATCAACAAGGGCGAGGACCGCGAGCTCTTCAAGGGCGTCGTCGAGGCCGTCAAGGCGAAGATCGGCTACGGCGAGTCCGCCCGCTCGGTCATCTGCCACTCCATGGACGACATCATCAAGGGCGTCGACACGCTCGGCGGCTACCCCGTCGTCGTCCGCCCCTCCTTCACCATGGGCGGCGCCGGCTCCGGCTTCGCCCACGACGAGGAGGAGCTGCGCCGCATCGCCGGACAGGGCCTCACGCTCTCCCCGACCACCGAGGTGCTCCTGGAGGAGTCCATCCTCGGCTGGAAGGAGTACGAGCTGGAGCTGATGCGCGACCGGAACGACAACGTCGTGGTCGTCTGCTCCATCGAGAACTTCGACCCGATGGGCGTCCACACCGGTGACTCGATCACCGTCGCCCCGTCGATGACCCTCACCGACCGCGAGTACCAGCGGCTGCGCGACATCGGCATCGCGATCATCCGCGAGGTCGGCGTCGACACCGGCGGCTGCAACATCCAGTTCGCCATCGACCCGGTCGACGGCCGGGTCATCGTGATCGAGATGAACCCGCGCGTCTCCCGCTCCTCCGCGCTGGCGTCGAAGGCCACCGGCTTCCCGATCGCCAAGATCGCCGCCAAGCTGGCCGTCGGCTACACGCTCGACGAGATCCCCAACGACATCACCGAGAAGACCCCGGCCTCCTTCGAGCCGACCCTCGACTACGTCGTCGTCAAGGCCCCGCGCTTCGCCTTCGAGAAGTTCCCCTCCGCCGACTCCACCCTCACCACCACCATGAAGTCGGTGGGCGAGGCCATGGCGATCGGCCGGAACTTCACCGAGGCCCTGCAGAAGGCGCTGCGCTCCCTGGAGAAGAAGGGCTCGCAGTTCACCTTCACCGGCGAGCCCGGCGACAAGGCCGAACTGCTGGCCGAGGCGGTCCGCCCGACCGACGGCCGCATCAACACCGTCATGCAGGCGATCCGGGCCGGCGCCACCCAGGAGGAGGTCTTCGACGCGACGAAGATCGACCCCTGGTTCGTCGACCAGCTCTTCCTGATCAAGGAGATCGCCGACGAGCTGGCCGCCGCCGACAAGCTGCTGCCCGAACTGCTGGCCGACGCCAAGCGGCACGGCTTCTCGGACGCCCAGATCGCCGGGATCCGCGGCCTGCGCGAGGACGTCGTCCGCGAGGTGCGGCACGCGCTCGGCATCCGCCCGGTCTACAAGACCGTCGACACCTGCGCCGCCGAGTTCGCCGCGAAGACGCCGTACTTCTACTCCTCCTACGACGAGGAGAGCGAGGTCGCGCCCCGCACCAAGCCCGCGGTGATCATCCTCGGCTCCGGCCCCAACCGCATCGGCCAGGGCATCGAGTTCGACTACTCCTGCGTCCACGCCTCCTTCGCCCTGAGCGACGCCGGCTACGAGACCGTGATGGTCAACTGCAACCCCGAGACCGTCTCCACGGACTACGACACCTCCGACCGCCTGTACTTCGAGCCCCTGACGCTTGAGGACGTGCTGGAGATCGTGCACGCGGAGTCCCTCGCCGGCCCGATCGCGGGCGTCATCGTCCAGCTCGGCGGCCAGACGCCGCTCGGCCTGGCCCAGGCGCTCAAGGACAACGGCGTGCCCGTCGTCGGCACCCCGCCGGAGGCCATCCACGCCGCCGAGGACCGCGGCGCCTTCGGCCAGGTCCTGGCCGAGGCCGGACTGCCCGCCCCCAAGCACGGCACCGCCACCACCTTCTCCGGGGCCAAGGCCATCGCCGACGAGATCGGCTACCCCGTCCTCGTACGCCCCTCGTACGTGCTCGGCGGCCGGGGCATGGAGATCGTCTACGACGAGACCCGCCTCGCCTCGTACATCTCCGAGTCCACCGAGATCAGCCCCACCCGGCCGGTCCTGGTCGACCGCTTCCTCGACGACGCCATCGAGATCGACGTGGACGCGCTCTACGACGGCACCGAGCTCTACCTCGGCGGCGTCATGGAGCACATCGAGGAGGCCGGTATCCACTCCGGCGACTCCGCCTGCGCCCTGCCCCCGATCACCCTCGGCGGCTACGACATCAAGCGGCTGCGCGCCTCCACGGAGGGCATCGCCAAGGGCGTCGGCGTACGCGGGCTGATCAACATCCAGTTCGCGCTCTCCGGAGACATCCTCTACGTCCTGGAGGCCAACCCGCGCGCCTCCCGGACCGTCCCCTTCACCTCGAAGGCGACCGCGGTCCCGCTCGCCAAGGCCGCCGCCCGGATCTCGCTGGGCGCGACCGTGGCGGAGCTGCGGGCGGAGGGCCTGCTGCCGAAGCACGGCGACGGCGGCACGCTGCCGCTGGACGCGCCGATCTCCGTCAAGGAGGCGGTCATGCCGTGGTCGCGCTTCCGCGACATCCACGGCCGCGGCGTCGACACGGTCCTCGGCCCGGAGATGCGCTCCACCGGCGAGGTCATGGGCATCGACTCGGTCTTCGGCACGGCGTACGCCAAGTCGCAGGCCGGCGCGTACGGCCCGCTGCCCACCTCGGGCCGCGCCTTCATCTCCGTCGCCAACCGCGACAAGCGCTCGATGATCTTCCCGGCCCGCGAGCTGGTCGCCCACGGCTTCGAGCTGATGGCCACCTCCGGCACCGCGGAGGTGCTCAAGCGCAACGGCATCAACGCGACGGTCGTGCGCAAGCAGTCCGAGGGAGAGGGCCCCAACGGGGAGAAGACCATCGTCCAGCTGATCCACGACGGCGAGGTCGACCTCATCGTCAACACGCCGTACGGCACCGGCGGCCGGCTCGACGGCTACGAGATCCGCACCGCCGCCGTCGCCCGCTCCGTGCCGTGCCTCACCACGGTCCAGGCGCTCGCCGCGGCGGTCCAGGGCATCGACGCACTCAACCACGGCGACGTGGGCGTCCGTTCCCTCCAGGAACACGCGGAACATCTGACCGCGGCCCGCGACTAGGCCGTGTCCCGCGGATCATGGCCGGGGGCGCGGCGTCTGGCACGGCACCTCGCCGCGTTGCCGAAACGCCCCAATAGCTCCGCTGTCGAGACGCTCCGGCGCCTCGCGATGCACCGCACCGGACGGCGCGCCCTATCCCGACCCTGATCCACCGGACAGGCCCTAGGGCCGGTCCTGGCCCGCTCCCAGGGGGACACCGGAAACGGTGTCCCCCTCTTCGTGAGAACACCGAGGACACCCCCGATGTACAAGTTCTTCTTCCAGCTGGTCTTCAAGCGGATGGACCCGGAGGAGGCGCACTACCTGGCCTTCCGCTGGATCCGCCTCGCCGCCCGCGTGCCCGTCCTGCGCACCTTCGTCGCCGCCGCGCTCGCCCCCCGCTACCGGGAGCTGCGCACCGAGGCCCTCGGCCTGCGGATGCACGGCCCCTTCGGCCTCGCCGCCGGCTTCGACAAGAACGCCATCGCGATCGACGGCATGTCGATGCTCGGCTTCGACCACATCGAGATCGGCACGGTCACCGGCGAACCGCAGCCGGGCAACCCGAAGAAGCGGCTGTTCCGCCTCGTCGCGGACCGCGCGCTGATCAACCGCATGGGCTTCAACAACGAGGGCTCCGCCGCCGTGGCCGAGCGGCTGGCGGCCCGCAACCCGGTCTTCCGGACCACGGTCGGCGTCAACATCGGCAAGACCAAGGTGGTCCCGGAGGCGGAGGCCGCCGCCGACTACGTGAAGTCCACCGAGCGGCTCGCCGCCCACGCCGACTACCTCGTCGTCAACGTCTCGTCGCCCAACACGCCCGGACTGCGCAACCTCCAGGCCACCGAGTCGCTGCGCCCGCTGCTGTCCGCGGTGCGCGAGGCCGCGGACCGGACCGTCACCGGACGCCGGGTCCCGCTGCTCGTCAAGATCGCCCCCGACCTCGCGGACGAGGACATCGACGCGGTCGCGGACCTCGCGGTCGAGCTGGGCCTGGACGGCATCATCGCCACCAACACCACCATCGCCCGCGACACGCTGGGCCTGAGGTCCTCGCCGTCGCTGACCGGGGAGACCGGCGGGCTGTCCGGCGCACCCCTCAAGGAACGCTCCCTGGCGGTCGTGAGCCGCCTCTACGCGCGGGTGGGGGACAGGATCACCCTGGTGGGCGTCGGAGGCATCGAGAACGCCGAGGACGCCTGGCAGCGCATCCTGGCCGGCGCCACGCTCGTACAGGGCTACAGCGCCTTCATCTACGAGGGCCCGTTCTACGCCCGGTCGATCCACAAGGGCCTGGCCGCCCGTCTGGCCGCCTCCCCGTACGCCACCCTCGCCGACGCGGTCGGCGCGGAAACCCGGAAGGCCGTGAAATGACCCTGGAACCCTTCGGCGCGCGACTGCGCCGCGCCATGGACACCCGTGGGCCGCTCTGCGTCGGCATCGACCCGCACGCCTCCCTGCTCACCTCCTGGGGGCTGAACGACGACGTCGCCGGCCTGGAGCGGTTCACCCGTACGGTCGTCGAGGCGCTGGCGGACCGGGTCGCCGTCCTCAAGCCGCAGTCGGCGTTCTTCGAGCGCTTCGGCTCGCGCGGCATCGCCGTCCTGGAGAGGGCCGTCCAGGAGGCACGGGCGGCCGGCGCGCTGGTCCTGATGGACGCCAAGCGCGGCGACATCGGCTCCACCATGGGCGCCTACGCCGCCACCTACCTGGACAAGGACTCGCCGCTGTTCTCCGATGCGGTCACCGTCTCGCCCTACCTCGGCTTCGGCTCGCTGCGGCCGGCACTGGACGCGGCGGCGACCTCCGGCTCCGGGGTCTTCGTGCTCGCCCTCACCTCCAACCCGGAGGGCGCCGAGGTGCAGCGCGCCACCGCGGCCGACGGCCGCTCGCTGGCCCAGCTGATGCTCGACCACATGGCCGCGGAGAACGAGGGCGCCACCCGGCTCGGCTCGGTGGGCGCGGTCGTCGGCGCCACCCTCGGGGACGCGGGCGTGAACCTCTCGATCAACGGCCCGCTGCTCGCGCCCGGCATCGGCGCGCAGGGGGCGACCCCCGCGGATCTGCCCGGGGTCTTCGGGGACGCCGTACGCGATGTGCTGCCCAGCGTGAGCCGGGGCGTGCTGCGCCACGGACCGGACGCGGCAGGGCTGCGCGAAGCCGCCGAGCGGTTCGCGGACGAGGTCCGCGCGGCCGTCCCGGAGGGCTGACCATGCCACGTAACAGCGTGTCGACGTAATCCTGGCCAAAAATCTCGGTTGTTATGCCAGGAATGTCCCGGTCGGCAAAGGCTGACCAGGACTTTTCGTCTGTTCTCGCTGACTCCGGCGGCCCTGGCCGCTAGTCTCCGTCGAGAGCCAACGCACACAGGTTGTGCGTTGCTCACCAGGTGAGGGGCGTTCCCGCTGCCTCACCGGTCCGTATCCGACAGATCGACATCCGAGGTGACGTAGGCGTGGCTCTTCCGCCCCTTACCCCTGAACAGCGCGCAGCCGCGCTCGAAAAGGCCGCCGCGGCTCGCCGGGAGCGGGCCGAGGTCAAGAATCGACTCAAGCACTCCGGCGCCTCCCTCCATGAGGTCATCAAGTCGGGCCAGGAGAACGACGTCATCGGCAAGATGAAGGTCTCCGCCCTGCTGGAGTCCCTGCCCGGCGTGGGCAAGGTCCGCGCCAAGCAGATCATGGAACGGCTCGGCATCTCCGAGAGCCGCCGGGTGCGGGGTCTCGGCTCCAACCAGATCGCATCCCTGGAGCGTGAGTTCGGCGGCAGCCCCGCCTGACGTTCTCAGGCACCCCTGAGAACCTGGATAATCGCTCCATGGCTGCAACATCCCGGGGGACGTCCCCCGTACCCCCGGACGCACGTCCGCGGCTGACCGTGCTCTCCGGCCCCTCGGGGGTCGGCAAGAGCACGGTCGTCGCGCATATGCGCAAGGTCCACCCCGAGGTCTGGCTCTCCGTGTCGGCGACGACCCGTAAGCCCCGCCCCGGCGAGCGCAACGGCGTCCACTACTTCTTCGTGGACAACGAGGAGTTCGACAAGCTGATCGCCAACGGTGAGCTGCTTGAGTGGGCCGAGTTCGCCGGCAACCGCTACGGCACGCCGCGCCGCGCCGTGCAGGAGCGTCTTGAGGCGGGCGAGCCGGTGCTGCTGGAGATCGACCTCCAGGGCGCCCGGCTGGTCAGGCAGTCGATGGCCGACGCCCAGCTGGTCTTCCTGGCGCCGCCGAGCTGGGACGAGCTGGTGCGCCGGCTCACCGGCCGGGGTACCGAGGCACCTGCCGTGATCGACCGGAGGCTCGCCGCGGCCAGGATCGAGCTGGCCGCCGAATCCGAGTTCGATACGACGCTTGTCAATACCTCCGTCGAGGATGTGGCACGTGAGCTGCTAGCCTTGATGCTGGAGGCTTCCGGCCACCGTGCCGCCGGCGACTGAACGAAGAACGGGTCGCGCCGGTACGGGACCGCACCACACAGCCCCTGACTGTCAAAGATTTCTTTGATCTTCACCCCCTTCGGAAGGCAGAGAGTGTCCTCTTCCATCACCACGCCCGAGGGCATCATCAACCCGCCGATTGATGAGCTCCTCGAAGCAACCGACTCGAAGTACAGCCTCGTGATCTACGCCGCCAAGCGCGCGCGCCAGATCAACGCGTACTACTCGCAGCTCGGTGAGGGACTCCTCGAGTACGTCGGTCCGCTCGTCGACACCCACGTGCACGAGAAGCCGCTCTCGATCGCGCTCCGCGAGATCAACGCGGGCCTGCTCACCTCCGAGGCCATCGAGGGCCCCGCGCAGTAGCAGCAGAACGCACCTTCACCACGGGCCCGGCGGTCACCACCGCCGGGCCCGTGGTGTGTCCGGGGCGGCGGACCGGCGTCCGCGACCGTGAGGCAGCATGGGGGGCGTACGTATCCGAGTACGTACCCGAGTGCGGGGAGACGCAGTGGAGAAGCCTGAGGTCGTTCTGGGCGTCAGCGGCGGCATCGCCGCGTACAAGGCGTGCGAGCTGCTGCGGCGGCTGACCGAGTCCGGCCACAACGTACGGGTCGTGCCGACCGAGGCGTCGCTCCACTTCGTCGGCGCGGCCACCTGGTCGGCGCTCTCCGGCCACCCGGTGTCGACCGAGGTCTGGAACGACGTCCACGAGGTCCCGCACGTACGCATCGGACAGCACGCCGACCTCGTCGTCGTCGCTCCCGCCACCGCCGACCTGCTGGCCAGGGCCGCCCACGGGCTCGCCGACGACCTGCTCACCAACACGCTGCTCACCGCGCGCTGTCCGGTCGTCTTCGCGCCCGCCATGCACACCGAGATGTGGGAGCACCCGGCCACCCGGGAGAACGTCGCCACCCTGCGCCGCCGGGGCGCCGTCGTCATCGAGCCCGCCGTGGGCCGGCTCACCGGCGTCGACACCGGCAAGGGCAGGCTGCCGGACCCGGGGGAGATCTTCGAGGTCTGCCGCCGCGTGCTGGCGCGCGGAACCGCCGCCCCCGACCTGGCCGGCCGCCATGTGGTGATCAGCGCGGGCGGCACCCGCGAACCGCTCGACCCGGTCCGCTACCTCGGCAACCGCTCCTCCGGGAAGCAGGGGTACGCGCTCGCCCGCACCGCGGTCGCCCGGGGCGCGCGGGTCACGCTCGTCGAGGCCAACACCGGCCTGCCCGACCCGTCCGGGGCCGACGTCGTCCGGGTCGGCACCGCGACGCAGCTGCGCGACGCCGTGCTGAAGGCGGCGGCGGACGCGGACGTCGTGGTGATGGCGGCGGCGGTGGCCGACTTCCGCCCGGCCGAGTACGCCGCCGGGAAGATCAAGAAGAAGGACGGCCAGGAGCCCGCCCCGATCGCGCTCGTCCGCAACCCGGACATCCTCGCGGAGGTCGCCGGGCGGCGCGCCCGGCCGGAACAGATCGTCGTCGGATTCGCCGCCGAGACCGACGACGTCCTCGCCAACGGGCGGGAGAAGCTCCGCCGCAAGGGCTGCGACCTGCTGGTGGTCAACGAGGTGGGGGAGCGCAGGACCTTCGGCGCGGAGGAGAACGAAGCGGTGGTGCTGGCGGCCGACGGCGGCGAGACCCCGGTGCCGTTCGGGCCCAAGGAGGCGCTCGCCGACACGGTCTGGGACCTCGTGTCGCCACGACTTGCGTGAATTTCTCGTGTCGCCGTTCCGGCGGCCGGTTCCCGGGGAACACGGCACCGGACGGCGTCCCGGGAGGCCTTCGGACGGCCGTGCCACATGTCACAGAACTCCCAAAGGGCGAGACATGTTGTCCACCGGCCGGAGCCGACCGATAAACTGGTCCAGGACCGTACCGGGCGCAGCTCCCGGGCCCGTCCGCCAATGATTCAGCCAGCAGCCGCTGCAACCCCAGGGAGCGATGTGTCCCGCCGTCTCTTCACCTCGGAGTCCGTTACCGAGGGTCACCCCGACAAGATCGCTGACCAGATCAGCGACACCATTCTCGATGCACTCCTCCGAGAGGACCCGACGTCGCGTGTCGCCGTCGAGACCTTGATCACCACAGGTCAGGTGCATGTTGCGGGTGAGGTCACGACCAAGGCCTACGCCCCGATCGCCCAGCTGGTGCGCGACAAGATCCTGGAGATCGGCTACGACTCCTCCAAGAAGGGCTTCGACGGCGCCTCCTGCGGCGTCTCGGTGTCCATCGGCGCGCAGTCGCCCGACATCGCGCAGGGCGTCGACACCGCCTACGAGAAGCGGGTCGAGGGCGACGAGGACGAACTCGACAAGCAGGGCGCCGGCGACCAGGGCCTGATGTTCGGGTACGCCTGCGACGAGACGCCCGAGCTGATGCCGCTGCCGATCCACCTCGCGCACCGGCTGTCGCGCCGGCTGTCCGAGGTCCGCAAGAACGGGACCATCCCGTACCTGCGTCCCGACGGCAAGACCCAGGTCACCATCGAGTACGACGGTGACAAGGCCGTCCGTCTCGACACGGTCGTCGTCTCCTCGCAGCACGCCAGCGACATCGACCTCGACTCGCTCCTCGCACCGGACATCCGCGAGTTCGTCGTCGAGCACGTGCTGTCGCAGCTGATCGAGGACGGCATCAAGCTGGACACCGAGGGCTACCGGCTGCTGGTCAACCCGACCGGACGCTTCGAGATCGGCGGCCCGATGGGTGACGCCGGACTCACCGGCCGCAAGATCATCATCGACACCTACGGCGGCATGGCCCGCCACGGCGGCGGTGCCTTCTCCGGCAAGGACCCGTCCAAGGTGGACCGCTCGGCCGCCTACGCGATGCGCTGGGTCGCCAAGAACGTCGTCGCCGCCGGGCTCGCCGCCCGCTGCGAGGTCCAGGTCGCGTACGCCATCGGCAAGGCCGAGCCGGTCGGCCTCTTCGTCGAGACCTTCGGCACCGCCGCCATCGAGACCGAGAAGATCGAGCACGCCATCGGCGAGGTCTTCGACCTCCGCCCGGCCGCGATCATCCGTGACCTCGACCTGCTCCGCCCGATCTACGCGCAGACCGCCGCGTACGGCCACTTCGGCCGGGAGCTTCCCGACTTCACCTGGGAGCGCACCGACCGGGTGGACGCACTGCGCGCAGCCGCGGGTCTGTAGGCCCCCGGCCCCGCCCAGCGGGCACCTCTTCGCCGGAGCCCGGACGCCCATCGGTGTCCGGGCTCCGGCGTTGCGTCCGAGTCCCGAGCCGGACGGAATGTCAGTGGCGTCTGGTAGGAATTTGGCTGTGAGCAGCGACAACGAGCGGTCCGACGAGCCCGGCACCGGGGCTCCGGAGCAGCTTGCGCTGATCCGGGAGACGGTGCGGCAGGCCAAGGTGCCCCGCGCCAAACCGAGGACCTGGCGCGGGGCCGCCCTCGCCGGTGAGCTGCCCGTCGCCCGCGTCCTGGTGAACAAGGGCGCACTCCACCTCGACCAGTACTTCGACTACGCCGTCCCCGAGGAGCTCGACGCCGTCGCGCGGCCCGGGGTGCGGGTGCGGGTGCGCTTCGGCGCGGGCGGCCGCAACGTCCGGGGCGGGCGGCGCGAGGGCGGCGGCCTGATCGACGGATTCCTGGTCGAGCGGCTGGCCGAGTCCGACTACAGCGGGGCGCTGGCCGCCCTCGCCTCCGTCGTGTCGCCCGAACCGGTCCTCGGGCCCGAGCTGCTCGCCCTCGCCCGAGCCGTGGCCGACCGGTACGCGGGCAGTCTCGCGGACGTCCTGCAGCTCGCGGTGCCGCCGAGGAACGCCCGCGCGGAGTCCAAGCCCTCTCCCGAACCCCTGCCGCCGCCCCCGCCGCCCGCTCCCGGCAGCTGGGCGCGCTACGGGCAGGGCGCGGCGTTCCTGGACGCGCTGGCCTCCGGCGGCGCGCCCAGGGCCGTGTGGACCGCTCTGCCGGGCCCGCACTGGCCGGAGGAGATCGCCAGGGCCGTCGCCGCGACCCTCGCCTCCGGACGCGGCGCACTGGTCGTCGTCCCCGACGGACGGACCGCGGCACGGGTGGACACCGCGCTCACCGGAATCCTCGGTGAGGGCCGCCACGCCCTGCTGACCGCCGGCTCCGGCCCCGAGAAGCGGTACCGGGAATGGCTCGCCGTGCGGCGCGGGTCCGTGCGGGCGGTCGTCGGTACGCGGGCCGCGATGTTCGCCCCGGTCGCCGGTCTCGGCCTGGTCGCCGTCTGGGACGACGGGGACTCCAGCCACAGCGATGACAACGCCCCCTTCCCGCACGTCCGCGAGGTCCTCGAACTGCGGGCCGCGCACAGCGGATGCGGCTTCCTGCTCGGCGGTACGAACTGCACCGTGGAGGCCGCCCAGCTGGTCGAGAGCGGCTGGGCGCTGCCGCTGCGCGCCGACCGGGAGCAGACCAGGATCGCGGCGCCCCTGGTGCGGACCGTCGGGGACGGCGAGCTCGCGCGGGACGGCGCCGCACGGGCCGCGAGGCTGCCGAGCCTCGCCTGGCAGACCGTCCGGGACGGACTGCGCGGCGGCCCGGTGCTCGTGCAGGTGCCGCGTCGCGGGTACGCCCCGCGGCTGGCCTGCGAGCGCTGCCGGGAGCCCGCCCGCTGCCGGCACTGCGCGGGACCCCTGGAGGCGCCCGACCAGCGGGACCTGAACTGCGCCTGGTGCGGACTGCCCGAGACGTCCTGGCACTGCGTGGCCTGCGGGGGCCGCCGGCTGCGCGCGCAGGTCGTCGGCGCCCGGCGCACGGCGGAGGAGCTCGGCCGGGCGTTTCCCGCCGTGCCGGTGCGGACCTCAGGACGCGACCACGTGCTGGACTCGGTGCCGGACCAGCCCGCGCTCGTGGTCAGCACCCCGGGCGCCGAACCCGTCGCCGAGGGCGGGTACGCGGCCGCGCTGCTGCTGGACGGCTGGGCGATGGTCGGCCGCCCCGACCTGCGGGCCGGGGAGGAGGCGCTGCGTCGCTGGACGGCGGCCGCCGCGTTGGTACGGGGGCAGCCGGAAGGCGGCACGGTGGTGATTGTCGCCGAGCCGACGCTGCGTCCTGTGCAGGCCCTGGTGCGCTGGGACCCGGTCGGTCACGCCCGCCGTGAGCTGGCGGAACGGGCCGAGCTGGGCTTTCCGCCGGTGTCCCGGATGGCTTCGGTGACGGGTGAGCCGCAGGCGCTCGCCGCGTTCCTGGCCGCCGCGGAGCTGCCGCCGGACGCGGAGGTGCTCGGCCCGGTGCCGGTCCCCTCGGGCGAGCCGGGACGGCCCCGCAGGCCGTTCGACGCGCCGCCGGGGGAGACCTGGGAGCGGGCCCTGATCCGGGTACGTCCGGGCAGCGGGGCGGCACTGGCGGCCGCGCTGAAGTCGGCGCAGGCGGCCCGGATGTCGCGGGGCGGTGGCGGTGGCGGGCCGGTACGCATTCGGGTGGACCCGCCGGACATCGGGTGACGGCATGGTGGGTGCGGGGGCTCCGCCGGGTGCGGGGTGCGCCTTTCCCGGTGGGTGGGGGTTCGGGGTCCCTCCGGGGCGTCTCCTCGGACGACGAACGTGCGGCGGGTACGCAATGAGCACCCGGGTCTGTGTTCGTCGTCCTGCGGGGACGCCCCTGCACGCCCCCGAACCCGGCCGTCGCGCGTCTGCGGCAGTCGT